>NZ_JBIAKK010000001.1:0-1141954 GCF_042872425.1 Streptomyces sp. NPDC005262
TTCGGAAACTCAACCGTGTCGAACCAGTTGACGCCCCGGAACCTCGGGTGGCCGGGGGCGTCACCGGACTTGATCCGCCGGAAGAACGCCTGGAAGGCCTTGTCGAGACGCCGCAGGGTGGCCTGCTGACTGGAGAACGACCAGCGGCCCTGACGATCCGGATCGAAGGCACGGATGTCCTTCAGCTGAGCGGACTGCATCCCGTACTTGACCGAGGTCTTCGAGAGGTGCCGGTAGGCGTCACGGCGCTCCTGCAAGGCTCCGTTGTAGAGCGAGCAGTGATCCCGCAACATCTCGGCGAGGTCTTGGGCCTGGCCCACGGTGGGCCTCATGAGGAACTTGTACGCGCGGATCATCAGCCCACCCCCCTTTTCGGCCGGGCTCGGAGATCAACTTACCATGTGTCAGATTTGGTGGATGTCACCGCGCTGGGAACCGGATCCCGATATCCTTCGAGGAAACCATGTCATCTACAACCTGCACGTCCACTTGGTGTTTGTCACCAAGTACCGCCGTGGCGTCTTCGATGACGAGATACTGACGCGCTGCGAAGCGATCATGCGGGACGTGTGCCGATCCTTCGAGGCCGAGCTTCGCGAGTTCAACGGGGAGGGCGACCACGTCCACCTGCTCGTGCACTACCCGCCGAAGGTTGCCCTTTCCAAGCTGGTGAACAGTCTCAAGGGCGTCAGCTCCCGGTATCTGCGGGCCGAGTACACCGGCCGGATCAACCGGATCGGCACGGGGTCCGTCCTCTGGTCGCCCTCGTACTTCGCGGGCTCCTGCGGGGGCGCACCGTCGAGCATCGTCAAGGAGTACATCGAGAACCAGAAACGCCCGGTCTAGCGCTTCGCGCCAGTCCTCGCAGGGAACTCCGCCGCTTCGCGGCTTCGGGCCCAAGATCGCATTCCCGCCCGGCCTGAAGGCCGGGATTCCCTGCGAAGATCAGGGGATGGAATCCGCCCCCGTCCGGCTGGGGGAGCCGGACGGGGGCGGGATCTGTGGCGGGGTGCGGGTGTGCCGCACCCCGGAGGGCGTCAGCCCTGATGGGGGTAGGTGTAGTCGGTCGGCGGGACCAGCGTCTCCTTGATGGCGCGGGTCAGCGTCCAGCGCTGCAGGTTCTGCGGGGCGCCCGCCTTGTCGTTCGTACCCGAGGCACGGCCGCCGCCGAAGGGCTGCTGGCCGACGACGGCACCGGTCGACTTGTCGTTGATGTAGAAGTTGCCCGCGGCGTAGCGGAGCTTCTCCATCGTGTACGCGGCCGCGGCACGGTCGCCCGAGATGACCGAGCCGGTCAGCGCGTAGTCGGAGACCGACTCCATCTGCTCCAGCATCTCGTCGTACTTGTCGTCCTCGTACACGTGGACCGCGAGGATCGGGCCGAAGTACTCGGTCGTGAAGACCTCGTTGGCCGGGTCGGCGCACTCGATGACCGTCGGACGGACGAAGTAGCCGACCGAGTCGTCGTACGTGCCACCCGCGACGACGGTGCAGGACGCGTCGGCCTCGGCCCGGTCGATCGCTGCCTTGTTCTTGGCGAACGCGCGCTCGTCGATGACGGCGCCGATGAAGTTCGACAGATCCGTGACGTCACCCATGGTGATGGAGTCGACCTCGGCCGCGAACTCCTCCTTGAAGCCGGAGTTCCAGATGGAGGCCGGGACGTACGCCCGGGAGGAGGCCGAGCACTTCTGGCCCTGGAACTCGAAGGAGCCACGGGTCAGCGCGGTCTTCAGGACGGCGCGGTCGGCGCTGGGGTGCGCGACGACGAAGTCCTTGCCGCCGGTCTCGCCGACCAGACGCGGGTACGTGCGGTAGTTGGCGATGTTGTTGCCGACCGTCTTCCACAGGTGCTGGAAGGTCGGGGTCGAGCCGGTGAAGTGGATACCGGCCAGGTCGCGGTGGTTCAGGGCGACCTCGGAGACGGCGATGCCGTCGCCGGTCACCAGGTTGATGACGCCCTTGGGCAGGCCGGCCTCCTCCAGGAGCTGCATCAGCAGCACGGCGGAGTGGGTCTGCGTCGGGGAGGGCTTCCACACCACGACGTTGCCCATGAGAGCGGGGGCGGTGGGCAGGTTGCCCGCGATGGCCGTGAAGTTGAACGGCGTGATCGCGTAGACGAAGCCCTCCAGCGGGCGGTGGTCCATGCGGTTCCACACACCCGGGGAGTTGGCCGGGGGCTGCTCGGCCAGGATCTGGCGCGCGTAGTGCACGTTGAAGCGCCAGAAGTCGACGAGCTCGCACGGGGTGTCGATCTCGGCCTGCTGGGCGGTCTTCGACTGGCCGAGCATGGTCGAGGCGGCCAGCGTCTCGCGCCAGGGGCCCGACAGCAGCTCGGCGGCGCGCAGGATGATCGCGGCGCGGTCGTCGAACGACATCGCACGCCACGCCGGGGCGGCGTCGAGGGCGGCGTCGATCGCGTCCCGGGCGTCCTGCTCGGTGGCGCCGGCGAACGTACCGATGACGGCCTTGTGGTTGTGCGGCTGTACGACGTCGAAACGCTCGCCGCCACCCATCCGCTTCTCGCCGCCGATGGTCATCGGCAGGTCGATCGGGTTCTCGGCGAGCTCCTTGAGCTTCGCCTCCAGACGGGCGCGCTCCGGGGAACCCGGGGCGTAGGAGTGGACCGGCTCGTTGACCGGCGCGGGGACCTGGGTCACAGCGTCCATGAGTGCCTTGTCTCCTTGCTTCAGCGGGGTGGGGGCAGCGGGGCGGGCGGGTCAGCCCTTGGTGAGGATGGAGCGGGCGAAGAACAGCAGGTTGGCCGGCTTCTCCGCGAGGCGGCGCATGAAGTAGCCGTACCAGTCGGTGCCGTACGCGGTGTAGACACGCATCCGGTGGCCCTCGGCCGCGAGCCGGATGTGCTCGTCGCTGCGGATCCCGTAGAGCATCTGGAACTCGTACTCGTCCAGTTTGCGCCCGGCCTTGCGGGCGAGCTCCTGCGCGATGGCGATGAGCCTCGGGTCGTGGGACCCGATCATCGGGTAGCCCTCGCCCTCCATGAGGGTCTTCAGGATGCGGACGTACGCCTTGTCGATCTCGGCCTTGTCCTGGTACGCCACGGAGGCGGGCTCCTTGTAGGCGCCCTTCACGATGCGGACGCGGCTGCCCGCGGCGGCGAGGCGGCGGGCGTCGTCCTCGGTGCGGAACAGGTAGGCCTGGATGACACAGCCGGTCTGCGGGAAGTCCTTCCGCAGCTCCTCGTGGATGGCGAACATCGAGTCGAGGGTGGTGTGGTCCTCGGCGTCCAGGGTGACCGTGGTGCCGATCACGGCGGCGGCCTCGACGACCGGGCGGACGTTGGCGAGCGCCATCTCGTGGCCGCCCTCCAGCGCCTGGCCGAACATCGAAAGCTTGATGGACATCTCGGCCCTGGTGCCCAGGCCGAGGTCCTTCAGGCGGTCCATCAGCTCCAGGTACGCGTCGCGCGCGGCGGTGGCCTGCTCGGGCGTCGTGATGTCCTCGCCGACGACGTCGAGGGTGACCTCGAGGCCCTTCCCGGTGGCGTCCTTGATGATCGGGACGACCTGCTCGACCGTCTCGCCGGCGATGAACCGGTCGACGACCTGCTTGGTCCCCGGAGCGGCCGAAATGAAACGGCGCATCTTGTCACTGCGCGACGCAGCGAGGATCACGGGAGCCAGCACGGGGCACCTCCAACGGAAAGTTATGAACGAGGCCGTACCGGCAGGAACTGAATCAGACCGGTACAGCACGGAGAACCACCGTGAAATCTAAGGATCCCTCCGATCCTGTGCCATCGACAGCTGTCACGCATCCATGTCCTGGATCTCAGACATATGTCTGAAGGGGTGGGAGAATGGTCGGGTGAAGGGCGATTACCAGGAGCTGGTCGACGAGATCTCCGCGCTGCTCGGCGCCCCCGCGACACTGGAGAACCGGGACTTCGGCCTGGTCGCCTTCGGGGCGCACGACAGCGACGACGACACGGCGATGGACCCGGTCCGCACCCGGTCGATCCTCACCCGTCGCTCCACGCCCGCGGTCCGCGCCTGGTTCGAGGGCTTCGGCATCGCCCGCGCAACCGGCCCGGTCCGTATCCCCGCCGCTCCGGAGGCCGGGGTGTTCCGCGGCCGGATCTGCCTGCCGGTACGCCATCGGGGCGTCGTGCTCGGCTACGTGTGGCTGCTCGACGCGGATCCCGGGCCGACCGACGGACAGCTGACCGCGGCGATGGAGGTGGCGGCCAGGATCGGGGCGCTGCTCTCCGACGAGGCGCGGGCCGGCGCGGATCTGTCCCGGGAGTTCGGAGCGGTGCTGACGGCCGGCCGGGGCTGGCAGCGCGACATGGCGGTCGCCGCGCTGCGGGAGGCGCTGGGCCCGGACGCGGACGGGCTGCACACGGTGGTCTGTGTGACCCCGTGGCCGGACGAGACCCCGTCGGCCCGTACGGTGCCGTCCGCGGCGGCGCTGTCCACGATCCCGTCGCCGGCGGGGGCGGGCACCCTGTCGCTGGCCGCGCTGATCCGGCTGCGCTCCCCCGACGTACTGGACCCGGCGACAGCGGCGGCGGACCGGCTGCGCACCACCGCGGGACGGACCGCCACGGCCGGGGTCGCGGTCCCGCGCCGGGGCCTGCCGGAGCTGGCCGCGGCGTGGCACGAGGCCTCGGCGGCGGCCCGCGCGGCGGCCGCGGAATCGCGCTTCGGCCCGGTCGCCGACTGGTCGGCCATCGGCCCCTACCGCCTGCTGACCGCACTCCCCCCGACGGCGGACACCACTCCGGACCCCGCGGTGCGCCCCCTGCTCACCCCACCGCACACGGACCTGGCCCGCACCGCCGAGGTGTTCCTCGACTGCGCGGGCCAGGCGAGCCGCACGGCGGCCCAACTCGGCATCCACCGCCAGACGCTGTACTACCGGCTGTCCCGGGTCGAGCAGCTCACCGGTCTGGATCTCAACGACGGCGAGGACCGGCTGCTGCTGCACCTGGCCCTGAAGAGGGCGCGGCTCTGAGGGCTGGACATCCTCGGCGGACACCCCCTGGGGCGAGACCGGAGAGCGCCGCCGTTCAGCGGGCCACCCGCTCGTCCGTGCCGGCCACCTTCGCGGTGCTCAGAGCGATGCGGTTCCAGGTGTTGATGGTGAAGATCAGGGCCAGCAGCCCGGCCAGCTCGGGCTCGTCGAAGTGGGCCGCCGCGCGGGCGTAGACGTCGTCCGGGACGCCGCCGCGGGAGACCAGGGTGACGGCCTCGGTGAGCGCGAGTGCCGCCCGTTCCTTCTCCGTGAAGAAGTGAGCGGCCTCCGGCCAGACGGCGACCATGTGCAGCCGCTCCTCGCTCTCACCCGCTTTGCGGGCGTCCTTGGTGTGCATGTGCAGGCAGTACGCGCACCCGTTGAGCTGGGAGGACCGGATCTGGACCAGTTCGACGAGCGAAGGGTCCAGGACCTGCCGCGCGGCGGCGTCGAAGCCGATGAGGGCCTTGAACGCCTTCGGGGCGGCCTTGGCGAAGTCGACTCGGGCGGTTCGGGTGACTGCTTCGGTGTTCGTCATGACCACTACGCTACGGAGCAGGGCGACCTCACGTAGGGTGCATTCCGATGTCGGAATCATGGGTCAATTCGGCGGAGCGGATCGGCAGTGACCTGCTGCTGGAGCTGGCGGGTCCGGGCAGTCGCCGGGCCGTTCTCATCCGCGCGCTGCGAGACGCGGTCCGGGCGGGACGACTGCCGCCCGGCACCCGGCTGCCGCCCTACCGTTCGCTCGCCGCCGACCTCGGCCTGGCCCGTAACACCGTCGCCGACGCCTACGCCGAACTGGTCGCCGAAGGCTGGCTGACCGCCCGTCAGGGGTCCGGCACCCAGGTCGCGCACCGCGCCGCTGCCGCCGCCCCCGCCCGGATCCCGAAGAAGGCGCCGTCCCGCCCGGCCCCGCCCGTGCACAACCTTCGTCAAGGGCAGCCGGACGCCGCGTCCTTCCCCCGTACCGCATGGCTCGCGGCCTCCCGCCGCGCAGTGAACGCCGCGCCGAACGACGCCTTCGGCCCCGGTGACCCACAGGGCCGCATCGAGCTGCGCCGCGCGTTGTCCGGCTATCTGGCACGCGTCCGCGGGGTGCACTGCTCCCCCGAACGGATCGTGATCTGCTCCGGCTTCGCGCACGCCCTCCGGCTGCTGTTCGGCGGCGGCGTGCTGCGCGGCCCGCTGGCGGTGGAGTCGTACGGGCTCGGTTTCCACCGTTCGCTGCTGGCCGCCGCCGGGGTCCGTACGGTCCCGCTGGCGCTCGACGAACACGGGGCCCGCATCGGCGAGTTGACCGGACTGCCGGGCGTACGGAGTGTGCTGCTCACCCCGGCCCACCAGTTCCCGACGGGCGGTCCGCTGCACCCGGAGCGGCGTGCGGCCGTGGTCGACTGGGCCCGTACCCGTGGCGGTCTGGTCCTGGAGGACGACTACGACGGGGAGTTCCGTTACGACCGCGAACCGGTGGGTGCCGTCCAGGGCCTCGGACCCGACCGGGTCGTCCACCTCGGCTCGGTCAGCAAGAGCCTGTCCCCCGCCATTCGCCTGGGCTGGATGGTGCTGCCCGAGCACCTCGTCGGTGCCGTGCTGGCAGCCAAGGGGGAACGCGAGGGCTGGGCGAGCGTCCTGGACCAGCTCGCGCTCGCCGACTTCGTCGAATCCGGCCATTACGACCGGCACATCCGCCGGATGCGGCAGCGCTACCGGCACCGCCGTGACCAGCTGGTCGCCGCCCTGGCCGCGCACGCCCCGCACATCACGCCCACCGGCATCGCCGCCGGACTGCACGCCGTACTGCGGCTGCCGCCCGGCACCGAACGCTCCACCGTCAAGGCCGCCGCCTGGCAGGGCCTCGGCCTGGACCCGCTCGCCGACTTCCGTCATCCGGCCGCCACCATGCCCGCCGAGGACGGCCTGGTCGTGGGCTATGCGACGCCACCGGACCATGCCTACGGCGCGGCCCTGGAGGCGTTGTGCCGGGCCCTGCCACCGCCCGGCGACTGACCGGAGCACCTCTCAGCCCGTCCGGCGATGGAGGACTCCCGCGGCCCCGTGATTGCCTACGACACCCGTCCCTCGAGCACCGCCTTCAGCCCATCCGTCAGGTCCTGCGCCGACGGCGCCGAGTCGCGGTCGATCATCCACTGCACCATCACGCCTGCCAGCAGCGCCTGGCAGAACAGCCCGGCGACCCGCGCCCGTTCAGGGTCGCTCTCCGGGTCGATGCCCAGCATGTTCTCGGCGAGTCCGTTCCGGCCTTCGCGCTGCGGGCCCGCCAGGGCCTTCTGCAGCTCGGGGTCGGAGTCGACCCGGGACACGACCTCCATCTGGAGCTGCCAGACGGCACGTGTCCGTTCGTAGCTGCCGATCACCCGTTCCCAGACGTCGCGGAACTGGTCGAGAGGCGCCTCGGGGGGACCGTCGCCGCGCCCGGCCTCCGGCTGCTTGGTGAGCAGCTCACCCCACTCCTCCGTCACCTTGAGGAAGGCGAGATTGAGCAGGGCCTCCTTCGAGCCGTAGTGGTAACCGATGGAGGCGAGGTTGGTACCGGAGGCCGCGACGATGTCGCGAGCCGTCGTCCGGGCGTACCCCTTCTCCAGCAGGCAGCGCTTGGCGCCTTCGAGCAGATCCTCACGGTGTCCCATGAAAAGCAGCGTACCCGGCATGCAGACGTTTGTGTAAGACGCACGTCTACATGCCGGGTACGCCGGCCTGCACGGAATCCGCGATCAGTCGGTGAGGTTCACCGAGCGGGCCGAGGCAGCGCCGATCTCCTCGGCGATCTCGCTCAGGACCGCTGCCGGGACGTCGTCGTCGACGGTGAGGACGACCAGCGCCTCGCCGCCCGCGGCCGCCCGCGAGACCTGCATGCCGGCGATGTTGAGACCGGCCTCGCCGAGAATCTTGCCGACCGCGCCGACGACACCGGGACGGTCCTCGTACCGCAGGACGACCATGTGGTCGGCGAGCGCCAGGTCCACATCGTGCTCACCGATCGCGACGATCTTCTGAAGGTGCTTGGGCCCGGCCAGCGTGCCGGAGACCGCGACCTCCTCGCCGCTCGCCAGCGTGCCGCGGACCGTCACCACGTTGCGGTGGTCCGGCGACTCGGAGCTCGTGGTGAGGCGAACCTCGACACCGCGCTCCTGCGCGAAGAGCGGGGCGTTGACGTAGGACACCGTCTCGTCGACGACGTCCTCGAAGACGCCCTTCAGCGCGGAGAGTTCGAGCACCTTGACGTCGTGCTGGGTGATCTCGCCGTACACCTCGACGTCGAGGCGGGCCGCGACCTCGCCCGCGAGTGCGGTGAAGATCCGGCCGAGCTTCTCGGCGAGCGGCAGGCCGGGACGTACGTCCTCGGCGATGACGCCGCCTTGTACGTTGACCGCATCCGGCACGAGTTCACCGGCGAGCGCGAGGCGGACGGACTTGGCGACCGCGATGCCCGCCTTCTCCTGCGCCTCGTCGGTGGAGGCGCCGAGGTGCGGGGTGCAGACGACCTGGTCGAACTGGAACAGCGGGGAGTCCGTGCAGGGCTCCTTCGCGTACACGTCGAGACCGGCGCCGGCGACACGGCCCTCCTTGAGGGCGGAGGCGAGCGCCTCCTCGTCGACGATGCCACCGCGCGCGGCATTGACGATCCGCACCGAGGGCTTCACCTTGTGCAGCGCCTCGTCGCCGATCAGGCCGAGCGTCTCGGGGGTCTTCGGCAGGTGCACGGTGATGAAGTCGGAGACTTCCAGGAGCTCGTCCAGCGTGAGGAGCTTGACGCCCATCTGCGCGGCGCGGGCCGGCTGCACATAGGGGTCGTACGCGACGATCTTCATGCCGAAAGCCGACATGCGCTGCGCGACCAGCACGCCGATACGGCCGAGGCCGACGACACCGAGCGTCTTCTCGCTCAGCTCGACGCCGGTGTACTTGGACCGCTTCCACTCGCCGTTCTTGAGGGCGGTGTTGGCCTGCGGGATGTTGCGTGCGGTGGCGACGAGCAGACCGCAGGCCAGCTCGGCGGCGGTGACGATGTTGGACGTCGGGGCGTTGACGACCATCACGCCGGCCTTGGTGGCCGCGGACACGTCGACGTTGTCCAGACCGACGCCCGCGCGGGCGACGACCTTCAGCTTCTTCGCGGCGGCGACGGCCTCGGCATCGACCTTGGTGGCGGAGCGCACCAGGATGGCGTCGACATCGGCGATCGCGGGGAGGAGTTCGGCGCGGTCCGCGCCGTTGCAGTGCCGGATGTCGAAATCCGGTCCCAGGGCGTCAACCGTGGCAGGCGACAGCTCTTCAGCGATGAGTACGACAGGTTTCGAGCTCACGTGAGTCCTCACAAGTCCAGTGCGGACGGCCGTCCCGACGGCCGCAGGCGGTGGAGGGGCTTGCCGCGTGGAAGACGCACGACACTGTGGGCCTGACGCGTGTATGTGTGGAGAAGTGTAGTCATGCGCGAGGGCGCATTCTGCGCCCCGATGGAAGGATCACCCACATGGGGCTGGACGACTTGTACACACGTACGGCGCCGCCTTCTTCCAGCGGTGATGCGGGGGATGCGCCGCGGGGCGGGTCCGAAGACCCGCCCCGCGGCTGAGAACTTACGCGTCCTCGTCGTTCACCCAGCTCATGAGCTTGCGCAGCTCACGGCCGGTGGTCTCCAGCAGGTGGTCGCTGTCGGCCTTCTTGTACTCGTTGTACTTGGGCAGACCGTTGTGGTACTCAGCCATCCAGTTCTTGGCGAAGGTGCCGTCCTGGATCTCGGCGAGGACCTTCTTCATCTCGGCCTTGGTGGCGTCCGTGATGATCCGCGGGCCGGTCACGTAGTCGCCCCACTCGGCGGTCTCCGAGATCGACCAGCGCATCTTCTCCAGGCCGCCCTCGTACATCAGGTCGACGATGAGCTTCAGCTCGTGGAGGCACTCGAAGTAGGCGATCTCCGGCTGGTAACCGGCCTCGGTCAGGGTCTCGAAACCGGCCTTGACCAGAGCGGCGGTGCCACCGCAGAGGACGGCCTGCTCACCGAACAGGTCGGTCTCGGTCTCCTCGGTGAAGGTCGTCTTGATGACGCCGGCGCGGGTGCCACCGATGCCCTTCGCGTACGACAGGGCGAGCGCCAGGCCGTTGCCCGAGGCGTCCTGCTCGACGGCCACGATGCACGGAACGCCGCGACCCTCCTCGTACTGACGGCGGACCAGGTGACCCGGGCCCTTCGGGGCGACCATGCAGACGTCGACGTTGGCCGGCGGCTTGATGAAGTCGAACCGGATGTTCAGGCCGTGACCGAAGAACAGCGCGTCGCCGTCCTTGAGGTTGTCCTTGATGGACTCCTCGTAGACCTGGGCCTGGATCGGGTCCGGGACGAGGATCATGATGACGTCGGCCTCGGCGGCGGCCTCCGCCGGGGTCACCACGCGCAGGCCCTGCTCCTCGGCCTTGGCCTTGGACTTGGAGCCCTCGTGCAGACCGACACGGACGTCGACACCCGAGTCACGCAGCGACAGCGCGTGGGCGTGGCCCTGGCTGCCGTAGCCGATGACCGCGACCTTGCGGCCCTGGATGATGGACAGGTCGGCATCGTCGTCGTAGAACAGCTCGGCCACTGGGTCTTCTCCTTGGTGTGCAGGTGTTGCGTCCCACCGTACGGCGGGGTGCGTCAATTACGTTTTCGGGTCTCGCCATACGAGCGGCGAGAGGGGTGGCGACTAGGCCGTACGGTCGAGGGCGCGCAGCGAACGGTCGGTGATCGAGCGCGCGCCGCGCCCTATGGCGATGGTGCCGGACTGGACGAGCTCCTTGATGCCGTACTGCTCCAGCATCTTGAGCATGGCTTCCAGCTTGTCGGCGCCGCCGGTCGCCTCGATCGTGACGGCGTCCGGGGAGACGTCCACGGTCTTGGCACGGAACAGCTTGACGATCTCGACGATCTGGGAGCGGGTCTCGTTGTCTGCGCGGACCTTCACCAGGACGAGCTCACGCTGGATCGCAGCGGACGGCTCGAGTTCGACGATCTTCAGTACGTTGACCAGCTTGTTGAGCTGCTTGGTCACCTGCTCGAGGGGCAGTTCCTCGACACCCACGACGATGGTGATGCGCGAGATGTCGGGGTGCTCGGTGGTACCGACCGCGAGCGAGTCGATGTTGAAGCCGCGTCGGGAGAACAGGGCCGTGATCCGGGCGAGGACACCGGGCTTGTTCTCGACCAGGACGGAGAGCGTGTGCTTGGTGGACATGGAGTCGGTCTCTCTCTGTCTCTCAGTCGTCTTCGTTGTCGCCGAAGTCGGGGCGGACGCCACGGGCGGCCATGACCTCGTCGTTGGAGGTACCGGCGGCGACCATCGGCCACACCATGGCGTCCTCGTGGACGATGAAGTCGATCACGACCGGGCGGTCGTTGATCGCGTTGGCCTCCGCGATGACCTTGTCCAGATCGGCCGGGTCCTCACAGCGGATCGCGTAGCAGCCCATCGCCTCGGACAGCTTGACGAAGTCCGGGACGCGGGTGCCCTTCGCCGGGGCGCCCTCGGTGTCGGCGCCGGAGTGCAGCACCGTGTGGGAGTAGCGCTGGTTGTAGAACAGCGTCTGCCACTGACGGACCATCCCGAGCGCGCCGTTGTTGATGATCGCGACCTTGATCGGGATGTTGTTGAGCGCGCAGGTGGTGAGTTCCTGATTGGTCATCTGGAAGCAGCCGTCGCCGTCGATCGCCCAGACCGTACGGTCCGGCATGCCGGCCTTGGCGCCCATGGCGGCCGGGACCGCGTAACCCATCGTTCCGGCGCCGCCGGAGTTCAGCCAGGTGGCGGGCTGCTCGTACTGGATGAAGTGCGAGGCCCACATCTGGTGCTGGCCGACGCCCGCCGCGAAGATCGTGTTCTCGGGGGCGAGCTCGCCGATGCGCTGGATGACCTGCTGCGGGGAGAGGCTGCCGTCCTCGGGGAGGTCGTAGCCGACCGGGTAGGTGTCTCGCCAGCGGTTGAGGTCCTTCCACCAGGCGGAGTAGTCGCCGGTGTGTCCCTCGGTGTGCTCGGCCTGGACGGCCTGGACGAGGTCGGCGATGACCTCGCGGGCGTCACCGACGATCGGCACGTCGGCAGTGCGGTTCTTGCCGATCTCCGCCGGGTCGATGTCGGCGTGGACGATCTTGGCGTACGGGGCGAAGCTGTCCAGCTTGCCGGTGACGCGGTCGTCGAAGCGGGCTCCGAGGGCGACGATCAGGTCGGCCTTCTGCAGCGCGGTGACGGCGGTGACCGAACCGTGCATGCCCGGCATTCCCACGTGCAGCGGGTGGCTGTCGGGGAACGAACCGAGCGCCATCAGGGTGGTGGTGACGGGCGCTCCGGTGAGCTCGGCGAGGACCTTCAGCTCGGCGGTCGCCCCGGCCTTCATGACGCCGCCGCCGACGTACAGCACCGGCCGCTTGGCCTGGGTGATGAGCTTGGCGGCCTCACGGATCTGCCTGGCGTGCGGCTTGGTGACCGGACGGTAGCCGGGCAGGTCCTGGGTCGGCGGCCAGCTGAACGTGGTCTGCGCCTGCAGGGCGTCCTTGGCGATGTCGACGAGGACGGGGCCCGGACGGCCGGTGGAGGCGATGTGGAAGGCCTCGGCGATCGTGTGCGGGATGTCCTCGGCCCGGGTGACCAGGAAGTTGTGCTTGGTGACCGGCATCGTGATGCCGCAGATGTCGGCTTCCTGGAACGCGTCCGTGCCGATCGCCTTGGAGGCGACCTGGCCGGTGATCGCGACCAGCGGGACGGAGTCCATGTGCGCGTCGGCGATCGGCGTGACCAGGTTGGTGGCGCCCGGACCGGAGGTGGCCATGCAGACACCGACCTTGCCGGTGGCCTGCGCGTAGCCGGTGGCGGCGTGTCCGGCACCCTGCTCGTGACGGACCAGCACATGACGGACCCGGGTGGAGTCCATCATCGGGTCGTACGCCGGAAGGATGGCGCCGCCGGGAATGCCGAATACCGTGTCGGCCCCCACCTCCTCAAGAGACCGGATGAGGGACTGCGCACCCGTGACGTGCTCAACGGTGGCGGAGGACGATCCGCCGTTACGGGCCCGCGGCTGGGGATGATGGGCCCCGGTGGCCTGCTCGGTCATCGGCATTCTCTTCTCGAAGCTGAGGGTTTTTGCGGGGTTTTGAGGTGTGCCAGTGCAACAAAAAACCCCTCGTGCCGTGAGGCAAGCGAGGGGAGCGCGCCGGTGCGGTCTGCGGAGTGCCAACAAGGGACTCTGCTTCAGCCGACGCGCTTTCCAAGTACGAGAATTCGGGTGCGCATGGCATTGACCCTCTCTCCGACGCGCACAGCGTGTCAAGTAGGTGGGATAGGCATCTCAGAATGTGGTCCGCTGAGCAGCGGAATCGAGCCGCCTGTCAGGACGGGCTGAGCGGTGGGGCCGCCGGGCACCGGGAACTCGCCGCGCACCAGCGTGCGGCGCAGACGGTACTCGTCCAGCGGCCCGGAGAAGGCCATCCCCTGGCCGTGCGTACAGCCCATGGCGCGCAGCGCGAGGACCTGTTCCGGCACGTCGACCCCGTCGGCCACCGACTGCAGGCCGAGGTCGCAGGCGATCCTCAGCAGCCCACTGGTGATCTTGTGCAGACGGGCCGACTCCACGACTCCCTCGACGAGACCACGGTCCAGTTTCAGTACGTCGATGGGGAGTCGGCGCAGCGCGTTGATCGCGGCGTAGCCGCTGCCGAAGCCGTCGAGCGCGATCCGCACGCCGAGCCGGCGCAGCCCGACGAGACGCTGTTCGAGCTCGTCGACGGAGACCCGGGGGTCGTTGTCGGAAACCTCGATCATCAGCGCCCCCGAGGGCAGGCCGTGCCGGGTGAGAAGCGCCTCCACGGAGCCGAACGGCATCGCCCCGTCCAGCAGCCTGCGGGCGGACAGCCGGACGGCCACGGCGACCTGGTGTCCGGCCCTGGCCCGGTCGGCGGCCTGCTCGACGGCCTCTTCGAGGAGCCAGCGGCCGAGCTCCGCGGTGCGGTCGCCGTCCTCGGCGACGCGGAGGAACTCGGCGGGGGTGAACAGGATTCCCTGCGCGGAGCGCCAGCGGGCCTGGGCCGCGACAGCGGCGACGGTGCCGGTGGCTAGATGGACCACGGGCTGGTGGAGCAGGGCGAACTCGCCGTCCCGCAGGGCGGTGCGCAGCCGGGCCGCCAGCTCGGACCGGCGTACCACTTCGGCCTGCATCTGCGGAGCGTACAGCTCGACGCGGTCCTTGCCTGCCGCCTTGGCGCGGTACATGGCGAGGTCGGCGTTGCGCATGAGGTCGGTGGGGGTGATGGCGGGCTCGGCGAAGGCGACCCCGATGGAGGCGGCGACGCGGACCTCGCCGCCGCCGATCCGGTACGGCTGGGAGAGCGCGAGGCGCAGCCGGTCGGCGATCTCGTGGATCTGGTACTCCCGGGCGCTCTGGTCGTGCGTCCCGTCTCCGAGGATGAGCGCCGCGAACTCGTCGCCGCCGAGGCGGGCCGCCGTGTCCCCGGCCCGCACGGACTCCTGGAGGCGGCGGGCGGCCTGGACGAGCAGCTCGTCGCCCGCCTGGTGGCCGAGACGGTCGTTGACCGCCTTGAAGCCGTCGAGGTCGATGAAGAGCACCGCGGTACCGGGGTCACCGGAGCGGCGGCCGCCGAGAGCCTGACGGACCCGGTCGGTGAACAGGGAGCGGTTGGGCAGGTCGGTGAGCGGGTCGTGCTCCGCGTTGTGCTGCAACTGGGCCTGCAGCCTGACCCGTTCGGTCACGTCCCGGCTGTTGAGGATCAGCCCGCCCTGGTGGCGGTTGACGGTGGACTCGACGTTCAGCCAGTCACCGGTGCCGGATCTGAACCGGCACTCGATCCGGGTGGTGGGTTCCTCGCTGGGCGGCGCGGCCAGAAACCGCCGCACTTCGTGGACCACGCGCCCCAGATCCTCGGGATGGATGATCGAGGCGAGCTCGGCACCGATGAGATCGTCGGCCTCCCGCCCGTAGACACCGGCGGCGGCGGGGCTGACGTACCGGAGTATGCCGGTGGGGGCGGCGATCATGATGACGTCGCTGGACCCCTGGACCAGGGAGCGGAAGTGGTTCTCCTTCTGCGCCAGCTCCTGGGTGAGCGCGATGTTGTCGACGAGCATGATGCCCTGCCGTACGACCAGGGCGAGCACCACCATGCAGCCGGTGAAGACCACGACGCGGTCCAGCCGGCGGCCCTCGATGACGTTGTAGAGAATGCCGAGGGTGCAGACGGCCGCGGCGAGATACGGCGTGAGCGCGGCCAGTGAACCGGCGATCGGACGGCTGGTGGTGCGCGGGGCCGGGCGCTGCTCGACAGCGTTGTCGCCTGGCCGGTTCGCGCCCCAGGGGGCGTAGGCGAGGAGCAGCGAACCGGCGAACCAGCCGGCGTCCAGCAACTGGCCGGAGTGGTAGGTCTGGCGGAGCAGCGGCGAGGTGAACAGCGCGTCGCAGAGGACCGTCAGAGCGAGGGCGGCGATGGCCGTGTTCACCGCGGCGCGATTCACGTTGGCCCGCCGGAAGTGCAGGGCTAGCACCATGGAGACCAGCACGATGTCGAGCAGCGGATAGGCCAGCGAGAGCGCCGCGCGGGCCACGCTCGCCCCCTCGGTGTCGGCGAGATGCGCCGTGTGGGCGAGCGCCAGGCTCCAGGAGAGCGTGAGGAGCGATCCGCCGATCAGCCAGGAGTCCAGCACCAGACAGAACCAACCGGCCCTGGTGACAGGCCGCTTGGCGAGAACGAGCAGCCCGACGATGGCGGGGGGCGCGAAGCAGAGGAAGAAGACGTCGGCCGACGACGGGCTGGGCACGTCGACACCGAGCACGACCTCGTACCAGCCCCAGACGGCGTTCCCTCCGGCGGCCATCAGCGAGGAGAGCGAGAACAGCAGCCAGGCGGGCCGGAACCGGTCGCACGCGAAGCGCGCGTAGAGGAAGCAGGAGACGGCCGCGATCAGGGCAGCGACACTGAGGCCGAAGTCGCCCATGACGAGGGCCAGCTCGGACGAACCCCAGCCGAAGGCCGCCCCCACGGCGTAGCCGCCGCAGACCAGGCCGAGAAGGATCTGCGAGACCACCCCGGACGCCTGTCCGGCGGTCGACCGCCGGGAGAAGAACGCCCCGAGAGCGCTCGCCGGGGCGCTCACCGAGGTGTCCCCGATGCTGTCGGGCTGGTGAGGGCGCGGCGCGATGGGCGCCCAGGTGGTCTCCGTCGACCGCCCTGCCGCGTCGGATCGTTCGCCCATCGGCCCTGCATCGCCCGTCGCCCCCCTCGCATTCCGCTGCCACCCCGCGCCGTCCCTTCCACGGCGCAGCCCCCATTCGGGACGATACACCAGACTCGTCACACAGGGACATAGCTCTTCTACTCTCCGTGACGACTTGGGCAGTTGTCGACACTCTGCGCAGTAGAACGGATTCGCAGCGTGGTCAGCCGGTGGTGAGTACGACGTTCTGCACCGGCTCCCCCGCGGCGAACCGGGTGAGCTGTCCGGCCAGCAGCCGCTTGGCGCGCGGCAGGAACGCCGAGGTGCTGCCGCCCACATGCGGTGTGATCAGGACGTTCGGAGCATGCCAGAGGGGGTGGCCGGCGGGCAGCGGTTCCGGGTCGGTGACATCGAGTGCCGCGCGCAGCCGCCCGGACTCGAGTTCGGACAGCAGGGCCTTGGTGTCCACGACGCCGCCGCGGGCGACGTTCACGAGCAGCGCGCCGTCCGGCATCGCGGCGAGGAAGTCGGCGCTCACCAGCCCTTGCGTGGAAGGGTTCAGCGGGGTGGACAGAATGACGATGTCGGCTTCGCGCAGCAGTGCGGGCAGGTCGTCGAGTGTGTGTACGGGACCGCGTGCTGTTGTCCGCGCGGAGCGCGCGACGCGCGCCACCCGCGCACACTCGAAGGGCGCGAGCCGGTCATCGATGGCGGCGCCGATCGATCCGTACCCCACGATCAGGACGGATTTGTCGGCGAGCGCCGGGTAGAAGCCGGCCCGCCACTCCTCCTTGTCCTGACCGTGGACGAACCCGGGGAAGCCGCGCAGCGAGGCGAGGATCAGAGCGAGGGCGAGCTCCGCCGTCGAGGCCTCGTGAACCCCCTTGGCGTTGCACAGCCGCACCCCGGCGGACAACCGCCCGAGCCCCGGCTGGACATGGTCGATGCCCGCAGAGAGCGTCTGGACGACCTGGACCGCCCCCATCCCGGCGAGCGGGCGGACCGCGATCTCCGGCCCCTTCATGTAGGGGACGACATAGAAGGCGCAGTCCGCGGGGTCGGCGGGGAAGTCCTGCTCGCCGTCCCAGAAGCGGTAGTTGAGACCCTCGGGGAGCCCGTCGATCTCCTCGGCCGGAATCGGCAGCCATACATCGGAAGTCGTCGTAGAAGTCATGGTCAGGAGGCTATGCGAAGTTCCCGAGACGGCAGAGGTTACTTTTGGGTGCGGTGCGGGGTCCCGTGACGGCGGGGCCGAGGGAGGGTTCGGGGAGTTGGAGCGCAGGAGTCTCGGTGCGGCGGCGCTCGCCGTGGGTGCGGTCGGGCTCGGCTGCATGCCGATGAGCTGGGCGTACAGCGCGTCCCAGCAGCACGGTGACCGTGCGTTGCGCACGGTGCACGCCGCGCTCGACGCGGGCGTCCAGCTGCTCGACACGGCGGACATGTACGGCCCCTTCACCAACGAGCTGCTGATCGGACGGGCCCTCAAGGGGCGCCGCGCCGATGCCTTCGTCTCCACCAAGTGCGGGCTGCTGGTGGGCGATCAGCACATCGTGGCCAACGGCCGTCCCGGCTACGTGCGCCGGGCCTGTGACGCGTCGCTGCGGCGGCTGCAGACCGATGTGATCGATCTGTACCAGCTGCACCGGGCCGATCCCGAGGTGCCGGTGGAGGAGACCTGGGGCACGATGGCGGAGCTGGTCACCGCCGGGAAGGTGCGTGCGCTGGGGCTGAGCGCGGTCGGGGCGCGGGCTTCGCGCCGGCCGGGAGCGCGGATACATGACGGAACGATTCGCCAGCTGGAGCGGGTGCAGCAGGTCTTTCCGGTGAGCGCGGTCCAGACGGAGCTTTCGGTGTGGTCGCCGGAGGCCCTCGACACGCTGCTGCCGTGGTGCGCGGCGCGGGGTGTGGGGCTGCTGGCGGCGATGCCACTGGGAAACGGCTATCTGACGGGCACGCTGACGCCGGGCCAGGGCTTCGAGCCGGACGACCTGCGGGCCAGGCATCCGCGGTTCACGGCCGAGATGATGGCGGCGAACCAGCCCGTAGTTGTGGGGCTGCGGCGGATCGCCGAACGGCACGGGGCGACTCCGGCACAGGTGGCGCTGGCGTGGGTGCTGCGCCAGGGCCCGCATGTGGTACCGGTGCCGGGCACGAAGCGGGAGCGGTGGGCGGTGGAGAACGCGGGGGCGGCCGGGCTGGAGCTGACGGCGCAGGACCTGGCGGAGATCGCGCGGCTGCCGCGGGCGCTGGGGTCGTGGGACTGAGCGAAGAAACTCGGCGGTCATGCGGAACCCGGGGCCGGGCTGCGGTGTAAGAACAGTAGTCAGGCAGCCGTCGAAGGGATCGGTGTTGTGCGCGCTTCTGTATTCGGATCCGTGAGAGCCCAGGGGGAACGCCCGCGAGGGTTTCCCGTTGCGCGCCGCGCGATGGTGACCGCGGTCGCGGTGGGCTCGCTGATGGTGTCGGCGGGATGCTCGTCGAGCGACGGTTCGGGGAGCACGGGAGGCGACGCGGCGAGCACCGCACACCCACCGCCGTCCTCCTCCGCTGCGTCCTCGTCGTCCTCCGCCCTGCCGCCGCCGTCCTCGTTGCCGCCCGCGAAGGGCTCGGTGAAGGTGGTGTCGACACTGACCGAGGGTCTCGCCTCACCCTGGGGTCTGGCGGAGCTGCCCGGCGGCGATCTTCTGGTGTCCTCGCGCGACGAGAGAACGATCACGCGGGTCGACGGGAGAACGGGGAGCAAGACGCTGCTGGGCACGGTGCCCGGAGTGTCGCCCGCCGGGGAGGGCGGGCTGCTGGGCATCGCGATCCCGCCGACGTACGCCTCGGACCATCTGGTGTACGCGTACTTCACGACCGGGTCCGACAACCGCATCGCCCGCATGCGGTACGACGAGCACGGTGACGCCGGCCGGCAGCTGGGCGCGCCGCACACGATCCTGCGGGGCATCCCGAAGGGCAACATCCACAACGGCGGCCGGATCGCCTTCGGCCCGGACCACATGCTGTATGCGGGGACGGGTGAGACGGGGAACACCGGCCTGGCGCAGGACAAGGCGTCCCTGGCGGGCAAGATCCTGCGGATGACACCGGACGGCAGGCCGGCGCCGGGCAACCCCGAACCCGGCTTGTTGATGTATTCGTACGGGCACCGCAATGTGCAGGGGCTGGCCTGGGACAGCCGGAAACAGCTGTGGGCGTCCGAATTCGGGCAGGACACGTGGGACGAGCTGAATCAGATCGTGCCCGGTGGGAACTATGGCTGGCCGAAGTACGAGGGGAAGGCCGGAAAGAAGGGTTTCGTCGACCCCGTGGCACAGTGGAAGACGTCCGAGGCGTCCCCGAGCGGGATCGCCTTCGCCCAGGGCTCGATCTGGATGGCGGGCCTGCGCGGTGAGCGACTCTGGAGGATCCCGCTGTCCGAGAGCCCGGACAAGGAACCTCTGGCGGCCCCGCAATCGTTCCTGAAGGGTCAGTACGGCCGGCTGCGCACCGTGCTCGCGGCGGGCGGCAACAGACTCTGGCTGGTCACGAGCAACACGGACACCCGCGGCACACCGGAACCGGGAGACGACAGAGCCCTGGTGCTGGAGGTGCGGTAGCGGCTGCAGCAGGTGAAAGGGGCGCGAGCCGGTGTTCAACTTCTTCGAGGAACTCTTCGCCCCGGGCCGCAAGCACGCCGCGGAGGAGCAGAAACGCCTGGAGCTGTCTCGGGTGGACCTGGGCGTGGGCGATCCCGGCCGCGGCCCGATAGACCTCGCGTCGGGAAAGGTGACGGTCCGCCTTCCGGAACCGGAGGACGGGGGCGAGGACGAGAACGGGGACGAGAACGGGGACGGGACCGGGGACGAGGAGACCGCATCGCCCCCGTCCGACGATTGACGACAGCCGGGCGGGCGGCCGGGACCTCCACCGCACCCGCACCCTGCTAGGACACCTCGTGGGCGCGGTACAGACGGAGGCGGTGGGCGAGCGCCGCGGCCTCGCCGCGACTGGAGACGCCGAGCTTGGCGAGAATGTTGGAGACGTGCACGCTCGCGGTTTTGGGTGAGATGTAGAGCTCCTCGGCGATCTTCCGGTTCGTGTGCCCGGCGGCGACGAGCCGGTGCACGTCCTGCTCGCGCCGCGTCAGTCCGAATGACTCCACCGCCGCTGCCGCCGCGGCCTGGCGCTGCTCCTCGGCGTGCTCGCGCTCCGCTGCCCTGTCCACAGTGGCGTCGTCGGCCGGGACGATGACGGCGGTCGGGATCTCGTCGCCGGGAGTGGCGAGCGTGATGCGGGCGCGGCCGGCCAGCAGCTCGATGGTCTCGGTCAGCGGACGCGCGCCGAGCCGTTCGGCGGTGCTGTGCGCGTCGCGCAGGAGACTGGTGGCCCTGGGCCGGTCGCCGGAGGCGATGAGGAGGGCTTCGGCCCAGCGGTGGTGGACCTGCGCCAGTTCGTAGGGGCGGTGCAGGGGGGCGAAGGCGGCGGCCGCACGGGACCAGTGGTCGGGGGTGTCGGTGCCCTCGGCGCGGGCCAGCTCGGCATTGATCAGCAGACCGTAGGCGGCCCAGACCGGGACGAGCATCGGCAACTGCTTCAGGTGCTTACGGATCAGGGCGAGGATCGCGGGACGCCCCGGCTCCGTGGCGGGCAGGCCACGGGCGTCCGCCTCGGCCGTGGCGGCGATCTGGAGCAGGGGCAGCGCGTACCGCTGGGTACCGGTCGGGAATCCCAGTTCCGCCTGGGCCTCGAATGCGGCCCGCGCCTCGGGAAGGCGGCCCTGCTGCGCGGCAAGGGTCACGGCGTGACGGACCGGGGCGATGAGGTGCTGGGGCTGCGGGTCACGGGAGCCGAAGTAGCGTTGGCTCAGCGCCAGTTGCACCTCGGCCTCGGCCAGGTCACCGCGAGCGAGGGCCAGCTCGGTGCGGCGCGAGGCGACGAGGCCGTGCGCCTTGCGGGACTGGGCGGCCCGGGCGGCCACATCGGCGGTGGCCTGGCTCTCCTCCCAGCGGCCGAGGGAGAAGTACGACATCGCCTGGTTGGAGCGGACCCAGGCCTCCGTGTCGGGGATGCCGTGGCGGTGGCAGACCTCGATCCCGTGGTCCGCGGCGGCCACGGCCTCCACGGAGCGGCCCATCGATTCGAGTGTGGAGGGGAGGTTGATGCTGGCGCGGCCCATGATGCCGACGAGGTGGAGTTCATCGGCACGGTCGCGGACGGCGTACATCTCGGCGATGCCCTCGTCGACGGCGCCGGCGTCGGCGGTGAGCCAGCCTCGGGTGAGCCGGGCGTGCAGTTCGATGTACTCGTCGCCGACGAGTTGGGCGTACTCCACGGCCCGGTCGGCGGCGGCGAGTGTCTCGGCGCCGGGGCGGTGCAGGGCGCCCCAGCCGGCCACGCTCATGAGGACGTCGGCGTGCACGGCGGACGGCGGCAGACCGCGGACCAGGTCCTGGGCGGTGGCGAGTTCCTGCCAGCCGTCACCGCGGGTGAGTGCCTGCACCAAATGGGAGCGCTGGACCCAGAACCAGGCCGCGCGCAGCGGGTCCGCCTCACCGTCCAGGACTCGCATGGCCTTCTTGGAGATGGCGAGGGCTCGTTCGCGGTCGCCGCCGAAGCGGGCGGCAACGGTGGCTTCGGCCATCAGGTCGAGGTAGCGCAGCGGGGTGGTGTCCCGTTCGCCGCCGCACGCCGGGTAGACCTCGGCGTAGTCGATGGGGCGCAAGGTGCGGCGTACCTCGTCGGGGACGTCGTCCCACAGCTCCATGGCCCTTTCCAGCAGCCGCAGTTGCTCGGCGAAGGCGTAGCGGCGGCGGGCCTCGACGGAGGCCTTCAGCACGGCGGGGAGGGCCTTGGCCGGATCGTGTGCGCCGTACCAGTAGCTGGCGAGGCGGGTGGCGCGCTCACCCGCGCGGACGAGGGTGGGGTCGGCTTCCAGCGCCTCGGCGTAGCGGCGGTTGAGCCGGGAGCGTTCGCCGGGCAGCAGATCGTCGCTGACGGCCTCACGGACCAGCGAGTGCCGGAAGCGGTAGCCGTTGCCCTCCGGTGTGGTGAGCAGGAGGTTGGCGCCGACGGCTCCCCGCAGCGCCTCGATGAGATCGTCCTCGGCAAGGCCGGAGACCGCGGCCAGCAGTCCGTACTCGACGGTGGAACCGCCTTCGGCGATGATCCGGGCGATCCTCTGGGCGTCTTCGGAGAGCGCTTCGACGCGGACGAGGAGGAGGTCGCGCAGCGAGTCGGAGAGTCCGGCGCTGTCGCCGCACTCCAGGCTGCAGGCGAGCTCTTCGACGAAGAAGGCGTTGCCGTCGGACCGTTCGAATATCTCGTCGGCGAGGGAGGGTTCGGGGGTGGCCGCGAGGATGCCGGTGAGCTGGCGACCGACCTCGGCGCGGTTGAAGCGGGCGAGTTCGATCCGGCGGACGGTGCGGAGCCGGTCCAGTTCGGCGAGGAGGGGGCGCAGGGGGTGGCGACGGTGGATGTCGTCGGCCCGGTAGGTGCCGACCACGACGAGGCGGCCGCTGCGCAGCGTGCGGAAGAGATAGGCGAGGAGGTGCCGGGTGGAGGCGTCGGCCCAGTGCAGGTCCTCCAGGACGAGGACGACGGGCCGGTCGGCGGAGATGCGTTCCAGCAGCCGCGCGGTGAGCTCGAAGAGGCGTGCGGTTCCGTGCTCGTCGGTGGTGTCCCGGTCGGCTTCGCCGAGTTCGGGGAGGAGCCTGGCCAGTTCGCCCTCCTGCCCGGCGCAGGCTGCGGCCATTTCGTCGGGCAGGGTGCGGCGCAGGGCGCGCAGCGCCGTCGAGAACGGGGCGTACGGCAGCCCGTCGGCGCCGATCTCGACGCAGCCGCCGACGGCGACGACGGCCTCGCGTCGGCCCGCCGCCGTCAGGAATTCCTCGACCAGCCGTGTCTTGCCGACACCCGCCTCGCCACCGATGAGCAGCGCCTGCGGTTCTCCGCCCGGGGCTCCCGGACGGCCGGGGGACCCGGCGGTGGCGCGGGCGAGCGCATCGGTGAGCGAGGTGAGTTCGCCTGCGCGGCCGACGAACACGGGACTGACGGACCTGGTCTCCACGCCGCCGAGCATCGCACATGGGTCCGACACGGTGGCGGTGGGAAGGGAATCGGCACTCATCGCACGCTCGTCACGCGGCGCGGACGAACCGATTCCGGAACGTACTCACCACCCCTTCGTCCTCCTGGCGTCCGGACCGACGCTCGGCGCGGCGGGCCCGGCGGGCCTGCCGGACGACGCGCTCCAGCTCGGCCCTGCGGAGGAGTTCAGCTTCGTTGATCTTGTGGAGCTCGAACGCGTACATGTGCTTCTCCCGGATGACGACGGCCTGTTGGGGCCTGGTGCAGGGGCAGTCGGTGTGCCGGCCCGGATCTGCCGTGCCGGCTTCTGCCGTGCCTCTACTGTCGTCTCCCAGGGGGTGCCGCCACATCGGGCGAGTTCCGCATCTCCACGCGGCGGGGGCCTTAGGCGCACGCGACGGTTGTCGCATGCGGACCTAGGCCCCCCGAGTGGATGCCTTAGGGCACCGCTGGTTGTCGCCTACTGCGCGGTCGTGGCTCTCAGCCGGCGGCTGCGCTCGCAGCCGGCAGGGCGACGATGAGGTCGAAGTACATGCCGACGGAGATCAGTACGCCGAGGACGCCGAGCGTGATGCCGGCGGTCGCGACGGCGCGGACCCAGCCGGGTTGCGGGTCGGCGGCGGGTGCGCCGAAGGCCGGGCGGACCAGGGCGAAGACACCGACGAGCAGGGCCAGCAGGGCGAAGAGGCCGTTGACGAGGGCGGTGGAGTGCCAGGCGTCACCGTAGATCTCGGAGATCTGCCGGGCCACGGAGCCGCCGGAGGCGGTCTTCATCTGTCCCAGCAGGGTCTCGCGCTCGGCGACGACCCGGCCGGTCCAGGCCCCGGTGAGACCGACGACGCCGAGTCCGGCGGCGACGACGGCCGCGGCGGCCGCGGCGAGCCCGGACGGTCCCCGGTCGGAGTCGTCTTCCTCGAGGTCGTCCTCGAGGTCGTGGTCCAGATCGGAGTCCTTGTCCGCCTCGGCGTCGAGGCCGCTGCCGTCGCTCACCGCGTGCTCGCCCTCGGCTTCGACCGCCCCTTCGTGGAGGCGGTCCGCCGCCTTCTCCTCGTGGTCGCCTTCGGCGGTGGGAGCCATGGGGGTCTTGGAAGTCGTGGGGTTCATGGTCCGCACGCTAGGCGGCCCGGATGAGAACGCCCTTAACGGCCACGGCCCGCCCGGCTCCCCGGCCCCGCCTCAGCCCCGCTGAGCGCGCCACTCGGGCGCCAGGACGGACCATATCTCCGAGTCGTGCCTCACTCCGCGGTACGGATAGTTCTGGCGCAGCACCCCGTCGCGTGTCATCCCGAGCCGCTTCGCGACCGCGACACTGCGGGTGTTGGCGGAGGACGCCACCCACTCCACACGGTGCATGCCACGCTCCTCGACCGCCCAGTCGATCAGCTTCCGCACCGCCCGGGTCACCAGGCCGCGCCCCTCCCCCGCCGACTCCAGCCAGCAGCCGACCTCGCAGTTCCCGGACTCGGTGTCGAAGATCCGGAAGAGGACGCCGCCGACGAGGGTGCCGTCCAGCCAGATGCCGTACAGCCGGCCCGTGTCGGCCGCCTGCTTGTCGGCGTACCGCTGCAGCAGGCCGCGCGCCGATTCGAGGTCGGTGGCGAAGGTGGCGAAGGGGATCCACGGGTCGACGAGTTCGCGTGCCCGGTCGATGTGGGCGAGGAACTCCTCCGCCTGCCAGATCTCCAGCGGGCGCAGTTCCGCACCGTCGTCACCCAGGGATACCGCGAACATCATGCTCCTTCGAAGTCGGTCGATGCCGGTCGCAAGAGGTCCGTCCCAGGAGGTCCGTCCCAAGGGACCGCGTGCGATCTCAGTGGACGCGCTGTGCGACCGATTCGTCGTCCTCGCTGCTGCGCGCCCCGGAAATCCTCGCATGCGTGTCCCGGCATTCGGGCGGCTCGATGCTGATGTGCGGCAGCCGCCGTTCCAGCCAGCGCGGCAGCCACCAGTTCGCACCACCCATCATGTGCATCAGCGCGGGCACCAGCAGCGTCCGCAGGACAAAGGCGTCGAGCGCCACCGCCGCAGCGAGCGCGATGCCGAACATCGCGATGACCCGGTCCCCGCTGAGCACGAAGGCCAGGAAGACCGAGATCATGATCACCGCGGCGGAGTTGATCACCCGGCTGGTCTCGGCGAGGCCGACCCGGACCGCCCGCCGGTTGTCACCGGTCTCCAGCCACTCCTCGTACATCCGGCCGACCAGGAACACCTGATAGTCCATGGAGAGCCCGAAGAGCACGGACACCATGATCACCGGCAGGAAGGGTTCGATGGGGCCGGCGCTGCCCAGCCCGAGCAGTTCGCTCCCCCAACCCCACTGGAAGATCGCGACGACGACCCCGAACGAGGAGGCGACGGCGGCCACGTTCATCACGGCCGCCTTCAGCGGAATGCCGATCGACCGGAAGGCCAGCAGGAGAAGCAGACAGCCGAGCCCTATGACGACTCCGACGAAGAGCGGAAGCTTGCCGATGATGACCTGCGCGAAGTCGTCGTAGCCGGCTGTCACCCCGCCGACATGGGCCCGGAGCGAGGTGTTCTCCTCGGCGTGCGGCAGGACGTCCGTGCGCAGCCGGTCGACGAGGGCGCTCGTCTGCTGGGACTGCGGCGACGACCTCGGGACGACGGTGACGAACGCCGCGTCGCCGCTGCTGTTGTACGTGACGGGGCTGACCGATGCCACCCCGTCGGTGGCCCTCAGCGTGGCGGGCAGTGCGTCCATCGCGAGTCGGTCGTCGGCGCCGTCGAGCTGCGCGGCGATCGTCAGCGGACCGTTGACGCCGGGCCCGAAGCCTTCGGCCAGCAGGTCGTACGCCTGCCGGGTGGTCGACGACGAGGCGTCGTTGCCCTGGTCGGAGGTGCCCAGATGCAGTGAGAACGTCGGCAGTGCGAGGACCAGCATCACCGCGGCGGCGGCCACGCCGAGCAGCTTGGGGTGCCGTTCGACGAACGCGGACCAGCGCGCAGCGAAGCCGGTGGGCAGTTCGGGCTGCGGTCCCTGCTCGGCGAGTTGTCTGCGTTCGCGCCGGCTCAGTGCCCGCATCCCGGCGAACGACAGCAGTGCGGGCAGCAGCGTCACCGAGGCGGCGACGGTCAGCACCACGGTGAGCGACGCGGCGATGGCCACGCCGTTGAGGAACCCGAGCTGCAGGATCAGCATGCCGAGCAGTGCGATACAGACGGTGGCCCCGGCGAAGACGACGGCACGCCCCGTCGTCGTGACGGCGTTCTGCGCCGCCTCGGCGACCGGCAGGCCGCGCCGTAGCCCTCTGCGGTGCCGGGTGACGATGAACAGGGCGTAGTCGATGCCGACGCCGAGCCCGATCAGCATGCCCAGCATGGGGGCGAAGTCGGCGACGGTCATCAGGTGCCCGAGCAGCACGATGCCCGCGTATGCCGTCCCGACCGAGACCAGGGCAGTGGCGACGGGCAGCAGGCTGGCGGCGAGCGAACCGAAGGCGAGGAAGAGGACCACCGCGGCGACGACCACCCCGATGGCCTCGCTGAGGTGGGCGGACGACGCTTCGGTGAGGGCGGCCACGGAGCCACCCACCTCCACCTGGAGCCCGTCACCGGCGGCTGCCTTCGCGGTGTCGACGACGGTCCGCGCCTGCTGCACCGGGATGTCGTCGGTCTGCTGGTCGAAGGTGATCGTGGCGTAGGCGGTGTGTCCGTCCGCGCTGATCTGCCCGACGCCGGAGGCCCCGTAGGGCCCGGTGACGTCTCCGACACCCGGCAGCTCCTCGAGCGCGTGCAGGGTCCGCGTCATCGTCTGCACGACGTCGGCGGCCCGCACGGTGGACCCGGTGGTGCGCCAGACGACGGTGTCGGTGTCGCCGCCGAGGTCCGTGAAGCCGTCCTGGAGCAGCTGGGTCGCCCTGCCCGACTCCGTGCCGGGCACCTCGTAGTCGTTGGAGTACGCGGAACCGGCCATGCTCGCCGCGGTGGCAGCGCCGCCGAGCGTGAGCAGCCAGATGAGGACGGCGAGGAGACGGTGCGTGATGCACCAGCGGGCGATGGCAGCCAACGGACGTGCTCCCTGGTGGTTCGTGGATCTTTTTCGGGAGATCTGATGAACAGCCCGCAAAGAACACATGACCTGAGAACCGTCACTCTGGCAGCCACTGTTGATCATTTGCCCGTTTCGTGGCGATGCTCACAGTGTCTGATTATTCCCTTACATGCCCGGCGTCCCGGCCACCTCCCACCCTCCCGCGCGTCCCCGTCCGGGTGGGCACACCCGAACGGTCTGTTCCGGTCAGCCGGAGACGCTCGCCCGGCCGTTCTCGATGTGTCCCATCAGCCGACGGCGGAAGACATCGTCCCCGTCGATCGTGACGGCCAGGTCGTACCAGCCGTGCGCGTCGGCCGCCGAGTGGACGACCGTACGGCTCCGCCCCGGCTTGACCTTGATCGTCCTCGTCCAGTCCCGCAGGTCCGCCTCGTCGACGTAGCCCAGCGGTCGGACGGTGTAGATGAGTGTGCGCCGCCCCGTGTTGCGCAGGGTGAGGTGCAGATCGCGCTCGTGGGCGTCGACCCAGGTGGCGACCTCGGGTCCTCCTTCGGCGGATCCGGCGAACTCGCGGCGGAAGCCGTTCGGCCCGGTCACCGTGAACCGGTACGCCTCACCGGTAACGGGCACCGTCCAGATCGCAGTGCCCCTCACGTCCTGGTGCTGCGGGACGGGGAATTCGCCCGCGTAGGGGTAGAGCGCGAAGTGCGCCGACGAACGGCCCGTGTTGCTGAGGGCGACCCGCACCGCCCCGTCCACGATCTTCGCCTGCGCGTCCGGCTGGTATGGCAGCGGACGGGCGGGCCGGACCCCGGGCTCCTGTACGGGCATCTGCTGGACGGCGGGCGGCTTCGGTGCCCAGCGTCCGCTGAACGGCGGGATGACACCCGGCTGCTCCACCTCGGGCCGGCGCCGTCCGCGCGTGAAGTCGAAGGCCGACGTCAGATCACCGGTGACGGTGCGCCGCCAGTCGCTGATGTTCGGTTCCTGCACGCCCGTCCACCGCTCCAGGAAGCGGATCACGGAGGTGTGGTCGAAGACCTCGGAGCAGACGAAGCCGCCCACGGTCCACGGCGACACGACGAGCAACGGCACGCGCACACCGAGGCCGGTGGGCTTGAACTCCCACCGCTCATCGGTCACCTCGGGCGGCGCGACCGGCGGCGGGACATGGTCGAAGAAGCCGTCGTTCTCGTCGTAGTTGATGATGACGGCGGTGTGCCGCCACACATCGGGGTGCCTGCCGAGCGCGTCCAGAACCTTGTAGACGATCGTCGCGCTGTGGATCGGGGAGGAGACGCTCGGGTGCTCGGAGTCGACCGCCGACGGCACCAGATAGGAGACCGCGGGTAGTGTGCCCGCCGCGACGTCCGCGGCGAACGCGTCGGCCAGCGTGCCGGTCTCGACCCGGCGCAGCGCTCGCTCGAAGAGGCTGCGTTCGGCCTCGGTGAGCGTGGCGACCCCGTCCTCCAGCAGTCCGAGCAGCCGCTCTCGCTCCGACGCGTCGTCCGTGTCACGGACTGCCGCGTAGAAGGACTCCATGTAGGTGTGGCCGCCGGTCTTCGCCAGCGCCTTGCGGGCGATCGCCTTGAACGTGGCGAAGAACTCGATCTGGTTGTCGGTGAAGTTCTCCCACTCGGTGTACGTCTTCCAGCTGTGCCCGGCCTTCTCCAGCCGTTCCGCGTACGTGCTCCAGCCGTATCCCGGGTGGGTGCCCTCGCTGTACGCGTCGTTGCCGACCGCCCGCTTGCCGTTCGCCTCGAAGCCCGTCTTCCCGCTCCACAGGTGGTTCCGGTTGGGGCTGGTGGAGGTGTGGATGGACGAGTGGTAGGCGTCGCAGACCGTGAAGGTGTCGGCCAGTTCGTAGTGCAGCGGGATGTCGCGGCGGTCGTAGTACGCCATGGTGGCGGCCGTCTTCGCGGTCACCCAGCCGTTCATCCAGCCGCCGGCCCACGCCTTGCCGCCGCCGCTCCAGGAGTGGTCCAGGGCGCCGATGTACTGGAGGTCCTTCTTCTGCATCGCGGCGGCGTCCCGGACCGGGAACGGCAGCACGGAGGTGCCCGATGCTCCCGGCTGTTCGAAGACGGGCTTGCCGGAGGGCAGCTCGATCGCGTTGCGGTCACCGAAGCCGCGTACGCCGCGCAGAGTCCCGAAGTAGTGATCGAAGGAACGGTTCTCCTGCATGAGGATCACCACGTGCCTGATGTCCCCGAGCCCGCCGGACCCCGCCGGGCGCGCCGGCTGCGCGGCGAGCGCGGCCTGCAGCGACGGCGGCAGCAGCGACCCGGCCGCCGCGGCACCGAGGGCGCCGCCGCCGAGCGCGATGAGTCGTCGCCGTGAGATGTCCGTGGTCAATTTGAGCCTCCCTGGTCCGGTCCTACAGCCGGGAAGCTAATCAAGGCAGGTGGCGGCAGAAAGACCACCGCGCGGCCCGGCGGTGAACGTCCAGCAGGCCGCCTCGGAGGGTCCGGACCGCCTGTCCCGCCGCGGTACCGGTCAAACCCCGATCGTGTGCAGCGCTCCCCACAGCGCGAGCGTGGACGCGATCAGCGTCGCGGGCACGGCGATCAGCCCGAGCCGGGTGAAGTGGCCCAGGTCGGGAGCGGCGTCGTGGGCGTGCAGGATGCGGCGCCAGAGCAGCGTGGCGAGGGAGCCGACATAGGTGAGGTTGGGCCCGAGGTTCACCCCGATCAGCGCGGCGAGCAACGGTCCCGGGCCGGCCGCCGCGACGACCGGGAGCAGGGCGAGGATCGCGGGCAGGTTGTTGATCAGGTTGGCCAGCAGCGCCGCGACCGCGGCCACCGCCAGCAGCGCGGGCAGTGACGAATCGTCTGGCAGGAGTGCGCCGATCCCGGCGCCGAGGCCGTGCTCGACGACGGCCGCGACGACGACGCCGAGGGCCAGCACGAAGAGGCAGAACATCGGGTTGGCCGCGTGCACCAGCCCCTTGACCGTGGTTCGCCGCTGTCCCAGTGCCCGGATCCCGAGGACGGTCGCCCCGGCCAGCGCGGCCCACAGCGGTTCCGCGCCCGCGAACGACGTGACGACGAAGCCCGCCAGTGTCAGGGCGAGGACGACGAGCGTGAAGACGGGGACGCCGGTCGGTTCCTCGTCCGGATCCGGCGGGTGCGCGCCCGCTGCCAGGTCGTCGGCGAAGACACGGCGGAAGATGACGTACTCGACGCCGATGGCAGCCAGCCACGGCAGGGTCATCAGCGCGGCGAAGCGGGTGAAGGAGAGGCCGCTCGCCGTGAACGCCAGCAGGTTGGTGAGGTTGGAGACGGGAAGCAGCAGGGACGCCGAGTTGGCGAGATGCGCGCAGGCGTAGACGTACGGGCGGGGACGGGCGCCGACGCGGGCGGCGGTGGCGATGACGACGGGCGTCAGCAGGACCACGGTCGCGTCCAGGCTGAGGACGGCTGTGATCAGCGCCGCCACGACGAAGACCCCGCCGAGCAGCGGTCCGGTTCGCCCCCGGCAGAGGCGGGCGACCATATGGCCGGCGGCCGTGAACAGTCCCTCGTCGGCGCAGAGCTGCGCGAGTACGAGGATGGCGGCGAGGAAGCCGACGACCGGCAGCAGGCTGCCGATCTGCTCGCGGGCGTCCGCGAACGGCACGGCGCCCGTCACGACCACCAGTACGGCCGCGGGTACGGCGACGGTCGCCTCCGGCAGTCCCCGGGGACGTACGACGGCGAACGCCAGCACCGCGAGGAGCAGTACGACGGAGACGATTTCGGCGGTGACGGTGTTCAGCGGACTCTCTCTCCGGGCGCGCGAAGAACCATGAGGGGGCGGCGCACCCGGTCAACGGGTGCACCGCCCCCTCACTGCGTACAGCTGCGCGAACGACTCAGCCTTCGACGCCGAGCTTCTCCAGGATCAGCTCGCGCACCCGGGCCGCGTCCGCCTGGCCGCGGGTGGCCTTCATGACCGCGCCGACGAGCGCACCCGCCGCCGCGACCTTGCCACCGCGGATCTTGTCCGCGACGTCCGCGTTGGCGGCGATGGCCTCATCCACGGCCGCGCCCAGCGCGCCCTCGTCCGAGACGACCTTCAGGCCGCGCTTCTCGACCACCACGTCCGGGTCGCCCTCGCCCGCGAGGACACCCTCGATGACCTGGCGCGCCAGCTTGTCGTTGAGGTCGCCGGAAGCGACGAGCTCGGTCACCCGGGCGACCTGCGCCGGGGTGATCGCCAGCTCGTCCAGGGCGACACCGGTCTCGTTGGAGTGCCGGGCCAGCTCGCCCATCCACCACTTGCGGGCCTGGTCGGACAGGGCACCCGCCTCGGTCGTGGCGACGATCAGGTCGACCGCGCCCGCGTTGAGGATCGACTGCATGTCGAACTCCGAGACACCCCACTCCTCGCGCAGCCGGTTGCGGCGTACCAGCGGCAGCTCGGGAAGCCCCTTGCGCAGCTCCTCGACCCAGTCACGGGCCGGGGCGACGGGAACCAGGTCCGGCTCCGGGAAGTAGCGGTAGTCCTCGGCGTTGTCCTTGATGCGGCCGGCCGTGGTGGAGCCGTCCTCCTCGTGGAAGTGCCGGGTCTCCTGCACGACCTTGGCGCCGGAGTTCAGCACCGCGGCGTGGCGCTGGATCTCGTAACGGGCGGCGCGCTCGACGGAACGCAGCGAGTTCACGTTCTTCGTCTCGGAGCGGGTACCGAACGTCTCGGTGCCGTTGGGGCGCAGCGACAGGTTCACGTCGCAGCGCATCTGGCCCTGCTCCATGCGGGCCTCGGAGACGCCCAGGGCCTTGATGAGCTCGCGCAGCTCGGCGACGTACGCCTTCGCGACCTCGGGGGCGCGCGCTCCCGCTCCCTCGATCGGCTTGGTGACGATCTCGATGAGCGGGATGCCCGCACGGTTGTAGTCCAGCAGGGAGTGGGACGCGCCGTGGATACGGCCGGTGGCGCCGCCGACGTGCAGCGACTTACCGGTGTCCTCCTCCATGTGGGCGCGCTCGATCTGCACCCGGAAGGTCTCCCCGTCCTCCAGCTGGACGTCCAGATAGCCGTCGAAGGCGATCGGCTCGTCGTACTGCGAGGTCTGGAAGTTCTTCGGCATGTCCGGATAGAAGTAGTTCTTCCGGGCGAAGCGGCACCACTCGGCGATCTCGCAGTTCAGCGCGAGACCGATCTTGATGGCGGACTCGACGCCGATGGCGTTGACGACCGGCAGCGAGCCGGGCATGCCGAGGCAGGTCGGGCACGTCTGCGAGTTCGGCTCCGCGCCCAGTTCGGTGGAGCAGCCGCAGAACATCTTGGTCTTGGTGCCGAGCTCGACATGGACCTCCAGGCCCATGACGGGGTCGTACGTCGCGAGGGCGTCCTCGTACGGCACCAGGTCAGTGACAGTCACGGTGAAACTTTCCCTCTCAGCCCAGCAGTACGTCGTCGTCGCCCAGGCGCTTCAGCTCTCGGTAGAGCAGAGCGATGCCGGTGGCGATGGCGGCAGCGGAGACGACGGCGTCGACCAGCCGGAGCGTGTCGTGCTCGGAGCGTGCCTTCTTGGCCTGCTTGAGCACGCTGACCGCACCGAACGCGGTGGTGCCGATGGACAGGTACGTACCGGTCTTGGACTTCTTGAAGCCCTTGGCCTTGGTCAGTGCGCTCACAGTGACGGAGCCTCCTCCAGCAGCGGGTGCCCCCACTTTTCCACGAAGGCGGCCTCGACGGCTGCCCCGACCTTGTACAGCCGGTCGTCCTTCATGGCGGGGGCGATGATCTGCAGACCGACCGGCAGACCGTCCTCCGGTGCGAGACCGCAGGGCAGCGACATCGCGGAGTTGCCGGCCAGGTTGGTCGGAATGGTGCACAGGTCGGCCAGGTACATCGCCATCGGGTCGTCGGCGCGCTCGCCGATCGGGAAGGCGGTGGTCGGCGTCGTCGGGGAGACGATCACGTCGACCTGCTCGAAGGCCTTCTCGAAGTCCCGGGTGATGAGCGTGCGGACCTTTTGCGCCGAGCCGTAGTACGCGTCGTAGTAGCCGGAGCTGAGTGCGTACGTACCGAGGATGACGCGGCGCTTGACCTCGTCGCCGAAACCGGCCTCGCGGGTGAGCGCGGTGACCTCCTCGGCGGACTTCGTGCCGTCGTCGCCGACCCGGAGGCCGTAGCGCATGGCGTCGAAGCGGGCCAGGTTCGAGGAGCACTCGGACGGCGCGATCAGGTAGTACGCCGACAGACCCAGGTCGAAGGACGGGCAGTCCAGCTCGACGACGGTGGCACCGAGCGACTTCAGAAGCTCGACCGACTCGTTGAAACGCTGCACGACACCGGCCTGGTAGCCCTCGCCGGAGAACTGCTTGACGACGCCGATGCGCATGCCGTCGACGCTGCCGTTGCGGGCGGCCTCGACGACCGGCGGGACCGGGGCGTCGATGGACGTCGAGTCCAGCGGGTCGTGTCCGGCGATCGCCTCGTGGAGCAGCGCCGCGTCCAGGACCGTGCGGGCGCAGGGGCCACCCTGGTCGAGGGAGGACGAGAAGGCGACCATGCCGTAGCGGGAGACCGCACCGTAGGTGGGCTTGACGCCGACGGTGCCGGTGACGGCGGCGGGCTGGCGGATGGAACCGCCGGTGTCCGTGCCGATGGCGAGCGGGGCCTCGAACGACGCGAGGGCGGCCGAGGAGCCACCTCCGGAGCCACCCGGGATCCGGGTGAGGTCCCACGGGTTACCGGTCGGGCCGTAGGCGCTGTTCTCGGTGGAGGACCCCATGGCGAACTCGTCCATGTTGGTCTTGCCGAGGATGACGACGTCGGCGGCCTTCAGCCTCTTGGTCAGGGTCGCGTCGTACGGCGGGACCCAGCCCTCGAGGATCTTCGAGCCGACGGTGGTCGGCATGGTCTTCGTGGTGAAGATGTCCTTCAGCGCGAGCGGGACACCGGCCAGCGGGCCGAGCTTCTCGCCCGCGGCCTTCTTCGCGTCGACGGCACGGGCCTGCTCGAGCGCGCCCTCACGGTCGACGTGCAGGAAGGCGTGGACCTTCTCGTCGACCGCGTCGATCCGGGCCAGGTGCGCCTCGGTGACCTCGACGGCCGTGAGCTCGCCGGAAGCGATCTTCGCGGCGATCTCGGCGGCGGTGAGCTTGATGATGGAGCTGTTGTCCGTCATGACTTCTAGTCCTCCCCCAGGATCTGCGGCACCTTGAAACGCTGCTGCTCCTGGGCCGGGGCGCCGGAGAGCGCCTGCTCGGGGGTGAGCGACGGACGGACCTCGTCCGCGCGCATGACGTTGGTCAGCGGCAGCGGGTGGGAGGTCGGCGGTACGTCTTGGTCGGCGACCTCGGAGACGCGGGCGACCGCGCCGATGATGTCGTCGAGCTGACCGGCGAAGTGATCGAGCTCTTCGCCCTTCAGCTCCAGACGCGCCAGCCGGGCGAGGTGGGCGACCTCCTCGCGCGTGATGCCAGGCATGCAGCGATCCTCAGGGGTGAGTGTTGTGGTTTTGGCCCCAATCCTATGGGGTCCGGCGCTGACGGGGCCGCCACCCACGGAACACTCGCCTCCGGTCAGCCCCCGGCCGTGCCCGTTTCGGGGGCGAACGGCTCGATTCCGCCGCCGGGATCCGGGCCGCCGGGCCCGCTCATGTCGTCGCCGGACGCGACTGCGTGGACCGCCCCGGCTGCCGCTGTTCCAACTCGGCCACCGCTGCCGTCACGCCCGTCACCCCCGATGCGGCGGCAGCGGCCGCGGCAGCCGCGGCGGCCAGCTCCGCCGGACGCCGCCAGCCGTGCTCGCCACGCGCCCGCAGCCACGCCGTCGTCTCCTGCGGCGGCATCGCGGCCGCGACCAGCCACCCCTGCACCGCATCGCAGCGCAGGTCGCGCAGCCGCTCCCAGGTCTCGTCGTCCTCGACGCCCTCGGCGACGACCAGCAGGCCGAGCGAGTGGGCCAGGTCGATGGTGCAGCGGACGATCTCCGCGTCCTCGTTGTCGACGGCCAGCCGGGCGACGAAGGACCGGTCGATCTTCAGCTCGCTGACCGGCAGCCGGCGCAGGTGCACCAGCGAGGAGTACCCCGTACCGAAGTCGTCGAGGGACATCTTCACGCCGTGCCCGGTCAGGCCGGCCAGCGTGTCGGCGGCGCGCTGCGGGTCCTCCAGCAGTACGTGTTCCGTTATCTCCAGCTGCAGGGAGCCGGGCGGGACGCCGTGCCGGGCGAGCCGGGCCGCGACGCCGCCCGCGAAGCCCGGGGTGTGGACGTCGCGCGGGGAGACGTTGACCGCGACCGGGACGAACAGCCCCTGCGCCCGCCACCGGGCGACCTGGGCCAGCGCCGTCTCCAGCACGTACTCGGTGAGGTGCGGCATCAGACCCGAGGACTCGGCGATGGCGATGAACTCGTCCGGAGGGACCCGGCCGCGCTCCGGGTGCACCCAGCGCACCAGCGCCTCGAGCCCGGCCACCTGGCCGTCGAACCGGACCTTCGGCTGGTAGTGGAGCTCCACCTCGCCGGCGTCCAGAGCGCGCCGCAGATCCCCGAGGAGTCCGAGCCGGTCCGGGGTGTTGCTGTCCCGCTTCGACTCGTACACCTCGACACCCGTACGGTCCCGCTTGGCCTGGTACATCGCCACGTCCGCCCGTCTGAGCAGCCCTTCGGCGTCCAAGGCGTGGTCGGGGTAGACGGCGACCCCGGCGCTGGCCTCCAGCACCAGGGTGAGGCCGTCGAGGTCCAGCGGCGAGGAGAGCTCGGCGACCAGATGGCGGGCGACGCGCTGGGCACTGGTGGTGGAGTCCGCGGTCGGCAGCAGCACGGCGAACTCGTCGCCGCCGAGCCGCGCGGCCTCCGCTCCGCGCGGCAGGGCCAGCCGGAGCCGCTCCGCGATCTGCAGCAGCAGCCGGTCACCCGCGAGATGACCGAGGGTGTCGTTGACCGCACGGAACCGGTCGAGGTCGATCAGGACGAGCGCGGATCTGGCGCCGACGTTCTCGGCGTCCTCCAGCGCTGTCCAGGTGCGCTCCAACAGCCACTGCCGGTTGGGCAGTCCGGTCAGCGGGTCCCGCAGCTGCTCCTCGGCCCGGGCACGGGCGATCCAGAGCGTGGAGTCCAGGGCGATCAGCGGAACCGCGAACAGCGGCAGCAGTACGGGTGTGGCGATCGCGACGACGCAGATCAGCGGGGCGAGCCCGAGGAGCGCGACCGCGACCAGCCCCTGGCGCAGCAGGGCGGTGCGGGCGATGGTCGGCAGCCCGCCGCCCTGTGGTGCCCGTGCGTACCAGAGGAGGACCCTGGTGACGACGAGATATGTGGAGGCGGCCAGTATGACTTCCGGGACGGCGTCTATGCCCCAGTCGAGTGGCTTCCAGGGCGACTCGACGCTCTGCACGTCACCGAACGCGGCGAGGACCAGAGCCGCCGCACCTATCCCCAGGATGTCCACCGCCCCATGCAGCAGCCCCTGCCACCAGCGGTGTCTGCGGGCCACCCCGACGAGCACGACGACGACCAGACTGACCAGGCCGGCGGGCACCCAGCCGTAGAGCAGCAGCACGGCGAGGGTGAGGGCGGCTCCCGATCCGGTGCCACCCCACCAGCGGTCGCGCCCGAGCGCGACGAGATGGCCGACGATGATCCCGGTGAGGACGGCGAGCGACCAGCCGGCCGCGCCGTCCGGGAAGAGTGCGTGCCCGGCGCTCACGGTCCGGTAGAAGCCGGTCGCCAGCTGGACAGTGGCGATCAGCACAACGGCGGCACCCACTTTGGGCATGAGGCCGAGGAAACCTTGCAGCCGCGACACCGGTGCGGCGCTCTCGGTCGGTTTCATTGCGTCCCTCTCACAGCCGGCAGTGCCGATGTCACCTGCTCGTCCTGCTCCCATGCCACCACGAACCCATGACCGTCACGCAGCCGGAATCACCGTCACGTACCCGGCACGGCAGGCGCACATCTCAACAGTAGGCCGCGGAGCGCCCGTACGGGCAGCGCTCTACAGCTCTTGCCCGAATGCGAACTGACCATCCTTCAGGATCTGGTATGCGCCGAACGGGTGAACCTGGCTTCCCGGTCACGCCGTTCGCCCGTCCGGGCCCGTCGCGGCTCGGCTATTCCTCGACCGGTCCGGCGACCGGTACAGCCGCCTCGCGTGCCGCGTCAGGCCCCTGTTCGAGCAGTACGGCGAAGCCCGCCCCGTCCAGAACCGGAACCTTCAGTTGCATCGCCTTGTCGTACTTCGAGCCCGGATTGTCGCCGACCACCACGAAGGAGGTCTTCTTCGAGACGGACCCGGTCACCTTTGCCCCACGGCTCTGCAGGGCCTCTTTCGCGCCATCCCTGGTGTGATCGGCCAGCGTGCCCGTGACGACGACGACGAGCCCTTCGAGCGGACGCGGTGCCTCGTCCTCACCCGCGCTCTCGTCGGCCATCCGGACCCCGGCCTCCCGCCACTTGCGCAGGATCTCCCGGTGCCAGTCCTCCGCGAACCACTGGGTGACCGAGGCGGCGATGATGGGTCCGACGCCGTCCGCTGCGGCCAGCTCCTCCTCGGTCGCCGCCTCGATGCGGTCCATCGAACGGAACTGACGGGCCAGCTCCTCGGCCGCGACCGGGCCGACATGACGGATCGAGAGCCCGGTGAGGATCCGGGCCAGCGGCGCCTGTTTGGCGGCGGTGATCGATTCCAGCATCGCCACCGCGTTCTTCTTCGGCTCGCCGTGCTGGTTGGCGAAGACCAGGGCGGTCTTCTCCTCACCGGTCTTCGGGTCGTGCTTGGGCAGTCCGCTGTCCATGTCCAGGACGTAGGCCCGGATCGGCAGCAACTGCTCGATCGTCAGCCCGAAGAGGTCGCTCTCGTCGCGCAGGGGCGGCTCGGTGGGCTCCAGCGGCTTGGTCAGGGCGGCCGCCGCGACATAACCGAAGTGGTCGATGTCCAGGCACTTGCGGCCCGCGAGATAGGCGATGCGCTCGCGCAACTGCGCTGGGCAGAAGCGCGCGTTGGGACAGCGGACGTCGATGTCGGCCTCCTTCATGGGCCGCAGCTCCGTCCCGCACTCGGGGCAGTGGGTCGGCATCACGAACGCCCGCTCGGTTCCGTCCCGCAGATCGACGACCGGGCCGAGGATCTCCGGGATCACGTCGCCCGCCTTGCGGATCACCACCGTGTCCCCGATGAGGACGCCCTTCTCCTTCACCACGTTCTGGTTGTGCAGGGTGGCGAACTCGACCTCGGAGCCCGCCACCTCGACGGGTTCGACCTGTGCGTACGGAGTGACCCGGCCGGTGCGTCCGACACCGACCCGGATGTTCACCAGCTTGGTGTTCACCTCCTCCGGCGGGTACTTCCAGGCGATCGCCCAGCGCGGCGCGCGCGAAGTGGAGCCCAGCCGGCCCTGGAGCGCGATCTCGTCGAGCTTGACGACGACGCCGTCGATCTCGTGCTCCACGGAGTGCCGGTTCTCGCCGAAGTACGCGATGAACTCCCTTACCTCGTCGAGGGAGTCGACGACCTTGTTGTACTTCGCGGTGGGCAGTCCCCATTCGTGCAGCAGCTCGTAGGCATGCGAGAGCCGGTCGATCTCGAGGCCCTCACGGGCGCCGATGCCGTGCACCACCATGTGCAGCGGGCGCCCGGCGGTGACCTTCGGGTCCTTCTGGCGCAGTGAGCCCGCCGCCGCGTTGCGCGGGTTGGCGAACGGCTTGTCGTCGGCCGCCACCAGCCGGGCGTTGAGCTCCTCGAACGCCTCCATCGGGAAGAAGACCTCGCCACGGATCTCGACCAGCGCCGGGATCCGGTCGCCCTTCAGCCGGTGCGGGATCTCGGCGATCGTGCGGACATTGGGGGTGATGTCCTCGCCGGTGCGGCCGTCGCCGCGGGTCGCGGCGCGGGTCAGCAGCCCCTGCTCGTACGTGAGGTTGACCGCGAGACCGTCCACCTTGAGCTCGCACAGGAAGTGGTAGGCGCCGGCGCCGACGTCCTTCGCGACGCGCTCGGCCCAGACCGCCAGCCCCTCGTCGTCGAAGGCGTTGTCCAGGGAGAGCATCCGCTCACGGTGCTCGATCGAGGTGAACTCCGTCCGGTACGGCCCCGCGACCTTCTGGGTCGGCGACTCGGGCGTACGCAGCTGCGGGTACTCGTCCTCCAGGTCCTGCAGCGAGCGCATCAGCCGGTCGAACTCGGCGTCGCTGACGACCGGCTGGTCGTTCACGTAGTACCGGAAGCGGTGCTCCTCGATCTGTTCCGCAAGGAGCGCATGCCGCTGCTGCGCCTCCGTGGGCACTTCCGATGTCTGTCCGCCGGTCATCGTCTCGTCCTCCCGTTACCCGATACCCGCTTACTCAGGGTTGTCTGCGAGCGATCTCGCGGCCCGGGCGCAGTGGGCGAGCACGGCGCGCGCGTACGCGGGCGACGCACCCGCGAGCCCGCACGACGGGGTGATCACCAGCGACTCGGCGAGAGTCCCCGGATTCAGCCCCAGCCTGCGCCACAGCGTCCTGACACCCATGACGCTACCGCCCGGGTCCGACAATGCGCCCGAAGCCGGGTCGGTGCCGGGCACCACCCCGAGGAAGAGCTGCGTACCGCCTTCGACCGCTTCCCCGATCGCTTCCTCCTCACGCTCGGTGAGCAGTGAGAAGTCGAACGAGATGCCGTCGGCACCGGCCCGGCGCAGCAGCGCGAACGGCACATCGGGCGCGCAGGTGTGCACGAGCGTCGCCTCTTCCCCGTTCGCCGCCAGGACGTCGCGGAGCGTGCCCTCCACCACCTGCCGGTCCACGGCCCGGTATGTGCGGTAGCCGCTCGCCGTCCTGATGTGCCCGCGCAGTACGCCGGTCAGGGACGGTTCGTCGAGCTGGAGGATCACCCGGGCGCCGGGCATCCTGCGCCGTACCTCGGCGAGATGGCCCAGCAGCCCCTCGGCCAGCGAGGCCGCCAGGTCGCGGCAGGCACCCGGGTCGCCGAGCACGGCCTCGCCGCCCCGCAGTTCCAGTGCGGCGGCGAGCGTCCAGGGGCCGACAGCCTGGACCTTGAGCGGCCCCTCGTACCCCTGGGTGAACTCCTCCAGGGCGTCGAGGTCCTCGCCCAGCCAGGACCGGGCCCGCCGGGTGTCGCGGCCCGGCCGGTCACTGATGCGCCAGCCGCTGGGCTCGACATGGCCGTACATGTCGACGAGCAGTCCGATGGTCCGCCCGATCATGTCGGCGCCGGGCCCGCGTGCGGGCAGTTCCGGCAGATACGGCAGGCCCTCACCGTCCGCGAAGGACCCGGTGACGGTCTTCGCCGCCTCCCGCGCGTCTCCCCCGGGCATGGATCCGATCCCGGTCGCACGGCACCCGCTGAACTTGTTTTTCTCGGTCACGCAGGAAGCCTACGGTCCGGCCCGCCGGGCCCGGTGCGGGCCCGGCGGCCGACGCTCGCGGACCGGGCCGGGTCCACTCGGCGTCGGGGACCCGGCCTCCGCGGACCGGGTGGCCGGGGTTTCAGTGCCCGGGGCGGACCGTCAGGTCGTTGACCTCGGCGTCGCGCGGCAGGTCGATCGCCATCACGATCATGGTCGCCACGGACTCCGGGTCGATGAACCGGGAGGCGTCGTACTCCTTGCCCTCCTGCTGGTGCACCTTGGCCTGCATGGGGCTGGCAGTACGTCCGGGGTAGACGGAGCTCACCCGGACACCGTTTCCGTGCTCCTCCTCGCGCAGCGAGTCGGCGAGCGCCTTCAGGCCGTGCTTGCTCGCTGCGTACGCGCTCCACTCGGCGTGCGCGCTGAGTCCGGCGCCCGAATTCACGAAGACGACGTGGCCCTGGGCCACGCGCAGTTGCGGCAGGAAGAGCCGGGTCAGCTCGGCAGGGGCGACCAGGTTGGCGTTGAGCTGGAAGTGCCATGCCTTGGGCGTGAGCTCCCCGACCTGGCCCAGCTCCACGACGCCCGCGATGTGCAGCAGCGAGTCGATCCGCTCCGGGAGCGACTGCTGCGCGAGCGCCCAGGACAGCCGGTCCGGGTTGCCGAGGTCGCCGACGAGCGTGCGGGCTCCGGGGTGGAGCGCGGCCAGCTCCTTGGCGCGGCCCGCGTCACGGGCCAGCAGCACGAGTTCGTCACCGCGCTCCAGGAGACGGCGGGCGACAGCTGCGCCGATGCCGGAGCCGGCGCCGGTGATGAGGTGAGTGGACATGCGCCCATGATCGCATCCGGCCGCGTGGCTACTGGATGCCGGACCACTCCTCCAGGTAGGCGAGCGCGCCGACCCCGTCCTTCGCGAAGAACACCAGGTCCGTGAGGGGAAGGGGCAGGAAGCCCTCGTCCTCCATGCGCTGGAACTGCAGGCGCAGCCCGTCGTAGAAACCCGCCGTGTTCAGCAGGACGACCGGCTTGTCGTGCTTGCCGTGCTTCTTGAGCTCCAGGATCTCGGTGGCTTCGTCGAGCGTCCCCATACCGCCCACCATGATCACGACGGCGTCGGCCTTCTCCAGGAGCAGCGCCTTGCGCTCGGCGAGATCGCGTGCGATCACCATCTCGTCGGCGTCGGTCCGGGCCTGGGCGGCCATGAAGTCCACCGAGACCCCGACGAGCCGCCCGCCCGACTCCTGCACCCCGTCGGCGACGACCTTCATCAGCCCGCTCTCCGACCCGCCCCAGACCAGTGTGTGTCCGCCGCGGCCCATCAGCTCGGCGAACTCGCGGGCGGGCCGGGTGTAGCGGTCGTCGAGGTCGGCGGCGGAGAGAAAGACGCAGATGTTCATGCATCAACCGTAAGTGCCCCCACGGACACGCCACGGGACGGGGGGTTGTTCCGGGGAAGAATCCGGTGCACGGCAGGGCTGAACAAGACATGACTTCCACCACAGGACATGTGATCACCGTCGAGCCCGGCACCGAGCATGTGCGCGTGGTGCGTGACGGTCAGCTGCTCGCCGAGAGCCGCCGTCCGCTCGTACTGCGCGAGACGGGCTGTCCGGTCCGTTACTACCTGCCGCCCGAGGACGTCCGCACTGAGCTCCTCACGGCGTCGGACAACCGCACCCACTGCCCGTTCAAGGGGGATGCCTCCTACTGGTCGCTGCCGGACGCGGCCGATCTCGTCTGGGCCTATCCGGACCCCAAGCCCGAAGTCGCGGCGATCAAGGACCACTTCTGCTTCTACGACACCGAGACGGTCTCCGACTGATCGCCGGACACCTTGCTGAACTGCGGAGTTGAAGAATCTCGAAAAACTTCCTCGCCGCAGCGATGAGTTCTGCCGTGCGCCACAGTCCCTCTGCACATGGACAGGACTCCTTCCCGTGACGGCACTTTGATCGCCCATCGGCGCAGAGGTGACGGGCCGCCCGTGATTCTGGTGGGCGGAGCGCTGAGCACTGCGGCGACCGAGGCACCGCTGGCGGAACTTCTGGCGTCGCGGTTCGGCGTCGTGACCTATGACCGGCGCGGCCGCGGCTCCAGCGGCGACGGCGCGCCGTACGCGGTCGAACGCGAGGTCGAGGATCTGGCGGCGATGATCGATCGGGTCGGTGGCCGGGCCTCGGTGTTCGGGATGTCGTCCGGCGGCGCCCTGGCGCTGGAGGCGCAGGCTGCGGGGCTGCCCGTCGACCTGCTCGCGGTGTACGAACCGCCGTTCGCCCCGGACGCACCGGGCCGCCGGGCCAAGGCGCGCTACGCGACCCGGCTGCACCGCCTGCTGTCGGCCGGGGACCGGGCGGGGGCTCTCGAGCTGTTCCTGTCGCTCGCGGGAATCCCGGCCGACATGATCACCCGGATGCGGCACGCCCCTCTGTGGCGCGGCCTCGAATCACTGGCGCACACCCTGGCGTACGACGACGCGATCCTCGGCAACGGCACGGTCCCCACCGAGCGCCTCGGGTCCGTCACCGCGCGCACCATGGTGATCACGGGCGGATTCAGTCCCACCCCGATGCGCACCCTGACCCGCATCCTCGCGGACGCGATCCCGCGCGCCCGGCACCGCACGCTGACGGGTCAGACGCATGACCTGGCGCCACAGGTGGTCGCGCCGGTGCTGGCGGAGTTCTTCTCGAAGGACGTGCACGTCAGCCGGGCGTCGTAGGTCCCACGGCCCACGACGCCCCGTCGCGGCCCGGGCCCGGCCCGCTTCGGAGGAACTGCTTCAGCTCCGGCCGACCGCGGCTTCGGTGCGCCGCACCGTCGTCGCGATCGTCGCCGAGCCGACCACTCGCGTCCCGTCGTACAGCACGACCGCCTGGCCGGGGGCCACACCCCGTACCGGCTCGGTGAAGGCGACGTTCAGCGTGCCGTCCACCAGCTCGGCGGTCACCTCGGTCTCGCCGCCGTGGGCGCGGAGCTGAGCGGTGTACGTGCCGGGGCCGGCCGGAGCCGTGCCGCACCAGCGGGGCTTGATCGCCGTCAGCGCCGTGACGTCGAGGGCCTCGACCGGGCCGACCGTCACCGTGTTGTTCACCGGCGAGATGTCGAGGACGTAGCGCGGCTTGCCGTCGGCGGCGGGGTGGCCGATGCGCAGGCCCTTGCGCTGGCCGATGGTGAAACCGAAGGCGCCGTCGTGGGTGCCGAGCCTGTTGCCGGACTCGTCGAGGATGTCACCCTCGGCCTTGCCGCCGAGGCGGTCGGCCAGGAAGCCCTGGGTGTCGCCGTCGGCGATGAAGCAGATGTCGTGGCTGTCGGGCTTCTTCGCCACGGCCAGGCCACGGGTCTCCGCCTCGGCGCGGATCTCGTCCTTGGTGGTGAGGGTGTCGCCGAGCGGGAACATCGCGTGGGCGAGCTGCCTCTCGTCCAGGACACCGAGGACGTACGACTGGTCCTTGGCCATGTCCGAGGCGCGGTGCAGCTCGCGGCTGCCGTCCTCGTTCAGCACGACGGTGGCGTAGTGGCCGGTGCAGACGGCGTCGAAGCCGAGCGCGAGCGCCTTGTCGAGCAGCGCCGCGAACTTGATCTTCTCGTTGCAGCGCAGACACGGGTTGGGCGTGCGGCCCGCCTCGTACTCGGCGACGAAGTCCTCCACGACGTCCTCGCGGAAGCGTTCCGCCAGGTCCCAGACGTAGAACGGGATGCCGATGACGTCCGCGGCGCGGCGGGCGTCGCGGGAGTCCTCGATGGTGCAACAGCCCCGCGCCCCGGTACGGAACGACTGCGGGTTCGCGGAGAGGGCGAGGTGCACACCGGTCACGTCGTGGCCCGCCTCGGCGGCTCGGGCCGCGGCGACGGCGGAGTCGACACCGCCCGACATGGCGGCGAGCACACGGAGGGGGCGCTGGGAAGTCTGAGTCATAGCTCCACCAGGGTACGGGTCGCCGGGAACCGAAAGCTCTCGGATATGCGTTGTCGATCTCATGGGGACCAAGGAGACGGCAGGCGCCAGGCGGTCGGCGGGGGCCGAGGCGGAGCACGGCATCAGCCGGCGCGGGTTGCTGATCGGCGCTGCTGTCACGGCGGTGGGCACGGCGGCGCTGGCCCGGGAGAAACTGGAGCACGCCTGGTGGCGGCTGCCCGGGGTGGAGAAGCCCCGCAAGCCCGGCGAGCTGGATTACGCACGGGCGCAGTGGACGGCGGCGTCCCCGGCGAACTGGCGACGGGCGGACCGCCCCGCCGACTACGCCATAGACCGGGTCGTCATCCATGTGACCCAGGGCAGCTTCCGCGGCGCGGTCCGGGTCTTCCAGGACCCCGGCCACGGCGCGGCGGCGCACTACGTGGTGCGCAAGGACGGTCATGTGACGCAGATGATCCGTGAGCTGGACGTGGCGTTCCACGCAGGGAACAAGTCGTACAACGAGCGCAGCGTCGGCATCGAGCACGAGGGGTTCGTGGACCGGCCGCAGGACTTCACGGCCGCGATGTACGCGTCGTCGGCACGACTGTCGGCCGCGATATGCGGGCGGTACCGGATACCGGTGGACCGGACGCACATCATCGGGCATGTCGAGGTGCCCGGCACCGACCACACCGATCCGGGGCCGCACTGGGACTGGGACCGGTACATCGGACTGGTGAGGGCAGCGGGCGCCCGGTGACAGCGGCGCCCGTCGCCCGGTTCAGCTGAGCCCCGCCGTCCGCGCGCGCTCGACCGCAGGCCCGATCGCCCGGGCGACGTCCTCCACGTCCTGCTTGGTCGATGTGTGTCCGAGCGAGAACCGCAGCGTGCCGCGGGCCAGGTCCGGGTCGGTGCCGGTGGCCAGCAGTACGTGGCTGGGCTGGGCGATTCCCGCCGTGCAGGCGGAGCCGGTGGAGCATTCGATCCCCTGGGCGTCCAGCAGCAGGAGCAGGGAGTCTCCCTCGCAGCCGGGGAACGTGAAGTGGGCGTTGGCCGGGAGCCGGCCGCCGGGGGCCGGATCGCCGCCGAGGATGGCGTCGGGAACGGCCGCGAGCACGGCCGCGACCAGCTGGTCGCGGAGTCCGCCGATCTCCCGGGAGAACTCCTCGCGGTTGCCGGCGGCGAGCCGGCCGGCCACCGCGAAGGCGGCGATGGCGGGCACGTCGAGGGTCCCGGAGCGCACATGCCGCTCCTGGCCTCCGCCGTGCAGCACGGGTACGGGGGTGTGGGCGCGGCCGAGCAGCAGCGCGCCGATGCCGAACGGGCCGCCGATCTTGTGTGCGCTGACGGTCATGGCGGCCAGTCCCGACGCGGCGAAGTCGACCTCCACCTGACCGAAGGCCTGCACCGCGTCCGAGTGCATCGGCACGTCGAACTCGCCGGCGACGGCGGCCAGTTCACGTACCGGCATGATGGTGCCGATCTCGTTGTTGGCCCACATCACGGTGACCATCGCGACATCGTCGGGGTTGCGCTCGATCGCCTCGCGCAGCGTGTCCGGGTGGACGCGGCCGTAGGCGTCGACGGGGAGGTATTCGACGGTCGCCCCCTCATGCTCGGCGAGCCAGTCGACGGCGTCCAGCACGGCATGGTGCTCGACGGGACCGGCGAGCACACGGGTGCGCCGGGGGTCGGCGTCGCGGCGGGCCCAGTAGAGGCCCTTCACGGCGAGGTTGTCGGCCTCGGTACCGCCGGAGGTGAAGACCACCTCGCTGGGGCGTGCGCCGAGGGCGTCGGCGAGGGTCTCTCTCGACTCCTCGACGGTACGGCGGGCCCGGCGCCCGGCGGCGTGCAGTGAGGACGCGTTACCGGTGACGGCGAGCTGGGCGGTCATCGCCGCGATCGCCTCCGGAAGCATCGGCGTGGTCGCGGCGTGGTCGAGGTAAGCCATGGTGGGCTCGATTCTACGAGCCCGGGGTGGGGCGTATGCCGGGCGCATCGCGGTCCGTACCCGCGCACGGCGGTCAGATGCTGTGTCACCTGCCCGAACCGGAGCCCGATCCGGCCGGGGCGGCGCCGCAGGACGCCGTCGGTCAGCTGCCGAAGCTCCAGGAGACGGTGCCGTTTCCGGTGACCAGGAAGGCCAGGACGACGAGGTCCGCGATGCCGAGGGCGAGTCCGAGGAGGGCGCGGCCGCGGCGGGCGGTGGAGCGGGCAAGGGCGATGACCGCCATCACGATGGCGATCGGGCCGAGCACGATGTTCATCACAAGGAGGCCGATCAGCCCGAGCACGAAGGAGGCGACGGCCAGGCCGTCTGCGTCCCGGGTGCTCCTCCCGCGGCCGACGGCCCGCGGGGCGTCTCCCCCGGCGGTGGTGGCTTCCGTGCCGGTGCCGGCTCGGCGGGCGAATGCGGTGAGTGTCATGGTGCAGGCTCCTTCGTCTCTTTCATTGGCTCGAACGTCGGATCGGACAGGCCGGATCAGTGGGACCGGCGGTGCGCGCTCAGCCGCTCGCGGACCGCGAAGATCAGCAGCCAGCAGCCGATCGCGGCGGCGAGGGCGAGGGTCAGCGGGAGCGGAATCTGGACCACCGCCCCGAGGACGACCCCCAGCAGGAGCAGGGCGGCGACGAGGATGACCATGTTCGGCCTTTCTGCGAGTTCTCGGGGCACTCGGACCCTCTGCGCCCTGTGCGCCATTTGAGAGTACGAGTGTTCACTGACTTGTCAGTCTAGACCCGTTCATCCCTTCCATGGTCCAGAGAACAGTTGTTTACTGAATGGCATGAGTCACACCGTCGGCATCCGCCAGACCCAGAAGCTGAAAACCCGCCAGGCACTGCTGGACGCCGCGCTCCAGCTGTTGGAGCACCAGAGCCTGAGCAGCCTGGGACTGCGCGAGGTGACGCGGGCGGTGGGTGTCACGCCGACCGCCTTCTACCGGCACTTCGACGACATCGCCGCGCTCGGTGTGGCACTTGTCGAGGAAGCACTGGGCAGCCTGCACGGGGTGATCGGCGCGATCCTCGCCGAGACGGGCGACAGCGAGGCCCGGCTGGACCGCAGCGTCCAGCTGATCACCCGTCATGTACGTGAGCAGCCTGCCCACTTCCGCTTCATCGCCCGTGAGCAGCACGGTGGCGTCAGCCAGGTCCGCGAGGCCATAGCGGCCCAACTGCGGCGGTTCGCCGAGGAGGTGGCCGAAGCACTCGGCGCGGAGCCGGAGTCGCGGGGCTGGAGCGACGAGGACCTGCTGATGCTCGGCGGTCTCTACGTCGACCACATGGTGATCACGGCCTCCGCGATGCTGGACGCCGACCCGGCCGGCGAGGCCCAGGTGGCCGAGGTCACCCGCCGGCGGCTGCGCCTCGTCACCCTCGGCAGGCGCCACTGGCTGGACGGCACCGGCGCCTGAGGCATGGGGGATGCCGGGCATCTCGCACCCCGGCCGGGCCGATCTCCAGGCCCACCCGCCGTCCACAGGCGGAACGGACGGGTGCGCGCACGGCCGGGCGCCGGGACCGGGTGCGGAGGCTCCGAAACGCTCGGCACGCCCGATGGGGGGCCGGCCCGTGGGTCCGGAGCAGCGGGATCGAGAACAGCCGGTCCGATTTCACGCCGTCCCGACTCCCGGACGCCTGGCTCCCCCTCACGTCAGGCGTTCCGGGAGCCCGGGCGGCATGGTTCAGCCGCGCGGGGCGCGGGCCAACTGGCGGGACTGGGCGACCAGCCGGTCGGCGCTGTCCCAGACGTCCGCGTCCTCCTCCAGGAAGCCGCCTGCGAGGTTGCGGGTGGTGATGGAGACACGCAGCGGGCCGGGGGCCGGACGGCAACGGATGTGGGTGGTGAGCTCGATGGTCGGCGTCCAGCCCTTGAGCCCCAGCTCGAACGAGGTCGGCGGCAGCGCGTCGACGGTGAGCAGCAGGGAGTACGGGTCGGCGTCGCGCCCGTCCGCCAGGCCGAACCAGCCGCGCATCTCGCCCTTGCCGGACGGGGCGCCGATGGCCCAGCCGACGGTCGACGGGTCGAGCTTGATGTTGAGCCGCTCGGTGATCGCGGAGCTTCCGGGGATGGGCGCCGGGCCGTCGCCCGGACCGAAGCACTGCTCGATCGGCGCCATGGCCGGCGGCTTCGCCGACGTGCGGATGTCGTCGGAGAGGGAGTCCAGGTCGCCGTACGTGCCGAGGATCCGGATGCGCTCGGCCTCGGTGCCGTCCTCCGCGTACTGGAAGAGCGACGCCTGACCGGTGGAGAGGGTACGGCCGGTGCGGACGACCTGCGTCCGGATCACCGCGGGGCCGGGGACCGACGCGGTGAGGTAGTGCGCGGAGACCGAGAAGGGGTCGGGGTGCGGCAGGGCCTCGCCGAGCGCGCGGCCGAGCATGGCCAGTAGATACCCGCCGTTGACGGCGTGGATGATCGTCCAGCCCGCGGAGAGTTCGGCGTCGTAGACGCCTTCTTCGCGAAGGGTGACGGCGGTGTCCCTGTCGAACTCGCTGTCGCCGATGAGTGCCTGAGCTGCCTGTGCCATGAAATGCACCGTACACCGATTGTATTACTGAGCGGTAGCTTTTTTGAGTCGGCGATGTGTCGGCGTACCGTGGCGCGAGCCGAGGCCTGTCAGGTGGCGGCGGAGCCCTCCTCGGCCGCGGCCGAGGATCGCTTGTACGCACGGGGCGCCCGCCAGTGGAACCGCATCGCCAGCAGCCGCAGGACAAAGGCGGTGATCACGGCGGTGCCGCTGGTGAAGGCATTGATCGTGCCGAAGCGGATGCACAGCACGATCATGATTGCGCCGACCATCGCGGGCACCGCGTACAGATCGCGGTCCCAGCGCAGCAGCGACGGCGTCTCATTGGCGAGTACGTCACGCAGCACACCACCGCCGACCGCGGTGGCCAGGCCCAGGGCCGCCGAAGCGGTGAGGCCCAGACCGTAGTCGTACGCCTTGACGGTGCCGGTGACGCAGAACAGCCCCAGGCCCGCCGCGTCGAAGACGTTGACCGCCACCTGGATCCGCTCGACGTGCGGATGCAGGAAGAAGACCAGGCCGGCGGCGAGCAGCGGGGTGAGGAAGTAACCGAGATCGGTGAAGGCGGCGGGCGGCACCGCCCCGATGATCAGATCACGGAACAGCCCCCCGCCCAGCGCTGTCACCTCGGCGAGTACCGCGATGCCGAAGACATCGAAGTTCTTGCGTACGGCGAGCAGTGCGCCGGAGATCGCGAAGACAAAAATTCCGACGATGTCGAGCGCATGCTGGACGGAGGGCGTGAACAGTTCGTTGAGCACCGGGCAATTGTGCCGGTACTACTGCCTGGGGCTGTCCTCCGAGGTCCCGGACGGGGTCGCGACGTCGTCCGAGGACGGCGCGGCGGTGTCGTCGCCATCGGTCGTGTCGTCGGCCGCCGAGGCCTCAGCAGCCTCCGAGACCTCAGCCGACTCGGCAGCCTCGGTGGCCTCCGAGACCTCGGCCGGCTCAGCCGCCTCGCCGGCCTCCGAGGACTCGGTGACCTGAGCAGGCTCCGCAACCTCGGTCGGCGCAGTGCCCTCCGAGGACTCCGCGTCCTCGGCCGCCACCGCCTTCGTCACCGAAACCACCTCGACCGCCTCCCGCGCCGCGGCCAGCACCTTCTCGCCCGGCACCTGGTCCGGCGCGTTCTCCGGGTGGTGACAGGCCACCTGGTGACCGGTCTTCAGCGCGATCAGCGGGGGTTCCTGCGTCTTGCAGATCTGCGTCGCCTTCCAGCACCTCGTGTGGAAGCGGCAGCCGCTCGGCGGCGAGATCGGCGACGGCACATCACCCTTGAGCAGGATCCGCTCGCTCTTCACGCCGCGCCGCCGCGGGTCCGGCACCGGCACCGCGGACATCAGGGCCTTGGTGTACGGGTGCATGGGCGCCTCGTACAGCGACTTGCGGTCCGCGAGCTCGACGATCTTGCCGAGGTACATCACGGCGATGCGGTCCGAGACGTGGCGGATGACCGAGAGGTCGTGCGCGATGATCACGTAGGTGAGCCCGAGCTCGTCCTGGAGGTCGTCGAGCAGGTTCACCACCTGAGCCTGGATCGACACGTCCAGCGCCGAGACCGGCTCGTCGGCGACGACCAGCTTCGGCCGCAGGGCGAGCGCGCGGGCGATGCCGATGCGCTGGCGCTGGCCGCCGGAGAACTCGTGCGGGTAGCGGTTGTAGTGCTCGGGGCTGAGCCCGACCAGCTTCAGCAGCTCCTGGACGTGGTTCTTCAGACCACCCTCGGGCTCGACGCCCTGGAGCCTGAACGGCGCGCTGACGATCGTGCCGATCGTGTGGCGCGGGTTCAGCGAGGAGTACGGGTCCTGGAAGATCATCTGGACGTCGCGGCGCATCGGCCTCATCTGCCCCATGGACAGATGGGTGATGTCCCGGCCCTCGAACTCGACCTTGCCGCCGGTCGGTTCCAGCAGCCGGGTGATCAGCCGGCCCATGGTCGACTTGCCGCAGCCGGATTCACCGACGACGCCCAGGGTCTCCCCCGGGTACACCTCGAAGTCGATGCCGTCGACGGCCTTGACCGCGCCGCTCTGCCGGCCGAACAGACCCTTGCGGATCGGGAAGTGCTTGACCAGGCCCTCGACCTTGAGCAGCGGCTCGCGCGGGGCGGTGGCCTGCTCCGGGATCGTCACGTCCTTGTCGAGCACGATGGGATCCTTCTTCTGGCTCACGTCGCTCACCTCATTCGCCTCGCTCACAGCTTCGGCGCAATCTCTTCGGTCCAGATCCGGGTGCGCTCCTCGGGTGCCATGTGGCAGGCCGAGTAGTGCCCGTCGCCGACCAGCTTCAGCTCGGGACGTGTGGTGCGGGTGATGTCGCCCTTGGGGACGTCCGCGTACGGGCAGCGCGGGTTGAAGGCGCAGCCGGTCGGGATGTTGATCAGCGACGGCGGCTGGCCCTTGACCGGGACCAGCCGTTCGGTCTGCTCGCGGTCGATGCGCGGCATCGAGGTGAGCAGACCCCAGGTGTACGGGTGCTGGGCCTGGTAGAAGACCTGCTCCGCGGGACCGCGCTCGATGCACCGGCCGCCGTACATCACCAGCAGCTCGTCGGCCATCTCGGCGACGACACCCAGGTCGTGGGTGATCATGATGACGGCGGAGCCGAACTCCTTCTGCAGGTCCCGGATCAGGTCCAGGATCTGCGCCTGGACGGTGACGTCCAGGGCGGTGGTCGGCTCGTCGGCGATCAGCAGCTCGGGGTTGTTGACCAGTGCCATCGCGATCATGGCGCGCTGGCGCATACCGCCGGAGAACTCGTGCGGGTAGGCGTCGACCCGCTTGTGCGGTTCGGGGATGCCGACCCGGTCGAGCATCTCGATCGCACGCGTACGGGCGATCTTCTTGCTGACCTTGTGGTGAACCCGGTATGCCTCCACGATCTGCGCGCCGACCGTGTAGTACGGGTGCATCGCGGAGAGCGGGTCCTGGAAGATCATCGCCATCTTGCGGCCGCGCAGTTCGCGCACCCGGTCGGCGGTGGCCCCGATCAGTTCCTCGCCGTCCAGCCAGACCTCGCCGGAGATCCGGGCGTTGGGGGCCGTGCGGTGCAGGCCCATCACGCCGAGCGAGGTGACGGACTTGCCGGAGCCGGACTCGCCGACGATGCCGAGGGTCTGCCCCGGCTTCACATCGAAGCTGACGCCGTCGACCGACTTGACCAGGCCGTCGTCCGTCTGGAAGTGGATGCGGAGATCCCGTACGGAGAGGAAGGCCTCGTCGTCGCCGGAACGCTGGCCGGCCACCGGCTCGCCCGGCGCCTCGGTCTTGGAAACCTCACTCACGAGAGCCTCACCCTGGGGTCGATGGCGGCGTACACCAGATCCACCAGCAGATTGCAGATGACGATGAAGAAAGCGGCGACCAGCGTCACGCCCATGACGATCGGAAGGTCGTTGTCCTGCACGCTCTTGACGGCGTACTGGCCGAGTCCGGGGAAGGAGAACACGGTCTCGGTGATCACGGCGCCGCCGAGCAGCAGACCGAAGTCCATGCCGAAGATGGTGACGATGGGGGTCAGCGCGGCCCGCAGCCCGTGCTTGCCGATGACCCGGCTCTCCTTGAGGCCCTTGGCGCGGGCCGTACGGATGTAGTCCTCGCCCATGGTCTCCAGCATTCCGGCCCGGGTGAGCCGGGCGTAGAGCGCGGAGTAGAGGAAGGCGAGCGAACACCACGGGATCAGCAGATTCCACGCCCAGTCGGCGGGATTGTCCGTGAACGCCACGTAGTTGACGCCTTCCCAGATCGGCCACTGCACGGTGAGGACGCCGAGCGCCAGCATGCCGGTGAAGAAGATCGGGAGGGAGACGCCGGCCAGGGCGACGCCCATGAAGAAACGGTCCAGCAGCGACCCCCGCTTGAGGGCGGAGACGACACCGATGGCGATGCCGCTGATCAGCCAGATCACGGCGGCACCGATGGCCAGCGAGAGCGTCACCGGGATGCGCTGGGTGAGCTGCGGCCAGACCTCGACGTGACGCTTGAAGGAGTAGCCGAAGCACGGGGCGTGGCACTGCGAGGCGTCGGGTCCGAAGTTGTAGGTGGCACCGACGAAGATCTGCTTGATGAAGTGCCAGTACTGCGTGTACAGCGGCTGGTCGAGACCCAGGTTGTGCTTGACCGCGGCAATGGACTGAGGATTGGCATCCTTGCCCACATACTGCGCGGCAAGCTGGTCCATCGTCTGCCCGGCCAGCCGGGGGACGAGGAAGAAAATCGCGAAGGTGACTGCGCTGACGATCAGCAGCAACAGCACCGCGCCGAAGACGCGTCGAATGATGTACGCAGCCACAGCTGTCCGGCGGCGGTGTCCGCCGGCCGGGCGCTCCGAGGAGCACCCGGTCCGGCGGACACCGAAACCTTCACCTGCCTTTCGAACTTTCGGGGGTACGGGGGTCGCCCCCCGAATGAATCAGCCCGGCGGACAGGCCCGGCAGTTACTTGGAGGAGCCCATCAGCAGGTAGTCGTACATGCCGAGGTATGCCTGCGTGACCGTGACGTTGGTCGCGGAGACCGGACGCAGCAGCAGGTTCTTGCGGTAGACGAGCGGCACGGCGGACGCGTTCTCGGCGACCAGCTTGTCGATGTCGCCCCAGGCCTTGGCGCGGGCGGTGTCATCGGTGTTGGCGATGGCCGAGTTGAGCGCCTTGTTGATCGCCGGGTCGTCGAGTTCCTGGACGTTGTTGCCACCGGTCGGCTTGATGGCCGAGCCGTTGATGATCTGGTCCAGGAAGCCGAAGCCGGTCGGCCAGTCGGCGCCCCACGCGGTCATGATCATGCCGAGCTTGTGCTCGTGGACGTAGCTCGGGTTACCGGCGAAGTTCTGGAAGTACTTGCCGCCCGGGAACGTCTTGATGTTGGCGGTGACGCCGATCTTCTTCAGGGACGCCTGGACCGCGGTGACCATCGACATCTCGGCCGGACGGTCGGAGCGGGCGGAGATGTTGGTCTCGAAGCCGTTGGGCTGACCGCACTCCTTCAGCTCGGCCTTGGCCTTCTCGATGTCGCCCTTGTGACCCTCGGTCTCGTACAGGTCGAACTTGCTGTACCCGCTGACGGTCGGCGGCAGCAGCGTCGTCGCGACGTCACCCTTCGGGTCGCCACCCTGGGCGGCCTGGACCGACGCCTTGTCGATACCCCACTGCACGGCCTTGCGGCAGTGGATGTTGTCGAACGGCTTCACGTGCACGTTCAGACCGATGTACGAGGTGGCGCCCGCGTACGCGTTGTCCGTCTGCTTCTTGAGCTTCTGGTCGGTCAGGACCTTGGGCTGCGTGGCGGGGGCCACACCGGTGCCGGCCGCGTCCACCGTGAGGTTGTCCGCGAGAAGGTCGTTGTCGACCGTCTCCTGCTTGACCTTGAAGCGGATGTTGATCTTGTCCGGCAGGGCCGGGCGGATCGGGTCCGTCTTCGGGTCCCAGTTCTCGTTACGGACGAGGCTGGCGCTCTTGCCCTCCTCGTACGAAGCGAACTTGTACGGACCCGAGGACACGATGTGCTGGACGTACTCGGCGCCCTTGTCCTTCGCGGCCGGCACGGGGGCCGTCTGCGAGAAGGTCGCGAGGTAGTCGAAGTCCGCGAAGGCGTCCTTCAGCTTGAAGACGATGGTGCTGTCGTCCGGGGTCTCGATGGACGCGATGCCGTCCGGGTTCTTGTCCTTGTACGGACCCTTGTACTTGTCGCCGCCGATGAGGTGCGCCTTGAAGTACGTCGGGCCGTTGGACAGCGCCTCGGGCGAGAAGTTGCTTCGCTCGATGGCGTACTTGATGTCCTTCGAGGTGATCGGCGAACCGTCCTCGTACTTCAGGCCCTTCTTCAGGGTGTACGTCCACGTCTTCGCGTCGGCGCTGGGCTTGCCCAGCGACTCCGCGAGGTCCGGGACGACCTCCAGACCGGCGCCACCGGCGGCCGGCTTGAAGCTGGTCAGCGTACGGCCGTAGAGGCGCGCGAAGTTCTGCACCCAGCCGTAGTACGTGTTGCCGGGGTCGAGGGAGTCCGGCTCGTCCGACAGTGCGAGGGCGAGCGTGCCACCCTTCTTGTCCGACTTGTTGACTACGGAGGTCAGCGCGGCGTCGGTGGCGCCACTGCTACCACCCTTGCTCTTGCTGTCGCTGTCCGAACCGCCACAGGCGGTTGCCCCCAGCGCGATTGCCACAGCTGTGGCGATCGCAGCTGTCGCTCTTTTGGTCTTCACCTGAGGAATGCCCCCTCGATCGATGGTTGCGGCAGAAGTGTTGGCAGGTGCCGCGGATTACTTGCTGCGCGGGTCGAGGGCATCACGGAGCCCGTCACCCAGCAGATTGAACGCCAGAACGGTGATGAAGATCGCCAGACCCGGCACGATCATGTACTGCGGATCGGCCTGGTAGATCTCGGCGGCCGTGGAGAGCATGCCTCCCCAGGAGGCCTGCGGCGGAGCGATTCCGACACCCAGGTAGCTGAGCCCCGCCTCGAAGAGGATGTTCGTCGGGATCAGCAGCGTGGAGTAGACCAGGATCGGCGCGACCAGGTTGGGCAGCAGCTCCCGCATCAGGATGAACGGGCCGCGGGCGCCCAGGCTTCGGGCCGCCTCCACGAACTCCCGCTCGCGCAGGCTGAGCGTCTGGGCGCGGACGATCCGGCCCATGTACGGCCAGCTGAAGAAGCCGATGACGAAGATCAGCACCGCGATCCTGAGCGGCAGCCCCGACAGTCCGAACGCTCCGTCCTGGAGCGAGGCCGAGATGGAGATCGCGAAGAGGAGCAGCGGGAAGGCGAGGAAGACGTCCATCGTGCGGCTGATGAGGCTGTCGGCCCAGCCTCCGTAGAAGCCTGCGGTGACGCCCATGATCACACCGATGATCACGGAGACCAGAGTCGCGCCGCCCGCGACGAGGAGGGACACCCAGGAACCCTCGATGATCCGGGACAGGATGTCGCGTCCGTACTGCGGATCGACACCGAGGGGATGATCCCAGCTCATGCCGCCCCAGGCGCCCTTGGGCGACAGCAGCGCCGGGTCGATCAGGTCCTGGTGGAACTCGTTGGGGTCGAGACCGAACATCGCCTGGATCGGCTTGGAGAGCACGGCCAGCAGCACCAGCAGGATGACAACGATGCCGCCGGCGACTGCCACCTTGTCGCGTTTGAAGCGGTTCCAGGCGATCCGTCCTAGCGAACGACCCTCGATCTGTGAGGCCTTGACGCCCTTCAGCACAGACTCGGGCTGAGAACCGGCCTGCGATTCAGTGGTCTCTATGGGTGCGGTCATCGTCCCTCGTGCTTGCCCGTGCCGACGGTTGCCGACGATGCTTGGCGGCCGCCCGGGTCGACGGTGCGGTCCGTTGCTGCCGTGTTGCCGGGTGGTTCAGGTGGTGCCGAGGAACGGCGTCCCGTTCCGGAGCGCTCTGCACCGGAACCGACATCCCTCTGTCCGGGGAGTCTTCAACGCGCCTGCGATCACCCGCCAGACCTGACGGGGAATGTTTGCTCAAACGTGATGAGGTCAGAAGGATTCCGTAATCCGGACAGCGTTGCCCGGGGAGCGGATTCAGGCTTTCGAACCACCGCTGTTTTCCGGCCAGTTGCTCCAGGATCCATGGGAAGCGCCGGATGCTCCGGTAGGCAGGAATTGTCCGGACTTGGGCTTCCGTGACGTCATTTGCCGGTAGCTCAAGCGATTTCGGCAGGATCGGCGCACAGCCCGGGTCAACTCACCGGGCGCGCCTGCCCGTCGGGGGCGCGGCGGGACAATCCCGGACGCCTCCGGCTCATCTACCCGAAGGGGTACCCGTAGGCGGAACCGGCGGCGGGCGGCGGACCGGCCTGGGCGTGTGCCTCGCGGTCGTAGAACGGGCGGGCGTTGGCACGCAGCCACATCGCGACCGGGTCGTACTCGTCGGACATGGCGACGGTCGAGACGGGGAGCCCGTCCGGGACCGCGCCGATCGACTGCTGCATCATCGCGCGCACCGTGTCGACGGAGGACTGACTCGTGTCGTAGAGATCGAGACCGATGGCGAGATAGGGGACACCCAGTGCGGGCTGCACCCAGGCGCGGCGCAGCGAGCGGATCGCAGGGGTGCGATGGGCGTTCTGCGACAGCAGTGCGTAGAACTGCGGGATCTCGATGGCCGGCTCGGTGAGCCGGAGGGGGCCCGCGGGCATCCGGTCGAGTCCGGTGGCGATCCGTCTCAGATCCAGCCAGGGAATGCCGACGCCGCCACCGGGGGCGTGCGGGTTGAGCCAGATGCCCCAGCGGTCGGGAAAGAGGGCGCGGGCGATGTCGACGCCCGTGACCACCTCATGGGCCCGGTTCCATCCGCTGGCCGCGAGTTCCTGGGCCGAGGTCACGCAGGGGGCGTAGCCGAGCCCGTCGATCTCCATGTTCCCGTACTGGGCGTCCGGCGATCCGGCCTGGCCGTGCCAGAGCAGCATCCAGATCCGGTCCTGGGCGAGGGCCCGCAGCAACGCCTCGTACGCGTCGTAGCGCCCGGGCGTCACCTGACGCAGCATGTGCTCGACCTGCCCGGCCGCCGCGGTGCCTGACGCACTCACCCTGGGTCCCGCCCCTCTTCGATCCACTGTGTCGGCCTGCCGCTCCCGGGGCACACGGGTGCGGCACGGTGGCCGAGGCACTAGCCATCATCAAACCAGCTTAAGCGGCGTCCCTGACACCGACTTGACGTCACAGGCCGACGGGTCGCGCACCGGCCGCCGGGCTCCGGCAAGGGGGCGGCAGGCCGCTCAGTGGCCCTCGCGCTGGTAGAACGGCCGGATCCTGGCCCGCATCCAGTCGGCTACCGGGTCCTGCGCCACGTCCAGCAGGACCAGGTTGACCGGCCAGGGCACCTCGACCCGGCCGAGCGCGCGGCCCAGGGCATCCATCGGGGCATTGCGTCCGGCACCGTCCCACGTCGAGAACTCGACGCCTATGAAGAGGACGGGGTCGCCGCCCTCGATGCTGGCCAGCGTGCGACGGGCGGTGCGCACGACACCGCTCTCCTCGAATTCGCCGGCCGCGGCGGCGAGGAAGTCGACGGGCTCCTCCTGCCAGTCCGGCTCGTACAGGCGGACACGGCCGCCGCTGGCCGGCCCGTCCAGAGAGGTGCGTCCGGCGCGGCAGAGCTCGGCGACGGCGGGCGGCGGCAGCGGCATGCCGACGGCGCCACCCGGATTCACCGCGATGCCGAGCTGCGGGGGCAGTCCGCGGGCGAATTCGCGGGCAGGCGCCACGGTGAAGGACATATGGGTGCCGACGCAGCTCAGGAACTGCTGTTCGGAGCTGAAGACGGGAACGTACGCCGCACCCTCGATCTCCACCGTGGGCAGATCGAGCGACGGGGCGTCGGGACCGCCGCCGTTGGGAAGGGGCACCCAGAGATGACTGCGGCCGAGCACTTCGACGAGCCGGCCGCCCGCTTCCGGGCTGCCGAGCGAGGCCCCGAGCACCTCTTCGAGCTCATTGGCCGGCCATCCGCCCTGCAAATGGGTCTGGACCGGTGCCGGAATGTCCACTGCTTCCCCTTCTCGCCCCACGGCTTGCCGCAGAACAGTAACTCTGGCGCGCCCTTCCGCGCTGACGGGCGGCAGTGGTGCTACAGGCTGTGGTCGGTGAATGTGATCCGGGCGAGCATCCCGGCCGCCTCCCGGTCCAGCAGCACCGCCGAGCAGCAGCCGGGCGGCAGGATGCCGGCCTCGGTGTCCCGCAGCAGCCTGCCGACGGCCCTGCGGTGCCGGGCGAAGGCGTAACCCGAGACTCCGCGCCCTCGCTCGCGCTGGCCCTCCCTCGCCACCTGAGGGGTGACGTCCAGCAGGACGAGGTGAAGGACACGGCCGCGGCGTCGCGCGTCCCGGGCCAGCCAGCCCCGCACCCACGCCTGGGTACCGCAGTCGTGGACCACGACCGGGTCACCGGAGCGCAGCGCCCGCCAGAGCCCCCAGTAGTGGGCGACACGGACCAGCGGGCGGTAGAGGGCGTACGGGAGTAAGCGGGGCACTCGCCGCGCCCAGCGGTCCCGGGTGTCCTGGGAGTCGATGGCCCGTACGGCCACCGCTCGCCGGATGAGCGTCGATTTGCCGCTGCCCGGCAGCCCGGAGACCACCACCACATCGCCCGCGGCGAAGTGCAGGCCGCGCGGGCTGCGCCCGGCGCGCTCGCGCAGATCGCGCACGACGGGTGCGTGCGTGCCGAGCCTTTCCCGGACAGGTGTGCCCGGCTGCGCGGTCATCGCGCCGTGCGCGACCCCCGCGGTCGTCGCGTACCGCTGCAACGTCATTGCCCTCCCCCTGTCGGTCACCCACGCCTGCCCTCGAAGTGTAAAGAAAAGGCAATGCGAGACAACCGTCCCACCGTTCGTTTCCCTCACGCGGTACCGACGCCCCACTCTTCCGCAATGCGTGCGATGATGACCCGGCCAACTGCATAAAGGCCGCTTGAATCCACGCGGGAGAGTTCCGGCCGTTGACCGTGCCGGGCGCCGAAGGAGCAAGATCCTCCCTTGAATCTCTCAGGCCCCGTACCGCGTGGATGAGGCAGATCTGAAAAGCGAGCCGCCGCGGCGGCTCCACCCAAGGTGCAAGCCGAACCCGTCAGGGTCTCTCGGCGAACCTCTCAGGTTCCGATGACAGATGGGGAGGGATCGTCCTCGTCGTCATGCCCTGGGAGCCAGACCTATGAGCAACGCCCCCCGTCTCACCGCCCTCGACGCCCTGCACCGCTCGCTGGGCGCGACCATGACCGACTTCGCGGGCTGGGACATGCCGCTGCGGTACGCGAGTGAGCGCGACGAGCACAACGCGGTGCGTACGAAGGCCGGCCTCTTCGACCTGTCGCACATGGGCGAGATCACCGTCACCGGCCCGCAGGCAGCGGCGTTCCTGAACTTCGCGCTGGTCGGCAACATCGGCACCGTCGCCGTCGGCCGCGCCCGCTACACGATGATCTGCGCCGAGGACGGCGGGATCCTGGACGACCTGATCGTCTACCGCCTCGGCGAGACCGAGTACATGGTCGTCGCCAACGCCGGGAACGCCCAGATCGTGCTGGACGCCCTGACCGCCCGCGCCGACGGGTTCGACGCTGTGGTGCGCGACGACCGCGACGCGTACGCGCTGATCGCCGTCCAGGGCCCCGAGTCCCCCGCCATCCTGGCCTCGGTCACCGACGCCGACCTGGACGGTCTGAAGTACTACGCGGGCCTGCCCGGCACCGTCGCCGGCGTGCCCGCGCTGATCGCCCGCACCGGCTACACCGGCGAGGACGGCTTCGAGCTGTTCGTGGCCCCCGAGCACGCCGAGCAGCTCTGGCAGGCCCTCACCGCGGCGGGCGCCCCGCACGGCCTCATCCCGTGCGGCCTGTCCTGCCGTGACACGCTGCGCCTGGAGGCGGGCATGCCGCTGTACGGGCACGAGCTGACCACCGAGCTGACGCCGTTCGATGCCGGTCTGGGCCGGGTCGTGAAGTTCGAGAAGGAGGGCGACTTCGTCGGCCGCAAGGCACTGGAGGCCGCCGCCGAGCGTGCCGAGAGCGCCCCGCCGCGCAAGCTGGTCGGCCTGATCGCCGAGGGCCGCCGGGTGCCGCGCGCCGGTTTCCCCGTCGTCGCCGAGGGGCAGATCATCGGCCAGGTCACCTCCGGTGCCCCGTCCCCGACCCTCGGCAAGCCGATCGCCATCGCGTACCTGGACGCCGCGCACGCCGCGCCCGGGACCGCGGGCGTCGGAGTGGACATCCGCGGCAGCCACGAGCCGTACGAGGTCGTGACCCTGCCGTTCTACAAGCGGCAGAAGTGACGCAGTCGCGTCTCAGCCCGTAAGACCACCGTTCATCAGCACTCCCCCGCGTACAGGAGAATTCAGGTCATGAGCAACCCCCAGCAGCTGCGTTACAGCAAGGAGCACGAGTGGCTGTCGGCCGTCGAGGACGGTGTGGCCACGATCGGTATCACCGAGTTCGCGGCCAACGCGCTCGGCGACGTCGTCTACGCCCAGCTCCCCGAGGTCGGTGACACGGTGACCGAGGGCGAGACCTGCGGTGAGCTGGAGTCGACCAAGTCCGTCAGCGACCTGTACTCGCCGGTGACCGGTGAGGTCACCGCCGCGAACCAGGACGTCGTGGACGACCCGGCGCTGGTGAACTCCGCTCCCTTCGAGGGCGGCTGGCTGTTCAAGGTACGCATCACGGAAGAGCCGAAGGACCTGCTCTCCGCAGACGAGTACTCCGAGTTCTCCGGCAACTAAAGACCCCAAGGGACCACCTGATGTCGCTTCTCAACTCCTCCCTCCACGAGCTGGACCCGGACGTCGCCGCCGCCGTCGACGCCGAGCTCCACCGTCAGCAGTCCACTCTCGAAATGATCGCCTCGGAGAACTTCGCTCCGGTCGCGGTCATGGAGGCCCAGGGCTCCGTCCTCACCAACAAGTACGCCGAGGGCTACCCGGGCCGCCGCTACTACGGCGGCTGCGAGCACGTCGACGTGGTCGAGCAGATCGCCATCGACCGGATCAAGGCGCTGTTCGGCGCCGAGGCCGCGAACGTCCAGCCGCACTCGGGTGCGCAGGCCAACGCCGCCGCGATGTTCGCGCTGCTGAAGCCGGGCGACACGATCATGGGTCTGAACCTGGCCCACGGCGGTCACCTGACCCACGGCATGAAGATCAACTTCTCCGGCAAGCTCTACAACGTGGTCCCGTACCACGTGGACGACACCGGTGTCGTGGACATGGCCGAGGTCGAGCGTCTGGCCAAGGAGTCCAAGCCGAAGCTGATCGTCGCCGGCTGGTCCGCGTACCCCCGCCAGCTGGACTTCGCCGCCTTCCGCCGCATCGCGGACGAGGTCGGCGCGTACCTGATGGTCGATATGGCGCACTTCGCGGGCCTGGTGGCCGCGGGCCTGCACCCCAACCCGGTGCCGCACGCCCATGTCGTCACGACCACCACGCACAAGACCCTCGGCGGTCCGCGCGGTGGCGTCATCCTGTCGACGCAGGAGCTCGCCAAGAAGATCAACTCTGCCGTCTTCCCCGGTCAGCAGGGTGGTCCGCTGGAGCACGTGATCGCGGCCAAGGCGGTCTCGTTCAAGGTCGCGGCGACCGAGGAGTTCAAGGAGCGCCAGCAGCGCACCCTGGACGGCGCCCGCATCCTCGCCGACCGTCTGGTGCAGCCGGACGTCACCGAGGTGGGCGTCTCCGTCCTCTCCGGCGGTACCGACGTCCACCTGGTCCTCGTGGACCTGCGCAACTCCGAACTGGACGGCCAGCAGGCCGAGGACCGGCTCCACGAGCTCGGCATCACGGTCAACCGCAACGCCATCCCGAACGACCCGCGGCCGCCGATGGTCACCTCCGGTCTGCGGATCGGTACGCCGGCTCTGGCCACCCGCGGCTTCCGGACCGAGGACTTCACCGAGGTCGCCGAGATCATCGCGTCGGCCCTGAAGCCCTCGTACGACGCGGACGACCTCAAGGCCCGCGTCACCGCGCTGGCCGAGAAGTTCCCGCTGTACCCCGGCCTGAAGTAGTCCGGGAAAGCGGTTCTGTACGTTTGAGGCGGGGCACCGCGCACACTGGACAGTGAGCGCGGTGCCCCATCCCTTGTCCCGCTGCTCTTCGGACCGACCGGTCCGTACCGCACCACCCGGCAGACAACGACGTCTACCAACCCCTTAGGAGTCACTCGTGGCCATCTCGGTCTTCGACCTGTTCTCGATCGGCATCGGCCCGTCCAGCTCCCATACGGTCGGCCCGATGCGCGCGGCCCGTATGTTCGCGCGCCGGCTGAAGAACGAGGGCCTGCTCGCCCACACCGCCTCGATACGCGCCGAGCTGTTCGGCTCGCTCGGCGCCACCGGACACGGCCACGGCACGCCCAAGGCCGTCCTGCTCGGCCTGGAGGGCGGCTCCCCCCGTACCGTCGACGTCGAGTCCGCCGACGACCGGGTGGCCGAGATCCGTGCCTCCGGGCGGCTCAACCTCCTCGGCATGCACGAGATCGACTTCGACGCCGACGAGCAGCTGGTCCTGCACCGCCGCAAGGCACTGCCGTACCACGCCAACGGCATGACGATCTTCGCGTACGACCACGAGGGCGCCCCGCTGCTCGAGAAGACGTACTACTCCGTCGGCGGCGGCTTCGTCGTGGACGAGGACGCGGTGGGCGAGGACCGGATCGTTCTCGACGACACCGTCCTCAAGCACCCCTTCCGCACCGGCGACGAACTGCTGCGGCTCGCGAGGGACACCGGGCTGTCGATCTCCTCGCTGATGCTGGAGAACGAGCGCGCCTGGCGCACCGAGGACGAGATCCGCTCCGGTCTGCTCGACATCTGGCGCGTCATGCAGGCGTGCGTGTCGCGCGGCATGTCCCGCGAGGGGATCCTGCCCGGCGGCCTCAAGGTCCGCCGCCGCGCCGCGAACACCGCGCGCCAGCTGCGCGCCGAGGGCGACCCGCAGGCCCACGCGATGGAGTGGATCACCCTCTACGCGATGGCGGTCAACGAGGAGAACGCCGCGGGCGGCCGCGTCGTCACGGCCCCGACCAACGGCGCAGCGGGCATCATCCCGGCCGTGCTGCACTACTACATGAACTTCGCGGCAGGCGGCGCCACCCAGGCCGAGAAGGAGGACAGCGTCGTCCGCTTCCTCCTCGCGGCGGGCGCCATCGGCATGCTGTTCAAGGAGAACGCCTCGATCTCCGGCGCCGAGGTCGGCTGCCAGGGCGAGGTCGGCTCCGCCTGCTCGATGGCCGCGGGCGCCCTCGCCGAGGTCCTCGGCGGCTCAGCCGAGCAGGTCGAGAACGCCGCCGAGATCGGCATGGAACACAACCTCGGCCTGACCTGCGACCCGGTCGGCGGCCTCGTCCAGATCCCGTGCATCGAGCGCAACGGCATGGCGGCGGTCAAGGCCGTCACCGCGGCAAAGATGGCGCTGCGCGGCGACGGCACCCACAAGGTCTCGCTCGACAAGGTCATCAAGACCATGAAGGAGACCGGTGCGGACATGAGCGTGAAGTACAAGGAGACCGCGCGCGGTGGGCTCGCAGTGAACATCATCGAGTGCTGAGAAAGGGCCTCTGATCAGGGGCTTCTCATCCACCAGCATGTCACGGGCTGCCCCGCCCGCACGGCGGATCACCCTGGGGAGCCCTCCGGACAGAGCTTTGGTGACCCCTGAAGGGTCCCCGGGCCGCCGCCGGGGGCCGCTTGCGCTGCGCCGTGCCGAGCGCCACGGCATATTGGGTAGGTGGCCCCAGGAACCCCACGTCGCTGCGGTGGCGGATGACACCGGTGGGGTGCGATGGGCACGGTGGACCCGGCGTGGCCGGGGGTGCGCCGAGGTGTTGTCCGTAAGGAGGCACTGGCACGGATGAGCACACGTCATGACTCCGCCGGTTGCCAGGACGGGTCCTTTGCCGCTCAGGGCGCGGGGCTGGTGGTGGACGACCACGGGATCGTGGTCGAGTGGAGTTCGCAGGCACAGGCACTGCTCGGCTATGCGGCCGAGGAAGTGCTGGGGCGCCGGGTGCCGATCCTGCTGACCGCGCCCGGCGAGCACAGGGAGCCGGGGGCCTCCGAGGCGAGGAGGTGCGCCGGTGAGCCAGCCGTCCGCCATCGGTCCGGGCAGGGACTCTCGGTCGGCATCCAGGTGTGGCCCGTGGTGGGTGAGGGCGGTGCCGTGTGGTGGTCCGTGCTTCTGACCCCGGCCGGGAGTTCCGTCCGGCCGGGTATCGACAGCGCGATATTGCGCGCGGTGCTGACCCAGTCCCCGCTCGGCCTGCAGGTCCTTGATCCCGAACTGCGGCTCATGCGGTTCAACTCAGCCGCGCCGGGTGTGCGCGGTCTGCTGGGCGACGAGGTCATCGGCCGGCCGATTCGCGAGGTGGCACCGGGTCTGGTCGACGATGCGCTGGAGCGGATGCTGCGGGACGTCCTGGACACGGGTCGACCCGTGATCGACGTCGAGCACGTCGGGCGGCCACCCACCGACCCCGATCACGAGCACATCTACTCCGTCTCGCTCTACCGCCTCCAGGACCGCGCCGGGGACGTCCTCGGCCTGCTGGCGGCATCGACCGACATCTCCGAGCGGCATCGGGCTCGCGCGGGCCTGGACCTGCTGCTCGACGCGAGCACACGCATCGGTACCACCTTGGACGTGGGGACGACGTGCGAGGAGCTGGTCGAGGTCGCGGTGCCGAGCCTGGCCGACATCGCCGCCGTGGACATCGTCGACGAAGTACTGCAGGGGAAGGCCCCACGACCCGGTCCGGTGAGCTCCCACGCCATGCTGCGACGGGCGGCATTCAAGTCGACCGAAGGGGAACAGGCATCGGTCGCCTACCGTGTCGGAGAGGTGAACCATTCGTATCCCCGGTCCTTCCGGGACTGCCTGACCGATCTGCGACCCCGCCTCGTTCAGCACCTGAAGATCGACAGCGAGTGGGCCATGCACGACACCGTGCGCGCCGAGCTGATCCACCGGACCGGGGCCCATTCGCTCATGGTCGTACCGCTCACCGCCCGCGGGGTCGTCCTCGGTCTGGCCAGCTTCTACCGGACCGCGACACCGGACCCGTTCGAGGAGGACATCCTCGCCCTCACGGCGGATCTCGGCGCCAGGGCCGCCCTGTGCATCGACAACGCGCGCCGGTACACCCGTGAACGCACCTCCGCCCTCATCCTGCGCTCCAGCCTGCTGCCGGAGGCCCTCCCTGCCCAGAACGCCGTCGAAGTCGCCCTGCACCACGTGTCCGCCGCCGCAGGAGACTGGTACGACGTGATCCCACTCTCCGGGGCTCGCGTGGCACTCGTCGTCGGACACGTGCCAGGACACGGCATGCATGCCGCCGCCGCCATGGGCCAACTGCGCACCGCCATCAACACCCTGGCCGCCCAGGACCTGGCCCCCGACGAACTGCTCGCGGACCTCGACGACCTGGTGACGGGCACTGCCGGCCGCGGCGCACCCTCGACCCGCACGCACCCGACGCGCGAACAGGCGATCGGCGCCACCTGTGTGTACGCGGTCTACGACCCGATCTCCCGGCGCTGCACGCTGGCACGCGCCGGCCACCCCGCCCCCGTCATCGCTTCGCCCCACGGCTTGGTGGGCATACCTGACATTCCCGCCGGACCGGCACTGGGAAGCGGCCGCCCGCCCTTCCAGACGAGCGAGCTGGAAATCGCCGAGGGCAGCACCCTCGCCCTGTTCACCAACAGCCTCATCACAACCCACGACAGCGATCCGGAACAGGGCCTGACCCGACTGCGCCGCGTCCTGGGCAACCCGCTCCCCGCACTCCAGGAAACCTGCGACGCCATCATCCGTGCCCAGCGCCCCACCACGCACGACAACGACGTCGTCCTGCTCCTGGCCCGTACCCGCGCCCTCGCCGCCGACCAGGTCGCGTCCTGGACGCTCCCCAACGACCCGTCCGTCGTCACCAACGCCCGCAGCCTCACCAGCCGGCGGTTGGCGACCTGGGGACTGCACGAACTCGACTTCACCACCCAGCTGTTGGTGAGCGAGCTGGTCACCAACGCCATCCGCTACGCCACCGGCCCCGTCCGGCAACGCCTGATACGGGACCGGACCCTCATCTGCGAAGTCACCGACGACAGCAGCACAGCCCCCCACCTGCGCCAGGCGGATCTCGCCGACGAAGGTGGCCGCGGCCTCTACCTCGTCGCGCAACTGGCCGGCCGCTGGGGTACCCGCTTCACCGCCCGAGGAAAAACCATCTGGGCGGAACAGGCCTTGCCCTGAACCGTCGGCCCCGACGCCGGCAGGGCACCGGCACGACCAGTACACCGTGGCTCCCGACCGGGTGGGCCAGGTGCGCACCGGGCGGCGACGTTCCCGCGCTTCGGTGCGGAGACTCGTTCTGCCCGGTCGGCGTCTCGGTCAGCATCCGCCGCCCCGCCCGCATCCGCCGGATGCCCGGCATACGGATGAACGCGGCACTGCGGATCCCGCTGCCCGTGGCATGTGCGCCCGGCGCACGCCCTCTGACCGGGTGACGGTGCACATCATCTTTCCGCGCCGGTCGTTGATCTTGCGAGGAATTCCACTTCGGGGACCGTCCCGTGGTTCCCCGGCCGACTCGATGGAGAACCATCAATGAAATCCAGAATGCTCACCGTCGCCGCTGCGCTCACCGTCGCCGGTCTCATCGGGGCCGGATCCGCCGCAGCGGCGCCCGGAACGGTCTCGGGCAACGGCGGCAACCGCATCGGAACGGTGCAGTCCGACGGCGACGCGCACGTCAAGGAGGGCGGCCTCAGTGCCATCTGGACCCTGGAGAGCGCCAGCATCAAGCAGATCGCGCTCTCCGGCGACCGCATCGGTGTCCTCAAGGGCAACGGCGACGCGTACGTGAAGGACGGCGGCCTCAACGCCGGCTGGGTCAAGGAAGCCTCGAACGTCAAGCAGATCGCGCTCTCCGGCAACCGCATCGGCGTCCTGAAGGACAACGGCGACGCCTACGTGAAGGACGGCAGTCTGACCGCCGCCTGGGTCCACGAAGCCGCCAAGGTGAAGGAGCTGGAGCTGTCCGGCGACCGCATCGGCATCGTCCAGGGCAACGGCGACGCGTTCGTGAAGGACGGCGGCCTCCACGCCGCCTGGGCCTACGAGGGCGGCGACATCGTCGACATCGACCTGGCGGGCGACCGGATCGGGGTGTTCACGGGCGACGGCAGGGCGTATGTGAAGGCCGGCAGCCTCAAGGCCACGTATGCGAGGGAGGGCAGCGACGTCATCCAGCTCGAGCTCTCCGGCGACCGCATCGGCATCCTCAAGGACAACGGCAAGGCGTACGTGAAGGACGGCCGTCTCAGCGCCGCCTGGGCCCACGAGGCGGACAACGTCATTCAGATCGCGCTCTCCGGGAACCGCATCGGCGTCCTCAAGGGCAACGGCAGGGCATACGTGAAGGACGGCAGCCTGACCGCCGCCTGGGTCCACGAGGATGACAACGTCACCGAGCTCGCCCTGTCCTGATCCCTGGCCCTCGTCCGGGCTCGGGGTTGTCCGGACGAGGGCACTCCACCTGCCTGTCGTGGCGGGGACGGCTCCCGGGCGATCCGGCCGGAGCCGACACCTTGGCCGGTGAGTCGCTCGACTCACCAGTTCACCAACTGCTCATAAGTGAGCAGGCGTTCGTGGCGATCAAGCAGTTTCGGTCACAAAATGCTTCCATCCACCGCTCTCCCAGGGTTCACTGGATGTGACGAGTGGTGACGCGATCGCTGTCCGTATGCGGTCCGCCGCCGTGGCCAACCGGCCCGGCTCCGAAGCCCCGGCCCCGGCGGAGGAAAGAGGACAGCGATGAGCTCTCCCGGAATCGATCGCCCGCGCGCCTGCACTGATTCGTGAAAGCGACTCATTCCCATTCCCTGTTCGCAACGTTCAGACGAGGGGCACCATGAGCAAAATCACGCTTCCAGAATTCCACATGCCGTTCGAGAGCACGGGCTGCAATCCAGGTATTCAGGCAACCAAACAAGCCACCTGGGAGTGGGCGGCCGAAAACGATCTCGTCCTGTCTCCGGTGGCTCAGAAGAAGATGATCCGGACACGCCCGGAGCTCTGGATATCCCTGATATTCCCGGCCGCCTCGCAGGAGCACCTCGACCTCTTCTGCCAGTGGCTCTTCTGGGCCTTCCTGGTGGACGACGAGTTCGACGACGGCCCGGCCGGCCGCGACCCGCACCTGTGCGAGGAGGCCATCGCCCGACTGGTGGACGTACTGGACGGAACCAGTGCGCCGAACGGCCCCATGGAGCACGCTCTCGACGGTCTGATGATGCGGACCTGCGAGGGGAGGTCGCCGCGCTGGGTCCGGCAGTTCCGCCGGGACACCGTCGGATGGCTGTGGACGTACTACGCGGAGGCCGTCGACCGGGCCGCGGGCCATGTGCCGAGCACCGCCGACTTCGTGAAGCACCGCCGTGACTCGGTGGCCATGCAGCCGTTCCTCGACCTGCACGAAATCACTGCCGGAATAGATCTCCCGGAATCCGCCCGATCCCTTCCCGCGTACATCGCACTGCGCAATGCGGTGGCCGATCACTCGGGCCTCTGCAACGACATCTGTTCATTTGAGAAAGAGGCCGTGCTCGGTTACGAGCACAATACCGTCCGGCTCATTCAGCGGGATCGCAGCGGCACGCTGCAGGAGGCCGTCGACGAGGCCGGGACATGGCTGGCGAGGATCGCCGACCGGGTGCAGCGAGCGGAAAAGGAAATCGTCGAGGAGATAGAGGCCGCACGCATCGACGGCCCGGCACGCGCCGCCCTCGAGCGCTGCGTCCAGGACTACCGGGGGCTCGTCCGCGGGGACTTCGACTACCACGCACGGGCGGAGCGGTACACCCGCCCCGACCTGATGGAGGTCGACGAACAGCACTCCCTGTCCCGGAACTTCGCCGCCTGACCCGCCGGGAACGGGGCACCGGGCCAGGCCGGATCCGGACCGGTCCGATCCGGCCTCATCCGAAGGAAGGCCCTCGCCCAGGCGGTCGTCCAGGGGCGCCGGTTCCGTCACCGGCGCCCTCCGGCGGCAGCGCACGCGGGACAGGCGCCGGCCGATCCGGCCGCCCGAGGTAGGTGCGGCCGCCGCGGACGGACAGGTCCCTGAGCCGTCCCGCAGGTGGGCCACCTGGCGGACGTGTTCGGTCCGGCGAGCTGAGCGGTGCTGAGGAGCTACGCGTCCGGCGGCCCCCGGCCGACCACGGCCGGGGGTCCTCCCGGCGATCAGCCCTTGTTCTGGGCAGCCCAGAACTCGTCGAAGGTGAGCAGACCGTCACCGTTCGCGTCGTGGGAGTTGATGACGGCCTGGGCCACCGGCTCGGTGACGTACGGGTCACCCAGCTGAGCCATCACGCTCTTGTACTCGGCGGCCGATATCAGCCCGTCGCCGTTCAGGTCGTACCGCTCGAAAGCCTTGCGTGCCGACTCGATGTCCGCCACTGTTCCGCCCCTTCATCATGCCTAACTGACGGGGGCCAGATTAACGGGCGCGACCGGCGCCGATCGCGGCGGCCGGTCGTCCATCATGGGTGGGGTGTCCGCGGACGGCGGGCGAGGTCCGGGACCGGGGAGTGGGACGCTTGACGAAGGACGCACTGGCTCAGACCCTGACAGCTGCCGCCGACGGACGGTTCCCCCCACCGGACGGGGGCACGACGGTGGTGGCGCAGCCGAACGCACGGGACGCCGGGGTGCTGGCCTTCACCGCGCACTCGGTGGTGTTCACCGACGAGGATCCGGCATGGGTGCGGGCCACGCTGGCCGCCACCCCCGGTGATCCGCTCGCCGCGACGATGAACCCGTACTTCCTGGGCGCACTGCTCGCCCGTACCGGACGGCACATGAACACCATCGATCTGCTGACGGTCGCGGGCGCGCTGCCGGGGGCCCCGGACATCGGGCTCCGCGAGATCGAGGACCCGGAACATCCGCGGGTTGCACGGGCCATGAAGTACCGCGACGAGGTGCGGGTCTGGGCCGCCGACGGCGGTGTGCTGATTCTGGGCCGTGGGGTCGCCGGACGCTGGGAGACGGCGATCGAGGTGGCCGAGGAGGCGCGCGGCCGACGGCTCGGGGAGCGACTGGCGCGAGCGGCCCGGCAGTTGGTGCCGGACACGGTGGTGTGGGCGCAGCAGTCGCCGGGAAACGCCCGCAGTGTGCGGACGTTCCAGGCGGCGGGCTATCGGCCGGTGGGCTCGGAGGCCCTGCTGATCGCGGGCTGACCCGCGGGCCCTCGGCGGATGGCCGGAGGACGCCGGGGTGGCCGGGGCGATCAGCGGAAGACTCCGGTGTGGCCCAGCGAGTAGCGGCCCGGCTGCGGATAGACGGCGAGTCCGTGAGGTCCGCTGCCCACCGGAATACGGGCGAGCTGCTTGCCGGTGGCCGTGTCGATCGCGTACACCTCTGCGTTGTAACGCCCGGAAAGCCAGAGGACCTTGCCGTCCGCCGAGACGCCGCCCATGTCGGGGCTGCCGCCGTTCGGCAGGTGCCACTTCTTCGTCAGTTTCCTCTTCGCGAAGTCGAAGACGGAGATGGAGCCTTCACCCCGGTTGGTGACGTACATCTCCTTGGAGTCGCGACCGACGTACAGACCATGGGCGCCCTTGCCGGTGCGCAGCAGCTTCGGTCCGGTGAACTTCTTCCCGTCCAGCACCCAGATGCCGTTCGCGATCATGTCCGCGATGTAGAACGTCCCGCCGTCCGGCGACAGCTTCACGTCCTGCGGCATCGCGCCCTTGAGCGGCAGCTTCTGCCGGCCGACGACCTTCATCCTCGCCGTGTCGACCTTGAGGAGTTCGCCGGAGAATTCGCAGGAGACGATGAAGTACCGGCCGTCCGTGGAGAAGTCGGCGTGATTGACGCCCGCGCAGTCGACCGGGACCGTCCTGGCCTTCTTCATGGTGTGCGCGTCGCGGAAGACCAGCTGCCGGTCCATCGAGGCCATCACGACGGCGTACTTGCCGTTCGGCGTGAAGTACAGGTTGTACGGGTCGGAGACCGCGACCGTCCGGCCGGCCTTCCCGGTGGCCGGGTCGATGGCCGTGAGGCTGTCGCCGAGGTCGTTGTTGACCCAGAGCGTCTTCAGGTCCCAGGACGGGACCACGTGCTGCGGCTGGTGGCCGACCCGGATGGTCTCGATGACCTTGTACGTCTTCGGGTCGATGACCGACACGGTGTCGGACTTGGTGTTGGGTACGTACACGCGCGCCGGGAAGGTCTTGACGACCGGTGACAGCATTCCGGCCCGGTCGGCCGCGTACACGTCCTTGGGATCGAGCACCGGCGGCATCCCCGCGAGCCCGGCCGGGGTGACGCGCTCCGGGGTGGCGTTGTTCGGGACTACGGGCCGGGCGGCGGCCTCGGTGTCGTCGGCCTGTGGCTTCCCCTTCTCGGCGGGGATGCCACAGGCCGCGAGGAGGACGATGAGGACGCCCCCGAGCAGGGCGCCCGTGCGCTTGGTGGAGGGAATCATCAGGTCAGCAGCTCCGTAGTCGTCACCGCACGCAGTTGACGGCGGTCGATCTCGGCGAGGAGGACAGGCAGCGCGGAAACCGTGTCCGCGTAGCCGAAGTGCAGGCTCACCACCGATCCGTTGCGGATCTCCCCGGCGACCTTGCGGGTGACGGCCGCGGCGCCTGGAGAGGTGAAGTCGAGGGAGTCCACGTCGTACGAGAGGACGTGCGGGTAGCCCGCCCTGCGCGCGAGTCGCTGGACCAGCGGGGTGGCGTACCGGCTGCGCGAGGGGCGGAACCAGGTTCCGATGGAGCCGGTGAGCCGGCGCAGCCGCTGGGCGCAGCCGGTGATCTCCGCGTACGCCGCCGCCTCACCCATCGCCGAGATGTCGACATGGCTCTGGGTGTGGTTGCCGAGGTCATGCCCTCCGTCGAGGATCCGGCGGGCCATGTCGGGGTGCTCGTCGAGCCAGCTGCCGACGGCGAGGACGGTGATCCGGGCGTGAGCACGTTCCGCCTCTGCGAGCACGGCCCGGGCGACAGCCGGGTCGCCCTGGCCGTGGAAGGTCAGTGCGACCCGGGCGCGGTTGCGGGGGCCGTGGTCGATCTGGACCGGTTGTCCGGGGAAGCGGTGCGGGGCCGGCGCGGGTCGCGGGGCCGGGGGCCGCGCACCCGCGTCGCTCTTGCCGGTGGCCTGTGCGGGGGCGTCCGCGGGTGTCTCGGCAGAGGCCTTCGTGGAAGTGGCGGCGGGGTCGTGTCCCTCCGTACATCCGGCCGCGAGGGCGCCGGCCAGGGCCGCCCCTGCGCCCGCACGCAGAGCGCCGCGGCGGTGCACCGATGTCTCGGAGGCGTTCATGGGCAGAACAGTAGGGGCGCAATGCCAGGAAGATAGAAATTGACCCCATTCATAACGATTCAGAGGAGCTCGGAGCATGCCACAAGGCACCCGGCTCCTCGATGAATCACCCGCGGAACCACATAGTCATTCATGCATTGCCAGGCCAGTGACTCATCACACCTACGATTCACCGTTAAAATGTCCCGGTTTAGTCGATTCCGGCGGATTAGCGCTTTTGGCTCCGTGGTCGCCCATCTGCCATAGTCGGTTCCACGACCCCCATTGACCCGGGCCAGGTCGTCTTACGCGGCCGTGAACACACCCCCCATTTCACGGTCCCCACACAGAAGCCCCCGAGGCGCCGCACCACGGCAGACCGGGGGCTTCTGTGCGTGGTCCGGGCGGTCGGGCGGAAGGCGGGGGCCCGGCAGGCCTGCCCCTCAGCGGTCGGAGATCCGCATCTCGAACCAGGTGGTCTTGCCGCGCGGCAGCAGATCCACGCCCCACCGGTCGGAGAGCTTGTCGACGAGGAAGAGGCCGCGGCCGCTGATGTCCATCTCCTGGACCGGCATGAGACACGGCAGTCCGCGCGAGGGGTCGCGCACCTCGATCCTGATCCAGCCGCGGCGGCGCAGCATCCGGAGCCCGAAGATACGGGCACCGGTGTGGCGCACCGCGTTGCCGACGAGTTCCGAAACGAGCAGAACGGCATGCTCGGCAGTCAGCGGGGAAAGCGCCCACTGCCGAAGCACCACGCACGAGGTGAGCCGGCGAGCGGTCGCCGCGGACTCCGGACGGGACGGCAGCCGGACCTCACCCTCCGTCGGATTTCCGAACAACTCCAGCGCCTTGAACGCCTGTTCGTCCTCGACCGCCGACATCCAGCGTGCCGCAGTCGCACCGCCGCGCTGTCGCGGCTGTTCCACACCCTCCAGGCCCGCCATGCACACCATCATGGCCGCACGGCGGGCACTCCGGGGCCGTTCCCCGGGAATCCCACCCCCGGAATAAGGCATTCCGTGCAGGTCGGTAGGCATATGCCAGCGGCAGAATGCACCTCTCGACACCCTTTCCGACCTGCACGTATGTGCCGCCCGAGCGGGATTGCCACGATCACCGGAGTGCTGAGCCTTAAGGTTGCCTTAAGGCTCAGCTAATCCGCCCGCACGGATGAACCCACGGCCGTCTGTGCCCAACTGACCTTCGGTCAGAGGAACTTGGCCTTGCCCGGACCCTCTTCGACAAAGCTGCGCATACCGCGCTCACGGTCCTCCGTGGCGAACAGACCGGCGAACCAGTTCCGCTCGATCGTGAGCCCGGTGTCGATGTCGGTCTCCAGCCCCGCGTCGATGGACTCCTTCGCGGCGCGCAGCGCCAGGGCGGGCCCCTTGGCCAGCCGCGCGGCCCAGGCGTGCGCCTGCTCGTACACCTCGGCCGCCGGCACCACCCGGTCCACCAGACCGATCGTCAGGGCCTCCTCGGCCTTCACGTGGCGGCCGGTGAAGATCAGGTCCTTGGCCTTGGACGGGCCGACCAGCCGGGCCAGTCGCTGGGTGCCACCCGCGCCGGGGATCAGACCGAGCAGGATCTCGGGCTGGCCCAGCTTGGCGTTGTCGGCGGCGATCCGGAAGTCGGCGCAGAGCGCCAGTTCGCAGCCACCACCGAGCGCATAGCCGGTGACCGCGGCGACGACCGGCTTGGGGATCCGGGCCACCGCGGTGAAGGAGTCCTGCAGCGCCTTGGACCGTACGACCATCGCCGTGTGGTCCATCGCCTGCATCTCCTTGATGTCCGCGCCCGCCGCGAACACCTTCTCGCCGCCGTAGAGGACGACGGCGCGCACATCGTCGCGCCGGGTCGCCTCCTCGGCGAGTTCACGCAGCCGGTCCTGGGTGGCGACGTCCAGGGCGTTCATGGGCGGGCGGTCCAGCCGGATCGTGCCGACGCCGTCGCTTGCTTCGAGGGTTACGGTCATGGGAGGCAGGTTAACCGGCGCTAACGACGGCGGGCCCGGTGCCGTTGGTCACAGCACCGGGCCCGCCGTCGTGTCGTACGCCAGGAACTACTTGGTCCACTCGGCCCAGCTCATGTTCCAGCCGTTGAGACCGTTGTCCGGCTGGATCGTCTTGTCCTGGGACTTCTTCACGACCACGACGTCGCCGATGATCGAGTGGTTGAAGAACCAGGCCGCCGGGGTCGTCTTGCTCCAGCCACCGCGTACGTCCTGCAGACCGACGCAGCCGTGGCTGGTGTTGGTCGAGCCGAACACGCCGGGCCCGCCCCAGTAGTTGCCGTGGATGAACGTGCCCGACGTGGACAGCCGCATCGCGTTCGGCACGTCCTTGATGTCGTACTCGCCGCCGAAGCCGACGGTGTCACCGTTCATCCGGGTCACCTTGAGCTTCTCGCTGATGACCATCTGTCCGTTGTACGTGGTGGTCGCCGGGGCGCCCGCGGAGATCGGGATGTTCCTGATCTCCTTGCCGTCGCGGACGACCTTCATCCGGTGCGTGCTCGCGTCGACCGTGCTGACCTGCCGGCGGCCGATGGTGAACGAGATCGACTTGGCCTGCTTGCCGTAGACCCCCGGGCGTCCCTCGACCCCGTCGAGGTTGAGCTTCACCGTCACCTTGGTGCCCGCCGCCCAGTAGTTCTCGGGGCGGAAGTCGAGACGGTCGTTACCGAACCAGTGACCCTCGACGGGGACGGACGGCTCCGCCGTCACCTCGATGGCCTTCTCGACGGCGTCCGGGTCGGTGATGCCGCGAGTGAAGTGGATCGAGACCGGCATGCCGACGCCCACCGTCGAGCCGTCCTCCGGCGTGTACTGCCCGATGAAGGTGTTCTTCGGGACCAGGGTGGTGAAAGTGGTGTCCTTCGCCGACTGACGGCCCTTGGAGTCCTTGGCGACCGCGTGGACGCTGTACTTCGTCGCCGCGGCCAGGTGCTGCTCGGGCTCCCAGCTCGTACCGTCCGCCGCGATCTTGCCCTCGACCTCGGTGCCCTTGGGGTCGGCCACCTTGACCGTGGTCAGCTTGCCCTGATCGGCGGAGATCTTCAGCGCCCCGCTGGTGGCGACGGAGTCGGCGCCGTCCTTCGGCGCGACGGTCACGACCGCCTGCGAGGCGGTCGTGTCCTCGCTCCTGCCCCCGCCGGTGTTCTTGCCCTTGCTCCCGGCGTCGGTGTCTCCCCCGCCGCATGCCGTCACCAGCAGCAGCAACGCTCCCAGCACCAGAGCCAGCAGTCCGGTGGCCCCCCGACCACGCCGCCCGCCGTTCGTCCCGACCGATGTCCCCGATATCGGCTGCCCGTTCAATGTGGTCGTCTCCCCTCACACGGCCCGGCCCCGCCAAGGCCCAGGGAGCCCGCAGGCTCCCACCCCCGCGCGCTACTCATGCGCGCTCAGCGAAAGATAACCACACCGACCATGGCGAGATCCCCTCTCGGATGTCACCGTTCAGTCCCAAGTTGAGGTGGAACTTTCCCAGGTGACACATGGTTCGAAGCGCTGCGCGGGGGTGTCCGGTGCGAGTCCTGCCGATCCGGGTCAGTGGAGCGCGGAGCCCGCCTTCCACTGGATCCAGTTCAGATTCCAGCCGCCCAGACCGTTGTCCGGCGCGACCTCCTCGTCCTCGGAGTGGACGACTTCGACCACGTCCCCGACGATCGTCCGGTCGAAGAACCAGCCGGCCGGGGTGTCCCCGCCGCCGCCCTTCACATCCCGCAGCCCGACACAGCCGTGGCTGACGTTCGCCGAGCCGAAGACGCCGCCGCCCGCCCAGTAGTTGCCGTGCACGAAGGTGCCGGAGTCGGTGATCCGCACGGCGTGCGGAACGTCCTTGATGTCGTACTCACCGCCGAAGCCGACGGTCCGGCCGTCCATCCGGGTCACCTCCTGCATCTCCGTGACCACCATCTTCCCGTTGTAGGTGCTCGTGGCCGGGGCGCCCGCCGTGATCGGGACCTTGGACAGCAGCCGGCCGTCGCGGCGTACCTCCATGGTGTGGTCGGCCACGTCCACCCTGGACACCTGCGAGCGGCCCACCGTGAAGGTGACCGTCCTCCGCTGGGTGCCGAACACACCTGGCGCTTCCTCCACATCGTGCAGCGCCACCGCGACAGTGACCTCGGTGCCCGGCTTCCAGTAGGCAGCCGGGCGGAAGTCCAGCCGGTTGCCGCCGAACCAGTGCCCCACCACCTCGACCGCAGGCTCGGCGGTGATCCGGATGGCCCGTTGCACCGCCGCACGGTTCTTGATGACGCGGTCGAAGCGGAAGGAAACGATCATGCCGGTGCCGACCGTCGCCGGCTCGTCCGGCTCGAAGCTACTGGTGAAGCGATGCTGCGGGACCACGGTGGTGAAGGTGGAGTGGCGGGCCGAGCGGCGTCCCGCCCCGTCCAGGGCCACCACGTCGACGCTGTACCTGGCGGCCAGGCTGAGCCGGCCCGAGGCGCCGCGCGGGGTCCAGGAGAGGCCGTCCTGCGAGATCAGGCCCCGCATCTCGCGCTGCCCCGCGTCCTTGCTCCGATCTGCGTTCGCGGGCTGCTCCGCGACCTCGATCTGCGTCACCTTGACGTGCTCCAGCCGCCCGTCGGGAACCTTCACCTCGACCCGGGCGTCGGGCCTGATGTCCCGGGCCCCGTCCTGCGGGGTGATCCTGATCGCGTACGGCGACGACCCCGGCTTCCCGTTGATGAATGGTTCCGAGTCGGTGCAGCCTGTCAGTACGGCCAGTACGGCGAGCAGTCCTGCCCATGTCAGCACGGTGGCCGGGCTGGCTCCCGCCTTCTTCGCGTTGTGGTTCACGCTCCCCCAACGACCGGAGCCGCCGAGGGGAAACGTGAGTGCGGGCCCTGCCCTGGGCAGAACAGAGGGAGGACCACACTCGAGGAGCCACGGCCGGGACGCCGTGCGCTCCTCTTCGGTGCCGGGTCCGGACGAGCCGCGGGAGGCTGAGAGTGTCGAGCGCAGCCGAGCAGGAGACAGTGCCAGGGCCGGTCGGGGAGGCGGTGGAGCGGACGGCGGAAGAGGCGGGGACCGGCCCGGCGAGCGGGCTGCTCCCCTCCGGTGGGCAGCAGCAGGCCGTGTGGCCCGGTGCTCCGATGCCGCTCGGGGCCCGCTTCCGGGTGGGCCCCGACGGGGTGGCGGGCACCAACTTCGCACTCTGGGCGCGCGGCGCCGAGGCCGTCGAGCTCTGCCTCTTCGACGAGGAAGGGAACGAGACGCGCCTTCCGCTGACCGAGCTGACCCATGAGGTGTGGCACGGCTTCGTGCCGGGCGTGCGGCCGGGTCAGCGGTACGGCTACCGGGTGCAAGGCCGCTGGGACCCATGGACGGGTGCCCGGTGGAATGCGGCGAAGCTGCTCCTCGATCCGTACGCACGGGCCGTGGACGGCTCGTTCACCCTGCCGGCCGAGGTGTACGGCCATGTGAGGGACTGGCCGCAGCAGCACGTCGCCGACACTGTGCGCGATGAACGGGACTCCGCTCCGTTCGTGCCCAAGGGTGTCGTCGTCCACGACGACGACGACTGGGCGGAGGACCGGCGGCCCAAGACCCCGTGGGCGGACTCCGTCATCTACGAGCTGCATGTGCGCGGCTTCACCAAACTGCACCCGGGGATCCCCGAGGAGCTGCGCGGCACGTACGCCGGTCTCGCTCATCCGGCGGCCATCGGCCATCTGCAGCGGCTCGGGGTGACGGCGGTGGAACTGCTGCCGGTCCATCAGTTCGCCCATGAGGACCATCTGCTCCGGCGCGGGCTGCACAACTACTGGGGCTACAACTCGATCGGCTACTTCGCCCCGCACGCGGACTACTCGGCCAGCGGTACGGGAGGCCAGCAGGTCGGCGAGTTCAAACGGATGGTGCGGGCGCTGCACGACGCCGGGATCGAGGTGATCCTCGACGTGGTCTACAACCACACGGCGGAGGCGAGCGAGCTGGGGCCGATGCTGTCACTGCGCGGCATCGACAACCGCGGCTACTACCGGCTCCAGTCCGACGCCCGTAGATACGCCGACTACACCGGGTGCGGCAACACCCTGCACGTGGTGCAGCCGCACGTGCTGCGGCTGATCACGGACTCGCTGCGGTACTGGGTCACGGAGATGGGCGTCGACGGCTTCCGGTTCGATCTGGCGGCGGCGCTGGCCCGCTCGATGCACGACGTCGACATGCTGTCCCCGTTCCTCGCGGTGATCGCCCAGGACCCGGTGCTGCGCCGGGTGAAACTGATCGCCGAGCCGTGGGACGTCGGCAACGGCGGCTACCAGGTGGGCGCGTTCCCGCCGCTGTGGACCGAGTGGAACGACCGCTACCGGGACGCCGTGCGGGACTTCTGGCGCGGCGCCCTGCCCGATGTGCGGGATCTGGGCTACCGGCTGACCGGATCCAGCGATCTCTACGCATGGGGCGGCCGCCGGCCGTACGCCTCGGTCAACTTCATCACCGCGCACGACGGCTTCACCCTGCGCGACCTGGTCAGCTACGAGCAGAAGCACAACGAGGCCAACGGAGAGGGCAACCGGGACGGCACGTCGGACAACCGGGCCTGGAACTGCGGCGCCGAGGGCGGGACCGACGACCCCGGCGTCAACGCACTGCGCCGCCGCCAGCTGCGCAATCTGCTCACCACACTGCTGCTGTCGACCGGGGTGCCGATGCTGGTCGCGGGCGACGAGATGGGCCGGACGCAGGGCGGCAACAACAACGCGTACTGCCAGGACAACGAGGTGAGCTGGCTGGACTGGTCCCTGCTCGACCAGCCCCAGTGGCGGGAGCTGACCGAGCTGACGGCCCGGCTGCTCACGCTGCGCCACACCCATCCGGTGCTGCGCCGCCGGGCGTTCTTCTCCGGCCGGGCGCAGGCCGCGGACGGGCTGCGGGATCTGGCGTGGTTCACCCGGCAGGGCAAGGAGATGACGGAGACGGACTGGTACGCACCGGCCGCGACGGTCGGTCTCTATCTCTCCGGGCGTGACATCCCGGGCCGGGACGCGCGCGGCGAGCAGGTCACCGACGACAGCTTCCTGGCGATCCTGCACGCGGCCGACCGCCCGATCGGCTTCCGGCTGCCGGGGCCGCCGTGGGCGCAGGCGTACGAACTGGTGCTGGACACCTCTCAGGAGGACCAGTCGGCCGCACCGGCGACGGTGCACCGGGGCAACGAGGTGCTGACGGTACCGGCGAGGGCGGTGCTGCTGCTGCGCGTCAGGGAGTGAAGGAGGGCGAAGAGGCGAAGGTACGGATGGCGGGGGCAGCTCAGCCGAGGATGCCGCGGTCGTACGCGACCGCGACGGCCGCGGCGCGGTCCTTGACGCCCAGCTTGCCGAAGATGTGCGTGAGATGCGTCTTCACCGTTGCCTCGCTGATGAACAGTTCGGCGGCGATTCCCCGGTTGGAGGTGCCCTTGGCGACGAGTTCGAGCACTTGGCGCTCGCGTGCGGACAGCGACTGGTCGACGGCGCCGACGGGCATGCGCACCCGGCTGATCAGCCGGGAGGCGACCGCGGGAGACAGCACGGTGCGGCCGTCGGCGGCGGCGCGGACGGCGGTGAACAGCTCCTCGCGGGGTGCGTCCTTGAGCAGGTAGCCGGTGGCTCCCGCCTCGATCGCCGGGAGGGTGTCGGAGTCGGTGTCGTACGTGGTGAGGACGAGCACCTTGGAGCGGGCACCGCGCCGGGTGAGTTCGGCGATTGCCGCGACTCCCCCGCCGCCCGGCATCCGCAGGTCCATCAGGACGACGTCGGGATCCAGGCGGGCGGCGAGATCGACTCCCGCGACGCCGTCGGCCGCCTCGCCGAGGACCTCGAAGCCGGGGGCCGACTCGAACATGCCACGCAGACCGTCCCGTACGACGGGGTGGTCGTCGACGACGATGAGGGTGATGGTGCGTGCGGTTCCGTCAGCCATGGCGGTTCCACCGTACGCGCTGCTCCGGTACGCGGTGCCCGCATACGCGGTGTTCATCGCTGAGGAACCAGCGGGACGCGGGCGCAGACTGCCGCTCCGTCGCCCGGTTCCGACTCCACCACGACGGTTCCCGCCATGCGTTCGGCGCGCGCACGCATACCGCCGAGGCCGAAGCCGTCCGAGCCCCGGTACGGCGGCAGGGCGACCGGGTCGAAGCCGCAACCGTCGTCCCTTACGTCCAGGGTGACTTCGTCGCCCATGAAGGAGAGCGTGACGCCGACCCGGGTGGCCCCGGAGTGACGGCCGACGTTGGCGAGGGCTTCCTCCGCGATCCGGAGCAGGGTGGCGCCGACCTCGTCGTGCAGCGGCTCGGCGGTGCCGGTGACCGTGCACTCGGCTCGTACACCCGTACGTTCCGCCCAGCTCGCGACGGTCTTCCCGAGCGCCTCGGGGAGGTCGTCGTGGGCCAGTGCGGCGGGAACCAGATTGCTCACGGACCGGCGTGCCTCGCCGAGGCTGTGGCGGGCGAGCGCGGCGGCGCGGTCGAGGTGCACACGGGCCAGCGCAGGATCGGACCCGGCGGTGGAGGTGACCACCTGGAGCTGGGCGATGATGCCGGTCAGCCCCTGGGCGATCGTGTCGTGAATCTCCGCGGCGAGCCGGCTCCGCTCGTCGGCGACCCCTGCCTCGCGGGCCTGGACGAGGAGTTGGGCATGCAGGCCGGCGTTCTCCGCCAGAGCCTGTTCGAGACGGGCGTTGGCGGTCTCCAGTTCGTCGATGGTGTCGAGCTGGGTACGGGCCTGCTCGGCCTGCCGGGTGTCGAGCTGCGCGAAGACGAGGACGAGGGTGCTGTGCAGGGCGAGCAGGATGCCGAAGGCCGTCCAGTTCGTCAGTGTGTCCGGCGGGAAACCGCTGCCGCACTGGGAACCCGCCATGGTGACGGCGGTGGCCAGCATCCCGACGCGAGCGGCCCGCTTGGAGAGGAGGCGCGCCGCGTCGAAGTAGCCGAGGAGCGCGAACATGGAGAAGAACGGGTTGCTCCAGGTCAGAACGAAGGCGAGGACGGTGCGTACCACGAAGTAGACCGACCGGGCCCACGAGCGCCCGGCAGGCCGGCGCCGGATCCGGCTCCACCAGAGCTGGAGCATCAGCGCCACCGGGACCAGCACCCCGGCCACGTACATCCCGGTACGGCTCATGATGAGGTCGGCGGACATCGCCGAGACGACGGTGGCCAGCCCGAGCAGACCGTACGGCCCGTACCGGAAGAACTGTTCCCACCCCTGCTCGGCCGTCGTGACCGCTGCGGCACTCCGGCCGGTGCGCCCCGTTCCCATGAGATCAGTCTGCCCCGGCCCCCGGCCGTGTCACTCCCACCGGAACCAACGGGTCGCCGCTGCAGCCAGCAGGGCGGTCCACAGGGCCATCACCCCCAGATGCGCCCAGCTCGGCCAGCCCCCGGAAGCCGCCCTGTCCAGTGCTTGGGAGGCCGCGCCGAACGGGGTGCACTGGACGATCCGGCGGAGGGTGCCCGGCATCGCCTGGACCGGTACCCAGACGCCGGCCGTGAACATCATCGCGAGGTAGACGACCGAGCCGACCGCGGCGGAGACCTTGGTGGTGGCGGAGAGCGCACTGACCATCGCCCCGAGGGCGAGAACGCTCGCGGTCGCCAGGAGCAGGGCCAGCAGATAGCCGGCGGGCTGACCGGGCAGCCGCACGTCGAAGGCGATGCGGCCGACGGCCATGACCAGCACGGCCGAGCCCAGGGCCGCAGCGCCGTGGAGCGCGATCTGCGCGGTGAGCAGGGCGGACGGCCGCACCGGGGTGGTCGACATGCGGCGCAGGATGCCGCGTTCGCGATAGCCCGTGAGGACGGGCGGCATGGCCTGCAGCCCGGCCATGATCATGGCGAGGAGTACGGCCACCGGCACGTACAGGTCGATGACGCGGCGGCCGCCGAGGGCGTCGTCGGGATGCCGGAAGGACGGGACCAGCCCGAGGATCGTCATCAGGACGGTGGGAAACACGAGGATCCAGAAGAGACTGCCGGGCTCGCGGAGGAAGAGCCGCGTCTCGCACCTGAGGACGGCGAGTGAGGGGCTGCCAGGGGCCGGAGAGGTTGATGCGAGGGAGGTGGTGGGCATCTCAGGCCGCCGTTTCCTTGTCTGCTTCGGGTTCTGGCTCTGTCTCGGTGAGGTCGAGGAACGCATCGTCCAAGGTCGCTTCGCTGACGCGTAGTTGGTGTGCGGTGATGCGGTGCCGGGCGAGCAGCGAGATCACCGCGTTGACCGTCTCGTCGGTGCCGTTGATGACGATCCGGCCCCCCTTCTGCTCGGCCGACGCCGCTCCGGGGAGCTCCGCCAGATCGGCGGTGGCGAGGGGTTGCGAGGGGGTGAAGGAGATGGCGGTGGTGCTGCCGGCTCTGCTGATCAGGCCGGACGGGGTGTCGAGGGCGACGACCTTCCCCTTGTCGATCACGGCGATCCGGTCGCAGAGCCGCTGTGCCTCCTCCATGAAGTGGGTCACGAGAAGGACGGTCACGCCACTGTCCCGTACCTCTTCGATCAGTCGCCAGGTGTCACGGCGGGCCCGGGGGTCAAGTCCGGTGGTCAGCTCGTCGAGCACCACGACCCGCGGGTTGCCGACCAGGGCGAGGGCGATGGACAGTCGCTGCTTCTGACCGCCCGACAGCTTGGCGAACCGGGTGGTGAGCTCGGTGTGCAGACCGAGCCGTTCGGCCAGGGCCCGCCAGTCGGCAGGGTGCGGATGGAAGGCGCTGTGCAGCTCCAGCGCCTCGCGCACCGTGAGCTTGGCCTGCAGCTCGCTCTCCTGGAGCTGGGCTCCCAGCAGTTGCGTCACCGGCCCGTGGTCGGCGACAGGGTCGAGTCCGGCGACCCGCACTGTGCCGGCGTCGGGGACGCGTAGTCCCTCCACGCATTCGACGGTCGTGGTCTTGCCCGCGCCGTTGGGGCCGAGGATCCCGAAGATCTCCCCCTCGTCGACGGCGAAGGTCACTCCGTCCACCGCGGGGCGCCCGGCGTAGGCCTTGCGCACCCCGTTCACTTCGATGATGGCCATGGGTACGAGGGTCCCTGCCGGGCGGGCCCGCGCGGCATCGTCCATCGCGCTGGAAACGGCATCAGCCGATCGGTTGACGGCGGGTACGACGGCGAGGAAAACCAGATGAGGGATGTCAGTGGTGAACCGTAGGCTCGCCCCTGATGCCCGAAAACCATGTAGAGCCCAAGCACCGGTCCGCCGCGCACTCCCTGCTGCGGCTGTGGCCTTACGTGAAGCCTGTACGGATCCGCCTGTTCGGCGCGGCTGCCGTGGCGGTCGTCGCCTCCTGCCTCGGCCTGGTGATACCCCTCGTACTGAAGTGGATCGTGGACGGCCCGGTCGCGCACCACGATCCGGGCGGAGTCTGGCTCGGCGCGCTCTACCTGCTGTTGCTGGGCATCGCCGAGGCGCTGCTCTTCGGGCTGCGGCGATGGCTGGTGGCGCGGCCGCTGGCGGGCGTCGAGGCGTCGATGCGGGCCGACCTGTACCGGCATCTGCAGCGGCTGCCGGTGGCCTTCCACGACCGGTGGCCGTCGGGGCAGCTGCTGTCGCGCGGCACCACGGATCTAATGCTGCTGCGTATGTTCCTCGCCTTTCCGCTGACGTTCCTGCTGGTCAACGCCACCACGATCCTGGCCGGATTCATCATTCTGCTGGTGCAGCAGTGGACGCTGGGATTGGTGCTGCTGGCACCGGTGGTGCCGCTGGTGATCCTCTGCTCGGTCTTCGAGACGAAGTACGCGGTGGTGGCGCGCAAGGCCCAGGACCAGGTCGGCGATCTGACGACGGTGGTCGAGGAGAGCGTGCTCGGCATCCGCATCATCAAGGGTTTCGGCCGGCATCGCAGCCAGGCCCTGGCCTTCCGTGGTCTCTCGCAGCGGCTGCGCGGTACGGAACTCGACAAGGCACGGCTGCTGGCCGGCATCTGGGCGTTCATCACCAGCATCCCCGAGCTGGCGATCGGGGCAGCGCTGGTGCTCGGCACGATCCAGGTCGCGGACGGCGGGCTGTCGGCGGGCACGCTCGTCGCTTTCCTGTCGACGGCGCTGGCGCTGCGGTGGCCGGTCGAGTCGATCGGCTTCCTGCTGGCGATGAGCCAGGAGTCCGCCACGGCCACCGAGCGCTTCTTCGAGGTGATGGACGTGGCGGAGGAGCGCGAGACGGCCGGGGAGTCGAACGAGGAGCCGTCCGCGGTGACGTCCACGAAGTCGTTCCCGGAGTCTTCCGCGGACGGCGGGATGGTCTTCGAAGGCGTCGAATTCCGCTACCCGGACGCGGAGGCCGGGTCCGTACCCGTGCTGACCCGGATCGATCTACGGATCCGCCCCGGCGAGACGATGGCCCTGGTCGGGGCCACCGGATCCGGGAAGACGACGCTCACCGCGCTCGTACCGCGACTTCACGACGTCACCGCCGGGCGGATCACGCTGGACGGTGCCGACATCACCACCCTGCCGCGCGAACGGCTGCGTGAGCTGGTGTCCGTGGCGTTCGAGGAGCCGACACTCTTTTCGGCGAGCGTCGGGGACAACGTTCTCATGGGCGCCGAGGGGGCCGGCGAGGACGAGCTGCGGCGGGCACTGTCGATCGCGCAGGCCGACTTCGTGTACGACCTGCCGCACGGTGTCGACACCCAGGTCGGCGAGCAGGGGCTCAGCCTCTCCGGCGGTCAGCGGCAGCGCCTCGCGCTGGCCCGGGCCGTCGTCGGAAAGCCGCGCTTCCTGGTGCTCGACGACCCGCTCTCGGCTCTGGATGTGCATACGGAGACGCTGGTGGAGGCCGCCCTGCGGCGCGTACTGGAATCGACCACGGCCGTGGTGGTCGCCCACCGGCCGTCCACGGTGATGCTCGCCGACCGGGTGGCGCTGCTCTCGGAGGGCCGGATCAGCGCGGTCGGCACCCATCAGGAACTGCTGCGCAGCAACGCCGAGTACGCCTGGCTGATGTCCGGCGCCGGAAGCTCGGAATCCGCTGAACTCACCGACGACATGACCACCGGGGAAGCGAGTGCCCCATACATGTCCGATGCCGGCGTGCATGCCGTGGACGTCCCTGCCGAGGAGGGCAGTACCCGATGACCGATGCGACGACAGGGTGTCCCACAGGGACGGACGGCGACGACGACAACCGCTCCGGACCCGGCCCGGAGCCGACGGCCGCCACCACGACGGGCGCAGTGACACACCCGGTCAGGAGCTCCGGCCCGGGCACGAGCACGGTTGCGGCCACGGAGATCAAGGTCCGTGACGTGAAGGGCAGGGGTGCGGGGACAGGTACCGCACAGGGCGGCGGCCCGCGGACCAAGGTCCAGGCCACCGGCCCGGAAGCGGGCTCCGCCGTCGACGCCGGGGCCGGGGACCCCTTCGACCGGGACGACCTGCCCACGCCCCGCGGCGCCACCCGCACCCTGCTGGTCTCCCTGCTCGGCCCGCTCAGGGGCCGGGTGGTGGTGGCCGCGCTGTTCCTGCTGGTCCAGCAGGTAGCCGTCCAGGCCGGCCCACTGCTCGTCGCGTACGCGATCGACAGCGGCGTTCCGGCGTTCCGGGACAAGGACTACGGGCCGCTGATCGCCGTGGCCGTCGGATACGCACTGTGTTCGACGGCCGCGGGAAGCATGCAGTACGCGTTCATCCAGGCCTCCGCCCGGATCAACCAGGACGTGCTGCTCGATCTCCGCGGGCGGATCTTCCGCCATGCGCAGGCGCTCAGTGTGGACTTCCATGAGCGCTACACCTCGGGCCGGCTGATCTCCCGCTCCACCACGGATGTGGAGTCGCTGCGGGAGCTGCTGAGCGAGGGACTGCAGGAACTCATCGGCGTGGTGCTCTCCTTCGTATCCATCTCACTGATGCTCCTGTGGCTGGACTTCGATCTCGGTGCGGTCGCCGTCCTCTCCTTCGTACCGCTGTACGCGCTGGTGCGGCTCTACCAGCGGCGGGCCGGTGTGATCTTCGCTGCGCGGTCCACGGCGATCGCGGCGGTCATCGTGAAGTTCGCGGAGACGATGAACGGAATCCGTCCCGTCCAGGCCTTCCGCCGCGAGCGCACCAACGACGCCGAGTTCGAGGGGCTCAACCAGCGGCACTGCCGGACCAACGGCAACGCGCTGCTGGAGATGGCGCGCTACGTCGTCGGGTCCCGGCTGGTCGCCAACGCGGCGGTTGCCGGGATCGTGCTGTGGGGGGCGTACCGAGTCGCCTCCGGCGCTCTCGCACTCGGCGTACTTGCGGCGGCCGTGCTCTATCTGCGGCGGCTGTACGACCCCATCGACCGGCTCGGCATGTTCCTCAACTCCTATCAGTCTGCCGCGGCTTCGCTGCAGAAGATCGCAGGCCTGCTGGCCCAGAGCCCCACCGTGCCGGAGACCGCGAACCCGCGGGAGCTGCCCGCCCGCACGGGTGAGCAGCCGGGCCGGGACGTCGTCTTCGACTCGGTGAACTTCGCCTACCGAACGGGCGGCGAGGTACTGCCCCGCTTCGACCTGACGATTCCGGCAGGGCAGACCGTGGCCGTGGTCGGCTCGACGGGCGCAGGGAAGTCGACGCTCGCGAAACTGCTGGCCCGGTTCTACGACCCGACCGACGGCCGGGTGCTGCTGGACGGCACCGACCTCCGGGACCTCGCGACGCCCGAACTGCGGCGCGGTGTGGTGATGGTGACCCAGGAAGCGTTCCTGTTCTCCGGGACGGTCGCCGAGAACATCGCCGTCGGCCGCCCGGACGCCACCCCCGAGGAGATCGAACAGGCCGCGAAGGCGATCGGGGCGCACGACTTCATCAGCAGTCTGCCCGACGGATACGACACGGACGTACGGAAGAGAGGCGGGCGGATCTCGGCCGGCCAGCGCCAGTTGGTCGCCTTCGCCCGCGCCCTGCTCGCCGACCCGGCGGTGCTGATTCTCGACGAGGCGACGAGCTCCCTCGACATCCCCGGCGAACGGGCGGTGCAGCGCGCCATGGACACGGTGCTGCACGGCCGCACCGCGGTGGTGATCGCCCACCGGCTGTCGACCGTGGAGATCGCGGACCGGGTGCTGGTGATGGAGCACGGCCGAATCGTGGAGGACGGCTTCCCGTCCGAACTCATCGGCGGGACCGGACGGTTCGCGGGACTCCACCGCGCCTGGCGGGAGAGCCTGGTCTGAGACCGACCGCGGTGACGGTCTCCCCGTCGGCCTCTCGCGGCGGCGGTCTAGGGTTCGTACATGACTGAGCCCGTGGATCGTCCGGTCGGCCCGTATGCGGACCAGGGGACCCCGGACCTCCGCGGCCCCGGGCGGTATCTGTGGTGGCTGGTCACCCGCCAACGGCGCCGGGTCGCCGCCGGGGCGCTGCTCGGCAGTTCCTGGATGATCTGCCTGACCCTGCCGCCGTACCTGCTGTCGCGCGCCATCGACGACGGGCTGCGGACCGGCGGCCGCTCCGCGCTGGCCGGCTGGGTCGCGGCACTGGTGGGTGTCGGGGTGCTCAACGCCTGGCTGGCCATCATGCGGCACCGCACGATGACCAGGGTGCGGCTCGACGGCGCCTTCCGTACGGTGCGGGTGGTGGTCGCCCAGGCGACCAGGCTTGGTGCGGCGCTGCCGCGCCGGGCCACGGCCGGGGAGATCGTCACCATCGGGTTCGGCGACGTCGCGATGATCGCCAATACGCTGACCGTCACCGGGCCCGGCGTAGGCGCCGTCCTCGCCTATGTCGTCGTGGCCGCACTGCTGTTGACCGTCTCGCCACTGCTCGCCGTGGTCGTGCTGCTGGGCGTGCCGCTGCTCGCGGTGCTGATCGGCCCGCTGCTGGGGCGGCTCCAGGGAGCCGAGTCGGCGTACCGCGACCGGCGGAGCAGCCTCGCCGCCCGTTTCGCCGACATCGCCGGCGGTCTGCGTGTCCTCAACGGCATCGGCGGCAAGGACGTCTACGCCGAACGCTACCGGCGCGGTTCGCAGGAACTGCAGGCGGAGGGGTACCGGGTCGGGGCGGTGACCAGCTGGATCCAGGCACTCGGCGTCGGCCTGCCCACCCTGTTCCTGGGAGCCGTGACCTGGCTGGCGGCCCGGATGGCCGCGCAGGGCGAGATCACCGTCGGCGAACTGGTCGCGGTGTACGGCTATACGGCGGTTCTCGCCGTGCCCGTCTCCTTCTTCATCGAGGGCGGCTACGACGTCAGCCGCGGTCTGGTCGCCGCGCGCAGAGTCATCCACTTCCTGTCCCTGGAGCCCGACTCGACGGGCCGGGAGGCATCTTCGCCACTTCTGGGCGGGCCCGAGTCGCCCTCCGTCCTCCACGATCCCGAGTCCGGGGTCGAGGTGGTCCCCGGAACGCTGACCGCTCTGGTCTGCGCCCGGCCGTCGGACTCCGCGACGGTGATCGACCGTCTCGGCGGCTTTGCCGCGTCGGCAGCGACCTGGGGCACCGTACGCCTCGACGAGATCGAGCCGGCCCAGGTCCGCACGCGGATTCTCGTCGCGGACAACGAGGCAGACCTGTTCGCCGGCACGCTCCGCGATGTCGTCTCCGGCGGCCGGGGCCCGGACGACGAGGCGCTCCGCCGTGCCGTGCGGGCCGCCTCGGCCCAGGACATCGTCCGCGGCCTGCCTGACGGCCTCGGCTCCGTCGTCGAAGCCCAGGGCCGCAATCTCTCCGGTGGTCAGCGGCAGCGTGTCCGCCTCGCCCGGGCCCTGCTGGCCGATCCCGAGATTCTCCTGGCGGTCGAGCCGACCTCGGCCGTCGACGCGCACACCGAGGCAGCCATGACGTCCCGGCTGCGCACGGAACGGTCCGGTCGCACCACGGTCGTCACCAGCACCTCCCCTCTCGTGCTGGACCGGGCCGACACCGTCTACTACCTGGTCGACGGCTGCGTCGCGGCCGTCGGCTCCCATCGCGATCTGCTGGACGGACAACCCGGTTACCGCCTGCTGGTGTCCCGTGGTTCGGACGATGACGCCCCCGTCCCCGCCGGTGACGGGGGCGGCCCCGCGCCCCAGGAGGCCACCTCATGACTGCCTCTTCGTCCGCTGCCCCGGCAGAGCCCCGGCCGCCGTCCGGGGCTCTGCCGGTCGCCGAACCGTTCCGGATCCGTCGCGCGGCCGTCCGGCTCGTCCGGCAGGACGGCCGCGCCTTCGCCGCGCTGCTCGCCCTCAACGCGCTGGCCGCCGGCGCCGGACTCGTCGCCCCGTGGCTGCTCGGCCGTGTCGTCGACGAGGTCAGGGCAGGCGGCGGAGTCGGCACCGTGGACCGGCTGGCTCTCACCATTCTGGTTTTCGCCCTGGCACAGCTCCTGCTGGCCCGCTACGCCAGTCTGGTCGCACACCGTTTCGGCGAACGGACCCTGGCGCGCGTCCGCGAGCAGTTCGCCGATCGCGCACTGACGCTGCCCGCCTCGGTGGTCGAGCGAGCCGGCACGGGCGACCTGACGACCCGCGGCACCACGGATGTCGCGGCGGTCGGCACCACCCTCCGTGACGTCGGCCCCGATGTGCTGATCGCCGCGGTCCAGGCGCTGTTCATCCTCGGTGCGGTCTTCGTGCTCAACCCCTTGCTCGGTGCCTGCGGCGTGCTCGGGCTGCTGGGCATCTGGTTCGCCGTCCGCTGGTATCTGCGCCGGGCGCTCACCGCCTACCTCGCCGAGGGTGCGGCCAATTCGGCGTTGGCGGAGCAGTTGGCGGCCACCGCCGCAGGCGCCCGCACCGTCGAGGCGCTCGGGCTGCAGCAGAGCCGTATCGACGCGTGTCACCGGGCCATCGAGGAGTGCCGGCGCACCCGGACGCGCACGCTGTTCCTGCGCAGCGTGCTCTTCCCCGCCGTGGACATCTCGTACGTCGTTCCCGTGGCCGGTGTCCTGCTGATCGGTGGTGTGCTGCACGGCCACGGCGCCATGAGCCTGGGTGCGGTGGTCGCCTCGGCCCTGTATCTGCGGCAGCTCTCCCAACCGCTGGACACCATCCTGCAGCGGGTCGAACAACTGCAGAGCAGCAGCGCGTCCTTTGCCAGGGTCGAGGGGATCGGGGTGGTGGCGCACGTGCCCCCGGCCCGCTCCCGTACACCGGCGGACGACCGGATCGCGGTGACCGGTGTGCACTACGCCTACGGCGGCGGGGCCGGCGACGACGTCCTGCAGGGAGTCGATCTGACGGTCCGGCCCGGCGAGCATCTGGCGATCGTCGGCCCGTCCGGCGCCGGCAAGACCACGCTGGGCAGGCTGCTGGCCGGCGTGGACGTGCCGCGCTCCGGCTCGGTGACGGTGGGTGGGGTGCCCGTGGCCGACCTGACGCCCGACCGGTTGCGCCGCCAGGTCGTCCTCGTCACCCAGGAGCACCACGTGTTCCTCGGCACGGTCCGGGACAACCTGCGGATAGCGGCGCCGTCGGCCACCGACGCCGAACTGCGTGCGGCGCTCGCCACTGTCGGCGCCGAGTGGGCCGGCGAGCTCCCGGACGGCCTGGACACCGATCTGGGCCATGCGGGACACCGCCCGGACGGCGCACAGTCCCAGCAACTCGCCCTGGCACGCGTCGTACTGGCCGACCCCCACACGCTGATACTCGACGAGGCCACAGCGCTCCTCGACCCGCGGACCGCACGGCACACCGAGCGAGCGCTGGCCGCCGTCCTCGAAGGCAGGACCGTCATCGCCATCGCGCACCGCCTGCAGGCGGCCCATGACGCGGACCGGGTCGCCGTCATGGAGGACGGCCGTATCACCGAACTCGGCGCCCATGACGATCTGGTGGCCGCCGACGGCGCCTACGCCGCGCTCTGGCGTTCCTGGCATGCCGACCGGCCGCATTCGCCGTCGCCCTGAACATGCCGTGGAGCCGGTTCTCCGCGACGGGACTGCGGGGGGAGCAGCGGCGGCCGCCGCCATGACCGCGCCGCCGGGCGTCCCGCGCTCGGCGGCGGGTGCGGCGGGTGCGGCGGGTGCGGCGGGTGCGGCGGGCAGCAGCGTTCCGGCGGACGTCCCGGTCGCGGACGGTGCGGAACGAACCACAGTTCAAGGCCATTTCGGCTGACGGGCGCCGCCCCGTACCCAGCTCGCTGTTCGAACACGGTGCACGCGTGCTCGACTTCCCTCGCTCTTCGAATTCGGCCCTGCACCGGACCCTGGATGGCGTCGCGGTGATGATCGGTGAAACGTCCGCTTAACGAACATGACGTTTCTGGCAACGGACGAATTCCGGCCAACTTGTTGACGCGGTCCTGACAGAGACGTCCATCTGCTGACACTCTTCCCCCGTTCTGCGCACTGCTTGCTCTGCCCGGACGGCTCACCCAGCCGCCGGTACCCCCCTCGCAGAAGGAGTCCGCGTGAGATCCACGCCCAGCCGTCGTGCCACCGCGACCGGCGCTCTGATAGCCGCAGCAGCCCTCCTCGCCGCAGGAATCCAGACGGGCACGGCAGCCGCCGCGCCCGACAGTGCCGCTGCCGCCCCGGCCGCCACCCGTGTCAATCACGGGGCACTGGCCAAGCAGCTCTCCCCGTCCCAGCGCGCCGAGCTGATCCGCGAGGCCAACGCGAGCAAGGCGTCCACGGCCAAGGAGCTCGGTCTCGGCTCTCAGGAGAAGCTCGTCGTCCGCGATGTCGTCCAGGACAACGACGGCACCACGCACACGCGTTACGAGCGCACCTTCGGCGGACTTCCGGTCCTCGGTGGGGACCTGGTCGTCCAGGAGTCCAAGGCCGGTGAGACCGAAAGCGTCACCAAGGCGTCCAAGGCCACCTCTGCCCAGCTGAAGGCCGTCGACACCGCCGCCGATGTCGCCCCGGCCAAGGCCGAGTCGCAGGCTCTCGGTGCGGCCAAGGCAGCCGGCTCCAAGAAGACCGTCGCCGACCGGTCACCGCGCAAGGTGGTCTGGATGGCCCAGGGCAAGCCGCAGCTCGCCTACGAGACCGTCGTCGGCGGGCTCCAGGACGACGGCACCCCCAACGAGCTGCACGTCATCACCGACGCGTCCACCGGTGCGAAGCTCTACGAGTGGCAGGCCATCGAGACCGGCACCGGCAACACCCAGTACAGCGGCCAGGTCACGCTCGGCACCGCCCCGTCGTACACGCTGACCGACACGACACGCGGCAACCACAAGACGTACAACCTGAACCACGGCACGTCCGGCACCGGGACGCTGTTCTCCGGCTCCGACGACGTCTGGGGCAACGGAAATCCGACGAACGTCGAGACGGCCGCGGCGGACGCGCACTACGGCGCGGCCGAGACCTGGGACTACTACAAGAACGTGCAGGGCCGCACCGGTATCCGTGGCGACGGCGTCGGCGCGTACTCCCGCGTCCACTACGGCAACAACTACGTCAACGCCTTCTGGGACGACAGCTGCTTCTGCATGACCTACGGGGACGGCAGCGGCAACGCCGCACCGCTGACCTCCCTGGACGTGGCCGCGCACGAGATGACGCACGGTGTCACCTCCGCCACCGCCGGCCTGGTCTACAGCGGCGAGTCCGGTGGTCTCAACGAGGCGACCAGCGACATCATGGCCGCCGCGGTCGAGTTCTACTCCAACAACGCCACCGACCAGGGCGACTACCTGGTGGGCGAGAAGATCGACATCAACGGCGACGGCACCCCGCTGCGCTACATGGACAAGCCGAGCAAGGACGGCGCGTCCAAGGACGCCTGGTACTCCGGCATCGGCGGAGTGGACGTCCACTACTCCTCAGGTCCCGCGAACCACTTCTTCTACCTCCTCTCCGAGGGCAGCGGCGCCAAGACCATCAACGGCGTCTCGTACAACTCCCCGACTTCCGACGGCCTGCCGGTGACCGGCATCGGCCGCGACAAGGCCGCGCTGATCTGGTTCAAGGCGCTCACCACCAAGTTCAGCTCCACGACGAACTATGCGGCGGCCCGCACCGGCACCCTCGCTGCGGCCGGTGAGCTGTACGGCACGACCAGCGCCGAGTACAAGGCGGTGGCCGACGCCTGGGCCGGTGTCAACGTCGGCTCGCGCTCCGGTGGCGGAGGCGGCGGCACCGTCTTCCAGAACACCACCCACGTCGCCATCCCGGACAACGGCGCGGCCGTCACCAGCTCGGTCAACGTCACCGGCGTCACGGGCAACGCACCCAGCAACCTCCAGGTCGGGGTGGACATCACCCACACCTGGCGCGGTGACCTCGTCATCGACCTCGTGGCCCCGGACGGCACGGCCTACCGGCTGAAGAACTCCTCGGGCAGCGACTCGGCGGACAACGTCCAGACGACCTACACAGTCAACGCGTCGTCCGAGGTCGCCAACGGCACCTGGAAGCTGAAGGTCCAGGACGTCGCCTCGCAGGACACGGGCACCATCAACAGCTTCAAGCTGACCTTCTGAACCCAGCAGCACGTTCAGGGCAGTCCATGAGCGGAACCGCCCGGGAGGGACTCTCCTTCCTCCCGGGCGGTTTCGCCGTTCCGCGAAGCGGCTTGCCTCCGGATGCGGGTCAGTTGGGGTTGTTCGCGTGCGTCAGGGTCTCCCAGGCGACGAACAGGTTGTTGGACCCGGCCGGCCTCTGCTGCTCGGTGAGGGTCTGGGTGTTGGTCATGGCGATACCCATCCGGTTGTGCAGGGCGTTGAATCCCACTTCGGTGATCGGGCCGAGGTTGTCCTTGAGCGTGCCGCCGCACAGCGTCGACGGGACTGCCGCGCCCAGCTGGTACTTGGCGTGCAGGCCGAGTGCGTGACGCAGGCGCTCGGCGATCTCGGGGTAGAGGTCCTGGCCCTGGATACGGCTCGTCTCGGCGATGTGGGAGATGGCGGAGATGCCGTAGCCGGTGTGGGTGAGATCGCGGCAGGTCTCCTGGGAGAGACCGTCCATGAAGGTGGACTGCCCCTGCCAGTAGCCGATGATCTCGTCACGCGTGTCGAGTCCGCTGCCCGGTGCGGTCTTCGGCAGGGCACCGTCGGCGGCGATGTAGATGTAGGCGGGGACACGTCCGCGGAACTTCGTGACGGCCTTGTCGTAGGCGGTGCGGTCCTCGAGGAAGACCGCGATGCCGATCGCGGCCTCGGTCATGCTCAGTTCCCAGTTCCCGTTGCTGTTCGAACCGTTGATGACCTCGGGGAGGTAGACGTTGCGCAGCATGGTGCCGAAACGGCCGGAGTTCGGCCAGCTGCTGTACGTGTACTTGATGATCTCGGCGGCCCGGGGCCAGGAGGAGCCGGCCCAGCCGGTCTGAAGCGGGGCGTTGCTGTTGGTGTGGTCCTGGATCACGGCCGACCAGGCGTCCATGATCTCGATCGACTTCTGGGCGTAGCGGCTGTCCTGAGTGATGTACCAGGCCAGCGCGAGGGTGTAGGCGGCTATCGCGTCCTCGCGCTCGTCGGTGCAGCCGTAGTTGGGGTTGGAGTACGAGCCGCACTCCACGACGGCGCGTGGCTTTGCGGTGCGGGTGAGCGAGGCGTACTTGCTGGCCAGCATCTGGTCGTACGCGCTCTTCCAGGGCTGGGCTCCGGCCTGCACCTTGGCGCGGACGAAGTCGAGCTGGGGGCGGCTGACGAGGACGCCGGGGTGGGTGAAGGTGGCCGGGGCCGCGGCCGTGGCGGCCTTCACCGCTTGCGGGCCGTCGGCGGGTACGGCTCTGTCCGCCGAGGCCGGGGCCATGAAGACCGTGGTGAGCAGGGCGGCCAGTGCTGTGGCGAGGCCGAGGCCGCGCCCGATGGATCCGGTACGCATGTGGGGTGCCTTCCGGTGCGGAGGAGGTTCAGCAACTCTTCTCAGAGCCAGTTCGGTTCACGGACATGAACATCGAGTCGAGTTGTGAACTCTGCAATGAGTGAGGAACTTAAATGCATCGCATGGACACGTCAAGGCATTGCGTTCAGAGAACGAAGGAGCCCGGCACCTCGCAGGTGCCGGGCCCCAGGGCTCGGGTCATCAGCGCATCAGCACGCCCGCGCCGTCCCCCGTCGCTTCCGTCGGCAGGGCGACCAGGCCCAGCTCCGCGCTGGTCGCGAGCAGCGGGTGGGCGGGGAGTACCCGCACGGTGTAGCCGTAGGGCCCCGTGCGGTCGAGGGCGAGCGGCCCCTCGTACAACCAGCGGCCCTCCAGGTCCTGACCGCCGGTCGGCTTCAGCGGGAAGACCTGGGAGTCCGAGATGGCGTCGGCGGAGTCGACCCGTCCGGCCACCGCCTGCACCTCCACATCGTCCGGCTCCAGTGCTCCGAGGGCGATCCGGACCCGCAGCGCCAGCGTCGACCCCAGCTCGGCCGAACTGCCCGTGGTACTCGCCGCCAGGGCCTCCACGTGGTCGACGGCGACCCGCGGCCAGGCCGCACGGACCCGGGCCTTCCAGTCCGCGAGTTCCCGCGCCGTGGCGGCGTCGAGGGAGCGGTGGGCCAGTGCGGCCGGTGCGTACAACCGCTCCACGTACTCACGCACCATGCGTCCCGCCAGAACCTTGGGCCCGAGCGAGCCCACCGTGCGGCGGACCATCTCGACCCAGCGCTCGGGCAGCCCTTCGGCGCCCCGGTCGTAGAAGCGTGGTGCGACCCGCTCCTCGATCAGTTCGTAGAGGGCGTTCGCCTCCAGCTCGTCGCGCCGGTCCTCGTCCATGGCGGACCCGTCCGCGGTCGGGATCGCCCAGCCGAAGTCCGGTTCGAACCACTCGTCCCACCAGCCGTCGAGCACCGACAGATTGAGACAGCCGTTGAGAGCCGCCTTCATCCCGCTCGTGCCGCACGCCTCCAGCGGGCGCAGCGGGTTGTTGAGCCAGACGTCGCAGCCCGGGTAGAGCTTCTGCGCCATCGCCATCCCGTAGTCGGGCAGGAAGACGATGCGATGGCGGACCCTGGGGTCGTCGGAGAACCGCACCAGCTCCTGAACCAGCCGCTTTCCGCTGTCGTCGGCGGGGTGCGCCTTGCCTGCGACAACGATCTGGATCGGCCGGGTCGGGTGGAGCAGCAGTTCCACGAGCCGGTGACGGTCGCGCAGCATCAGGGTCAGCCGCTTGTAAGAGGGCACGCGGCGGGCGAAGCCGATGGTCAGTACGTCCGGGTCCAGCACACCGTCGATCCAGCCGAGTTCGGCCGGTTCGGCGCCGCGTGTGCGCCACGAGGCGGAGAGCCGCTTGCGCACCTCGGTCACCAGCTGTTCGCGCAGGTTCCGCCGCAGGTCCCAGATCTCCTGGTCCGGGATCCCGGCCGCCGCATCCCAGCGTCCCGGCGTTCCCGCGTACCGTTCCCGGAGTTCGAAGATCTCGGGCGCGACCCACGTGGGGGCGTGCACGCCGTTGGTCACCGAGGTGATCGGCACCTCCGCAGGGTCGAATCCCGGCCACAGTCCCGCGAACATCTTCCGGCTGACCGCGCCGTGCAGGGTGGAGACGCCGTTGGCGCGCTGGGCCAGCCGCAGGCCCATGACCGCCATGTTGAAAAGGCCGGGCTCACCGCCGGGATAGGTCTCCATGCCCAGCTGCAGGATGCGCTCGACGCCCACGCCCGCCAGTTCACCGTCGTCGCCGAAGTGGCGGGCGACGAGCTCCCGGTCGAAGCGGTCGATTCCGGCCGGCACCGGGGTGTGGGTGGTGAAGACCGTGCCGGCCCGTACCGCCTCGACCGAGGAGTCGAAATCCAGCCCGGTGCCGGAGAGTTCGCGAATGCGTTCCAGCCCCAGGAAGCCGGCGTGTCCCTCGTTGGTGTGGAACACCTCCGGCTCGGCGTGCCCCGTGAGCCGGCAGTAGGTACGTACGGCCCGTACCCCACCGATGCCGAGCAGCATCTCCTGCAGCAGCCGGTGCTCACTGCCGCCGCCGTACAGCCGGTCGGTGACATCGCGCTCGCCTGGCGCGTTCTCCTCGACGTCGGAGTCGAGCAGGAGCAGCGGGATGCGGCCGACCTGGGCCTGCCAGATGCGGGCGTGGAGCGAGCGGCCGCCGGGGAGGGCCAGCACCACTTGGCTCGGTGTTCCGTCCCCCTCGCGCAACAGGGAGAGCGGCAGTTCGTTCGGGTCGAGCACGGGATAGTGCTCCTGCTGCCAGCCTTCACGCGACAGTGTCTGGCGGAAGTAGCCGTGCCGGTAGAGCAGCCCCACCCCGACCAGGGGTACGCCCAGGTCGCTGGCGGCCTTCAGATGGTCCCCGGCCAGGATGCCGAGTCCGCCGGAGTACTGGGGGAGGGCTGCGGCCACGCCGAACTCGGGCGAGAAGTACGCCACGGCGGCCGGCAGTTCCGTGCCCTGCGCCTGCTGCTCCTGGTACCACCTCGGACCGTCCAGATACTCCTGGAGGGCGCCGGACACCTCGTTGAGCCGGTGCAGGAACTGCTCGTCCCGGGCCAGCTCGGCGAGCCGCCCGGCGGAGACGGTGCCGAGCAGACCCACAGGGTCGGAGTCGGCCTCCCGGCTGCCCTCCGGGGCGACGGCCTGGAAGAGCTCACGTGTCTCGGTGTGCCAGGACCAGCGCAGGTTGCGGGCGAGGTCGCTGAGCGGTTGAAGGGGATCGGGGAGGACAGGACGGACGGTGAATCGACGAATGGCCTTCACGTATTCCACCTTTACAGGGGACGTACGAATCCGAGGGGACGCACCACGGTGTGCGCCCTCTCCGTCACCCTCGACGGTAGCGGTGCGCCGTACCGCGGAACCACGGCGCGCGACCGGCTCACGCGGGCGACGCCCGGTGAGCCGCCCGCCCCGGCCACGCCCCCGGCCGAAGCCCCGCAGGCATGGGTCCCCTCCGTATCACTGCCCACTCCGAGCAAATCACTGCACATCCGCCACGGGGGTTATGGCCGATTCCACCCCCTCGGGTGGCCTTGTGGCACCTCATCCCACAAGGAAGGCTGCCGTGTGGCACGTACGGGGTCGGAGGCGAACCGGCCGACCACGGGCGCGACTCCGTGCGGCGAGTTCCACGTCGAGGAGGAGGTTTCGGCTCATGGGACGGGCACGACCGCGCCCGATGCCCGGCACGGCCCGGCCGACCACCGGCGAGACCGACCACGCCGGCCCGTCACCAGGGGCGGAGCCCGGCGCATTCAGACCTTCACAGCTACGCCCGAGTAGTTAACAAACCACCGGATTGGCCCCCCGAGAACGGTGGGAAGGCTTCTGCGGTACACAGCCCGAATACCGCCCGAATGCGGATCATCTGCGATCCAGCAGCGGCTCGTACGCAGCGCGTACGGGTCCGGTGTGCATCCGGTCCCCACCCGCACACCACACCCGTGCCCCAGCCATTCGAGTGCCATTCGAGTGAACGCGGACAGGAGCGGCCATGCTCACACCCCATCAGCCGACAACGGAGCAGCTAGAAAGGACGAACCCCCACAGTCGCGGCGTACTCGCTCAGCCCTCCCCGGCCTCGCCGCGCCCCGTGCAGCCCGAGCTCCAGTCCCCAGGTGATTCCATGATCGGTCGTATTCCCGTCCTCGACGTCCGCCCGCTCGTCGACTGCGGCAGAAGGCCCGCGAAGGCCGTTGCCGGTGAGACCTTCCAGGTCACGGCCACCGTGTTCCGTGAAGGCCATGACGCGGTCGCCGCCAACGCGGTTCTGCGGGATCCGAGCGGACGAACCGGCCCGTGGACACCGATGCGCGAGCTCGCCCCCGGCTCCGACCGCTGGGGCGCCGATGTGACCCCCGATTCCGAAGGGCGCTGGACGTACACGGTCGAGGCCTGGAGCGATCCGGTGACCACCTGGCGCCAGCATGCCCAGATCAAGATCCCGGCCGGCATCGACTCCGCGCTAGTCCTGGCCGAGGGCGCCGCTCTGTACGAACGAGCCGCCGAGGGCGTACCGAAACGCGACGGGCGCGAGGCGGTGCTGGCCGCGGCCGACGCGCTTCGTGACGAGTCCCGTCCGGCCGCCGCCCGGCTCGCCGCCGCGCTCGCTCCCGAGGCCACCGCCGCACTCGCACGCCACCCGCTGCGCGAGCTGGTCACCGCGGCCCGGCCGCTCCCCCTCGTCGTCGAGCGCAGACGAGCCCTGTTCGGTTCCTGGTACGAGCTGTTCCCCCGGTCCGAGGGGGCCAGGATCGAACCGGCCGAACCGGTGAAGGCGACCAAGGCCGCCAAGAAGGGCAGGGCGGGGAAGGCTTCGGCCAGGACGGAGGAGCCACCGCAGGGAAGGATCATCAGCGGCACGTTCCGTACCGCTGCCGAGCGGCTTCCCGCTGTCGCCGCCATGGGGTTCGACGTCGTCTATCTCCCGCCCATCCACCCCATCGGCACCACCCACCGCAAGGGCCCCAACAATTCGCTGTCCCCCGGCGCCCACGATGTCGGGGTGCCGTGGGCGATCGGTTCGGCCGAAGGCGGTCACGACGCGGTGCACCCCGATCTCGGCACGCTCGACGACTTCGACCACTTCGTCGAGACCGCCCGCACCCTGCGCATGGAGATCGCGCTGGACTTCGCGCTCCAGTGCTCCCCTGACCACCCATGGGTGGAGACGCACCCCGAGTGGTTCCATCACCGGCCGGACGGCACCATCGCCTACGCCGAGAACCCGCCCAAGAAGTATCAGGACATCTATCCGATCGCCTTCGACAAGGATCTGCGCGGCCTGGTCGCGGAGACCCTCCGCATCCTCCGGTTCTGGATGGACCACGGCGTGCGGATCTTCCGCGTCGACAATCCGCACACCAAGCCGGTGGTCTTCTGGGAGAAGGTGATCGCCGACATCAATCGCACCGACCCCGATGTGATCTTCCTGGCCGAGGCGTTCACCCGCCCCGCGATGATGCACACGCTCGCGACGGTCGGTTTCCAGCAGTCGTACACGTACTTCACCTGGCGCAACACCAAGCAGGAACTCACGGAGTACGTCACCGAGCTGTCCGGCGACGCGGCCTCCTACATGCGGCCCAACTTCTTCGTGAACACTCCGGACATCCTGCCGGGCTATCTCCAGGACGGCGGACGTCCGGCCTTCGAGGCCCGGGCCGTGCTCGCCGCGACGCTCTCGCCGGCCTGGGGCGTGTACGCGGGGTACGAGCTGTGCGAGAACTCCCCGGTACGAGCCGGCAGTGAGGAGTACCTGAACTCGGAGAAGTACGAAATCCGGCCCAGGGACTGGGAGTCGGCGGAGCGCGAGGGCCGTTCCCTGGCTCCGCTCATCACCTCGCTCAACCGGATCAGGCGCCGCCACCCCGCCCTGCAGCAGCTGCGCGACGTGCACTTCCACGCCGCCGACAACGACGCGCTGATCGTGTACAGCAAGCGCTCGGGTTCGAACATCGTTCTGGTGGTCGTCAACCTCGACCCTCACCACACCCAGGAGGCCACGGTCTCGTTGGACATGCCGCAACTCGGCCTCGACTGGCACGAGACCGTGCCGGTGCGCGACGAGCTCACCGGCCACACCTATCACTGGGGCAGGAACTTCTATGTGCGCCTAGAGCCGGGCGTCGCGCCCGCGCACGTCGTCGTCCTGCGACCGTCCCCGCCGACCGGAGGGTCACCCACACCATGATCGTCAATGAGCCTGTCCACGACAAATTCGAGGACACCCCCGCCAAGGACCGCGATCCCGACTGGTTCAAGCGCGCAGTCTTCTACGAAGTCCTCGTCCGGTCCTTCCAGGACTCCAACGGGGACGGCATCGGCGACCTCAAGGGTCTCACCGCCAAGTTGGACTACTTGCAGTGGCTCGGCGTCGACTGCCTCTGGCTGCCGCCGTTCTTCAAGTCGCCGCTGCGCGACGGCGGCTACGACGTCTCCGACTACACCGCGGTACTGCCGGAGTTCGGCGATCTCGCCGACTTCGTGGAGTTCGTCGATGCCGCACACCAGCGCGGCATGCGCGTGATCATCGACTTCGTCATGAACCACACGAGCGATCAGCACGACTGGTTCCAGCAGTCCCGCAGCGACCCCGACGGCCCGTACGGCGACTACTACGTCTGGGCCGACGACGACAAGCAGTTCCAGGACGCCCGGATCATCTTCGTCGACACCGAGACGTCCAACTGGACCTTCGACCCGGTGCGCAAGCAGTACTACTGGCACCGGTTCTTCTCCCACCAGCCCGATCTCAACTACGAGAACCCGGCGGTGCAGGAGGAGATCATCTCCGCACTCCGCTTCTGGCTGGACCTCGGCATCGACGGCTTCCGCGTCGACGCCGTGCCGTACCTCTACCAGCGGGAGGGCACCAACTGCGAGAACCTCCCGGAGACCCACGAGTTCCTCAAGCGGCTCCGCAAGGAGATCGACGCGCACTACCCGGACACCGTGCTGCTCGCCGAGGCCAATCAGTGGCCGGAAGACGTCGTCGACTACTTCGGCGACTTCCCGGCCGGCGGCGACGAGTGCCACATGGCGTTCCACTTCCCGGTGATGCCGCGGATCTTCATGGCCGTACGGCGCGAGAGCCGCTACCCGGTCTCCGAAATCCTGGCGAAGACCCCGGAGATCCCGTCCGGATGTCAGTGGGGCATCTTCCTGCGCAATCACGACGAGCTCACGCTCGAGATGGTCACGGACGAAGAGCGCGACTACATGTACGCGGAGTACGCCAAGGATCCCCGGATGCGGGCCAACATCGGCATCCGGCGGCGGCTCGCGCCTCTGCTGGACAACGACCGCAACCAGATCGAGCTGTTCACGGCGCTGCTCCTGTCCCTGCCCGGCTCCCCGATTCTGTACTACGGGGACGAGATCGGGATGGGCGACAACATCTGGCTGGGCGACCGGGATGCCGTACGGACCCCGATGCAGTGGACGCCGGACCGCAACGCGGGATTCTCCTCCAGCGATCCGGGGCGCCTCTATCTCCCCACGATCATGGACCCGGTCTACGGCTACCAAGTGACCAATGTCGAGGCGTCGATGGCCTCTCCGTCCTCGCTGCTGCACTGGACACGGCGGATGATCGAGATCCGTAAGCAGAATCGGGCGTTCGGCCTCGGCTCGTACAGCGAACTGCCGTCGTCGAACCCCGCCGTGCTCGCCTTCACCCGTGAGTACAAGGACGATCTCGTCCTGTGCGTGCACAACTTCTCGCGGTTCGCGCAGCCGACGGAGCTCGATCTGCGGTTGTTCAACGGGCGTCATCCGGTGGAGCTGATCGGTGGGGTGCGCTTCCCCGCGATCGGTCAGTGGCCCTACCTGCTGACTCTCGCCGGGCACGGGTTCTACTGGTTCAGGTTGCGGAAGGAAGTGCCGCCGAGCTGACAAGGCGTCAATTTCCGTCGCTGAAAGCGGGGCGGTTTCCGCCGCCCCGCACGGGGCACTCTCCCCCACATCGAGCTCTTCAGGGCTCTTCGGGGTTCTTCAGGGCTCTTAAGACAGTTACGGAGCTTCGGGGCCCTTCGGGGCGGCTCCCCCGGAGTCGTTCGGGAGTCCTTCCGGGGGTCTCATGCCTTTTCGAGGCCCTCATGTCGAGTCCGTACGGACCATCCTGACCCGACACGTCCCGCACAGCCGGACAGCTATTGCCGCAATCCGGGACACTCTTCGCATCCTGTGGTGTGCCCGGGGAAAGGACGCGATGCCATGTCGGAGGCTGCATCCACTCGGGTCGCCCTCGCGAACAGCACAGCCCTGCTCCCGTCACTCGCCCCGCTGCTGCATGAATGGCTCCCCCGGCAGCGGTGGTTCGCGGGCAAGGGGCGGCCGGTCACGGCCTTCTCCCTTGTCTCGGCGACCGAAATACTGCCGGTGGACGCCGATTCCACCGGCATCAACCAGGGGACCGGCCCGGGGACGGGGCCGGGGCTGCTCCATCTGCTGATCCGGGTCCACCAGCCGTCCCTGCCCGCCCAGTCGCCCGACGACTGCTACCAGATGCTGCTCGGGGTACGGTCCACGCTGCCGCCACGGCTCGCCCCGGCCCTCATCGGCCATGTGGCGGGCGGTCCGCTGGCCGGCCGGACGGTCTACGAGGGGCTGCACGATCCGCGCCTCGCCGAACTCCTGCTGGAACGGCTCCGTACCCCCGGCACCCTCGGCACCCTCCGCTTCGACCGGGGCGCCGCCCCCATCCCGGCCGGGCTCACCCCCCGCGTGCTCGACACCGAACAGTCCAACTCCTCCCTCGTCTTCGGCAACGCCTACATCTTCAAGATCTTCCGCCGGGTCTTCCCCGGCACCAACCCGGATCTGGAACTGCCGCTCGCTCTCTCCCGGGAGGGCTGCGGGCGGGTGCCGGAACCCGTCGCCTGGTTCGAGGCGACGGCCCCGGAACCGCTCACCCTCGGCGTTCTCCAGCCGTTCCTGCGCGGCGCGGAGGACGGCTGGCAGTTGGCACTGCGCGCGCTGGGCTCGGGCCATGACTTCACCCGCGAGGCCCGCGCCCTCGGACGGGCCACGGCCGAGGTGCACACGGCGCTCGCCACCGCCCTGCCGACGCCCGTGCTGGGCAGCGCCCAGACCGAGCATCTCGCCGCCGGAATGCTGCAGCGGCTGGAGGCGGCCGCCCAGGCCGTTCCCGCTCTCGTGCCCTACGTCCCCGGGCTGCGCACCGCGTTCGACGCCGTTGCCACGCTGGGTCACAAGGGCCGCAGCTGGGCCGCCCAGCGCGTCCACGGCGACCTCCATCTCGGCCAGACGCTGCGCGCGGCCGACGGCTTCTGGTCACTGATCGACTTCGAGGGCGAACCGGCGCGCCCACTCCTGGAACGCCGCCGTCCGCAGCCGCCGGTGCGTGACATCGCGGGCATGCTCCGCTCCTTCGACTACGCGGCCCGCTCGCAGCGGCCCTGGAACGCCGAGTGGGCGGCCCGCTGCCGAGCGGCGTACTGCGACGGGTACGCGGAGGCCGCGGGCCTCGACCCGCGCAGCGAACCGGAGTTGTTGCGGGCGCACGAGACCGACAAGGCGGTGTACGAAGTGCTGTACGAGGCCCGGCACCGGCCCGACTGGCTGCCGGTCCCGATGGCCGCGATCCACCGCCTGGCCGCCGCCGTCGACTGATGCCCCGCGCAGTGCGCACCTTCTTCGGCCGGGCGGCTTCTCCCCTGCCCGGCCACCTGATCCCTGCCTCACCAACACCCCTCGAGGAGGCTGTCCCTGTGACCGCCCGCAAGCCGCCCCGCAAAGCGCCCGATCCCACCGCGACCCCGTCAGCACCCGCTGCCGGGCCGACCCCGGCGGCCCAGCCGGCCCCCGCAGCCCCAGCGCCCCAGCCGGCACTCTCCGCCTCCACGGACACGGCAGCGCCCTCGGCGCCCGCGAGCTCGGCGACCTCCCCGGCCAAGCGGAAGAAGACGGCGCAGAAGCGGACCGACACCTCTCCCCCGCGGCCCCGGCGTGCCACCGGCCGCGGCGTCCGGCCGGTGCGGGCCCTCGACGACGCCGACCGGGGACGGCTGCTCGCCGGTGAGCACCACGCCCCGCACGATCTGCTCGGCGCGCACATGGTCCGCGGCGGTGTGGCTATCCGGGTGCTCCGTCCGTACGCGCGATCGGTGACCGTGCTCGCCAAGGGGCTGCGGACCGAGTTGCACGACGACGGCGACGGTCTCTTCTCCGGTCTGCTGCCGATGCCGTCCGTCCCCGAGTACCAACTCCTGGTCGGCTACGCGGACAACGAGATCGAGGTCCATGATCCGTACCGCTTCCTGCCCGCGCTCGGCGATCTCGATCTGCATCTGATCGGCGAGGGGCGGCACGAGGAGCTGTGGACCGCGCTCGGCGCACAGCCCATGGAGCACCAAGGGGTCGCCGGTACGCGGTTCACCGTCTGGGCGCCCAATGCCCGCGGGGTGCGGGTCATCGGGGACTTCAACTACTGGGACGGCACCGGCTTCCCGATGCGTTCGCTCGGTTCCAGCGGGGTCTGGGAGCTGTTCCTCCCCGCGATCGGCGAGGGTGCGCTCTACAAGTTCGACATCTGCCGCCCGGACGGTACGCACACGGTGCGCGCCGACCCGATGGCCCGCCGCACCGAGGTCCCGCCCGCCAATGCCTCGGTCGTGACGGCCTCGCACCATGAGTGGCAGGACCAGGCGTGGATGGCTCGGCGCGGGGACGTACCCGTGCACGAAGCGCCGTTCTCCGTGTACGAGGTGCATCTGGCGTCCTGGCGGCCGGGGCTCACGTACCGCCGGCTCGCCGAGCAACTTCCCTCCTACGTAAGGGACCTTGGGTTCACGCATGTGGAGCTGATGCCGGTATCCGAGCATCCCTTCGGCGGCTCCTGGGGCTACCAGGTCACCGGCTTCTTCGCCCCGACCTCGCGTATGGGCACCCCTGACGACTTCCGGTATCTGATCGACGCGCTGCACCGGTCCGGCATCGGCGTCATCGTCGACTGGGTGCCCGCGCACTTCCCGCGCGACGACTGGGCGCTCGCCGAATTCGACGGCCGCCCGCTGTACGAGCACTCGGACCCGGCACGCGCCGCGCATCCCGACTGGGGCACGCTCGAGTTCGACTTCGGCCGCACGGAGGTGCGCAACTTCCTGGTCGCCAACGCCACGTACTGGTGCGAGGAGTTCCACATCGACGGGCTGCGGGTCGACGCCGTCGCCTCGATGCTCTACCTCGACTACTCGCGCGAGGACGGGGGATGGTCTCCGAACGAGCACGGCGGCCGGGAGAACCTGGATGCTGTCGCCTTCCTCCAGGAGATGAACGCCACCGTGTACCGGCGTAATCCCGGCGTCGTCACCATCGCCGAGGAGTCCACCGCCTGGGACGGCGTCACACGCGCCACCCACCATGTCGGCCCCGGCGGCTTCGGCGGGCTCGGCTTCGGGCTGAAGTGGAACATGGGCTGGATGCACGACTCCTTGGAGTACGTCTCGAAGGAGCCGGTGCACCGCAAGTACCACCACAACGAGATGACCTTCTCGATGGTGTACGCGTACAGCGAGAACTACGTGCTGCCGATCTCCCACGACGAGGTGGTGCACGGCAAGCGGGCACTGGTGTCGAAGATGCCCGGCGACTGGTGGCAGCAGCGCGCCAACCACCGGGCGTATCTCGGCTTCATGTGGGCGCACCCGGGCAAGCAACTGCTGTTCATGGGACAGGAGTTCGCCCAGGGCGCCGAGTGGTCGGAGGGCCACGGCCCGGACTGGTGGCTGCTCGACCCCTCGTACGCGGCGGAGGCGGACCACCGGGGCGTCCGGGACCTGGTACGTGAGCTGAACGCGGTGTACACGGCGACACCGGCGTTGTGGCAACGGGACACCGTCCCCGAGGGCTTCGCCTGGGTCGACGGCGGAGCCGCCGAGGACAATGTCTTCGCCTTCCTGCGCTTCGACGCGGACGGTGCGCCGCTGCTCGCGGTGTCGAACTTCTCGCCGGTGGTCCGTCACGAGTACCGGCTGGGCGTGCCGTCGTCCGTGTCCGCCTGGGCGGAGGTGCTCAACACGGACGCGGCACGGTTCGGCGGCGGGGACGTGCTCAACCCGGATCCGCTGAAGCCGGAGTCCGTCGCCGCCCACGGTCACCGCACGAGCGTCCAGTTCACCCTGCCGCCGCTGGCGACGGTGTGGTTGAAGCCGGTGTGATGACCCCGAGCCGCTGGGTGGCCCGGGTCAGCGCCACATAGAGATCGTTGGGCGTCATCAGCTCGGGTGCGACGACGAGAACCGTGTCGAACTCCAGGCCCTTGGCCTGGCGCGGGTCGAGCAGGACGACGGGGCGGTGCAGATCCAGCGGCCCGTCGTCGAGTCCGGTGAGTTGCGCGTGGAGCTCGCGCGGGGCGATGACGGCGAGCCTGCCCTCCGCCGGGGCCTCGGCCTCGGCGAGCCCGGCCACGCCGGCGAGCGGCAGAGTGCGCTCCCAGGGCCGTGCGCCGGTGGAGCGGATGGAGCGCGGGGGTTCGAAGGCGGGGTCGGTGGCCCGGCGCCGCTCGGCCGCGTACTCCATGATCTCGGCGGGCGTACGGTAGTTGACCCCGAGCCGGGCCAGCTGCCAGCGGTCCTGGACGTACGGCGCGAGGATCTCCTGCCAGGAGTCGCAGCCTGCCAGGTCACCGGTCTGGGCCGGGTCGCCGACCAGGGTCATGGAGCGGGTCGGGCAGCGTCGCATCAGCAGCCGCCAGGCCATGGCCGAGAGCTCCTGCGCCTCGTCGACGATGATGTGCCCGAACGCCCAGGTCCGGTCGGCGGCGGCGCGCTCGGCGGCGCTGCGGTGGTCGGCCTCCTCCTGGCGCTCGGCGAACCGTTCGGCGTCGATGATGTCGTGCGCCGCGAGGACCTCGGAGGCGTCCTCGTCGATGTCCTCCTTGTCCTCGAATTCGTAGGTACGGGAGGCGTACGAGACGTCGAGGACGCCCTGCGCGTAGGCGATCTGGCGGGCCCGCTCGGCCTCGGCGGCGGCCCGGGCGGCGGAGTCGTCCGCACCGAGGAGCTCGGCGGCCTCGTCGAGGAGGGGCACGTCGGCAGATGTCCAGGCGGCCTTCCTAGCGCGCCGGAGCAGTTCGGCGTCGTCCTCGGCGAGATGCGTGGGCTCCTCCAGATAACCGGCGAGGAACTCCTGCGGAGTGAGCGGGGGCCACAGGGAGGTGATGGCGGCGTGCACCTCCGCGCTGGCGGCGATGCCCTTGCCGAGCTGGGCGATGTCGTCGGGGCCGAGGAAGTTCGGACCGCCGTAGGGGTCGGCTCCGATGCGGTCGGCGAGCTGCATGGTGAGATCGTCGATGATCCGGAAGGCGAAGGTGGGCAGGGCGAGATTGTGCGGCAGGCCGGTCTCGCGGGCCTTGTGCCGCGCTTCGACCGCCATGTCCCAGTCGAGGATCAGCTCCCCGTCGTCGTGCGCGATGACGATCGGCTCGCCCTTCTCGGGCACCTGCTGCCGGTCCTGTACGGCCTCGGCCAGTACGCCGGCCATGTCCGCCCGGCCCTTGACGGCGGCGGCCGCCGGGCTGTCGGTGCCGGTGGCGTGGACGCCGGGGAACAGTTCGCCGACCGTCGACAGAAGTACGCCGGTCTCACCGAGCGAGGGCAGTACGTCGCCGATGTAACCGAGGAAGGCCGGGTTGGGCCCGACGATCAGCACGGCCCGCTTGGCGAGCTGCTCACGGTGCGCGTACAGCAGATACGCGGCCCGGTGCAGCGCGACCGCGGTCTTCCCGGTGCCCGGCCCTCCCTCGACGACCAGCACCCCGCTCTGCGGGGCGCGGATGATGTGGTCCTGTTCGGCCTGGATGGTCGAGACGATGTCGCCCATCCGGCCCGTGCGGGCGCTGTTCAACGCGGCGAGCAGCACCTCGTCGGCGTCGTGCGATTCGTATCCGGTGCGGGTGTTGTCGGCGAGATCCATGATCTCGTCGTGCAGCCCCGTGACCGTGTGCCCCTGCGTAGTGATGTGCCTCCTGCGGCGCAGCCCCATCGGTTCGTACCCGGTCGCGAGATAGAACGGCCGGGCGACGGGAGCCCGCCAGTCGATCAGCAACGGGGTCCGCTCGGCGTCGTCCCGCCGGATTCCGATGCGCCCGATGTGGTGCGTGACTCCGTCGCGCCTGTCGATCCGTCCGAAACAGAGTCCCGTGACGGCGGCATTCAGCGAGGCGAGTGAGGCGGAGTGCTCGGCGACGCCGATATCGCGCTCCACCCGCGCCTGTCGACCGGTGCTGAGCTGCGCGATCGTGGCGCGCATGGCGGCTTCGGCCGCCGCCCGGAGCTGGTCGAGCCGCTCGTGGGCAAGGGAGACGAATTGCTGTTCCTGCCGCATTTCCTCAGTTGACAATTCAGCTCCTGGCGCGATAGAGTATGCTTATTGAAGTTCTCCGTATATTGCGTCGCAGGCACATACGGAACTATTCAATATAGGCGAAGAAGTACCCCGGCCGTCAATTCGGACCGGGGTTTTTTGTTTTCGTCCAGGAGACGCCTCGCAGGGGGCCGGCGCGCCCGGAGTCGGGCGCGCGGCTGCGACCGTTGGCCCGGACCGCGAGCACGGGGGAAGCGAGCGGCTCGGAACAAGCTCAGAAAAAGCTCTGAAATCAGGCTTGTTCGGATTGGCCGTGCTTCACACGGAGATACCCCTCGCATACGCACGTTCATCCGGAGCACGTCCGGATCGGGGGCTGCCATGTGGACCGCACTCACGCTCATCGACGCCGCGACCGCACTGGTCGCCGCCACCGCCTGCCTGGCCCTCTCCGGTCGGCGACTGCTGCCGTGGCGGCGCCGGGAGCGTGCGCCCGAACTGGGTCCGTACGATGCGGCGTTTCTGGCCGGCGGACCGGAGAGAGTGGTCGAGGCGGCGCTCCACACCCTGTGGGGCAGTGACAACAACGTCGTGATCGGGTCGGGTGGGCGGCTGCGGTTGCCCGAGCCGTGGACGGAACCCGAGCGTCCGGTGGAGCGTGCGGTGGTCGAGAAGTGGCGGACCTCCGGCTCCACCACCCCGACGCTGCTGCGGGTACGGGCAGTGCGGGCCGCTGCCGTACGCGAGATCGGCGACCGGCTCGTCTCGTCCGGTCTGCTGATGGCCCCGCCACGCGCCCTGGCCCGTCTGTACGCCGCGCGTGGCCTGACCGTCGTGGTGTGCGGCTCGGCGGTCCTGGCCGCCCTGGCCGCCCCGCAGGGGCTGCGGCAGGCGGCACCGTTCGTCGTGGTGGGAGCCTGCTGTCTGGCCGTGCGGGTGCTGTGCCCGGCGCGGGGTCGGCTGACCCCGGCGGGCCGTCGCCGCCTGGCGGCGATACGCACCGGCGAGCTGTGGGCATCGGCCGCGCTCGGGGACGTGGTGTTCGACGGGCGCAGCGCGCTGCCGGGTGAGCGCCGGCGCTCCCGGCGGTGGGACGGGGGCGGGGGCCGCCTGCCGTCGGTGGGCCGGATGCTGATCAAGTACGGCAAGGCACTGGATCCGGACGACGACCGGAGCCCGGACAGCGGCGGCACCGGCAGCGACCACGGCTCCTACGGATCCGGCAGCTCCCACGACTCGTACGGCTCGCACGGCTCGCACGGCTCCTCGTACGACGGAGGAGGTCACCACAGCTGCGGCGGTGGCAGCAGCTGTGGTGGCGGAAACTACTGAGCGTCGTGGCTCACACCTTCTCGAGCACGTCCTCCAGCTCCTGCAGGAGCCTGCGCTTGGGCCGGGCGCCCACCATCGACTTCACCGGTTCGCCGGACCGGAACACCATCAGGGTCGGCATCGACAGCACCGCGTAGCGGCTCGTGATGCCCGGGTTGGCGTCCACGTCGAGCTGGACGATCTTGATGCGCCCGGCCTCCTCGGCGGCGATCGCGCTGAGCACGGGGGCGAGCTGACGGCACGGTCCGCACCAGTCGGCGGTGAACTCGACCAGCACGGGCAGCTCGGCCGCCAGCACCTCCCCGTCGAAGGTGGCATCGGTGACCTCGGCCACGCCTTCTGCATGAATCATCTGTCATCCTCCCAGTTCACAACGTGGTTCCGGGCCGCCAGGAAGCTCGGCCGCGGCCTCCAGCTCGGCCCTTGCGAGCTCTGCGCCCACCTGGGCGCGGACCGACCGGAGCTGCTCGATGAGCGAGTCGAGCTCGCCGAGCTTGCGCCGGTAGACGGCGAGCGAGGCGGGGCAGGCGTCACCGGCCGGGTGGCCGGCGCGCAGGCACTCGACGAACGGCCGGGTCTCCTCCAGGTCGAACCCGAAGTCCTGCAGGGTCCGGATCTGCTGCAGCAGACGCAGATCGTCCTCGTCGTACGTGCGGTACCCGTTCACGGCCCGCCGCGCAGGCAGCAGTCCGCGTGACTCGTAGTAGCGCAGAGTCCGCGTCGTCGTCCCGGCCCGCTCGGCCAGCTCCCCGATTCGCATGCTTCGACCGTAAAGGTTGACGCGGGCGTCAAGGCAAGTGCGGGGCTCCCCTCCCCCACTCCCTCCTTCAACTGCCTTTTACATTCAAGAAGTTAAGAGTGCATCGCCATTGACGGCCCCTTGGCGTGCACCTACAAAAGGCGTGAGAGCGCTCTCAAGACCGGTACCTCGTTCCCGTTCCCCCGCCCCCACCGGAGAGGTGTTCCTTGAACGCGAGCCGCATCCACCTGCCCGCTCATTCCCCCACCTCCACCCCCCGCAGGCGCACCACCGCACTCGTCGCACTGACCGTGACGGCCCTGGTCCTGGCCGGGCTGGCCACTGTCCTCGGCTCCGGGTCCGCACGCGGCGCCGTCCCTCCGGCGCCTGGCTGGGACCTGAAGTGGAGCGACGACTTCAACGGCGCCGACCGCTCCCTCCCCTCGGCCGCGAACTGGCAGATCGACACCGGCCACGCCTACCCCGGCGGCCCCGCGAACTGGGGCACGGGTGAGATCCAGAACTACACCGCCAGCCCCGACAACCTCAGCCTCGACGGCAACGGCAACCTCCGGATCACCCCGCTCCGGGACGGTGCGGGCAACTGGACCTCCGGCCGGGTCGAGACCACACGCTCCGACTTCAAGGCCCCGGCGGGCGGCACCTTGCGCATCGAGAGCCGGATACAGATGCCGAACGTCACCGGGAACGCGGCGCTCGGGTACTGGCCCGCGTTCTGGGCGCTCGGCTCCCCGTACCGTGGCAACTACTGGAACTGGCCGGGCATAGGCGAGTTCGACATCATGGAGAACGTCAACGGGATCAACTCCGTGTGGGGCGTACTGCACTGCGGCGTCAACCCCGGCGGCCCGTGCAACGAGACCAGTGGCATCGCGAGCAACCGCGCCTGCCCCGGTTCCAGTTGTCAGTCCGCGTTCCACACGTACACCTTCGAATGGGACCGCTCCGTCACCCCCAACGCACTGCGCTGGTACGTGGACGGCCAGCAGTTCCACTCCGTCACCCAGAGTCAGCTGGACGCCGGCACCTGGGCCAACATGACTGAGCACGCGGGGTACTTCATCCTGCTCAACCTCGCGATCGGCGGCGCGTTCCCCAATGCGCTGAGCGGCAGCACCCCCACCGCGCAGACCGTCCCGGGCCGTCCCATGCTCGTCGACTACGTCGGTGTCTGGACCAAGGGCGGCGGGGGCGGCACCGACCCGACCGACCCCCCGGACCCGACCGACCCGCCGTCCGGCTCCTCCAACCTCACGCTCCGCTCCGGCGGCGCTCTCGGTGCGGCGGAGGCGTCCGGCTCGACCGTGACACTCACCTCGGCGGGCGGCGCCAACTACGACGGGGCCCCACACAGCCCGCAGACCTTCACCGCCTCGGGCATCACCCGGACGTACAACGGCGGGTCCACCCAGTTCGACCTGTTCGTCGACGCCGGCACGACCGTCGCCAACGGGCAGCAGGTGAGGGTGAGTTACGACCGGACGGGCGACGGGACCTGGGACCGGACGGAGACGTACAACTACTTCCCCACCGACCCCGTCCCCGGCTACGAGCACTACACGCAGGGCAAGGGACTCATGGCCTCGACCGGGAGCCAGGGCAATCTGGTGAACGGCAAGGTCAAGGTGGAGATCTGGAACGCCATCGGCAACGGCTCCAGCACGGTCGGGATCGGCAACCAGTCCGTCGTGCACATCCCCTTCGGCTGAACCGCAGGCCGACATGCGTGTGCGGCCGGTACGGGAGTCCCGTACCGGCCGCACACCCGCCTCGTTACGCCTTCGCCAGCGAGGGCTTGTCGTCGTCGCCGCCCCGGGACTCCGGGACGTACGGCTCGGAGGGGCCTTCGTCCGTGATCATCCGCTCGTCGAACGGAATGGAGCCGGACAGCACCTGGTCCACCCGCTCCCTGTCGATCTCCTTGGTCCACGTGCCCACCAGCACCGTGGCGACCGCGTTGCCCGCAAAGTTCGTCAGGGCGCGGGCCTCGCTCATGAAGCGGTCGATGCCGACGATCAGACCGACGCCGTCGACCAGTCCGGGGCGGTGGGACTGCAGGCCGCCCGCCAGGGTGGCGAGGCCCGCGCCGGTGACGCCCGCCGCACCCTTCGAGGCGACGATCATGAAGAGCAGCAGGGAGACCTGCTCCCCCGCGCTCAGCGGGTCACCCATCGCGTTGGCGATGAAGAGCGAGGACATCGTCAGATAGATGGCGGTGCCGTCGAGGTTGAACGAGTAGCCGGTGGGCACCGTGATGCCCGCGACGGACTTGCTGACGCCCAGGTGCTCCATCTTCGCGATGAGCCGCGGCAGCGCGGACTCCGACGACGAGGTGGAGAGGATCAGCAGGAACTCGCGGCCCAGGTACTTCAGCAGGAGCAGCAGATTCACCCCGGCGACCACCCGCAGGATCGTGCCGAGCACCACGAAGACGAAGATCGCGCAGGTGATGTAGAAGCCGACCATGATGATCGCGAGGGACTTCAGCGCGTCGACGCCGGTCTCGCCGACCACGGCCGCCATCGCGCCGAACGCGCCGACCGGGGCCGCCCACATGATCATGGCGAGGACGCGGAAGACGAGTCGCTGGATGTGGCCGATGCCGCGCAGGACCGGTTCACCGGCGGAGCCCATGGCCTGGAGCGCGAAGCCCGCCAGCAGGGCGACGAGCAGGGTCTGGAGCACTTCGCCCTCGGTGAAGGCGGAGACCATCGTCGTCGGGATGATGCCCAGCAGGAAGTCCACGGTGGACTCGCTCGCACCGGCCGCCTGCTTCTCACCGGCGGCGCGCACCGCTTCGGTGAGGTGGAGGCCCTGGCCGGGCTCCAGGATGTTGCCGACGAGCAGACCGATGGCGAGGGCCACCGTCGACATCACCAGGAAGTAGCCGAGGGCGAGCCCGCCCACCGCGCCGACCTTGGTGGCCTTGCGGACCGAGCCGACGCCCAGCACGATCGTGCAGAAGATGATCGGCGAGATCATCATCTTGATGAGGTTCACGAAGCCGGTACCGATCGGCTTCAGCTCGACGGCGAATCCGGGGGCCACGAAGCCCACCAGGATGCCGAGCGCCACAGCGCCGATCACGGCGAGATACAGATAATGCGTACGGTCCCGCCTGGCGGCTGGCACTCCCACGGGGTTCTCCTCGGCTCGTCCCTGTCCGTCCCCCCGTCCCTGGGGGTCCCGGCGAATATCCCGCCCCGTGTGACGGCCGTCACCGTTACGTGCATTTAGTTCATATGTTTTCGGCCAGGCAGACTGTGAGCATGCGTCTCCCACGCCCCCGTACCCGTCCCCGCAGCCTGGCCGGTCAGCTCTTCGCGATGCAGGTGGTGCTGGTTGCGGCCGTGGTGGCGGGGTGCGCGTTCTTCGCGTACGTATCCGGGAGCGCGCAGGCGGAGGAGACCGCGACCCGGCAGGTCAGGGCGGCGGCGCTGGCGGTGGCCGATTCGCCGTCCGTACGGGAGGCTATCCGCACCCCGGACCCGAGCGCCGTGCTGCAGCCGTACGCGGAGCAGGTCCGCAGGGACACCGGGATCGCCTTCGTCACGATCATGAGCCCGGACCGGATCCGCTGGACGCACCCCGACGTGGACCGGATCGGGGAGACGTTCCTCGGCCACACCGCGAGGGCGCTGCGCGGCGAGACGTTCTCGGAGACGTACACCGGCACACTCGGCCCCTCGATCCGGGTCGTCACCCCGATCCGGGACGGCGGCAGGATCACCGGCCTGGTCAGCGCGGGCATCACGGTCGAGCGGGTCTCCTCGCAGGTGCGGGCGCAGCTCGGCGCGCTGGGGCTCGCGGCGGGCGGGGCACTCACCCTCGGCGGCATCGGCACGTATGTGATCAACGCCCGGCTGCGGCGCCACACGCACGGCATGAACGCCGCCGAGCTGAGCCGGATGCACGACTACCACCAGGCCACGCTGCACGCGGTGCGCGAAGGGCTGCTGATGCTCGACGGACAGCGCAGGATCGCGCTGGTCAACGACGCGGGCCGGGAGCTGCTCGGTCTGCCGCCTGGTGCGGTCGGGCGCCGGGTGACCGAACTGGAACTGCCGGCGCCGCTGACCGGGGCGCTGCTGGCCTCCGAGGAGCGGGTCGACGAGCTGCATCTGACGGCGGACCGAGTGATCGTGGTCAACACCCGTCCGGTGGTGGGCGGCGAACAGCGCGGAACGGTCGTGACCCTTCGCGACCACACGGAACTCCAGGCGTTGTCCGGCGAGTTGGACTCGGAGCGGGGGTTCACCCAGGCGCTGCGTTCACAGGCGCACGAGGCGGCGAACCGGCTGCACACGGTCGTCTCGCTCATCGAACTCGGCCGGGTGGACGAGGCGGTCGGCTTCGCGACGGCGGAGCTGGAGCTGGCACAGGTCCTCACCGACCGCGTCGTCGGGGCCGTCGCCGAACCGGTGCTGGCGGCGCTGCTTCTGGGCAAGGCCGCGCAGGCGAACGAGCGGGGGGTGGAACTGGTGCTCGCGGAGGACAGCGTGATCGACGACGGCGCGTTGCCCGCGACGCTGCCGCAGCGCGATCTGGTGACGGTCCTCGGCAATCTGATCGACAACGCGGTGGATGCCGCGTCGGACGCTGCGACGGCCCCGCCGCCCGACGCGGGTGTCCCCTCCGGTGCGGGGACCGCGCCCGGGGCGGGAGTGGCGGCGGACTCCGCGGCCGTGCCCGCCCAGCGCGGTGCGGCACCGCGCCGCCCCGGCCGCGCGCGGGTCACCGTCACCGCGCTCGCCGACGACCGTGAGCTGCTGCTGCGGGTCGCGGACACCGGGGCCGGAGTCGATCCGGACGTCGCCGCCGAGGTGTTCCACCGCGGCTGGTCGACGCACGGCGCCGGTCGCGGGCTCGGGCTGGCGCTCGTGCAGCAGGCCGTGCACCGGGCCGGCGGGACGGTCGCGCTGAGCGGAGGGCCGGACGGCGGCGCGGAGTTCACCGTGCGGCTCCCGTTGTCGCCCTCGCCCACGCAGCGGCACACGCCGAAGGAGCCCACTCCGTGATCCAGGTGCTGGTCGTCGAGGACGATCCCGTGGCCGCCGACGCCCACAGGCTGTACGTCGGCCGGGTCCCCGGCTTCACCGTGGCCGCGGTCGCGCATTCGCGTGCGGAGGCGGTACGGGCGCTGGACCGTACCCAGGTCGATCTGCTGCTCCTGGACCTGTATCTGCCCGATGGACACGGTCTGCAGCTGCTGCGGTCGCTGCGCGCCGCCGGGCACACGGCGGATGTCATCGCCGTGACGTCGGCGCGGGATCTGGCCGTGGTCCGGGAAGGGGTGTCGCTCGGTGTCGTCCAGTACGTGCTGAAGCCGTTCACCTTCGCCACCCTGCGCGACCGCCTCATGCGCTACGCCGAGTTCCGTGCGGCGGCCGGTGAGGCGAGCGGCCAGGACGAGGTGGACCGGGCGCTCGGCGCGCTGCGGGCTCCGCAGCCGTCCCGGCTGCCCAAGGGGCTGAGCGGCCCGACACTGGAGGCGGTGACCCGTGCGCTGCGGGCCTCCCCGGACGGGGTGACCGCGGCCGCGACGGGCGTGGAACTGGGCATCTCGAGGATCACCGCACGCCGCTATCTGGAGCACCTGGTGACGGTGGGCCGTGCCGTCCGCAGTCCGCAGTACGGGCAGATCGGGCGGCCGGAGCTGCACTACCGGTGGGTGGCCGAAACGCGCTGACCGTGCGCCCGTCCGTACGTCCGGCCGTGGCGACGCCATCCGCACATCCAGCTGCATTTCCACCCGTACGCCGCACCGACAACAAGCGCTTCCCGCACGGGGATTGACCTTGTCGACGGGCCGGTCCTACGGTCACGGTCTCAGCCCCCGTGGCTATGAGGAGGTCGTGCCCGTGCGCCCCACCGCCCCACTGATCCTCGCCGCCGCAGTCACCGTTCTGGCTGCCGGCTCGCTGACCGCCTGCTCCTCCGGTTCCGGCAGTGACCCGGACACCGTGAAGGTCGCGTACAACCGTTCCACGGACAACAAGATCCGGTTCAAGGACGCCTATATCGAGTCGGTGAAGAAGCAGTTCGAGAAGGAACACCCCGGCAAGAAGATCAAGCTGATACCGATTCAGGCGGCGGACAACGACTACGCCACCAAGGTGCAGCAGATGATGCGCTCGCCGAAGACGGCACCGGATCTGGTCTACGAGGACACCTTCCGGATCAACTCCGACATCAAGGCCGGCTATCTGCGGCCGCTGGACGCATATCTCGCCAAGTGGGACACCTGGAGCCAGTTCGTGGACACGGCGAAGGCCGCCGCGAAGGCCGAGGACGGCAAGACGTACGGCGTCCCGGACGGCACCGACACCCGCGGGCTCTGGTACAACAAGAAGATCTTCGCCAAGGCGGGGCTACCGGCCGACTGGCAGCCGAAGAACTGGGACGAGGTCCTGGACGCGGCCCGCGCGATCAAGAAGAAGGTCCCCGGCGTCATCCCGCTGAATGTGTACACGGGCAAGGCCCCGGGCGAGGCCGCGGTGATGCAGGGCTTCGAGATGCTGCTGTACGGGACCGGCGACGACCCGCTCTACGACCCCGGCGCCAAGAAGTGGGTGGCCGGCGGGCAGGGCTTCCGCGACGCGCTCGGCTTCGTGGGGACGGTGTACGGGGAGAAGCTCGGCCCTGATCCGTCCGACGCGCTCGACCCCAACGTCGGTACGCACGTGGCCACCGAGTGGTTCCCCGAGGGCGAACTGGCCATCTCGCTGGACGGCTCCTGGATGGGCCAGAACTGGATCAACGAGGGACCCAAGGCGTGGCCCGAGTGGAAGACGGAGCTCGCCCAGACCCCGATGCCCACCCAGAACGGCCAGGCGCCCGGGAAGGTCTCCATGTCGGGCGGCTGGACCTGGGCGATCCCGCAGAAGGCCAAGAACCCGGATCTGGCCTGGGAGTTCGTCAAGACGATGCAGACCCCGCAGAACGCGTCGAAGTGGGATGTGGTGGGTGCGCAGATCGCGGTGCGCGAGGACGTGGCGAAGGATCCGGCGTATCTGAATTCGATGCCCGGCATCGAATTCTTCACCGGCCTCGTCCAGTACACCCACTACCGTCCCGCTCTGCCCGTCTACCCGCAGGTGTCGACGGCCATCGGTGAGGCGATGGAGAAGGTGACGACGGGCGACGGATCACCGGAGTCGGCGGCGAAGGAGTACGACGAGCAGCTGAAGACCCTCGTCGACGGCGCGGTCGTCACGAAGTGAGCGGCGCCGCGTCGAAAGCCGGACCTCTGCGATCGCGGCGAGCGGGGTCATGGCAGCAGGCAGGGTCGCGGCGGCCGGCGGGGACGTGGCGGCGGGCAGGGCGGTGGCTGCCGATCGCCCCCGCGACCGCGCTGCTGCTGCTCTTCCTCGCCGGCCCCATCGGCTACTGCGTGTGGATCGCCTTCACCAACACCCAGCTGACCGGATCGTCGAGCTCCGACTTCGTCGGCTTCGCCAACTTCCGGCGGGCGTTCGCCGACGACAACTTCCGTAACGCCGTCCAGCTGACGCTCGCCTTCACCTTCCTGTCGTCGATCGTCGGACAGAACACCCTGGGACTGGCGCTCGCGGGCCTGATGCGGGCCGCGTCCCGCCCGGTGCGTACGGTCACCGGGGCGCTGGTCGTCACCGCCTGGGTGCTGCCGGAGATCGTCGCGGCCTTCCTGCTGTACGCGTTCTTCCGCCGCGAGGGCACTTTGAACGCGATCCTGGACCAGCTCCATCTTCCGGCCCAGAACTGGCTGTTCACGCTGCCGATCCTGGCAGTTTCGTTCGCCAACGTGTGGCGTGGGACGGCGTTCTCGATGCTGATCTACTCGGCGGCTCTGGCCGAGATCCCGCAGGACATCACGGAGGCCGCCGAGGTCGACGGGGCGAGCGGGCCGCGCCGGCTGTGGCACATCACGCTGCCGATGATCCGCCGTTCCATCGGCACCAATCTGATGCTCAACACCTTGTCCACGCTCTCCGTGTTCGGACTGATCTGGGCGATGACCCGCGGCGGACCGGGCAACCGCAGCCAGACGCTCCCGGTGTTCATGTACGACCAGGCGTTCGTGAACAGTCTGATCGGCTACGGAACGGCGGTGGCGCTGCTGCTGCTTCTGGTGGGATCCCTGTTCTCGATCGTCTATCTGCGGCTGATGAAGGTGGAGGTGTGACGGGCGTGAAAGGCGTGACGACGTCCCGGCGCACCCGGGCGCGGCTGGCGTCCGACGGGGCGCTGCTCCTGGTCGCGGTGGCGTTCGCGCTGCCGCTGGTGTGGCTGCTGTTCGCCTCGCTGGACGGCAGCGCCGACCTTCGGGTGCGACCGCCCACGTCACCGACTCTGGAGAACTTCGACGCGGTCCTCACCGACGAGATCACCTTCACGCCGATGCTCAACAGTCTGCTGCTGTGCGGCAGTGCGACGCTCCTGACCGTGGTGTGCGCGGCGCTGGCCGCGTATCCGCTCTCCCGCCACCGCTCGCGCCTGACCCGCCCGTATCTGCTGACGATCCTGTTCACCACCTGCCTGCCGATCACCGCGATCATGGTGCCGGTGTACGGGCTCTTCGTACAGGTCGATCTGATCGACACGATGTACGGGACGGCGCTCTTCCTCGCCACCGCCCAGCTGCCCTTCGCCATCTGGCTGATGAAGAACTTCATGGACGGCGTGCCGAAGGTGCTGGAGGAGGCGGCCTGGACGGACGGGGCGTCGACGACTCAGACGCTGGTCCGGGTGGTCCTGCCGCTGATGGGGCCGGGGGTGGGTGTGGTGACGATCTACACCTTCATCATGCTGTGGGGGAACTTCTTCGTCCCCTTCATGCTGCTGCTCTCCCCCGAGCAACTCCCGGCCTCCGTCTCGATCTTCACCTTTTTCGGCAACTACGGATCGGTGGTCTACGGGCAGCTGGCCGCGTTCTCGATCCTGTACTCGACGCCGGTGCTGCTGCTGTACATCCTGATCTCGCGCCGCCTGGGCGGTGGGTTCGCCCTGGGCGGCGCGGTCAAGGGATGAGCGGGCGGGGCAGGCCAGTACGTTCCTACGAGCCGTGATCTCGGTCGAACACACCGTAGTCAGGCCGGGTCCCGGCTCCTACGGTGGGGCCGTGCACCCCACCCCGCCCTTCAACGCCCCCGCCGCGCGCCGACTGCGCGAGGCCCTGGGGATGGCGCCCGGTCATGTCGCGTACAGCCTCGGCGCCCAGTACGGACTCCGGATCGGCGCGGACACCGTCACCGCCTGGGAGCGTGGTCTCGCGCTGCCCGGCGAGAAGGAACTCACGGCGCTGGCCGGAGTGCTGTGGTGCGCGCCGGGCGATCTGCTGACCGCCGCCCGCACCCTGCGCGAACACCGGGTGGCCCGTGGCCTGGCCGTGGACGAGCTGGCGCGGCTGCTGGGGCTGGCGGTCCCCGCGTACCAGCGGATGGAGGATTCGGGGCGCTGGCGCGGCAACGAACGCCAGTCCGCGGCGCTCAGCGAGGCGTTGGAGCTGACGGAGGCCGACTTCGTGACGGCGACCGGGCGGCACGACGAGCTCGGGGAGCTGCTGCGCAGCGCGGTGACGACGCGCTGGCAGGCGTACGCCCGGCCGGTGGCGAAGCTGGTGCCGCTGGAGCGGCGGCTCCTGCAGGACGTGCTGGAACAGCTGCACTCCGACTACCAGGCACTGATGGTGTCCACGCTGAGCTGGAGCACGGGGGGTCCGGAGCGGGCGGGCGCGGACGGGGAGGCTGGGCGGGCGTTTCTGGACGGGATCGTGGAGCGGTTCTGGCAGGCGGCGGGGGCCTAGCGCGGCCGGCGGGCCGCCCGGCCCGGGCTTCGGTGGCCGGCTCCGGAGCCGGCCACCGAGGAGAGTCGGACCCGCCGGTCAGAACACCGACTCCGCCTCGTACATCCGGTCCATCGGCACCGTCTTCAGCTGTGCGATCGCGTCCGCCAGCGGCACCATCGTGATGTCGTTGCCGCGCAGCGCCGTCATCCTTCCGAAGTCGCCGCGGTGCGCCGCCTCGACCGCGTGCCAGCCGAAGCGGGTCGCGAGCACCCGGTCGTACGCGGTCGGCGTGCCGCCGCGCTGGACATGGCCGAGAATGACCGGCCGGGCCTCCTTGCCGAGGCGGGTCTCCAGCTCGACCGCGAGCCGGTTGCCGATGCCCTGGAAGCGCTCGTGGCCGAACTGGTCGATCTCGCCCTTGGCGTACGGCATCGAGCCCTCGACCGGGTGCGCGCCCTCGGCGACGCAGATGACCGCGAACTTCTTGCCGCGTGCGAAGCGCTCCTCGACCATCTTGACCAGGTCCGCGACCTCGAACGGCCGCTCGGGCAGACAGATGCCGTGCGCGCCGCCCGCCATGCCGGACTCCAGGGCGATCCAGCCCGCGTGCCGGCCCATCACCTCGACGACCATCACCCGCTGGTGCGATTCGGCCGTGGTCTTGAGACGGTCTATGGCTTCGGTGGCGACGCCCACCGCCGTGTCGAAGCCGAAGGTGCGGTCGGTGGACGAGATGTCGTTGTCGATGGTCTTCGGAACGCCGACGACGGGCATCCCGGCGTCCGACAGCATCCGGGCCGCGGTGAGGGTGCCCTCCCCGCCGATCGGGATCAGCACGTCGATGCCGTAACGGCGGCTCAGCTCGTCACAGTTCTCGGCGGCTTCGCGGAGCCGGTCGCGCTCCAGCCGGGCCGAGCCGAGGATGGTGCCGCCGTGCGCGAGGATGCCGCTGACCGCGTTGAGATCGAGGGGGCGGTAGTGACCGTCGAGGAGTCCCTTGAAGCCGTCCTCGAACCCGATGACCTCATCGCCGTGACCCACCACGGCGCGGTGCACGACCGACCGGATCACTGCGTTCAGACCTGGGCAATCGCCGCCTGCGGTGAGAACTCCGATGCGCATCGTGCCGTATCTCCTGCTCGTTAGTGCCGTGCATGTCGGGGGCGACTGCGGAAACCCCCGTACCGTGAGCCACAACGATTGTCCCACGTCAGGTCCGGACCTCGCGCTCTCGGCCTGTCGGGGGCGCGGCACCCGACCGCTGCGGGGCGTGTGCAGCACCCCGGAACAGGGGCTTCGCCCGGGGGGGGCGGCTGGTCCGCACCCGCAGGTATCGTCAAAAAGTGCAATACCACATCAACCGGCCAGAACGACGGGAGAGCGTGCGTGACGCGCAGTGTGTACGTGACGGGGATCGACCGGGGAGACGGCCGCCAGGTCGTCGATCTGGGAGTCATGGAGCTCCTGACGCGTCAGGTGGACCGGGTCGGGGTGTTCCGGCCGCTGGTCCACGACAGCCCCGACCGGCTGTTCGAGTTGCTGCGGGCCCGCTACCGGCTCAGCCAGGACCCGTCGTCGGTCTACGGCCTGGACTATGCCGAGGCGTCCGCGCTGCAGGCGGAGAAGGGTACCGACGAACTGGTCTCGCGGCTCGTCGACCGCTTCCATCGAGTGGCCCGGATGTACGAGGTGGTGCTGGTCCTCGGCACCGACTTCGCGGCCACGCAGCTCCCCGACGAGCTGGCGCTCAACGCCCGGCTGGCCAATGAGTTCGGCGCCTCGGTGATCGTGGTGGTCGGCGGGAAGGGGCAGGACGCGGAGTCCGTGCGGGCCGAGACGCGCAATGCCTACCGGGCGTACGCCGGTCTGGGCTGCGACGTCCTCGAGATGGTGGTGAACCGGGTGGCGGCCGAGGACCGCGAGGTCATCGCCGAGCGGCTGACGGCGCGGCTGCCCGTGCCGTGTTCGGTCCTGCCGGACGACGCCGCGCTCTCCGCGCCGACCGTCGCCCAGATCACCGCGGCGCTCGGCGGAACCGTACTGCTGGGCGACGACGCGGGGCTGGCCCGGGACGCGCTGGACTTCGTCTTCGGCGGCGCGATGCTGCCGAATCTGCTGAACGCGCTGACGCCCGGCTGTCTGGTGGTCACGCCCGGGGACCGGGCGGATTTGGTGGTCGGCGCGCTGGCCGCGCACAGCGCCGGCACCCCGCCCATCGCGGGTCTGCTGCTGACGCTGGACGAGCGCCCCGGCAAGGAGATACTCAAGCTGGCCGCACGGCTCGCACCGGGCACCCCGGTCGTGTCGGTGGCCGGCGGCTCCTTCCCCACGGCGGGCGAACTCTTCACGCTGGAGGGGAAGTTGAACGCGGCGACGCCTCGCAAGGCGGAGACCGCACTCGGCCTCTTCGAGCGCCATGTGGACACCCCCGCCCTGCTGGACCGGATCTCGGTGGCCCGCAGCAGCCGCGTCACCCCGATGATGTTCGAGCATGAGCTGCTGGAGCAGGCCCGCGCGGACCGGCGCCGGGTGGTACTGCCGGAGGGCGCCGAGGAGCGGGTGCTGCGCGCCGCCGATGTGCTGCTGCGCCGCGACGTCTGCGATCTCACCCTCCTCGGCGACCTGGACGTCATCCGGAAGAAGGCGGCCGACCTCGGCATCGATCTTGCCGATACCCAGCTGATCGACCCGCAGACCTCCGAGCTGCGCCAGGCGTTCGCGGAGCGGTACGCACAGCTGCGCGCGCACCGCGGGGTCACGGTGGAGCTGGCCTACGACGTCGTCTCGGACGTGAACTACTTCGGCACCCTGATGGTCCAGGAGGGCCTGGCCGACGGGATGGTCTCCGGGGCCGTGCACTCCACCGCGGCGACGATCCGCCCCGCCTTCGAGATCATCAAGACCCGGGCGGACGCGTCGATCGTGTCGTCCGTCTTCTTCATGTGCCTCGCCGACAAGGTCCTGGTGTACGGCGACTGCGCGGTCAACCCGGACCCGGACGCGGAGCAGCTCGCGGACATCGCCGTCCAGTCCGCCGCCACGGCCGCCCGCTTCGGTGTGGAGCCGCGGATCGCGATGCTCTCCTACTCGACGGGCACCTCGGGCACGGGAGCCGACGTCGACAAGGTGCGCCGGGCGACGGACCGGGTGCGTGAGAGCCGGCCGGATCTCAGGATCGAGGGCCCGATCCAGTACGACGCGGCGGTCGAGCCGAGCGTGGCCGCGACCAAGCTGCCCGGTTCGACGGTGGCGGGGCAGGCGACCGTGCTGATCTTCCCGGACCTGAACACCGGCAACAACACGTACAAGGCCGTGCAGCGCTCGGCGGGCGCCGTGGCTGTGGGGCCGGTGCTCCAGGGGCTGCGCAAGCCCGTCAACGACCTGTCGCGCGGTGCGCTGATCCAGGACATCGTGAACACCGTGGCCATCACGGCGATCCAGGCGCAGGCCCAGGAGCGAACCGCATGACCACCACCCCTACGAAGGAAGGTTCCGCCGGCGTGCAGGCCCGTCGCGTACTCGTCCTCAACTCCGGCTCCTCGTCGGTGAAGTACCAGCTCCTCGACATGAACGACCGCTCCCGGCTCGCGATCGGCCTGGTCGAGCGGATCGGCGAGGAGAGCTCCCGTCTGCTGCACACCCCGCTGACCGGGGGCGACACCGAGACACGCGAGCGCACCGGCAGGATCGCCGACCACGCGGCGGCGCTGAAGGCGGCCGCCGAGGAGCTGGCCGCCGACGGACTGGGCCTCGACTCCCCCGAGCTGGCGGCGATCGGCCACCGGGTGGTGCACGGCGGACTGCGGTTCACCGAACCCACTGTCGTCACCGACGAGGTGCTGACGGAGATCGAGCGGCTCGTCCCGGTGGCACCGCTGCACAACCCGGCGAACATCACCGGCATCCGTACCGCCCAGGCGCTGCGCCCCGATCTGCCGCAGGTCGCCGTCTTCGACACCGCGTTCCACACGACGATGCCGGAGCACGTGGCGCGGTACGCGATCGACGTGGAGACCGCCGACGCGCACCGGATCCGCCGCTACGGCTTCCACGGCACTTCGCACGCGTACGTCTCCCGCAAGGCCGCCGAACTGCTGGGACGTTCCCCCGAGGAGGTCAATGTCATCGTGCTGCACCTGGGCAACGGCGCCTCGGCCTCGGCGGTGGCGGCCGGCCGGTGCGTGGAGACGTCGATGGGGCTGACCCCGCTGGAGGGGCTGGTGATGGGGACACGGTCCGGGGACATCGACCCGGCGGTCACCTTCCATCTGAAGCGGGTGGCAGGGATGTCCACCGACGAGATCGACGTCCTGCTGAACAAGAAGAGCGGTCTGGTCGGGCTCTGCGGGGACAACGACATGCGGGAGATCCGGCGCCGCATCGACGATGGCGACGAGCGGGCGGCCCTGGCGTTCGACATATACGTGCACCGGCTGAAGAAGTACATCGGCGCCTATTCGGCGGTCCTCGGGCGGGTGGATGCCGTGGTGTTCACGGCGGGGGTCGGGGAGAACTCGGCGCCTGTACGGGAGGCTGCCATCGCCGGTCTGGAGGAACTCGGCCTGGTGCTGGACGCCGGTCTCAACGCCGTTCGGTCCGGCGAACCGAGGCTGATCTCGCCCAACTACGCGCGGGTCGCGGTCGCCGTGGTGCCGACGGACGAGGAGCTGGAGATCGCCGACCAGACCTTCGCACTGGTCGGACAGGCCGAATCGACCGGACAGCCGGTGCCGGTCGGACAGGTCGACAACTGAGCACCCCCGCGCCCCTTTGTATCTTCCACCAGACGGAATATTCCGCAGCGAAACAAACCGATAGGATCCGCCTCATGCGCCGTTCCAAAATCGTCTGCACCCTCGGTCCCGCCGTCGACTCCCATGAGCAGCTCGTCGCTCTGATCGAGGCCGGCATGAGCGTGGCCCGTTTCAACTTCAGCCACGGCTCCCACGAGGAACACCAGGGCCGTTACGACCGCGTCCGCATGGCGGCCGCCGAGACGGGCCGGGCGGTGGGCGTGCTCGCCGACCTCCAGGGTCCGAAGATCCGCCTGGCGAAGTTCGCCGAGGGCCCCGTCGAACTGGTCCGTGGGGACGAGTTCACCATCACCACCGAGAACGTCCCCGGTGACAAGTCGATCTGCGGTACGACCTACAAGGGTCTGCCGACCGATGTCGCCAAGGGCGACCCGATCCTGATCAACGACGGCAACGTCGAGCTGAAGGTCATCGCGGTCGACGGCCCCCGGGTCAGGAGCATCGTCATCGAGGGCGGGGTCATCTCCGACCACAAGGGCATCAACCTGCCCGGTGCCGCGGTGAACGTCCCGGCCCTGTCCGAGAAGGACGTGGAGGACCTCCGGTTCGCCCTGCGGATGGGCTGCGACCTCGTCGCACTCTCCTTCGTGCGGGACGCCAGCGACGTCAAGGACGTCCACAAGGTGATGGACGAGGAGGGCCGCCGGGTCCCCGTCATCGCCAAGGTGGAGAAGCCGCAGGCCGTCGAGCACATGGAGGGCGTCGTCATGGCGTTCGACGGTGTCATGGTCGCCCGTGGCGACCTGGCCGTCGAATACCCCCTGGAGAAGGTCCCGATGGTGCAGAAGCGCCTGGTGGAGCTCTGCCGGCGGAACGCCAAGCCGGTGATCGTGGCGACCCAGATGATGGAGTCGATGATCACCAACTCGCGGCCGACCCGCGCCGAGGCGTCCGACGTCGCGAACGCGATCCTGGACGGCGCGGACGCGGTCATGCTGTCCGCCGAGTCCAGCGTCGGCGCGTACCCGATCGAGACGGTCAAGACGATGTCGAAGATCGTCGTCGCAGCCGAGGAGGAACTGCTCTCCAAGGGTCTGCAGCCGCTGGTGCCGGGCAAGAAGCCCCGTACCCAGGGTGGTTCGGTGGCCCGCGCGGCCTGCGAGATCGCGGACTTCCTGAACGGCAAGGCGCTGGTCGCCTTCACCAAGTCCGGTGACACGGCCCGCCGGCTCTCACGCTATCGCGCCGCACAGCCGATCCTGGCCTTCACCACCGACGAGTCCACCCGTAACCAGCTCGCGCTGAGCTGGGGCGTCGAGGCCCACGTCGTGCCGCACGTGGACAACACCGACGCCATGGTGGACCTGGTCGACGCGGAGCTGCTGAAGCTGAGCCGCTACAACGCCGGCGACACGATGGTCATCACGGCCGGTTCGCCCCCCGGCGTCCCCGGCACCACCAACATGGTCCGGGTGCATCACGTGGGCGGCGGCGCCCGCGACTGACGCGCCCTCCCGCACCGGCACAGGACTGTGGCCCGCACCCCCCTCGAAGGGGGTGCGGGCCACAGTCCTGTGCGGCTCCCGAACGGGTCCTGGATCCATGGGCGCTAGCTGTTGCCGCCGGTGAAGTAGTTGTGCAGCCCGGGCACCGTGAGCGTGCCGCCGAACTGGCCGGCCTGAGTGACCTTCACATTGGTGAAGAACGCGAACGGTACGTTCACCGGCGGCGGGGTCTGGGGGCTGAACGTGATCGGGATGAGGCCGAAGAGGTTGCCCTTCAGCTCCTCCGTGTACATCGTCACCGTGCCGTTGCGGATGGTGGACGTGGAGCCCTGCCGCGCCTGGACGTGGCCGGTTGTGCCGTTCGGCCCCTCCGTCAGCTGGTGCAGGTCCTTGATGTCGACGGACGAGGCGGTGAACTTGAGCACCTTCTTGGTGGTGCCGTCGCCCTTCTCCACCTCGACGATGCCCTTGTAGTCGAGCCCGCTCAGGGTGAGCAGCGAACTCTCCAGGATCCACGGCTGGTTCGGCAGCCGGGGGATGCCCTGCTCCAGGTCGGCCGCGGCCAGCGCCTTGGGGTCGGCGGTGGGGCACGGGAAGCGCTCCTTGGCGCCGTCCGGGATGTCCAGGTCCTTCACGGGGTCGAGGCCCTTGACCCCCTCGTCGAGCTCCTCGACGGACTTGCCCGCCTTGCCCGCCGCGTCACGGATGGCGTCGGCGGTCTTGCCGACGGTGTCCGTGACCTTGCCGACGGGGTTGTCGGTCGACTTGGTCGCGGTATCGGACGGCTTCGGGGACGCGGTGGTGGCGCTCGGGGACGGACTCGCCGTCTCCTGGTCCGATCCCCCGAGGAGGCCCTTGAGCGCGTCGCCGACGCCCAGCGGGTCCAGCGCGTTCTTTGTCGCCGTGGGCGACGGGGAGGCGCTCGGCGTCGCGGCGGACGCGTCGCTCGACGAATTCGACGTGTCGCTCGACGAGGTCGCCGAAGGCTTCTGGGTCGCCCCGTCACCCTGGTCCGAACCGCTGCCGCTGTCGCCGGTGGTCTCACTGGCGGACGGCGACGGGGACTTCGTCTCCGAGGCCGACGGCTCCGGAGATTCGCTCGGCTCGTCGGAACGAGTCACGCAGGGGCCCGGCGCGAACGGGATGTCCGTCGCGTCGTCGGCCAGCGCAAGCTTGGGGGTGAGCCCCATCCCGACAAAGACCGCCGTCGGCATCGCGGCGAGAGCGAAGGCCTTGCCCGCGGGTATGTGCAGCTTCGTCAGCAGTGACTTCCTGGGGGCCGCGTGACGCGGCCCGCTTCTGCCCCGGAAAACCTCGCCTCCGGTCGAGTTCAGCTGCGTCTCGTCACCCCGCACTGTTCCTCCCGCCGTTGGCTTCAACTTTGCCGTTCGTGCTGTCGTCGCTCCACGGAGCGGGACCCGGGCTGTACGTAGGTCCGGCGCCGAGCTGAGGTTCCGTACCGTACGGCTCCGAACCCTCGGGAGTCTCCGGGCCCTTCGGGGAACGTCCGGCCGCGTGCTTGGCCGGCTGCTCGCCTGTGGGTGTGCCCGGGGCCCAGGACAGGGCGAGGCAGCCGCCGATCAGGGCGAGCAGGAACCCGACCACGAAACCGCCGAGGTTGGACACCGGAATGGAGACCAGCGCCAACAGGATCGAGGCGACACCGGCGAACACCCGGACAATTTGGTGGTACCACATGGTCAGGCCGAGCGTGACCAGCAGTACACCGATGATCAGTGAGCCCGCACCCGCCGTGGTCGCCATGGCCAGCGTGAGGTGGCCGAGCTTGAGATTGGCGTACGGGAAGTACGCGATCGGCGCCCCACCGAGTGCGGTGAGCAGGCCGGCCCAGAACGGCCGGGTGTGCCGCCAGGCACGGAACCGCAGCCGCCAGTAGGCGAAGTCGCGGGAACCTGTGGTCTCGGCGCTCATGGAAAACAGCTCCCTGGAACCGGTATTGCTGTGAAAAGAGAGTGGGAGACGGGCAGGCGGGGCAGCTTCACGCTTCCCCGCCCACCCGGGCGGAGTGCTTAGTAGCACTCCTTGACGCCGTTGTAGAGGCGCATGCTCAGGCCGCTGAGCTTGAAGGTGCCGGCGGTGGTCGCCCACGCCTTCTGCTTCACGTTGTCGAGAACCGCACGGTCCGCCTGCTGGGCGAAACCGTTCTCGTTGACGTTCTCGCCTTCCTTGATCTTCGGACCCTTGTTGGCGTCCTTCGCCGCAACACCGATGTCGATGTTGGTGAACGTGGCGTCGGCGTCCAGATCCGCAACGTCGAGGTACAGGTTCTCGGCGTGCACCGGGGTACCGCCGCCGCCGGCCTTCAGCTGGAGGCTGACGGACCCGAGGAGCGGGATGTCCGGCGTGACCACGGACTGGCACATGCCCGTGATGTCGGCCGACTTGAACGACGAGATCGCGACCGGGTGCAGGGTCTTCTTGTCACCCTTGAGCTCCGCGTAGCCGGCGTCTATGCCGCCGTACTGCGAGAAGCCCTTGCCGTCCAGGTGCTCAGCCGTCACCTTGAACGACTGGCCGGAGACGCTGAACGAAGCGGCCAGCGCACCCTGTGCAAGGGATACACCTACCGCTGCCGTCAGGGCGACGCTCGGCACCATGACGAGAGCGAACCGCTTCCATCTGGTCCCGCCACGAACTTGGGACTCCATGACTTTCCTCCTTCTCGGACGTACATCTCCGGTCCGGGCCTGGCCCGTCCTGGGATGGGAGAAGTGCTACGTCCTCGGGAAGGAGAGCGCCGGAACCGGAGGCGTGAACCGCGTCCGAATCACTGGCGATCACCCCCGAGCGACAACCACTGGCCACGCGTTCGCGCAACCTGTTCGGACAGGCCCTGCCGGTCAGCAGGAACCCCCCTGTCCGCAGTCGGCGCCACTGCCGCCGACCGACTCGGTGGGGACCCAATTCGGCCGCCGCGCCGACTGGCGGTCGGGCTGGCGTCATTGGACCGAGCGTGGCCGATCGTGGTCCATTCGCGCCCGCGACACAAGGGGGATCGTTACTGGCTAGTAACGGCCCGATAACCGATGCACAACCGGGTGACATCGACCGGCCACACAGGGTGGTGCAGGCCGCATGGAGAAAAGGGGAGATGGAGGTTCGTAAGCGGACAGATCCCAGCGCACGCTTTACTGCGAGTAACAGCCCGAGCTTTTATCAAGATTTGGTAAAGCAGGGGCAGGTCGTGTCGCTGGACCGCAGAAAACGGCCGTGGCGCCGGCGAGGCGCCACGGCCGCGTTGTCACATCAGAACAGGACCCGGGCCAGCGCCGTGCGTGCGGCGATGACGCGCGGGTCCTCCGGGCCGATCACCTCGAACAGCTCGAGGAGGCGCAGCCGCGCCGCATCCCGCTCGTCACCGAAATTGCGGCGCACGGTCTCGACGAGCCGCCCGAAGGCGTCCTCGACATGACCGCCGACCAGGTCCAGATCGGCGGCGGCGATCTGCGCCGTCACATCGCCCGGCTTCTCGGCGGCGTCGTTGCGGACCTGCTGCGGGTCCATGTCCCGCACCCGGGAGAGCAGTTCGGCCTGAGCGAGACCCAGCTTGGCCTCGGTGTTGGCCGGGTCGTCGGAGAGTACGTTCTTGTACGCCTGGACGGCGCCGGCGAAGTCGCTTGCGTCCAGCGCCCGGACCGCCGCTTCGAGCAGCGCGTCGTACGGACCGGCCGGCACCTCGGCCGGGCCCTGCTCCGCTCCCTCCGGACCGGCCGCGGCCGCGTCGACCGCGATCCCGGTGAGACCGAACCGTTCCTCGCCGACCTGGATCAGCTGGTCCAGGGTCTGCCGGATCTGGGCCTCCGGCGCCGTGCCCTGGAAGAGCGGGAGGGCCTGCCCGGCGACGACGGCGAAGACCGCCGGGATGCCCTGGATACCGAACTGCTGCATCAGCATCTGGTTGGCGTCGACATCGACCTTGGCCAGCAGGAAGCGGCCGTTGTACTCCTGGGCCAGACGCTCCAGAAGCGGCCCCAACTGTTTGCACGGCTCGCACCACTCGGCCCAGAAGTCGATGACGACGGGGACCTCGGCGGAACGCTGGAGAACGTCGCGCTCGAAGCCCGCCTCATCGACATCGATCACCAGGGCGGACGGGGGCACGGCGCCGCCGCCACCCTGCCGGGCGGCCTCGGCACGGGCCTGCTCCGCCTTCACCTTGGCCTCGCCGGCCGCCTTCACCGCGGCGAGGTCGACGACGCCGCTCATGGACATGTTCCTAGGCTGCATACGTACATCCTCCCCCCTTGGCACACCGTTCCGGAAAGCGATCCGGGAACCGCATCCGTCCGTGGCTCCCGCCGGTGTGCGGGGCGCACGGACATCCACGGCCCGAGGGCCCTCCAGGGCCCTTTTTCCGCCGGGTCCCCACCCGGCGCATGTGGCTGTCGTTCGCTCGTGGCGCAGCAACGGCACGGCCGTCGTCCTTACGCTACGACCCGTAGCGTAACTGGCTCGCACCCCTGGTGCACAAGAGTGTTCGGTGATCTGTCTCACGACGAACGGGAACGGCTTGTTCTCGCTACTGGCGGGTATGGTCACGGGATGCTGAGCGACGGCCACCCCAAACCCGCACGAACGGGACGACCACGCAGCGCCGCGGCCGATGAAGCGATCCTGGAAGCCTGCCGGGCCTCGCTGGTCGACCTCGGCTGGTCGAAGCTGACGATGGGTGATGTGGCCACACGGGCCGGGGTCGCCAAGACGACCCTCTACCGCCGCTGGGCCGGAAAGAACGAACTGGTCGTCGACGCCGTCGCGGTCCTCTTCGACGAGCTGGAACTGCCCGATCTGGGCAGCCTGTCGGCCGATGTGCAGGGCGTGGTGCTGCAGTTCGCCGGGCTGCTGGAGCGGCCGGAGACCAGGACCGCGCTGATGGCCGTCGTCGCCGAGTCGACCCGCGACGAGGCGCTGCGGGCCCGGATCCGCGACTCGATCGTGGACCGGCAGAAGCGGCTGGTGCTGCTGGGGCGGCAACGGGCGCAGCAGCGTGGCGAGTTGCCCGTCGAAGCGGACGAGGCGACGGCGGCCATGACGGCCGACCTGATCTTCGATGTGATCGCCGGCGCGGTCGTGCACCGGGCACTGGTGAGCGCCGAGCCCGTCGACGAGGACTGGGCCCGGCGCTTCACGGTTCTGCTGCTCGCGGGGCTGGGCGCGGCGGCCGCCACGTAACGCGGGGCCCCTGGCCGCGCCCCCGTCAGAAGCCGGGCGGCTCGGTGTACGTGCCCCACTCGTCCCGCAGGACCCCGCAGATCTCACCGAGCGTCGCCTCGGCCCGTACCGCGTCGAGCATCGGTCCGATCATGTTCGAGCCGTCGCGGGCGGCGGCGAGCATCGCGTCCAGTGAGGCGCGGACCCGGGCGTCGTCACGGGCGGCCTTGCGGCCGGCGAGCTCGCGGACCTGCTCGCGCTCGACCTCGTGGCTGACCCGCAGGATCTCCAGGTCGCCGGTGACCGAGCCGTGGTGGACATTGACGCCCACGACCCGCTTGTCGCCCTTCTCCAGCGACTGCTGGTACCGGAAGGCGGACTCGGCGATCTCGCCGGTGAACCAGCCGTCCTCGATCCCGCGCAGGATGCCGGAGGTCATCGGCCCGATGGGGTGCTGCCCGTCCGGGTGCGCCCTGGTGCCACGCTCCTTGATCTGGTCGAAGATCTTCTCGGCGTCGGCCTCGATCCGGTCGGTGAGCTGCTCGACGTACCAGGAGCCGCCCAGCGGGTCCGCCACGTTGGCGACACCGGTCTCCTCCATGAGCACCTGCTGGGTGCGCAGCGCGATCTCGGCGGCCTGCTCGGAGGGGAGCGCGAGGGTCTCGTCGAGGGCGTTGGTGTGCAGCGAGTTGGTGCCGCCCAGGACGGCGGACAGGGCTTCGACCGCGGTCCGTACGACGTTGTTGTACGGCTGCTGGGCGGTGAGGGAGACCCCGGCGGTCTGGGTGTGGAAACGGAGCCACTGCGCCTTGTCGGTCTTCGCCCCGTACACCTCCTTCATCCAGCGGGCCCAGATCCGGCGGGCCGCGCGGAACTTGGCGATCTCCTCGAAGAAGTCGAGGTGCGCGTCGAAGAAGAAGGAGAGCCCGGGGGCGAAGGTGTCGACGTCGAGCCCGCGGGAGAGGCCGAGCTCCACGTAGCCGAAGCCGTCGGCGAGGGTGTACGCGAGCTCCTGCGCGGCCGTCGCCCCGGCCTCGCGGATGTGATAGCCGGAGACCGAGAGCGGCTTGTACGCGGGGATGGCGGCGGCGCAGTGCTCCATCAGGTCGCCGATCAGACGCAGATGGGGCTCGGGCTGGAAGAGCCACTCCTTCTGCGCGATGTACTCCTTGAAGATGTCGGTCTGGAGCGTGCCGTTGAGTACCCCCGGGTCGACGCCCTGGCGCTCGGCGGCGACCAGGTACATGCAGAAGACGGGGACGGCGGGGCCGCTGATCGTCATGGACGTCGTGACGTCGCCGAGCGGAATGTCCTTGAACAGGACCTCCATGTCGGCGGCGGAGTCGATGGCGACACCGCAGTGCCCGACCTCGCCGAGCGAGCGCGGCTCGTCGGAGTCGCGGCCCATCAGCGTCGGCATGTCGAAGGCGACGCTCAGCCCGCCGCCGCCCGCGGCGAGGATCATCTTGTACCGCTCGTTGGTCTGCTCGGCGTTGCCGAAGCCGGCGAACTGGCGGATGGTCCAGGTGCGGCCGCGGTAGCCGGTCGGATAGAGACCCCGGGTGAACGGGTACTCGCCCGGCCAGCCGATCCGCTCGAAGCCCTCGTAGGTGTCCCCGGGGCGGGGCCCGTACGCGGGCTCGACCGGGTCCCCGGAGAGCGTGGTGAAGTCCGCGTCACGCTTGCGGGCCTTGTCGTAACGGGCCTGCCAGCGTCGGCGGCCTTCCTCGATCGCGTCAGCATCCATGGAACCCAATTTACTAGGACGTCCTAGTAAATGTCGATGACAAACCGCCCGGCGCTTTGCGCGGGGCGGTTCGGGTGGGGCCGGGTCAGACCTTGGCGGTCACCGGGGAGCCGTCCGCGATCAGCGGCTCGACCTCCTGCACGACCTTGCGCTCCACGAAGAACGCGGCGGTCGGGATCGTGCCGGAGATCAGCACCCAGAGGAGCTTGCCGATCGGCCACTTCGCCTTGGAGCCCAGGTCGAAGGCGAAGATCAGGTAGATGATGTACAGCACACCGTGGATCTGGGAGACGACGAGCGTCAGGCCCTCACCGGTGTCGAAGCCGTACTTGAAGACCATGCAGGTGCAGAGCACCAGCAACATGACGGCGGTGACGTAGGCCATCACCCGGTACCGGGTCAGCACACTGCGTTTCATGGCAACGAGCGTAACCGGGCAGCTGGGGGGATCTTGAAGCGGGCCGGGGGCCGCGCGCGCCGGACCCCGGGAGCCCGGCACGACTCGAACGAAGGACCCTATTTCTCTTCGAAGTCGTGGGCCGCGACCCGCAGCGGACGCAGCATGGCGAAGATCTCCCCGCACTCCTCGGCGTCGTACACCCCGAGTCCGAACTCCATGTCCACCAGGTCCCGGGTGGCCACCTCGACCACCTCGCGGCCCTTCCCGGTGATGGAGGCGAGCGTGCCGCGACCGTCGTTCGGGTTGGGCCGCTTGGCGACCAGACCGGACCTGACGAGCCGGTCCACCGTGTTCGTGACGGAGGTGGGGTGGACCATCAGCCGCTCGCCGATCTTGGACATCGGCAGCTCGCCCGCCTTGGAGAAGGTGAGCAGCACGAGCGCCTCGTACCGCGCGAAGGTCAGTCCGTACGGTTTGACGACCGCGTCGACCTCGGCGAGCAGGATCTGCTGCGCACGCATGATCGAGGTGATCGCCCCCATCGCGGGGACCGGACCCCAGCGCTGCTGCCAGAGTTCGTCGGCACGGGCGATGGGGTCGAACGGGAGACTGAGCGGCTTCGGCACGGCACCGACCTTACCCACTGGTCATATGCTGGTCAGCCCCGTCTCGTACTTCGGTCCGGCTACCGTCCACAGGTGCGGTCACGCGTGCGGTCCTGCTGACCTCGCGGACCAGCAGAAGGGTGCAGACGACGCCGATCGCCCCGGAGCCGGCGACCACCCGGTGCACGGGGAGGAACTCGGCGGCGAGGCCGGCGAGGGCCATGCCGATGCCCTGGACCGTCATCAGTCCTGCGGTCAGCAGGGTCATGGCCCGGCCCCGCAGCTCCTCGGGGACGGCGTCGACGAACCACTGGTCGAGGCCGATGATGTACGCCGCCCCCACCCCGGCGAGCGCGAGCGCCACCAGGGTCAGCGGCAGACCGGGGCGGAGCCCGTACAGCAGGAGCGGCAGCAGCCCGGCGGCGGCGACCGGCAGCACGATCCGGGAGCGGATGCGCGGGGCCAGCACGGCGCCCGCGTACAGCTCGGCGGCGATGTGTCCGACCGGCATCGCGCACATCAGCAGCCCCAGGGCAGCCGGGCCGAGGCCGATCTCGTCCGCGTACGGGGCGGCGAGAGCCTCCGGTGCGACGACGAACAGCGCGGGTACCCAGAAGAGCAGCATCAGCGCGCGGATTCTGCGGTCGGCGAGGACGGTGCGGGACCCGGCCAGTGATGCCTTGAGCAGCGCGCCGCCGCGGTCACCGCCGGTCCTGGCCGGCCGGTTGCGGGTGCCGAAGCGGAGCAGGGCCGCCGAGCAGAGGAACGTCCCGACGGTGATCGTGATCGCCCCACGCGCGGACAGTGCCGCAAGCAGCACACCGCCCACGCCGAAGCCGATCAGCAACGCGCTCTGCGAGACGAGCCGCAGCAGCGAGCGGCCCAGTACGTAGAGGTCGCCCTCGCCGAGGATGTCGGTGAGCGCGGCCATCCGCGTCCCGGTGAAGACGGGCGACACGGAGGCGACGAGACAGCGCAGCGCGAGGAGCCCGCCGACCGGGGTGCCCGGCAGCACCATGACGGCGACGCAGCCCGCGCAGATCAGATCGCAGGTGACGAGAACCCGGCGGGCCGGGTAGCGGTCGGCGACCCCGGCGAAGAGCGTGCCGCCGACGAGGTACGGCAGGAAACCCAGCGCGAACGTGAGGGCGCTGAGCAGGGGCGAGCCGGTGAGGTCGTAGACGAGGACGGTGAGCGCGAGTTCGCTCACCACGACGCCGAGGAGGGAGAGCAGATGGGCCGCGAAGACGGCACGGAACTCCCGCACGGCGAAGACCGCACGGTAACCGCGAGGGGTGGGTTCCGGGGACGCGACGGGGGCCCGGTCCCGGAGCGCGGGCGACGGCTTCGGGTCAACGGGGTCGGCGCGCTCCGGGGAAGGGGCCGAGACCGGAACCGGTCCGGCGGGACGGGCTGTCGCGGCGCGGGGCGCGGCTGACGGGTCGCGTGGGCCCGCCGGACCGTGCGGGGTGTCCGCCGCGTCGCGGGCGCCGCCCGCCGGAGTGGGGCTGTTGCTCGGCATGGCCGCAGCTTGGAGGACCGGGCGCCCCGCTCCGTAGACTTTCGGCTGATGCCGAATCTTCGCGAGGCCGCCCATGCCGTTCCATCTGCATTTCGACGAGAGCGATCTGCTTCGCTGCCGGTTCGCGCTCTCCCCGCTCTGGGAGACCCAGGCCGCGGTGCGCACGCTTCTGCACCCGGGGCGGCACGGGTACCACCAGCCGTGGCTGCGGCGCATCCAGGACGCCGCCGCGGGGCTCGACCTCGGGCCGCTCTGGTCGTTGATGCCGGACGGCGGACACAACCCGGACTTCCTCTGCCCACCGCCGCTGGGGCCCTACGCCTCGTTCGAGGAGGAGATCGCCGGTGTACGCGCCATCGACCCCCGGCTCATCCGCGAGGACCTGGCCCTGACGCTCGCCGACCAGCCGGGTGCACTGCACTCCCCTGCCGGGCAGGCACTGCTCGCCGACCCCGCGCGGGCACTGCACGAGCTGGCCGCACTCCTGGAACAGGCCTGGCGGACCCTGGTCGAGCCGGACTGGCCGCGGCTGCGCGCGTTGCTGGAGGCGGACATCGCGTACCACTCGCGCCGGCTGGCCGAGGTCGGCTTCGCGCGGCTGCTCGGTGAGCTGAGTCCCCAGCTCAGGTGGACGGACTCGACCCTCACGCTGGTCGGGATGAAGGGCCGGCACTCCCGGGTGCTCGGCGGGCAGGGCCTCGTCCTGATGCCGAGCGTGTTCGCCTGGCCGGATGTGGTCAGCGGATACGAACCGCCCTGGCTGCCCGCGGTGATCTATCCCGCGCGTGGGATCGGCGGGCTGTGGTCGGAGCCCGCCGACCGTACGCCGCAGACGCTCGCCCGGCTGCTCGGCCGGGCGCGGGCCGACGTACTGTGCGCGCTCGACGAACCGGCCGGGACGAGCGCCCTCGCCCACCGGCTGGGCCTCGCACCGTCCTCCGTGTCGGCCCACCTGTCGGTGCTGCGGGCGGCGGGGCTGCTGACGTCGCGGCGGTACGGACATCAGGTGCTGTACGAGCGCACACCCCTCGGGATCGCACTCGCGGTGACGTCCGGCACGGACACCGGGTGACGGCGAGCCCCCGCGCCGTGCGGCGCGGGGGCTCGTCAGGTGGTGCGACGGGCCGGTGTCAGCCCGCGAGGTACCGCTCGACCGTCTCGACCTTGGAGGTCAGGCCGTCGGTGACGCCGGGACGGATATCGGCCTTCAGTACGAGGGAGACACGTCCCGCACGGGCTTCGACGGCCGCGACGGCCCGCTTGACGACGTCCATGACCTCGTCCCACTCACCCTCGATGGAGGTGAACATGGCGTCCGTACGGTTGGGCAGTCCGGACTCGCGGACGACCCGGACGGCGTCGGCGACGTACTCGCCCAGGTCCTCGCCGACCCCCAGCGGACTGACGGAGAAGGCGACGATCATGCCTCGACCACGCCTTCCCGGCGGGCGCGGGCGGCGATGACGCCGTCGGTCTCGTAGCGCTTCAGCACCTTGTCGCCGTAGAGCCCGCCGAACGGGAGCAGCGCCAGCAGGAAGAAGAGGGCGACGCGCTTGAACGGCCACTTGGTCTTGGACCAGACGTCCAGCAGCAGGACCATGTAGATCACGAAGAGGACGCCGTGCAGCGTTCCGAGCGGCATCATCAGGAAGTCGATGTCCGAGACACGGCTGAGGATCGAGCCAAAGATGATCAGCGCCGGGAAGGAGAGCGCCTCGGGAATCGAGATGAGGCGCAGCCGGTGCAGGGCGGTGGCGGTCTTGATGTCCACGAGGGCACCTTCGGTGGGAGGATCGTGACGGCTTGTGAATACAAGCACAAGCGTCCCCCATTGTGACATCGCGCCCCACATGCCCCGGGGGCGGGGGGCCGCACCCGCCGCTGGGCACTTATCGGCGCATATCAGGGTCGATTCAGGGGCCGGATAGGTCCATGGACCCTGTCCGGGCCCTGGTCCGGGCCGCTAACGTCTCCCCGTGGCAATGTTCCGACTCCAAGGCAGCAAGACGCTCGCCGTCGATCTCACCGGCGACGCCGTCAAGGCGAAGAACGGCTCGATGGTCGCGTACGACGGCCGGATGGCGTTCAAGAAGATGTCCGGCGGCGGTGAGGGGATCCGCGGCATGGTGACCCGCCGGCTGACCGGCGAGCAGATGACCGTGATGGAAGTGACAGGACAGGGCACCTGTTACTTCGCCGACCGCGCGAGCGAGATCAATCTCGTGTCGCTGCGCGGCGAGAAGCTCTACGTGGAGGCGAGCAATCTGCTCTGCACCGACGCCGGGCTGCGCACCGGCACCACCTTCACCGGGCTGCGTGGCGGGGCGACCGGCAACGGCCTGTTCACCACCACCGTCGAGGGCACCGGCCAGGCGGCGATCATGTCGGACGGCTCGGCCGTGGTGCTGCGGGTGACGGCCCAGTACCCGCTGTTCGTCGACCCCGGCGCGTACATCGCCCACCAGGGCAATCTCCAGCAGCACTTCCAGTCCGGGGTGAACTTCCGGACACTGATGGGCGAGGGTTCGGGCGAGTCGTTCCAGATCCGGTTCGAGGGCGAGGGCCTCGTCTACGTGCAGCCGAGCGAGCGGAACACCATCGGGGGCGATGTCTGATGCCGTTCCGTGAGATCAACTCGAAGATGGTCGAGGCGACGGTGGTCCCCGGCCAGAAGATGTTCAGCCAGCGCGGCGCGATGCTCGCGTACCGCGGCGAGGTGTCGTTCACCCCTAACATCCAGGGCGGCCAGGGTGGCCTGATGTCGATGATCGGCCGAAGGGTGGCGAACGAGGCGACCCCGCTGATGACGGTCGAGGGCAGCGGCACGGTGATGTTCGGCCACGGCGGCCACCACATCCAGGTGATCAACCTGGCCGGCGACACCCTCTACGTGGAGGCCGACCGGCTGCTCGCCTTCGACGGGACGTTGCAGCAGGGCACGATGTTCATGGGTTCGCAGGGCGGGGTCATGGGCATGGTGCGCGGTCAGGTGACCGGGCAGGGCCTGTTCACCACCACACTGAAGGGTCATGGCGCGGTCGCGGTGATGGCGCACGGCGGGGTGATCGAGCTGCCGATCACCCCGGGCCGTGAGGTCCATGTGGACCCACAGGCGTATGTCGCGCACCACGGCGACGTACGCAACAAGCTCTCCACCGCGCTCGGCTGGCGCGACATGGTGGGGCGCGGCTCCGGCGAGGCGTTCCAGCTGGAGCTCAGCGGCAGTGGCGCGGTGTACGTCCAGGCGTCGGAGGAGAAGCTGTGAGCACGCCCGTGATCTTCGATCCGATGACGCTGCCGTCGGACGACAACGTCAACGCGTACACCTTCTGCGTGGAGCTCAAGGGGAGCCAGTGGTTCCTGCAGAAGGGCAAGATGATCGCCTACTACGGGCGGATCGAGTTCAACGGCATCGGCCACGGCCGCTTCGAGCGGCTGATCCGTACGAGCTTCCACTCGCCGCTGCACGCGAGCGACTGGGTGGTGGCCGAGGGCAGCGGCAAGATGCTGCTCGCCGACCGGGCGTTCGACGTGAACTCGTACGACCTGGACGACGGGAACCTGACGATCCGCTCCGGCAACCTCCTCGCGTACCAGCCGACGCTGGCACTGAAGCAGTCGATCGTGCCGGGCTTTCTCACGCTGATCGGTACCGGGAAGTTCGTGGCCGCGTCCAACGGTCCGGTGGTCTTCATGGAGCCGCCGCTGCGGGTCGATCCGCAGGCGCTGGTGGGCTGGGCGGACTGCCCCTCGCCGTGCCACCACTACGACCACGGCTACATGACGGGCGTGATGGGCGGGCTCAGATCGCTGACCGGGATCGGCGGGACGTCGGGCGAGGAGCACCAGTTCGAGTTCGTCGGCGCCGGTACGGTGCTGCTCCAGTCGACGGAGGTCCTGATGGCCGAACAGGCGACGGGGCTGACTCCGCAGCAGGCCGGGGTGCCGGGCGGTGGGCAGCACTCACCCGGCGCAGGTCAACCCGGCTCCGCCCCCCGTCTGCCCGGGCAGCTGGGGGACCTCCAGCGCCGCTTCGGTTTGTGAACGGTAGTCTGCAGAGTGTGACGTCGAACGTCTGCGCCCAGCCCGGACCGCGCTCCTGAGCCGGCCTCCGGGCGAGTGCCGGACGTCACACCCAGCCTACTTCGTCCAGAATTCAACTTCTTAGGTAGAATCCATACATGGAGACCGAGACGGCCACCCCCTGGCTGAGCGACGCGGAGCAGTGCGCCTGGCGCACCCACCTGGACGTCAGCAGACTGCTGATGCATCAGCTGGAGAAGGATCTCCAGCCGTTCGACCTGACCATGAACGACTACGAGATCCTGGTCAACCTCTCGGAGTCGGACGACCAGCGCATGCGGATGAGCGACCTCGCCGCCGCCACCCTGCAGTCCAAGAGCCGGCTCTCGCACCAGATCACGCGGATGGAGTCGGCCGGGCTGGTCCGCCGGGAGAACTGCGAGTCCGACCGGCGCGGGCTGTTCGCGGTACTCACGGAGACGGGCGCGGAGACGATGCACAAGGTTGCGCCGCACCATGTCGCTTCGGTGCGCAAACACTTCATGGACCTGCTGACGCCCGAAGCGCTGGCGGACCTGCATGCGGCGCTGACGCCGGTTGCGGATCATCTGCGGGGGCGGCGGGGCAAGCCGTAGCGCGGCGGGGCGCGCGGGTGGGGTGCGCCGCCGCACGGGCGTGGCCGCTTCGTCCTCGATCGCCGGACGGTCTCGGCCCGCCCGGGGACGCTCTCGACCCGGGCCCGGTGTCGACCTCATCGGCCTGGATCCGGCCTTGCCGGCAGGCGTAGTTCGAAGCGGGCACCGCCTTCCGGAGATCGGGTGACCGTCAGGGTGCCCTGATGCCGGCGGGCCACGTCTCTCGCTATGGCGAGCCCCAGGCCCGCGCCGCCCTCGTCGCGGCTGCGGGCGTCGTCCAGGCGCACGAAGCGTTCGAAGATCCGTTCACGCTCGGGCTCCGGAACGCCCGGCCCGTCGTCACCGACCGCGACCGCCACGCTGCCGCGTTCCGTGCGCACCGAGACCGCGACCGAACTCTCCGCGTGACGCTCGGCGTTGTCCAGCAGATTGCCGATGATCCGCGCCAACTGACTGCGTGAGCCGGTGACTTCGAGAGGCCCCGAAGGCGGTACGGACACCGTCACCGGGATCCGGTCACCGGTGCGCTGCGAGACCTCCTCATGGACGAGCGCGCCCATGTCCAGCCGGGTGCTCCCCGGCCGCTCCCCCGCATCCAGCCGGGCCAGCAGCAACAGATCCGCGGCCAGCGCCTGGAGCCGCACGGTGTCCGTGACCGCGCCGGGCACATCCAGCAGTTCCGGATGGGCCGCGCCCACCTCCAACTGTGTTCGCAAGGACGCGATCGGGCTGCGCAGCTCGTGCGAGGCGTCCGCGACGAAGCGCCGCTGACGGTCGACCGAGGCCTCCAGCGCGGTCAGGGTCTCGTTGGTGGTACGGGCCAGCCGGGCGATCTCGTCGCGGGAACCGGGCTCAGGCACCCGCCGGGACAGATCCTCGGACGCCGTGATCGCGGACATCTCCGCCCTGATGCCCTCGACGGGCCGCAGCGCGCGCCTCGTCATCAGCCAGGTCACCGCGGCGACGATCAGCAGCATCGCGGGCAGCCCGATCAGCATCGCGCTGCGCACACTGCCCACCGCCTTCTGCTCGGTGGCGAGCGGGGCGCCCGCGTGGACGGTCAGGGTCACACCGGCGCCGGTGGTCGCGGAGACCGAGGCGAAGCGGTAGTCGGCCGTGCCGCCGTCGACGGTGGCGGTGCCGTTGGTGAAGTCCGGGTCGTCGGAGGAGACTTCGCCACGGGCGGGAATGCTGACGTTCGCATCGTCGTCGCCCCGGTCCTCGCCTCCGTGGCGGTCGCCGCCGCCGTCGTCGTCGGTGCCGGTGCTCGTCGGCAGGGCGGACACCTGGGGCTCGACCCGGTCCGTGCCCGTCCCGGTGATCGCCGCCAGGTCCTTGGACACGGCCACCAGCCGCCCGTCCTCGTCGGTCACCTGGACCGGGTGCTCCTCCGCGTCGGGCAGGCCCAGCCGGCTGACCGGCACGTCGAGGGCCAGCTGTCCGGCGACCTCACGGGCCGCCACCTCCGCCTGGAGGCCCGCCTGGTCGGTGAGGTTGGCGCGCAGGACGAGGAGTACGGCGAGCCCGGCGCCGATCAGGGCGACCGCGACGACCACCGTGGCGCCGAGCGCGGCCCTGGCCCGCACCGATCTCACAGCGCCTCCAGCCGGTAGCCGGCGCCGCGCACCGTACGGATGGCCGCGGCGGAGAGCTTGCGCCGCAGCGCGCTCACGTACACCTCGACGATGTTCGGGTCCCCGTCGTACGCGAAGTCCCAGACGTGTTCCAGGATGTCCGCCTTGCTGACCACCTGTCCCGCCCGCAGGGCGAGCTGCTCCAGCACGGCGAACTCCTTGGCGGTGAGGGGGACTTCGTCCTCGCCGAGATGGACGCGGCGGGCCGCGGTGTCCATCCGCAGTACGCCGACGGTGAGCACGGGCGAGGCGGAACCGCCTCCCCGGCGCCGCAACAGTGCCCGGATCCGGGCGACCAGCACCACGTACGAGAACGGCTTGGTCAGATAGTCGTCGGCGCCGGTGTCCAGCCCCTCCGCCTCGTCGTACTCCCCGTCCTTCGCCGTCAGCATCAGGATCGGCACCTCGTGGCCGGCGGCGCGCAGGGCGGCGCAGACCCGGTAGCCGTTCATCCCCGGCAGCATGATGTCGAGAACGACGAGGTCGTACGCCCCTCCGCCCGCCCGGTGCAGCCCTTCGAGGCCGTCGTGCACGACGTCCACGGCGAAGCCCTCGGCGGTGAGTCCCCCGGCCAGGGACGTCGCCAGCCGCTTCTCGTCCTCCACTATCAACAGACGCATACGCACAGAGTGGCAAACGGAACCTGAAGACGGCTTCAGGTGGCTTCAGGCTGCGTTCAGCATCGGTGCGTCACGGTGGTTCACGTTGCACACGGGCAACCCGTATCGGGAGGAACCCTCATGAAGCACAGGATCGCAATCGCCGCCGTCACCGCGGCCGTTCTCATCGGCGGCGGGACCGCCACGGCCGCCGCCCTCGCCGACGACAGCGGCCGGGACAGCCATGACAGCGCGAAGGTGCTCGGCAGGCACACCACCGACGACGACAACAAGGTGCTCGGCAAGCCCACTTCCGGCGACGGCACCAACGACGACCGCGGCCTGCACACGCCGCGGCCTGCCTCCGTCACGCGCTCCGCTGCCATCGACGCCGCTCTCCGCTCGGCGCCGGGCACGGTGACCTCGATCGAACTCGACGACGCCGACCGGAGCGGAGGCGCGCCGTACTGGGAGGTCGAGATCAACGGCAAGGACGGCAGGCACTACGAGCTGGACGTGGACGCCAGGACCGCCGCGGTCTCCCCCCACCACTCGGACGAAGGCCACCATTCGGACGACGACCACCACGGGGGCGACCGGCGCGGGCACGACCGGCACGACGACCGCGACGACGACTGACCAGGGCGCGTGGCCCGAGCGTGCCGTCGCCTCGACGAAGGCACGTCGCCCTGCGCGATCAGCTCCGGCTCGGCCCTCCCGGCGGGCCGGCCGGAGCAGGGCTTCACGCTTCTGTCGCCGGCGATTCCCCCGGCGTGCAGGTCCTACGACTCCGGTGAGCTGCCTGAGGACGCCGCCCTCGTCGACGCAGCCTCGGCACACACCGCCCCGGGCGGAAGGCGGCCCGCACGCCGCCCGCCGACCCGGGTGTCAGGCCCCGGTGATTCCCGCCACCAGTTCGTCCGCCGCGGCGTACGGGTCCAGGCGGCCCGCCACGATGCGTTCGGCCAGGGAGTCCAGGCGGCGGTCGCCGTGGAGGTCGTCGATGCGTTCGCGGAGTCTGGTGACCGCGATCGTCTCGACCTCGCGGGCCGCGCGCGCCGCCCGCCGCTCGGCGAGGACGCCGTGCTCCTCCATCCACGCCCGGTGCTTCTCCAACGCCTCGACGACCTCGTCGATGCCCTCGCCCCGGGCGGCGACCGTCTTCACGATCGGCGGCCGCCAGTCACCGGGCCCCCGGGACTCCCCGAGGCCCAGCATGTGGTTGAGCTCCCGCGCGGTGGCGTCCGCACCGTCCCGGTCGGCCTTGTTGACGACGTACACATCCCCGATCTCGAGGATTCCGGCCTTCGCCGCCTGGATGCCGTCGCCCATGCCCGGGGCGAGCAGGACCACGGAGGTGTCGGCCTGGGAGGCGATCTCCACCTCCGACTGGCCGACGCCGACCGTCTCCACCAGGATCACGTCGCAGCCCGCCGCGTCCAGCACCCGGATCGCCTGCGGCGCCGACCAGGCGAGGCCGCCGAGATGCCCGCGGGTGGCCATGGAACGGATGTAGACGCCGGGGTCGGAGGCGTGCTCCGACATCCGGACCCGGTCGCCGAGGAGCGCGCCCCCGGAGAACGGCGACGACGGGTCGACAGCCAGCACGCCGACGCGCTTGCCGGCACGCCGGTACGCCGAGACGAGCGCCGACGTGGAGGTCGACTTGCCGACACCGGGCGAACCGGTGAGGCCGACGACGTACGCGTTCCCGGCCAGCGGCGCGAGGGCCGCCATCACCTCGCGCAGCTGCGGCGACGCCCCCTCCACCAGCGAGATGAGCCGGGCCACGGCCCGCGGCCGGCCCTCACGGGCCTGCTCCACCAGGGTGGGGACGTCCACCATTACCGCTCCGTTCGGTTCGCTCTGCAGCTGCGTACGTACGACTACTACTTGCCCGGAACGCGAATGATCAGCGCATCGCCCTGGCCGCCGCCGCCGCACAGTGCCGCCGCACCCGTGCCGCCGCCACGCCGCTTCAACTCCAGCGCCAGGTGCAGCACCACGCGGGCGCCGGACATCCCGATCGGGTGACCCAGCGCGATCGCTCCGCCGTTGACGTTCACCTTTTCCGGGGAGACGCCGAGGTCCTTCATCGACTGGACGGCGACGGCCGCGAACGCCTCGTTGATCTCGATGAGGTCGAGGTCCTCGACGGACAGGCCGTCCTTCTTCAGCGCGTGCTTGATCGCGTTGGACGGCTGCGACTGCAGCGAGTTGTCCGGGCCCGCCACGTTGCCGTGCGCACCGATCTCGGCGATCCAGTCCAGGCCCAGCTCCTCGGCCTTGGTCCTGCTCATCACGACGACCGCCGCGGCGCCGTCGGAGATCTGCGAGGAGGTGCCGGCGGTGATCGTGCCGTCCTTGGTGAAGGCCGGGCGCAGCTTGCCGAGGGACTCGACGGTCGTCTCGGCGCGGATGCCCTCGTCCTTGGAGAAGAGGACCGGGTCGCCCTTGCGCTGCGGGATCTCGACCGGGGTGATCTCGGCCTCGAAGAGACCGTTCTTCTGGGCGGCGGCGGCGCGCTGGTGGGACAGGGCGCCGATCTCGTCCTGGTCCAGGCGCTTCAGACCGAGGCGGGTGTTGTGCTTCTCGGTGGATTCACCCATCGGGATGTTCTCGTACGCGTCGGTCAGACCGTCGTACGCCATCGAGTCGAGCATCTCGATCGCGCCGTACTTGTAGCCCTCGCGGGACTTCGGGAGCAGGTGCGGGGCGTTGGTCATGGACTCCTGGCCACCGGCGACCACGACGTCGAACTCGCCGGCGCGGATCAGCTGGTCGGCCAGCGCGATGGCGTCGAGCCCGGACAGACACACCTTGTTGACGGTGAGTGCCGGAACGTTCATCGGGATGCCGGCCTTGACCGCGGCCTGGCGTGCCGGGATCTGCCCCGCCCCGGCCTGGAGCACCTGGCCCATGATCACGTACTCGACCTGGTCGCCGCCGATGCCGGCCCGGTCCAGCGCGGCCTTGATGGCGAAGCCGCCGAGGTCGGCTGCGGAGAAGCTCTTCAGGGAGCCGAGAAGACGCCCCATGGGCGTACGGGCGCCCGCGACGATCACTGAGGTGGTACCGGTCGTTCCAGACATGAGGCACGGCCCCTTGGATTAGATGTGAACGAGGGTTTACTCGAATGTACTGAGCGGTACTCCGCCCGTCATCCGGCAGCGGGTGTGATCGCGCGCACGTTGCGTAACCATCCGTTGAGCGCTCCACTGTTGTCCATGCTGACGCGAATCGACCACATCGGGATCGCCTGTTTCGACCTCGACAGGACTGTCGAGTTCTACCGCTCGACCTATGGCTTCGAAATGTTCCACTCCGAGGTCAACGAGGAGCAGGGCGTGCGGGAGGCCATGCTCAAGATCAATGAGACCTCGGACGGCGGTGCCTCGTACCTCCAGTTGCTCGAACCCACTCGCGAGGACTCGGCCGTCGGTAAATGGCTGGCCAAGAACGGCGAGGGGGTCCACCACATCGCCTTCGGCACCGCGGACGTCGACACGGACGCCGCGGACATCCGTTCCAAGGGCGTCCGGGTGCTGTACGACGAGCCCAGGACCGGTTCGATGGGGTCCCGGATCACCTTCCTGCACCCCAAGGACTGCCACGGCGTGCTCACCGAACTGGTCACGTCCGCAGCGGAGCACTGACCTCCGGATACCTGGCCCGGTAGAGTGGGCGATTCCGGGCCGGGGCCGGGTCGGGGCCGCGCCGCGCGTCCCCAGCCGTTGATCTGTCACCATTCCCCGGGGGACCGTTCGCCGGCGAACGGTACTCGTTTGGAGAGTTGCGACCAGGGGACGGATGGGACCGCGCAGTGCGGGGCTACGAACGCCAGGAGAGCCACCGAGCTGACGACGACCACCTCTCGCGGTTCGAAGCCGAGATGGATCGGCTGAAGACCGACCGGGAGAAGGCCGTCCAGCACGCCGAGGACCTCGGTTACCAGGTCGAGGTCTTGCGCGCCAAGCTGCATGAGGCTCGGCGCAATCTCGCGACCCGTCCCGCGTACGACAGCGCGGACATCGGCTACCAGGCCGAACAGATGCTCCGTAATGCCCAGATCCAGGCTGATCAGCTGCGCACCGACGCCGAGCGCGAGCTCCGTGACGCCCGGGCGCAGACACAGCGGATCCTGCAGGAGCACGCCGAACACCAGGCGCGGCTGCAGGCCGAGCTGCACAACGAGGCCGTGCAGCGGCGGCAGCAGCTCGACCAGGAGCTCGCGGAGCGCCGCCAGACCGTCGAGTCGCACGTCAACGAGAACGTCGCCTGGGCCGAGCAGCTGCGGGCCCGGACCGAGTCCCAGGCCCGCCGGCTCCTCGACGAGTCGCGGGCCGAGGCCGAGCAGTCCCTGGCCGCCGCCCGCGCCGAGGCCGTCCGGCTCGCGGACGAGACCCGGCAGCGGCTCGGCTCCGAGGCGGAGTCCGCCCGCGCCGAGGCCGAGACGATCCTGCTGCGTGCCCGCAAGGACGCCGAGCGGCTGCTCAACGCCGCGTCCAGCCAGGCGCAGGAGGCCACCAGCCACGCCGAGCAGCTGCGTACGTCGACGAACGCGGAGACCGAGCAGACCCGCCACCAGACCGCCGAGCTGAACCGGGCCGCCGAGCAGCGCGTGCAGGAGGCCGAGACGCAGCTGCGCGAGGCCCGCCTGGAGGCCGAGAAGGTCCTCACGGAGGCGAAGGAGGCCGCGGTCAAGCGGCTGGCCGGCGCCGAGTCGCAGAACGAGCAGCGCACCCGTACGGCCAAGTCGGAGATCGCCCGGCTGGTCGGCGAGGCCACGAAGGACGCCGAGGCACTGAAGGCGGAGGCCGAGCAGGCGCTCGCCGACGCCCGCGCCGAGGCGGACCGGCTCACGTCCGAGGCTACGGAGAAGGCCCGCACAGCGGCCGCCGAGGACACCGCGGCCCAGCTCGCCAAGGCGGCCAGGTCCGCCGAGGAGGTGCTGACCAAGGCGTCCGAGGACGCCAGGTCCACCACCCGCGCGGCGAGCGAGGAGGCCGACCGGATCCGCCGCGAGGCGGAGGCCGAGGCGGACCGGCTGCGCGGCGAGGCGGCGGAGCAGGCCGACCAGCTCAAGGGCGCGGCCAAGGACGACACCAAGGAGTACCGGGCCAAGACGGTCGAGCTGCAGGAGGAGGCGCGCAGGCTGCGCGGCGAGGCCGAGCAGCTGCGCTCCGAGGCGGTCGCCGAGGGCGAGCGGATCCGCGGCGAGGCCCGGCGCGAGGCCGTCCAGCAGATCGAGGAGGGCGCGAAGACCGCTGAGGAACTGCTGTCCAAGGCGAAGGCGGACGCGGAGGAGCTGCGGACCGCCGCGGGCACCGAGGGCGAACGGGTCCGGGCCGAGGCCATCGAACGCGCCACGGTGCTGCGCAAGCAGGCCGAGGAAGCCCTGGAGCGGGCCCGCGCAGAGGCCGAGCGGCTGCGTACCGAGTCCGAGGAGCAGGCGGAGTCCACCACGACCGCGGCCGAGCAGGCGGCGGCGGAGCTCCGTGAGGAGACCGAGCGCGCGGTCGCGGCCCGGCACGCCGAGGCGGCGGACGAGCTGATCCGGCTGCACACCGAGGCCGAGACCCGGGTCACCACCGCCGAACAGGCGCTCACGGACGCGCGCGCCGAGGCGGAGCGGATCCGGCGCGAGACGAACGAGGAGTCCGAGCGGCTGCGCGCCGAGGCCGCCGAGCGGCTGCGCGCCCTGCGGGAGCAGTCCGAGACCGAGGCCGAGCGACTGCGCGACGAGGCGGCGGCGGATGCGTCGCGGTCCCGCGCGGAGGGCGAGGCCGTCGCCGTGCGGCTGCGCAGCGAGGCGGCCACCGAGGCGGAGCGGCTCAGGACCGAGGCGCAGGAGAGCGCCGACCGGGTGCGGTCCGAGGCCACGGCCGCTGCCGAGCGGGTCGGCACCGAGGCCGCCGAGGCGCTGGCCGCCGCCCAGGAGGAGGCGAACAGGCGTCGCCGCGAGGCCGAGGAGACCCTCGACGCCGCGCGCACGGAGGCCACCCAGGAGCGCGAGCGGGCCCGCGAGCAGAGCGAGGAACTCCTCGCCTCCGCCCGCAAGCGGGTCGACGAGGCGCAGACCGAGGCCCAGCGGCTGGTCGGCGAGGCTGACGCCCGGGCGACCGAGATGGTCTCCGCCGCCGAGCAGACCGCCCAGCAGGTACGGGATTCGGTCTCCGGGCTCCAGGAGCAGGCCGAGGCGGAGATCGCCGGGCTGCGTTCCACCGCCGAGCATGTGGCGGAACGGACGAAGTCCGAGGCGCAGGAGGAGGCGGACCGGGTCCGCGCCGACGCGTACGCGGAGCGGGAACGGGCCGGCGAGGACTCGGCGCGCATCCGCCGGGAGGCCCAGGAGGAGTCCGAGGCCGCGAAGGCGATGGCCGAGCGGACCCTCAGCGAGGCGATCACCGAGTCGGAGCGGCTGCGCACGGACACCGCGGAGTACAGCCAGCGGATGCGTACCGAGGCGTCGGACGCGCTGGCCTCGGCCGAGCAGGACGCCGCGCGCAGCCGCGCGGAGGCCCGCGAGGACGCCAACCGGATGCGTTCGGACGCTGCGGCCCAGGCCGACCGGCTGGTGGGCGAGGCGACGGGCGAGGCCGAGCGGATCCTCACCGAGGCGACGCAGCGGGCGACCGAGCTCGTCGGCGACGCCACCAACGAGGCGGAGCGGCTGCGTGCGGAGGCGGCAGCCACCGTCGGCTCGGCGCAGGAGCACGCAGCCCGTACCCGCGAGGAGTCGGAGCGGGTGCGCGCCGACGCGGAGGCGGCGGCCGAGCAGATGCGCGGGGAGGCACGCGAGGAGGCGGACCGGCTCCTCGACGAGGCGCGCGAGGCGGCGGCGAAGCGCCGTGCCGACGCCGCCGAGCAGGCCGACCAGCTCGTCAACAAGGCGCAGGAGGAGGCGCTGCGCGCCGCCACCGAGGCCGAGAAGCAGGCCGACACGATGGTCGGCGCGGCCCGCAAGGAAGCCATGCGGATCAACGCGGAGGCGACCGTCGAGGGCAACTCCCTGGTGGAGCGGGCCCGTACGGACGCGGACGAGCTGCTGGTCGGCGCCCGCCGGGACGCCACGGCCATACGGGAGCGGGCCGAGGAGCTCCGGGCCCGTCTGGAGAGCGAGATCGAGGAGCTCCACGACCGGGCGCGGCGCGAGACCTCCGAGCAGATGAAGACGGCGGGCGAGCGCGTCGACAAGCTGATGAAGGCGGCGACGGAGCAGCGCGAAGAGGCTGCGGCGAAGGCCAAGGAGTTGCTGGCGGACGCGAATTCGGAGGCGAGCAAGGTCCGGATCGCCGCGGTGAAGCGGGCCGAGTCACTGCTGAAGGAGGCCGAGCAGAAGAAGGCCAGCATGGTCCGCGAGGCCGAGAAGCTGCGCGCCGACGCCGAGCAGGAGGCGAAGAAGACGGTGGACGAGGGCCGTCGCGAGCTCGATGTCCTGGTGCGCCGGCGCGAGGACATCAATACGGAGATCTCCCGTGTCCAGGACGTCCTGGAGGCGTTGGAGTCCTTCGAGGCACCGGGCGGCGGCAAGGGTGCGGGCGGCGGTTCCACGGGTGGCGTCAAAGCCGGAGCCTCAGCCGGCACTCGATCGAGTGGCAAGTCGTCCGAGGGGTAGTCACCCGACCGAGTCGCGTGCTTCGACAAGGAGGTTCGCCCCTCCGAGTGGCAAGGGTTACGGGGGTTAGCCACTCAAAAGGGGTGTCATTCTCCAGATCAAACGGGCATCCACTCGATGACACGCCGCTCGGGCCCCTAGGATTCCCCCTATCACCTCACCGGTCTTACTTCGACAGGAACCCCATGAGTGACCCTTCCTCCCCCTTCGGCTTCGAGCTCGTGCGGCGTGGTTACGACCGCGGTCAGGTGGATGACCGCATTACCAAGCTCGTCGCCGACCGTGATAGTGCTCTCACCCGCATCACGTCTCTGGAAAAGCGCATCGAGGAGCTGCACCTCGAAACGCAGAACGCCCAGGCCCAGGTGAACGACGCGGAGCCGTCGTACGCCGGTCTCGGTGCGCGCGTGGAGAAGATCCTCCGTCTCGCCGAGGAGGAGGCGAAGGACCTGCGCGAGGAGGCCCGTCGCGCCGCCGAGCAGCACCGCGAGCTCGCCGAGTCGGCCGCCCAGCAGGTGCGCAACGACGCCGAGTCGTTCGCCGCCGAGCGCAAGGCGAAGGCCGAGGACGAGGGCGTACGCATCGTCGAGAAGGCCAAGGGTGAGGCCGGCTCGCTGCGCACCGAGGCCCAGAAGGACGCGGCGCAGAAGCGCGAGGAGGCGGACGCCCTCTTCGAGGAGACCCGCGCCAAGGCCGCCCAGGCCGCCGCGGACTTCGAGACCAACCTGGCCAAGCGCCGCGACCAGTCGGAGCGCGACCTCGCGTCCCGTCAGGCCAAGGCCGAGAAGCGCCTCGCCGAGATCGAGCACCGTGCCGAGCAGCTCCGCCTGGAGGCCGAGAAGCTCCGTACGGACGCCGAGCGCCGGGCCCGCCAGACGGTGGAGACCGCGCAGCGCCAGGCCGAGGACATCGTGGCCGACGCGAACGCGAAGGCCGACCGGATCCGCAGCGAATCGGAGCGCGAGCTGGCGGCCCTCACCAACCGCCGCGACTCGATCAACGCGCAGCTGACCAACGTCCGCGAGATGCTGGCGACGCTGACCGGTGCCGCAGTGGCCGCTGCCGGTTCGCCGGTGGACGACGAGCCCGTCACCCGTGGGGTCCCGGCTCAGCAGACCCGCTGACGCCGCAGTACCTCAGCTGTACCCCTTGCGCGCCCGGTTCCGCCCTTGTGGTGGCGCCGGGCGCGCGCCCGTTCTAGCGTGTGCGCATGATCGAGCTTGATGGCCTCACCAAGCGCTTCGGCAACAAGGTTGCCGTCGACCACCTCTCGTGCCAGGTCAGGCCTGGGATGGTGACGGGTTTTCTGGGCCCGAACGGGGCGGGCAAGTCCACCACGATGCGGATGATGCTCGATCTCGACAACCCGACGAGCGGATCGGTGCGGATCGACGGCAAGCACTACCGCGAGCTGTCGGAACCCCTGAAGCACATCGGCGCGCTGCTCGACGCCAAGTCGATGCACGGCGGCCGCAGCGCGTACAACAATCTGCTCTGTCTCGCGCAGAGCAATCGCATCCCGGAGAGCCGCGTCCCGGAAGTTCTGGACACGGTCGGCCTGAGCGCGGTGGCGAAGAAGAAGTCCAAGTCGTTCTCTCTCGGTATGGGTCAGCGGCTCGGAATCGCGGCCGCGCTGCTCGGTGATCCCGAGATCCTGATGTTCGACGAACCCGTCAATGGTCTGGACCCCGAGGGAATTCACTGGATTCGCAATCTGATGAAGACGCTCGCGGCGGAAGGCCGGACGATCTTCGTTTCCTCGCATCTGATGAGCGAAATGGCCCTCACCGCAGAACACTTGATCGTTATCGGCCAGGGCCGCCTGCTCGCCGACACCTCGATGGCCGACTTCATCCACCAGAACTCTCGCAGTTACGTACGGATGCGCTCCCCGCAGCAGGAACGGCTGCGCGACGTGCTGCACGAGGCGGGCATCATCGCGGTCGAATCGGGGAGCGGCGTGCTGGAGATCGACGGCGCCACCAGCGAACAGCTCGGCGAGCTGGCCGCGCAGCACCACATCGTGCTGCATGAGCTGAGCTCCCAGCGGGCCTCGCTGGAAGAAGCGTTCATGCAGATGACGGCGGACTCCGTGGAGTACCACGCCCACGCGGACCACGCCACCCCGCCACCGGCGCTCGCGGGCCCGCAGTGGGGCGAGCAGTGGAACCTTCAGTCCGGCACCCCCGGCCCCGGAAAGGGGGCGTGACGACGATGGCATCGGTACCCGCGGTCCTGAACTCCGAGTGGACCAAGATCCGCACCGTCTCCTCGACCACCTGGACCCTGATCTCCGCGTTCGTCGTCACCGTGGCGATGAGCGCGGCACTCTGCGCACTGATGAACGCCCAGTTCGACGATCTCCCCGCACCGGAGAGGGCCACCTTCGACCCGACCTTCCTCAGCTTCTCCGGCATGATCCTCGGTCAGCTGGCGATGGTCGTCTTCGGTGTCCTGGTGGTCGGTACGGAGTACAGCTCCGGCATGATCCGCACCTCGCTGGCCGCCGTACCGCAGCGCGGCTCGTTCCTCTTCAGCAAGATCGCGGTCGCCGGGGTCCTCGCCCTGGTGGTCGGCCTCGCCACCAGTTTCGTCACCTTCTTCCTCGGCCAGGCCCTGCTCGGCGACCACCGCACGGACATCGGTGCGGACAACGTCCTGCGCGCGGTCTTCGGCGGCGGCCTCTACATGGGCCTGATCGCGATCTTCTCGATGGGCGTGGCCACGATGCTGCGCAGCTCGATGCTGTCGCTCGGCATCCTGATGCCGTTCTTCTTCCTGGTCTCCCAGATCCTGTCGGCGGTCCCGGGCGCCAAGAACGTGGCCCGCTACTTCCCCGACCGGGCCGGATCCAAGATCATGCAGGTGGTTCCGGACGCGATGCGCAGCGACCCGGCCCCGTACGGACCGTGGGGCGGGCTCGGCATTCTGGTGGCATGGGTGGTGGCCGCACTGATCGGCGGCTATCTCGTACTGAAGAAGCGGGACGCGTGATCCAGGAGGAATCGGGAGGAACGGTTAGGAAGCCGGAGAAAGAGATCCGGTTCGGTCCGATACGTGGGTGACGCACCCCCGCAACGGCTTGGCCGGAACCGTCAAGGCCTGGATATCCTCCTAACTCTTACGGGGGGCGTGCGGCCGGTCGGCCTGGGCCCCGACGACAGATAAGTCGATGGGGCTGGAGCATGATCGAGGCAGTCGGCCTGACCAAGCGCTACGGCGCGAAGACGGCCGTGTACAACCTTTCCTTCCAGGTGCGGCCGGGCGCCGTCACCGGATTCCTCGGTCCCAACGGGTCGGGCAAGTCCACCACCATGCGCATGATGCTCGGCCTGGACCGTCCGACGGCGGGCCATGTGACGATCGGCGGGCACGCCTTCCGCAGCCTGCCGAACGCCCCGCGCCAGGTGGGTGCCCTGCTGGACGCCAAGGCGGTGCACGGTGGCCGCAGCGCCCGCAATCACCTCCTCTCGCTCGCCCAGCTCGCCGGCATTCCGGCTGCCCGGGTCGACGAGGTGCTCGGCGTCGTCGGCCTGCAGGAGGTCGCGAAGAAGCGGTCCAAGGGGTTCTCGCTCGGTATGGGGCAGCGGCTCGGGATCGCGGCGGCACTGCTCGGCGACCCGCAGGTGCTCCTCTTCGACGAGCCGGTCAACGGTCTCGACCCCGAGGGCATCCTCTGGGTCCGCAACCTGATGAAGATGCTCGCCTCCGAGGGGCGCACGGTCTTCGTCTCCAGCCACCTGATGAGCGAGATGGCGCTCACCGCCGACCACCTGATCGTGATCGGCCGCGGGCAGCTGCTCGCCGATATGAGCGTCAAGGACTTCATCTCCGCCAACTCGGCCGATTTCGCCCGGGTGCGGGTGCCGGACGCGCAGCCGGAGCTGCGGGAGAAGCTGACCGCGTCGCTCACCGAATCGGGTGGCCGGGTCATGTCGGAGCCGGACGGGGCGCTGCGCGTCACCGGGCTGCAGCTGTCGCGGATCAGTGATCTCGCGCACGAGTCGGACGTCCGGCTCTGGGAGCTCTCACCGCACCAGGCCTCGCTGGAGGAGGCCTACATGCGGATGACGCAGGGCGCCGTGGACTACCGCTCGACGGTGGACCAGCGGGCCGGGCTGCAGCAGCCCGTGATGGGCGACGGATACGTGCAGCCGCCCGTCCAGGAGGTGCCGCAGCAGGGCTGGTACGCCCCGCCGCCGCCCGGACAGAACCCGTACACGGCGCCCCCCGTGGCCGCCCCGGCCGCAGCCGCCCCCGCCGTGCCCGCCGGCTCCGCAGACCTGACCCAGCGCGACACCAGCGAGGACGCCCGATGACAACGCCGCCGACCCCGCAGGCGCCGTACCAGCAGCAGGCGCAGCAGCCCCCGGCCCCGCAGCAGAGCTGGCAAGGGGCACCCGCCGGCCTCTACGCCTCGCCGATCCCGCAGCGGCGCGCCACCCTCGGTGACGCGCTCGCCTCCGAGTGGACCAAGATCCGTTCCGTGCGCTCCACGATGTGGACGCTCGGCATCATGATCGTGCTGCTGCTGGGCATCGGACTGCTGTCGGCGGTCGCCGTCGAAGCGTCCGACGCCGAGCTCGGCAACACCCCCGTGCTCAGCCTCGGCTTCTTCGGGGTGCTCCTCGGTTCGATCTGCGTGATCACGCTCGGCGTGATGACCATCGCCTCCGAGTACGGCACGGGCATGATCCGTACGACGCTGACGGCCTGCCCCACCCGCGGCCGGGTGCTGACCGCGAAGGCGATCGTCTTCTTCCTGCTCACCTTCGTCATCACCACCGTGACGACCGCGCTCGTCGCGCTGCTGCAGACGGCCATGCTGGGCGGCGCGGAGCCGACCGGCGGCGACTGGCTGCGCGCGACGGTCGGTGTCGGCCTCTACATCGCGACGCTGGGGCTGCTGTCGCTCGCGATGGGCGCCCTCATCCGGCACTCCGCCGGCGCGATCACGATCATGATCGCCGTGGTCCTGCTGCCGCTCGTGCTGGCCATGTTCATGTTCTCGCAGTCGCTCGCCGACGTGCAGCAGGCGCTCTTCGAGTACTCGATCCCCAGCCAGCTCGGCGCGTTCTACGACGCGTCCGTCGCCTCGTCGGGGCCGTCCGGCTGGGAGCCGCTCTGGATCATGCTCGGTGTCGCGGCCGTGGCCATGACCGGCGCCTATGTGTCGCTGGACCGGCGCGACGTCTGACCGGCCACCGGTCGGCGCAGCTCAGTAGCGCGGCGCGTTCCTGGACCGCTGCACCCTTGTGGTGCGGCGGTCCTTCGCATTCCAGCAGGCCTTGTGCCAGTGCCTGCGGTCGTCGATACCGCCGTACTCGGACCAGGCCACGAGATGCGGAACGCCGGACGGGATCTCCTGGTCGCAGCCGGGGCAGCGGTACCGCTTGCCCGCCGCGCTCGCTCCGCTCACCGGGCGGACCGACCACTGCTCGCCCTGCCACTCCTCCGCGCGCCCACCCCCGCCGTACCGCTCGCCCGCCTCGCTTGCGCTGCCGGTGGGACTCTCTCCGCCTCGGGGGCGGTTGCGGCGCGGGGACACGTGACACCTCACTGGGCAGGCCGGGCAGTTCCCGTCCAGCGTAGGGCCATTCGGGCGGGGCAGGCGTCCAGGAGGCCCGGAACGGGACCGGGGGACGGACCGGGTTACCGGAAAATCGCAACAACTTCGGCCTGGACCGTGCCTTTGGCACGTGTCAGACGTTGTTGCCTATAGGGGAGAGCCGCGTCGGCCGCAAGGAGGCAATTGGCGATGCGCGTGGGAACGTTTGTACTGGCAGCCCAGTTTCCGGGCCAGGGACCGGGTGAAGCACTGCATCGCGCGATCCGGTCCACCGAGGTCGCGGAGGAATCCGGACTCGATTCGGTCTGGCTGGCCGAGCATCATTTCGTGCCGTACGGGGTCTGCCCGTCCGCCGTCACCCTGGCCGCGCTGCTGCTCGGCCGCACCCGCAGGATCCGGGTCGGTACGGCGGTCAGCGTGCTGCCGTCCCAGCATCCGGTGGCGCTGGGAGAACAGGCCGCGCTGCTCCATCTCACCAGCGGGGGCAGGTTCTCCCTCGGCGTGGGACGGGGCGGCCCCTGGGTGGATCTGGAGGTGTTCGGAGGGGGCCTGAAGGCGTACGAGAACGGTTTCCCCGAGTCGCTGGAACTGCTCCTCGACTGGCTGAGCAAACCGCGCGTGGCAGGCCGTGGGGAGCGATTCGGCTTCCGTGAGGTCGCGGTGGTCCCCCGCGCCGACGAACTGCTCGACGAGCACCGCGAGGACACCGCACACGCGCCGGGCGGTCCCGAGGTGATCGTCGCGTGCACCTCGCCGAAGACCGTGAAACTCGCCGCGGAGAACGGCCTGCCGATGCTCCTCGGCATGCACTGCGGGGACGAGGAGAAGGCCGAGATGGTCCGCCTGTGGCGCTCCACCGCCCTCGCCGCGGGCCGTTCCCCGGAGAGCGTCCGGGAGGCGGGCCATGTCTCCGCGGGCGTCGCCCAGATCGCGGACCGGCGCGAGGAGGCCGTGGAGACGCTCGTGAAGGCGATGCCGGGCTGGCTGCGGCAGGGGCTCGACGCCCATGTGACGGTCGACGGCAGGCACCGGGTGATGCGGGATCCGGTCGCGTACACGGAGTTGCTGTGCGGTCTTCATCCGGTGGGCCCGCCCCGGCTCGCGGCCGACCGGCTCGCCGCCACCGCCGAGCGGACGGGCATCACCAGGTTCGCGCTCCTGGCGGAGGGTTCAGGAGATCTCGCAGCCACGGAGGAGAACGTAGCGCGGCTGGGCACCGAAGTACTGCCACTCCTGACATGAACACCCGTATGAGTACGGGGAGCTGCCGCCCCGGAGCCAGTTGCACCTCCCGCGGCCCGGAGCGGCAGCAGAAGCGTTCAGCAGTCCCGTAGTTCGGGCGACTGGTTGAGCAACTGACCTCTCACCGAGGTGAATCGGGCCAACCGCTCGTCGACCGAGGCGTCCAGCGGGAACACCGCGACGCGGTGGCAGTTCTGGAATGCCAGGCGCACCCCGAAGTGCCGCTGCAGCGCACCGCGTATCGCATCACTCGCGAGCGCGCGCAACAGCTGACCACGTGCCTGCTCGTCCGGCGGCGGCGTCTGGTTGTCGGCGAACTCTCCGCCGTCGACCTTCAGCTGGGCCACCAGAGAGCTGATCATCTCCCATGCGAAGGGCAGGGAGGTCCGGACGCAGTCGACGAAGTCGGCTTCGTCGACCTCGCCTCGCTCGGCCTGTTCCAACAGCGCCGGTGAGACGTCGAGCGACATGGGTTCTCCTCTCGCGACCCCGGCGGACGGCCGGGGCCTTACGGGCAGGGAAGGAGGACGGCGACGCAGCGTACACACACGGCGACCTCCTGCTTCCACGGTAAGGGCGCAGTCCGGGCCGCACCAGGAGATTGGGAACACAACCGGCCAATAACGAAGGTGCGCAAAGAGGGGCAAGCCCGCGGGCGGGAAGGGCTGTGACAGGCGGTGGTGATGGGTTGCCGGAGGGAGAATCGCGTGGAGCACCCGTCGTCGAGTAGCGTTGCCGACCATGCGTCTCGTCATCGCCCGCTGCTCCGTGGACTACGCGGGCCGGCTCACGGCCCACCTGCCCTCCGCTCCCCGTCTCATCCTGGTCAAGGCGGACGGGAGCGTCTCGATCCACGCCGACGACAGGGCGTACAAACCCCTCAACTGGATGTCACCGCCCTGCACACTGAAGGAGGGCGCCGACGACACCGAAGGCGTCTGGACCGTGGTGAACAAAGCGGGCGAGAAATTGATCATCACGATGGAGGAGATCCTCCACGACTCGTCGCACGAGCTGGGCGTCGATCCCGGCCTCATCAAGGACGGCGTGGAAGCGCACCTGCAGGAGTTGCTCGCCGACCGGATCGAAATCCTCGGCGAGGGCTACACCCTGATCCGCCGCGAGTACCCCACCGCCATCGGCCCGGTCGACATCCTGTGCCGGGACGCCGACGGGCGGACCGTCGCCGTCGAGCTCAAGCGCCGTGGTGACATCGACGGTGTGGAGCAGCTGACCCGCTACCTGGAACTGCTCAACCGCGATCCCCATCTCGCCCCGGTCAAGGGCATCTTCGCGGCGCAGGAGATCAAGCCGCAGGCCCGGGTGCTGGCGACGGACCGTGGAATCGGCTGTGTGGTCCTCGACTACGACGCCATGCGCGGCATCGAGGACGACAAGCTGCGGCTGTTCTGACGCCGTCCCCCGCATACGCGAGGCCCCGGACCGCACATCGGCGGTCCGGGGCCTCGCGCGTACGGGTGCCTGTCCGTACGGGTCCCGTCTCAGGCCACCGTCGGCTCCACCGTGGTGCCGGACTCGCTCGCCGTCGTCGACGGGCCGCTCGCCGAGACGGACGTGTCCGGCGTGGTCGGTCCCGGGTTCGTCTCGGTCGGACTGGGGGTGTCCGTCGGCTCCGTCGTGGTCTGGGTCGGCGCGGGCGTGGTCGGGGTCTTGGTAGGGGTCTTGGTCGGCGACTTGGTGGGCGTCCCCGGTGTGCTGGGCCTCCCGGTCGGCGGCCTGCCCGACGACGACGGGCTGTCGCTCGGCCCGGTCGATCCCGTGGACGGCGCTCCGTTGCCGCTCGGGGTGATCCGACTGCCGGAGGGGCCGGGCGACGAGGGACTCCCGCTCGACGAGCCCTTGCCCGGTGTCGGGGTGTCCGTCGGCTCGTCGGCCGGGAGCCCGCCGTCGATGTCGCCCTCGTCGGCCGGCTGCTCGGTCGTGACGCCGCCGCCGTCCTGGGCGTCGCTGCTGGACGTCATGCCGAGCGTCACCACCGTGCCGAGCACGGCGGCCAGCACGACGCCCGCGCCCGCCGCGACGAGATTGCGCCGGGCGCCGACCAGCACCGCTGCCTTGCGGCCGCCGGACACACCGGTACCTGCCGCCGGGGTGATCCGGGATATCAGCGCGGTTTCGTCCTCGGACCTACGCGGTGCGGCCTTCGGCCCGCTCACGGGCAGGGCCACGGGCGGGCGCGCCGACTCCTCGTACCGCGCGGCCGGCACCCCCTCACCCGACGGGCGGCTGCCGGTCACCTGTCCGCCGGAGCGGTCGGAGACCAGGGCGAGCGCGCGACGTCCGGCCACGGCCCCGGACTTGTCGGCAAGCGCGCCGCGCATACCGATCGACGCCTCCAGCTCCGCCCTGGCCCGGTCGAGATTGCCGGTGCAGAGCGCGAGGACACCCAACTCATGGTGGAAGTAGGCCTCTTCGGCGACCTCTCCGGCGATCCTGGCAGCCTCCTGACCGAGCCGCAGGGCCTTCTCCCAGCCGCCCCAGTGCAGCCCGGCGGCGAAGGCGGGGGCGGCGCTGCGGGCCAGCAGCACGGCTGCGCTGGCCTGTCCGGCCCCGTCGCCGGGGACCAGCTGGTTCATGGCCGCGATGATCGCGTCGGCCTCGGCCACCGCGCGGGCAGGGGTGACCGAGGGGTGCCCGGACCACCAGGCGTAGTGCTGGGCCGCCGTACGGGCCCGGGCGGCGGCGTCCTCGCCGTATCCGGCGGCCTCCAGCTGGGCGAGGACACCGGCGGCCAGCCGGTATCGGGAGCCGGCCGGGGAGAGCAGTCCGCAGCCGGCCAGCTCACCGAGCGCGGCATCGGCGTGGGTGTCCCCCACGAGCGCCGGCAGATGCGCCTGGTGCGGCACCTCGCCGCCGAGTGCGACCGCGAAGTGCAGGGTGTCGCGCGCGGCCCCGCTGAGCCGGGAGGCGAGCAGCGCGGCGGGCGCGGCCCCCTCGCCCAGGCTGGGCAGCGGTACGTCGTGGCCGTCGGCGTCCTGGCCGAAGGCGTCGAAGGAATCGTCGACGGGCCGGCCGTCGAAGTAGCCGTGCTCGTCGTACGCGGTGGGGTCGGTGCGCAGCATGTCGCGCTGGCGCAGCAGGGCGCCCGCCTGGACGAAGCGCAGCGGCAGCCCTTCGGACTCGAACCAGAGGTCGCCCGCCCAGTTCGCCTCGTCCTCGGTGAGCGACCGCTCGACGACCTGTTCCAGCAGGTCGACCGAGGCACTGCGGCCCAGCCCGGCGAGGAAGACCTCTTCGAGCTGCGAGTCGGCGGTAGGTGCGGCGATGTCGGGTGTCGCGGCGAGCAGGAACGCGCACTCCGGCGTCGCGTCGAGCAGCTCCTCCAGCGCGGTCCCGCCGAACTCCAGGTCGTCGAGGACGACGACGGCACCGATGCCCCGGACCTGTTCGAGGAGGGCGGCGCGGTCGGGGCGCAGCAGCGGTGCGTCGAGGACCGCCTCGTAGAGCCCGTACAGCAAGTCGGTGGCGGTGCGCTTGTGGCCGGAGAGCCGCACGACGCCGTCCGGAGCGAGGTCCGCGCAGTCGGCGGCGACGGCGCTCAGCAGCGCGGTGCGTCCGGACCCGGCCGGTCCGGTGAGCCGCACCGAGCGTCCGCGCGCCAGCAGGCGCACCAGCCGCTCACGCTCCTCCGAGCGCTCCAGGAGCGGCAGTTGAGGGGCGGGGGGTCCCGGCGGCACGGGCGGTGCGGCCGCGCGCTCGCGGTCGGTTCGCTCGACGGGGGTGCGGCGGACCGGAGCGGCGGGCTGCTCCCCCGGGGGGCACAGCTCGACCTCGCTGCCGTCGACCGGGTTGACGGTGAGCAGGAAGTCGCCGGGAAAGAGCTGCACGACGCGAGCCTGCTGCGGCGGCTGCTGGCCGAATTCGGCGCTCAGCGGGTCCCGGGACCGCCGTCGGCCGGTGTCCTCGCCGTAGCCGTCATTGTCATGGCCGAAAAATTCCGGCCCCCGATGTGTCGGGTCCATCGCCAAACCCCCCAGACGCGTCGCGCACGGTTGCCCCTCCCGGCCTCGCACGCCCTGCTGTCGCTTCTGGTCCGGTGTCCGCCGCATGGGTTCCGTCAATCGGTGGACGGCCGAACCCTAAACCTTCGCACAGTATCTACGAACCATCGGGGTGCCGCGCCGTCCCGGACATCACGGTCTCGTGAGGATTGTGTGGGTTCGGGCGGGTGGACGAACGCCCCGACGCCCGTACTAAACCCGCGGCAGGGAATCCGCGGCGATACCGCCTTCGATCGCCAGAATGCGGTGCAGTCTCGTCGCCACCAGCAGGCGCTGCATCTGCGGCGGCACACCCCGGAGCACCAGCCGCCGTCCGGCCCGCCCGGCCCGGCGGTGCGCACCCATGATGACACCGAGACCGGTGGCATCCCAGGAATCCAGCTCGGTCAGGTCGAGAATCAGGTCGCCGACCCCGTCGTCGAGGGCCGAATGCAGGACCGTACGGGCGTCCGCCGCGCTTCGGACGTCGAGGCGGCCCCCGACGACCAGCTCGGCGTGGTCGCCCCTGATGTGCATATGCGCTCCCCGGAAATGCTCCATGGCACGGTCGTCTGTCTGTTTTCTGTCTCTGTCACAACTGACTGCGGCAACGACAGGGAAGTTTCCGTCTGTAAGCGAACCGATACCGAATTCACTCCGTGGAGTGACAACGGCCCGATCGAGGACCACCGCAGCCGGGGACTTATCCCCGTCTCCCCCGGGCGTGATCGACGGCAGATCAGGCGCCCGGGGGCCGAGAACAATCAGTAGGTGTAGAAGCCCTGCCCGCTCTTGCGGCCGATGTCACCTGCATCGACCATCCGGCGCATCAGCTCGGGTGCGGCAAACTTCTCGTCCTGCGACTCGGTGTAGATGTTGGACGTGGCGTGCAGCAGGATGTCGACGCCGGTGAGGTCCGCCGTCGCGAGCGGCCCCATGGCGTGACCGAAGCCCAGCTTGCAGGCGATGTCGATGTCCTCGGCCGTGGCGACGCCCGACTCGTACAGCTTGGCGGCCTCGACGACCAGCGCCGAGATCAGCCGGGTGGTGACGAACCCGGCGACGTCACGATTGACGACGATGCAGGTCTTGCCGACGGACTCGGCGAACTCCCGTGCGGTGGCGAGCGTTTCGTCGCTCGTCTTGTAGCCGCGCACGAGCTCGCAGAGCTGCATCATCGGGACCGGCGAGAAGAAGTGCACACCGACGACGCGCTCCGGGCGCTCCGTGACAGCCGCGATCTTGGTGATCGGGATGGCGGAGGTGTTCGAAGCGAGCACGGCGTCGTCCCGCACGATCTTGTCGAGGGCCCGGAAGATCTCGTGCTTGACCTCGAGCTTCTCGAAGACGGCCTCGACGACGACATCCGCGTCGGCGACCGCGTCGAGGTCGGTGGTCGTGGTGATGCGGGCCAGCGCGGCATCGGCGTCGGCCGCCTCCAGCTTGCCCTTGGAGACGAACTTGTCGTACGAGGCCTTGATGCCGTCGCGCCCGCGGACCAGGGCCTCGTCGGTGACATCACGCAGCACGACGTCCCAGCCCGCCTGGGCGGAGACCTGCGCGATACCGGACCCCATGAGTCCGGCCCCGATGACGGCGAGCTTCCTGGCCACGTTCGCACCCCTTTGTGTTCAGTCCTCGACGCCGGCGTCCACGACGGCTCCCAAGACATATTCGTCACGCTTGTTCACATGCTCTCCGGCGGAGGTTAGTACCCGTGAGGCGCGCTGGGGCGGTGAAGAGATACGCGTCACGTCTCACATGACGGACATCACATCGATACGCGTCATTCGGTGGCGCGCCGCGCGCAGTTGAGCACCGCGCCGCCGAGGAAGGCGTGACGTCCTCACGGCATGCGCGTCCGTCCGCGTTCCGGACCGCAGCCGCGGGAACGGGCCCGGATAGGCTCGGCCGCATGGTCAATCTGACGCGCATCTACACCCGTACCGGCGACCAGGGCACCACCGCCCTCGGCGACATGAGCCGCACCGCCAAGACCGATCTGCGGATCTCGGCGTACGCGGACACCAATGAGGCCAACGCCGTCATCGGTACGGCGATCGCGCTCGGTCAATTGCCGGAGGAGGTCGTGAAGGTACTCGTCCGCGTGCAGAACGACCTGTTCGACGTGGGCGCGGATCTGTCGACGCCGGTCGCCGAGAAGCCGAAGTATCCGCCGCTGCGCGTCGAGCAGAACTACGTCGACAGGCTCGAGGCGGACTGCGACCACTTCCTGGAGCACCTGGAGAAGCTGCGGAGCTTCATCCTGCCGGGCGGTACCCCGGGGGCGGCACTGCTCCACCAGGCATGCACGGTGGTCCGGCGTGCCGAGCGGTCCACCTGGGCGGCACTCGAAGTGCACGGCGACGTGATGAACGCGCTGACGGCGACCTACCTCAACCGCCTCTCCGACCTCCTGTTCATCCTGGCGAGGACGGCGAACAAGGAACTCGGCGACGTGCTGTGGGTGCCGGGCGGCGAGCGCTAGGAAGACGGGGTCCGCCCGGCTCGGCACGTGTCCTCCGCCGAGCCGGGCGGACCCGTTCCACTCGCCCGAAGGGCACGTCAGCCGGTTGCAGGGGCCGCTCAGGCCGCACGACCGACCCCAAGCGACGGTTCCGGTACAGGAGTTGGGCATCCGAGGTTTACTTCCGATCTTTGGTCCAGACCTCTTGACGATTGGTCCAGACCTTCCTAACCTCACCGAACACACTGCGGTGAGCGCGCCATGACAAAGCGGGCTCAGGGCGGCGCAGGGTTGCAGTCCACGGACCACCCCCGTTTGTCCGGACCTCACCCGAGGAGCACCGTTGAGCACCGAGACCCCCCTACGCCGAACCAGATTCAGATTCGGCCTGGCCACCACGACCCGTACGAAGGCGATGGCAGGCCTCACCGCACTACTGCTCCCCCTCGCCGCGATGGTCGGACTGGCAGCCCCTGCCCAGGCCGCCACCTCGGCGACCGCCACATACGTCAAGAAGTCCGACTGGGGCACCGGCTTCGAGGGCCAGTGGACGGTGAAGAACACCGGTACCACCGCCCTCAGTTCCTGGACCATCGAGTGGGACTTCCCCTCCGGCACGTCGGTCACGTCCGCCTGGGACGCCACTGTCACCAGCTCCGGAACCCACTGGACCGCCAAGAACGTCGGCTGGAACGGTGCGGTCGCCCCCGGCGCCAGCGTCAGCTTCGGCTTCAACGGCGCCGGCCCCGGTGCCCCCACCGGCTGCAAGGTGAACGGAGCCTCCTGTGACGGCGGCAGCGTTCCCGGCGACAACGCCCCCTCCGCACCCGGCACTCCGACCGCGAGCAACATCACCGACACCGGTGTGAAGCTCACCTGGACTGCCGCGACCGACGACAACGGCATCAAGAACTACGACGTGCTGCGCAACGGCAACAAGGTCACCACGGTCACCGGCCTGACCTACACCGACAGCGGGCTGACCGCCGGCAGCGATTACTCGTACACGATCCAGGCACGTGACACCGCCGACCAGACGGGCCCGGCCAGCGGCTCGGTGGCCGTACACACCACGGGCGGCGGAGGAAACCCCGATCCCGGCAGCAAGGTCAAGCTCGGTTACTTCACCGAGTGGGGCGTCTACGACCGCAATTACCACGTCAAGAACCTGGAGACCAGCGGCAGCGCCGCCAAGATCACGCACATCAACTACTCCTTCGGCAACGTCGCCGGCGGCCAGTGCGCGATCGGCGACGCCTACGCCGCCTACCAGAAGACGTATGACGCGGCCTCCAGTGTCGACGGCACCGCCGACACCTGGGACCAGCCGGTGGCCGGCAACATCAACCAGCTGCGCGAGCTGAAGAAGAAGCACCCGGGCCTCAAGGTCATCTGGTCCTTCGGCGGCTGGACCTGGTCCGGCGGCTTCACCCAGGCCGCGCAGAACCCCACCGCCTTCGCCAACTCCTGCTACAACCTGGTCGAGGACCCGCGCTGGGCCGATGTCTTCGATGGTATCGACATCGACTGGGAGTACCCCAACGCCTGCGGTCTGTCCTGTGACAGCAGCGGCGCCTCGGCCTTCAAGACCGTGGTCTCCGCGCTGCGGACGAAGTTCGGCAGCTCCAACCTGGTCACCGCGGCCATCACCGCCGACGCCTCGTCGGGCGGCAAGATCGACGCGGCCGACTACGCGGGCGCTGCGCAGTACGTCGACTGGTACAATGTGATGACGTACGACTTCTTCGGGGCCTTCGACGCGGACGGCCCGACCGCCCCGCACTCCCCGCTCACCTCGTACAGCGGCATCCCGCAGGAAGGCTTCAACAGCGACGCCGCGATCACCAAACTCAAGAGCAAGGGCATCGCGGGCAGCAAGCTGAACCTGGGCATCGGCTTCTACGGGCGCGGCTGGACCGGCGTCACCCAGGCCACCCCGGGCGGCACGGCGACCGGTCCCGCACCCGGCAAGTACGAGCAGGGCATCGAGGACTACAAGGTGCTCAAGACCAGCTGCCCGTCCACCGGCACCATCGCCGGCACCGCCTACGCCAAGTGCGGCAGCAACTGGTGGAGCTACGACACCCCGGCCACCATCGCCGGGAAGATGACCTACGTGAAGAACCAGGGTCTCAAGGGCGCGTTCTTCTGGGAGTTCAGCGGGGACACCAGCAACGGTGAACTCGTCAGCGCGATCGACAGCGGCCTGAGGTAGTCACCGCGGTACTCGTGCGGAACAGCGCATGACCCCGAAAAGCAGCCGGGGAGACAGGTCCGCCCCCTGTCTCCCCGGTTCCTCTTTGTCCGTGGTCGTGCCCGTGCACCAGGGCCGTCGGGTCACGTCCGCCCTCCCCGGACTCCGTCCGGGGGGATTCCCCTGTCGGCGAGGGTTGTTCTCAAGCAACATTGACCCGCTGGCCGGGCGGAGCCGCTTCCAGCCAGGCGAGAAATCCGGTGAGGGCGTCCTCGCTCATCGCCAGCTCCAGGCGGGTCTCGCGGTGGAGACAGCCGAGCACGACGGCGTCCGAGAGCAGTGCCAGCTCCTCCTCGCCCTCGGGCAGCCGCCGGGCGACCACCTCGATCGCGGAACGCTCGAGAATCCGGCGGGGCCGGGGAGCGTACGAGAAGACCCGGAACCAGTCGATGCGGTCGCCGCTGTACCGGGCGACGCCGTACACCCAGCCCTTGCCCGAGAGATCCGGCTCGGCCGGCACATCCCACCGCACACTGCAGTCGAACGTCCCGCCGGAGCGCTGAATCAGCCGTCGGCGCAGGCCGAAGACGAAGAGACCCACCGCGACCAGTACGACGACCAGGCCGCATACCCACAAAGCGAGGACCATCTCCACCGACCTCCTCGCATCGTCGAGTAACGGATACCGCCCGAACTGCAACTGCACCTGCATCGCCTCAGCCGCGGCACGGTCTGGAGAGTTCCAGCTCGGGCCGCGGCTGAGGGTAAAAACATTCGGCGGGGTGCTTAACGCACCGCCACCGCACGGAGTCGGACATCGGCACGACGCTCGGCAGCACCGTCCGTCTCCGACTTCGCACGCTCCAGCGCACGCTCGGCGCGCTGGACATCGATCTCGTCCGCCAGCTCGGCGATCTCCGCCAGCAGCGACAGCTTGTCGTCCGCGAACGAGATGAAACCGCCGTGCACAGCCGCGACTACGGTTGGGCCCTCGCTCGTACGGATCGTCACCGGGCCCGACTCCAGCACACCGAGAAGCGGCTGGTGACCGGGCATGACGCCGATGTCGCCGGACGTGGTACGCGCGACGACCAGGGTGGCCTCGCCGGACCAGACACTGCGGTCCGCGGCGACCAGCTCGACGTGCAGCTCAGCAGCCAAGAGTGGCTCCTCGGGTCACCACCCGGCCGTTGGAGCCGGGTGTTGGGTCAATTCTACGGGGCGTGGTGAGGGGGACGGGACGCACCCGCCCCCCTCGGTGAGCCATGGGCTCAGGAGACGCCGAGCTCCTTGGCGTTGGCCTTGAGGTCCTCAATGCCACCGCACATGAAGAACGCCTGCTCCGGGAAGTGGTCGTACTCACCGTCGGCGATCGCGTTGAACGCGGCGATCGACTCGTCGAGCGGAACGTCCGAACCGTCCACGCCGGTGAACTGCTTGGCGACGTGGGTGTTCTGGGACAGGAAGCGCTCGATGCGACGGGCGCGGAAGACGGTGAGCTTGTCCTCCTCGCCGAGCTCGTCCATACCGAGAATGGCGATGATGTCCTGGAGGTCCTTGTACTTCTGCAGGATTCCCTTGACCCGCATGGCGGTGTCGTAGTGGTCCTGCGCGATGTAACGCGGGTCCAGGATCCGGGACGTGGAGTCCAGCGGGTCCACGGCCGGGTAGATGCCCTTCTCGGAGATCGGACGGGAGAGAACCGTCGTCGCGTCGAGGTGGGCGAAGGTGGTCGCCGGCGCCGGGTCGGTCAGGTCGTCCGCGGGGACGTAGATCGCCTGCATCGAGGTGATCGAGTGACCGCGGGTCGACGTGATGCGCTCCTGCAGCAGACCCATCTCGTCGGCCAGGTTCGGCTGGTAACCCACCGCGGACGGCATACGGCCGAGCAGCGTGGAGACCTCGGAACCGGCCTGGGTGTAACGGAAGATGTTGTCGATGAAGAAGAGCACGTCCTGCTTCTGCACATCGCGGAAGTACTCCGCCATGGTCAGACCGGCAAGCGCGACACGCAGACGGGTGCCCGGGGGCTCGTCCATCTGACCGAAGACAAGGGCGGTCTTGTCGATGACGCCCGACTCGGCCATTTCCTCGATGAGGTCGTTGCCCTCACGGGTACGCTCACCGACGCCCGCGAACACCGACACACCGTCGTGGTTGTTGGCGACGCGGTAGATCATTTCCTGGATCAGAACGGTCTTGCCGACACCGGCACCACCGAACAGACCGATCTTTCCACCCTTGACGTACGGGGTGAGAAGGTCGATGACCTTGACGCCGGTCTCGAACATCTCGGTCTTGGACTCGAGCTGGTCGAAGCTGGGCGCCTTGCGGTGGATCGGCCAGCGCTCGGTGACCTCGGACTCGGCCTCGGGCTTGTTCAGGATCTCACCGAGGGTGTTGAACACCTTGCCCTTGGTGACCTCGCCGACCGGCACGGTGATGCCCGCGCCCGTGTCGGTCACCGGGGCCTGGCGGACCAGACCGTCGGTGGGCTGCATCGAGATCGCGCGGATCACGCCGTCGCCGAGGTGCTGGGCGACCTCGAGCGTCAGCTTCTTGAGCTTGCCGTCCTCGGCCGGGTCGGCCACCTGGACAGTCAGCGCGTTGTAGATCTCCGGCATTGCGTCGACGGGGAACTCCACGTCGACGACCGGGCCGATGACCCGGGCGACGCGGCCCGTGGCAACGGCCGTCTCAACTGTGGTCGTCATTACTTGTCACTCCCCGCGGTCGCGTCGGCCAGCGCACTGGCACCACCGACGATCTCGCTGATTTCCTGGGTGATTTCGGCCTGGCGGGCCGCGTTGGCAAGCCGGGAGAGGCTCTTGATGAGCTCTCCGGCGTTGTCGGTGGCCGACTTCATCGCACGACGGCGGGCAGCGTGCTCGGAAGCAGCGGCCTGCAGCAGTGCGTTGTAGATCCGGCTCTCGACGTACCGCGGAAGCAGGGCGTCGAGGACGTCCTCCGCCGACGGCTCGAAGTCGAAGAGCGGCAGGATCTCGCCCTTGCCCTCCTCGTCCTTCGTCGTGTCGAGGCTGAGCGGCAGCATCCGGTTGTCCACCGGGTTCTGCGTCATCATCGACACGAACTCCGTGAAGACGATGTGCAGCTCGTCCACGCCGCCCTCGGCGGTCTCCTGGGTGACCGCTTCGATCAGCGGGGCCGCAGCCCGCTTCGCATCCGCGTACGTCGGGCTGTCGGTGAAGCCGGTCCAGGAGTCCGCGATCTTGCGCTCACGGAAGCCGTAGTAGGCGACACCCTTGCGGCCGATCACATACGTGACGACCTCCTTGCCCTCACCGCGCAGACGCTCGGTCAGTCGCTCCGCCGCCTTGATGGCGTTGGCGGAGTAACCGCCGGCCAGGCCGCGATCGCTCGTGATGAGCAGGATCGCGGCCCGCGCCGGAGCGTCGGCCTCGGTGGTCAGCGGGTGCTTGGTGGTGGAGCCGGTCGCCACCGCGGTCACCGCACGGGTGAGCTCGGTCGCGTACGGCGTCGACGCCGCCACCTGGCGCTGCGCCTTGACGATGCGCGAAGCGGCGATCATCTCCATCGCCTTGGTGATCTTCTTCGTGGCGGTGACGGAGCGAATGCGGCGCTTGTAAACGCGAAGCTGAGCGCCCATCGATCAGCCCTCGCCCAGGAGCTTGCCGTCCGAGGTCTCGAACTGCTGCTTGAAGGTGGCGATCGCGTCGGCGATCGACTGCAGCGTGTCGTCGGACATCTTGCCGCCCTCGGCGATGCTGGTCAGAAGGTCCTTGCGCTCGCGGCGCAGGTACTCCAGCAGCTCGTTCTCGAAGCGACGGATGTCCTCGACCGGGACGTCGTCCATCTTGCCGGTGGTGCCGGCCCAGACGGAGACGACCTGCTCCTCGACCGGCATCGGCTGGTACTGGGCCTGCTTCAGCAGCTCGACCATGCGCTTACCGCGCTCCAGCGACGCCTTCGAGGCCGCGTCCAGGTCGGAACCGAAGGCGGCGAACGCCTCCAGCTCACGGAACTGGGCGAGGTCGACACGAAGACGGCCGGAGACCTGCTTCATGGCCTTGTGCTGGGCGGAGCCACCGACGCGGGAGACCGAGATACCGACGTTCAGGGCCGGACGCTGGCCGGCGTTGAACAGGTCGGACTCCAGGAAGCACTGACCGTCGGTGATGGAGATGACGTTGGTCGGGATGAACGCCGACACGTCGTTCGCCTTGGTCTCGACGATCGGGAGGCCCGTCATCGAACCGGCACCCATCTCGTCGGAGAGCTTCGCGCAGCGCTCCAGCAGACGCGAGTGGAGGTAGAAGACGTCGCCCGGGTAGGCCTCACGGCCCGGCGGACGGCGCAGCAGCAGGGACACGGCGCGGTAGGCGTCGGCCTGCTTCGAAAGGTCGTCGAAGATGATCAGGACGTGCTTGCCCTGGTACATCCAGTGCTGACCGATGGCCGAACCGGTGTACGGCGCAAGGTACTTGAAGCCGGCCGGGTCGGACGCCGGGGCGGCGACGATGGTCGTGTACTCGAGCGCGCCGGCCTCTTCGAGGGCACCGCGCACGGAGGCGATGGTGGAGCCCTTCTGACCGATGGCGACATAGATGCAGCGCACCTGCTTGTTCACGTCGCCCGAGCGCCAGTTGTCGCGCTGGTTGATGATCGTGTCGACGGCCAGAGCGGTCTTACCCGTCTGACGGTCACCAATGATCAGCTGACGCTGGCCGCGGCCGATCGGCACCATGGCGTCGACGGCCTTGTAGCCGGTCTGCATCGGCTCGTGCACCGACTTACGGACCATGACGCCAGGGGCCTGCAGCTCGAGGGCGCGGCGGCTGTCGGTCGCGATCTCGCCGAGACCGTCGATCGGGTTGCCGAGCGGGTCGACGACGCGGCCGAGGTAACCCTCGCCGACGCCGACGGAGAGCACCTCACCGGTGCGCTGCACCGGCTGGCCCTCCTCGATTCCGCTGAACTCGCCGAGGACGATCGCACCGATCTCGCGCTCCTCGAGGTTGAGGGCGAGACCGAGGGTTCCGTCCTCGAACTTCAGCAGCTCGTTCGCCATGGCCGAGGGAAGGCCCTCGACCTTCGCGATGCCGTCGCCGGCAACGCTGACCGTACCGACCTCCTCGCGCGAGGCCGCGTCCGGCTTGTACGACTGGACAAAGTTCTCCAGCGCGTCCCGGATCTCCTCCGGCCGGATCGTGAGCTCCGCCATCTGGGTTCCCTGCTCTCCTTGTTGGGCCCGAAGTTTCTTAAGGGGGTCTGGGGGCCGACCCCCAGGAATCTTCTGCAATTTCTGCACGGCCCAACCGGGCCGCTGGTCTTGCTTGTTCTGTTGCTGCGTTGCGTCAGCCGGCCATGCGACGGGCCGCCTCGTCGAGGCGCTCCGCGATGGTGCCGTTGATCAACTCGTCACCGACCCGCACCGCGACCCCGCCGAGGACCGTCGGGTCCACATCGAGGTTCAGGTGCATCGGCCGACCGTAGATCTTCGCCAGTGCGGCGCCGAGGCGCTGCTTCTGCCGATCGTTCAGCGGCACTGCCGACGTGACCACGGCGACCATGCGGTCCCGGCGCTCCGCGGCAAGCTTGGAGAGGGACTCGAGTCCCGCTTCCAGGCTACGTCCCCGGGGCTGGGTCACAAGCCGCACGACGAGGCGCTCGGTGACGGGCCGCGCCTTGCCGCCGAGCAGGCTGTGCAGCAGCTCACTCTTGGCGGCGGTGGACGCGGACCGGCTGGTGAGCGCGGCGCGCAGCTCCTTGTCGGAGGCCACGATCCGGCCGAACCGGAACAGCTCGTCCTCGACGTCGTCGAGGTCTCCGCTGCGCTGGGCGGCGGTGAGGTCTGCGGTGTTCGCCAGCTCCTCGACCGCGTCGACCAGGTCACGCGACTGCGACCAGCGAGAGCGGACCATGCCGGAGATCAGGTCGACGGTCTCGCCGCTCACCTGACCGCGCAGCAGTCGTCCGGCCAGCTCCGCCTTGGCCTCACCGGCCTGCGACGGGTCGGTCAGGACCCGCCGCAGTGAGACCTCGCGCTGGAGCAGCGCCGTGACGGCGGCCAGCTCCTCGGCGAGCTTCGCCACGTCGACCGACGTGCTGTCGGTCAGCGCGTCGAGACGCTCACGTGCGGCAGCCAGTGCCTCGCGGCTCGCGCCGTTCATCGGACAGCCTCGGCCTTCGCCTCGAGCTCGTCGAGGAAACGGTCGACGGTGCCGCTCTGCCGGGCGTGGTCCTCGAGGGACTCGCCGACGAGCTTGCCGGCCAGGTCGATGGCGAGCTTGCCCACGTCCTGACGCAGCGCAGCGGCCGCAGCCTTGCGGTCGGCCTCGATCTGGGCGTGGCCGGCAGCGATGATCTCCTCGCGCTGCCGCTGGCCCTCTGCCCGCATCTCCTGCAGGATCACGACGCCCTGCTCCTGTGCCTCCTGGCGCAGTCGAGCGGCCTCGTGGCGGGCCTCGGCGAGCTGAGCCTTGTACTGCTCAAGAACGCTCTGGGCCTCGGTCTGGGCCGCATCGGCCTTCTCGATACCGCCTTCGATGGCCTCGCGACGCTCGTCCAGAACCTTGTTGATGTTCGGGAGGAGCTTCTTGGCGAGGAAGCCGAAGACGATGAGGAAGGCGATGAGGCCGATGACGAGCTCGGGAATCGGCGGGATGAGGGGATTTTCCATCTCCTCAGCCGCGACCGTAAGCAACTGGCTCACATCAGTGCCTTTCGTCTCGGTTTACTGTCCGCAGGCCTGAAGATCAGGAACCGTAGACGAACGGCATGACCAGACCGATCAGGGCGAGCGCCTCACAGAAGGCGAAGCCGAGGATCTGGTTGGCGCGGATCAGGCCGGCGGCCTCGGGCTGGCGGGCGAGAGCCTGGGTGCCGTTACCGAAGATGATGCCGACGCCGACGCCGGGGCCGATGGCCGCGAGGCCGTAACCGATGGAGCCGAGAGCCTTCAGGTCGCCGGTGACAGCGGCAAGGGTCTGGGACATGCCAGTTCTTCCTTCTCTTTCAAGGACCGGTGGGGGTTGGCCACCGGACGAATAAGGGTCGGAGCGCGAGGTGCTCAGTGGTGCTTGGCGAGCGCGCCCTGGATGAAGGTGCAGGTCAGGAGTACGAAGACGTACGCCTGAAGCGCCTGGATGAAGAGCTCGAACGCGGTCATCACGATGACCATCACGAACGAGACGCCTGCGTAGGCGATACCGATGCCGTTGAGCAGGTACCAGCTGGCGAGCGTGAACAGCAGCAGCAGCGTGTGACCGGCGAACATGTTCGCGAACAGTCGGACCGCGTGCGTGAACGGCCGGACCAGCAGGTTCGAGAAGAACTCGATGAGCATGGCCAGCGGAAGCACCGGGCCGAGCGTCTTGTCGTAGCCGGTGATGTTCTTGAAGGCGCCGACGAATCCGTGCCGCTTGAAGGTCAGGCTGACCCAGAGCACGTAGACGATCAGGGCCAGCACGATCGGGTACGCGATGATCGACGTCACCGGGAACTGGGCGATCGGGATGATCGACCAGAGGTTCATCATCCAGACGAAGAAGAACAGCGAGACCACGAGCGGGACGTACTTCTCGCCCTCGCGCTTGCCGATCGTCTCGTAGACGATGCCGCGACGGATGAAGTCGTAGCCGGTCTCGGCCACCATCTGAAGCTTGCCCGGGACAACCTTCGGCTTGCGGAAGGCCGCCCAGAAGAAACCGACGACGATGATCGAACCGAGCAGGGCCAGCAGCATCGGCTTGTTGAAGTACAAGTTGCTGTCAGGGTCACCCCACAGGGGCTCGAACAGGAACGAGTGCAAGCCGGGTGCCGGGAAACCACAACCGTCGAAGATGTGGCAATCGGTCTCGAAGGCGAGCACCTGTGTCGGGTCAGCACTCACCGCGGGCTCCTTCAGCGTGGCGCATAGGTACGGCAACCTCGTTGTGTCGGCGCGGCGCGCGGCCGCGGTTCGGCACTGGACTGGTGTTACGGATGTGTGAGCGGCAGTCAGGCATTGAGCCTCGCGATCGAGCAGGCGTCAGCTCACATGCCCGCGCCCGCAGTGCCGCAGTTGGAACCGGACGATAGCAGGGTCCGGAACGTGCACTTATTCCGCCCCTACCTTTCACGTCTGCGAGCCCGTGTTTTTGGGCTTGTCGCCCTGGTGGGACTCGGGCTCGACGTAAAGGATCTTGGCCTTCATGTGCGCACGCGCCTGTGCGCCGATCCACACGAGAGTCGTCGCAACCAGCGTGATCGCGAAGGCCTTCGGGTTGAACAGCGTCGTGTTCTTGAATGCGGCAACAAAGATGAACAGCAGCAGGAGCTGGGCTGTGTACAGCATCAGCCCCATCGCCTGGAACAAGTGAGGCAGAGACCTCGCGGTCCGTTGCAGGACCATGAGGCCGATCCCCATGAAGAGGATCACCACGATCGTCGCAACGACCGCGCCCAGGGCTCCCTTGCCGCCGGCGACGCCACCGCTGACGGCGGCGGCAACAGCGCCGGCGACAGCGGTGGGTACGGCGGCTTGAAGGAGAGTCCGGACGTCGTTGGACGGCATGGCGGCAGCTCCGCTTGCAGGGGGTGGGCAGTGTGTCGTCATGGACGAGCGTAGGCCCGGTTCGAGTCGATGCCTCGGGCCGATGGAGCGTCTCACCAGGCTCCTTCGGCTCTGTCACCGGGCTTAGTGAACGGTATCACAAACTATTTGATGAGGTCTTTACCAAGAAAGTGTGGTCGCTGTCACACATGAGAGTTAACCCGCGCGTGTGAGCAAGACAACTCAATGCTTTGTCTGGTAATGCCCTTCGGTGCCCGAATCGTTAGCGGGCCGTATCGGCTTTGTGCCTCTCCGGGAGGCGCGATCGGGGGCCGATCGCGGTCGCTCCGTTGACGCCGGAGACTCCCGCGACGACCGGGCGCCGCCCCTCGGGCTCGTCCGCGTCCGGCCTCATCTGCGTTTCCCTGGACTCCTGTTGGGTCCCGTACGCAGACGAGGGCCCCGCCCCCCGCTCCGTGCCGTGGTGGCTCCGGCGGCGGTAACGAGGCGGCACGAAGCGCTCCGCCCAGCGCGGTGCGCGCGGGGTGAAGCGAGGCATCAGCAGCAGGACCAGACCCACCGCGCTCAGCCCCACGATGACCAGCACGATCCACAGCGACGCCGAGTGCACGGAGTATCCGACCGTCCCGAAGGCGATCAGAGCGGACCAGAAGTACATGATCAGCACGGCCCTGCTGTGCGAATGCCCGATCTCCAGCAACCGGTGGTGCAGATGGCCGCGGTCCGCCGCGAACGGCGACTGACCGTTCCAGGTACGTCGCACGATCGCCAGCACCAGGTCGGCGGCCGGGATCGCGATGATGGTCAGCGGTAGCAGCAGCGGGATGAAGACCGGCAGCATCGCGTGGGTGGCCTCGCGCTCACTGCCCGCGAAGAGCTTCATCGCGTCCGGGTCGACCTGACCCGTGACGGAGATCGCGCCGGCCGCCAGCACGAGGCCGATCAGCATCGATCCGGAGTCGCCCATGAAGATCCTGGCGGGATGCATGTTGTGCGGCAGGAAGCCGAGGCACATGCCCATCAGGATCGCGGTGAACAGCGTCGCGGGAGCGGCCGCCTCGATCATGTGCCCGTACCAGAGCCGGTACGTGTAGAGGAAGGACGCGGCGGAGGCGATGCACACCATGCCGGCTGCCAGGCCGTCCAGGCCGTCGACGAAGTTGACCGCGTTGATCGTGATGACGACCAGTGCGACGGTGAGCAGCGTGCCCTGCCACTGGGTGAGGGCGACCGTGCCGATGCCGGGGATCGGCAGCCAGAGGATCGTCAGACCCTGGATGACCATGACCGCGGCGGCGATCATCTGCCCGCCGAGCTTGATCAGCGCATCGATCTCGAACTTGTCGTCGAGGACACCGATCAGCCAGATCAGGGCGGCGCCGGAGAGCAGCGCCCGCGGCTCGTTGGAGAGCTGGAAGACGCCGTCGAGGTTGTACAGATGGTCCGCGACGATCAGTCCGGCGCACAGCCCGCCGAACATGGCGATGCCGCCGAGCCGCGGTGTCGGTTCTCGGTGGACGTCACGGGCACGGATCGCGGGCATCGCCCCGACCGTGATCGCGAACTTCCGCACCGGACCGGTCAGCAGATAGGTCACCGCGGCCGTGACACACAGTGTCAGCAAGTAATCACGCACGGGCTGCCCCACAGATATCGCCGGCCATCTCAGCCCACACCTTAACTACGTCGGCCTCATGGTTGAGGACACGGAGGTACGGGTGATGGTTGCATGAACCACGTCTACCCCGGATAGGGGGGATATTTCCCTGCCAGTTCCTTTACCTCTGCGCGGATGTCGCCTTCCTCACGTACGGCCGCCCCGAAGAGCACCGCGATCCGCGCCATGTCGGCGTCGCCCATGCCCTGGGTGGTGACCGCGGCGGTGCCGAGCCTGATGCCCCGGGCGTCCCCGTACGGCAGCGCGCAGGTGTCCAGCACCATGCCCGCGGCCGCGAGCCGCTCGCGGGCGGTGCGGCCGTCGACACCGAGCGGCGCCGGGTCCGCGACGATCAGATGGGTGTCCGTGCCCCCGGTGGTCACCTCGAAGCCTTCGGCCTCCAGACCGGCCGCCAGTACCCGCGCATGGGCCACCACCTGGTGGGCGTACCCCGTGAACGCCGGTGTCGCCGCCTCCCCGAACGCCACCGCCTTGGCCGCGACCGTGTGCATCTGCGCCCCGCCCTGGGTGAAGGGGAAGACCGCCCGGTCGATCCGCTCGGCAAGTTCCGCGCCGCACAGGATCATGCCGCCACGCGGCCCGCGCAGCACCTTGTGCGTGGTCGCGCACACCACATCGGCGTACGGGACGGGACTGGGCGCGGCTCCCCCTGCGATCAGCCCCATCGGATGCGCGGCATCGGCGATCAGATATGCGTCGACCTCGTCGGCGATCTCACGGAACACCTCGTAGTCGGGGTGACGGGGGTACGAGATCGAGCCGCTGACGATCGCCTTGGGCCGGTGTGTGCGGGCCAGGGCGCGCACCTGCTCGTAGTCGATCAGACCGCTGTCGGAGTCGACCCCGTAGCCGATGAACTCGAACCAGCGGCCGGAGAAGTTGGCCGGCGAACCGTGAGTGAGGTGTCCGCCGTACGGGAGTCCCATCGCGAGGACCGTGTCGCCGGGGCGCAGCAGTGCCGCGTACGCCGCGAGGACGGCCGAGGAGCCGGAGTGGGACTGGACGTTGGCGTGCTCGGCGCCGAAGAGCGTGGTGGCCCGCTGGACGGCGATGAATTCGGCGGCGTCGGCCATCTCGCAGCCGCCGTGGTGGCGGGCGCCGGGGTATCCCTCGGCGTACTTGTTCGCGAGCGGCGAGCCGAGGGCGGCAAGGACCGCGGGCGAGGTGAAGTTCTCGGCGGCGATCAGCTGCAGGGTGCTCGACTGCCGGTTCAGCTCCCCCAGCAGCACATCGGCGATCTCCGGGTCCTCCCGGATCAGGGCTGCGAAGTCCTGCGGCAGGGCGGTGACGTGGGCGGAGGAGGGTGCGGCTGGGGTGGTGACCGACATCTGACGGCTCCGGGCCTGGGGTGGGGGTGCGCTGGCGTCAGATCCAAGGTAGGCCAGTACCCGGCTCACTGCCTGCTGCGCGCTGCCCCCGGACGCGTCAGTGCGGGGCCGGTACGCCCGTCAGTGCGGTGACCACCGGCTCGAGGGCCTGGTTGATCTCGTCGCCGACGGAGCGGAAGAACGTGATCGGGGCGCCGTACGGGTCGTACACCTCGTCGGCCTCGGCGGTGGGGGCCAGCAGCCAGCCCCGCAGCGCGGCTGCCGCACGGACCAGCGCGCGGGCGCGTTCGACGACACCCTCGTCGCGCGGGTCGGGCAGCGTCGCGGGGTCTATGGCCCGGACCAGCCGGGTGAATTCCTTGAGCGTGAACGTCCTCAGACCGGCCGAGTGACCCATCGAGATCACCTGGGCTCGGTGGTCGCGGGTGGCGGTGAGGACGAGGTCGGCGCGGATCACGTGCTCGTCGAGCAGTTCGCGGCCGACGAAGCCGGTGGCGTCGGCGCCGAAGTCGGCCAGGACGATCTCGGCGTTGGCCTCCATGGGGGCGCCTTCGTGCCCCCAGGTGCCGGCGCTCTCCACGATCAGGCCGCCGCTGAGCGGATCACCGAGGCGGTCCACCAGGGCATGGCGGGTCAGCCGCTCGGTGATCGGCGAGCGGCAGACGTTGCCGGTGCTGACGTGGAGGATGCGGAAAGTGTCGGTCCGCCCCGCTATGCCACGCCCCTCAGGGGCGGTCAATTGGCCACCTCGAGGTCTGGTACCACCTTGCGGAGTTCCTCGACGGAGAGCGCACCGGCGCGCAGCAGCACCGGCACCTTGCCGGTGACGTCGACGATGGAGGACGGCACGATGCCGGGGGTCGGGCCGCCGTCGAGGTAGACGGAGACGGAGTCGCCGAGCATCTCCTGGGCGGCGTCGCAGTCCTCGGGAGCCGGGTGTCCGGTGAGGTTGGCGCTGGAGACGGCCATCGGACCGACCTCGGTGAGCAACTCGATGGCGACCGGGTGCAGCGGCATCCGGACGGCGACGGTGCCACGGGTGTCGCCGAGGTCCCACTGGAGCGACGGCTGGTGCTTCGCGACGAGCGTGAGGGCGCCCGGCCAGAAGGCGTCGACGAGCTCCCAGGCCTGCTCGGAGAAGTCTGTGACCAGGCCGTGCAGGGTGTTCGGGGAGCCGATCAGGACGGGGGTGGGCATGTTGCGGCCGCGGCCCTTGGCGTCGAGCAGGTCGGCGACGCCCTCGGAGCTGAAGGCGTCCGCACCGATCCCGTACACGGTGTCGGTGGGCAGCACGACCAGTTCGCCGCGGCGCACGGCGGACGCGGCTTCGCGCAGACCCGTCGTACGGTCGGTCGCGTCGTTGCAGTCGTATCGCCGTGCCATCAGCCGGCCTCCTCAAGCGTGTACGGGTACGGGTCGTGCGGGTGTGCGTGCGGGTGCGGGGCGCCGGTCACGGCATGGCCTTGCGGGCCGTGGCGAACCGGGGGCGCCCGTTCAGGTCGGGGTGGTCGGCCGCGTCGGCCCAGCCCCGCTCCTCGGTGAAGATCCACGGCACCTGACCGCCCTGGGTGTCGGCGTGCTCGATGACGACGAGACCGCCGGGACGCAGCAGACGGTGTGCGGTGCGTTCGATGCCGCGGATGGTGTCGAGGCCGTCCTCGCCGGAGAAGAGCGCCATCTCCGGATCGTGGTCACGGGCCTCGGGTGCCACGTATTCCCACTCGGTGAGCGGGATGTACGGCGGGTTGGAGATGACCAGGTCGACCTGGCCGTCGAGCTCGGGAAGGGCCGTCAGGGCGTCTCCGCGGTGCACGGTGACCCTTGACCCCTCGGCGTTCTTCCGCGTCCAGGTGAGGGCCTCCTCGGACAGCTCCACGGCGTGCACGCGCGAGCGCGGCACCTCCTGGGCCATGGCGAGGGCGATGGCGCCCGATCCCGTGCAGAGGTCGACGATCATCGGCTCGACGACGTCCATCGCGCGGACGGCGTCTATCGCCCAGCCGACGACCGATTCGGTCTCCGGGCGGGGGACGAAGACGCCGGGGCCCACCTGGAGCTCCAGGTAGCGGAAGAAGGCGCGACCGGTGATGTGCTGGAGCGGCTCGCGGGCCTCGCGGCGGGCGATGGCCTCCCAGTAGCGGGCGTCGAAGTCCGCGTCCGGCACGTTGTGCAGCTCGCCCCGCTTGACGCCGTGCACGAACGCGGCGAGTTCCTCCGCGTCGAATCGCGGTGAGGGTACACCGGCGTCGGCCAGCCGCTGGGTGGCCTGGGCCACCTCGGCGAGCAGCAGGTTCATCGCGGTTCTCCGTACGGTTTCACGGGCGGGGCGAGGCGTTGCTTATGCGGCGGCGAGCTTGGCGGCGGAGTCGGCGTCGACGCAGGCCTGGATGACTGCGTCCAGTTCACCGTCGAGCACCTGGTCCAAGTTGTACGCCTTGAATCCGACGCGGTGGTCCGAGATCCGGTTTTCCGGGAAGTTGTAGGTACGGATCTTCTCGGAACGGTCGACGGTACGCACCTGGCTGCGCCGGACGTCCGAGGCTTCCTGTTCGGCCGCCTCCTGAGCCGCGGCAAGCAGTCGCGACCGCAGGATACGCATCGCCTGCTCCTTGTTCTGGAGCTGGCTCTTCTCGTTCTGGCAGGAGGCGACGACACCGGTCGGCAGGTGCGTGATACGGACGGCGGAGTCCGTCGTGTTGACGGACTGGCCGCCGGGGCCCGAGGAGCGGTAGACATCGATACGGAGATCGTTGGCGTGGATCTCGACGTCGACCTCCTCCGCCTCGGGCGTGACGAGCACACCGGCTGCCGATGTGTGGATACGGCCCTGGGACTCGGTGGACGGCACCCGCTGCACGCGGTGCACGCCGCCCTCGTACTTCATCCGGGCCCACACACCCTGGCCGGGCTCGGTGGCGCCGTTGCCGCCCTTGGTCTTCACGGCGACCTGGACGTCCTTGTACCCGCCGAGCTCGGACTCGGTGGAGTCGATGATCTCCGTCTTCCAGCCGACGCGCTCGGCGTACCGCAGATACATGCGCAGCAGATCGCCGGCGAACAGGGCGGACTCGTCGCCGCCCGCGCCCGCCTTGATCTCCAGGAGCACGTCCTTGTCGTCACTGGGGTCGCGCGGGACCAGGAGGAGGCGGAGCTTCTCGGTGAGCTCCTCGCGCTGCTTCTCCAGGTCCTTCACCTCGGCGGCGAAGTCGGGGTCTTCCGCCGCGAGCTCGCGGGCGGTCTCGATGTCGTCCCCGGCCTGCTTCCAGGAGAGGTACGTACCGACGATCGGGGTCAGCTCGGCGTAGCGCTTGTTGAGCTTGCGCGCGTTGGCCTGGTCGGCGTGGACCGCGGGATCCGCGAGCTTCTTCTCGAGATCGGCCTGTTCGCCGATCAGTTCCTCGACCGCCTCGAACATCGGGGGCTCCTGGGTGTGGGGTATCCCCTGCTCATCGAGAGCTCGGGGAAGTGACTTCGACGTGCCTGCTGGACGGTGGGCTGCTGTCCGGACGGGGGACGGGTACGGGCCCGTACCCCCCGGCCGGAAAAAAACGCCGGTCTCGGCGCCCCCGGGAAGAGGGCGTCGAGAACCGGCGCAAGGGCTCGCTACTTGCTGGCGGAGCCTGCAGCCTTGCCGAAGCGGGCCTCGAAGCGGGCCACACGGCCACCGGTGTCGAGGATCTTCTGCTTGCCCGTGTAGAACGGGTGGCACTCGGAGCAGACGTCGGCACGGATGGCGCCGCCGTCGATGGTGGACCGGGTGGTGAACGACGCGCCACAGGTGCAGCTGACCTGCGTCTCGACGTACTCGGGGTGGATGTCGCGCTTCAAGGGTGTCTCCTAGGTTCGGGAGGGCTCCGGGTCGTACGCGCGGATTTGCGCATCCGTGAACCGGGGCCGACGTACCAGTCTGCCAGGACCGGCCGCATCTCCCAAAACCGGGGGCGGGCCGCAACTATTCCCGAGCGCTCCGGAACGTTTTGCGCATGCCGGGTCGACGGACTGTGGTCCTACCTGACGACCTGTCCCGCACCGCCCTTGTCGCCGGCCGACTTCGCGATGGCGGAGGCGGGGATCGGCTTGTCCTGCTTGAGGGCGGCCCACACCTGCTGTGCGGACTTCTCCAGCGGTACGACGCGGTTCGGGTCGGCCGGGTCGTACTGCACGGGCAGCGTGACCATGTGGACGTTCTTCGAGCCGAGCCCCTTGAGGCCGTTGGCGAAGCCTGTGAGCTTCTTGACCGAACCCAGGTCGGAGTCGGTGGTGATGGCCTTGGTCGCCGTGTCCGCGAGGCCGAACAGCGTCTTCGGGTCGGAGAACACCCCCACGGTCCTCGCCTGTTCCATCAGCGCCTTGATGAAGGCCTGCTGGAGCTGGATGCGGCCGAGGTCGCTGCCGTCGCCGACGCTCTTGCGGGTACGGACCAGGCCGAGCGACTGCTCTCCGTCGAGGGTGTGGGTGCCGGGTGTCAGATTCAGATGGCTCTTGGAGTCGTCGATCGCCTGCGTGGTGGTGATCTTTACGCCGCCCAGCTGGTCGATGAGCTTCTTGAAGCCGGTGAAGTCGACTTCGAGGTAGTGGTCCATGCGGATGCCGGACATCGACTCGACGGTCTTGACCGCGCAGGCCGGTCCGCCGACCTCGTACGCCGTGTTGAACATCGCGCGCTGCTGGCCGGGTACGGTCTCGCCGCTGGTGTCACTCGTGCAGTCGGGGCGGGTGACGAGGGTGTCGCGCGGAATGGAGACGACGCTCGCGGTCCGGTGGCCCTGATTGAGGTGCACGACCATCGCGGTGTCCGAGCGGGCGGTGCCTTCGTCCCTGCCGTACTCGGAGTTCGCGCCGGAGCGGGAGTCGGAGCCGAGGACGAGGATGTCCTGCGAGCCGTTGTCGACGTCGGCCGGGCGGTTCTTGCCAAGTGCGGCGTTGATGTCGACGGCCTTGAGGTTTCCGTTGAGCTTGAAGTACGCGTATCCCAGACCCGTACCGCCCACCACGACCACACCGGCCACGGTCCAGGCCGCTATGGCCGTCGCCCTGCGGCGGCGGGACGGCTGCTTCCGGCGCTTGCCGGTGCCGCGTATTCGGCCGTCGCTCCCGCTCTGCCCGGTCATCCGTCTCCTCGATCCTCGCCTGCCCCCGGCTACCCCCTGCAGGTGTTCGGGCACTGGTTCTGTCGCTTTGTCGCTATGAGTACGACGTGGTGGCTCGAAAAAGGGTTGCACAGCGCCCTGTCGTGACCGGGTGAGGACGGACGCCGCGCAGGACGCCGGGGAACGGCTGGTGATCCCGCGCTCACCTGCGGTTTCTTGCCCGTTACAGGCATCGCCGGGGCAGCCGGCGGAACGGTCGCCGTGTGGCGAAGGTCTCGGATCGGGCGGATCTGCCGAAAGGCCGGAAATCGATGCACCGGAACAGGGCCGCCCCCGTCACCGAAGTGACGGGGGCGGCCCTGTGACGACTGCCTGAGCGGTACGACGTCAGTCGTTGCCGTTGCCCGGAGCGGGCGTCGTCTTCTGGATCTGGAGCAGGAACTCCGCGTTGGACTGGGTCTTCTTCATCCGGTCCAGGAGCAGCTCGATCGCCTGCTGCTGGTCGAGTGCGTGGAGCACCCGGCGCAGCTTCCAGACAATCGCCAACTCGTCGCTGCCGAGCAGGATTTCTTCCTTACGGGTGCTGGACGCGTCGACGTCCACCGCCGGGAAGATGCGCTTGTCCGAGAGCTTCCGGTCGAGCTTGAGCTCCATGTTGCCGGTGCCCTTGAACTCCTCGAAGATCACCTCGTCCATGCGCGAGCCGGTCTCGACGAGCGCGGTGGCCAGGATGGTCAGCGAGCCGCCGTCCTCGATGTTGCGCGCGGCGCCGAAGAACCGCTTCGGCGGGTACAGCGCGGTCGAGTCGACACCACCGGACAGGATGCGACCGGATGCCGGGGCCGCGAGGTTGTACGCGCGGCCGAGGCGGGTGATCGAGTCCAGCAGGACGACCACGTCGTGACCCAGCTCGACGAGACGCTTGGCGCGCTCGATGGCCAGCTCGGCGACGGTGGTGTGGTCCTCGGCGGGACGGTCGAAGGTCGAGGAGATGACCTCGCCCTTCACCGACCGCTGCATGTCGGTGACCTCTTCCGGACGCTCGTCGACCAGGACGACCATCAGGTGGCACTCGGGGCTGTTGACGGTGATCGCGTTGGCGATCGCCTGCAGGATCATGGTCTTGCCGGTCTTCGGCGGGGCCACGATCAGACCACGCTGGCCCTTGCCGATCGGTGCGACCAGGTCGATGATCCGCGTCGTCAGGACGTTGGAGTCGGTCTCCAGACGGAGCCGGTCCTGCGGATACAGCGGGGTCAGCTTCTGGAACTCCGGGCGGCCGCGGCCGCTCTCCGGGGCCATGCCGTTGACCGAGTCGAGGCGGACCAGCGCGTTGAACTTCTCGCGGCGCTCGCCGTCCTTCGGCTGGCGCACCGCACCGGTGACGTGGTCACCCTTGCGCAGGCCGTTCTTGCGGACCTGGGCGAGCGAGACGTACACGTCGTTCGGGCCCGGCAGGTAGCCGGAGGTCCGGATGAACGCGTAGTTGTCGAGGATGTCCAGGATGCCCGCGACGGGGATCAGGACGTCGTCGTCGGAGACCGGCGGCGCGTCGCTCGCGAAGTCGTCGCGGCCACGACGGCCACGGCGGTCGCGGTAGCGGCCACGGCGACCGCGACGGCCGCCTGCCTCGTCGTCGTAACCGTCGTCCTGCGGTCCGCCGCCACCCTGCTGGCCCTGACCCTGGCTCTGACCCTGGCCCTGGCGCTGCTGGCGCTGGCCGCCCTGCTGGCCCTGGCCACCGCCCTGCTCGTCGCCCTTGCCACGGCGGTCGCGCTGACGGTCACGGCGGTCGCCACGCTCACCGCGGTCGCCACGCTCACCGCGGTCGCCACGCTGACCGCGGTCGCCACGGCGGCCTTCGGCGGTGTCCACGGCGGCTTCGGCCTTCGCCTCGGCGCGGTCGTCGCCCTTCGGCTCGGCCTGCGTCTCCACCTTGGCCTCGGCCTTGGGCTCCGCCTTGACGTCCGGGCTGCCCGCCTGCGCGGTCGCACGGCGCCGACGGCGCTCACCCGTGGGCTGGTCGTCGCTGGCCGGCTGACCGGGGATGTCGATCTGCTGCTGGGCCGTGGCCTTCTCGGCGGGCGCGGCGGCGGACTCGTCCCCCGTGCGCGCCTTGGAGGTGGCGCGGCGCTTCGGCTTGGTCTCGGTGTCCGCGGCGGCGGGCGCTGCGGCAGCCTTGGGCGCAGCGCTGCCGCCCTGCGCCTCCTTGATGACCTCGATCAGCTGGCTCTTGCGCATCCGCGCAGTGCCCTTGATGCCGAGGCCGGACGCGACCTGCTGCAGCTCGGCCAGGACCATGCCATCGAGGCCGGTGCCGGAGCGGCGGCGCCGTGCGGTGGTGCCAGTGGCAGCACCTTCGGCGGGCGCGGAGCTGTCGACGGTCTTGTCGGCAGTCACGCCCATCAGATCGGTGGTGTCGCTCACGAAGGGTCCTTCCCTGGAGCGGACGTCGGCCTTCTGGCTCGGCGACCGGTTGTGCTGTCCGACTGCGGTCTTTGGATCTTGCGGACCGTGCCGGGGCGGTGGTCCGCCGGGTACGGCGGAGAGATGAATGTGCAAGGGTCCGACGCGAGCATCCCCCTGCTCGGCCCACTCCTGGACAAGCGAGGGGTGTCGTGCCGGTTCCGGAGCGTGCTCGAAACTGCTCAGGCAGGCTGCTCAGGCAGTTGGGGAGGCTCTCGGAAGAAATGGTGGCCCCGGAAAGGGACACGAAGCAACGCGCCACATAGACGTCGATTGCAGACTTGAGGTTAACACTACCGGCTCCAACAAACATTCCCCCTCTCACTCACCGGCAATCACTTCTCGCTACGGGGCGAGCGGCAGCACACTCGCGCCCGAGGCGTCGAGAGTGAGCCGGTTGGCCGCCCATCCCTCGCCCGCCAGCCGTGCGACCTTGTCGGCCGCACCGTCCTCGGCCAGTGCGAGCACGGTCGGCCCGGCACCGGAGATGACTGCAGGGACGCCGTCGGCGCGCAGTCGGTTCACAAGTTCCACGCTCTCGGCCATTGCGGGGGCGCGGTATTCCTGGTGCAGCCGGTCCTCGGTCGCGGCGAGCAGCAGCTCGGGGCGCCGGGTCAAGGCCTCGACGAGGAGGGCGGCGCGGCCGGCGTTGAACGCGGCGTCGACGTGCGGGACCGTGCGCGGCAGCAGTCCGCGGGCGGTCTCGGTAAGGACCGGCTTGCCGGGGACGAAAACCACCGGAACGATGGAATTCGAGGGATCCATCCTGATCGCGCGGGCGGACCCGCCTTCCATCCAGGCCAGCGTGAAGCCGCCGAGCAGGCACGCCGCGACATTGTCGGGGTGGCCCTCGATCTCGGTGGCGAGCTCCAGCAGCGCCGCGTCGTCGAGCCGGGCGTCGCCACCGGTCGTCACAGCGCGGGCCGCGACGATACCGGCGCAGATGGCCGCGGAGGAGGAGCCGAGGCCCCGCCCGTGCGGGATGCGGTTGGCGCAGACGATCTCCAGGCCGCGGGGCTGTCCGCCGAGCAGGTCGAAGGCCGTACGCAGGGAGCGCACGAGGAGGTGGCTCTCGTCGCGGGGCAGGGTGTCGGCACCCTCACCTGCGATGTCGATGTGCAGACCGGAGTCGGCGACGCGGACGACGACGTCGTCGTACAGCCCCAGCGACAGGCCGAGGGCGTCAAAACCCGGGCCCAGGTTGGCGCTGGTGGCGGGGACGCGCACCCGGACGGCGGCGGCTCGGAAGGCGGGACCGGCCATCGCTTCGACGACTCTCCTTGTGAGGCAGTGGGGATTGTTGCGGCGGGGATTGTGGCGGTGGATATTTCGTAAGCCTGTGGAGAACCCGACGGCCACGAAGGCGACACCGCGGCAATTGCGGCGGGGCGGGTTGACTACAGCTTATCGAAGGAAGGTTCTGTCGCGACATAGGGCGCACAGGAGGCGCACGATGCGTGTCGCACGCCTCCTATGCGCTCTCCGCCCCGAAAGGGGCGGTTGAGCTGCTGATGTCTTTACTGCGCGAGGCCCAGCTTCTCCGCGGCGGTGGCCGCGTCGACCGGTACGGTGACGGGCTGCGGGGCGCCCGCGACAGCCCAGTCGGGATCCTTCAGACCGTTGCCGGTGACCGTGCAGACGATCTTCTGGCCGGGGTCGACCTTGCCCTCTTCGGCGGCCTTGAGCAGTCCGGCGACCGATGCGGCCGATGCGGGCTCGACGAAGACGCCCTCCTGAGAGGCCAACAGGCGGTAGGCCGACAGGATTTGACGGTCCGTCACCTCATCGATGAAGCCGCCGGACGCGTCGCGCGCGTCCAGCGCGTACTGCCAGGAGGCCGGGTTGCCGATCCGGATCGCAGTGGCGATGGTCGACGGGTCCTTGACGATCTCTCCGCGCACGATGGGCGCGGAGCCCGAGGCCTGGAACCCCCACATACGGGGCTTGTGCGTCGACATGGCATCCGCGGCGTACTCCGTGTAGCCCTTCCAGTACGCGGTGATGTTGCCCGCGTTGCCGACCGGGAGGACATGGATGTCGGGGGCGTCGCCGAGCGCGTCGACGATCTCGAACGCCGCGGTCTTCTGACCCTCGATACGGACCGGATTGACCGAATTGACCAGCGCCACCGGGTAGTTGTCCGAGAGCGAGCGGGCCAGCGTCAGGCAGTCGTCGAAGTTGCCGTCGACCTGGAGGATCTTGGCGCCGTGGACGAGCGCCTGGCCCATCTTGCCGAGCGCGATCTTCCCCTGCGGCACGAGGACGGCGCAGACCATGCCCGCCCGCACCGCGTACGCGGCGGCGGAGGCGGAGGTGTTGCCGGTGGAGGCGCAGATGACGGCCTTGGCGCCCTCCTCCTTGGCCCGGGTGATCGCCATCGTCATACCGCGGTCCTTGAAGGACCCGGTGGGGTTGGCGCCCTCCACCTTGAGGTGCACCTCGCAGCCCGTGCGCTCGGAGAGGACCTGAGCGGGAACGAGCGGCGTGCCACCCTCACGAAGCGTGACGACCGGCGTCGTGCTCGTGACCGGAAGACGATCCCGGTACTCCTCGATGATGCCGCGCCACTGGTGGGTGCCCTTGCTGGTCATGGGTCCTTACTCCCCTTCAACACGCATGATGCTGGCGACACCGCGCACGGTGTCGAGCTTGCGCAGTGCCTCGACGGTCGCCGAGAGGGCGGCGTCGGGCGCGCGGTGGGTGACGACGACGAGAGATGCCTCGCCGCCTCCGTCCTGGCGGCCTTGCTGGCGGACCGTATCGATGGATACGCCCTGTTCGGCGAAGACCGTCGCGACCTGGGCGAGTACGCCAGGCTTGTCGGCCACGTCGAGACTGATGTGGTACCGCGTGACGACCTCACCCATGGGGCTGACCGGCAGACGCGTGTACGCGGACTCACCGGGACCGGTGGCCTCGTTGAGCTTGTTCCGGCAGACCGCGACCAGGTCGCCGAGGACCGCGGAGGCGGTCGGGGAACCGCCCGCGCCGGGGCCGTAGAACATCAGCTGCCCGGCGGCCTCCGCCTCGACGAAGACCGCGTTGTACGCCTCACGGACGGAGGCCAGCGGGTGGCTGAGCGGGATCATCGCCGGGTGCACGCGTGCGGTGACGGACCGGCCGTCGGCGGCGCGCTCGCAGATGGCGAGGAGTTTGACGGTGCAGCCCATGCGGCGGGCCGACGCGATGTCGGCGGCCGTGACCTCGGTGATGCCCTCGCGGTGCACCTCGCCGATCCTCACCCGGGTGTGGAAGGCGATTCCGGCGAGGATCGCGGCCTTGGCGGCGGCGTCGAAGCCCTCGACGTCGGCGGTCGGGTCGGCCTCCGCGTACCCGAGGGCGGTGGCCTCGTCGAGCGCCTCGGAGTAGCCCGCGCCGCTGGTGTCCATCTTGTCGAGGATGAAGTTGGTCGTGCCGTTGACGATGCCGAGCACCCGGTTGACCTTGTCACCGACGAGGGACTCGCGCAGCGGCCGCACGAGCGGAATGGCACCGGCCACGGCCGCCTCGTAATAGAGGTCCCGGCCGTACTGCTCGGCAGCCGCGTGCAGAGCGGCGCCGTCCTCGGCGAGCAGCGCCTTGTTGGCGGAGACGACACTCGCGCCGTACTCGAAGGCGGTGGTGATGAGCGCGCGGGCCGGCTCGATGCCGCCGATGACCTCGATGACGACGTCGATGTCGCCACGCTTGACCAGCGCGGTCGCATCGGTGGTGATCAGCGCGGGGTCGATCCCCTCCCGCGCCTTCGAGGGACGGCGGACGGCGACACCGGCGAGCTCGATGGGCGCGCCGATGCGCGCGGCGAGGTCGTCGGCGTGCGTCGTCATGATGCGAGCCACCTCTGAGCCGACCACTCCACAGCCCAGCAGCGCCACCTTCAGCGGACGCGTACGCATCATCCGACCTCGTTTCTCATACATGCTCATGTGTGGACCAGTCTCACTCACCGGACGGGAGTTCCTGTCACCCGTCCGGATCCTGAGACATCTATTTCATCAGCCGACATCAAGACGCAGGAGATCTTCCTCCGTCTCGCGCCGGACGATCACCCGCGCCTCTCCGTCGCGCACGGCGACGACGGGCGGGCGCAGCGCGTGGTTGTAATTGCTCGCCATCGAGCGGCAGTAGGCGCCCGTGGCGGGCACGGCGATCAGATCCCCGGGCGCGAGGTCGGACGGCAGGAACGCGTCCTTGACCACGATGTCACCGCTCTCGCAGTGCTTGCCGACGACACGTACGAGCATCGGATCGGCGTCGGAGCGGCGCGAGACGAGCGCGACGCTGTACTCGGCGTCGTACAGCGCGGTCCGGATGTTGTCCGACATGCCGCCGTCGACACTGACGTACGTGCGCAGTCCTTCGAGGTGCTTGATGGTGCCGACCTCGTACAGCGTGAACGCGGTCGGACCGACGATCGCGCGCCCGGGTTCGACCGAGATCCGCGGGGTGGCGAGGCCGGCCGCCTCGCACTCGCGGGTCACGATGTCGCCGAGCGCCTTGGCGATCTCGTGCGGCTCGCGCGGGTCGTCGTCGGAGGTGTAGGCGATGCCCAGACCACCGCCGAGGTCGATCTCCGGCAGCTCGACACCGTGCTCGTCGCGCACCTCGGCGAGGAGCTGGACCACCCGGCGGGCGGAGACCTCGAAGCCGGCCATGTCGAAGATCTGCGAGCCGATGTGCGAGTGGATGCCGATGAGCTCGAGCCCGTCGAGCGTGAGCGCCCGGCGCACTGCCTCGGCGGCCTGTCCCCCGGCCAGCGCGATGCCGAACTTCTGGTCCTCGTGGGCGGTGGCGATGAATTCGTGGGTGTGCGCCTCGACGCCGACCGTCACCCGGATCTGGACACGCTGCCGCTTGCCGAGCCGCTGCGCGATGTGCGACACGCGGACGATCTCCTGGAACGAGTCGAGGACGATCCGCCCGACACCGGCCTGGACGGCCCGCTCGATCTCGGCGACGGTCTTGTTGTTGCCGTGGAAGGCGATGCGCTCGGCGGGCATACCGGCGTCGAGCGCGGTGGTCAGCTCGCCGCCGGAGCAGACGTCGAGGTTGAGCCCCTCCTCCTTGAGCCACCGCACGACCGCGCGCGACAAGAACGCCTTGCCGGCGTAGAAGACATCCGCGCCCGGTCCGAACGCGTCGGCCCAGGCACGGCAGCGGGCACGGAAGTCGCTCTCGTCGAGAAAGTAGGCGGGCGTGCCGAATTCCTCGGCCAGCCGGGCCACTTCGATCCCGCCGACGGTCACGGCACCGTCGGCGTCACGGGAGACGGTGCGGGCCCAGACCTTCTCGTCGAGGACGTTCAGGTCGGCGGGCGGGGCTGTGTAGTGCCCCTCGGTCAGGACGTCGGCGTGACGGGGACCGGCGGGGTGTGCGGATCGGCTCATGGTGTTGCTCTGCTCTCTCGGATCTTTCAGAGGTGTTCGGTTGCGCTGATACCGAGCAGGGACAGGCCGCCTGCGAGCACCGTCCCGGCGGCTTCGGCGACGGCCAGCCGGGAGCGGTGGGCGGCCGAGGGTTTCTCGTCGCCGACGGGCAACGGGGACGCGGAGTCCTGGAAGTCGAAGAAGGCGTGCGCGACGTCTTCGAGATGCCGGGCGAGCCGGTCCGGCGCGCGGTGGCGGGCGGCGGCGGCGAGGGCCTCGGGGTAGTCGGCCAGCGCATGCAGCAGTGCGGGTGCGTCGACATCTTCGTCGTACGAGCTGTCGAATCCGAGGAGCGCGGCGCCGCGGGTGAGCGCGCCGGCCCGGGACTGGGCGTAACGGACGAGGAACAGCGGATTGCCGGCGCTCTGTACGAGCAGCTCGTCGCCGAGCGGGGCCCGGTCGTGTCCGGCCGGCCGCAGCAGCCCCCACCGGACCGCATCGGGTCCGAGCCGCTCCAGCAGCTCGCTCGCGGCGGCGCCGGCGGGAAGAGGCCGGACGACGGTGGGCGACACAGCCGGCTCCCCCGGGGCGTCGATGTCGACCCCCAGCCGTGCCCACTCGGGGTCGGGCGACCCGTCGCAGCCGGTGCGTACCAGCGCGCCCTGGGTACGCGCGATGGTGCGCAGCGCGTGGGCGGTGACCGCGGCCCGGACCTCGCGGGCATGGTTCAACTGCAGTATGTCCCCGGCGAGCGCGTCCCCGTGCCCGTACCGGACCCCTCGCGCCAGCACATCGTGCACGAGTGCGTCGCGCACCCGGGCATCCGCCGACGCGTCGAGCGTGAAGTTCAGGAATCCGGGCCCGGTGACCTCGACGCGCCCGATCCCGGGTGCTCCGTCGACCCGGTCCCGCAGGATCTCGGCGACCTCCCGGGCCGGCCGCGCGGCGGCACCGGCCAGCTGGAGTGCGACGGCACAGGCGTAGTCCCCGCTACCGCCGGGCCGTGTCCGCTCCACCCGCACGCGCGCGGGCACGGGCGCGCGCAAGGCTTCCTCGTCGACCGCGCGACGCACGGCGCGCAGCACGGTCCTGGAGAGCTCGGCGGGGGTCACGGGACAAGCGTATGGGAGGGAGGGGGGCGCTCCGCGACCCGGTTTCGCCATGCGGTCAGCCCGCGGCGCTCTCGGCCTTCCCGGCGCTTTGTCTGCCGTCGAGCGACGGCGGGGCCTCCCTGTTCGCCAACTGCCGTACGAGCCGTACCAGCTCGCTCGGCTCGAAAGGCTTCGCCAGGAACGCGTCGACGCCCGCGGCGACACCGTTGTCAACCTCGTACTGCGTACAGGCGCTGACGATGGCGACGGGCAGATGTCTGGTCCGCGGATCGGAGCGCAGGCGGGTGGCGGTCTGCAGGCCGTCGAGGCGGGGCATGACGACATCGAGGGTGATCACATCGGGGCGGACCCGGTGCACCAGGTCCAGGCACTCGACACCATCGGCCGCGGTCACGACCTCGAAGCCCTCCAGCTCGAGATTGACCCTGATCAACTGCCGGATGACCTTGTTGTCGTCGACAACAAGCACGCGGCCACACGCCCCTGACACACTCCGAGAGTAGGTGGGAGGTAGGGGCTGCGTCCGGGTTTTGCCCATTTCCAGCCCCGGACGGGTGGCGGCCGAGTGGCGCACAGACGACCCGGCGGACGATACGGCGGAGGGCATGGCGGCCGACGCGGCTCGGACGGTGACCGCGTGGAAATACCTGTTCACGGACACCCCGCGGAAGCTGGTAGTGTTTCACCCGTCGCAGAGCAAGACAGTGACACGCCCCCGTAGCTCAGGGGATAGAGCATCGGCCTCCGGAGCCGGGTGCGCAGGTTCGAATCCTGCCGGGGGCACCGCAGTCCGGACAGCGTGATCAACCCGCTGACCAGGCAAAGTGCCAAGTACGAAGGGTCGGACCCAGTCTCACTGGGTCCGACCCTTCGTCGTTGTGTGCCACTGATCGCGAGTGAGTGGCGAGTGGGTTTTCAGGGCTGATCGCAGCTCACTCGCTGATCTCCTCAACCCATCCCATGGACATCTCGATCTTCCGGTTGTTCAGCTCCTCGTGTCCGTCGATGCAGCCCGCGTACCGGCGGTGCACCACCTCCGGCGAGTTCCCGGCGCGGCGGGACACCTCCGCCACAGGGACGCCGGCGTTCAGCCAGTTGGTGATGCACGTGTGCCGCAAGTCGTACGGCCGGTGGGCCAGCGGCGAATCGGTCTTGTCCGGCGGCAGCGTAGGGAAGGGCTTCCCGTTGCCTGAAGGTTGTCCCGCTATGCTGGCGGGACTGAGCACACAGCTGCCTGATCGGCTGGCGTTGGGCTCAGCCGGTGGCCCGTGAAGTGTCCAGGGGCCGGGCGAAGTCGGTGAGCTCGCGGAAGTCGTCCTCGCGCAGACCGATCCGCGGGTTGACGTGGTGCAGAAGCCCACGCCCACGGTGGTGGGCGGTCACGTACGCCTGAAGCGCGGCAACGTAGGCCGCGCTGCGCTCAGTCGGAGGATGGTCCACCTTCGAGTCGAGGTAGCGGTCGTAGAGGTCGGTGAAGACTCGGCCTGCGGTCCTGTCGTCCGCCGCCGGCCGCTCGCCTTCACAAACAGCCAAGTCATAGCTCACGCCCGGAGGCTCGCACACCGCCCCGACAGCTCGACGCCGCACCCGGCGGCCACCGCGATGGGAGCGCCGCAAGGGGGCGTGTATGTCGCCTATGCATGAAACGTAGGGCCTGTACACATAAGATCAAGGTGGTTTATAGTCCGGCTTACTCTGCCGCAGGTTCTGCCGCCGCGAAGGGGCGCCCTTGCCTTTCGAGCGCTCCCAGGTGGCGCTCCGGCATCGAGATCCACTCCCTGCTGGCAGGCACTCTTTGTCGCACTCCAGTGTGACTATGGCTAAAAATTGTCATGTCCTGAACGTATGGAACGTGGGGGAACGAATGAGTCTGCGTAGCTTCGTCACCAAGTCAACGGTTGCGGTAGCCGTGGGGGGCACTTTCTTGCTCTCTGCCACGCCTGCCCAGGCAAGCTCAGGCTGGGACTACGTGGGCACCACGGCTTTCCCCGCCGACGGTCAGGACTACTCCCGCTCGGGCCAGGCACTGTCGACTGGTGGCGACCTCCAGTTCTGCATCTCCACCGGCAGCAGTAAGTTTTACGACTACGACCTTTGGGAGTACGACCCCTCGAACGACGATGATTTCGTGACATCGGTCTCCGGGGCCGGATGTTGGATCGTCAGAGGAATCGGCGGCTACGTCGATGGCGACAACAATCGCGCAGAGTTCTACATCGGCACCTACGACTCGAGCGCAGTCGCAGTCAAGTGGTACGACTGATCCGTTAGCAACTGCCTGACACAGCCAGCAACGGCGGGCACCCGTGCGCCATTGCAGCGGCTTAGCGGCGCGCAAGCCCAGGGGCGGCGCGCACCGAAGGTGCACTGGATCGCTGACCAGCAACAACGACCCGGGCGGTCCAAACGGTAACTGTCCGGGCCGTCCGGTCACAGACAGCTGCCCCCATCGGCCTCCGGAGTCGGGTGCGCAGGTTCGAATCCTGCCGGGGGCACCGCAGTCCGGACAGCGTGATCAACCCGCTGACCAGGCAAAGTGCCAAGCACGAAGGGTCGGACCCAGTCTCACTGGGTCCGACCCTTCGTCGTTGTGTGCCACTGCTCGCGAGTGAGCCCACGCCGAGCGTCGGTGACCGACGACTACGCGGCGGATGTGCGGCCGGGCGCCGCGAGCCCGGCGCGATCCGGACAAGCGGCCCTGAGGGCCGTCTGATCAGGCATGACGCCGGATCGGAGAGCCTTCTGTCGGATACGGGCCGGGCACTGGCTCCCTCGGGTGGTCCGGAGTGTCGACGACGGCCTTCCGCTTCGTCGCACCCACGACCGCACATCGGCGGTGGAGTGCTGGGTATCCGGTTCGAAGAGACAATGGAGGGGCCGCAGCGAGGCGAAGGGAGCAGTACGGGCTCGGCCGGACGGAACTGCCGCCGTGGAGGCGAGCGGAAGGGGTGCCCGGGGATGAGTACGACCGATGCGTTCCTGGCAGGGCTGGGCCTGCCAGGAACGGCATCAGCGCCGAGCGGGCTGCTGGATCTGCTGAGCCTGGCTGCGGTGGTACTCGATGACAGCGGGCGGATCGTCTTCTGGAGCCCGCAGGCCGAGGAGCTGTTCGGCTACTCCGCCGAGGAGGCGCTGGGGACGTTCGCGGGCCGGCTGCTGGTCGATGAACAGCACCTGGAGACGGTGATCGAGCTGTTCGCCCGGGTGATGGAGAGCGGACAGCGCTGGTCGGGGAGTTTCCCGGTCCTGCACCGGGACGGCAGCACGCGCCTGGTGGAATTTCGCAACATGCGGCTGCAGGACGACCACGGCGGCTACTACGCGCTGGGCATTGCCACCGACCAGGCGACGCTGCAGCGCGTGGAGCGGGATCTGGCACTGTCCATACGGCTCGTCTCACAGTCCCCGATCGGCCTGGGGGTCATGGACACCGAACTGCGGTACGTGCTGGTCAACCCGGTACTGGCACGCGTCGACGGTCTGCCCGCCGACGAGCAGGTCGGGCGCGCCGTCAGCGAGGCGCTGCCCTTCGCCAACGAGGATTCCATCGAGTCGGACATGCGCCGGGTCCTGGCCACCGGCACACCTCTGCTGGACCGGTTCGTCGTCGGCCGCACCCCTGACGACGACGACCAGGACCATGCCTGGTCGGTGTCCTTCTACCGGCTGGAGGACCCTGGCGGGCAGGTGCTCGGACTCGCGACCTCCGTGGTGGACGTCACCGAGCAGCACCGAGCGGCCACCGACGCCGCCCGGGCGCGGCACCGGCTGGCTCTGGTCGCCGACGCGTCGGTGCGGGTCGGCACCACCCTCGACCTGCAACAGACCGCCCGGGAGCTGGCCGAGGTCTGTGTGCCACAGGTGGCCGACCTGGCCACGGTGGACGTGCTGGACAGCATCCTGCACGGCCACCGCAACAGCGGAGATGCCGTCGGCGCGGCACGGTTCAGGGCGCTGGCGGTGGTGTCGGCCCACCCCACCGTGGCCACTCGCGCCGTCGATCCCACCGGTGACTACGCCCAGTACGACTCCAACCGTCTGATCACCCAGTGCGTCAACACCCGCCGGCCCGTCCTCAAGACCGATGTGACCCGCCAGGATCTGCGCCGCGTCGCCCGGGACGACGAATGCGCCGAGATGCTGGCCACAGCCGGAGTGCACTGCTACCTCGCGGTGCCGCTGATCGCCCGTGGCGAGGTGATCGGCGCCGTGGGCCTCATGCGTGCCGACAACCCGAGGCCCTTCGACGAGGACGATGTCGTCCTGGCCGGGGAGCTGGCTGCCCGCGCGGCGGTATGCATCGACAACGCGCGCCTGTTCCAGAGCCAGCGGCACGCCGCCCTGACCCTTCAGCGCAGCCTGCTGCCCGAACGGCCGGCCGACCGGCTGGGTCTGAAGATCACCACCCGCTACCAGCCCGCCGGCGCCACCAGTGAGATCGGCGGCGACTGGTTCGACGTCATCCCGCTGGCCGACGACAAGACCGCCCTGGTCATCGGCGATGTCATGGGCAGCGGCATCGACGCCGCCGCCACCATGGGCCAGCTGCGCACCGCCACCCGCACGCTCACACAGCTCGACCTCGATCCCGCCCATGTCCTGCACTATCTCGACCGGGCCACCGCCGGCATCGAACACACCATCGCCACCTGCGTCTACGCCGTGTTCAACCCCCACGAGGGCACGTGCGACATATCGCTGGCCGGGCACCTGCCGCCGGTCCTCATGCGACCGGGCCGCACCCCCGAACTGCTCGACCTGCCCACCGGCGCTCCGCTCGGCGTGGGCGGGGTCCCCTTCAGTACCACCCGCCTCGGCCTCACACCCGGTGACCAGCTGGTCCTCTACACGGATGGCCTGGTCGAAACCCGCGACCAGGCCATCGACGATCGGCTGGATCTCCTGCTGTCCCTGCTCGCGGGTCCGCACCGCGATCTTGAGGAGACCTGCGACCTGCTCCTGCGGGCGCTGCGCCGGCCCGGCGACCACGACGACGTGGCCCTGCTCATCGCCCGGCTGCCCGCCGCGGCTTCCGGAGACCCTCGGCCCACCGGCAGCCCCGCCGCGCAGCCCGAGGCCCCTCAGCCCACCGGCAGCCCGGGCGCCGGGTAGGCGTCCATCAGGTTCCTCACGTCGGCGCGCACCTTGGCGACCGTCGCCTCGTCGTCCGTACGTGCCGCCTCCACCACCCGGGCGATCCACTCCGCGACCGTGCCCATCTCGGATGCGGGGATGCCGCGTGAGGTCAGGGCCGGGGTGCCGATGCGGATGCCGGACGGGTCGAAGGGCTTGCGGGGGTCGTACGGGACCGTGTTGTAGTTGACGACGATCCCCGCCCGGTCCAGGGCCTTCGCCGCGATCTTGCCGGGCACGTCCTTGCCGGTGAGGTCGATCAGCAGAAGGTGGTTGTCCGTGCCGCCGGAGACCAGGTCGAAGCCCCGCGACGCCAGCTCCTCGCCGAGGGCGCGGGCGTTGGCGACCACCTGGTGGGCGTAGGCGCTGAAGTCGGCGGTTGCGGCTTCCTTGAGTGCTACAGCGATCGCCGCCGTCGTCTGGTTGTGCGGGCCGCCCTGGAGGCCGGGGAAGACGGCGCGGTCGATGGCACGGGCGTGCTCCGCCCGGCTCAGCAGCATCGCGCCGCGCGGGCCTCGCAGGGTCTTGTGGGTGGTGGTGGAGACCACGTCGGCGTGCGGGGCGGGTGAGGGGTGGGCGCCGCCCGCGATCAGGCCTGCGATGTGGGCGATGTCGGCGACCAGGACGGCGCCGACCTCGTGGGCGATCTCGGCGAAGCCGGCGAAGTCGATCGTCCGGGGCACCGCGGTGCCACCGCAGAAGATCACCTTGGGTCGCTCGGCGCGGGCCAGGTCGCGGACCTCGTCCAGGTCGATCCGGCCGGTGTCGCGCCGGACGCCGTACTGCACCCCGCGGAACCATGTCCCGGTCGCCGAGACGCCCCAGCCGTGCGTGAGGTGACCACCCATCGGCAGCGACATGCCGAGGACGGTGTCGCCGGGCTCGAGGAACGCCAGGTACACGGCGAGGTTGGCGGGCGAGCCGGAGTACGGCTGCACATTGGCGTGGTCCATGCGGAAGAGGGACGTGGCCCGTTCGACGGCCACCGTCTCCACCTGGTCGATGATCTGCTGGCCCTCGTAGTACCGCTTGCCGGGGTAGCCCTCGGAGTACTTGTTCTGGAGGACCGTGCCGGAGGCCTCCAGAACCGCTGCGGAGACGTAGTTCTCACTGGGGATCAGGCGCAGGGTGTCGGCCTGCAGCTGCTCCTCCGCACCGACGAGGGCGGCGAGCTCCGGATCGGTGGCGGTAAGGGCGGGGCGGCGATTCTCGGGTGTCGTCACAGGGTCCTCCCGGGTCTGGCGCATTGCTGCGGCGTGGACCCGGATGCCCAGGCGGACGGCTCTCCGGCGGTAACGCCTCCGGGCAGGCCCGGAGTGTGCCGCTTCCTCGTGGTCGATTCCACGGAGCACCCCTGCCGGAGTGCGCGCCAGTCGCGGCACCTCGGAGTCTACCGACGGACGAAGGATCCGGGGCGGATGCCGGGCGGATCCGGGGCGAATACGCCCGATTGACACGGTTCGTGGCGGCGAGGATGGTGGTGAAGCCGGGTGCGGTCAGGGGTGCCGTGCCCAACGGTTGGGGGGCCGGGATGAGTTGGGACGATCAGGCTTTCCGACCGGGCTCGGTTCCTCCCGTACCGCCACCGCCTTCCCGTCCGCCCACCGTGGGGCCGCCGCCACCGGGCGCCGCGCTGCGTGCCGTGGCCGCCGGGTTGCTCAATCTCACCGGTCTCGGGCTCGGCTATGCCCTGACGGGGCGGTGGTTCAGAGCCGTCCTGTGCTGGGTGGCGACGGGTGTGCTGCTGCTCGTGGCGCTGCCCGCCGACCCCGACGGCGTGGCCACGGGTCCGGTCGTCGGGTATGTGCTCGTGCTGGTCGTACCGCTGTCGGCGGGTCGTGGCGGCCGGTGGTGGCGGCCGGGGCCGGGCTGGTGCTGCTGGCGGCGCCGGCGGGCGGCGTGGTGTTCTACGGCTCCTCACAGGACGAGGCCGTCGAGCAGAGGCTGCTCGACCGGCTGGACGAGAGCGACCGGACCGTGCGGGCCGCCTCGGGACGGACCTTCGATGCCGCCCGGGCCGACTACCGTTCCGCCCTTGCCGTCTATCGCGATCTCGGTGAGGAACACGCGGGGTCGAGGGCGGGGAGGCTCGTACCGGAGCGGCTGAAGGCGTACTACGCGGCGGTCGCCGCTCCGTACCGGCAGGGCAGGCACTGCGAGGCCGTCGCGCCGCTGACCTATCTGCGGACCGTGCCCGAGTCGATCGACCCGAAGCTGCTGGGCGACCTCGCCGGCTGGCCCGACGGCCCGCTGGCCACCTCGCTGTACGCGTGCGGGGTGTCGAGGCTGGGTGACCCGGTGGTGGGGTCGCCGGGTGGCGAGCTGGCCGAGCTGCTGCGTACGTTCCCCGGTTCGGTGCAGGCCGGGAAGGTGGGGCCGGCCGTCTCCAGGAAGATCTCGGAGCAGGCCCGGGCGGTGAGCGGGAGCAGTCCCTGCTCGGCCACCGAGACGCTGCGCGGGATCCGGGCGAGCGTGGCGTCGATGCCGGAGAAGTCGGTCTCCGTCCGGGCCGGTGAGGCCGACCGGGGGATCGAGAACGGCGCGTACGCCTGCGGGGTGGACCAGTTCAGGAAGAAGCAGTTCACCGAGGCGCGGAAGACCCTGACGGAGTTCGCCACCACTTACCGGAAGGACGGGCGCAGGGCTCGGGCCCGGGACATCGCCATCGCCGCGGAGATCGCCGACGACCGGCCGGCGGCGGGCAGGCGGCTGCCGCCGACCGGGCGTCCGGGCGGCTCCCGGATGGAACTCGTCATCAGCAACGACGCCCCGAGCGGTGTCGAGATCCTCTACACCGGCCCGGTCACCGGCCGCGTCACGCTCAAGGCGTGCGGCAGTTGCAAGCGGTACGGGACGGAGGTGTCCGGGTCGATGTTCGCCTGCAAGGCCGGCGGCAGCAAGGCCGGCGGCAGGAACTATCCGAAGGCGCGGTTGCAGCTTCCGGCGGGCGAGTACCACTTCCTCTACAAGCACGGCACGGGCGCGAGCGTGGACGTGGACAGCTACTCGTCGGGGTCGCGCATCAGGCCCGGCTACACGTACTCGAGTTGTACGTACGTCGTCGAGAGTCCGTACGGGCTCGGCCTGCCCTCACCGTCCGATCCGATCAGCTTCTCCCCCGCGTCCTCTTCCCGGTGAAGCGGACGCCGATACCGGGCAGTCGGATCCGGACAGGTGCATTCCTTCTCTTATCGACCTGAACTGCCCTTAACTCAGCGCCTCTTGACAGTTTCTTGGTGAATGCATGCCCCTTACGTAAACGGTTCCTCGCCAGAGTGACGGATTACATGTGCACATCATCCGGCACATGCTCCACACGCGAAGAACCACATCGCAGGGGGTTACATGAGAATCAGCCGCGCCAGAAGTCGCGCCGGGCTGAGCATGGCAGCGACACTGCCGCTGCTCGCCGGTGCACTCGCCCTCGGCATACCGTCCGCCAGTGCGGACTCCGCGCCCGGCGGGCGCGACGCACTGCAGGGCACCAAGCCGGCCTGGGCGACCGCCCAGGCCGACCAGGGTGCCACGGCCGACAGCGGCAAGGTGAGTGTCCGGGTCCATCTCGCCGGGCGGGACGCGAAGGGGCTGGCCGCCTACGCCGCCGCCGTGTCCGACCCGCACTCCTCCTCGTACGGCAAGTATCTGAGCGCCGAGGAGGCGCAGGCCAGGTTCGGGGCGACCCAGCAGCAGATCGACCAGGTCAGCCAGTGGCTGAAGTCGAACGGTCTGACCGTCACCGGTGCCAACCAGCACTACGTCTCCGCCACCGGCGATGTCGCCGCGGCCGAGAAGGCGTTCAGCACCCAGCTGCGCAACTACCGCAAGGGCAGCCGGACCTATCGCGCCCCGTCCTCGACGGCCTCCGTGCCGGCCGGGCTGAGCGACTCGGTCCTGGCGGTCTCCGGTCTGGACAACGCGCCGCACAAGTCGAGCCACGACGAGACACTGCCGCCGCCGGACGCGGTCTTCCGCAACGCGGGCCCCTTCTCCTCGTACTACGGCTCGAATACCGCGGGGTCGCTGCCGAGCGCGTACGGGACCAAGGTGCCGTACGCGGTCAAGGGCTACACGGGCAAGCAGCTGCGTGCCGCGTACGGTGCGGGCAGCTGGACCGGCAAGGGCGTCACCGTCGCGATCACCGACGCGTACGCCTCGCCGACCATCGCGAAGGACGCCGCCGAGTACGCCAAGCGCAACGGCGACGCCCCGTACGGTCGCGGACAGCTCCGCCAGGTGCTGCCCGACGACTACACGAAGACCGAGGAGTGCGGGGCGTCCGGCTGGTACGGCGAGGAGACCCTCGACGTCGAGGCCGTGCACGCGGTCGCGCCCGCCGCGGACATCGTGTACGTGGGCGGCGCGTCCTGCTACGACGCCGATCTGCTGGACTCGCTCAACAAGATCGTCGACCACCGGCTGGCCGACATCGTCTCCAACTCCTGGGGCGACGTCGAGGCCAACGAGACCCCGGACGTCGCGGCCGCGTACGACCAGGTGTTCAAGATGGGCGCGGCCGAGGGCATCGGCTTCTACTTCTCCTCCGGTGACGCGGGCGACAACGTCGCGTCCACCGGCACGAAGCAGATCGACGTCCCGTCCAACTCCGCCTGGGTGACGTCGGTCGGCGGCACCTCGCTGGCCGTCGGCAAGCACGACGCCTACCAGTGGGAGACCGGCTGGGGCACGCTGAAGGCGTCCCTCGCGGACGACGGCAAGAGCTGGACCGGCTTCCCCGGCGCCTACACCTCGGGCGCGGGCGGTGGTACCAGCTCGACCGTGAAGCAGCCGTCCTACCAGCGTGGAATCGTCCCGGACGCGCTCGCGCAGGCGAACGGCAAGCGCCGGATGCGTACCGCCCCGGACATCGCGGCGGTCGCCGACCCGAACACCGGCTTCCTGGTCGGTCAGACCCAGACGCTGCCCGACGGCTCGCTCGGCTACGACGAGTACCGCATCGGCGGTACGTCGCTGGCGGCCCCGGTCATCGCGGGCGTCCAGGCCCTCGCGCAGCAGGCCCAGCACGGCCGGCCGCTCGGCTTCGCCAACCCGGCGATCTATGCCCGGTACGGCTCGACGAAGTACCACGACGTCACCGACCACCCGCTGGGCGCAGGCCGTGACCTCGCGGTGGCCCGGGTCGACTTCGCCAACGGCTTCGACGCCGCGGACGGTCTGCTGACGTCGGTGCGGAGCCTCGGCAAGGACGCCTCGCTCAAGGCGGTCAAGGGGTACGACGATGTGACGGGTGTCGGGACTCCGGCGGCCGGCTACATCAACTCGTACCGCTGACACCGACGCACAGGATCGACGCGTAGGACTGCCCCGGGGCTTCGGCCCCGGGGCAGCAGTGTGTGCGGCCGGCCTCGGCAGATGCGCCCCGGCCCGGAGGACGTGATCACGCCGTTGGGCCCCTCAGAGGCTGTCCGTGGCCCCGGGAAGAGGCTGCTGCGCCCAGATGACCTTGCCTTCAGGTGTGTACCGCGTGCCCCAGTGCTCGGCGATCTGCGAGACGAGGAACAGCCCGCGGCCCCCCTCGTCCATCGCCGCCGCGTACCTCAGATGGGGTGAGGTGCTGCTGCCGTCGGACACCTCGCAGATCAGGCTGCGGTCACGCAGGAGCCGCACCCGGATCGGCTCGGAGGCGTGACGGATGGCGTTCGTGATCAGCTCGCTGAGTATCAGCTCCGTGGCGAACGCCAGCTCCGAAAGATCCCACTCGTCGAGCTTCTCGGCGACGGCGGCGCGTATCCCGGCCACCGCGGCGGGGTCGAGCGGAACATCCCATTCGGCGATCTGGTCGGCGGAGAGCGCGCAGGTGCGGGCGATGAGCAGTGCCACGTCGTCCTGGGCCTGGGTGGGAAGGAGTGCGTCGAGCACCGCCCGGCAGTGTTCTTCCGGCGACCGGCCGGCATGGGCCAGAGCCTGGCGGAGCAGCTCCATCCCCACATCGATGTCCCGGGTGCGGTCCTCGATCAGCCCGTCGGTGTAGAGGACCAGCTGAGCACCTACGGCAAGATCCAGTTCGGCCGTCTTGAACGGCATGCCGCCAAGCCCCAGCGGCGGCCCGGCAGGGAGGTCGGGGAAGTCCACTCGGCCGTCGGGGTGGACCAGCGCGGGGAGGTGATGCCCGGCGCGGGCCATGGTGCAGTGCCGGGAGACCGGATCGTAGATTGCATACAGGCAGGTCGCTCCCACGACCCCGACACCGACGTCCGTGCTCCCCTCTTCCCTGTCGATGCGGTCGACGAGGTCGTCGAGGTGGCCTAGGAGCTCATCGGGCGGCAGATCGAGCGTGGAGAAGTTGTGCACCGCGGTGCGGAGCCGCCCCATGGTTGCGGCGGCATGCAGTCCATGGCCGACGACATCACCGACCACCAGAGCGACACGGTTGCCCGACAGCGGGATCACATCGAACCAGTCACCGCTGACTCCCGACTGTGCGGGCAGATAGCGGTGGGCGACGTCCAGGGCGTTCTGCTCGGGCAGGGCGCGCGGCAGCAGGCTGCGCTGCAACATGACCGCCAGGGCGTGTTCGCGGGCGTACCGGCGGGCGTTGTCGATGCTGACCGCCGCGCGGGCGACCAGCTCCTCGGCGAGTGACCGGTCCTCCTCGTCGAACTTTCCGGCTTCCCGCGAGCGCCAGAAGTTGGCCATGCCGAGAACCACGCCCCGTGCCTGAAGTGGCGTCGTGAGGAGTGAGTGGATTCCGTACGCGATGACGTCGTCCGTGCGTTCCGGGTCCTGAGCACGCCAGCCGGGTGCGGAGGCCAGGTCGGGCACCACCACCGACCGGCCGGCGGCGAATCCACGAGCCTGGGGCGTGGAGGGAAGGAAGGTGATGAGCTCGCCGCGCGGGTAGAGCGGGTGGTCGTCACGGATACCGCTGACGGCCACGCGGCACATGTCGGCGGCCGTGCCGGTCGGCTCCTCCCCGAGCAGGACGGCATTGGCGAGGTCGACGGTGACGAAGTCCGCGAAGCGGGGGACGGACATCTCGGCCAGTTCCTCGGCCGTGCGCGCCACGTCCAGGGTGGTGCCGATGCCCAGCCCCGCGTCGTACAGCAGCCTGAGGCGTTCGTTCGCCGCATCCACCTTGCCCGACAGCGCCAGGAGCTGGGTGGAGTCGCGCAGGGTCGCCACCGTTCCCAGGGAGCCTCCGTTGTGGTCCGTGCGCCGCTGGTTCACCACCAGCATCCGGTCCCCGGCCAGGTACACCTCGTCCGTGGCCACGCGGCCGGAGACGAGCAGTTCCACCGTGGCCGGGTCGAGGCTCTCCAGGTCCTGGACCGGGCGTCCCTGGGCGTCCGGCGGCAGATCGAGCAGCCGTTCGGCCTCGTCGTTCGCCAGCAGCAGCCGACCGTCGCGTCCGACGATGAGCACTCCTTCGCGGACGGAGTGCAGCACCGCGTCATGATGCTCGTACATGCGTGTCATCTGGGCGGGATCGAGCCCATGGGTCTGCCTGCGCAGCCGTTTGGCCACCAGCGCAGCCCCGCCCGTGGCCAGGGCGAGCGCGGCGGCACCGCTGGCAAAGATGACCACCAGCTGCCTGCTGACGGTGTTGGCGACGTTCTTGACCCTGAGACCTGCGGACACCAGGCCCACGACCGAGTGATCGGGAGCGTTGACGGGGACGATCGCCTGGACCTCGTGGCCGAGGGGTCCTTGGACGTCCTCCACGTGGACCTCACCCTCCAGCGAGGGCTTGATGTTGCCGACGAATTTCTTCCCGATGAGCTCCGGGCGGGGGTGCGTGTAGCGGATCCCGTTGGTGTCCGTCACCACGATGAAGTCGACCCCGGCCAGTTTCCGCGCCTTCTCGGTGAGCGGCTGCAGCACCTTCGAGGGATCGGGAGATTTCAGCACGTCCACGATCCCCGGAGAGTGTGCGAACGACTCCGCCGCCGCCACCGAACGGCGCTCCGCCTCGATCTCGGCGTCGTGAATCGACTGGAGGACCAGCGCAACGACCGCACCCGCCACGAGCAGGACAATGACCACCGCCTGCAGGACGAACACCTGCCGGGCTACGCTTCGCGGACGCCTGCCGCTCAGTGACCGAGCCGATCTGCTCCGGGATCGGTCGGAATGGTCGACCATGGCGCCATTTCTAACACTTTCCAGCAACCCGTGCCCATTGGCTCACTTCGTCCGATTTTCATCGACCAACCGTCAGGCCGAGGCGCGCTTCTTGGGGGATGCCTTCCTGGCCGCCGGCTTCGTGCCGGCCGCCGACTTCGCTGTCTTTGCCGCCGTGTTCGCCGTCGTCTTCTTCGTGGCCGACTTCGTCGCCGACCGTGCGGTGGTCTTCTTGGCGGGGGATCTGCCCGGTGTCGTCTTCTTCGCGGCAGCCTTCCGGCCGGTGCTCTTCGTCGTGGAGGCAGCTTTCTTCTTTGCCCCGGTTCCACCGCTCTTCTTGCGTCCGGCGAGTGAGGTGACCTTGGCCACCGGGGCACCCTCCGCCTCTTCCGGCTCCTCGCCGCGGGCTTCCTTCGCCGCCCGGACGCTGTTCTCCAGGGCCGCGATCAGGTCGATCACCTTGCCGCCGCCGGGCTCGGCGGAAGCGGCGGGCTGCAACGCCTCACCGGAGGCCTTCGAGGCGATGAGGGTCTCCACCGCCTCGCGGTAGTCGTCATGGAGCGTGTCCATGTCGACCTCGCCGAGGGTGGCCATCAGGGCGTCGGCCAGGTCCAGTTCGGCGTCACGGACCGTGACGTCCGACTCCGGGGCCACGCCGTCGGTGGCACGGATCTCGTCGGGCCAGAGCAGGCCGTGCATGGCGATCACGTCGTCGACCACGCGCAGCATGCCGAGACGTTCACGGCCGCGCAGTGCGTACTTGGCGACGGCGACCTTCCGGCTCCGCTTCAGTGCCTCGCGCAGCAGGGTGTACGGCTTGGCCGCCGGGACTCCGTTGGCGGAGAGGTAGTACGCCGCGTCCATCTGGAGCGGGTCGATCTCGGTGGCCGGGACGAATGCGACGATCTCGATCGTCTTGGCGGTGGGAAGCGGGAGCGAGGCCAGGTCCTCATCGGTGATCGGGATCATCGTGCCGTCGGCATCCTCGTACGCCTTGCCGATCTCGGCGGCCGTCACCTCCTGCTCATCGAGTTCGCAGACCTTCCGGTAGCGGATCCGGCCGCCGTCGGCGAGGTGGATCTGACGGAAGGAGATCGAGTGGCTCTCCGTCGCGTTGACCAGCTTGATCGGGATGCTGACCAGCCCGAAGGAGATCGCGCCGTTCCAAATGGACCTCACCGTTCACCCCTGTTGTCCCTGGAGATTTCGACAGGTATCGATAGATGGCGATTGATTCCACAAGATCCTGGAATCATGTGATTCTTATCGTATGACGCCGATCACGGAGGTGGAGGGGCGGCGCCTGGCGCTCAGCAACCTCGACAAGGTGCTGTATCCGGCCACCGGGACCACCAAGGGCGAGGTGCTCCACTACTACGCGGTCACGGCGGCCGACGCCCTGCTGGCGCATCTGCGCAACCGGCCGGTGTCCTTCCTGCGCTATCCGGACGGGCCGGACGGGCAGCGGTTCTTCACCAAGAACCCGCCGCCCGGTACGCCGTCCTGGGTACGGATCGCCGAGGTGCCGCGGTATGCGGCACAGCAGAGCCGGCAGGTGGTCGTGCAGGACCTGCCGTCGCTGATGTGGGCCGCGAACCTGGTGGTGGAGTTCCATACGCCGCAGTGGCAGGCCGATGATCCGGGGATCGCCGACCGGATGGTGCTCGACCTCGATCCCGGAGCTCCGGCAACCGTCGTGGAGTGCTGTCGGGTTGCACTGTGGCTACGCGAGCGGCTGGCGGCGGACGGGTTGACCGCGTACGGGAAGACCTCGGGGTCGAAGGGGCTGCATCTCCTCGTACCGGTGGAGCCGGCACCCGCCGATCGGGTGTCGGCGTACGCGAAACGGCTCGCCGTGGAGGCGGAGCAGGATCTTCCGGACCTGGTGGTGCACCGGATGACGCGGGCGCTGCGGCCGGGAAAGGTGTTCGTCGACTTCAGCCAGAACGCGGCGGCGAAGACCACCGCCACTCCGTACACCTTGCGGGCCGGGGCCGAACCGACTGCCTCCGCGCCCGTCACCTGGACGGAGATCGAGGGCTGCCGGACACCAGCCGAACTGGTCTTTCTGGCCGCCGACATGGCCGGGCGGCTGGAGCGGTACGGGGATCTGCTCGGCCCGCTGACCGATCCGGACCGGGCCCGGCCGCTGCCTGCCGTCCCCTGAGCGGAGTCCGTCGGACCTGTTCAGGGGCCACGGTGCCCGCCGCCGGCGTCCGTGCGGGCAAAAGGCTGCATGTGGCGGGTGGATTGTCCGGGCCGTGGTGCACACTCTGCGCAGACACTGCTTCGTGAGGTCACGTGGGGAGGCGATGGCGTGTTCGCAGGGATCGACGAGGTCGAATGGGCCTCGATGGAGCACGCGTACGGGCCTGCCGACGATGTGCCCGGGCTGCTGCGGGGGCTGGCGTCCGCCGATCCGGCGGAGCGCGAGGGGGCGCTGGACGGCATGTACGGGGCCGTGCACCACCAGGGCGATGTGTACGCCTGCACGCTTGCCTGCATTCCGTTTCTCTTCGAGCTGGTCGCGGATCCGGGGATCCAGGACCGGGGCAGCATCGTAGAGCTGCTCACCAGCATCGGTGGCATCGATCTGGACGAGGACGACGAGGAAGAACTCGACGAGGAGGAGATCGAGGGCGCGGCCAACTACGCGATGGCGGCCGCCGCCGTCACCGCGGGCGCCGGGGTGTTCTTCGAGCTGATCGCCGACGAGGACCCGGGAGTGCGGCTCGCCGCGCCGCTGGCGCTCGCCACCCTGCACGGCCACCCCGTGCGGGTCCTCGCCCTGCTGCGGGAGCGGCTGCCGGTGGAGCCGGACGAGGAGGTGCGGCTCGCGCTCGTGGAGGCCGCCGGGCGCGTCGCGCTGCGGCACCGCCCGCTGGCCGGGCAGGTGGCCGACTGGCTGAGCCGGCTCGCCGCGGAGTCGTACCCGCCGGGACTGCGGCTGGCCGCCCTCGCCCAGCTGGCCCGGTGCGCGCCGGAAGCACTGCCCGGTGATGTCGTACGGGAGGTGGCGGAACTGCTGCGACGGCTGCGCGCGACACCGGCCGACGCAGCCGACGCAGCCGACGGGGCCGGCGAGGCGGATCCGGTGCTCACCGCCGGGCCCGGCGACGATCCAGGTCCGGCCGCCGACGCCGCCGAGGAGCGAGGCGCGCCGGTGACCCTGGTGGGTCAGTTGCGGGCGCTGTCCGCCGCCGAGTCCGCGGGACGTACCGCCCCCTGGACGGCGGATCTGCTGCGGACACTGCACGTCGGGCTCGACGACCGGGTCGCCGACCGGACTGCGCTGCTGACCGATCAGCTGCGCAGCCCCGACCTGCGGCAGCGGATCGACGCCGTGCGGATGAGCGCCGGGCTGATTCGGGCCTGGCGGGGTTCGTACGAGGAGCTGGTCCGGCTCGTGGGCGAACAGCTCGATTCCCCGGAGCCGAAACTGGCCGAGGCCGCCTCGCATGTGCTTGAGGAGCTCTTCGGGCTCGCCGCACCGGCCGCGGACGCCCTGGCGACGCGGGTGGCGGCGGACCCCGGTGACTGGGTGAAGGAGTGGGCGAGCGGACCGCCGGGACTCGGCAGCGCGGTGAAGGCGCTGGCCCGGCTGGGTGACGCCCGGGCCCTGCCCGCGCTGGCCGCCGCCCTGGAGCGTCCCGAGGTGCCGCACGACGTGGGGTTCGCCATCGGATATCTGGGGGCGGCAGCGTCGCCGCTGGCCGGGGTGCTGCGCCGCAGGCTCGGCGAGATCGCTCTCGACGAGGGGGCGTACGACCGGGCGAATCCGCTGCTCTGCGGGCTGACCGCGCTGCGGGCGGGCGATGCTGCGCCGGAGGTGCTGCGGGTGCTGCGCGGTGCGCCGGAGTATCGCGGGGAGTGGTTGCGGACATCGGCGCTGCGGGCTCTGTGCTCGTTCGGCTCCGCCGCGCACTGCGCCGTACCTGAGCTGCGGGCGCTGATCCGCCGCCCCGGGACCGCGGCGGCGACGGAGGCGGCGCAGGCGCTGTGGGCGGTCGACGGGGATGCGGAGGCCGTGCTGCCGGTGCTGCTCGAGGGGCTCCGGGCCGAGCATGCGCACGAGCGGCGGTCGGCGGTGACCGCGCTGGGCGGGCTGGGGGCCCGGGCGGAAGCGGCAGCGCCACGGCTGCGGGCTCTGCTCTCGCACGACGAGCTGTGGCTGCGGGTGGATGCGGCGATCGCACTGTGGGAGGTGTCCGGCCGGGCCGAGGAGTCCGTGCCGGTCATGCTGGCCGCCTGGGAGAAGAATCGTGCTGTCAGGGTCCGGGTGGCCGAATGCCTGGCGCGGATGGGTGCTGCTGGTGCAGGGTCGGATGCGGCACACGTGCTGCGTGCCGAACTCGCCTCCGCACGCCGTCACAACGCGATGGACGGCGGGTACGGCAGCCACGACACATACGAGGACGAAAAGCTGCTGGCACTCTGCCGGCAAGCGCTTCAGGGAACCACGGGGAAAGGGCCCACAACGTGATCATCTTTGGTACGCGAGGCTATCTCTATCAACTGGCCGTTCTGACGCTTGTCTGCGGCTGGTGCGGTAACCCGGCCGCGCACACGCTGCGCAAGCGGGTCACGAAGTTCACGCTGTTCTTCGTGCCGCTGTTCCCGTTCTCGACGAAGTACGCGACGCAGTGCACGTTCTGCGGCGGGGAGCAGAAGATCCCGAAGGAGCAGGCCGACCAGTTGCTGGCGCAGCACGTGGCGGCGCAGGACGGCAACCCGTTCGGGCAGACGCAGCAGCAGCAGCCGGGGTACGCGCAGGACGGTCAGAACCCCTACCAGCACTGAACAACCGCCTCTTCACCGGCAGCAAGAAGACATAAAGGACTTCCTTCCGAATAAGGTCGATGGATCACGGGTCTGCGGACTCATGGACCGGACGACCGGGAAGGGAGCGAGCGATGCGCCCGCAGCGTCGGGTGACGCGCCGCGCGACGGCGGCCCTCGTGACCGCCGTCGGCGCCGCGCTGCTTGCCGGCTGCGGCACCGACGGCGGCCGGCTGCAGAGCGCCGGACCGGCCCCGACCGCCGTCGGGCCCGCCCGGCTCTGGCCCCAGCTGCCGCCCGCCTCCGCCGCTCCGTACGACTACGGCGAGGGTGCGACGGCGCGCATCCCCGGAATCACGGTCCCGCACGGCGATGTGCGCGCGCTGGACCCGGTCGCCGTGGTGCAGGCCGACCTGATGGCCACCACCAGCCGGTCCAGCGGTTCGGACGAACTTCCCGCCGACACGGTCCGGAGGATCACCGCGTGCCGCACCGAGCCCGCCGCCTGCCCGGTCCTGCAGCCGTACTACCGCGATCTGACGGGCACGGGCAAGGACGACATGGTGCTCGGCGTACGGCGGAGCGACGGGCGGCTCTCCGTCCGGGTCTACATGGCGCACGCGGGTGCGCTCACCCGGATCATGGCCGTCTCGGACGCCGTGATCAGCGTGGAGCTGGCCGGCCGGGATGTGATCATGCGGGTGCCGTCGGCGATCACCGGGTACGAGTACCGGACGGTCTGGTCCTGGGACGACCGGCAGCACGCGATGCTGCCGACGCAGGACGAGATCCTGCGGAAGACCCCGGAGCCGGAACCCAGCGCCCGGCCGAGCGCGCAGCTCAGCTCTGAGCCGACCGCGACGTCGCCGTCGCCCGCCGTCTCCGAGGGGCGGCGATGAGGCGGCGGGGAGTGCGTGCGCCCGCCTGGACCGCGACGCTCACCTGGAAGGCCGCGGTGTTCATCACCGTGATGTGCTGCGCCCTCGCCGCGCTGCTCGGTGTACTGGTGCATACCGCGGTGACCCGGCAGACCGTCAGCGAGGCCCGCGACAAGGCGCTCACCCGGCTGGCGGACGCGACCAGGGCGTACGAGGCGGGCGAGGTGCTCCCGCCGGATTCCGGTATCGACCCGGCCGGCCTGCCCGCCTCCCTGCGCGACCTGGCCGTGAGCGGGCGCCGGGGCACCGTCGTCGCCGACGCCCACGGCCGGGCGGCCATGTGGGCCGCGGGCCCGGCCGACGGCCGTGCGCTCGCCACCGAGATCGACTACAGCATGAGCGCCCACACCATCGACGGCCTCGACCGGGCGATCGTCGGCTCCTCGCTGCTGGCGATCGCCGTGACGCTGCTGATCGGCGCGTTCGCCGTCACCCGGGTCACCCGGCGGCTGCACCAGACCGCCCGGGTGGCCCGCCGGATCAGCGCGGGCGATCTCGACGCCCGCGTCGACGACCCCTGCAGGGCGGACCCTTCGCGCCCGCAGGACGAGGTGGCGATCGTCGCCGGTGCGCTGGACACGATGGCGTCCACGCTCCAGCGCAAACTGCTGGCCGAGCAGCGCTTCACCGCCGATGTGGCGCACGAGCTGCGCACCCCGCTGACCGGCCTCTCGGCCGCCGCCGAGCTGCTGCCGCCCGGCCGGCCGGCCGAGCTGGTCCGGGACCGGGTCCGCACCATGCGGGCGCTGACGGAGGATCTGCTGGAGATCTCCCGCCTCGACGCCCGTACCGAGGAGGTCGATCTCGCTGTGCACGAACTGGCGCCGCTCGCCGAGCGGGTGGTGCGCGCGTCGGGGACGGAGACCGAGATCCGCGTCGTGGGAGCGGAAGCCGGCAGCGTTGTGAGGAAGGTGCAGGTCGAGACGGACAGGCGGCGGCTGGAACGGGTCCTCGGCAATCTGATCGCCAACGCACACAAGCACGGCCGCCCGCCGGTGGTCCTGACGGTCGACGGGCCGGTGGTGACCGTACGCGATCACGGTCCGGGCTTCCCGGACTATCTGCTGACCGGCGGTCCGCAGCGGTTCCGTACCGAGGGCGGCGGCAAGGGCCACGGGCTCGGACTGACCATCGTCGTCGGACAGTCGGCCGTCATCGGCGCCGAACTCGTCCTCGTCAATGCGGAGGACGGCGGGGCGGAGGCTCGGCTGACGCTCCCGGAGTACGTGCGGTTCGACGAGGACGAACCGGCCGGCCGGAACGGCGACGGCAACGGCGGCCGGGCCGACCGCGACGGGCCGACCAGCGACGGCCAGGCCGAAGCGACATAAGGGAAATAAGGTCCACCTCTTGCTACGTTGCGGGGCATGACCGCAACGCCGGACGCACCCCCGCCCGAGCTACGCCTGCCCAAGCGGCGCGGGGTCGAGCTCTCGCTCCTCATCGGGGCAGTCCTCATCTCCGTGTACGGCTATGCCGCCGTCGGTCTCGCGCGCAACGACGCGGTCCCTCCCGACGTCGCCGGATACGGCGCCGGACTGGGACTGCTCGCCCTACTCGCCCACCTCGCCGTCCGCTTCCGCGCCCCGTTCGCCGATCCGCTGCTGCTCCCCATCGCCGTCCTGCTCAACGGTCTCGGCCTGGTACTGATCTACCGGCTCGATCTGGAGACGCCCAAGGACCAGGCCGCACCCACCCAGCTGATCTGGTCGACGCTCGGTGTCGCCTTCTTCACCGTGGTCGTCGTCTTCCTCCGCGACCACCGGGTGCTCCAGCGGTACGCGTACCTCTCCGTCGCCGCCGCCCTCGTCCTGATGATCGTGCCGATCTTCTTCCCCGCCGTGAACGGCGCCAAGATCTGGATCCGAGTCGGCGGATTCTCCTTCCAGCCCGGGGAGTTCGCCAAGATTCTGCTCGCCGTCTTCTTCGCGGCCTATCTCGCCGCGAACCGCAATGCGCTCGCCTACACCGGCCGCAAGTTCTGGCGGCTCCAGCTCCCCACCGGCCGTGTGCTCGGCCCGATCGTGGCGATCTGGCTGCTCAGCGTCTGCGTGCTGGTCCTCGAACGCGATCTGGGTACCTCGCTCCTCTTCTTCGGCCTCTTCGTGATCATGCTGTACGTGGCGACCGGGCGGACCGGCTGGATCGCGGTGGGGCTGCTGCTCGCCGCCGTCGGCGCCTTCGTCGTCGGTTCCTTCGAACCGCATGTGCACAGCCGGGTGCAGGACTGGCTCGACCCGTTCGCCACCATCGCCGCGGGCCGCGGGCCCAGCCAGCTCGCCCAGTCGCTGTTCGCGTTCGCCGCGGGCGGGATGCTCGGTGCCGGGCTCGGTCTCGGCCACTCCATCCTCATCGGCTTCGCCGCCAAGTCCGACTTCATCCTGGCCACGGCGGGCGAGGAGCTCGGGCTGTCCGGGCTGACCGCGGTCTTCCTGCTGTACGCGCTGCTGGTCGCCCGCGGCTACCGGGCCGGCCTCGCCCTGCGCGACCCCTTCGGGCGGCTGCTGTCGATCGGGCTCGCCTCGATCCTGGCCCTCCAGGTGTTCGTGATCGCGGGGGGCGTGATGGGGCTGATCCCGCTGACCGGCATGGCGATGCCGTTCCTCGCCCAGGGCGGTTCGTCCGTCGTCACCAACTGGATCATCGTGGCGCTACTCATCCGTGTCAGCGACGTCGCCCGCAGACCCCACCCCGACCAGGTGGAGACCGGGGTCGTCGCACCGATCGCGGAGGAGCAGTCGTGATCCGCTACATCCGGCGGGCCGCCGCGTTCTGTCTGCTGCTGCTCATGGCGCTCCTGCTGAACGCCGCCCGCATCCAGGTCTTCCAGGCCGACGAACTCAACGACAACCCCGCCAACCGCCGCCGGACGATCGTCCGTTACGACCAGCCCCGCGGCGACATCATGGTCGGCAAGAAGTCCGTCACCGGTTCCCGGAACACCGGCGAGCAGCTCAGCTACGAGCGCACGTACACCAACGGCCCGTTGTACGCACCGGTGACCGGCTACGCCTCGCAGACGTACGGCACGACGCTGATCGAGAACGCCGAGGACGGCATCCTCTCCGGCACCGACCCGATGCTCGCCCCGGTCCCCCTGTGGAACGAGATCACTCGCAGCCAGCAGCCCGCCGGCAACGTCATGACCACCATCAAGGACGCGATGCAGCGCGCCGCGTACGACGGGCTGGGCGGCCGGCGGGGCGCGGTCGCCGCCCTCGAGCCGTCGACCGGCAAGATCCTGGCCCTGGTCTCGACCCCCTCGTACGATCCGGGGCGGCTCTCCGGCACCGGTTCGTCGGTCACCGACGCCTGGCGGCAGCTCAACGCGGCGGAGAGCCAGCCGATGCTGAACCGAGCGATCCGCCAGACGTATCCGCCGGGTTCCACCTTCAAGATCGTGACCGCTGCGGCCGCACTCGACACGGATGTGGTCACCGACCCCGACGCCTCGACCGACACCCCGTCCCCCTATGTGCTGCCCGGGACCAGCACCACGCTCCCCAACGAGGCGCGCGGCTGTGAGGAGGCGTCGCTCGCCGAGGCGATCCGGGTGTCGTGCAACACCGTGATGGCCCATCTCGGGGTGCGGGTAGGGCTGGACGGGATGGTGGAGGCGGTGCGGAAGTTCGGCTTCAACGACACCGGGCTGAAGATCCCGTCCGGGGTGGCCAAGAGCAACTTCGACACCGATATGAGCGACGACCAGCTGGCCCTGTCGTCGATCGGCCAGTACGACACGACGGCGACGCCCCTGCAGATGGCGATGGTGGCGTCGGCCGTGGCGAACGGCGGCGAGCTCAAGTACCCGTATCTGGTCGACCGTACGACCACCAAGGGCGGCACCACCGTCCATCAGAACAACTCGCGGTCCTACCACCAGGCGATGAATCCGCGTACTGCGACGCAGCTGCAGAGGATGATGGTCGACGTCGTGGAGCGGGGCACCGGGTCCAACGGCTCGATCTACGGGGTGACGGTGGGCGGCAAGACCGGCACCGCGCAGCACGGCATCGACAACACCGGTATGCCGTACGCCTGGTTCATCTCCTGGGCCGAGTCCCCGGACTCGGGGCAGCCGGTGGTCGCGGTCGCGGTCGTCGTCGAGGACGCCGCAGCGAAGCGGGCGGACATCAGCGGGGGCGGCAGCGCGGCTCCGATCGCCAGGTCCGTCATGGAGGCGGCGCTGCGGGGCTGAAGACACGGTCTGCACGGTTGCGGACCGGTCCGGATCGTCTCGCGGCGCGGAACGGTCCGTGCGGCGCGGAGCGCGCTGATTACTGTGCGGCCATGACATCTCTCGCGCCGCAGCCCGGCCACGAACTCGCGCAGGTGAACATCGCCCGGCTCAGATTCCAGCTGGACTCACCCGAGTTGAAGGACTTCGTCGATGCTCTCGATCCGGTCAACGCGGTCGCCGACCGAGCCGCCGGCTTCATCTGGCGGCTCCGGAGCGAGACCGGCAACGCCACCGACATACCGGTCTTCGGCGACTCCTGGCTGATCGTGAACATGTCGGTGTGGCAGGACATGGAGGCGCTTGCGGCCTTCATGTACCAAGGGCGGCACCGCGAGCTCCTCGCCCGGCGCCGAGAGTGGTTCGAGCGGGTGACGGAGGCGATGACCGCCCTGTGGTGGGTGCCGGCGGGTGAGCGCCCGACGGTGCAGCATGCCGAGGAGCGTCTGCGGCATCTGCGTGAACACGGTCCGACTGAGCGGGCGTTCACCCTGCGGACCGGTTTTCCGGCCCCGGCCGCCGCGGGCTGATCAGCCGATCGGCCTGCGCGACTCGGCCCTGACCTCGGCCGTGTCCGTCGCCGCCTGCTCCAGGTCGATGCTCTTCGGGTCCTGGACCGCGGTCTTGGGGGTTACCAGGGCGACGAAGGCCGCCGTGTTGTCGTCGCCCCAGGCGCACATGGGGATGGTGCTGGTCACTCCGGCGTCCTTCGAGGTCACGACCTGACAGGCCACCGTGATGTCGTATCCGTCGGGCGTGATCTCCCTGGCGGGTACGACCACGGTCATGCTCTTCTCCCCCGCGGCCCCTTCCAGGATCTTGTCCCGGGTGAACTCGGGCATCCTGATCCGGCCCCACATACCGGAGATGGTGGCCGGCTCAGCTCAACGGCTCACGACTGCGCAGCCACTGGGCCGGCACGCCGTCGACCCCGGTGGCCGCGGCGACGACCCCTCCGGTGATGGCGCAGGTCGTGTCGACGTCGCCGAAGCCCTCGGCGGTGGCCCAGAGAGCCGCTTCCAGATCGCCCGGATGCCGGGCCGCGGTCCACAGGGCGAACGGGACGGTGTCGTCGGCCCGGATGCGCTGCCCGTTGCCGAGCAGATCGGCCGCCTTCCACGCCTCGGTGGTGAACGGTACGGCTGCGGCGCGCCGGATTCCGTCCCGTACCGGCCCTTCGGGCGTACGGTCCGCGACCGCCGTCAACGTGAACCCGCCCCGCACCTGCAGTGCGGCGGCTACGGCCACGGCCACCGCGCCCGCGACGCCCTGCGGGTGGGCGTGGGTGACCTCGGCCGACAACTGCGCCTGCCGGGCGGCATGGTCGAGGTCCGCGTGGAACCGGGCGCCGAGCGGTGCGACCCGCATGGCGGCGCCGTTGCCGAGGCTGCCGCCCTCGAAGAGACCGGGCGCGAGGGTGCGCCAGTCGGCCGGTGCGGTGAGCAGCTCGGGCAGCAGGATGTGCATGCCATGGCCGTAGCCGCGGGCCGGGTCGATGTCGTACGTCAGGGCGAAGCAGGTCGCGAGCCGGTCCTGGTCGACCTCGCCGTAGTCGTCGAGGACGCGCTGCAGGGCGCGGGCCATGGCCGTGTCGTCGGTCCAGTGCCAGACAGGTTCGGCGGGAGTACGGCGGGCGCGGATCTCGTTGCGGGCCTGCTGGGGCGGGCGGAAGAGCGGGAACCATCGCTCCCCGAACGCATCACCGAGTGAGAGTCCTTCAAGGCTTCGGCGGGCGGCCGCCAGGTCTGCGCGCGGGGGCGTCATGAGGGCAATCCTGGCGCCCGGGGCGGCGGGTGTACATCCCTTTTGGGTGCGTGCGGGCAGCGTCCGGCCCGAGTTGTCGCGGAACTGTGCCACGACGTCCGTGTGTCACCGCCGAGGGCGTCGCGGCAACGCCCGCCGCACTGCCGCAGGAGCCGGTACGGGCGGCGGCGCTTCGGTGGGCGCTCTCGCGGCCGGCCTCCGGCTGCCGGCCGCTGAAGGATCCGGTCGCGGGCCGCCTACGCCGCGCCGTCCGCTATCGCGTCCTCGACCTCCGCCACCCGGGCCTGTTCCTCCGCCGCGAACCGGTCGCGGTCCAGCTGTTCGGCGATCTCCTCGTCCTGGGCCATCAGCAGGTCCAGGTTGGAGTCGCCCAGCTCGAAGACGCCCATGTCCACGTAGGCCTTCTGGAGCCGTTCGCCCCACAGTCCTATGTCCTTGACGCACGGCACTATCCGGCTGAACAGCAGCTTCCGGAAGAGCTGCAGATACTCCGAGTGCTCGGAGAGCTCCTTGGCCTCCTGTTTGCCTATGCCGAAGTTCTGCAGCACCTCGACGCCGCTGAGCCGGTCCCGCATCAGGTAGCAGCCCTCGATGACGAACTCCTCGCGTTCGCGGAGTTCGGCGTCGCTCAACTGCTTGTAGTAGTCACGCAGCGCCATGCGCCCGAAGGCGACGTGCCGGGCCTCGTCCTGCATGACGTACGCGAGGATCTGCTTGGGCAAGGGCTTGGTCGTGGTGTCGCGGATCATGCCGAAGGCGGCAAGGGCGAGCCCCTCGATGAGCACCTGCATGCCGAGGTACGGCATGTCCCAGCGGGAGTCACGAAGGGTGTCGCCCAGCAGACCCTGCAGGTTGTCGTTGACCGGGTAGAGCATCCCGACCTTCTCGTGCAGGAACCGGCCGTATATCTCCGCGTGCCGGGCCTCGTCCATGGTCTGGGTCGCGGAGTAGAACTTCGCGTCCAGATCCGGGACCGACTCCACGATCCTGGCCGCGCAGACCATGGCGCCCTGCTCGCCGTGGAGGAACTGGCTGAACTGCCAGGAGGTGTAGTGCTTGCGCAGCTCGCCCCGGTCCTTCTCGGTCATCTTCGCCCAGTGCGGCGTGCCGTACAGCGTGAGTGCCTCGTCCGGGGTGCCGAGCGGGTCGGCGGGGTCGACCTCCAGGCTCCAGTCGATGCGCTTGTTGCCGTCCCACTGCTTGTCCTTGCCCTTCTGGTAGAGGGCGAGGAGGCGCTCGCGGCCGTCGTCGTACTCCCAGCTGAAGCGGGCGGCGCCGGAGGCGGGCACCTGCCACAGCGGTTCCTCGGGGGCGGTGGTGTAGAGGTCGTGTGTCGACACGGACGGCTCCTTCGCCTCGCGTGGTTCGATAAATTCCGTGGCGGTTAAGTCAGTTGGCAGGTTCACACGTTGGTAGACGCCGGGTCAACAAGTCGTGCGCAAGGGATTGACGGTCTTGCTGACAGGCAGTCTCATAAGAGGTGACCGCTGGTAACCCACGTGTGAGGTGCCCTCAGCCATGACGACAGTGACCGAACGCGACGTGCAGGTGCTTCGCGACGCACTCGGCCCGCTCCGGGACCGCGAGCAGATCGCCGAACGCCTCCTGGAGTCGTCGGCCAAGCACTCCTTCGACCCGGACACCGAGCTCGACTGGGATTCGGCCGTCGAGGACGGCAAGTGGTTCTGGCCCCCCGAGCTCGTCTCGCTCTACGACACCCCGCTGTGGCGGAAGATGTCCGAGGAGCAGCGGATGGACCTGGCCCGGCACGAGGCGGCGTCGCTGGCCTCGCTCGGCATCTGGTTCGAGATCATCCTGATGCAGCTCCTGGTCCGGCACATCTATGACAAGCCCGTGACCAGCAACCATGTCCGCTACGCACTCACCGAGATAGCCGACGAGTGCCGGCACTCGATGATGTTCGGCCGCATGATCCAGTGGGGCCAGGCGCCCAACTACCCCGTACCGCGCGTCTATCACAACCTCGCGCGGGTGCTGAAGACCGTGTCCACCACGCCCGGATCGTTCGCCGCGACCCTGCTCGGCGAGGAGATCCTGGACTGGATGCAGCGGCTGACGTTCCCGGACGAGCGCGTCCAGACGCTGGTGCGCGGCGTGACCCGGATCCATGTGGTCGAGGAGGCGCGGCATGTCCGCTACGCCCGCGAGGAGCTGCGCCGGCAGATGGTCACCGCACCTCGCTGGGAGCGCGAGTTCACCCGGCTGAGCTGCGGGGAGGCGGCGCGCGTCTTCTCCGTCTGCTTCGTCAACCCGCAGGTGTACGAGAACGTCGGCCTGGACCGCCGCGAGGCCGTCGCCCAGGTGAAGGCGAGCGGCCACCGGACGGAGGTCATGCAGACCGGCGCGAAGCGGCTGACGGACTTCCTCGACGACATCGGTGTGCTGAACGGGGTCGGACGCAGGCTGTGGAAGAGCTCGGGCCTGCTGGCCTGACCCGGCTCCCCACGCCGAGGGGACGGCTTACGCTTCGAGGTATGACCTCTGCTGCCGCAGCCCCGACGAACCGCGCGTACCAAAGGCTCAGCGTCGAGGAGCGCCGCACGCAACTCCTCGGTGCGGCCCTCGCCCTCTTCGCGCACCGGGCCCCCGACGAGGTCTCGCTCGACGAGGTCGCGGCGGCCGCCGGAGTCTCCCGCCCTCTCGTCTACCGCTACTTCCCCGGTGGGCGGCAGCAGTTGTACGAGGCTGCGCTCCGGTCCGCCGCCGACGAACTGGAGCTGTGCTTCACCGAGCCGCCCGTGGGACCGCCCACCGAACGGGTGGCGCGGGTGCTCGGCCGCTATCTCGCGTTCGTCGACGAGCACGACACCGGGTTCAGTGCGCTGCTGCGCGGCGGCAGCGTCGCGGAGACGTCCCGGACGACGGCCATCGTCGACGAGGTGCGGCGGGCCGCGGCCGAACAGATCCTGCTCCACCTCGGCCGCGGAGACACCCAGGCACCGGGCCCCCGGCTGCGGATGATGGTGCGGACCTGGATCGCGGCCGTCGAGGCGGCCTCCCTGATCTGGCTGGACGAGGAGAAGCAGCCCCCGGCGGACGATCTGCGCGCCTGGCTGGTCGACCAGCTGATCACCCTGCTCGCGGCCACCGCGGCGACGGACCGGGAGACGGCGTCCGTGGTGGCGGAGCTGCTGTCGCTGGAGACGGCCGACGGCCCGGCCGGGCGGCTGGCCGCCCGGCTCGTCCCGGTGGTCGCCGAAGCGGCGCACCTGCTGCCCCCGGACTGAGTGCCGGAACACGCCCCTGGGTCAGACTGGGGGCGTGAGAAGCGAGAACACCACCTTCAGGGGCGGCCCGCTGGACAGGCGGGTCCTGCCTGTCCTCGTCGGCGCGACCGGCCATCCGCCCAAGTGGTACGAGGTCCCGGTGCCGGATGCCGGCGGCGGACCGGCCACCGTGTACACATACCGGCGGGTCCCGGCCGGATACTCCAAGCGGCTGGGTGTGCAGCGTGGCTGGGTGTACGAGTACGCCCCGGAGGGCCGCGAGCGCCACACTCCCAAGTGGCCCTGGTCGAAACCGAACTGACCCGCGCGCATCCCGGCTGCGCGCACCGGACCCTCTAAGATCGACGGATCCATGGTCACGAGAACGGTCACAAGGGGGTGCGCCATGGAGGCGCTGCGTCAGGACGATCCACGCCGCTTCGGTCCGTACACCGTGGTGGCGCGGTTCCGCGAGACCGCAAGCGCCGTGCGGTACCTCGCGTACGACGCGGCCCTCGACGACACCGTCGTGATCACCGCGGCCCGCCCCGAACTCGCCGCACTCCCTGCCTTCCGCCGCCGCTTCGAGGCGGAGACACGCACGGCGGACCGGCTGGCCGGTGGCTGGGTCCAGCCACAGATCATCACCCGTACGGCAGAACACACGGACGAGGACGAGAACGGACCCGCGGACGGGCAGCTGTGGACGGCCGTGACGTACGTACCGGCGGTGACGCTCGCCGAGGCGATCGACTTCGCGGGTCCGCTCCCCGAGCGTGCGGTGCGGATACTGGGCGCGGGCATCGCCGAAACCCTCTCCCGGGTGCACGCCACCGGGGCCGTACTGGAAGGGCTCGCCCCCAGGACGGTGCTGCTGGCCGAGGACGGGCCCCGGCTCACCGCCTTCGGCCCCCTGGGCGCGGCGGCCGACGCGGAGGCCCGGCCGGGCGGGCAGCTGTCCGTACGGCTCGGCTATCTCACCCCGGAACAGGTCGAGGGCAAGGAGGCCGGACCGGCCTCCGACCTCTTCGTGCTGGGACTGCTGCTGGCGTACGCGGCGACCGGGACGACCCCGCTCGCCGACGGACCGGCGGCGGAGGCCGCCGAACGGATCGCCCGTACCGAACCGGAACTGGACGCGGTCCCGGAAGAACTGCGCGGCCTGATCGCGCGCTGCCTGGCCAAGGACCCGGCCGACCGGCCGACTGCGGGCACGGTGGCGGCAGAACTGGCACTGGAGGGTGCGGCGGGCCTGGCCAAGGGCGGCTGGCTGCCGGAGCCGCTGCTCCGCGTGATCATGGAACAGGCCGGAAACGTACGGAAGTTGACGGCGGATCCGGATGACGGTCCGGCCGACGCAGCCCCCGGCACCCCCGTCGACTCGCCGACCCACAGTCTGCTCGGCCCCCTCGGCCACGACTCTGCCGACGCGGCCCCCGACGGACCCGCCGACTCCCGGCCCGACACTCCCGCCACCAGGGACGACGATGTCCGGACCACTCGCATCGGCAGCGTCGGCAGCCCCCGTGCGCCGGAGCCCGACCGGCCCACCACCCAACTGTCCATCCCGCGGGAGCGCAGCGGGCCTCCGGCCGAACTGCCCACCGGCCTGCCGCCCGTCGCGCCACTCGTGCCACGGCCTCTTCCCGCTCCCACGACACCGGCCGCGCCGGCACCCGCCGTCCCCGCATCGGCCACCCCGGCGACAACCCCCACCGCTCCCCCTCCCTCCCTTCCCCCTGCCGGTCCGGCCGACGATGCCGCTCCCGCAGCCTCCTCCCTCGACCGCCGTACCCTGCTCGTCGGTGGCGTCGCCGGTGCTGCCGGGCTCGTCGTCGGGGGCGGGGCCGTGCTCGCCTTCAAGTCCGGCGGGTCCGAGGAGCAGGACGACGCCAAACCCGCGCCGGCGCCCACGCGCCCCACCGTGGCCGGGCTGCCGCCGCAGCCGCGTTGGGTGTACACGCATCCCGAGGCCGAGCCCGCGCCGCTCACCGCCGCCCTCTGGCTCGACCGGCTGCTCGTCCTGACCGGCGACACGCAGGCCGTCGGGATCGATCTGCGCTCCGGCCGCCGCGTCTGGGAGTGTGCGGACGGAGCCAAGGGGCAGGCGGCCCTGTCCGCCGGCGAGGATCTGTGCTTCGTCGCCGGGCCGTCCGAGTTCCTCTGGCTGTCAGCCACGAACGGGCAGGTCACGCACCGGGTGGCCTACGAGGACGGGTTCGAGGACACGCCATATCTGACGGTGTCGGACATCATCGGCCAGTCCGGGCCGGTCATCTGGTTCACCGGCTCCCACAAGGTCACCGTGAAGGCCAAGAAGCCGAAGAAAGGCAAGAAGCCCGGCAAGGACACCCAGGCCGTCGTGTCGTTCCTGTTCGCGTACGACGTCGTGCAGCGCAAGGAGGTGTGGCGGACCTCCGTACCCACCGGACGGGAATCGGCCGCCCCCGCCTACCGGTTGATCGCCGTCCGGCCGGACGACATCGTCGTACGTCAGAAGAGTGCGACGCTCACTCCGGGAGACGTCAAGGCCGCAAAGGGCAAGGCGGTCTTCCGCTGCTTCGACCGCGAGAGCGGAAAGCTGCTGTGGACCAAGTCGTTCGGCAAGGTCGGGCCGGACGGTGCGGCCGTCGGCGACGACCGGGGTCTGCTCTACGCGGCGGTGGGTGACGACCTCCAGTCGTTCGAGATGCCCGGCGGCAAGCCGGAGTGGACCCTGAACGGCACCGCCGGCTCCGCGTTCGGGACCCCGGTGCCGGCCGGAACACTCCTGCACACCACCGACCGCAACCAGGAAGTCGGCACGGTCGACCGGGTCACCGGAAAGCTGCGCTGGCGGCGGTCCACGGAGGCGGCGCCCGGCGGCGCCGCGCCGGCCGTCACCGTCAGCCTCTCCGGCAAGACCCTGCTGGCCGCCGGAGGCGCGCAGGTCACCGCGTTCGCGGCGGCCGACGGCCGGCGGCTGTGGAAGTTCCAGGACATCGGCGTGCAGGATCCGAAGGGGCGCACGGTCACCGCTCCGTACCGGGTGCTGGCGTTCGGGAAGACCGCCGTGGTCCAGCGCGAACGGATCTTCTACGCCTTCCCGGTGGCGTGAGCCTGCGGACACCTGCCTTCCGGGGGAACCCCGCGGCCGCCACGCCGCGGGGTTCTTGCATCACCCGGCACCCGGTGACCGTATGGGGGTGTCGCGCTCATTCATGGGGTAGTCCCGCGATCGCCCCGTCACCGGAGGTGATCCCGTGTCAGGCACGGTCCTGCGCACCGTCTGCTCCGCGGCGCTCGCCGCCCTCGTCATGGCCTCCCCCTCCGTTGCCGCCCCCGTGGCACCGGACCCCGGTCCCTCGAACGTGGCCACCGGCAAGGGCCCTGACTCGGCCAAGAGCATCGCCGAGTTGCTGACCGAGCTGCGCACGCTGTACCGGCAGGCGGAGGAGGCCACCGAGAAGTACAACGGGACCGTGGCCGAGCTGAAGAAGCGGACCGCCGAGGCGAAACGGCTCGGTTCGGCCCTCGCCGCGGCCAGGCTCGAACTGTCCCGCAGCCACGACGAAGCGGGGCGGCTGGCCCGTGAGCAGTACCAGGGGCGGTCCGACTTCTCCTCGTACGCACAGCTGCTGTTGGCCCGCGATCCCGAACACGCCTTGGACCAGGGGCATGTGATCCAACGGGTGGCCGCCGGCCGGGCCGCGACCGTGGAACGGCTCACCGACGCCGCGAAGCGCGCCGACGGCCTCGCCACCGCTTCCCGCAAGGTGCGCGACAGACAGCGGGTGCTGGCGACGCGGCAGAAGAAGCAGCGCGACAAGGTGCGGGCGCGGCTGGGCAACGTAGAGAAGCTGCTGGCCACCCTCTCCGCCGAAAAGATCGCCCAGATGTCCCGGCTGGAGCAGCAGGCCACGGAGAAGTCCCAGCGCGCGCTGATCGCCTCGGGCGCCCTGTCCTCGTCCCGGCAGCCGTCCGAGGAGGGCGGCGAGGCGGTGAATTACGCGATCGGGCAGGTCGGCAAGCCGTACGTGTGGGGTGCGGAAGGGCCGGGGTCGTTCGACTGCTCCGGTCTCACCTCACAGGCCTGGGCGACCGCGGGCCGGCCCATTCCGCGGACCTCGCAGGAACAGTGGAAGCGGCTGCGGAAGGTGCCGCTGAACGCGCTGCGCCCGGGTGACCTGGTGATCTACTTCCCCAAGGCCACGCACGTCGCGATGTACATCGGCAACGGCCTGGTGGTGCAGGCGCCACGGCCGGGGAGCTGGGTGAAGGTCTCACCGGTGGCGTCGAACCCGCTGCTCGGCGCCGTGCGGCCGGATCCGGAGAACGCTTCGCTGCGCACGTACGAGCGGCCGGAGCTGCCCCGGGATGCGTCGGACGGCTCGGACACGGGATACAGCGCGTCGTCCGCCCCCACCGGCGCGTAGGGCAGGCTCCAGGTTCGGGACGTGAGCGCCGACAGGATTCGGCCCTCCCGACGCGAGCGCGGCCGCCCGGGCGGCCGCGCTGACTTGTCAGCGGTGGCAAGGTGCCTGCCCACTGGCTGGTGGCGCACCGTCGTCGCGACCTACATCCGCATCAAGGCGTCGATCCCCTGGGCCGAGGCCACTTCGCACTGCCTCGCATCCACTGCCTACCGGCTACGGATTAGTGGCTACTGACTACGGGCAATCCAGGAGGCGGTTCGCCCCCGCCAGGAGGGAAGCCGTCTCGGAACGTCTCCCGGTCGGGGCGCCCCATACCCGAAGGAGCGGCCCCCTCACCGCCCGAGGGTACGTGGACCAGCGCCCCGACTACGTGGGAGAGGCGAAAGGGTTCCCGCCGGGACCCGGTGGGCCGCTCAACTGCGCCCCCGGAAGAAGAACGGGCGACCAATCCGGGCCGCGGTGGTCTCGCCACCACCTGTCGATGGTGTGGCACTTCTCCTCGAACTCCCGATCCCAGCAGAGGAACCCGGTGATCGGTGCCCGCAGGCGAGTACGACGGCCACCCGCTTCGTAGATCGCAACGATTTGGGCCCCCTGGAAGCGTTCGACGCGGATGGCCTGGACGTTCGACCACTGGATGGTCCGGCGGCGGAGGCTGTGCACGACGGCCGTCGACTCCTTGAGAGTGACGCCGAAGTACTGCCCGGTGATCAGCAGCAGGAGCAGCGCGGGGACCCACATACCAAACGACTCGGCCATCTCGGCCCCGGTCGCCTTCCACGTCATCCAATCCCAGGCCTTCGTGCCCCAGACGACGACAAGGATGGGCAGAACAGGCAGTACGTGCTGGAGACGCGTATACCGGTAACGGATGCGCTCCGGCGGCACAGTCTCCGACTGCGATTGCTTCACAATCCCCACCCCCACACAGTGCAGCCACCACTGGCGCATGATGGCCAAGGCAGCATCGCGGATCGAGGTTGCGCTGTCCATCGCCTACGGCTGCGAGCGGGAGCCGGCCGGCAGGGTCACTCGCTGCCGTTGGCGGCTGCTCAAACCTCCTGCGGGCGGCTGACGGGCCCGCCCACGGATGACCGTGAAAAGGACGAACAGGACCGTGCAGAGTTGCGGTGACGGGGGGGTGACGCTCGGTACGACGGGGCCGTGACAGCAGCGGATGTACACGCCATGGCCCCCCGCACGGGAACTCAGATCGCCGAGCAGGTACTTCAGCCGCTCTGGCTACCAGCCTGGTCAAACGTCGTTCCGGTCGCTATCAGGGTTGCTATCGATAGCAACGTGCCAGGCCGTCTGTGGGCCGTCCGAGGACGGCCCACAGCGACCAACACTGACCAACGCTATCTACTGCTTCGCAGGTCAGGCAGCAGATGCAGCCCCGGAGACCTGGGCCAGGTACGCGTTCGTCTTCTCCGGGTCGAAGAAGAAGTTGTCGAAGTCCGCGGGGTTGTCGAACCCGTTGGCGAAGCGGTCGGCGACCGGCTGGAGCTGGCCGGCGGCGCCGATCAGGTTCAGCACGTGCTCCGGCGGTACGCCGAGCATGGCGTTCGTCCACTTCACGACGTGCTGCGCGGTGTCCCAGTAGCGGTCGAAGGTGGACTGCATCCAGTCCGCGTCGAACGGACGGTCGCCGTGCTCGATGATCGACCGGAGGTACGCGTCGGCGCACTTGGAGGCCGAGTTGGAGCCCTGGCCGGTGATCGGGTCGTTGGCGACGACCACGTCCGCCACGCCCAGCACCAGACCGCCGCCGGGGAGGCGGCCGATCGGCTTGCGGACGGTCGGGGCGTAACGGCCCGCCAGGGTGCCGTTGGCGTCCGTCAGTTCGACCTTGGTGGCACGGGCGTACTCCCACGGCGTGAACTGCTCCATGAGCTCCAGCGTCTTCGCGAGGTGCTCGGAGGGGTCCTTTATGCCCTGGAAGACGTCCAGCGGGCCGCCCGGGACGCCCTCCCAGAACAGGATGTCGGCCCGGCCGGACGTGGTCAGGGTCGGCATCACGAAGAGCTCGCCGACGCCCGGGACCAGGTTGCAGCGGACCGCGTCGAACTCGGGGTGCTCCGGGCGCGGGCCCATGCCGTGGACGTACGCGACGGCCAGTGCGCGCTGCGGGGCGTCGAACGGCGAACGGGACGCGTCCCGGCCGAACATGGAGACCAGCTCGCCCTTGCCCGCGGAGACCATCACCAGGTCGTAGGTGCGGGAGAAGTAGTCGAGGTCGGAGACGGCCGCACCGTGGATGACGAGCTGTCCGCCACGCTGGGCGAACGTCTCCATCCAGCCGGCCATCTTCACACGCTGGTCGACGGACTGGGCGAAGCCGTCCAGCTTGCCGACCCAGTCGATGGCGCGCGAGGAGTCGGGAGCGGCGACCGAGACGCCGAGGCCCTCGATGCGTGGGGCCTGGGATTCCCAGAAGTTGAGCTGGAGGTCGCGCTCGTGCTGCAACGCGGTGTCGAACATGCACTGCGTCGACATGACCCGGCCGGACCGGATCTCGTCGGCCGTGCGGTTGGACATCAGGGTGACTTCGTATCCACTGGACTGCAGTCCGAGGGCGAGCTGGAGACCGGACTGCCCGGCTCCGACTATGAGTATCTTCCGCATCGCGGTTCTCCGTTACGTGTACGTGTACGTGCGCGTGTTGTTTCTATTCGGGTGTGGCGTCAAGAGCGTGGCCCACAAGTGCCAGCAGCGACTCGACGACCGTGATCCTGTTACGCGCGTCCATGATCACAACGGGTATGTGCAGGGGTATGGTCAGGGCCTCCCTGACGTCCTCCGGCTCGAATCCGGGTGTTCCCTCGAAGTGGTTGACGGCCACGATGTACGGCAGTCCGCAGCTCTCGAAGTAGTCGAGCGCGGGAAAGCAGTCGGAGAGCCGCCGGGTGTCGGCGAGCACGACCGCTCCGATCGCGCCACGCACCAGGTCGTCCCACATGAACCAGAAGCGCTGCTGTCCGGGTGTGCCGAACACGTACAGCACGAGGTCGTCGTCGAGGGTGAGACGGCCGAAGTCCATCGCGACGGTCGTGGTGACCTTGTCGGGCGTCGCGGTGAGGTCGTCGGTCTCCTCGCTGGCCTGGGTCATCAGCGCTTCGGTCTGCAGGGGGGTGATCTCGGAGACGGATCCCACGAAGGTCGTCTTGCCGACGCCGAACCCGCCCGCGACCACTATCTTCGTGGCTATGGGGGCCCTGGTGTGGTCCAGCTGCCATGCCTGCAGTGACTCTTCGGTCTGGCTCTCCGGTCCCGGCTGACGCGGGGCGGACAGCAGCGAGTCAGAGACGGCGGAGTCCATTCAGCACCCTTTCGAGCAGTGCGCGGTCGGGCTGGCCGGTGCCGTGACCGGTCCCGTACACACGGATCTTTCCCTGGTCGGCCAAGTCGCTGAGCAGCACTCGGACCACGCCGAGCGGCATCTTCAACAGGGCCGAGATCTCCGCGACCGTACGCATGCGGCGGCAGATTTCGACGATGGCCTGGAGCTCCGGCATCACGCGCGCGGTGAGGTTGCCGTTGGTGAGCTCGCGGCGCTCCTCCGGCGCTTCGAGCGCGGCCACGAACGTCTCGACGAGGAGGACGTGGCCGAAGCGGGTGCGGCCGCCGGTGAGCGAGTACGGGCGGACCCGGGCCGGCCGTCGGTCGGAACCGCGGACGGGGAGCCTGCGGGCGGGTTCAGCAGCGGGCATCACTGGGTGCTCTCCATCGATTTGCGCAGTTCACTGCGGAGTTCGGGGGTGAGTACGTGTCCGGCACGGCCGACGAAGAGCGCCATGTGGTAGGCGATGACGCTCATGTCGCAGTCGGGGGTGGCGTGCACGCCGAGCAGGGAGCCGTCACTGATCGACATGACGAAGACGCTGCCCTCGTCCATGGCGACCATGGTCTGCTTGACGCCACCGCTGTCCATCAGCTTCGCGGCGCCGATGGTGAGCGAGCCGATGCCGGAGACGATGGTCGCGAGGTCGGCGCTGGAGCCCCTCGGGCCGTCCTGCCGGCCCGTCGCTCTGGCTGCGTGGTGGCCCGGGTCGGAGGAGAGCAGCATCAGTCCGTCGGACGAGACGACGGTGACCGAGTGGACCCCTGGCACCTCCTCGACGAGGTTGCTCAGCAACCAATGAAGGTTCCGGGCCTCGGTGCTCAGCCCGAATGTGCTGGGCGCAGTCAACTGCGTGCCTCCTCGACTGTGTCCCCCGTGTCATCGATTCGACCGCCGGAACGGTCTGCCAGCTCGGTGTGGTCGGTCTGTGCGGTGCGTTCGCTCCGGTCGGCGCCGAGGGCGGGGCCGGTGCCGGCAGCGCTGCCGACGCCATCGGCGATCTCCGCCTCGACATCGCGGCGGCCGTCCTTCGCGCCCTGATGGAAGCCGCCGAGGCGACGGCGCAGCGCTTCCTTGTCCAGGCTGCCCTTGCGCTCGGTGGCAGGGGCGGCGGCGGGCTTCACGACCTTGGGGGTTCGCTTGGGCAGCCCCTTGTCGGTGACGCGTTCGCCCTGTGGCTGCTGCGGTTCCGACTGCCGGGGGCCGGGAAAGGCCTCCGCGATGGTGGTGACGACCGGGGCGGCAGGGGTGAAGGGCTCCTGGCTCTCGTCCGCGGTGCGCTCGTGGCGGTCGGGTCCGATGGTGTACGGGTCCGACGCCACCGGGGCCGTGGGGGCCGGCGGGTCCTCCCGGAACTCCGGGACCTCGGGGAGCCGGACCTGCATCGTGGTCTCGGACTCGGTCTCGGCGGCGAGCGGCTCAGGTGCGGGCGGCTCGGTCGCGACGGGCTCGGTTGCGGCCGGACCCGGTGCGGGCGCGGGCACCGGCTCGGCGCCGGGCTCCGCTCCCGCGTCGCGGATCGACTGCTCGGCCGCGGCGATCAGCGGGTCACCGGGCAGCGCGAGCGTCCGACCCGGCAGGGAGTTGGAGTTGGCCTCGGCCACCGATCCCGGCAGGTTCAGCGCGGGCGCATCCCCCGGTACCCGTACCGGCGGCGGGGTGGCGGTCGGCGGCGCCTTCGGGAGCAGCGCCTGCGGCAGCACGACGACCGCCGTCACGCCGCTGCCCTTCTGCTCACGCAGTTGGACCCGCACCCCGTGGCGCGCCGCCAGCAGCGACGTCACCTGGAGTCCGAGGCCGGCTCCGTCCGAGCTCTGCCGGCCCGCCTCGAACGAGGACGGGTCGGCCAGCCGGGCGTTGAGCTCGCCCATCCGTACGGACGACATCCCGATGCCCTCGTCCTGCACGGAGAGCATCACCTCGCCGGATTCCAGCAGCCAGCCGGAGAGCTGGACATGGGAGTCGGGCGGCGAGAAGGAGGTCGCGTTCTCCAGGAGCTCGGCGACCAGGTGGCTGAGGTCGTCGGCGGCGAAGCCGGCGATCTGGGCGTGCGGCGGGAGAGACTGGATGGTGACCCGCTCGTACCGCTCGATCTCACTGACGGCCGCCCGCAGGACGTCGACCAGCGGGATCGGCCCGGAGTGCCCGTGGCCGTGCTCGGCGCCCGCGAGGACCAGCATGTTCTCGCTGTGGCGGCGCATGACCGTGGCCATGTGGTCGAGCTTGAAGAGGGTGGCGAGCCGCTCCGGGTCCTGCTCACGCTCCTCCAGGCTCTCGATGACGCCGAGCTGGCGTTCGACGAGGCCGAGGGTGCGCAGCGAGAGGTTGACGAAGGTGTGGTGGACGGTGTTCTTCAACTGCTCCAGCTGGCCGGCCAGGTCGGCAGTGCGGACCTGGAGTTCGGCGCGCTGGACGGACAGGGCCTCGCGTCCGGCGATCAGCTCGCCGCGCTCCTTCTCCAGGTTCGCGAACCGGCCGTTGAACTCGTGGAGCAGACCCTGCAGCTTGCCGTGCAGAGCGTTGAGGTTCCGTACGACCTGGGCGAACTCGTCGTTGCGGCCGGTGTAGCGGACCGGCTCGGCGGTGCCGGGCTCCGCGGCGAGGCGGGCGGCGCCGATCCGCAGGACGGCGAGCGGCTGGGTGAGCGTGCGGGCCACGGCGGTGGAGACGCCGACGGCGATCAGCAGACAGCCGCCGAGCAGCGCGATGTGCAGTTCGAGCGCGGTGACGTCGTCGTCGCGCAGCTGCTCGAGTCGCTGGATCCGGGCGGTGCCGAGTGCGGACTCGACGCTGCGCATCCGGTCGATACGGGCGGAGAGTGCCGCCTGGACCTTCTGCCGGTTGACCTGCTGGTCGGAGTCCGACAGCTCGGGGCGGTCGGTGAGCGCGGCGAGGTACTTCTCCGCGCTGTTGACCTCGGGCCCGGTGACGGTGGAGGAGAGCTTCTCGCGGGCGGTGGAGCCCGCGGCCTGGTCGAAGTCGGCGAGCGCGGCGAATTCGCGGACCCTGGCCTGCTGGGCGGCGGCGCTCAGCTCGTCACGGTTGCGGTCGTCCTCACTCGGGCCCTCGTCCTGGGGCTGCACGGGCAGCCCGGTGAACGGGTCGATCTGCGGGGTGGTGGGCACTTCGCGGGGCACCGACAGCGCGGCGACCAACAGCCCGCGGGTGGCCGAGGCCTGCTCGGCCGCCTGTCCGAGGGCGAGGGGCGCACGAGTGGCCTCGGATGCCCGCGGCGGGGTCTTCTCGGCCAGTTCGTCCGCGACGTCCTGCAGCTTGGCGATGACCTCGGAGTACGCCTGATGGGCCGCGAGCGCCGAGCCCTTGCCGGTGAGCGCGGTACGGCGCAGCGAGGGGATCGTGGAGAGGTCGCGGCGCAGCGCGGCGGGGGCCGTGCCGCGGATCTCGTCGACCTGCTGGTCGACGCGAGCGCTGCGGCTGCTGGGCCCGTCGGTCTTCGGGCCGGACTTCTCGTCCCGGCCGCTCGCGATGTAGGCGGTGACCTCGTCGCGCTCGTCCGCGAGGGCATGCGCGAGCGCGACCGCCTGCTGATTCAGCTCGGCGAGCGTGACCAACCGCTGGGACTCGTTCAGTTCGGAGGAGGCACCGAGCGCCGCGGGCGCGCCCGCGGCGATGACGGTGATACCGACGACCGCGACGCCGGCGACCAGCCGGCTGCGTACGCGTACGGTGCGCCGGGTGGGCTCACCTTCGGCCGGCGGCAGAGGTGTCGCCCCGGAACCGCTTCGCTTGCTGCCCTTGCTCCGAGGCCGCTTCTTCTGCACCGGTGCTCGCAATCTTGACTCGTCCACCCTTGAAGCAGAGGTGACGCTCGGTCACATGGAACGGCGCCCCGACCGCCTGGTACGGCTTCTGACCATTCCAGTGCTTTTGAGAGGGGGGCGCACATCGACCGCTCCGCCACCTGAACGAGTGAACATCACTCCAGAGTTGACGAACAAGTCTCCCCGCGCGCGTCGCCGCGCACGCCCGGACCGCGGGCTGGAACTTCCGCGCAGGCTTTGGCAAGATGCCCGCCCGCACGCCGCTCGGAGCCATTCCTGCCGCTCAAGAGGTGGGCTGACCTGCTCGTACGGTCCAACGCCGCACTCGTGCAGGGTCGGTGAAGGCGTCGTGCAGACTTGCCGTATGCGTATCGAACTCACCACGATCCCCGGTAGCCCCGAGCGCCCCAACGAGGACTGGGCGGCCACCGCACTTCCCGCCTCCGGCCAGGGCGGGAGGCTGGTCCTGCTCGACGGCGTCACTCCGCCGCAGGGGGACGACGGTTGTGTGCACTCCGTCCCGTGGTTCACCGCTCGACTGGGCGGCTCCCTGGTCGAACTGTCGGGTTCGCGGCGGGATCTGCCTCTCACGGAGGTCCTCGCCGAGTCCATCCGGCGCACCGCCGACGCACACCGCTCCTCCTGTGACCTTTCTCACGTGCGCACGCCGCAGGCGACCGTCGTGATGGCGCGCTGGGACGAACGCGAGATCGAACACCTGGTGCTCTCCGACTCGGTGCTGCTGTTCGAGTCGACGGACGGATCGGTACGCGCACTGCTCGACGACCGGCTCGACCGGCTGCCTCCGGGCTCCCTGGCCACCGAGGCGATCGCCGACGCACAGGTGCGCAACAAGGAAGGCGGCTTCTTCACCGCCGCCGCCGACCCTTCGGTGGCGGCCCGCGCCGTGACCGGGCGGACGCCCCGCGCCGAGGTGCGGGCGCTGGCCGCACTGACGGACGGGGCGAGCCGTTGGACCGAGATGTTCCGCGAAGGGGACTGGACGGCCTGCCTCGGGGTGCTCCACAAGGAGGGCCCACAGGGGCTGATCGACCGGGTCAGGGCTCTGGAGGACGCGGACACCGAGCGCACGCATCTGCGGCACAGCAAGACGCATGACGACGCCACGGCGGTCTACGCGGTGCTGTAGGTCACCCGGACAGGGGCCGGCCCCGGCCAGCGACATGGAGGGCCCCCCGTGGGCGGTTCCCCTGGGGCAGGGGCCGGGAGCACCCGGGAGAACCGGCGCCGCTCCGGTCGGGGCCGGGCCCGGCTCGTGTCATTCCTCGGCGCGGGTGTTCAAGTGGTGCAGCAGCCGGGCCAGTTCCGCCACCTCGGCCCGGTCCCAGTCGGCGAGCTTGCGTACGTACCGCTCGCGGCGGGCGTCGCGGACGCTGCGGTAACGCGCGAGTCCCTCGTCGGTGAGATGGACGAGGAAGGCCCGCCCGTCGGCCGGATCGGGTTCGCGCGCCACCAGTCCGAGGTCCTCCAGGGCGCGCAGTTGACGGCTCATGGTCGCCTTGCCGACCCCGAAGTACGCCGCGAGATCGGTGGCCCGCTGCCGCCCCGCCGACTCCAGTTGCACGAGAAGTCCGTACGCCGCGGCCTCCAGGTCGGGGTGGACCTCGCGCGCCATTTCGCCGGAGCTCGACCGTGCGCGGCGCAGGAAGACGGCCAACTCCCTCTCCAGTGCCAGGAATTCGTGGTCCACACCAGTTGCCCCGGTCGCGCCGGGTTCACTACCGCTTCCGCTCCCGTGCACGTCAACACCCCTCATGAGCTTTCCTGCCGCTGAAAGTTTCTTTCACCGCTGGTCATCGCCGCAGCTCCGCCAGTATTTCGCAGGCGTAGACCAACGGCAGCGCCCAGGCCCCCTTCCGCCGCGCGGGTCTACGTGCGTAGCGTCCTTCCTGACATGTTCACACCATCACATGTCGCAGGGGTGCGCCGAGCCGCTCCCCTGGGTCGGCAGATCCCCCCACCGAGACCTCGGAGGCACGCAATGCCCGTGCACAGATCCGGATCCGGAACGACCCGCCGCTCACGCTTCGCGGCGTTGGGAACTCTTCTCGCAGCACTCTCGCTTCTGCTCACCCTGCCCGGTGCGGCCACCGCGGCCGACTCCCCCACCGCCACCACCAAACCCGCCCGCGGATCGGCCACGATGGGCATGGGCGTCATCGCCCATGACGGTCAGGGCGGCCTGCCGCGTGACACGCGCGCCGTGCAGACCGAAGGTGTGGACGTCAGCAGCCACCAGGGCAACGTCGACTGGGCGACGCTCTGGAACAGCGGTGTCCGGTGGGCCTACACCAAGGCCACCGAAGGCACGTACTACACGAACCCGTACTTCGCCCAGCAGTACAACGGCTCGTACAACGTCGGCATGATCCGGGGCGCGTACCACTTCGCCACCCCGGACACCACGAGCGGTGCCACCCAGGCCAACTACTTCGTGGACCACGGGGGCGGCTGGTCGAAGGACGGCAAGACGCTGCCGGGCGTCCTCGACATCGAGTGGAACCCGTACGGCGACCAGTGCTACGGCAAGACCGCGGCCTCCATGGTCTCCTGGATCCGCGACTTCGTGAACACGTACAAGTCGCGCACCGGCCGCGACGCCGTCATCTACACGGCGACCAGCTGGTGGCAGGCCTGCACCGGCAACAACGCGGGCTTCGCGGCCACCAACCCGCTCTGGGTGGCCCGCTACAACACCACCGTCGGTGAACTCCCGGCCGGCTGGAGCTACTACACCATCTGGCAGTACACGTCGTCCGGTCCGTACGTCGGCGACCACAACCACTTCAACGGCGCCCTCGACCGCGTACAGGCTCTCGCCAACGGCTGAGTCCCCCGCCCCGCAGCGCCCCACCGGGCCCCGGTGACGCACCCCGTCACCGGGGCCACCGGTCGCGTCCACCGCACCGGTAGGGCCCGGCAGCCCGTCCCGACCGGGCAGATCCACAAGAACACCGCATCGACGCACCGAGGAAGGGTGGCCACACCCTTGTGACGGTCCCCCGGCCGCCGGCCCGGTCCGAGCCGGCGCCGGGCACCGCCCCTGAGCACATGCCCGCCACCCGGCTGCCCGGAGACCGTGGACACCCGAGGACATGCGGAACGGCCCGCACCGCCCTCTCGGGGGTACGGGCCGTCCGACCGGCCGCGCACGTCATGCCACGCCCGTCACGCCATGGCGCTCACGCCGCGGCCGGGATCCTCTCCTCCGCCCTGGCCGTAGCCGGGGCGAGAGCGATCTCCAGCACCTGCCGGACATCCGTCACCGGGTGGACCTCCAGCTTGTCGAGGACCTCGGCCGGGACGTCGTCCAGATCGGCCTCGTTCCGCTTCGGGATCACCACGGTGGTGATCCCGGCGCGGTGAGCGGCCAGCAGCTTCTGCTTCAGGCCGCCGATCGGCAGGACCCGTCCGGTCAGCGACACCTCGCCGGTCATCGCCACATCCGTACGGACCAGCCGCCCGGAGAGCAGCGAGGCCAGTGCCGTCGTCATCGTGATACCGGCACTGGGGCCGTCCTTGGGGACCGCACCCGCCGGGAAGTGGATGTGCGCTCCCCGGTCCTTGAGGTCGGCGACCGGCAGTTCCAGTTCGGCGCCGTGCGACCTCAGGAAGCTGAGCGCGATCTGCGCGGACTCCTTCATGACGTCGCCGAGCTGACCGGTCAGGGTCAGTCCGGCGGCACCCGTCTCCGGATCGGCCAGCGACGCCTCCACGAACAGCACGTCGCCGCCGGCACCAGTCACCGCGAGTCCGGTCGCCACGCCCGGCACCGCGGTGCGGCGCTCGGCCGGGTCCTGGGCGGACTCGGGAACGTGGTGCGGTCGTCCGACGAGACCCCGCAGGTCCTCGTCGGTGACGCTGAACGGGAGCTCCCGGTCGCCCAGCTCGTGCTGGGCCGCGACCTTGCGGAGCAGCCGGGCGACGGCCCGCTCCAGGTTGCGTACGCCCGCCTCGCGGGTGTACTCGCCGGCCAGCTTGCGCAGCGCCGACTCCTCGAGGGTCACCTCGCCCTTCTCCAGACCGGCACGCTCCAGCTGACGCGGCAGCAGGTGGTCCCGGGCGATGACGACCTTCTCGTCCTCGGTGTAGCCGTCGAGCCTGACCAGCTCCATGCGGTCGAGCAGAGCCTCCGGGATGGCTTCCAGGACGTTGGCGGTGGCCAGGAAGACCACGTCGCTGAGGTCGAGCTCGACCTCCAGGTAGTGGTCGCGGAAGGTGTGGTTCTGAGCCGGGTCGAGCACTTCGAGGAGCGCCGCGGCCGGGTCACCGCGGAAGTCGGAGCCGACCTTGTCGATCTCGTCGAGCAGGACGACCGGGTTCATGGAACCGGCCTCCTTGACGGCGCGGACGATGCGTCCGGGGAGCGCACCGACGTACGTACGCCGATGGCCGCGGATCTCCGCCTCGTCCCGCACACCGCCGAGCGCGACACGCACGAACTTGCGCCCCATGGCGTGCGCGACGCTCTCGCCGAGGGACGTCTTGCCGACGCCGGGGGGTCCGACGAGGGCCAGCACGGCACCACCGCGGCGCCCGCCGACGACCCCGAGACCGCGGTCGGCACGGCGCTTGCGCACGGCGAGGTACTCGGTGATCCGCTCCTTCACGTCCTCCAGGCCCGCGTGCTCGGCGTCGAGGACGGCCTTGGCGGCGCGGATGTCGTACGCGTCCTCGGTGCGCTCGTTCCACGGCAGTTCGAGGACGGTGTCCAGCCAGGTGCGGATCCAGGAGCCCTCGGGGCTCTGGTCGGACGAGCGTTCCAGCTTGTCGACCTCCTTGAGCGCGGCCTCACGGACGTGCTCGGGAAGGTCGGCGGCTTCGACGCGCGCCCGGTAGTCGTCGGACTCGTCCTCCGGGTCGCCGTTGAGCTCGGACAGCTCCTTGCGTACGGCTTCGAGCTGGCGCCGCAGCAGGAACTCGCGCTGCTGCTTGTCGACACCCTCCTGGACATCCTTCGCGATGGACTCGGCGACGTCCTGCTCGGCGAGGTGTTCGCCGAGCCACTGGATGGCGAGCTTCAGCCGGGCGACCGCGTCGGCGGTCTCCAGGAGCTGCACCTTCTGGGTGGTCGTGAGGAAGGGCGAGTAACCGGAATTGTCGGCGAGCGCAGAGATGTCGTCGATCTGCTGGACCCGGTCCACGACCTGCCAGGCGCCGCGCTTCTTCAGCCAGCTGGTGGCCAGGGCCTTGTACTCCTTGACCAGCTCGGCGGCGGCACCGGGAAGCGGCTCGGGGACGGACACGTCCACGCGTGTCCCCTCCACCCAGAGCGCGGCCCCGGGTCCGGTGGTCCCGGCGCCGATCCTCACCCTGTCACGGCCACGGATGAGCGCACCCGGGTCGCCGTCGGAGAGCCGGCCGACCTGCTCGACGGTACCGAGCACACCCGTGCCGGTGTACGTCCCGTCGATCCGCGGCACGAGCAGCACCTCGGGCTTGCCGCCACCCGGCCGGACGGCTGCCTGCGCGGCCTCCACGGCGGCACGCACATCGGTGTCGGACAGGTCGAGAGGAACCACCATTCCGGGCAGCACGACCTCGTCGTCGAGCGGCAGCACAGGCAGGGTCAGCGGAGTGACCGCGTTGGGCTCATTAGCCATGATCTCCCCTTCGGCATTCAAGTTGAGGTATGCAGGCTCAATGCTTCTGAGCGGCTCAATGTTCCCGGGGCTGTGTTCGCTCTCAGCGATCTCTCCGCCGCCTCGCCGTCACCTGCGAAAACCATTCGCGGCCGCCCTTGCGCACGGGGGAGAGTGCCCGCATGGGCGACACACGCGTGGACGACAGGGGGCCGGCCGACGACGGGACGACCGGACGTGAAGGCTCGCCCCGCCGCGTACCGGCGGCGTTCGCCCCCGTGGTCGAGGCGGCCGCCTTTCGGATCACCGATGCGTCCGACGCCGCGCAACCCGCACAGCGCCTACCTGTACGGCAGCATTCCGCGGGGCGCCGCCATTCCCGGCGCCTCCGGCCCGGACCCGCCGGTCGCCCTGCACGCCGAACCGACCGGGGCAAGTCCGGCCGCCGCCCCGGCCGTCGGGACCGCTCCCGACGCCCCGTCCGCCCAGATCGAAGGCGTCGGCATCCGCCTTCCACCTAACCGCCGGGGTCCGCGCGCCGGTGGGACAGCGGCGGGCAGGCCACCTGCCCTTCGACTCCTCGCGCCCCACCCGGATCCACCGATTCTGACCCCACCCGCACCTTCTGACGAGGATGGTGGGATTCCATCCGCCGCCTACCGGAGACCGAGGACATGCCGACCGCCGACCGCCGCACCGCTCACATCTCCGTCACAGTCGACCGCCGCGAGGGACCGTACGGGGAGGTCGTCCTGCGGGAGCGGGGGGACGACTTCGAGATCATCGCCAATGGGTGCTTTCTGATGGACACCGCGGACGGGCGCTCCGAACGGCTGCTGATCGACGCCGCGCTCGCCGCGCTGCCCGCCGGACGGACGGACCCGGCCGTACTCGTCGGAGGGCTCGGGGTCGGCTTCTCGCTGGCGCATGCCGCCGCCGAGCCGCGCTGGGGGCGAATCGCGGTGGTCGAGCGGGAGCAGGCGATCATCGACTGGCACCTGGACGGGCCGCTGGCCCGGATCTCCGCCGCGGCACTCGCCGATCCGCGGACGGCGATCCTGGCGACGGACCTCGTCACATATCTGCGTACGACTACGGACCGTTACGACGCGTTGTGTCTGGACATCGACAACGGCCCGGACTGGACCGTCACCGAGGACAACGGAAGTCTCTACTCCGCTTCCGGTCTGGCGGACTGCCGGGAACGGCTCGCCCCGGGTGGGGTGCTCGCGGTGTGGTCCGCGCGACCGTCCGCCGCCTTCGAACAGGCTCTGAAGAATGCCGGATTCATCGGGGTACGGACGGAAGAGGTGCGCGTTGCCCAAGGTGTGCCCGACGTGGTTCATCTCGCACTTCGGGACGGCTGAGGTCCCCCCGCCGGGTATCCGGGGCCCCCGGACGCCCGGGGGCCAAGCGGCACAAGACAGACACTCCGCCGCCTGCTTGCGTCCAACCCGTTCCCGTGCCGTTACACCCTGCGTAGCCGGGAGCAGCCTGCTGGCTTTACGCTGCTGAGCGGCAAACGGGATCACCCACGAAATTCACAAGCGAAGACCGTGCGTCCGGGGGAATGACCCCCGCGAGAACGGGCAGGGGCGGGGCGATGGAACAGACACACACCACCCACAACGGTGTCGCGGCCACCCCGGGCGCGCAGCGCCGGGTGCTGGTGGTCGAGGACGACCCGACGATCGTCGACGCCATTTCCGCACGCCTGCGGGCCGAAGGCTTTCTGGTGCAGACCGCGCTCGACGGCCCCGCAGCCGTCGACGCGGCCGAGGCCTGGCAGCCCGACCTGATGGTGCTCGACATCATGCTTCCGGGCTTCGACGGCCTGGAGGTCTGCCGCCGGGTTCAGGCGGCGCGGCCGGTGCCGGTGCTGATGCTGACCGCCCGGGACGACGAGACCGACATGCTGGTCGGCCTCGGTGTCGGAGCCGACGACTACATGACCAAGCCGTTCTCCATGCGTGAACTGGCGGCCCGGGTGCATGTCCTGCTGCGCCGGGTCGAGCGCGCCGCGCTGGCCGCGGTGACGCCGCGCAGCGGCATCCTCCGCCTCGGCGAGCTGGAGATCGATCACGCCCAGCGCCGGGTCCGGGTGCGCGCGGAGGACGTCCACCTGACGCCCACCGAGTTCGACCTGCTGGTCTGCCTGGCCAACACACCGCGCGCGGTGCTCTCCCGGGAGCAGCTGCTGGCGGAGGTCTGGGACTGGGCGGACGCCTCCGGCACCCGTACCGTCGACAGCCACATCAAGGCCCTGCGCCGGAAGATCGGTGCGGAGCGGATCCGTACCGTGCACGGTGTCGGTTACGCCCTGGAGACCCCGGCGCCATGACCCGGCCCGGCTCCGGACTGCGCCCTTTCTCGATCAAGGCCAAGCTGGGCACGCTGGTCGTGGTCTCGGTGTTCATCACGACCGGGCTGCTGATGGTGGCGGTGCGCACCAGGACCGAGCTGCGGTTCATCACGGTGTTCTCGGTGATCGCGACGCTGCTGATCACCCAGTTCGTGGCCCACGGGCTGACGGCGCCGCTGGACGAGATGACGAGAGTCGCCCGGTCGATCTCACAGGGCGACTACACCCGACGGGTGCGGGGCGCGGGCCGGCGGGACGAGCTCGGTGATCTGGCCCAGACGATCAACCTCATGGCGGACGATCTGGAAGCCGTGGACCTGCACCGCAAGGAGCTGGTGGCCAATGTCTCGCATGAGCTGCGCACGCCCATCGCGGCTTTGAGAGCCGTCCTCGAGAACGTCGTGGACGGGGTCTCCGCCGCTGATCCGGAGACCATGCGCACGGCGCTGAAACAGACGGAACGGCTCGGCAGGCTGGTGGAGACGCTGCTGGACCTGTCCCGGCTGGACAACGGGGTGGTCACCCTCAAGGCCCGCCGTTTCGAGGTGTGGCCGTATCTCTCGGGCGTGCTGAAGGAAGCGAACCTCGCCGCCTCGCACCGCCGGCTGTCCTCCGGCTCCGGGAACCACACCCGCACGGACGTACATCTGCATCTGGACGTGTCGCCGCCCGAGCTGACCGCGCACGCGGACGCGGAGCGGCTCCACCAGGTGGTGGCCAATCTGATCGACAACGCGGTCAAGCACAGCCCGCCGCACGGCCGGGTCACGGTGCGGGCACGACGCGGCGCGCTGCCGGAGTCGCTGGATCTCGAGGTCCTGGACGAGGGTCCTGGCATCCCGGAGTCCGAGCGCCACCGGGTCTTCGAGCGTTTCAACCGCGGCAAGGTGGCGTCCCCGCACGGTCCGGGCAGTGACGGCGGTACGGGCCTGGGCCTGGCGATCGCCCGCTGGGCCGTGGATCTGCACGGCGGTCGCATCGGGGTGGCCGAATCGACTCGCGGATGCCGGATCCAGGTCACCCTTCCGGGGATCTCTCAACCACGCAGTTGACGCGGGGCCCGAACCGGAAGGGCACGTTCTACGCATCGTCCCACTAGGGGATATGGTCCACGTGGCCGTAGCCACGGCCACGCGTACCCGGAGTGAAGCGGAACCACGCTTGTTTCCCGCCATTCCCAGCGCCGAAACCCGCTCTTTGATGTGACTTGCACGACGAAGACCGGCCCGGTCTGCATGGAACGGTCAAGGAGGCGTAGCCTTGATTTCCGCTGTCCATCACCTTGTGAAGCGGAAGAGGGCGGTTGCCGCCGTGTCGTCTCAGTCCCCCAGTAACTCGAGCATCTCGACCGACCAAGCCAGCCCGGGTGCGAACCCGGCTGCCGCTTTCGGCCCCAATGAGTGGCTCGTCGACGAGATCTACCAGCAGTACCTCCAGGATCCCAATTCGGTCGATCGCGCCTGGTGGGACTTCTTCGCCGACTACAAGCCGGGTACGTCCGGCACGGCGGACAAGCCCGTTCCCGGCGCCGCAGCCGCGGGGGCTGCGGTAACTCCGGCCCCGGCTGCCACCGCACCGGCGCAGACCGACCACGCCGCTCCTGCGCAGCCCGTGGCCCAGGCTCCGGCTCCGGCCGCCGCACCCGCCGCTCCGGCGGCGCCCGCGGTCGCCGCACCCGCTGCCCCGGCCGCTCCGGCGAAGGCCGCGCCCGCGGCACCCGCCGCGCCGGCCGCGAAGGCCCCTGCCAAGGCGGCCCCGGCCACCGCGGCGGCCGAAGGCCCCGAGTACGTGACGCTGCGCGGTCCGTCCGCCGCCGTTGCGAAGAACATGAACGCCTCGCTGGAGCTGCCGACGGCCACGTCCGTCCGCGCCGTTCCGGTGAAGCTGCTCTTCGACAACCGCATCGTCATCAACAACCACCTCAAGCGCGCCCGCGGCGGGAAGATCTCCTTCACGCACCTCATCGGGTACGCGATGGTGCAGGCCCTCAAGGCCATGCCGTCGATGAACTACTCCTTCGCGGAGAAGGACGGCAAGCCGACGCTGGTCAAGCCGGAGCACGTCAACCTCGGTCTGGCCATCGACCTGGTGAAGCCGAACGGCGACCGCCAGCTGGTCGTCGCGGCCATCAAGAAGGCCGAGACGCTCAACTTCTTCGAGTTCTGGCAGGCGTACGAGGACATCGTCCGCCGCGCCCGCATCGGCAAGCTCGGCATGGACGACTTCACCGGAGTCACCGCCTCGCTGACCAACCCCGGCGGCATCGGCACCGTCCACTCGGTGCCCCGCCTGATGCCCGGTCAGGGCCTCATCATGGGTGTCGGCGCGATGGACTACCCGGCGGAGTTCCAGGGCACCTCCCAGGACACCCTGAACAAGCTGGGCATCTCGAAGGTCATGACCCTGACCTCGACGTACGACCACCGGGTCATCCAGGGCGCCGCCTCCGGCGAGTTCCTGCGGATCCTGGCCCAGCTGCTGCTCGGCGAGAACGAGTTCTACGACGAGATCTTCAAGGCGCTCCGCATCCCCTACGAGCCGGTCCGCTGGCTCAAGGACATCGACGCCTCGCACGACGACGACGTCACCAAGGCCGCGCGGGTCTTCGAGCTGATCCACTCCTACCGGGTCCGCGGTCACGTGATGGCCGACACCGACCCCCTGGAGTACCGCCAGCGCAAGCACCCCGACCTGGACATCACCGAGCACGGCCTCACCCTGTGGGACCTGGAGCGGGACTTCGCGGTCGGCGGTTTCGCCGGCAAGACGCTGATGAAGCTCCGCGACATCCTCGGTGTGCTGCGTGAGTCGTACTGCCGCACCACCGGCATCGAGTTCATGCACATCCAGGACCCGAAGCAGCGCAAGTGGCTCCAGGACCGGGTGGAGCGTCCGCGCCCGAAGCCGGAGCGCGAGGAGCAGCTGCGGATCCTGCGCCGCCTCAACGCCGCCGAGGCGTTCGAGACGTTCCTGCAGACCAAGTACGTCGGCCAGAAGCGGTTCTCGCTGGAGGGCGGCGAGTCCGTCATCCCGCTGCTCGACGCCGTCATCGACTCCGCAGCCGAGGCCCGCCTCGACGAGGTCGTCATCGGCATGGCCCACCGCGGCCGGCTGAACGTCCTGGCGAACATCGTCGGCAAGTCGTACGCGCAGATCTTCCGGGAGTTCGAGGGCAACCTCGACCCGCGGTCGATGCACGGCTCCGGCGACGTGAAGTACCACCTGGGCGCCGAAGGCACCTTCACCGGTCTGGACGGCGAGCAGATCAAGGTCTCGCTGGCCGCCAACCCCTCGCACCTGGAGGCGGTCGACCCGGTCCTGGAGGGCATCGCCCGCGCCAAGCAGGACATCATCAACAAGGGCGGCACGGACTTCACCGTCCTGCCCGTCGCGCTCCACGGCGACGCGGCCTTCGCGGGCCAGGGCGTCGTCGCCGAGACGCTCAACATGTCGCAGCTGCGTGGATACCGCACCGGTGGCACCGTGCACGTGGTGATCAACAACCAGGTCGGCTTCACCGCCGCCCCGGAGTCCTCGCGTTCCTCGATGTACGCCACCGACGTGGCGCGCATGATCGAGGCGCCGATCATCCATGTCAACGGCGACGACCCCGAGGCCGTCGTCCGGGTGGCCCGTCTCGCCTTCGAGTTCCGCCAGGCGTTCAACAAGGACGTCGTGATCGACCTCATCTGCTACCGCCGCCGCGGTCACAACGAGGGCGACAACCCGGAGTTCACCAACCCGCAGATGTACACCCTGATCGACAAGAAGCGCTCGGTGCGCAAGCTGTACACCGAGTCGCTCATCGGTCGCGGCGACATCACGCTGGAAGAGGCCGAGCAGGCGCTCCAGGACTTCCAGGGCCAGCTGGAGAAGGTCTTCGCGGAGGTCCGCGAAGCCACCTCGGCTCCGGCTCAGACCCATGTCCCGGACGCGCGGCCCGAGTTCCCGGTCGCCGTCACCACCGCGGTCTCCCAGGAGGTCGTGAAGCGGATCGCCGAGTCGCAGGTCAACATCCCGGAGCGGATCACGGTCCACCCGCGCCTGATGCCGCAGATGCAGCGCCGTGCCGCCTCGGTGGAGAACGGCACGATCGACTGGGGCATGGGCGAGACCCTGGCCATCGGTTCGCTGCTGATGGAGGGCACTCCGGTCCGGCTCGCCGGCCAGGACACCCGCCGCGGCACCTTCGGTCAGCGTCACGCGGTCCTCGTCGACCAGGTGACCGGCGAGGACTACACCCCGCTGCTCTACCTCTCCGACGACCAGGCCCGTTACAACGTCTACGACTCGCTGCTCTCCGAGTACGCGGCGATGGGCTTCGAGTACGGCTACTCGCTGGCCCGCCCGGAGTCGCTGGTCATCTGGGAGGCCCAGTTCGGTGACTTCGTCAACGGCGCGCAGACCGTCGTCGACGAGTTCATCTCCTCGGCCGAGCAGAAGTGGGGCCAGACCTCCGGCGTCACGCTGCTCCTGCCGCACGGCTACGAGGGCCAGGGCCCGGACCACTCGTCCGCCCGCCCGGAGCGCTTCCTCCAGATGTGCGCGCAGGACAACATGACGGTCGCCATGCCGACGCTCCCGTCGAACTACTTCCACCTCCTGCGGTGGCAGGTGCACAACCCGCACCACAAGCCGCTGATCGTCTTCACCCCGAAGTCGATGCTCCGTCTCAAGGCGGCGGCGTCGAAGGCGGAGGAGTTCACCACCGGCGGCTTCCGCCCGGTGATCGGCGACGACTCGGTCGACCCGAACTCGGTCCGCAAGGTCGTCTTCTGCGCCGGCAAGGTCTACTACGACCTGGAGGCCGAGCGCGAGAAGCGCGGTGTCACGGACACGGCGATCATCCGTCTGGAGCGCCTGTACCCGCTGCCGGGTGCCGAGCTCCAGGCCGAGATCGCCAAGTACCCGAACGCCGAGAAGTACCTGTGGGCCCAGGAGGAGCCGGCCAACCAGGGCGCCTGGCCGTTCATCGCCCTGAACCTGATCGACCACCTGGACCTGGCCGTCGGCGCCGACGTCCCGCACGGTGAGCGCCTGCGCCGCATCTCGCGGCCGCACGGCTCGTCCCCGGCGGTCGGCTCGGCCAAGCGGCACCAGGCGGAGCAGGCTCAGCTGGTCGCCGAGGTCTTCGAGGCCTGATCAGCGGCTGTACGAACCGGAGGGCCCGGCCCCGCGAGTGATCGCGGGACCGGGCCCTCCGGCGTGTGCGGGGTGAGCGGGTCTCAGATGATCATCGGCTCGAAGTCCCAGAACGGGCGGTTCCCGGCACCTGCCGCCGAGTCGCCCGACCGGCAGGCCACGGTCAGCGGGTGGTCCGGGCCGAGGACGGCGGTGGCTCTCGGACCGGTCTCCCGGGCCAGTTCTCGCGCGGCTGTCGCCCGACCGCTCCGCATCCGTACGAGCCGCGCGTTCAGCGAGCACCCGATCGTCCACGGATGGTTCGCCCCGACCGCTTCGGCCATCAGGGTGCGGGCCCGCTCGATCTCGTAGCTCGCGGCCTGCCGGTCGCCGAGGTCCCACCGCATCAGGGCCAGATTGCCCTCCACACCGATGGTGTACGGATGGCTCTCGCCGAGCATCCGCCGGTAGCCCGCCACCACCAGCTCGTGCAGCAGCAGCGCCTGCCGGGGTTCGCCCGCCTGCCGTTCCGCGCAGGCGACGCTCGCGGTGATCAGGAGGGTGAGCGGGTCGTGCTCCCCGAGCAGGCGCAGACAGCGTTCCCTGGTCCCGGTCAGGGACGGCAGAGCCGCCGTGGGTCCCTGCTGGGCGTGCTGACAGAGCGCCAGGTTGAACTGGGCACGCAGCGTCTGCGGGTTGTTGCCGCCCATCCACCGCAGATGGCGCCGGACCGTGGCGTCCAGTGCGGCCCCCGCCTCCCGGTAGCGGCCCAGCAGGCGCAGGTCGATGGCGAGGTTGATCTCCGAGTACATCGTGGCGGACGCGTTCGCCGGCAGTACGGACCGGCGCAGTTCCAGGGTGCGCATGTCCTGCGCCAGGGCCTCCGCGTACCGCCCGAGGAGCCTCAGCGAGACGGCGAGGTTGTTCTCCGCGTTGAGCGTTCGGGGGTCCTCCTGGCCCAGAACCTGACGATCGCGGTCCCTGATGGAGACGGAGAGATCCAGCGCCTCCTGGTAGCGGCCGAGCGCCCGCAGGTCGGCGGCGAGTCCGCCCGCCGCGCGCAGATGCTCCAGGTCCAGTTCGCCGCGCTCGGCCCCCAGGGAGTCGGCGGTCGCGCGCTCCACCTGTTCGCTGGCGCGGTAGTCGCCGGTGGCACGCAGCAGATTGGCGTAGTGATGGCGGAGGTCCCAGATGCGCGGGTGAGCGGGGCCCAGCAGGGCCTGCCAGGAGGCCATGGCCGGTGCAGCGAACCTGACTCCGCTGCCGTACTCTCCCGAAAGGTACATGTAGCGAAGGCAGTTGAGGACCAGCTGCTGCACCAGCGGATCGGTGCTCTCCAGGACCCCCGCCCACTTCAGATGCGGCGTGAGTGCCGCATAGGCGGGCCACAGGCGGGTGTCGGCGGGGAGCCCGGGATCAGCGGTGGCCAGGGCGTGCCGGGCGGCGTCGCGGTAGACCGCCGATGCGTCGTCGGGGATGCCTCCGCGTACCAACTGGTGGACCATGCGGTGGATCTGGAGGGCTTCGCCGTTCCCCGCCCCCTCGGCGGTCGGCGACGGGTCGGTCTCCAGGCGGACGGCCGAGTGACGCAGCAGACGACGCAGCGCACGGTCGCGGCGGTCTTCGTCCGCGAGCGGGCCGGGCATGCTGATGCCGTTCAGCAGGCGTACAGGCAGGGAGCCGGGCGCGAAGAAGGTGCAGAGCCGGAGCAGGTCGATGGCTTCCGGATCCGTCTCGTTGAGCCTGTTCAGCTGGATCGACCAGCCGGTCCAGAAGGCGAGCGGGTAGTCGGCGGAGATCTTGACCGCGTCCTGGTCGGTGCCGCGTTCCAGGAGTTCGATGTACTGGTCGACGGACATGTCGGAGTCGTTGAGCCAGCCCGCCGTCTGGTCGAGCAGCAACGGGAGGTCCTCCAGCACATCGGCCAGCCGGTCGGCCCCGGCGAAGGTCAGCCGGGGTGCCCGGTTCCGTACGAAGGCGAGCGACTCCGCCCGGGTGTAGACCGGGACCTCGACGAGGGCGCTGCCCTGGTCGCGCCACTCCGGGTTGCGCGATGTGATCAGCACATGTCCCGGGCCGGTGGGCACCAGGTCCTGCACCTGGTCGGGTTCGTCGGCACCGTCCAGGACCAGCAGCCAGCGGCTGTACGGGTCGCCGTGCCGCAGCGCGTGCTGCACCGCCCGCAGCCGTTCGCCGTACTCCGGTCCCGTCGAGAGACGCAGCTCCGGCGCGAGCTGTCCGAGCTGCCTCCGGAGCACGGCGCGGCGGTCGGCGGGGACCCACCACACGACGTCGTACTCGGAGCCGAACCGGTATACGTACTCCGCGGCCAGCTGCGTCTTGCCGACGCCGGACATACCGTGCAGAGTCACGACGCCCGCACCGGGGCCGGCACCCCGAAGGGAGCGGTGGGCGCTGCCGAGCAGCTCCTCGCGGCCGGTGAACCGGGTGTTGCGGCGCGGTACGCCACCCCACACCTCGGGGGCGTCGAGCGGGAACCGCGGACCCGCGGCCGTCGCATCGACCTCGGGCAGCGGGTCGGCGGGGAGACCGAGACGGGCGAGCAGCCGCCGTTCGGCCTCGTCGGCGCCGACGTCGGTCAGGTCGGCCGCCCCGAAGACCGACGTGGCAGCGGGCAGTGCGGAGGTGGTGACGGTGACAGCGGCGAAGCGGTCCGGATCGGGGACGACGACCTCGCGCAGCGCCCGGTTCCACTCGTCGTGGCTGCGCGTACCGAGCTGGAAGTACCAGTCGCTGAGGACGACGAGCACCCGGCCACGCGCCGGGGTCAGGTCCCGCAGGCTCTCCTCCAGCGGCACCTCGACCGGTGGGTCCCAGCGCTGCTGGACGACCGTCACTCCGCGCCGCTCCAGTCGGTCCCCGATCCACGCCGCCCAGGCCTGGTTGAAACCGGCGAAGCTGATGGTGACGGCCTCTGCATCGGGTGGGAGCGCCTTGTCCGAAGCGTCCCCGGCCAGAGCGGGGTCCTCCGGTTCCGAGGGCTGCGCGCGAGCACCGCGCTCTTCCGTGCGGCGGCCCAGGCCGGTGTACCTCTCCAGGAACGCGCGCAGCAGTCCGGTCCTGCGGTGCGGCGCGCCCGCTGTGGTGTCGGGCTCGGTCCAGTCCCCCACCGGGAGCTCCCCGGCCCGCCGGGCGACGGGGGCGGGCCCTCCGGGTCCCCCCGGTACGTGTCCGCGGACCGGCCTGGGCGACGCCCCGCCCGGCCCGGCCGATTCCCTGATGCGGCAGGGGAGTTCGGCCTTGCGGACCGGCGTCCCCCATTGGTTGGAAATGGTGAGCCGCAGCGTCGCGGGACCGGTGGCCGCGCCCGCCGTCACGATGAACCGCGCCGGGCCGTACGTACCACCGAATCGGTGCAGTACGACGCCGGGGTCGTCGAGCACCTCACAGACGAAGTACGGGGCACCGTCGAGCGAGACGCTGAAGGCCAGTTCCTCCTCCTCGTACGGCCAGGCCTCGCTGTCCTCCTCGTTCCGGGCGTTGAGCGGGCCACGTAGGTCGACGCTGACGTAATGGACCAGTCCGGCCTCCACCTCACGCAGCCAGCCGACGACCGGCTCGATCAGCAGGGGTCGCTCGTCACTGCTCATGGTGCGCCCCCTCCCACGCGTTCGGGCCGTGCTCGTACCGGCCGGTGAGGCGCAGCGTGCTGAGCGGATGCCCGTAGTACTGGAACATCAGGCTGTAGAGCAGACGCAGGGCACTTTCCTGTCCGCTCCTGTCGAGCCGGCCGTCGTCCCGGACCAGGAGCGGGAGCCCACCGGCGGCGTGGAATTCTTCGAGGGCCCCGGCGCGGAAGGCGCGCAGCGCGCGGGCCACCGGGCGGGTGGGGTCCTCGGTCACCGTCTCGACGAGCTGCCGGATCAGCTCGCGTGCCTCGCTGTCGCCGACCTTTCCCGCGGTGACGATGCAGCCGCCCGCCCCCTTACCGAGGAAGATCTCGGTGAAGCCCCGCAGGTACTGTCTGCCGTCGCCGTCGTAGTCGAGGAAGCGCCCGGAGTGGCAGGCGTTGAGACAGACCAGCGAGCCGTCCCTGCGCAGCAGGGTCATCTCGTGGTCGCTGTACTCGGCCCAGGTCACATCGGCGAGGGTGAGTTTGCTGAGCTGTTCGGCGAAAGTTCCGTGGCAGCCCATGTAGACCAGACCGGTCGGCTCGGCGGTGTGTTCGTTCAGGCTGCGCAGGAAGCCGACGATGCCGGAGTGCGGCCTGTGGTCGTACCCGTGGAAGACCTTCATGTCGGAGCGCATGTCCTGGTGGAAGTAGCCGAGCACACCACCGGTCGGGGCGGCCACCTCCGTCGGGAAGTCGTCCCGGCCCTCGACCACGTCGAGCCAGCGTGTCATGTCGACGAGCGCCCCCAGCAGCCCGCCGGGAAGCCCGGTCTGCGGGGTGGTGGGCAGGGTCAGCGCCTCCCAGGGCAGGTCGAAGCCGGTCTGGTCGAGGATCACCACCTGGAGTTCTTCACCGTGGACTTCCCGGCACCGGTTGATCCAGGTGGTCAGCGGGTTCTGGTTCCGGGACCAGCGGCGGATGGACCGGAGCAGCTCGGACGGCGGTTCCCCGCCCTGGCGGGCGTTGCTGAGGCTGATCGCCTGTGGCCGCCGCTGGCTCTCGCCCGATGTGTACGGGAGCTTCGGAACGCCGGGGCACCATGCCTCGAAGCCGAAGGCCTCCGGCCCGCCGGGCGGCGCGTGGTGACGCCTCACCCTGATGCGTGCGTACGTCGTGGCCGGGGACTGCTTGGCATGCGCCGGCATCGCGCCGAGCCCCAGCGGGTGCCCCGTCCGCGCCCCGTCAGGTACCGGCGTCCGCGGCGCAGGCAGCACCTGCCCCGCCAGCCGGCTGAGGCGCCGGATCGCGCCTGACGGCTCATTGAACACGGATCACCGCCTCGTCCTTCGGCCGCACCGCGACGACGCTTCCGTGGAGGGCGTCGGCGAGGTCCGCAGGCAGTCCCGTGTACGGCTGACGGCCCGGGTCGACGACCACGCAGTGCAGCTGGGTCCGGCCCAAGGAGCCGATCCGGCCGGCGGCGGCCAGCGCGTCCTCGATCCCGGCTCGCCCCACGGCGCCTCCGTCCTGCCGACCGCGGTGGGAGGCGGCCAGCGGCACATTGCCCCGACCGTCGGTGACCACCACCAGCAGCGCTTCGACGAGTCCGGCACGGTGGTGCTGGAATGCGCGGCGCAGGGCGTGTCCGGCCTGGTCGAGGCCGTGGGCGAGAGGGGTTGCGCGGCCGGGCCGTCGGGCCAGTGCGACGGCGATGCGCGGGTCGCGGGTGGAGCGGGCGGCGAAGGAGTCGGCCCGCAGTTCGTGCGCTGCGCCCAGGCCGCCGACTTCAACGATGTGGACGGACGCCCGGGTGACGTAAGCCCACTGCAGGAAGGGGTCGAACACTTCGTGCCAGTCCCAGTCGTCGTGACAGGTGTGGTCGACCACGAGGGTGAGCATCCGTACGGGTTCGGGCGCCCTGGCATAGCCCCGCAGATCCTGGGGGGCTATCACCAACCGGTCCTGTTCGCCGCGTACCGCCCGGTACTTGGCCGCTTCCATCGCCGTACGGACCGGGGCGAGGTCCCAGAGGTCGCGGGCGCGCCGCACCCCGACGACGGCGCCGCGGGCGACCCGGGTCCCGGCGGTGCGCCGGGTGGGGGTGTGCAGAGCGGTGCCTTCAGGCCGCGGGCCGACGGTGTCCTCCGGGTAGGGAAGAGAGCCGGGCGTCCGGTCACCCGTTACCGGGACCGGTCCGATGGGTACGGCGGGGCCCGAATCGTGGACCGGCACCGCCTGCGGACTGTGCCCGCCCTGGGCCGGGTGGTGCCCGGGTGACGGATGGTCCCGCCGAGGCTGCGGAGCATCGGGAACGGCCGGGCCGGGCGCCACCTCGGGCGCGGCAGCCGGGCGATGAACGGTGATGAGGCGGATCAGGCGGGCCGCCCGCTCCACGTGGTTGGCGGTGACCTGGACACCGGAGGCGGCCCCGCGGCCGGCGGTGCCCTCTTCGGCATCGTCCAGCCGGGCAAGGGCGCGGGCGATACGGGCCAGGGCGAGCGGTCTGCGGAGCCCGGTGTCGTCCCGGTCGTCCAGGAGTTCCAGCACCCGCGGGGCGACCTCGGCGCGGAGTCGGGCGGGCGGTCCGGGGGCGGCCCGCCCGAGTACTGCGGCCCAGGAGGCGGGGAGCGGGCCGAGAGGGTCGGTGCCCGGGCGCAGCTGCATGTCCGGGACGGCGAGGCGTACCGGGAAACGGTCCAGGAGATGCGGCGAGATCAGCTCGACGTCCTCGGTACGGCAGACGGCCAGCCAGCGGGCGCGGGGTCGCCATCGGCACCGCAGTCCGGACTGCTCGACCGTGGCCGTGTCGGCTCCGAGGAGCTGAACGGCGGCGCGCATCCCGGGCACGCTGAGCCGAGCCAGATCGGGCACGACGACGAGCGAGGGGCCGGTTCGGGCGTCGACGAGCGGCCCGGGTTCAACGGTGAATTCGATGCCGTGGGCGCCTCGGCGGACTCGGGGCCGTAACCACAGGTCCTCGTCGACGGTGGCCGCGTTGAGCGTCGTGCGGTCCACGCCGGCGCCCGGCGGCTGTCCGGCGGCCCGACCGAGCAGCTCCGAGAACACCGCGGTGACGGCGGTGAGGTGTTCCGGTGCCAGGTCGAAGAGCAGCACACCGGACAATCCCGGTTCGAGCGCGGCACAGACGAGTGCGGTGAGCAGCCTCGCGCTCGGATCGTCGTGGTCCGCGAAGTCCGTGTTCTGCGTCGGCCGGGTGGGCATCGACGCCTCAGGAGAACAGGTCGGTCACGGCGGCGTTCTCGTCCGGCCCCCAGTCGAACGCCGAACCGTGGGCGGGTTCGGGTCTGCGGTGGCGCAGGGCGAGCGGGAGCACCTGGCGCACGTGTTCCGGCGCCACCCGGTCCGCCGCTTCCCTGGCCGCCAGCGCCCGGGCAGCTTTGGCCACGAGGAGGTCGCCGCGCTGTCCTACGGCGCCCGTACGGGTGGCCGCCTCGGCGCAGAGTCTGCTCACGCTCTCGTTCAAGCGGACGCGAGGCAGCCGTTCACGCGCGGCGAGCAGGTGGTCGCGCAGCCGGTCGTTCTCCTCCTCGGCTGCCCGGATCCACGCCGAGTTCTCGGTTTCGAGTTCCTCCTCGAAGGTGAGCACGGCGGTGATCACTCTGTGGCGGTCCTCGATGTCCAGCTCGGCTGCCGTCACCATCAGGCCGAAACGGTCCAGCAGCTGGGCGCGCAGGCTGCCCTCCTCCGGATTCATGGTGCCGACGAGTCCGAAAGAGACATGGGTGGCGGTGTCGATGCCCTCCCGTTGGACGGACAGGACGCCCGTGGAGACCACATCCAGGATGATGTTGACGATGTGGTCGTCGAGAAGATTGACCTCGTCGACGTACAGCAGCCCTTTCTCATGGGCCTCTTCGAGCAGCCCTGCCTGCTTCTTCGCCTCACCGTGCATCAGGGCGTCCAGCTCCCAGCCGCCCAGCACCCGGTCGTCGGTCGCGTTGATCGGCAGGGTGACGGGAAGTTGGCCGCCGGACATCAGCGCGAAGGCCCGTACGACAGTGGACTTGGCCGTGCCACGCTGCCCGGCGATGAGGACGCCGCCGATTCCCGGGGCGATGAAATTGAGCTCCAGGGCGAGCTTCAGCTCGTCCTGCCCGACGATGCGGCTGTACGGGAGGATGGGAACTGGCTCCGACGGGGGCGGGGCGGCGGGTGAGGACGCCCCGCTCATGACGGGCTCACGACCGTGGTGGCCTGCTCCTCGCGGCCCGGCTGCCAGCGGAAGGTGACCTGGATCTGCGCCTCCGCCCCCGCCTTCACCACAGCCGCCATGCCGGCCTCGAAAGTGATGCCGACCTGGAGTTCTACTTCGTCGGGCCGCAGCCCATGCCCCAGGTCCCCCAAGCGACGCATGGCCTGGGCGGCGCAACGGCGCGCGAGGTCGAGGCCCTCCCCGTACAGATCACCGGCTGCGCCGAGAGCACGCCGGGCCGCACCGGCGCCGTCGCGGGTCTCCCGGTCGTCGTACAGCGAGTCGACGTCGTCGGTCGGGGTCCCGGGCCTGGTGTACGCCTCGGCGTCGACGACGACCGGTATCGGACCGTCCTCCCCGGACGCCACAGAACCCACGATGACCACCATTCGCTCCCCCTCCGCGCGGCAATCGGCCTTTCCCGCAAGGCTACTGACGGCATCTCAGCTTCTATGGAACTTTCCGGGAAGCAGATCAAATGATCTGCGGCTCGAAGTCCCAGAACGGACGGGTCCGGGAGCGCGCCGAGACCGTGTGGACGTGCTGTGCTCCCAAGGTCGTCACGAGGTCGCCCAACGCCTCGGTCTCGATCTTCTCGGCCCGCTGCCTGTCCCGGACCCCGCGCAGGTCCGCCGCATGGGCGATGCGGGCCGAGAGTGTCAGCGGGTGGGTGCGGCCGAGGACCTCGGTGGCGCGGCTGATAGTGGCCTCCATCAGCGAGGCGGCGGATTCGGGGTCGCCGACCAGATTGCGCAGTGCCGACGCGTTGACCGCGCAGCCCAGCGTCCAGGGGTGGTTCTCGCCCACGGCCTGGGTCATGTCGGCGAGCGCTTCCTCGATGAGAACGTGGGCGTGTTCCCGCTCGCCCACGTTGCGCAGGATGAGCGCATGGTTGGCGCGGGTGCCCGCCACGTAGGGATGGACCTCGCCGAGCATGTCGGCGTAGCCGCTCACAACTTTCTCGCTTATGTCCCTGGCCTGGTCGATGTCCGCGTGCTCGCGGGCGAAACAGCTCTGGCTGGCCGCGAACATCATCGTCAGGGGATCGCCCTCGCCGAGCACGCGTTCGCTGCGCTCCAGCACACGGGTGAACAGCTCGCGGGCCTTGCTGCGGTCGCCCGACCGGTAGTGGCACAGCGCGAGGTTGTGCTCGGCGCGCAGTGTCTGCGGGTTGTCGGCGCCCAGCACGAGCCGGTGCACGCGGGCGCTCTGTGTCTGGAGCGACTCGGCCTCGGCGTAGCGGCCGAGCAGGCGCAGGTCGGTGGCGTAGTTGATCTCTGAGTACAGCGTCCAGTTGTGACGCGGGCGCAGCAGCTGACGCCTCGACTCCAGGGTGCGCCGGTTCAGTTCGAGGGATTCCTCGTACCGACCGAGCAGCCGCAGCGAGATGGCCAGGTTGTTCTGCGCGCTGAGCGTCCGCGAGTCCTGTTCGCCAAGGAGTTCCCGGTAGGCGGCCAGGATCCAGCCGGAGATCTCCAACGCCTCGTCGTACCGGCCGAGACCCCGCAGGTCGGCGGCGAGACCACCGGCCGCGCGCAGATGTTCCAGGTCCCGTTCGCCGCGCTCGGCGCGCAGATGGTCGACGGCGGCCCGTTCGATGGCCTCCGTGCCCCCGTAGTCACCGACCGCGCGCAGCAGGTTGGCGTAGTTGTAGCTCAGGTCCCAGACCCTGGGGTGGTTCTCGCCGAGGAGTTCGCGCCAGGCCTTCATGGCGCGGGCACCGAGTTTGATCCCGGCCCGGTACTCCCCCGAGAGGTACATGTAACGCAGGCAGTTGAGCACCAGGGTGTGGACCGCCGGATCGGTGCTCAGAAGGACGTCAGCCCATTTCAGGTGAGGCGTGATCTCGGCGTAGGCAGGCCACTGGCGGGTGTCCGTGGGGCGGCCGGGGTCCGCGGCGGCAAGGGCTCGGCGGACCACACCGATGAATTCCTGGCGGTCCCGCTCCGGCATGTCCTTGCTGACGATCTGGTGGACCATGCGGTGCAGGTAGAGAGATTCTCCGGAGGACGGCTCGTCGATGATCGACTCGTGGGACTCCAGGCGGACGACCGAGTACTGCCGGAGCTGGCCGATCGCCTTGTTCCACAGCAGCGGGTCGTTCATCAGGCCGGACAGCTGCTCGGGAAGCTCTCCGGCCGGCATCTCCTTCAGAAGCCGTACGGGGATGGAGCCGGGAGCGAAGAACGTGCACAGGCGCAGCAGGTCGACGGACTCGGGGACGGTGTCCTTGAGTTTGTTCAGCAGTATCGACCAGGCGGTCTGGAAGGCCAGCGGGAAGTCCGCGGAGACCTTGACGACGTCCTGGTCGATGCCGCCTTCGAGGAGCTCGATGTACTCGTCCACGGACATGTCGGAGTCGTTGAGCCACCCCGCCGTCTGGTCGAGCAGCAGGGGGAGGTCCTCCAATGCGTCGGCGAGCAGGTCGGACTCGGTCTGGGTCAGCCGGGGGGCACGGCGGCGGATGAAGGCGACCGATTCCTCGCGGCTGTAGACCGGCACCTCGACGAGGTTGCTGTTGTGCTCGCCCCACTCCGGGTTGCGTGAGGTGATCAGGACGTGTCCGGGGCCGGTGGGCACCAGGTCCCAGATCTGTTCCGGCTCGTCGGCGCCGTCCAGGACCAACAGCCAGTGGGAGTGGGGGGCGCCGCGGCGCAGCGAGTCGCGGACAGCACGCAGCCGCTCGCCGTACTCGGCGCCGGTGGACAGGCCCAGTTCCGGGGCGAGTTCGGCGAGTTTCTGGCGGTAGAGTGCGCGGCGGTCGGCGGGGACCCACCACACGACGTCGTACTCGGAGCCGAACCGGTATACGTACTCCGCGGCCAGCTGCGTCTTGCCGACGCCGGACATGCCGTGCAGGGTGACGACGCCCGCGCCGGAGCCGGCGTCCTGGAGGGCTCGGTAGGCGCTGCTGAGCAGTTCCTCACGGCCGGTGAACCGGGTGTTGCGGCGCGGCACGCCGCCCCATACCTCGGGAGTGTCGGACGGGAACCGCGGTCCCGGCCTGGCCACCGCGGCCTCGGACGGCGGCTCGGCGGGGAGTCCGAGGCGGGCCAGCAGCCGCCGTTCGGCCTCGTCGGCGCCGACGTTGGTCAGGTCGGCCGCCCCGAAGACGGAGGTGGCGCCGGGCAGCGCCGACGTGGTGACGGAGACGGCGACGAAGCGGTCCGGATCGGGGGCGACGACTTCGCGCAGCGCTCTGTTCCACTCGTCGTGGCTGCGCGGGCCGAGTTGGAAGTACCAGTCGCTGAGGATCACCAGCACCAGGCCGCGGGCCAGAGTCAGGTCCCGCAGGCTCTCCTCCAGCGGCACGTCCACCGGTGGGTCCCAGCGCTGCTGGACGACCGTCACTCCGCGCCGCTCCAGACGGTCCCCGATCCACGCCGCCCACGCCCGGTTGAATCCGGCGAAACTGATGGTGACGGTCTGCACCCCGGTTGCTCCAACTTGCTTACGCGTTCCGGGCATTCAACCGTCTCCCTGCCTCGATTCGAGCCTTCTCAACATACACCGGGGCCCCTTTGACGATCAGGTGGTCGCGGCGTCGGTCACGTGCTTGCTCACGCCCGTCGTGAGCCGTTCCTCTGCTGCCATATCACGCGCGCGGTGCTCACATACGCCCGTGCACGCGCCAGATGCCCCGTGGGGGGCGGACAATCGGCCAGACGGTCGTAGAGGGTGATCATCTCGTTGACCAGCACCCTTCCCTCGGTGGTCAGCGCCCCCGAACCAGCCAGTACGGGCAGTACTGCTCCTACTTGTTCCCGGCAGCGGGCGTGTTCGGCCCAGGCGAGATCGCGGTGGGTGACGCGCTCCGCGCCGCGTGCGAAGCGCTGCCAGTAGTCGGAGAGCGCCATGTGCGAGTAGGCGCCCTGGAGCAGCCCGTCGAACGGCCGGGGGTCGGAGCGCCAGGGTGCGAAGTGCCGGGGAGTGGCGTCCTCGTGGTGCAGCCGTACGACGGCGCCGATCGCGGCCAGCTTGGTGTGCTGCAGTTCGTGCACGAGGGTCGAGGCGAAGTACGCAGGAGTGGCCGGCTTGCTGCTGAGGACCGCGCCGAAGGCCTCGCGCCTGGTGCCACTGCAGTGCGCCGCGCCCTGGCCGGTGGGGCCCGATCCGGGCGTCGGGCCAAGTGGCACCAGGCAGCGCAGCAGCACGGCCGCCTCGGTCACGCGGTGTGCGCCGCCGATGCGGAGCAGCGGTTCGACGCCGGACCAGGACTCCGTCCACGCCTTGCGTTCGCTGTCGTCGATGTGGACGGCGCCGCTCAGTCCGTGGCGTTCCAGACCGCTGCCGGCGGTGCGGTACGGGTCGAGATCGTCCAGCGGGACGGGGCCGGCGCCGGGCAGTACGGCGGGCAGGGACAGCGCGGTCAGCCATCGTGGGTCGGGGGAGCTCGTGGTGCCGTCGGCGTGCGCGTGCACGACGAGGGGCTTCTCCGGGCGGTGGCGTAACGTCAACTCGCTGCCGGTGGACGTGATGTCGATCCGGCCGTCGGGCATCCGCACGGCCCCCAGAGCCGGCAGCGACAGCAGTCCGCCGCGCGCGGTGAGCCGGGCCGTGAAAGCCAGCCGTGCGCGGATCGCCGCCGCCGCGGCGAGCGCACCCAGGTGGTCGAGGTCCGCGTGAAGTTGGGGGGTGGGGGCGGTGGCGGTCAGGCCCCGCAGACAGCTCTGCGCCCACGGGCCCACCAGAGGGTGCAGCAGCACCGCGCGCACGGCGGTCCGGTCCGCGCGTTCGGCGGCTTCGAGCAGCGCCCAGTCCTGGTGCAGCCGGGCGAGCCGGTCCGGTGGGCAGACGGTCACGGGGGCCGCCCCGGCTGCGTCGAGGAGGGCCCGCAGCAGGACGAGGCGGCGGGTGTCCTGATCGCGTACGAGCAGGCCGAGGTCGTCGGCGTCGCCTTCGGTACGGCCGAAGGCGCGGAGCGCGCGGTCCGGGAGTGGGGGGCTCATGGGTGGTCTCCTGCGGTTGCGGCGGCAAGTCGGTCCGCCACATGGCGGACGAGCCGGTCGAGGTCGGCGCAGTAGACGGACGGGTTGGTGAAACCGTTCTCTGCGCGGTAGCGGTGGGCATAGTGGCCGCCGCCGCAGACGGCCAGCAGCGGGCAGGCACGGCAGGCGGCGGCGAGTGCGTCGGCACCTGCCTGCCGGGCGGCGACGCCGGGGTGGCGCAGGGCTTCGTCGAAGCTGTGGCGGAAGATGTCGAGTCCGGTGGCGGCAGCCGTGTCGTAGGCGGACTTCAGGGAGTCGACCTGTTCGATCGCGCCGTCGGTCTCGACGACGACGGCGTTGACCGGGTCGAGGCCCAGGGATTCGGTGGCGGCGGGCAGGCCGAGCAGCAGGGCGAGGCACTCCTCGAAGAGCCGAACCCGGGTCTCCCGCCGGCCGGCCGGCCACCAGCGGTCGAAGACGGTGCACAGCCAGTCGCCGTACGGGGTGGGGCGCGCCGGTCCCGGTCCGGCGCCCGGTGTCCCGGGGTCGGCTATGCCCGGCGGCGGAGTGGTCCAGTTGCCGTGCGGCAGCAGGAGGTCCAGGGCCGGTGGGCGAAGGGTGAGCAGCGACTCGTACATCTCGACGGGGTCGGTCCGCGGGTCGACGACGGTGAGGATGCCCGCGTACGCGTCTGGGTGCCGATCGGCGAGGAGCCGGGCACCACGGGAGGCGGCGGGCCAGGAGGGGCGGCCCGCGTGGTCGGTGCGGAGGGTGTTGTGCCGGGCGAGACCGCCGTCGAGGCTGATCCCGATGCGAATGCCGTGCCGGGCGAGGGTGGCGACGCCGGCGTCGGTGAGCAGGGTGGCGTTGGTCTGCACGGTGGTGTGGAGAGTGCAGCCGCCGGCCATCCGCTCGCGCACCCGGTCGGCGAAGGCGCCCAGCCTCCCTGCGCCCGCGAGCAGGGGTTCGCCGCCGTGGAGGACCAGGGCCACGCTACGCAGGGCATGCGTCGTCGCGTGTTCGGCGATCCGGCCCGCGGTACGGTCCAGGACGGCCGGTGCGGCGGCGGCCGGGCGGCCGCGCCACGTCCGGTCGGGGCCCTCGTACAGGTAGCAGTAGCGGCAGGCGAGATTGCAGCGACCGTGGACCTTGACGATGAACTGGCCGAAGGGGACGGCTGGCCGCGCGGCGGCATCCGGGCCTGCGGCCGCGCCTGGCGGCGTCCGTCGGGACACTTCGGCACCCCCGTGCTGTCCGTCTGCCGAGTCGTCCCCCGCTGTCGGGAACGCTCCCTCCACCGGTCCGGGGCGCGTCTCCGCGGCCTGCCGCCCGGGCAGACCCGTCCCGGGCCGTGCCGCTCCGTTCACCCGGACCACGGACCGCGTCCGCGCGGTCCACCGCGCCTCAGAAGGCGTTGGTGAAACCCCACAACATCTCCCGCGGCTGCTCGGCCCTGTCCCGGAGATCCGCGACCACCGCGGAGAGGACCGGGTGGTCCAGCGTCCGCAGCGCCTCCAGATCGAGTCCCAGCAGGTCCGGCAGCGCGCCGGGCTCGTGGCCGGTCCCTGCGCCGGGTACCTCCGGCGCGCGCGCCCCGGCCCCGTGTGCCGACTCACCCGGCTCGCTCAACTCGCCCATCAATCCTCCCCGTTGACTGCGCGGCGGGTCTGCGGTCGCGCGCTCGCCGTCGAGCGCACACCGTCGATCCCGTGTCCCTGGCCCTCGTACCACTACACCTCGGCGCACGCCGTGCACCCGCTGAGCGCACGCCGTCGTGTGCTCAGCGCTCCAGCTCGGCCAGCCGCTCGGCGGTCGACTCGGCCGCCGCGCCACCGCCGTTCGGCAGTTTGCGCCATTCGAGGCCGGCCGCCCGGTACGCCTCGCGCGCGGCCCGGGGACGCCCCGCCTTCTCATACGTCATACCCCGCCAGTGGTTGGCCATAGCACCCAACTCCACCGCCTCTTCCCACTGTTGTGGACTCTCCAGCTCCGCTTCCGCCGTACGGGCGGAGTCGGCCGCGTCCCGGAACGCCTCGGCCGCATCGTCGAGCCTGGCCGGCCGCTGCAGCACCCGCGAGGCGTCGAGATGGGACCGGCCGAGCGCCAGCCAGCAGCGCGCCGCGGTCAGGGGGTCGCAGGCCTCCTGCGCGGCGAGTCCGAAGAGATACTCGGCCTCTCGCAGATCGACCCGGTCCTCGGTGGCCCGGTGCCGCAGCATCAGGGCCCGGCCGAGCATCAGCAGCCGCTCGGCCTGGCGCGCACTGCCGGACGGCGTCTCCGTACGGCAGTCGCGAAGCACCCGCACCGCCGCGCCGATGTATTCGCGCCCGTCCGGCAGTTCAGCGCGTCGCAACAGGGTCCCGCCCCATTCGGCGAGCAGATCCGCATGGACCTGGGAGTCGCGCGGGACGCCGCGGGAGGCGCGGGCGAACCAACCGGCAGCCGAGACGAGTTCGTCCGGCTCGTCCAGCTGTTCGTAGCGGGCGACCCGGATCCGGGCCGCCCTGGTCTGCAGCGCGGCGCGCTGACGCTGTTCCCGTACGGTCTCCAGCGCCTGGTCGATCAGGGTCGCCGCCTCGTCCGGTTCGCCGCCGGCAGCCAGCAGGGCGTCCACCAGGTCCAGCAGGATCCGCACCTCGGTGCCCAGTGTGTGCCGACCGCCACCCTCCCCGAACGCGGTGCGCAGCGAGCGGGCCGCCTGCTCCGCGTACACCCGTGCCTGTTCGGTGTCGACGGTCGCCCCGGCCAGTTTGAGCAGCGTCCGGCCGTGCGCCAGCGGCAGCGTGGCCGGACGGTTCTCCTGGTCGGGCCAGACGTCGGCGAACGCCTCCAGCATTCCTGCTGCGGCCTGCAGCAGTGCGCTGTCGCCGCCGAGGCGCCACTGCGCCTCCAGGGCCCGCACCCGCTCCAAGGTGAGCCGCAGCGCCTCGCCGGGGTCCAGGCCGGGCGCCGCGCAGGCGACCGTGTACTCGCGGTCGGCACGTCTGAGCAGGGCCAGTGCGCCGCGCCGGTCGCCGCGCCGCCGCCGGTCGTCGGCCGCAGCGTGCAGCACCTTGGCCAGCACCGCGCGTTCGCGTACCGCTCCGGGATGCGCGACGGCCCGTTCCGCAGCGCCCTGAGCCTCGCTCAGGAGGTCGTCGCCGCCCTGGACCTCCCACAACCGCAGCACGCACCGGGCGTACTCGGCCCACAGTTCGGCGTCGGCGCCCGGGTATCGCTCGCGCTCTGTAGCGCCCCGGAGCAGCTGCACGGCATCGATCAGGTACTGCACCATGCTGTCCGAGTCGAACTGGCGCAGGAGTGCACGAGCGCTCTCCACCGCCGCGTGTGTCGTCCGGCCCGGGGCGTCACGGCCGCCCCGATCGCTGTAGAGCGCGAACTGTTCGGGCAGGGGCATGAAGCGCTCCAGTACGCGGGCCGCGACCTCGGCGAAGGGATGGGGAACGCGCGACCCGCCGCTTCCGTCGCTCTCCGCGCTCTCGTCACTCTCGTCGCTCTGCGCGCGGCGGCCGAGGTCGGTGGCGTACGACGACCCGCGCGGTCCGTCCCCGAGCTGCGCGTACGCCAGCGCGGGAAAGTTCGGCCCGCCCTTGCCGAACCGCTGCTCTATGTACTCCGAGCAGTGCTTGAGCACGAGCAGCGCCTCATCCCGCCCCAGGGGTCCGAGCAGCGCCTCCTGGACGCCGGGCGCGAACTCGTACCAGTGCCCGTCGCCAGCACCGTCGCCCTTGCTCCGCGAGATCAGTCCGCTGAGCAGCACCTCGGCGAGTTCGGAGGGGCCGGAGTCGGGCAGCATCGTCCGCTGCACCAGCTGCATCACCGGCAGACAGAGCGGTGCCGCGGCGAGGTAGACCGCGAGCTGCCCGGCGGCAGGGGAGGCCGCCGAGCGGAAGCGGCTGACCAGCTGGAGCGAGGACGGCCGGTCCCCGGGACGCGGTGCGGGCGCGGCCGGCTGGTCGGCCCTGACCCAGCCGACCGCCCCGGAGATCCGGCCGGCGCCGGTGCCGGAGAGCAGTCGCGCCCAGGCGGCGAGCGCGCCCGCCACCGGCGGCAGTACGGGGACGGCGAGGGCGCCGGGACGGGTGGTGGGCGTGCCACCGGCCTCCTCGGTGACTTTCAGCACGGCGGCGCCGGAGCGCCCTTCACCGCGGGAGAGCACACCGTAGGTCACCGGCAGCCGGGTACGGTTCCACATCCGCTGCGGCAGTGGCTGCAGTACGGCGGTCGGGGCCTGCCGGGCCAGCTGATGCAGCAGCCGGTGGGCGCGCCCGCTGTGCCAGAGCGGTCCGGCGCAGTCACTGACCAGGACGGTGACCCGGCGGCCGGTCGGATCGCTGAGCCGGTCAGCCGAGTTCAGTGGCGCGGCCGCCGGGTCGGGGCTGCGGCTGACCGCGCAGGAACCGTCGGGGCCACGATGCAGATAGCGCACCTGTACATCTCGGAATGCTCCCAACTGAGCGAAGATCTGCTGGAGTTCGCCGAACATCAGGTCCCAGACACGCATCGACGAGGAGGCGTCCATGACGAACTGCAGCAGCGCGTCGGCGCGGGACACCCCTCGGAACACCGGGATGATCAGTCCTCCAGCGCGGGCACTCAGTTCAGCCGTGGCCGCCTCGTCCAGGGTGCGGCGCAGTGGGGGCACGGCGGGGCGATAGCGCTGCAACGGGCGTAAGGCCCGCTGGATTTCGAGAGGTGCGGGCAGGGCGGGGGCGGCGGGCACGCCGAGGGTGAGAGTGGTGGCTTCGCGGCGCCCACGACCGTGCGGTCCGCCGCCCGCACGCCGCCCGTCGCGGAGCGGGGCGGCGTCCGCGGGCGGTACCGGATACAGGGCTATGCGGCGGTCCGTGGCCGCGGGATCCCCCTGCTCCACGGGCTCGTCCTCGTCCGGAACGGCGTCCGTGCCGCGGGCACGCCCGGCCGGGGTGCGGGCGGACGGCGTGGCCGGTCCCCCGCCGGTAGGTTCGGCGCGTGACGACGGTACTGCGCGGCCACCCTGCTCCTCCGCCCCTTCCGGCGTCTCGGCACGGCGGGTCCACCGTGCGAGCCAGAGGGCGTCGCAGAGCTGCTCGGCGTCGGGGTCGAGCCCCGCCTCGCGCAACCGGGCGACGAATGCGGGCAGCAGGCCTCCGTCGTGGGGCCCCGGCTCCGCACGGCGCCTTCCCGCTGCACCGTCAGGGCCGTGCCGTGCCGTGGCGTCGGGCATCAGCTCATCACCTCGGCCGGTCGAGTCGCTGGATGAGCAGGTCGGCGAGCCGGTCCCGGCCGGCCGGGGCGGCCGCGTCGGTGAGATAGATGGCGTTCAACAGCTGGTCGGTGGCGAGGAGTTCGCTGCGCGACCGCTCCAGGAAGTGGCCGATGAGATCGTCTCCGGAACGTGCCGCCTCGTCGCCGAGATGGGCGCGGACGAACGTGGCGAGCCGCTGGTGGTCGGGGCGGCCCAGCTCCAGATGGATGCAGCGGCGCATCAGCGGGGCCGGGAAGTCGCGCTCGCCGTTGCTGGTGAGCACGACGAACGGGAACGCCCCGCACTGCACGCGGCCGCCCTTGACCGTCACCTTCGTGCCGTCGTCGGTCAGCACCTCGGCCTCCCCGTCGGGCAGCCGGTCGGCGATCCGTTCCAGCTCCGGAATGCCGAACTCGCCCTCCTCCAGCACATTGAGGAGGTCGTTCGGCAGATCGATGTCGCTCTTGTCGAGTTCGTCGATGAGCAGCACGCGAGGCCGGTCTGAGGGCAGCAGTGCGGTGCCGAGCGGGCCGAGCCGGATGTAGCTGCCGACGTTCTCCGACGCGTCGTGGCCCGCCGTCCCGGCCGCTGCGCCGTGCGCGGCGATCTGGACGTCCTGCAGCCTGGCGATCGCGTCGTAGTGGTAAAGGCCGTCCAGGAGCGTGGACCGGCTGACTATGGGCCAGCGCAGGACCCGGCCGAGCCTGAGTTCATGGGCGACGGAGTGGGCCAGGGTGCTCTTTCCGGCTCCGGGGCTCCCGGTGACCAGCAGTGGGCGCCGCAGGTACAGCGCCGCGTTGATCATTTCGAGTTCTTCGGCGCCTGGCCGGTGGAGTTCGGCGATGTGCCGGTGGCCGCCGAGACGCCGGGTGGCGGACCCGTCCGTCCGGTCGCCCCGGGCCCCGTCGTCGCCGGGGTCGGGGGCCTCGCGGGCCGCGAAGTCCCGCCAGGGCGGCGGGGACGGCAGTTGTTCGATGCCGTCGTGCGGTTCACCGGCCCCTCGGTAGATGAGCCACTCGCTGGGTTCACTCATAGCGTGTTCCTCGTCGTCACTCGTCCGCCTGGTCCGGTGTGAGGGGTAGCAGCCACCGAACGTGCTTCACGGTATCGATCCGTGAACTCCTCGGTAAGAGGCCTGCGTTCGCTGTTCACGGCGCTTCCAGGAGCTGCCCGGAACCGGGCAGCACATGGTGCGGATCGTCATAGAACAGGACGATTCCGTAGGACCAGAACGCATCGGCACGTTCCGCCTTCACGTCCCTTCTCAGGCTGTGGATCCTCTGCGGCAGCCGGTCGGCCGTGCGGGCCTCCGCGACGGTGTTGAGGGCACGCCGATGGAATTCCGAGCAGACCCCGTCGGGTTCACCGGTCCGCCGCCACAGGGCCACCCCGAAGCCGCCGTCGAGGATCCGCACCAGTCCGGCCGTGCTCCCGGGATCAGGCCGGCCGCCGTACCGGCAGAGGACCGGCACGGTCTCGTACGCCAGGAAGTGCAGCCTCGCCACCTCCGGTACGCGTACCCCCATTCCGTCCTCGCAGTCGACGACTTCGGCCCGCATCGAGGAGTTCCGGATGCTGTGCCAGCGGACTCTGCGCCGTCTCTCCACTTCGTCGTCCGGCGGCTGCCCCCGCTCCGCGCGGCGCACGACCACCGGGCGTACGACACCGAGCGGCGGCCCGTCGGGGGTCAGCTGCCAGTTGTCGACGTCCAGGCCGAGCAGCGCCGGTACGACCGCGACCTGGAGCACGGCGGGGCTGTCCGGTTCGTCGCACCGCCGGAATGCCTCGGCGAGCGGGGCGGCGAGCCGCTCCGGCAGGGCGCCGAGCCCCGTGCCCTGGCTGTCCTCGGCGACGGGCAGGACCTCCCCGGTGGGGCGGGCTACGCCGATCCGCCAGTCGTACAGGTCCCGTTCCCAGCCGCGCGGCTCCAGCTCCAGCAGGACGAAGGCGCGTTCGCCGTAGCGGGCCGGCTCGTTCACCGGGGCTGGGGTCCGTTGGTGCTCCTGGTCCCGGCGCTGCCGGACGGCGCGCCAGTGCAGCACGAGTTCCTGCCGGAAATCCCGGGAGAGATCCTCGTCGGCGACCCGTTTCACCCATTCCCAGAGGGACTTCGTGGCGGTCCGGGTGGAGGGCGCGTCGAAGGGGCGGTCGGCGGCGAGGACGCCCATGCAGTAGCGCAGGATGAGTTCGAGCGCGGCGTCACGGTCGCGGACGCGTGCGTCGTACAGCGAGCCGAGGCCGTCGCGCCAGCCGCGCGGGGCCGGGCGGAGGTCACGCGCGTGGACGTTCGGCAGACCGTCGAGGAGCGCCAGCAGATTGCGGGTGCTGACCGGGGGCGGGAACTCGGCGAGCCTGCCCAGCAGGTCGATCCGCCGCTTGGGACCGAGCACCCGGCCGGGCGGCCCGGGCAGATCGCTCTGCACATCGGCCCAGGTCCGCTCGGTGGAGGCGGGGCTGTTGTGCCGGTCGGCGTGGTAGCGGTCGTGGGCATGGAAGACGGCCTGGTACGTATCGTCCGCCTCGGTCTCGACGGGCCCGGCGGGGACCGTCAGGGAGCGCAGCCGCTCGATGCCGACGGCGGTGCCGCCCTGGTGGTCGTCGAGCCGTGACTTGATCACGCCGACGACCTCGCCCCGGGCCACGTCCACGACCGGGCCGCCGGACATTCCGGACTCCAGCCAGTCCCCGTCGAGCCGGATCTGCTGGTCGGCGTCGGCCCAGCCGCCATATGTGCCCTTCACCTCGCAGTCACCGCTGAGCGTCGTCAGTCCGCCGCCCGGCGAGGGCGCCCAGCCCACGCAGCGGACCTTGCGGCCGCGGAGCATGGCCTCCGAGCGCTCGGTGACGTACACACAGGTGTGTTCGACGGGCCGGCGGAGCTGGATGAGCGCGAGGTCGGGAGCGGGCCAGCCGGCGACCCCGGCCGGCCGGGTCTCGGGCAGCGCGGCGAGCACCAGACCGGGGACCTCGGTCAGCTCGGCGCTGTACGGATCGGCCCTGAACAACACGTTCACCTCGCGCCCCTCCCCCCGCATGGCCACGTGCGCGCACGTGAGAACCCAGCTCGGGGCGATGAAGAAGCCGCTTCCCAGGAAGCCCTGGCCGGGTCCGTCAGTGGCATACCCGGCACCCGGGCGATGGATGCGTACGGTGGCGTCCCGCACGAGGTCCATGAGCGCAGCCTCCGCCTGGCCCGGACCCCCCTCCGCGCCCCCGCCGGTCTCCTGCGTCATGACCCGCCGCCGTCAGCGGCCGCGGCCGCGTCGGGATGCGCCGGTGCGCCGGCGGGTGCCCCGGCGGACGGCGACGGGGGTGCGGGATCCGGTTGTACGGGGTGAGCCGCGGGCGCCGGGGGTGTCCGGGCTTCAGGTGGCGCGGACGGGACCGGGGGCGTGGCCGGCGCGGCCGCCTGCGCGGGCACCTGGGGCGTGATCGGCGGACCGACGGGGGGTCCGCCGCCGTTCCAGGTGAGTGTGACCTTGATGGCGCCCTTGGCCTCCCCGTCCGCGAGGAGCCCGACGACCTTGCCCGCCTTGGCGGTGAGCTCGATGCCGAATTCGACGCTGACCTCGTCCGGCTGCACGGCCCTCAGCGGCTCGGCGAGCGACCGCGCGACGCCGGTCACCACCCCCTGCAGGCTCTCCACCCGCGCCTGCACCTGGTCGGCGAAGTCCGAGAAGCCGGTGTCCGTGTAGGACAGGCCGCTCCCGGCCGGCGTTCGCCGGAGTTCCTCGGCCCCGGAGATGCGCGCCCAGACCGGCGTACCGTCCGGCAGCTCGATGCGCGTGATACGGGCCCCGCTGTCGCTCATGGCACCCCCCGTTCCCTGAACTCCCCGCAGGCTAACGGCAGTACGTGACCGATGCGAGGCACATCGGTCATGACACCGGGTCGGGGTGCGCCGGTTCCGGGGGTCGTCCGCATCGCCCCGCGGGGCCCGGTCGGGTGCGCTCACCAGGCATTAAACTTGCCGCCATGTACTTCACGGACCGTGGCATCGAGGAGCTGGAGAAGCGACGTGGCGAGGAGGAGGTCACCTTCGAGTGGCTCGCCGAGCAGCTGCGTACCTTCGTCGACCTCAACCCCGACTTCGAGGTGCCCGTCGAGCGCCTCGCCACCTGGCTCGCCCGGCTCGACGACGAGGACGAGGACGACGAGTAGGGCGACGCCGGGGAGCTAGGATCCGCCGTCCCGGATCCGGTCGTACGCGAGGCCGGCCGTCCCGTGCGCGAGCAGCAGCGCCCCCGCGAAGGCCCACCCTCCGCTGCGGCGCCCGATCCCCCAGGCGACGAGCGGGAGACCCGCGGCGAGCTGGGCTGCGGCGAGCGCGCGGGCCCTGGGGCCGCGCATCCACGGGCCGAGGCCGCTGTTCTCGACCGCGTCGAGTTGCAGGTTCACCGCATCGCGCCAGCCCACCCACGCGATCCTTTGCGTTTCGGGCCGGCCGCCGGCCGCGGTGTGCAGCCGGCCGGCGGGTTCGCCGGGTTCGAGGCCCGGCGGGAGCGTCACGCCGATGCGGGCGAGGACGGCGAGCAGCCCGCGCAGCCGGGTACGGGCGTCCGCTCCGGGGTCGGGGCGGGTCAGAGCTTCGAGTTGCTGGATGTCCAGCACGGGATCGAGGCCGAGCCGCGCGGCGAACGTACGCATCGCCTCGTCCTCCCCGGCCGGGGTGCCGTCCGTCAGCCAGACGTAGCCGACGGGCCGCCGGAAACCGGACGCGAGTGTGTACCCCGCCCGCTCGCCGTCCCACCACAGCGCGAGGACCGGCCAGGTCGAACCGACCGCGAGTGCGGTGGCCCAGCCGGCCAGCACACTGTCGACCGGCTGCTCCCCCTCCGTCTCCGCCACGCTCCGCATTTCCTGCCTGTCCTGCCAGGGCGTGCCCTCCGGGACGAGGACGCTCCACTCGCGCCCGGCGGGTGCGAGCAGCATCCGCTCGCGCAGCAGATGGGCCACCGGCCGCACGGATCCGGGCTCGGCCCGGCACAGCAGCAGCGCGCCCACGGATGATGTCGCGTTCATGCCCCACACCGTAGGGCAATTTGCCCACATGTGGCGCTATTTGATCGATCCATGGCTTCTCGCACCCGCTTGACTTCCCCGATCCACGATATATCGTGTTCTGCATGAGACGCGATATGTTGCGTCGCGCCGCGTTCCCCGGGAGGTCAGATCCATGCCTGTGTCGACGTGGGCCATCACCGAGCCGCAGAAGCTGACCTTCGACGAACCGGTGACGTCGCTCAATGTGCGCATCGTCAACGGCACGGTCAATGTCGTGGGCACCGAGGAGCCGACCGCCAGGCTGGAGGTCTCCGGGATCGAGGGCCCACCGCTGATCGTGACGCAGGAGGACGGCACCCTCTCCGTCGCCTACGAGGACCTGCCCTGGCACGGCTTCCTCAAGTGGTTCGACCGCAAGGGGTGGCACCGCAGCGCGGTCGTCTCGCTCGCCGTGCCGGCCGGGTCGACGGTGGAGGTCGGCGTGGTGGGAGCCGGAGCGTTCGTGTCCGGCATCCGGGGGCGTACGGACGTGCGGGGCGTCAGCGGAGACACCACGCTCGCCGGCCTGGCCGGCTCGGTCCGGGCGGACACGGTCTCGGGCAATGTGGAGGCCCAGGCCGTCACCGGTGACCTCCGCTTCAAGTCGGTCTCCGGCGATCTGACGGTCGTCGAGGGCGCCGGGGCCTCCGTACGGGCCGATTCGGTCAGCGGCGACATGGTGCTGGACCTGGACCCGACCGGGAAGCCCACGGACATCCGGCTGACGACAGTCTCCGGCGAGGTGGCGATCCGGCTGCCGCACCCGGCGGACGCGAGGGTCGAGGCGAGCACGGCGAGCGGCGCCGTCTCCAACGGCTTCGAAGATCTGCTGGTCAGCGGCCAGTGGGGGGCGAAGAAGATCACCGGCACGCTCGGCGCCGGTACGGGAACGCTGAAGGCCACGACCGTCTCGGGATCGATCGCCGTCCTCCGCCGCCCACCGGCCGAGGAAGATCCGTACGAGGCCGAGCCGACCGGAAAGGTGCTCTGACATGCCCCCCGTATTCGCCCATGGGCGCCTGCGCCTCTACCTGCTGAAGCTCCTGGACGAGGCCCCTCGCCACGGCTACGAGGTGATCCGACTCCTGGAGGAACGCTTCCAGGGTCTGTACGCGCCATCGGCCGGCACGGTCTACCCGCGGCTGGCCAAACTGGAGGCCGAAGGCCTGGTCACGCATGCCACCGAGGGCGGCCGCAAGGTCTACTCGATCACCGACGCGGGCCGCGCCGAACTGGCGGGCCGCACCGGCGAACTGGCCGATCTGGAGCTGGAGATCCGCGAATCGGTCTCCGAACTGGCCGCCGAGATGCGGGACGACGTGCGCGGCGCGGCGGGCAAGCTGCGCAGCGAGATGCGGGCCGCGGCCGGCGAGACCCGGCACACGTCCGCCACCGGGACCGGCGCGAAGGGCGACCGGGGATCCCCGTTCGGCGACTTCGGCGACTTCGGCGACTTCGGCGACAGCGAGGCGTGGCGCGCCGCAAAGGAGGAGCTGCGCAAGGCCAAGCAGGAGTGGAAGGAGCAGGCCCGCCGGGCGAAGGACGAGTCTCGCCGCGCCCGCGAGGAGGCCCAGCAGGCCCGCCGCCAGGCCAAGGAGGCCCAGGACCGGGCGCGCGAGCAGATGCAGAACGCGGCCCGGCAGGTCCAGGAGCACTTCGCCCGGGGCGACTGGCCCACCGGCGTACGGGAAGGCCTGGCGGAGATCACCGGCCGCCTCGGCGGCTTCGCCGCGACGGGCAGCCGGCCCCCGTACACCAAGCCGGATCCCGCCGACGCGGATCCCGAATGGGGCAAGGACACGGCCGGTACGGGCGACCCGGCCCGCGACCTGGACCGCCTGCTGGACCGCTTCCGTGACGACATCCGCGACGCGGCCCGGGACCGCGGCGTCACGGAGGCCCAGCTGACGGAGGCCCGCCGCCATCTGTCGACGGCAGCGGCCCACATCGGCGCACTGCTGCGGAAGGACACCGGCACCAAGGGGACCGGCGCGGAGAGTCCGGACGCCTCCCGGTGAGCGGGACGAGGTGGCAGGCCGCACGGTCATGCCACCTCGTGGTCACCCGCACCGGCCGGAGGAAGCCCCAGGCCCTCCCGCCCCTCAGCTCGCCTTGGCCTGCCCCTCCGCTCCCCCGTCCCCGTAGAGCGCACGCGTCACCGTCCGGTGCGTCGCCCCGTGCTCGGCCAGCACATCGGCGACCACACCGGGGATGACGGTGAACGCCAGCAGGATGTGTTCCTCGCCGATGAACCGGTCGCCGCGTCCGAGTGCGATCCGCAGGGACTTCTCCAGGACGGTCTTCGCGCCACGGCTGAAGGACGGTCGCCCCGACCGCCCCCGGCGGTCCTTACGGTCACCCACCAGCGCACCCTCGCCGTGGGCACCCTCGATCCGGGCGACGACCTCCGTCACGTCGATGCCGATACCGGCGAGTGCGTCCGTATCGGCCTTGGTCAGGCCGCCACGGCGGGCAGCGTCGGCGAGCGCCGCCTCCACCGATGCGCGACGGTCGGCGAGACCGAGCGCGGTGACGGCGAAGGAGGACCGGCTGCTGCCAGGCCGATCCAGCAGGGCGAGCAGCATGTGCTCCTCGGTGACGGAGCGGGAGCCCGCCCTTCGCGCCTGGTCCACAGCTCCGGCCACGACGGCGCGGGCATCGGCAGTGAATCGCTCGAACATCAATTCCTCCCGTACTTCTTGTGCACGGCCTGTCGGCTGACGCCCAGTTCGGCGGCGATCTCCTGCCACGACCAGCCCTGGACGCGGGCACTTCTGACTTGGACGGCTTCGAGCTGCTCCAGCAGCCGCCGCAACGCGACGACGGCCCGCAGCCCGACGCGCGGGTCACGATCGCCCGCACGTGCGGCGAGATCCGTTGCTTCGGTCATGATGTCAACTTACGTTGACAACCCCTCCTTGTCAACCGCGGTTGACAAGGAGGGGTTGTCGCCCCGGAAGGCGGCGGGGCGGCGAATTCGGACCCCCGTGGCGTGCGGATCGAGGAGGCGTTTCCGGGAGACGGCGAGCGAGGGTCCGGCTGTGGTGTCGTTCAGCTGCGGAATGCCGGGCGGCCTCGGAGCACCGGCGGGGACACGTGTGGGCGGCGGGGGGAGTGCCCCCGCCGCCCACACGGTCGAAGTGAAAATTGTCGCGGGTGCGCCGCCCGTACGCACGGCGCAGACCTCGCAGCAGGACCGACGCGCCATCAACGGCGCGTCGGGAGAGCGGACGGCCTCAGGAGGCGTTGAGCACGATCTTCCCGAACTGGTCGCCCGCGGCAAGTCGTTCGAACCCCTCACGGGCCCGGTCCAACGGCAGCACCTCGTCGATGACGGGCCGCACGCCGGTCGTCGCACAGAACGCCAGCAGGTCCTCCAGCTCGTCCTTGGACCCCATCGTCGATCCGACGACCTTCAGTTCCAGGAAGAAGATCCGGGTCAGCTCGGCGTGCGAGGGCCGGTCGCCACTGGTCGCACCGGAGATGACCAGCGTGCCGCCGGGGCGCAGCGACTTCACCGAGTGCGACCAGGTCGCGGCGCCGACGGTCTCGATGACGGCGTCGACACGCTGAGGCAGCCGCGCGCCCGGCTCGTACGCCTCGATCGCACCGAGCTGGACGGCCCGCTTGCGCTTGGCTTCATCGCGACTGGTCGCGTAGACCCGCAGGCCTGCGGCGCGACCGAGGACGATCGCGGCGGTCGCGACACCGCCACCCGCGCCCTGCACGAGCACCGAATCCCCGGGCCGTACCCCGGCATTGGTGAACAGCATCCGGTACGCGGTGAGCCAGGCGGTCGGCAGACAGGCGGCCTGCTCGAAGGTGAGCTCCTTCGGCTTGGGCAGCACGTTCCAGCTGGGGACGGTGACCTGCTCGGCGAAGGTGCCCTGGTAGCGCTCGGTGAGGATGGAGCGGGGCTCCTTGGGGCCGACACCGTGCCCGGTCTGGCCGATGACGGAGTGCAGGACGACCTCGTTGCCGTCCTCGTCGATGCCGGCGGCGTCACAGCCGAGGATCATCGGCAGCTTGTCCTCGGCGAGGCCGACACCACGCAGCGACCAGAGGTCGTGATGGTTCAGGGAGGCGGCGCGGACGTTGACGGTGGTCCAGCCGGGACGCGCCTCGGGGGCGGGGCGCTCGCCCAGCTCAAGGCCGTTGAGGGGCTGGTCGCGGTCGATGCGGGATGCGTAGGCGGCGAACATGGCCTTGACGATAGGCCGGGGAGACGCGCCGACGTAACCGATCACGGGTGTGACGCGCACCGCGCGTGCGGGTCGCCCGCGGCGGACCTACCGGGTCGGCGATCCGGCCCCGCGGCGTCCGTGGCGGCGCGCCCCGGTGAGGGAAATGGGCGAGGTCGGGGGACGGGCCCCACAAGCGCCCGCCCCCGCCCCGCCCCGGACCTCAGCGTCGAGCCACGCCCTCCGCCCGCGCCGCCGCGGCAACCGCCGCGGTGACGGCCGGAGCGACCCGCTCGTCGAACGGCGACGGAATCACGTAGTCCGCGGCCAGCTCGTCACCCACGACATCCGCCAGCGCGTTCGCGGCGGCGATCTTCATGCCTTCCGTGATCCGGGACGCCCGCACCTGCAGTGCCCCCGCGAAGATGCCCGGGAACGCCAGCACGTTGTTGATCTGGTTCGGGTAGTCGGAGCGCCCCGTCGCCACCACGGCCGCGTACTTGTGCGCGATGTCGGGGTGGACCTCAGGGTCCGGATTGGCCATGGCGAAGACGAACGCACCGGGCGCCATCGACGCGACCGCCGACTCCGGCACCGTACCGCCGGACACACCGATGAAGACGTCCGCGCCGACCAGGGCGGTCTCCAGCGGGCCGGAGATACCGGCCCTGTTGGTGAGCTCCGCGAGCTCGCGCTTGACGTCCGTCAGGTCCTCGCGGTCGCGGCTGACGACGCCCTTGCGGTCGGCCACGGCGACGTCCCCGAGCCCCGCCTCCAGCAGGAACTTCGCGATGGCCACCCCGGCCGCACCCGCGCCGGAGATGACACCGCGCAGGTCGCCGAGGGTCCGCCCGGACAGCTTGGCGGCGTTCCGCAGGGCCGCCAGCGTCACGACGGCGGTGCCGTGCTGGTCGTCGTGGAAGACCGGGATGTCGAGCCGCTCCTTGAGCTTGCGCTCGATCTCGAAGCAGCGGGGCGCCGAGATGTCCTCCAGGTTCACCCCTCCGAAGGACGGCGCGAGGCGGACGACCGTCTCGACGATCTCGTCCGCGTCGGTGGTCGCGAGCGCGATCGGCACGGCGTCGACACCGCCGAACTGCTTGAAGAGGATCGCCTTGCCCTCCATCACCGGGAGGGACGCCTCGGGGCCGATGTCGCCCAGTCCGAGCACCGCGGTGCCGTCCGTCACGACGGCGACGACCTGCGACTTCCAGGTGTAGTCGTGGACCAGCTCGGGGTTCTCGGCGATGGCGCTGCAGACCTTGGCGACGCCGGGCGTGTACGCGAGGGACAGGTCGTCCTTGTCCCGGATGGGGACCGTGGCCTGCACGGCCATCTTCCCGCCGCGGTGAAGCGCGAAGGCCGGATCGAACGGCTCGTCCGTGGCGCCGTCGGTGCTGTTGTCGGTGTTGCTGTCGCTGCGAGGATTGACGATCTCCGCTGCCATGGTGTTGACCCCTTAAGTCTTCAAGGTTTGAGGGTGGCCACTCCTGATTGAGGAGGGGTGGGCGGGCACCGCGTACGTTCCCTGCGCCGGGCGGTTGGCCCGCCCCGGCAGGGGGAGGTACGTACGCGCGGGCGCGCCGCACACGCGCCCTGGGCCCCGGATGAGGGGTGTAAACGTCTTTCTTACCGGACGGACCGCTTCACGGACGAGTCCATACCGGCGCGGTGACGTGCCTCATATTCGAATATCTGGACAAGTCCGCCAACACACGAAATATGGGCCAGCATGTGAGACACGCCGTAGATTCTCCGGCCGCAAGAACGAAACCCCTTAGAAGGTCCTGCCTTGATGTACCGGCCTCTTGGGGTTCGGGGATCGCCCGTTACCCGATTTTGACATGACTGGCACCCTGAATGGGCTAGTCCGAATGGCAAGATGCCCCTAATCGCACGAGGCGGCGACATCCGACGATGTGTGCCATACCGCCTGGCAACTCCACCCTTACCTGCCGGAGGAACCCGATCATGACCGCACGCACCACTCGTCGCACGACCGCAAAGTCCCGGATTGCCGCGGTCGGCGCCATCGCGGTCGCCGGCACGATGCTGCTGACCGCCTGTGGCGACCAGACCAACTCGGACAGCACGAAGTCGGACACCGGCACCAAGAGCGCCGGTCCCCTCTTCGACAAGCTGCCGGCGGACATCCAGAAGGCCGGTGTCATCAAGGTCGGCACGGACGCCACGTACGCTCCGATGGAGTTCAAGCAGGGCGAGAAGATCGTCGGTGTCGACCCCGACGTCGCCGCGGCCCTCGGCAAGCAGCTCGGCGTGAAGATCGAGTTCACCTCGGGCACCTTCGACACCCTGCTCGGCGCGCTGCCCACCGGCCGCTACGACGCCGTCATGTCCGCCATGAGCGACACCAAGGCCCGCCAGGAGGGTCTGGACGACAAGGGCAAGAAGACCGGCACCGGCGTCGACTTCGTCGACTACTTCACCGCCAGCACCGGCATCCTGGTGAAGAAGGGCAACCCGGAGGGCATCAAGTCGGTCGACGACCTCTGCGGCAAGAAGCTCGCCGTCCAGCGCGGCACGACGTACGAGCAGGCCGCCAAGGACCTGTCGGCCAAGTGCGCCAAGGACGGCAAGAAGAAGGTCTCCATCGAGGCCTTCTCCACCGACGCCGAGGCCCAGACCCGCGTCAAGTCCGGCGGCGCCGTCGCCGACCTGAACGACTCCCCGGTCGCCGCCTACATCGCCAAGACCGCGGGCGGTGGCAACGACTTCGAGGCCGTCGCCAACAAGTCGGACGCCGGACCGTTCGGTATCGCCGTGGACAAGAAGAACACGCAGCTCCGCGACGCCCTCAAGACCGCTCTGGACGCGATCATCGCCGATGGGACCTACAAGGCCGCCCTCGACAAGTGGGGTGCTGCCGACGGTGCCATCACGGCACCTGCCGTCAACGGCGGCAAGTGAACCGCGCACCGACTGAAGGGCAGTCGTGGTGAACGACAAGATCGACAAGGTTCCGTCCGGGGTGGCCCCCACCCCGGACCGGACCCCTCCCGCCGCCATCAAGGCGATCCCGGTCCGGCATTACGGGCGCTGGATCAGCGCACTGGTCGTGGTCGCCGTCCTCGCAGGCCTCGGGTACGCCTTCTCGCAGGGCAATGTGCGCTGGGCGACCGTGCCGGAGAAGCTGTTCGACTCCAGCATCCTCACCGGCCTGTGGCACACCGTCCTGATCAGCGTGGCCTCCATGGTCCTGGGCCTGGTGCTCGGCGTGGTCTTCGCCGTGATGCGCCTGTCCAGGAACCCGGTGACCGGCTGGGTTGCCTGGCTGTACATCTGGTTCTTCCGCGGCACGCCGGTCTATGTGCAGCTGCTGATCTGGTTCAACCTCGCCCTGATCTTCCCGATCTTCGACATCGGGTTCTACCGGGACGAGATGACCGATGTCATGACCCCCTTCCTGGCCGCCCTGCTGGGGCTCGGCCTCAATGAGGGCGCGTACATGGCGGAGATCGTCCGGGCCGGCATCCAGTCGGTCGACGAGGGCCAGACCGAGGCGTCCCATGCACTGGGCATGACGCAGGCGAAGACCATGCGGCGAGTAGTGCTCCCGCAGGCGATGCGAGTGATCATCCCGCCGACCGGCAACGAGTTCATCAACATGCTCAAGACCTCGTCGCTGGTCGTGGCCGTGCAGTACCAGGATCTGCTGCGCAGCGCGCAGGACATCGCGTCCACCTCGTTCGCGGTGATGGAGATGCTCTTTGTCGCCTCGATCTGGTATCTGGCCCTGACCAGTGTGTTCAGCGTCGGCCAGTATTACCTGGAGCGCCGTTACGCCCGCGGGGCACTGCGCTCCCTGCCGCCCACCCCGCTGCAGCGTCTGCGGGCCAACCTGAACATGCTCCGCCGTTCGGAGGTGGCCAAGTGACCACGCACGCCATGGTGAAGGCCGAGGGCGTCCACAAGTCCTTCGGCGCCGCGCACATTCTCAAGGGCATCGACCTGGAGGTCGCCCCGCGGGAGGTCTTCTGCCTGATCGGCCCGTCCGGTTCCGGCAAGTCGACGTTCCTGCGGTGCATCAACCACCTGGAGCAGATCAACGCCGGGCGGCTGTACGTCGACGGGCATCTCGTGGGCTACCGCCAGAAGGGCGACAAGCTCTACGAGCTCAAGGACAGTGAGGTCGCCCTGAAGCGCCGGGACATCGGCATGGTCTTCCAGCGCTTCAACCTCTTCCCGCACATGACGGCCATCGAGAACGTCATGGAGGCACCCGTCCAGGTCAAGGGTGAGACGAAGGCCGTCGCCCGGGCCCGCGCGGAGCGGCTCCTGGACCGGGTCGGCCTCGGCGACAAGGCGAAGAACTACCCGTCGCAGCTCTCCGGCGGCCAGCAGCAGCGGGTGGCCATCGCCCGGGCCCTGGCCATGGAGCCGAAGCTGATGCTCTTCGACGAGCCGACGTCGGCGCTCGACCCTGAGCTGGTCGGCGACGTCCTGGACGTCATGCGCGGTCTCGCGGAGGACGGCATGACGATGATCGTCGTGACCCACGAGATGGGCTTCGCCCGGGAGGTCGGCGATGCGCTGGTCTTCATGGACGACGGTGTGGTGGTCGAGTCGGGCCACCCGCGCGACGTACTGACCAACCCGCAGCACGACCGGACGAAGTCGTTCCTGTCGAAGGTGCTTTAGCGGTACGGGCATGACGAGAGGGCGGTACGGACCACGGTCCGTGCCGCCCTCTTCCGTGTCGGCGGCTACTGCTTCGCCAGCAGCTCCGGGCTGAGCATCAGCGTGCGCAGCTGCGCGCGGGTGAGCGGCGGGGACTTGAGAAGCGGGCCCTGCGCCTGCTCACTCTTGAGACCGGTGCTGTCGCGGACGGACAGCAGCCCGCCGTCCTTCAGAGTGAGCCGGGCGACGAGCTCGGGCCCCCACAGAGGCGTGCCCCCGTAGTTCATCGGGTCGCTCCAGATGGTCAGGATCCGCCCGTCCGGGAGCACTTCGCGTACGCACTGCGCCGGGCGGGGCTCCCCGTTGGTGGGCTCGCAGAGGTTCGCGGCGGGGTCGACTCCGCCGGACTTCTGCCGGACCTGCCTGCCCGTCCTGACGTCGACGACGAGGTATCCGACGCCGCCGTCCCTGCGAACGGAGTACTGCCCGTCCAGCGGCCCCACCGGATGCTCCTTCGCCTGCGCGACGGTGGCGTGTTTGATGATCACGGCGAGCGAGACCTGCTCGACCGAGCCGACGTCCTTGGGCAACAGCTCGACCAGCTGCTTCGTCCGGCCACTGTTGCCGGCCGCCTCGGCGGGGGCCCCCACCGAGGCGGCCTGCCCCTGCTTCGTCTGCGACGCGAGTCCAGGGACCGCGACCGCTCCGGCCGCGACGACGGCGAATGCGGCCGCGGCAACCGTGGCCCGGCGCTGCCGGCGCACCCTGGCGGCCCTGGCGTACACCACCTCGGTGCTGATGACCGGATGCCCCGCGTGCTCGGCGGCCCGCCCCAGCAGCTCCCTGACGTCGTTCATACGAGTTCCTCCGCCATCTCGGCGCGCAGCGCCGCCAACCCCCGAGCCGTATGGCTCTTGACCGTGTTCTCCCGCATCCCGAGCAGCTCGGCCGTGGCCTCGACGCTCAGGTCCTCCCAGTAGCGCAGCACCAGCACGGCACGCTGCTTGGCCGTGAGCCGCGCGAGGGCCGCCCGCACCGCAAGGCCGGTGTCCGTGTCGGGCGAGTCGCCCGCGCGGTCGGGCAGTTCGCCGTACGCCTGCTCGCGCCGCCAGAACCGGCGACGGGCGGCGATGAAGGTGTTGACCAGCGTCTTGCGCGCGTACGCCTCGATGTTGTCGAGCCGTCCGTACCGCCGTCCGCCGAGGACGACCTTCACGAGTGTCGACTGGACCAGGTCCTCGGCCTCGTGCCGGTCGCCGCAGAGCAGATAGGCGCTACGGAACAGCGCCGTACGCCTGCCTTCGACGAAGGCGTGCAGCGCGGCATCGTCAGCGATCCGCATCGTCGGCGCCCCTTCCCGGGTCCGCGGATGCGGACCGTCTCACCCTTCCAGTGCGCCGGGGTGCGCGGCGGGTTGCAGCGGCCGGACAGAAAATCGGGGCGGTACGGACCGGAGTCCGTACCGCCCCGACTTGGGCATGCTGCCGCTACTTCACGGCGAGTACCAGGGCATCGGAGGGCGAGGCCCAGACGGCCCGTGCCTCGCCGAAACCCGCGGCGCGCAGCGTCTCCGCGTGCCACTGGGCGGACGGCATGTCGCCGTCCGCGTGCTCGCCGTAGATCTTGTACCGTTCGGCGGTCGGTGCGGCGAGGACCGGGTCCTCGGCGGCGAGGCCCCACCAGTCCGCCCAGTCGAGGGCGCCCGCGGCCTTGGCGCGGTCCATGGCGGCGTGCCGGTGGGCGCGTTCGGCCGCGTTGATCCGAGGGGTCGCGGTGTCGATCATGCGGTCGGCGTTCATGAACACCCCGCCGTCCCGGACGAGCCCGGCGAGCTGCCCATAGAGCGTGGTGAGCGGTTCGCTGTGCAGCCAGTGCAGGGCGGTGGCGGTGAGGACGGCGTCGTACGTGTGGTGCGGCAGCCGCTCCACCCACTCCGGGTCCTTGAGATCGGCGGTCACGAAGGTGGCGCGGTCGTCACCGGCGAAGGAACCGCGGGCGATGGCGAGCAGCGCGGGATCGAGGTCCACGCCGGTACTGGTGGCCTCGGGGAAACGCTTGAGCAGCCGGTCCGTAATACTTCCCGTACCGCACGCGAGGTCGAGCACCCGTGGTTCGGGTCCCGCCACGGCCTCGACCATGTCCAGCATCACCCGGAACCGCTCCTCGCGGTCGGGCATGTACCACTCCTGCTGCCGGTCCCAGCTCTGCTGCCAGGCCTGCCAGTCGGTGCCCGCTGCTGTCTCCGTCACGAGAATCCCTCCAATGTAATACCCTGAAACTGCAAACGCCTATTACCCGATCGCCGCACGACGACCTTAGACCGACCAGGTAAGGACTACAAGTGGAACTGGCCTATTACTCGGACTATGCGGTGCGCCTGGTAAACACCGAGGAGCCGGCCCGAAACAAGGACGTCCTCACCTCCGTCGAGGCGGTCCGCGAGCTGTTCGGCGTCAACGCGCAGGCCGCGAGGCGCGCCACCGATGCGGATGTGACCCGCTTCCGTTCGGTACGGGCACGGCTTCGCGCCGTCTTCGAAGCGGCCGACAGCGGCGACGAGACGCTCGCGGTCGACCTGCTGAACTCGCTGCTGCTGGAGTTCCCCGTCAGCCCGCAGATCTCCGGGCACGACACCCGTGACGAGGACGGCAAACCGGACTGGCACATGCACCTGGCCGACCACCCGTCGAACGCCACGGCCGGATACGCGGCCATCGCGGCGATGGGACTCGCCTTCCATCTCACGTCGTACGGCGTGGACCGGCTCGGCCTGTGCGAGGCGGCGCCGTGCCGCAACGCATATCTCGACACCTCGACCAACCGGTCCCGGCGCTACTGCTCGGACCGCTGCGCGACCCGCGCCAATGTGGCCGCCTACCGGGCCCGCAAACGTCTGGAGGCGGAGCGCACGGCCGACACCGGCCGCAGCGTGGTCAGCGCCCAGCCCAGCACCCCGAGCACCGACCTCTGATCCTTCCTCAGCGGCCGGTAGCGGACCTGGACCCTGGCCAGCACCAGCTCCTCGGGCACCGTCCCGTAATCCGTGCTGTCCCCGCCCGCGAACGTGTTGTCGCCCAGCACCCACCAGCCGCCCGCGCGGCGCTCGACGGCCCGCTTGACGACCAACAGGTCCTGCTGGAACGGATGGCGCAGAATCACCACGTCACCCGGGCGCACCGGCGCCCCGTACTGCACAAGCAGCCAGTCCCCGTGGTGGAGCGTGGGCACCATCGAAGGCCCCGTCACCTCCACCACCTGGAACGGCACTCGCGCCGCCAACCCGCGCGCGGGCTCCTGTGTCAGCTCCTGCCCCTCCGGCATTTCCGGCACCTCCCCGGTCCGTTCAGTACACCGTCCCGCATACCGTTCCGCACATTCGGCCACTGGTCCCATCCTCACCCCGGACTTTTGGCCTAAGCCCATGGGGGCACCCGCAAAAACGAGTCCCTCACGGAGTAATGTCCCACCTGAGAAGACGATCACGAGGAAGGACAGCTCAATGCTTTCCCGCCTGTTTGCCCCCAAGGTGAAGGTCAGCGCCCACTGCGACCTGCCCTGCGGCGTGTACGACCCGGCCCAGGCCCGCATCGAGGCGGAGTCCGTCAAGGCCGTCCAGGAAAAGTTCCAGGCCAACGAGGACCCGCACTTCCGGGCCCGCGCGGTGGTCATCAAGGAGCAGCGCGCCGAGCTCGCGAAGCACCACGTCTCGGTGCTGTGGAGCGACTACTTCAAGCCCCCGCACTTCGAGAAGTACCCGGAGCTGCACCAGCTGGTCAACGACGCCCTGAAGGCGCTGTCGGCCGCGAAGGCCTCCACCGACCCGGCGACGGGCCAGAAGGCGCTGGACTACATCGCCCAGATCGACAAGATCTTCTGGGAGACCAAGAAGGCCTGATCGCCGTTTCCGAGCGATTCGACCTGCCACGCAGGCCGAGGCAGCGAACAGAAGGGCCCAACCGGTCTTGCCGGTGGGGCCCTTCTGCAGTGCGGAGACCGCTCGGGAGACAGGATCAGGGGGTGCGCCCCGCTCTCCCGAGGAAGGCCCCCGCGAGCAGCGAACCAGCCAGGACGAGCGCGGAGTTGACCAGGATCGCGACGGTGACCCCGGACAGGACTCCGTGGGAGCCGGTGTCGCCGAGTGCGGTCATCCGGGCGGCCGCGATCGCGCTCATGACCGGGATGCCCATGGTGATTCCGACCTGCTGGGTCATCGTGGCGAGCCCGGTGGCCAGGCCCTGTTCGGCGTCGGGGAGGCCGGAGGTGGCTGTGACCATGAACCCGACGATCATCAGCATGTTGCCGATGCCGCCGACGAACGTGGCCGCGAGCAGCAGCCAGATCCAGGCCCCCGACGTGCCGAGCGCGACCAGGGCGAGGGTGGCGGCAGCCTGGACGGCACCGCCGGTGACGATGGTCGTCCGGTTGCCGTAGCGGCCGACCGCTCGTCCGGCGAGCGCGCCGCCGATCACGGTGCCGATACCCAGGACGCCGAAGGCGAGACCTGTGCTGAGGGGCGTGTAGCCGAGCACTTCCTGCAGGTAGAGGGTTAGCAGGAAGACCAGCGACGTCTCGGTGACGAACGCGATCAGTCCGGCGGCGTTGCCCCAGATGACGCTGCGCCGCTTCAGGATCCGTACGGGCACGAGCGGGGTTGCGGCCCGCTTCTCGACCGACCAGAAGGCGACGAGGAGGGCGACGCCCGCCAGAAGTGCTCCCAGGGTGGTGGGTGTGGTCCAGCCGGTCTCGCCCGCCTGGGTGAGCCCGAAGACCAGTGCGAGCAGGCCGCCGGTGACGGTCACAGCGCCGGGAATGTCCAGCTTCGACCGCCCGGTGGGGCGTGAGTCGGTAATGACGGACGGAGCGAGGACGAGGACCAGGAAGGCGACGGGGGCGTTGATGAAGAAGGCCCAGCGCCAGGAGAGCAGGTCGGTGAGCAGCCCGCCGAGGATGGCCCCGGTGGTGAACCCGGCGGACATCAAGGCGCCGTTGAGGCCGAGGGCGCGTTCGCGCAGCGGGCCTTCCTTGAAGGCGGTCGTCAGCAGGGCGAGTCCAGCCGGGGTGACGGCCGCGGTGGCAAGACCCTGCAGCACCCGTGCCGACAGAAGGACTTCGGGCGAGGTGGCGAGTCCGCCGAGGAGGGAGGCGGCACCGAGCACGGCCATACCGCCCAGGAACAGCCGCTTGCGGCCGACGATGTCGGCCACGCGGCCGAAGAGGAGCGTGAAGCCTGCGGCGGCGAGCGCGAAGGCGGTGGCGATCCACTGGAGGTTCGTGAGGGCGAAGCCGAGCCCCTCTCCGACGGCCGGCAGCGCGACATTCAGGATCGAGAAGTCCACCGCGATCATGAACTGGGCCCCGAGGAGCAGTGCGAGGACGAGCTTCTGCCGCCCGGTCATGCCGGCCTCGGACTGCGGGAAGTCGGCGTCGGCAGCCCGGGTGGTGGCAGTGTCACCCTCGGCGACAGCCGGTGAGGGGGTCGTGCTGGGTACGGACATGAGCGTCCTTCCTCAGGCAGGTTTTAACGGTCCCGTGGTTCCGTTAAGATGGCGTCACCGTAACAGAGGAACTCCCTCTAATGAAACTGGAGACCCGTTATGACTTCCGAGGGTGTGGAACCAGGCACCGTCAGGCCCGGTGGCCGTACCGCCCGGGTACGGGAGTCCGTCCTGCGGGCGGCGGGGGACGCCCTGGCCGAACACGGCTTCGACGGCCTCGACCTCGCCGATGTCGCCCGTCGCGCAGGGGTCGGCAAGACGACCGTCTACCGGCGCTGGTCCACCACCACCGGCCTGGTCGCCGACCTGCTCGACGACATGGCCGAGCAGTCCACCCCGCGTACGGACACGGGTTCGCTCATCGAGGACCTCAAGGCCAATGCGCGGCTCGTCGCGAAGACCCTGTCCGATCCGCGCCAGGGCGCCCTGTTCAAGTCGGTGATCGCCGCGGCGACATGCGACGCGCGCACGGCCGAGTCACTGAACCGCTTCTACGCGATCCGCGTCGAGGAATGGGCGGCCTGCGTCACCCAGGCCCTGGAACGCGGGGAGCTGCCCGCTGGCACGGACCCCGGCGAAGTGATCCGCGCCGTCTCGGCACCGCTCTACTACCGCCTGCTGACCGGCGGCGGCCCGCTCGACACAGCGGCGGCCGACCGCGCGGCCGAGGCGGCGGCCGCGGCGGCACGGGCAGGGGTGTACGTGAGGTGAGGCACCGCATGACGCGGTGCACGGTGCGCGTCCGCCAGGGACCACCGTCACCGGTACCTGCGCAGACGTGCCACCCAGGGATGGTCGGCGGCGTACGCCAGGGTGATGGTCTCGGTCAGCCAGGCACGTTGGTCGGCGGTCAGGACCCGCAGCGCCGTCGTGAAGTCCTCCTCGTCCTTGGGGCGCCGCGACTTCGCCTTGTACAGGAGCTGCACATGCAGGGCCAGGTACGGGATGCCGTCCCCCGAGACCCGGCCCAGCCGGTCGAGCGGGAGGCGGATGCGGGTGTCGCGGCGGAAGGCCCAGTCGGTGCCGTCCGCCTCGTCGAGCATGAGCTGGATGCGCCAGGGCTCGTCGGGGCCCGGCCGGCACCAGATGTCGTGGACCCCGTGCGGGAGGATCTCGCCGGGGAGCCACGGGCGCAGGGTGCCGGGCGGGTCGGCCGCCCACCACTCCCAGCCGGCGAGCACCTGCTGGGCGGTCAGCTGGTCGCGGCGCAGCAGCGTGACGTCGATGTCGGCATGGTCGCGGAAGGCGTGGCCGACCGCCAGCTCGACCGCGTAGCCGCCCGCGATCCACCAGGGGGCGCGCAGCGAGGCGAAGCGGCGGGCGACCTCGGCGAGCGGGGCCGGGTCCCAGGGGCCCCAGGGGGTTTCCGTGCGCATGGCTGTCGTTCCGTCCCTTCGTTCCGGTCGGACACCCGGCCCGTTCGCCGCCGGCTCCCCGGTCGTCGGTCGTGCCGTCGGAGGGTCAGGGGGCCTTCAGCAAGTGCCGGTAGCTGTCCGGATTCTCGCTCAGGTATGTGGCGAGGCTCTTCGCCGGGCGGCCGGTGAGGCGCGTCACCGCGTCCGAGACCGTGGACATCTCGTCGGCGGCGATGGCCTCGTACGACGTCACCCAGCCGGCGACCTCCCACTCCTCGGCCCCGTACCGCTCCCGTGAGGCGTAGGCCTCCTCCCGGGTCTCCGGGTGATAGGTGACGGTGCGTCCGGAGGCCCGGCTCAGTCCTTCGGCCGCTTCGGCGAGGGTGAACGCCTCGGGTCCGGTGAGCTCGTACGTCACCCCGTCGTGGCGGGTGTCCTCGCTCTCGGTGTCGGCGAGCAGGACGGCGGTCGCCGCGTCCGCGATGTCCTCGTGTGCAACCGCCGCGACCCGGCCGTCACCGGCCGGGCCGCGCAGCACCCCGTCGGCTCCGGTCATGGCAGGGATACCCGCGAGGTACCAGCTGTCGCGCAGGAAGGTGTGGCGCACACCGGAGACACGGATGTGGGCCTCGGTGTGCCAGTGGTCGCGGGCGAAGGTGAACGTGGCGTTCGGCGCGGCACCCAGGAAGGACACGTAGACGATGCGTTCGACATGGGCGGCGACCGCCGCGTCCACGGCGGTGGTGTGTTCGAGCACCCGGTTCGGGCTCTCGTGCGCCGAGACGAGGAACAGGGTGTGCGCGCCCGCAAGGGCCTGGCGCATCGCCTCCCCGTCACCGTAAGCGGCGGGCGGTGCGGCGACCGCCCCGGGCAGCTCCGGCAGCCGGGACGGGTCGCGGCCGAGGAGCCGTACGGGGACACCGGCGCGCGCGAGCCGCTGTGCGACACGGCCGCCGACCGCGCCGCTCGCACCGGTCACCGCGATGATCGGGGCATCCCTGACGGCGGTGCTGCCGCCGGGTTCCATGGGGCGTGTGGTGTTCATGCGGGGCTGCCTTCCTTGCGCAGCCAAGGACGCACTTCCACGACCGCGTCCACCGGGACGGGTCCGTAGATGTGCGGGAACTCCTCGCCGCCGGGCGCGAGGGCCTCGTACCGCACGGGTACCGGGAGCCGCGCGGGATCGATGACGAGTACCACCAGGTCCACCGGAACCCCGGCACCGGCCGGGACCTCGGAGCCGTACAGCATCTCGGCCACGCCCGGGAGCTGGTGGGGCGACGAGCAGTGGATGAAGCCCTCTTCGTGCAGAGTGCGGCCGCGGGTGGACATCTCGTACGTCCCGGTCCCGCGGGCCGCCTCCCACAGGGGGCGTTCGGTGAGGTGGAGCAGCAGTTCTTCGGCCATGGGGCCCAAACTAGCTGCGCAGGCGGCTCCTTCGGGCCATCGGCGTGGCCGCCGATCCGGCCGTCGGCAGCGGGGCGGTCCCGCCGGCGAGGTGCCGCACCGGATGGGCCGGACGGCGCGCGCCGCCTGCCCGACAGCCGGCGTCCCTCGCCCCTGTCACTTCAGCAGTTCCGCCTCGGTCTCGGGGTCCAGCCCCACCACAGGGCGGTCCGGCCGCTGCGGTGCCGTGCCGCCCAGCTCGCACAGCCAGTTCCAGGTGTCGGTGACCGTCTCCCCCACCGGCCGGCAGTGCAGCCCTGCCGCGTACGCCTTGCTGACATCGCCGCGGTGCAGGGTGTCGTGCAGCTCACCCGGCGGCAGCCAGACCGGCAGGTCGGTCCATGGCTCCACGCCCGCCGCGAGGATCTTTTCGGCGGCCGTCCAGCGCAGCACGGCGTCGGAACCGGTGGCGCGTACACAGGCGTCCAGCAGCTCGCCCATGGTGGTGTGACCCGGGCGGCTGACCAGGTTGTACGGTCCGTGCAGGCCGCGCTCCGCCGCGTCCAGCAGCCAGTTCGCGAGGTCGCGGACGTCGATGTACTGGAGCGGGGTGTCCGGGGTGCCCGGCGCCACCACGGGCCCACCGCGGGCGATCCGTCGCAGCCACCACGGCAGCCTGCCGATGTTCTCCCACGGGCCGAGGATCAGTCCGGCGCGGGCCAGCAGGGCGCGGTCGCCGAAGGCGTCGAGCGCGGCCAGTTCGCCACCGCGTTTGGCCAATGCGTACGAGACCTCCGCCCCGTCGTCCGGCGAGGCGCCGGTCACCAGCGGTCCGTCCTCGGGCAGTCCGGCCGGGGTCGGGTACGCGTACACCGAACGGCTGGAGACGTACACGTGGCGCCCGGCCCGGTCCGTGAGCAGCCGGGCCGCGTCCCGCACCGCCGAGGGCGCGCCGCTCCAGGTGTCGACGACCAGGTCCCAGCCGCCCTCCTCCGCGGCGGCGAGCGCCGCGAGGCCGTCGTCGGTGGTGCGGTCACCGAACAGTTCGGTGGTGCCCGGCGGGGGTGAGTGATGGCCGCGGTGGAACACCGTGACCTGCCAGTCCCGCGCGAGCGCCGCCTCGGTCACGGCGCGCCCGACGAATTCCGTACCGCCCAGGATCAGAAGCCTCATGGGCCGACTCTGCCCTTGGGCAAGGCGGTTGGGAACAGTTCCTCGCTCTGGGCGGAATCGGGCAGGCCGGTGGCCTCTGATGCCACGGCTGACCACGGCGGGACAGCTGAACCTGTGCCCCCGCTTGATCCGCCGGCAGCGAACGGCCCCGGCGGGCCACGCCCCCTGATGGATGCTGGGCCCAGCGGCCCGGGGCGGACCGGGTCCGGCCATGGAGGTAGGCGCGTGAGCGAGCGTCCGGAAACGCTGTACGAGGCCATCGGCGGTGTCGACGTACTGCGTCGGCTGAGCAACACCTTCTACGACGAGACGCTGGCGGATCCGCTGCTCGCCCCCGTTTTCGCGGACTTCACTCCGACCCATGTCGAACATGTCGCCGTGTGGCTGGCCGAGATCTTCGACGGTCCTGCCGACTTCACCGGGAGGCTCGGGGGCCATCAGTCCCTGTTGCGCTCCCATCTCGGGTTGTCGATCACCGAGCCGCAGCGGCTGCGCTGGATGGAACTGATGACAGCCGCGGTCGACAAGGAGCTGCCGGACGACGAGCTGCTGCGCCGCCGTGTACTGGAGTACTTCGACTGGGGCACCAGGATCGCGCGCGATGTCTCGGCGTCCCCGGCCGGTGCGGATCTCGGCGATCCGGGGCCGACGCCACGCTGGGGCTGGGAGGGCCTGCGCTGACGGCCGGCGCTCCCACCACCGGCGCACGCCGACGCCCGGCGCGTACGACCGCTGACCGCCAGGCACGGCCGAGTCCGGTACGGACCGGGTGCAGCAGTTCTTCCCGGGTGCCTTCCGGTCTTCGGGGCTCTCAGGCGAGTTCGAGCGGGAACGCGCCCCTGTGACCTGTACCCGCACCCTCTGCCGGGCGGGCCTCGAACTCGCGGCAGCTCCAGATCTCCTGGACGAAACCGGTCCGCCGGTCCCACAGATCGAGCACATCGTCCTCGCCCGCCGCGCCGCGGTACGCGTCCTTCGCACCCCGGAAACAGGCAAGTCCGCCGGAGAGTCCACGGTCGGTCGTCGCCGGGAAGTAGTCCGAGAACGCACAGGCGATGCACGACTGCAGGCGGACTCCGGGCGGGAGGGAGCGCTGGATCATGGCGAGCGCGGTGGCGAAGTCGCACTCGGCCCGGCGCGACCCGTAGACCGCGCCGCCGAAGTGCAGCTCCAGATGGAGATCGGCGTCGGGGCGGCGCAGCGACAACAGGCAGCCGAGCGTGGCCTGGTGGACCGTGCCGTCCGCGACGACCGGAAGCGGCAGGTCCCACTCCAGCACACAATCGGTGAGTGCGCCGTCCGCCAGGGCGAACATTCCGCTCTCCGGCGGCATGCCGGCCACCGGAGCGAGGTCGTCGAAGCTTTCGCCCTCGAAGTCGACGCCCCTGACCCGGATGCGGAGTTGCTGTCCATCGGTGGTGAGGATGAAGGCCTCGGAACCTTGCCGGTCCCGGTACCACCCTGCCCATGACTCATCTGTCATGGGCACGGACTGTAGCCCGTGCCCATCGCCGTCGTCCGGCCGCCCTCCACTTCGCCGTCGCGGGCGCCGCAGGCCCGTGACCTCAGCCGACCTGCGGCTCCCGCCACATGGGCCACATCGACGGACCGTCCGGGAGTTCGACGGTCGCGCCCATGAAGGTGAAGCCCAGCCGTTCGTAGAGCCGGCGGCTGCGCGCGTTGCTCGCCTCCAGGTAGGCGGGGACGCCGTCGCGGTCGCAGCGCTCCAGCACCTCGGCGATCAGGGCCGCACCGATCCCCTCCCCCTGGCGGTCCGGGGACACCCCGATCATGAGCAGATACTCGTGGGCCCGGTGGTGCGGGTGGATCGCGCCCGTGAGCCTTCCCACCAGCTCGGCCCGCTCGTTGTCGGGGTCCGCGGTCGCCCGCATCACGGCGGGGGTGGTGTCCTCCTCCATGGGTACGCCCGCGGGCACGGGCAGCCACAGGGCCACGGCCGTACCGTCCTCCAGCAGGTCGATACGGCCTTCGGCGAGCGTGACGTCGACGAAGACGCCGAGGAACTTTCCGTGCACGGCCCGGCGGTGCGTCTCGTCCGGGAAGACCCAGCCGCTGACCGGGTCGTGGTGGAACGCCTCGTCCAGGAGCCGCACCACCTGTTCGCGGTCTTCCGCTTCCGCCTGCCGTATCCGTACGCCCATGTCCGGCTCCCGCTCTCGCTCGTACCACCTCAACCGACGCACAGGATCTTAGAGTTGATGCCGTACAGGTCGGGCGGGAGACGGCCGGTCCGCTGCCCCCTCTCCTGGCCGGCGCGACCGGCGCGTGACGACCGCTTCCTCCTTCTTCTTTCCTCCGTCAGTGGGTCCGGCGGGTGACGAACTCCGCCAGGGCGAGCAGATCGCCCGCCGCCGCCAGGTCAGGCACCGCCCGGGACAGATGGTGAACCGCGCGGGCCATCCGGTCCGCCGCGCTGACCTGCGCCCAGTCCCGGCCGCCGGCCCGTTCGACCGCGTCGGCGGCTCGGTTCACCTCGCCGGGTGTGCGCATGGAACCCCGGTAGAGCGCGGCCAGTTCGGCCGCCGCCGGGGTGTGGGAGGTCAGCGCGGCGACCACCGGCAGGGACTTCTTGTGGGCGGCCAGGTCCGCCCCGACCGGCTTCCCGGTCTGCACCGGGTCCCCCCAGATGCCGATCAGATCGTCGATGAGCTGGAAGGCGAGTCCCGCCTCGCGGCCGAAGCCGTCCATCGCGCCGACCGCCCGCTCCGCCACCCCGGCGTACAGCGCACCGAGTGCGCAGGCGCAGCCGAGGAGGGCACCGGTCTTGGCGGTGGCCATGGCGAGACACTCGTCGAGCGAGACCTCCTCGGGGCCGCGCTCCTCGAAGGAGCAGTCGGCCTGCTGTCCCGCGCACAGCTCGATGACGCAGTTCGCGAGTCGCGCCGAGGCGCGTGCCGACGCCGGGCGGGTGTCGTCGGCGAGCAGCCGGTGGGCCAGCGCGAGTATGGCGTCGCCCGCGATGACGGCGGCCGGGATGCCGAACACCGTCCAGGCCGTGGGGCGGTGCCTTCTGGTCCGGTCCTCGTCGATGACGTCGTCGTGCAGGAGGCTGAAGTTGTGGACCAGTTCCACCGCCACGGCTGCCCGCACCGCCTGCTCCGCGTCGCCGCCCACCGCCCGGGCCGCGGCGAGGACGAGTGCGGGCCTGATCGCCTTGCCGGCCTGCCCGGCGACGTTCGGAGCGCCGTCGGCCTGCTCCCAGCCGAAGTGGTACATCGCGACACGCCGGATGGATCCGGGCAGCGACTCGACCGCGGCCCGAAGTTGCGGATCGACGAGACTCCGGGTGCGCTCCAGGAGCGTCAGGGCCGCGTGCCCCTCGGTGGTGGCGGTGTCCGTACTGATCATGGTCACAGTGGCTCCCTCAGGTCACCCGGGCCGGAGCGAACCGGCCGGGGGCGTGGGTGGTGCGGTGGGTCGGTGTTTTCCACCGGGGCAGCGCCACAGGCCGCTGGGCCCGTAGGTCACCCCGTCGGAGCGAAACCAGGCCCGTCCCAGCGAACCCGGCTCGGGACGCCGGTCCGGGGCCGGGGCGAACCGGCCCGGGGCACCGCGGATCGACGGCCTCCGGCCCGGGGAGGGCGTGGGACCCGGACGGGCGGTCCGGGTCCCGCGGCCCTCAGCGCCAGCGGCTGACCTCGACGTTCTCCAGGACCCCGAGGGCATCCGGCACCAGCACGGCCGCCGAGTAGTAGGCCGTCACCAGGTAGGAGATGATCGCCTGCTCGTCGATGCCCATGAAGCGGACCGAGAGGCTCGGCTCGATCTCGTCGGGGATGCCGGTCTGCTGGAGCCCGATGACCCCTTGCTCGGCCTCGCCGGTTCGCATGCAGATGATCGATGTGGTGCGGGCGTCGGTGACCGGGATCTTGTTGGACGGGAAGATCGGCACACCGCGCCAGGCGGGCACATGGTGGCCGCCGATCTCCACGCTCTCCGGCACCAGCCCGCGCCTGCTGCACTCGCGGCCGAACGCGGCGATGGCCCTCGGGTGGGCGAGGAACAGCTTCGATCCGCGGCGGCGCGAAAGCAGTTCGTCCATGTCGTCGGGGCTGGGCACCCCGTCGTGCGGCTGGAGGCGCTGGTCGTAGTCGCAGTTGTTGAGCAGCCCGAACTCCCGGTTGTTGATGAGCTCGTGCTCCTGGCGCTCACGGAGCGCCTCGACCGTCAGCCGCAGCTGCTGCTCGGTCTGGTTCATCGGTTGGTTGTACAGGTCGGCGACCCTGCTGTGGACCTTCAGCACGGTCTGGGCGACGCTCAACTCGTACTCGCGCGGCGCCGATTCGTAGTCGACGAACGTGTGCGGGACGACGGCCTCGCCCACATGACCGGCGGAGAGGTCGATCTCCGCCTCGCCGTACTTGTTGGTCCGCTGGTGCGGGATGTTGAGCAGCCCGGCAAGATGTGCGCGGAGCGAGTCAGCCCGCTCGGCCAGGTTGAGCACATCCGCCCGCCTCAGCGTGAGCACCGTGCACGCGGTGACCGCGCGGGCCGTGTACTCCCAGACCGCGTCGCCCTCGATCAAGGAGTGGTCGCCGAAGTACGCCCCGTCGGCGTGCACGCCGAGCACCGCCTCGTCGCCGTAGGGGCCGGTGCCGACCTTCTCGACCTTGCCGTGCGCCAGCAGGAAGACCCGGTCCGCGGACTCCCCGGAGGCCGCGATCACCTGCCCCGCGGCGATCTCGCGCTGCTCGCACCGCCGGGCCAGCTCGGCGAGCACCTCCTCGTCACCGAAGTCCCGCAGGGCGGGCAGCTCACCGAGCTCCGCGGGGATCACCGTGACCCGGTCACCGGTCTGCACGAACGTCACCCGGCCGTCTCCGACCGAGTAGCTCAGCCGGCGGTTCACCCGGTAGGTGCCGCCCTGCACCTGCACCCATGGAAGCATGCGCAGCAGCCACCGCGAGGTGATCTCCTGCATCTGTGGAGCGGACTTGGTGGTCGTCGCGAGGTTCCGCGCAGCCGCCGTGCCCAGACTCTGCTGCGGCGATGCCTGCGCGTTCTGAACCTCTTCACCAACGGACATCTGACGTCCTCTCGATCATCGGCTGACCTGCGAGAAGAAGCCTTTCAGCGTGAAGACGCAGCACGCTATTACACAAAAGAGTGTGACTAATCGGTCTTTGGGCTGGGCACGACGCCGAGCGATGTCCACACGCCGTCTTAATTTGCATCCCCAATGCAAGTTATCTACCCTGACGACCATGCGGCTGACGAGATTCACCGACGTGGCACTGCGCGTACTGATGCGCCTTGCCGTCGTGGAGAACGAGGATCCGCCGACCACCCGGGAGGTGGCGGCGACCATGCAGGTGCCGTACACCCACACCGCGAAGGTGGTCGCCCGGCTGCAGCACCTCGGCCTGATCGAGGCGCGGCGGGGTCGGGGCGGCGGACTCACGCTCACCGGAGCCGGCCGGTCCGCCTCGATCGGCGGACTCGTCCGCGAGCTCGAAGGGCCCGGCGATGTCGTCGAGTGCGAGGGCAGCACCCCCTGCCCCCTGCGCTCGGCCTGCCGGCTGCGCGGCGCCCTGCGCCGGGCGGAGGAGGCCTTCTACGCCTCGCTCGACCCGATCACCGTCGCCGAACTCGTCACCTCCCCCACCGGCCCCCTGCTGATCGGCATCAGCAGCGGGCGCCCGGCCGCCGACTGAACCACCGCACCCCTACCGCGCGGTCTTCGCCGCCCAAAAATACGCATCTCAGATGCCAATTCAACCCTGAGGAGTCAGCCCGATGCTCTCCGAGCCGTCGACCGCCACCGTCCGTGCCACCCTCCCCGCCGTCGGCGCGGCCATCGGCGACATCGCCGATCTCTTCTACCGGAAGCTGTTCGACGCCCACCCCGAGCTGCTGCGTGACCTCTTCAACCGCGGCAACCAGGCGTCCGGTACCCAGCGCCAGGCCCTCGCGGGTTCCATCGCCGCCTTCGCGACCCAGCTGGTCGAGCACCCGGACACCCGCCCCGACGTGATGCTCGGCCGGATCGCCCACAAGCACGCCTCGCTCGGCGTGACCGCCGCACAGTACGACGTCGTGCACACCCATCTCTTCGCCGCCATCGCCGAGGTGCTCGGCGATGCGGTCACCCCGGAGGTCGCGGCCGCCTGGGACGAGGTGTACTGGCTGATGGCCAACGCCCTGATCGCCATCGAGGACCGGCTGTACGCCGAGCAGGGTGTGGCCGCCGGTGACGTCTGGCGCGCGTGGGAGGTGACCGCCCGGATCGAGGAGACCGCGGATGTCACCACCTTCCAGCTCCGTCCGGCCGACGGCGCCCCCGCCCCCGCCTTCCGTCCCGGCCAGTACGTCTCCGTTCAGGTGGAACTCCCCGACGGGGCCCGTCAGATCCGCCAGTACAGCCTGTCCTCGGCCCCCGACTCTCCGGTCCGGTCGATCACCGTCAAGCGGGTGCACGGCGACGGCTCGCCCGACGGCGAGGTCTCGGCGCACCTGCACGCCCACACCCGGGCGGGCGACCGGCTGCGTGTCTCCGCCCCCTACGGCGATCTCGTCCTCGACGCCGTCGACGCGCCGCTGCTGCTGGCCTCCGCGGGTATCGGCTGCACCCCGATGCTGTCGATGCTGGACCACCTCGCGGCCAACGGCCACCACGCCCCGGTCACCGTCGTGCACGGCGACCGCTCCCCCGTCGATCACGCCCTGCGCACCGACCACGAGCGGCTCACCGGCAAACTCCCCGACGCCGCAGCGCACTTCTGGTACGAGAACCCGGAGCCCGGCCACCCGGCCGACCGCACCGGTCTGGTCGATCTGAGCGGCCTGACGGTCCCGGCCGGCACGCACGCGTACCTCTGCGGCCCACTGCCCTTCATGCGGGCCGTCCGCACCCAGTTGCTGGCCAAGGGCGTCCCGGCGGCCGACATCCACTACGAGGTGTTCGGCCCCGATCTGTGGCTCGCCCAGGACTGAACTCACCGGACGCTCGCGGAATTGACCGGATCTGCTCGCACACCGGACGAACAACGCTCCGGGGGATGGCCCGGAACACGGCGTTCCGGTACAAGCGGTGTACGGAGTCACTCCCCCACGCCCCGAGGAGTGGCAGCCCGGGAAGGTCGATCACCGTGGCTTCACGATGGAATCCATGCGTACCCGGATACACGACCGTCTGAAGTAGCCGCACGCCCGCACCCGCACCACCAGGGCGCCGGGGGCGGCCGACGGACCGGGCGACAATGGGCGCATGCCCTGCGATCCACTCGACCTCTCCCGGCTGCAGCCGGTGCTCCCGTCACCTCTGCAACCGGTCGAGGACGAGCGCTTCGGCCGGCACGGCATACGACTGCTGCTCAAGCGCGACGACCTGATCCACCCGGATCTGCCGGGCAACAAATGGCGCAAACTCGCACCCAACCTGGCGGCCGCCGCCGGGCGCACCGTGCTGACCTTCGGCGGCGCCTACTCCAATCATCTGCGCGCCACCGCCGCCGCCGGCCGGCTGCTGGGCTTCCCCACCGTCGGCGTCGTACGCGGCGACGAACTGGCCGGCCGGCCGCTCAACCCGTCCCTGGCGCAGTGCGCGAGGGACGGCATGCGGCTGCGCTTCGTGGACCGCGCGACGTACCGCGCGAAGACCGATCCGGCGGTCCTGGAGGGGCTGCTGAGCGCCTACGGGGCGTGCAGCGTCGTCCCGGAGGGCGGCAGCAATGCCCTGGCCGCACAGGGCTGCACAGCGCTCGGGCGGGAGCTGCACGGCCTGGCCGATGTGGTCGCGGTGGCCTGCGGCACGGGCGGCACTCTCGCCGGTCTTGCCGCCGGCCTCGCCCCGGGGCAGCGGGCACTCGGCGTCCCGGTGCTGCGCGGCGGCTTTCTGGGCGACGCGGTACGGCAGCTGCAGCGGGAGGCGTTCGCCGGGCCCGCCGGAGCATGGTCCCTGGACGAACGTTTCACCTTCGGCGGCTACGCCCGTACGACTCCGGAGCTGCACGCCTTCGCCGACGACTTCGAGGACCGGCACGGTCTGCCCGTCGAACGGCTCTACGTCGCCAAACTGCTGTACGGGCTGACCGTGCTGGCCCAGGAGGGCGCGTTCGCCCCGGGGGCGAGGCTCGTGGCGGTCGTCACCGGTCAGCCCTGGGGCGCGTCGGACTCCTCCCGGTAGGCCGCCGCCTCCTCCAGATCCAGCCGTCGCAGCAGGGTCCGCATCATCTCGTCGTCGATCCGCCGCTCGTCCCGCAGCCGCACGAAGACCGTCCGCTCGGCGTCGATCATTTCCCTGGCCAGCCGCCGGTAGGTGTCGTCGGCCGACTCCCCGGTCACCGGGTTGGCCGCGCCGAGCCGCTCCCACACGGCGTTGCGGCGGCGCTCCAGGACCGTGCGCAGCCGGTCGGTGAGCGGTTCGGGCAGACAGTTGCGCGGATCGGTGAGCAACTCCTCCAGGCGCCTATCGGCAGCCGCGGACGCCTCGCTCTGGGCCTGCGCCTCGGCGAGGGTCTCCGCCTGCTTGTCACGCCCCGGGAGCTTCAGGATCCGCACCAGGAGCGGCAGGGTGAGCCCTTGGACGACCAAGGTGCCGATGACGGTCGTGAAGGTCAGGAAGAGCACCAGGTTGCGGGCCGGGAAGGCCTGGCCGTTGTTCATCGCCACCGGGATGGAGAAAGCGATGGCGAGCGAGACGACGCCGCGCATCCCGGCCCAGCCGACGATCAGGGGTGAGGTCCAGTTGGTCTCCGTCTCGCGCTCCCTGATCCGCCTGGACAGCCACCTCGGCAGATATGCGGCCGGGTAGACCCAGATGAAGCGGACCACGACGACGGCGAGGAACACGGCCAACGCGTACCGGAGGGACTCCGCGACGGCATAGGCGCCGAGCCCTTTCAGCACGAACGGCAGCTGCAGTCCGATCAAGGCGAAGACCGCCGACTCCAGGATGAACGCGACCATCCTCCACACGGCCGCTTCCTGGAGCCGGGTCGCGAAGTCGACCTGCCAGGAGCGGTGCCCCAGATACAGCGCCACGACGACCACGGCCAGCACTCCGGAGGCATGCACCCGTTCCGCCGCCGCGTACGCCACGAAGGGGATCAGCAGCGACAGGGTGTTCTGCAGCAGGGCTTCCTTGAGGTGCGTGCGGAGCCAGTGCAGCGGAACCATGAGCACCAGACCGACCCCGACACCGCCGCCCGCCGCGAGCAGGAACTCGCCGATCCCGGCGCCCCAGCTGACGCCTTCACCGACGGCGGCGGCCAGCACCACCTTGTAGGCGGTGATCGCCGTCGCGTCGTTCACCAGGGACTCGCCCTGCAGGATCGTCGTGACCCGGCTCGGCAGCCCGACCCGGCGGGCGATGGCGGCCGCCGTGACGGCGTCCGGCGGCGCGACCACGGCGCCCAGCACGAGTGCGGCCGTCAGCGGCAGGTCGGGCACCAGCCAATACGCCAGCCAGCCGACGGCGAAGGTGGCGAAGAGGACGTAGCCGACGGAGAGCAGGGCGATCGGCCGGGCGTTGGCACGCAGATCGAGGTACGAGCTGTCGACCGCGGCCGTGTAGAGCAACGGCGGCAGCAGCAGCGGCAGCACGATGTGGGCGTCGAGGGTGTACGACGGCACGCCCGGCAGATAGGAGGCGAGCAGCCCGGCGGCGACCAGCAGCAGCGGGGCCGGCACCGGGGTGCGGCGGGCGGCCCCCGCAATGGCCGCACTGGCCGCGACGAGTGCCACCAGCGGCAATGCGTCCATCTCACCGTCCTCGTATCCGTCGTAACCTGACAATCATGAGTGAGTGCCTGCACGTTCTCGAACTGCCGCGCCCCGAGCCCGCCCCGCTCGGCGCCACATGTCCCGAATGTCTTGCCGCGGGCACCCACCCCGTGCAACTGCGGCTCTGCCTGGTCTGCGGCCATGTCGGCTGCTGCGATTCGTCGCCTCTGCAGCACGCCACGGATCACTTCAAGCAGACCGGCCATCCGGTCATGCGGAGCTACGAGGCGGGCGAGAGCTGGCGTTGGTGCTTCGAGGACGGTTCGATCGTCTGACGTCTGGGTACGTCAAACCGGCGCCTGTTGTTCGTAATTGAGCGCCGCAGACCTCTAGCCACTGTGTGTGCTCATGGGTTTACCATGAGTGACAGTCGTGGGTCGGGGTCCCGGCGACACGGCATCATGGATCGCGATAGCGTCGCCGGACCAAGAACCGAAGACGTACCGCATGGCTCCGGGGCGCCCTTCCCGGAACCTCGAAAGAGTTTGTGCCACCTTGGAGGTGAGGGTGTCCCAGATCGCAGGCGAGCCCGGGAATCAGGACTTCGTGGAAGTCCGGCTGCCCGCTGCGGGTGCCTACCTGTCGGTGCTGCGTACGGCCACGGCCGGTCTCGCAGCGCGCTTGGACTTCACACTCGACGAGATCGAGGATCTTCGCATCGCGGTCGACGAGGCCTGCGCGATTCTGCTCCAGCAGGCCGTGCCCGGCTCCGTCCTCAGCTGCGTCTTCCGACTGGTCGACGATTCTCTCGAGGTGACGGTAGCGGCCCCGACGACGGACGGCCGGGCCCCCGAGCGAGACACATTCGCCTGGACGGTGCTCTCCGCACTGGCCGGCAAGGTCGACTCCACGGTCGCCGACGACCGTACGGTCAGTATCAGCCTGTACAAACAGCGCGGCGCGGGACCCGGGCCGGCGTGAGCAACGGGAACGGGGACGGTCCTGTGCGGGACGAGACGATCCGACCAGGGGTGGTGCGACCAGCAGGCATCCCGGAGCAGCAGGCGGCCCTGCCCCATCCGGAGGACGGGGCGGACGGGCCGGTGGTCCGTACGGTCGCGGTGGAGCAGGCGGAGCGAGCAGGCCAGATGAGCGAGCACGGACACCACGATCCCCATGACCGCAGTGGGGCGCGGGCACTCTTCATCGAGCTCCGGGAACTCCCTGACGGCTCGCCGGAGAAGGCCGAACTGCGCAACCGGCTGGTGCGGATGCATCTGCCGCTCGTGGAGCACCTGGCCCGCCGGTTCCGTAACCGCGGCGAGCCGCTGGACGATCTGACGCAGGTCGCCACGATCGGCCTGATCAAGTCGGTGGACCGGTTCGATCCGGACCGCGGCGTCGAGTTCTCCACGTACGCGACACCGACCGTCGTGGGCGAGATCAAGCGCCACTTCCGCGACAAGGGCTGGGCGGTCCGGGTGCCGCGGCGACTGCAGGAGCTGCGGCTCTCGCTCACCACGGCCACCGCGGAGCTCTCCCAGCAGCACGGCCGGTCACCCACGGTCCATGAGCTGGCGGAGCGGCTGGGCATCTCCGAGGAAGAGGTCCTGGAGGGCCTGGAATCGGCCAATGCCTACAGCACACTCTCACTGGACGTCCCGGACTCGGACGACGAGTCCCCGGCGGTCGCGGACACGCTGGGCTCCGAGGACGAGGCGCTGGAGGGCGTCGAGTACCGGGAGTCCTTGAAGCCCCTGCTGGAGGACCTGCCGCCCCGGGAGAAGCGCATCCTGCTGCTCCGGTTCTTCGGCAACATGACGCAGTCGCAGATCGCACAGGAGGTCGGCATCTCCCAGATGCATGTCTCACGCCTGCTGGCCCGCACGCTGGCACAGCTGCGCGAACGACTGCTGGTCGAGGAGTAGCGGGCGTCGCGCGTCACGCCTCCGGCGTCGCGCGCGGACCCCGGATACCCAGTGCTTCCCTCGTCACCGGCCTGAACAGCTGCACCAGCGCGGTCAGCGCCACCGCGGCGAGGACGATCCCCGCCGGGATCAGCGCACCGTGGGAGCGCAGCAGCGTCCAGGCCACCGGCAGCGCCATGAGCTGCGTGATGAGCGCCGGGCCCCGGCTCCAGCTGCGCCGCAGCAGCAGTCCTCGCGCGGCGAGGAGCGGAATCAGGCCGAGCACGATCAGTGTGAGGCCGCCCATCTCCGCCTGCTCCGGGCTGTCCGGCCGGCCGAGCAGACCCATGACCAGCATGTAGACCCCGCCGAGTGCGAGCGCCGCCCCCTCGAGGGCGTTGAGTGCGGCCACGAGGGCGATCCTGGCCGGCTTCGTCGGCTGGGCCATGGGCGACGAGGGCGGCGTGTTCTGCTGAGTACTCACCCTTGCAGGTTGGCATCCCGGCGCCGCGAAAGTGAAGCCGGGGTCCGGATCGGAGCGCCGCGGACCAGCCCACCGCACCCGGTCCGTCACTGAGCGTGAAGGCAACGGGTGAGGACTTCAGACCGATACCACGCGGTAGGTAGTCTGGCCGTCATGCGCGCACTCCTTGTGGTCAATCCAGCTGCTACCACCACCAGTGCGCGGACCCGTGACGTGCTCATCCATGCGCTGGCCAGCGAGATGAAGCTGGAGGCGGTGACCACGGAGTACCGCGGGCACGCCCGGGACCTGGGGCGGCGGGCCGCCGACTCCGACGACATCGATCTCGTCGTGGCCCTCGGCGGTGACGGCACGGTCAACGAAGTCGTGAACGGTCTGCTCCACAAAGGTCCCGACATCGACAACCTGCCCAGCCTCGCCGTGGTACCCGGCGGCTCCACCAATGTCTTCGCTCGCGCCCTGGGTCTGCCCAACGACGCGGTGGAGGCGACCGGTGCGATCCTCGACGCGCTGGCCAACCGGACCGAACGCACGGTCGGCCTGGGACTGGCGGCCGGCACGCCGGGCACCGAGGACGAGTCGGTCCCCGAGCGCTGGTTCACTTTCTGTGCCGGTCTCGGTTTCGACGCGGGCGTGGTCGGTCGGGTCGAACAGAAGCGCGAACGCGGCAAGCGGTCGACGCATGCGCTGTACGTACGTCAGGTGGTCCGGCAGTTCCTGGACGAACCGCACCGGCGGCACGGAACGATCACGCTGGAAGCCCCCGGCGCGGACCCGGTCACCGATCTCGCGCTGTCCATAATCTCGAACACGGCCCCCTGGACCTACCTGGGGAATCGTCCGATGTACGCATCCCCGAAGGCCTCGTTCGACACCGCCCTGGACGTCCTCGGACTGAAGCGCCTCTCCACCCCCGCGGTCGCCCGGTACGGCACCCAGCTGCTCACTTCGAGCCCGGAGAAGGGTCCGCACGGCAAGCACGCTGTTTCACTTCACGACCTCACGGACTTCACCTTGCATTCAAAGGTTCCGCTGCCGTTCCAGATGGATGGTGACCACCTGGGCCTGCGTACCAGTGTGGCGTTCACAGGCGTACGCCGTGCACTGCGTGTGATTGTGTGAGTGGAAGGACCCAAAGTCCTTTAACTCGAACGTTTGGACTGGCCTCCACCCCATAGAAGTACGGCTGTGACCTAGCCGACACCGAGGAATCAAAAAAAAGTTTCCGGAAGGGGTTGTATCCGCCGCCGAGGTTTGCGAATCTCTACATGGCGATCGGGACGGCCCGCAACAACGGCCTCCACTGAGAGCCAGAACCCCTCCTCACTGCACAGGACCACAACCAGTTCATCTGGGCGTCGGCCCGTCATCTGTGGGGGGATTCGTGAAAGCGTTCACATTCACAAGCAACAGTATGCAATACCAAGGAGAGGTAGCAGCCATGGACTGGCGTCACAACGCCGTTTGTCGTGAGGAAGACCCCGAGCTGTTCTTCCCCATCGGCAACACCGGTCCTGCGCTGCTGCAGATCGAGGAAGCCAAGGCCGTCTGCCGTCGCTGCCCCGTCATGGAGCAGTGCCTGCAGTGGGCGCTCGAGTCCGGCCAGGACTCCGGCGTCTGGGGTGGCCTCAGCGAGGACGAGCGCCGCGCAATGAAGCGCCGCGCCGCTCGCAACCGGGCGCGTAACGCCAGCGCCTGATCCGACGCCACCGCTACGAGCCTCAGTCAGGCGGCGCGTACAGAGCGTACGCACCAACCCGCCCCCCGAGTCGCAGCGCGCAGTACCCCCGAAGCGCACGCATGACCAGTGAGCCCGGACCGTCAACAACGGCCCGGGCTCACTGCTGTTCCCCCGAGGGGAACAGCTGCGGCTACTTCTCCGCGCTGACCGGGATGTCGAGGACCACCTGGGTGCCTCGCCCGGGAGCCGGGACCATGCCGAACGATCCGCTCAACTCGCCCTCCACCAGCGTCCTTACGATCTGCAGCCCCAGGTTGCCGGCGCGCTGCGGGTCGAACCCCTCGGGCAGCCCGCACCCGTCGTCCTGGACGGTGATCAGCAACCGGCCCTCGGCCGGGGAGCCGCCGCGCACCGCGGAGACCTCCACCGTGCCGGTCTGGGCGACGGTGAACGCGTGCTCCAGCGCGTTCTGCAGCACCTCGGTGAGCACCATGGCCAGCGGAGTGGCCACTTCCGCGTCGAGGATGCCGAAACGGCCCGTGCGACGGCAGGTGACCTTGCCCGGCGAGATCTCCGCCACCATCGCGATGACCCGGTCGGCGATCTCGTCGAACTCGACCCGCTCGTCCAGATTCTGGGACAGCGTCTCATGGACGATGGCGATCGAACCGACGCGCCGTACCGCCTCGTTGAGGGCCTCGCGGCCCTGCTCGGAATCCATCCGCCGGGCCTGCAGACGCAACAGGGCGGCCACGGTCTGGAGGTTGTTCTTCACCCGGTGGTGGATCTCCCGGATGGTGGCGTCCTTCGTGATCAACTCACGCTCGCGGCGGCGCAGTTCGGTCACGTCGCGGAGCAGGACCAGGGAGCCGATACGGACGCCCTTGGGCTTCAGCGGGATCGCCCGGAGCTGGATCACGCCGCCCGCGCACTCGACCTCGAACTCGCGGGGCGCGTAGCCACTGGCCACCTTGACCAGGGCCTCGTCCACCGGGCCGCGGGACGGGGCGAGTTCGGCGGTGGTCTTGCCGAGGTGGTGTCCGACCAGGTCGGAGGCGAGACCGAGACGGTGGTACGCGGAGAGGCCGTTGGGGCTGGCGTACTGGACGACGCCGTCGGCATCGAGCCTGATCAGCCCGTCGCCGACGCGCGGCGACGCGTCCATGTCGACCTGCTGGCCGGGGAACGGGAAGGATCCGGCAGCGATCATCTGGGCCAGGTCCGAGGCCGACTGGAGGTAGGTGAGCTCCAGTCGGGACGGGGTGCGGACGGTCAGGAGGTTGGTGTTCCGGGCGATCACGCCGAGGACCCTGCCCTCACGGCGCACGGGGATGGACTCGACCCGTACCGGCACCTCCTCGCGCCACTCCGGGTCGCCCTCGCGCACGATCCGGCCCTCGTCCAGCGCCGCGTCCAGCAGCGGACGGCGGCCGCGCGGCACCAGGTGGCCCACCATGTCGTCCTGGTAGGAGGTGGGACCGGTGTTGGGCCGCATCTGGGCGACCGACACATAGCGGGTTCCGTCGCGGGTGGGGACCCACAGGACCAGGTCGGCGAAGGACAGGTCGGAGAGCAGCTGCCACTCCGAGACCAGCAGATGCAGCCACTCGAGGTCGGTGTCGCTCAGGGCTGTGTGCTGGCGGACGAGGTCGTTCATGGAGGGCACGTCTGCGAGCGTACCTGTGGATACGCACTGGTTCCGAACCGAACGACCGGCCTGTGCGTGCAAGGGGGAAGGGGCCGGAAATTGCCGCGCTCCGACGGATGGACACAGGTGAATGGTCTAGTCCACAATGCTGAAGACAGAGCTTCCGCTCTCCCCGCACAGGAGAGCGGATCGAGGTGGCCGCGCTCTCTGCCCTGACTGCGACGGCACCTCTCCCCGGCCGGGGGCACCGCACACCGCCGGCCGAGCAACTCCGGGCTGCGGTGCCGGACGGGCTGAGGGTCCCGTCCTGGCGCCGCGGCCCGCGGGTGTTTCTGCGGGCCGCCCCCTGTTTCAGCGGGTCTCGGTGACCTTGGCCAGTGCGCGGGGCGCGTCCGGGTCCTGGCCGCGGGCGATCGTCACCTCGTACGCCAGCAACTGCAGCGGCAGGATCTCCAGGATCGGCTGAACCTCCTCGGCGACCCCTGCCGTCGGCAGCACGAAGCCCGCGGACGCCGCCTCCACCTGGGCTTTCGGACCGACCACGAAGAGGTCCGCACCACGGCCGCGCAGTCGGTCCAGGACCGGCTGGAGGGCCTCGCCGCCCCGGCCGTCGGTGACCACGGCGATCACCGGGGAGATGTTGTCGACCATGGCGAGCGGGCCGTGCAGCAGATCGGCGCCGGAATAGGAGAGCGCGGGGATGTAGCTCGTCTCCATCAGCTTCAGTGCGGCTTCCTTGGCCGTGGGGTAGCCGTATCCGCGCGAGGTGATGACCATGCGCTCGGCGAAGCGGTAACGCGACGCCAGGGCCTTGATCTCGTCCTTGCGGGCCAGAACCGCTTCGGCCAGCTCCGGCAGGATCGCGGCGGCGGCACCGTCCCCGCCGCGCAGTCCTTCGACGAAGAGATAGAGGGACAGCAGGGAGGCGGTGTACGTCTTGGTCGCCGGGAGGGCCTTCTCCGGGCCCGCCAGGATGTCGATGTGGTGCTCGGAGACGGCGGCGAGCGGTGAGTCCGGGTTGTTGGTGACGGCCAGGGTGATCGCGCCGGCCTCACGGGCCGCCCGGGTGGAGGCCACCAGGTCGGGCGAGCCGCCGGACTGGCTGACGGTGATGACGAGGACGTCCCGCAGGTCCGGCTCGGCGCCGTACGCCGTGGTGGTCGACATCGACGCCAGACCGCAGGGCAGACCGAGCCGGATCTCCAGCAGGTACTTGGCGTACAGCGCCGCGTTGTCCGACGTACCGCGGGCGGTGAGGAGGACGAAGCGCGGGTTCTTCGCCGCGATCTCGGCGGCCACCGCCCGGATCTCCGGGGCTCCGCGGTCGAGGATGCGCCGCAGCACCTCGGGCTGCTCGGCCATCTCGCCGGACATGATGCGGCCCGGCCGCTCGCCCTCTTCGGCCGGAAACATGGCGGACATGTCGGGTGCCTCCCAGAGGGTCTCGGTGCGTCCGGAGCGGCGGTCCGACCAAGTCGACCACGGGAAAGCCGGGGGCCGCCAGCGGGCCGCCGCAGGACAGCGCACGAACGGCATCCGGACGTCACCGCAGGGTGGTCCGGCTCTGCTAGATTAGACCTCGATTGGTCTATACCACATGTCATCACCTCCTCAGATCGGCAGGCCCCGCGTGGAAGTTGTCATCGTCCCGGACGCCAAGGCAGGCGGCGAGCTCATCGCGGGGGCCATCGGCTCCCTGCTCAGCCGCAAGCCCGACGCACTTCTCGGCGTTGCCACCGGTTCGACCCCGCTGCCCATCTACCAGGCACTGACCGCCAAGGTCCGCTCCGGCGAGGTGGACGCCTCGCGCGCCCGCATCTGCCAGCTCGACGAGTACGTCGGACTCCCGGCCGGCCACCCCGAGTCGTACCGCTCGGTGGTGCTGCGCGAGGTCGTCGAACCGCTCGGCCTGTCCGAGGCGTCCTTCATGGGCCCCGACGGCTCCGCCGAGGACGTGCAGGCCGCCTGCGAGGCGTACGACAAGGCGCTCGCCGCAGCCGGCGGGGTGGACCTGCAGCTGCTCGGCATCGGCACCGACGGCCACATCGGCTTCAACGAGCCGTGCTCCTCGCTCGCGTCCCGCACCCGGATCAAGACGCTGACCGAGCAGACCCGGATCGACAACGCGCGCTTCTTCGACAACGACATCAGCCAGGTGCCGCACCACGTCATCACCCAGGGCATCGGCACCATTCTGGAATCCCGCCACCCGATCCTGCTGGCCACGGGCGAGGGCAAGGCCGAGGCGGTGGCACTGACCGTCGAGGGACCGGTGGCGTCGTTCGTCCCGGCGTCGGCGCTGCAGCTGCATCCGCATGCGACGGTGGTGGTGGACGAGGCGGCGGCGTCGAAGCTGAAGCTGGCGGACTACTTCCGCGCCACGTACGCGGCGAAGCCGCGGTGGCAGGGGATCTAGGTTCTTTCGTCCGGATCAGGCCGCGAACCCGGCAGGATCCGGACGAGAAGCCTCAGGTCTCCGGACACGGAAGGGCCGGGACACCGTGGCGGTGTCCCGGCCCTTCCGTCCGCTCGAACCCGGACGTGCTCGGCTCAGTCGCCGGACACGGTGGGGTCGGGTGCTCCCGTGATGGCTTCCGCTGCTGCGACTCCGCAGACCCGTGCGGCTCCGTGGGTCGCTATGTACAGCGCCCCCCGCGGCTCCGCCTGCGGTACGCCCATCTCGACCACCACCGTGTCGGGGCGCTCCGCCAGCAGCGCGGTGAGTGCCTCGCGCATCCACGCGTGCCGGTGGGCGTCACGGACGACCGCGACGATGCGCCGGTCTCCCGCGGCCCGCATCACCGAGGCCGCCGGCTCCTCGGTCTCGCCGCTGTACGTCTCGGTCGTGGTTCCGGGCAGGACCCGGGCCAGTTCGGCCGCGACGCCCCACGGGGTCTCGTCACCGACCGCTATGTTCGCGACGGGGGTGAACGCGGCCACGTACGCCGGCTCGGTGATCGGATCGGCGGCGCCGGTCAGCTGCAGCGCGCGACGCGCGGCGACCAGGCCGATGTCGGACGCGATACCGGTGCCGGGCGCGGTCCCCTCCTGCGTTGCCGCGCCCGGCTCCGGGACAGCCCCCCGGGCCCGCCGCGTCCAGGACGCGAGGGCACGTACCCGTGCCGCCGCGTCGGCCAGCCGCTCCTCGGGCAGTTCGCCGGTCCGTACCGCCGCGACCAGCGCGTCGCGCAGCCGCAGCACGGTGGCTTCGTCCTCCAGCCCGCCGCCGACACAGATCGCGTCGGCGCCCGCGGCGATCGCGAGGACGGAGCCGCGTTCGATTCCGTAGGTCGCGGAGATGGCCTGCATCTCCATGCCGTCGGTGACGATCAGGCCGTCGTAGCCCAACTCGTTGCGCAGCAGACCCGTGAGGATCTGCGGGCTCAGGGTCGCCGGGCGGTCCGGGTCGAGCGCGGGCAGCAGGATATGCGCGCTCATCACCGATTTGGAACCCGCTGCGATCGCCGCCCGGAAAGGCACCAGCTCACGGGCGTGCAGGGTGTCGAGATCCACATCGATGCGGGGCAGCGCATGGTGCGAGTCGACGGCGGTGTCGCCATGTCCCGGGAAGTGCTTGGTGCAGGCGGCGACCCCGGCGGCCTGGAGACCCTCGATGTACGCGGCGGTGTGCCGGGCGACGAGGTGCGGGTCCGCTCCGAAGGACCGTACGCCGATGACCGGGTTGTCCGGGTTCGAGTTGACGTCGGCGGACGGCGCCCAGTTGAGGTTGACGCCGCACTCGGCGAGCCGGCGGCCCAGCTCCTGAGCGACAGCGCGGGTCAGCTCCGGGTCGTCGACGGCCCCGAGGGCGAGGTTGCCGGGGAAGGACGAGCCATGACGCACCTCCAGTCGGGTGACATCACCGCCCTCCTCGTCGATCGCGACGAGCACGTCGTCCCGCTCGGCCCTGAGCTGGGCGGTGAGCGCGGCGAGCTGTTCCGGCGTCTCGATGTTGCGGCCGAACAGGCCGACGGAGGAGAGGCCTTCACCGACGCGGCGCAGCAGCCAGTCAGGGGCGGTGGTACCGCTGAACCCGGGCTGCAGGACGGCGAGAGCGTCGCGCGTGATGGTGTCCGTGGTGGAGGTGAAGGTGGTCATGGGCCGGCGTTATCCCTTCACTGCGCCGTCGGTAAGACCGCTGACGGCCTTGCGCTGCAAGTAGATGAAGAGGATCAGGATCGGTACGGCGAAGAGCGAGGAGGCGGCCATGGTCGCCCCCCAGTCGTCACCGAACGCGGTCTGGAACTGGGAGAGCCAGAGCGGCAGGGTCTGCGACTCGATGTCCTTGTTGAGGATGAGGACGAGCGGGAATTCGTTCCAGGCGGTGATGAAGCCGAAGAGCGAGGTCGCCATCAGGCCGGGGCCGAGCAGCGGCAGGATCACCTTCATGAAGGCCTGCGGGCGGGTGCAGCCGTCGACCATCGCGGACTCCTCCAGCTCCCTCGGCACCGAGGCCACGTAGCCGCGCAGCGTCAGGATGGTGAAGGGCAGGACCATCATCATGTAGAAGATCGTCAGCGGGACCAGGCTGTTCAGCATGTCCGCGTCGCGGACCAGCATGTAGATCGCGATGACCATGACTTCCCACGGTGCCATCTGCGCGATCATGAAGGTCAGCAGGATGCCGCGCCGGCCCTTGAAACGCATGCGCGCCATCGCGAAGGACGCCAGCAGCGCGATCAGCAGCGAGGCGGCCACGGAGAGCACGGTGACGGTGAACGAGTTGCGGACCAGGGTCCAGAAGTGGTCGGCCGCGACGGCCTTCTCGAAGTGGTCGAAGGTGATGTCGGTGGGGAACCACACCGGGGTGTCGGTGATGATGTCGCCGGTCGGCTTGAAGGCCGTACTGAACATCCAGTAGACGGGGAAGGCGAAGCCTATGAAGAGGACGACTGCTGTCGCGTTGGGCCAGATCCGGCCGATCAGTGAGCGCCTCACAGCTCGTCCTCCTCTTGCTTGAGTACGGTGCGCAGGTAGTAGCCGGTCATCGCCAGCAGGACGATGATCGTCAGGAACGAGATGGCCGAACCCTTGCCGAAGTGCTGGTTGCCGACACCTTCGACGAAGGCGTAGACGGGCAGGGTCTCGGTGAGCCGGTCCGGGCCGCCGCCGTTGATCGCGAAGAGCTGGGCGAAGGACTTGAAGACCCAGATGACTTCGAGGAACGTGGTGGCCATCAGGAACGGCTTGAGGAACGGGAGCGTCACCGAGGTGAAGCTCTTCCACGCTCCGGCGCCGTCGAGCGACGCGGCCTCGTACAGCTCCTTGGGGATCGTCGTCGACGCGGCGTACAGGTTGATCGCCACGAACGGGATGGACATCCAGACGATCACCAGGGTGACCAGCGAGAAGGTGGAGAACTGGGTACTCGTCCAGTTGTAGTCGGCCATGGAGTGCCAGCCGAGGCTGTCGAGCACGTAGTTGACGACACCGAAGCGCTGGGCGAACAGCCACTGGTAGACCGTGGTCGCGGCGATGAGCGGCATGGCCCAGGCGAGCACGAGGCCCAGCATGAGCAGCAGCCGCATCTTCTTGCCGAGGCGCGCGAGCAGCAGGCCGATCAGGGTACCGAGCACCATGATCAGGACAACGTTGGCGGCGGTGAAGAAGATCGAACGCTCGACGACCTTCCAGAACTCCGAACTGCCGAGGACTTCGCTGTAGTTGTCGAAGCCGTTCCACTCCGTCAGGTGGAGGATCAGCTGGCGCGGGTTGAGGTTCTGGAACGACAGCATGCCGTTCTTGACCAGCGGATAGCCCAGGAGCACCGCTGTGGCGAGCAGTGCGGGCAGGAGGAGCAGGTACGGGGCCGGGCCACCGACCCGCTTCTTGCTCGATGCGGCAGGGCCGCCGGGAGGCGCGTCATCCTTGCGGACGCCGGCTGCCGGGACCGAGTCCACTTGTTCGGTCTGCACTGACATGCTCGCCATCTCTTCTCGGGCCGTACGTCGAGTCACGCGGGAGCGCCGGGGGGCGGCCGTTGGCCGCCCCCCGGCGCGTGCGGTCAGCTCGTCTGCGAGAGACGCTTGTTGATCTCCGACTCGACGGCCTTGGCGGCGTCGGCCGGGGACTTGCCGTTCAGAACCGCCGTCATGTAGCTCTTGATCGGGTTCGGCGCGTTCTCGACTGCGGCCCACTCGGGGATGAGCGGGGTGGTGCCACCGCCGACGGCGGCCGGGGCCGCGGCCTCGGCGGCGCCGTTGCCGGTCAGGTTGGAGTTGAGCGACTCCTTGTTCGGGATGACGCCGTTCTCCTTGGCCAGCTGGCCCTCGAACTGGTCGGACAGGGCGAGCTTCAGGAACTCCTTGGCGAGGTCCTGCTTCTTGCTGCCCGCGGCGACCGCGAAGTTGGAGCCACCGAGGAAGACGCCCTCGGGCTTCTCGGCGGTCTCACCCGGGATGGTGAAGTAGCCGATGTCGCCCTCGATCTTCTTGTTTGCCGCGACGGCCGTGCCGGCCTCCCAGCCCATGCCGATGAAGGCACCGACGTTGCCCTTGGCGAAGACCTCGGCCTGCTGCGGGGTCGCCTCGTCCTTGTCCTTGGGGGCCTTGGAGTAGGACTGGTACTTCTTGTAGAGCTCCATGGCCGCGGCGACCTTGGGGTCGGAGAGGTTGGAGACGTACTTGTCGCCTTCCTTCTTCACGAGGTCCGCGCCCTGACCGATGGTCAGACCGTCGAAGAAGTACCAGTTCTGGCCGGGCATGTAGATCGGCTCGGCCTTGCCCTTCTTCTTGATGGCGTCGAGGTCCTTGAAGAAGTCGTCGCGCGTCTTCGGGGTGTCCTTGATGCCGGCGTCGGCCCAGACCTTCTTGTTGTAGATGACGACGCGGTTGGCGAAGTACCACGGGGCGGCGTACTGCTTGCCGTCGAAGACCGAGGACTTGTTGAGCGCGTCGACCCAGTCGCCGCCGATCTCCTGCTTGAGGTCGCTCAGGTCGGCGAGGCCACCGGTGGCCGCGTACGCGGGGGTCTGGGTGTTGCCGACCTCGATGACGTCCGGCGGGGTCGACTCGGAGAGGGCCGTCGTGATCTTCTGCTGGATGCCGTCCCACTTCTGGGTCTGGAACTTCAGCGTGGCGCCGGTCTTCTTCTTGAAGGCCGCGGTCAGGTCCTTGGTCCAGCCGGGAGGCGTGGAGCCGTCCATGGCCCAGACGGTCAGCGTCTGGCCCTTGTAGCTGTCGGGGCCGGTCTTCTTGCCACTGTCGCCCTTGCCGTCGTCCGAGCCACAGGCAGTGGCACCGGCCATGAGAGCTACGACACCAATGGCCGCGATGAGTCCGCGCTTCACGACACCCTCCTCAGGGATGCAAGAGAATTCCCCCCACCACCCGAGAACGCCCTCCGCCGCACAACCGCATACGACGGGTACTGCCCGTGGGGCTGGGACCTGGTCTTTAATGGTTTAGACCAGTACCGGGAGCTTGGCCTAGACCTTTAGGGGTGTCAAGGGTGTATAAGAAGTGCACTCGCGTCCGTTATAGGACCGACACCTGAGGGAGGGCGACGAGCCGTGACCGGACCGTGCCACCATGTGAGCCGCGACAGATGGAGGAGCCGGTGACGGCAGCAGCGCAGCAGTCGGGAAGGCGGGCGATGGGTGCCGACGGGGGCAGTTCGGAGAACGAGACGGGCGCGGGCACCGGTGCGGCCACGCGTACCGCCCGCGTGCCGAAGTACTACCGCCTCAAGCGCCATCTCCTCGACATGACGGACACCATGCCGCCCGGCACCCCCGTGCCGCCGGAGCGGACCCTGGCCGCCGAGTTCGACACCTCGCGCACGACCGTGCGCCAAGCGCTCCAGGAACTGGTCGTCGAGGGCCGGCTGGAACGCATCCAGGGCAAGGGCACGTTCGTGGCCAAGCCGAAGGTCTCGCAGGCCCTTCAACTGACCTCGTACACGGAGGACATGCGCGCCCAGGGGCTGGAGCCGACGTCGCAGCTGCTGGACATCGGCTACGTCACGGCCGACGACACCCTCGCCGGGCTGCTCGACATCACCACCGGCGGCCGGGTGCTGCGGATCGAGCGGCTGCGCCTGGCCAGCGGCGAGCCGATGGCGATCGAGACCACCCATCTGTCGGCGAAACGCTTCCCCGCACTGCGCCGTTCACTCGTGAAGTACACCTCGCTGTACACAGCGCTGGCCGAGGTGTACGACGTCCGGCTGGCCGAGGCCGAGGAGACCATCGAGACCTCGCTCGCCACCCCGCGAGAGGCCGGACTGCTCGGTACGGACGTGGGCCTGCCGATGCTGATGCTGTCGCGTCACTCCCTGGACGGACAGGGCGAACCGGTGGAGTGGGTGCGGTCGGTGTACCGCGGCGACCGTTACAAATTCGTGGCGCGTCTGAAGCGGCCGACCGACTGAGACGACGGGTCCCGCCTCCTGACCGGCCGACCGCCCGAATGCGGACGGAATATCAGGAATGAGCCCCTTGAGCGGCATCCTCTTCCCCGGCCCCGGCACACCGTTGCCGGACCGAAATGCGGACAGGGGGTGACGCTGGCCGGAACTCTCCCCTAGATTTCCTGCGCATTACAACAGGTGGTCAGCGAGGGGACGGAGTCGCCATATGCCAGAAGAAACAGATACGAAACCACCAACGGTCACACCTATGAGGGTGGTCATCGCCCTCTGTCTCATCGCGCCGTTCGTGGCGATGCTCTGGGTGGGTTCGTACGCGAAGGTGGACCCGGCCTTCATCGGCATTCCGTTCTTCTACTGGTACCAGATGCTCTGGGTCCTGATCTCCACCGCGCTCACGATGGTCGCGTACAAGCTGTGGCAGCGTGACCAGCGCTCCCGCAAGGGGGGTGCTTCCGCATGAAGGACGGCGTGAACGGCGTCGCGCTCGGCGTCTTCATCTTCTTCTTCCTGGCCGTCACGGTCATCGGTTTCATGGCCGCGCGCTGGCGCAAGGCCGAGAACGAGGCCAGCCTCGACGAATGGGGGCTGGGCGGACGGTCGTTCGGCACCTGGGTCACCTGGTTCCTGCTCGGCGGCGACCTGTACACCGCGTACACCTTCGTCGCCGTCCCTGCCGCGATCTACGCGGCGGGCGCGGCGGGCTTCTTCGCGGTCCCCTACACCATCCTCGTGTACCCGCTGATCTTCACCTTCCTGCCGCGGCTGTGGTCGGTGTCGCACAAGCACGGGTACGTCACCACCTCGGACTTCGTCCGCGGCCGCTTCGGATCGAAGGGGCTCTCGCTGGCGGTCGCCGTCACCGGCATCCTCGCCACGATGCCGTACATCGCGCTCCAGCTCGTCGGTATCCAGGCGGTGCTGGACGTGATGGGGGTCGGCGGCGGCGAGACCACGCACTGGTTCGTCAAGGACCTGCCGCTGCTGATCGCGTTCGCGGTGCTCGCCGCGTACACGTACTCCTCCGGGCTGCGGGCCCCCGCGCTGATCGCGTTCGTCAAGGACGGCCTGATCTACCTGGTCATCGCGGTGGCGATCATCTACATCCCGATCAAGCTGGGCGGTTTCGACGACATCTTCGCCAAGGCCGGCGAGGCGTTCTCGCAGAAGAACCCGGCAACCGGCGCCCCACGCGGAGCGCTCGCACCGGGCGAGGCGGGCCAATGGGGCTACGCCACTCTGGCCCTGGGTTCGGCGCTCGCGCTCTTCATGTACCCGCACTCGATCACGGCGACGCTCTCCAGCCGCAGCCGTGACGTGATCCGGCGCAACACCACGATCCTGCCGCTGTACTCGCTGATGCTGGGCCTGCTGGCGCTGCTCGGCTTCATGGCGATCGCCGCCGGGGTCAAGGTGCAGAACGGGCAGCTGGCGATCCCGCAGCTGTTCGAGAACATGTTCCCCGACTGGTTCGCCGGGGTGGCGTTCGCCGCGATCGGTATCGGCGCACTGGTGCCCGCCGCGATCATGTCGATCGCCGCCGCCAACCTCTTCACCCGGAACATCTACAAGGACTTCCTGAAGCCCGACGCGACGCCGGCCCAGGAGACGAAGGTCTCCAAGCTGGTGTCGCTGCTGGTGAAGGTCGGTGCGCTCGTCTTCGTCCTCACGATGGACAAGACGGTCGCGATCAACTTCCAGCTCCTGGGCGGGATCTGGATCCTGCAGACGTTCCCGGCACTGGTCGGCGGCCTGTTCACCCGGTGGTTCCACCGCTGGGCGCTGCTCGCCGGCTGGGCGGTCGGCATGCTCTACGGCACGCTCGCCGCGTACGGTGTGGCGAGCCCGACCCAGGCGCACTTCGGCGGCTCATCGAAGGAGATCCCGGGGATCGGCGAGATCGGCTACATCGGCCTGACCGCGTTCGTGCTGAACGTGGTGGTGACGGTGGTGCTGACGTTCGTCCTGAACGCGGTGAAGGCCCCGGCCGGAATCGACGAGACGTCACCGGCCGACTACACGGCGGACGCGGGCGACCCGGGCGTGAAGGTCGAACTCCCGTTGGCCAGGCCTGAGCCGGCCTCCTCCCCCGACACGAGCCCGTCGACCAACTAGGCCTGCACGCCGGTCGAAAATGTGGCCCGGCCGGCGACGGAGGAAAGATCCGTCGCCGGCCGGGCCACACAGGTTTCTGACAGGGGCGGCACCCTGGCCCACCGGGGGCAGCTGCCCCCGGGGCCCCGCCCCCGTACGGCACACTGCCGCCATGGACATAGCGATCAGGCCCGTCGACCCCACCGAACACCACCTCCTCGGCGAGATCACCGCGTACGCGTACCTCGACGAAGGCCTGCTCGACCTCGGTGCCGACGACCCGTATCTCGGGCAACTCCGCGACGTGCCGCGCCGTGCCGCCGAGGCCGACGTGCTCGTCGCGGTCGGCGCCGACGGCCGGGTACTGGGCGGCGTGACATACGCACCGCCCGGCAACCCGTGGGCCGACATCGCCGGCCCCGGCGAGGCCGAATTCCGGATGCTCGCCGTCGCGCGGGAGGCGCGTGGCCTCGGGGCGGGCGAGGCGCTCGTACGGGCCTGTATCGACCGCGCACGGGGTACCGACGGCGTCGTGAGGCTCGTCCTGTCGACGCAGTCGACCATGCTCGCCGCCCACCGGATCTACGGGCGCCTGGGCTTCGTACGGACTCCGGAGCGCGACTGGTATCCCGTTCCAGGTCTCCAGCTGCTCACTTACAGCCTCACCCTGTGAACCCCGAACGACACAACATGTGGGGGCTGCCTCAACGGGCGGCCCCCACATGTATGCTCGTGCTCGCTGTCGCCGCAGGGAAATCCGGTGGGAATCCGGAACTGTCCCGCAACGGTGTGATCGGTGTACTTTTGCGCACCCTGTAAGTCCGAGGACCTGCCGACAGCGCGTCCGGCTCGACCGATCCGGACGCCCAGACGTCCGGGCCTCGCGGATGGGCCGGTGGACGCCGCACGGAGTGCTGTCCCCTTTCCCGGGCACGCCTCTGCCCGGCTGCCCCCGCTCCCCGCCCGGCCCCGAGCCGAGCGAGGGAGAGCACCACATGACCATCGCGCCAGCCGATCCGGCTTCAGTCGCCGAGTCCACGGGAACCACGAACGACGGGCCCGGGACCGCACTGCTGCGGACCCTGACCGACCTCACCGTCGATCTGCCCGACACCGACCCCGGTCGCGTCGCCGCCGCCGCACTGCGCGGCCGCAACGCCCGGTCGGACGAAGCAGAGCTCCGTTCGCTGGCCACCGAGGCCGCCGCGGGTCTGATCTCCGAGGACCCCGCGTACTCCCGGCTCGCCGCCCGCCTCCTCACCCGCACCATCGCGGACGAGGCGGCCGGTCAGGGCGCGGTGTCCTTCTCCGCCTCGGTCGCCGTCGGCCACCACGAGGGTCTGATCGCGGACCGCACGGCCGCGTTCGTCGCGCTCCACGCGGCCCGGCTCGACGCGCTGGTCGAGCAGTCGCTCGCCGACGGCGCCGACGACCGGTTCGGCTACTTCGGGCTGCGGACGCTGCACAGCCGCTATCTGCTGCGCCACCCGCACACCCGTCAGGTCATCGAGACGCCCCAGCACTTCATGCTGCGGGTCGCGGCCGGTCTCGCCGAGAACGACTCGGCGCGCGCACTGGACGAGGTCGCCTCGCTGTACGGCCTGATGAGCCGCCTCGACTACCTCCCTTCCTCCCCCACGCTCTTCAACTCCGGCACCCGGCACCCGCAGATGTCCTCCTGCTATCTGCTGGACTCGCCGCTGGACGAGCTCGACTCGATCTACGACCGCTACCACCAGGTGGCACGGCTCTCCAAGCACGCGGGCGGCATCGGCCTCTCGTACTCCCGGATCCGCGCCCGCGGTTCACTGATCCGCGGCACCAACGGGCACTCCAACGGCATCGTGCCGTTCCTCAAGACACTCGACGCCTCGGTCGCCGCGGTGAACCAGGGCGGCCGCCGCAAGGGCGCCGCCGCCGTCTACCTGGAGACGTGGCACGCGGACATCGAGGAGTTCCTGGAGCTGCGCGACAACACGGGTGAGGACCAGCGGCGTACGCACAACCTCAACCTGGCGCACTGGATCCCGGACGAGTTCATGCGCCGCGTCGACACGGACGGCGACTGGTCGCTGTTCTCGCCCGCCGACGTGCCCGAGCTGGTCGATCTGTGGGGCGACGAGTTCGACGCCGCGTACCGGGCCGCCGAGGCCAAGGGCCTGGCCCGCAAGTCGATGCCCGCGCGTGAGCTGTACGGCCGGATGATGCGGACCCTCGCGCAGACCGGCCAGGGCTGGATGACCTTCAAGGACGCCTCCAACCGGACCGCGAACCAGACCGCCGAGCCGGGCCGCGTCGTCCACTCGTCGAACCTGTGCACCGAGATCCTCGAAGTCACCGACGACGGCGAGACGGCCGTCTGCAACCTCGGTTCGGTCAATCTCGGGGCGTTCGTGGCCGACGGTGAGATCGACTGGGAGCGGCTGGACTCCACCGTCCGTACCGCCGTGACCTTCCTCGACCGGGTCGTCGACATCAACTTCTACCCGACCGAGCAGGCCGGCCGGTCCAACGCCCGCTGGCGCCCGGTGGGTCTGGGCGCGATGGGGCTCCAGGACGTCTTCTTCCGGCTGCGGCTGCCGTTCGACTCCCCAGAGGCCCGCGCGCTCTCCACGAAGATCTCCGAGCGGATCATGCTCGCCGCGTACGAGGCGTCCTGCGACCTCGCCGAGCGGTCCGGTCCGCTGCCCGCCTGGTCCGAGACGCGCGCCGCCCGCGGTGTGCTGCACCCCGACCACTACACCACCGAGCTGACCTGGCCGGAGCGCTGGGACGCGCTGCGCGCCCGGATCGCGAAGACCGGTATGCGCAACTCGCTGCTGCTGGCCATCGCGCCGACGGCCACGATCGCCTCGATCGCCGGGGTGTACGAGTGCATCGAACCGCAGGTCTCCAACCTCTTCAAGCGCGAGACGCTCAGCGGTGAGTTCCTCCAGGTCAACGCGTATCTGGTGGACGAGCTGAAGAAGCTCGGCGTGTGGGACGCGCGGACCCGTGAGGCGCTGCGCGAGGCGAGCGGCTCGGTGCAGGGGTTCGCCTGGATCCCGGAGGACGTGAGGGCGTTGTACCGCACGGCGTGGGAGATCCCGCAGCGCGGACTGATCGACATGGCGGCGGCGCGTACGCCGTTCCTCGACCAGAGCCAGTCGCTGAACCTGTTCCTGGAGACGCCGACGATCGGCAAGCTCTCCTCGATGTACGCGTACGCCTGGAAGCAGGGGCTGAAGACGACGTACTACCTGCGCTCGCGCCCGGCGACCCGGATCGCCCGCGCGGCATCCGGCCAGGCCGCGGCCGCCGCCCCCATTCCCGTGCAGCAGGCAGCGGCTCCCGACGCGGACGCGATCGCCTGCTCCCTCGAAAACCCTGAGTCCTGCGAGGCCTGCCAGTAATGAGCACCACCGAGAAGAACCTGCTCGACCCGGGCTTCGAACTGACCCTGCGGCCCATGCGCTACCCGGACTTCTACGAGCGCTACCGCGATGCGATCAAGAACACCTGGACGGTCGAGGAGGTCGACCTCCACTCCGACGTGGCCGACCTCGCCAAGCTGTCCCCCGGCGAGCAGCACATGATCGGCCGGCTCGTCGCATTCTTCGCGACCGGCGACTCGATCGTGTCGAACAACCTCGTCCTGACGCTGTACAAGCACATCAACTCCCCCGAGGCGCGGCTGTATCTGTCGCGGCAGCTCTTCGAGGAGGCCGTGCACGTCCAGTTCTATCTGACTCTGCTCGACACGTATCTGCCCGACCCGGACGACCGCGCGGCAGCGTTCGACGCGGTCGAGGAGATCCCGTCCATCCGCGAGAAGGCGCAGTTCTGCTTCAAGTGGATGGACTCGGTGGAGAAGATCGAGCGGCTGGAGACGAAGGCCGACCGCCGTCGCTTCCTGCTCAACCTCATCTGCTTCGCGGCGTGCATCGAGGGGCTGTTCTTCTACGGCGCGTTCGCGTACGTCTACTGGTTCCGCTCGCGCGGCCTGCTGCACGGTCTCGCCACGGGGACCAACTGGGTCTTCCGTGACGAAACGATGCACATGAACTTCGCGTTCGAGGTCGTGGACACCGTCCGCAAGGAGGAGCCGGACCTCTTCGACGACGAACTCCAGCAGCAGGTCACCGACATGCTGAAGGAGGCCGTCGACGCGGAGCTGCAGTTCGGCCGGGACCTGTGCGGCGACGGACTGCCCGGCATGAACACCGAGTCGATGCGCGAGTACCTGCAGTGCGTGGCCGACCAGCGGCTCGCCCGGCTCGGCTTCCCGACGGTCTACGGCTCCGAGAACCCGTTCTCGTTCATGGAGTTGCAGGGTGTTCAGGAGCTGACGAACTTCTTCGAGCGCCGCCCGTCGGCGTACCAGGTGGCGGTGGAGGGCTCGGTCGCCTTCGACGACGACTTCTAGACCCTGGCCCCCACCCTGGGGTACGGGCGCCGCGTGGCCGTGACCGGCTGCGCGGCGCCTGCCGTTTCCGGGGGCTCCGCCCGCCGTTCGTGCTCTGCGGCGCGCAGCTCACGGTCGATCCGGCGCTCCCGCGCGAGCCCGATGAGCGCGGGCAGCAGGACGAGAGCGAAAAGTACCACTACGGCCAGGAAGTTCATGAATGTGTTCATGCCTCTACTGTCGTCCGCGCGGCCATATTTCGGCAGTGGCAGGACTGCCACACAGCATCGAATTGCTGCCACACTGACGGCATGCTGAAGAATGTCGCCGCTCTCCTGCTCGACGAGGTCCACCCCTTCGAACTCGGCGTGCTGTGCGAGGTGTTCGGCCTCGACCGCAGCGACGAGGGTCTGCCGGTCCACGATTTCGCGGTGGTCTCCGCGGAAGGCCCGGTGCTGCAGACCCATGCCGGATTCACCATCAGCACACCGCACGGACTCGACCGGCTGGAGGAGGCCGACCTCGTCGCCGTACCGGCCGGCAGCCACTTCATGGACCGGGAGTACCCCGAGGAGGTCCTGGACGCACTGCGCCGCGCGGTGGACCGCGGCGCGCGCGTGCTGAGCGTCTGCTCCGGTGCGTACGTCCTCGGCGCGGCCGGACTGCTGGACGGCCGTCGCTGCACCACCCACTGGCGCCACGCCGCCGAGCTGGCCCGCCGCTTCCCGCGAGCCGTCGTCGAGCCGGACGTGCTGTACGTGGACGAGGGGCCGGTCATCACCTCGGCGGGCACCGCCGCCGGGATCGATGCCTGTCTGCACCTGGTCCGTCAGGCCCACGGCCCCGATGTCGCCAACGCCATCGCCCGCCGCATGGTGGTGCCGCCGCACCGGGACGGCGGCCAGGCGCAGTACATCAAGCGCCCGCTGCCCCGCACCGCGTGCGACACGGTCGGCGGGACGCTCGCCTGGATGGAGCGTCATCTCGATCAGGAGATGACCGTCGAGCAGCTCGCCGCGCAGGCGCACATGTCACCGCGCACCTTCGCGCGCCGCTTCCAGCAGGAGACGGGCACCACCCCGTACCGCTGGCTGCTACGACAACGAGTCCTGCTGGCACAGCACTTGCTGGAGACCTCCGATGAAACGATGGATGCGATCGCAAGCTGGACCGGTTTCGGGAACGCCGCCGCGTTGCGCCATCAGTTCGTCAAGTCCCTCGGAACCACTCCGAATTCATACCGTCGCACGTTCCGTGGCCCGATGTCCGTCTCCGACGCCGCCTGATCCACATCGGGCCTGACCTCCGACCATTCGTCCAACCATTTTCCGCATCAGTCCATGGACCACGGACCCCACCACCCGCAAGGGTCGGGCGCATGGACATGCGGATGGCAAGACGAAGGACCATCGGAGCCGTGGTGACGGCGCTCGCCGCCGCGCTGCTGCCCTGGCAGAGCGCGGCGGCCGAGGGCGGCTCGGCCGCCGCTCCCCCGCCCGAGGTGCTGCCCGCGCTCCGCGAATGGCAAGGCGGTCAAGGCGAGTTCACGCTCACCGATCGTGCCAGGATCGTGCTGGACGGGGTGCGGGACAGTCGTACGGCCGCAGACGCAGGCCGATTCGCCGGCGAACTGAACGGCAAGGCGTCGGTGTCGCGGAGCCGCGCGGCCCACTCCGGGGACATCGTCCTGCGCCAGGACCCCTCCGAGAAGGGCGCGTTGGGCGCGGAAGGTTACCGGCTCACGGTCGGCTCCCGCATCACTGTCACCGCCGCGACCCCCACCGGCGTGTTCTACGGCACCCGCACCGTTCTCCAGCTGCTGAACGACGACGGCCGTGCCGCGCGTGGTTCGGCCACCGATGTACCCGCGTACCGCGAGCGCGGAGTGGGGGTCTGCGCCTGCTACATCAACATATCGACACAGTGGTTCGAGCGGCTGATGAAGGACATGGCGTCGCAGAAGCTCAACCAGCTCTGGATCGAGGCCAAGGTCAGGAGCGACACCGACCCGGCGTCGGCGTTCTGGGGCTACTACACCAAGCCGCAGGTCCGCACGCTGGTCGCGATGGCCAGGAAATACCACATCGAGCTCGTGCCGGAGATCAACTCCCCCGGCCACATGGACACCTACCTGGAGAACCACCCGGAGCTCCAGCTCAAGGACCGGAACGGCGTCGCCTCCCCGCCCCGGCTCGACATCTCCCGACCCGAGGCGCTGGCGTACTACACCTCGATGGTCGACGAGGCGCTGAAGGTCTGGGACAGCCGCTACTGGCACATGGGCGCCGACGAGTACATGATCGGCTCCTCCTACCCGGACTACCCCCAGCTGCAGGCCGCGGCACGCACGAAGTTCGGTGCGTCGGCCACCCCCGACGATCTCTTCACCGACTTCATCAACCAGGTCAACGCGCATGTGAAGGCGGACGGCAGGTCGCTGCGGATCTGGAACGACGGGCTCGTCGGCAAGAACGCCGTCGTCCCGCTGGACCGTGACATCACCGTCGAGCACTGGCTGGGCGGCGGCTCCATCCAGCAGCCGTCCTCACTGCTCGCCGAGGGCCCCCCGGTCATGAACTCCGCCTACTCCCTCTACCTGGTGCGCGGCGGCTTCACGATGCAGACCCAGAAGCTGTACGAGAGCGACTGGACGCCGTTGAGCTTCGAGGGTCAGACGCTGCCCCAGGGAGCGGCGAACCTCACCGGCGCGAAGATCAGCCTGTGGCCGGACAGTGCGGCGGCCGAGACGGAGAACGAGGTGGAGGCGAAGGTCTTCATGCCGCTGCGCTTCGTGGCGCAGGCAACCTGGGGCGGCCCGAAGCCAAGCCCGACGTACGCCGGTTTCGAGGCGCTCGCCCGGAAGATCGGTCACGCGCCGGGCTGGGAGAACACCGACCGCACACCGCTCGCCGACGGTACCTACCGGCTGACCACGGGCGCGAAGGCGCTGGCCCCGGCGGCGGACGCGGGCGTGTCCCTGGTCAAGGACAGCGCGGCCTCCTGGGCGCTGACGGCGACCGCCGACGGGTACTACACGGTGCGGTCCACGGAGAACGGTCAGTGCCTGGACGCGGTGCGCGGCAAGAAGTATCTGGGCGCGCCGCTGGAGGTGGGGGCGGAGCTGTCGCTCGCGAACTGCTCGACGACGGCACGTACGCAGCGCTGGCAGCTGGACACCGGGGCGGGTGCGCTGACGCTGCGCAACGCGATCTCGCAGCTGCATCTGACCGAGCGGGCGTCGGACGGCGCCGCGGTGCAGACGACGGGAGCGACCCGGCTGACGGCGCGCGCCGCCTGACGAGGTCCGGCTGAAGGCACCGTCCGCCCGATGCGACCCGGCTGACGGTGCAACCCACCCGACGCCGCACCGAACGGGGCCCCGCCCGCCGGATCATCCGATCGCCGGCGCGTGGGGCCCTTCCACGTCTATGACCGGATACCGCAGTTGGGCCCCGACCGGACCGGGCCTGCCCTGCGGATTCCGGAACGTCAGTCGTTCGGCACGGTCTCGTAGCGCGGCGTGTTCTCCGCCATCTGCTTCAGCGCGTCCTTGCGGTCGCGCTTCGAGAGCCGGTCGATGTACAGGTACCCGTACAGGTGGTCCGTCTCGTGCTGAAGGCAGCGCGCGAAGTAACCGTCGCCGCGGACCTTGATCGGATTTCCCTTGGCGTCCTGTCCGCGCACCACCGCGTAGTCCGGGCGGGCCAGCGAGGCGTACGCCGTCGGGACCGAGAGGCAGCCCTCGTTGGAGTCGTCGAGGACACGTTCCTCGGGCGGCAGCTCGTCCAGCACCGGGTTGCAGACGACGCCCACGTGCCGCACACCGTCGTCGTCCGGGCAGTCGTAGACGAAGACCTTGAGGTCCACGCCGATCTGGTTGGCGGCCAGGCCCACGCCCTCAGCCGTCCTCTGGCTGGCGAACATGTCGTCGATCAGCTGGGCCAGCTCGTCGCCGAACTCGGTGACGTCCTGGCACTCCTTGTGGAGCACCGGGTTGCCCACGACCGTGATCGGCCGAGAGGTGCCACGCTCTCGGTACGCCGCCTCACGCGCCTCACAGTCCTCGGTGTCCACGACGAATCCTTCGTCGTCGACGCTGATCTGCTCGTCCGTCTCCTGCTGCGCCATGTCCGCCGCACGCCTTCCTCAAAACCCGAATCGATGCCGGTACAGCGTAACGGCCGGGCCGCGGACGCACGGCTCAGCAGACTTCTTCCAGATCCCGCCACTCACGGCTGTCCGGGCTGTCCGCCACCCAGCCGTCCAGCAGTCCGCGCACCAGCCCCGCCGGCGCCGCTATCCCGCACTCGCGCTCGGGCACCCACAGCTCACCGGCGGTCCGGTGGCCCAGCGGGCCCGGATGGCCGGGCTCACTGTGGTCGTGCGGGTCGAGGTGCTCACCGTCGCCCTCGTCGCTCTCCATCCGGCTCTCCGAACAGGCCCGGCAGAGCAGCCGTACGGACGACGACCAGTCCTCGGCGGCGAACCCGGCATCGGAAGCCAGCTGCTCCAGGGCGTCCCGGTCGTCCTCCGTGGCGGCTTCGAGAAGCACCACCCAGGTGGGTACGGGGGACGGCGCCCACAGCTCGATCTCGTCGAAGACGGGATACGAGGGGCCGGCCGCGGTCACCCGCTCGCCGTGCGGCACCCCGTCGTGCAGGACGACCTCGCCCCAGCGCCGCCCGGAGGACGGCAGCGGGATCGACAGCACCTCCATCCGCGCCGGGTCCAGCCTGCGGCCCCAGACGACCTCGGCCTCGCCCTCGGGCGACAGCCGTACGGCCGCGCTGCCGAGCTCCATGCCGGCCGGCTCGCTGTTGGCCGCCGCGGTGTGCTGGCCGCTGCCGGGTACCTTCAGGCCGTAGGCCTGCCAGGCGCGACGGGCCAGTGGCCAGTCCTGCAGCGCGGTGGCGGCGATCCCGACGTTCCACCAGTCCGGGGCGCCGGACTCCTTGTCGAGCAGCGCCACGGCCCGTAGGCCGGCCGCCCTCGCCTGCTCCCAGTCGTGCCGGAACTTGTGCAGCAGCGCCAGGTTGAACCACGACTCGGAGAGCCAGGGCTCCAGGTCCGCCGCCCTTGTCAGCAGTGCACCAGCGTCCTCGTACCGGCCGTCGCCGATCAGCGTGAACGCGCGGTCCGTGGCCTGCCGCCAAGAGGCGGAGGGCCGATGCCGTACCTTCCCGAAGATCTTCACGATTCCCGCCTGTCCCGACTCGGACACCCTCGTTTTCCGGTCTTCTTCGCATCCAACCATGCCCGGCCGGACGCCCGCTCATTACCCATGGGTTACCCAGGCAGGACGGGGGTCAGACCGCCCCTGGCCAGCACGCGCGCGAGCGATTCCACGACCTCCGGCTGATAGTCGTGGCCGGTGCCGAGCCTGAGCTGTTCCAGTGCGTCGAGCGGCCCGCTGAGACCTTCCCCGCACAGGTCGTCGTATGCGTTGACCGCCCGGACGATCCGGGCGGGCAGCGGCTGCTCGCGATACGGGTCGGCCTGCCGCTCCACCACGACGGCGATCTCGGTGTCCACCCCGGTCTGCCGGACGACGGCCCCGCCCAGCAGCGCGATCCGGCGCTGCTCGGCGGCCGGCAGCGGGGCGGTCGCCCCGTCGGGCACCGGATCGACGAGGGAGAGCTGTCCGATGTCGTGCATCAGGGCCGCGTACTCCAGCACGGTCAGCTCGGCCCCGGAGAGCCCCAGCTCGCGGCCGACGGCCGTGCAGAGCATCGCCACCCTGCGTGCATGCCCGTGGGGTGTGTAGCCGGCGATCTCGGTGGACCGGGCGAGCGAGGTGATGGTCTGCCGGTAGGTGGTGCGCACCGCGACGAACCGGCGGAACGACACCTGCGTCAGCAGCAGCGGTACGCAGAGCACGGGCAGCGCCCACAGGCCGGCGACAGAGACCCCCAGGGCCATCACCGCCCCGGTGGCGCAGACCGCCGAACCGATGCCCAGCAGGGCGCGCAGCTCGTCACGGAGCAGCGGCCCGTACGGGAAGGGAGTACCGGACCGCAGCAGCAGGGCGCCGAGCACGGCGTCGCACAGGGCGGTGAGCACGAGCAGTACGAGCAGGAAGAGCGCGAAGTACGGACCGTCGCCGAACCAGACGGCGGACCGGCCGGAGTTGTGGAGCGGCTGGAAGCAGACGGCGGCGAAGGAGACGATGACGATCCGCCGGGCGGCCTGATCGGCGGTGGGCCCGCTGCCTCGGGCCACATGGGGCACGGCGGCAACGAGCTGCGCCGCGACGAGAACGGCGATGACCTGCAGAGCTCCGTGACTGGTGGGCTCGCCGCCGTTGCGGCCGAGAAGCGCGTACGCGAGCGCTCCGGCGGCGCCGATCGGCGCGGGCTCCCGCTCACCGGGCAGCGCACCCCAGCGGGCCAGCTCACCGACGGTGATGAGTACCCCGAAGGCGAGGGCGAGCCCGGGTTCGTGGAGACCGTGCCAGAGGGTGTGGGCGAGCCCGGCGACGGCGAGCGCACCGGCGGCGCATCGGACGGCCAGGACAGCGGGGGGCAGCCGCGTCCGGCCCCGACCGCGACTCAACGGGTCCGGTCCACGGACGACTGCGCGCCAGGGGCGAGCCCGGACCCGTCCGCGGCCACGGTTCGGCCGCCGGCCACGTCAAGCCCGTCACCGGGCACCGCACGGCCCGCACCGGGTTCGAGCCCGTCAGGCGATCGCGGGGGGACCGGCCTCCGGACGGCCCCCGTCCCCTCGCCGCCACCCACCCTCGGCACCGACACCGTCTCGTCGGCCGTCGACGCCGTCGACCACCCGTGCCGGTCCAGGCCCCGCGCCAGCGCCCGCACCATCTGCGGATCGAACTGTGTGCCCGCGCACCGCTTCAGCTCCTCCACCGCCGCCGGCACCGGCCGCCCTCTCCGGTACGACCGTGTCGACGTCATCGCGTCGAACGCGTCGGCCACCGCGACGACCCTCGCGAACTCGGGGATCTCCCGCCCGCTGAGCCCGTACGGGTAGCCGCTGCCGTCGAGCCGCTCGTGGTGGTGCAGGATCGCCGCACGCGCCTCGCCCAGGAAGCCGATGCCCCTGACGATCTCGTGCCCGTACTCCGGATGCAGTTCGATCACGCGCCGTTCCTCCGGGGTGAGCGGCCCGTCCTTGCGCAGCACCCGGGTCGGGACGCAGAGCTTGCCGACGTCGTGCAGGATCCCGGCAAAACGGAGCGCTTCGAGACGGTCCTCCGCCATGCCGAGTTCCCTGGCGATCAGCGTGGAGGCCCGCCCCACACGCTCGCTGTGCCCGCGGGTGTACGTGTCCTTGATGTCGACGGCCTGCACCAGCGCTCTGATGGTGGCGCGGTGCGCGGCGTGCTCGCGGTGGTACTGGGAGAAGATCCAGCAGGAGATGTACATCGGCAGCAGGACGAAGAGCGCGGACACCGGTCCGTACGAGCTGCGCCACAGCACGGCCATCATCAGCCCGGCCAGACCGTGCACCAGGTGCGGTCCGAGCGAGCGCGGCAGGAGCCCGCTCCAGGCGTGTCGCAGCGGCAGCCGTTCGGCCGTGGCCAGGATCGAACCGTCCAGGGCGGTCAGGACGAGGCTGAAGGCCAGCGCGGCGGCGCAGGCAGGCAGCAGCGCGTACGGGAAGTCGGGCAGCCGTTCGGGACCCGGTCCGCCGAGCGTGGCGCCACCGCCGAGCAGACCGTGGACGCGCGACGCCGCCCAGACGGTGAGGGAGAGCTGGGCCGCACGCCAGATGCGGCGGGCCGTGGCCGGCGCGTGCTCGACCCGGCCGACGAGCGAGCCGGGGATCGCGACCAGCGCGGCGGCTGCCGGAGGCAGCAGGAACGCGGCGGCGAGCAGCAGCGGGAAGAACGATCCGGCACTGATCGGCACGGAGCTGCCGATGAAGCGGCAGCGGCCCGGAAGCTCGCAGGCCAGATAGAGCGCCGTGAGCAGTCCGACGGTGGTCCACGCGATCGCCGCACCGGGACGCAATGCGGGCAGCACACAGAGAGTGGCACAGACCACTGCGGCCAGAATGTGCGCGCGCGCCGCTAACGGTGTGGCTCTCACCAGCCCCACCCGCCCCCCAACGATGGTCAATGGAGGCGCCAGGCTAGCGAGTTGGGCGCTTGATCGAGCGCCGATGAGCCCGATTAGCACATTCGGGTGAGTTCGAGTGATGTGTACGCCGTACCGGTGATACGTGTGGGGCGCGCCGCGACAGTCGCGGCGCGCCCCACACGTACAGAGGAAAGAAGGGAGCTACGGGGCGTGCCGCTGCTCAGCGGCTGCCGCCCGTCGCTCTCCGGCCCTCACCTGCCGGCCGTCACTCGCTGGCGGCGCTCGGCAGCTGGGACTCGGCCACCACGTCCTGATCCGGCACGGCCTGCCCCGAGCGGATCAGGTCGATCCGGCCCATCACCTTGGAGCGCAGATCACTCGGCACGTCGTCGTGACCGCAGCAGCGCTTCACCAGCTTCTTCACAGCCTGCTCCAGGCCGTACTTCTCCAGGCACGGGGAGCACTCCTCGAAGTGCACCTCGAACTTGGTGCAGTCGCTGTCGGGCATCTCATGGTCGAGAAACTCGTAGAGATGATCGAGGACCTCTGAGCAGTCTGTCTCGTGCGGCTCTCCGCAGCTCATGAGCCCGAGCCTTTCCGATCGTCCGACTCTCCGGCACCGGCCGGGACGAGCCCGCGGTCACGGGCGTAGTCCTCCAGCATGCCGCGCAGTTGGCGGCGGCCCCGGTGCAGTCGGGACATCACCGTACCGATGGGAGTCCCCATGATGTCCGCGATCTCCTTGTAGGCAAAGCCCTCTACATCCGCAAGATAAACCGCGATGCGGAACTCTTCGGGGATCGCCTGCAGTGCGGACTTCACATCCGAGTCCGGAAGGTGGTCGAGAGCCTGCGACTCGGCGGAGCGCAGACCTGTCGACATGTGCGACTCGGCGCGCGCCAGCTGCCAGTCCTCGATCTCCTCGGCAGCACTGCGCTGAGGTTCGCGCTGCTTCTTGCGGTACGAATTGATGAAGGTGTTCGTGAGGATGCGGTACATCCATGCCTTGAGGTTCGTACCCTCGCGGAACTGGTGGAAGGAGCCGTACGCCTTCGCATACGTCTCCTGGACCAGGTCCTCGGCGTCTGCGGGGTTGCGCGTCATGCGCAGCGCGGCCGAGTACATCTGGTCGAGGAAACCGAGGGCGTCCCGCTCGAAGCGCGCGTTGCGCTCGGCGGTCGTCTCCTCTGCGCGGCCGTCGTCGGTCCCTGTGTCGGTACCGGTGACCGGACCCACCTCCTCCAACGCTGTGGCGGATCCGAAACCGGACCCGCTCGAATCGGAGAATAGTCGACCTTGCTTCGACGCGGGCTGTCGATCCGATCCGCTCAGTGCCCGCTCGGGAGTGGTCTTCGCCGCGTGCAGCACCGTCCACTCCAGGTCAGCGGCGTTCGAGCGGCGCGGGCAGATGGTCGAACCCATGCGACGGACTCCCTCTCCACATACGACGTTGATGTACCGATGTCACCGACAACAGTGGCCCCCCACTCAACATTCCCGGGGCTGTGGCCGGCCTCCGCGAGGGTGAGCCGATCCACTCGAAAGGGGGTGTGCCCGGTGTGCGAGGAAGACGGGCCGGGCGTTACGGGAGTCGGTCCAGCCAGGCGGTGACTGCGGCGGTGAGGATCTCCATCGCCTGATCCTGGGTCAGGTCGGACTTCTTCGGTACGGCGAACCCGTGGTCCCCGTACGGCACCTCGGCGATCTCGTACTCCCCCGGCGGGAATTCGGCGGGCCGTCCGAACGGGTCGTGGCCGCCCTGCACGACGAGCGTGGGCACGCCCGAGCCGAGCAGTTCGTCCTTGCGGGACTTCTCCGGCCTGCCCGGCGGATGCAGCGGGAAGCTGAGCGCGAGGACCGCGTGGGCGCCGAGCTCGGTCGCCGTCCGGCAGGCCACCCGGGCGCCGGCGCTGCGTCCTGCGGCGACGACCGGGAGCCCCGGGGCGGTGAGCGCGGGCCACAGGCCGCGCCAGCCGGTGTCCAGGGTCTTCGGGGCGGGTGCGAGCTTCTTCCCGGCGACCCGCCACGGCTGCTCCACCAGGGCGACGCTCACTCCCTGGGCGGGCAGCGCGGCGGCCAGGGCCTGGAGGTCGCGGGCCTCGATCCCGCCACCGGCGCCGTGACCGGCGGCGAGCACCAGGCGCGGCTTCGTCGCGGCCAGCCAGGTGATCCGGGCCGGCCCGGCGTCGGTGTCGACCGTCTCGGTCCTCGTACGAACTGTCTCTGTCGGACTCACGTACCTCATCCTGCCCGGTCAGAAGAGTGTGCCGACCTCCGGCGCGGACAGCTCCTCCAGCAGTTCGGGTCCGTTGTTGCGGACATTGCTGACGGCGGTGGCCACCGGGTAGGCCCGCATCAGTCCGCCGGGTGGTGGTGCGAGCAGCGCCCGCAGTTCCTCGACGTCCGTGTGCGACGGGTCCAGCCAGGCGTCCCAGCGGTCCGGGGTGAGCATGAGCGGCATCCGGGGGTGGATGTCGGCGAGCACCGACGGGCCCTCGGCGGGGGCGACGGCGAGCGGGGTGGTCTCCGCCTCCGTGGTGATCACGGAGCAGGTCACCCACCACGCCTGCGGGTGGTCGTCGGGCAGGGTGCGGTCGCGCCAGAACTCGTACAGTCCGGCCATCGCGAAGACCGATCCGTCCGCGGGCGTCACGAAGTACGGCTGCTTGCGGGGGCGCTTCTTCCTCCCCTGCTCCTCCAGCTGCCGCTCGTCGGTACCGGTGACCCACTCGTAGTAGCCGTCCGCGGGCAGGATGCAGCGCCGGGAGACGAAAGGGCGGCGGAACGACGGCTTCTCGTGGACCGTCTCCGCCCGGGCGTTGATCATCCGGGCGCCGCCCTCCGGCGACTTGGCCCAGGAGGGCACGAGTCCCCATTTCAGTGCGCGCAACTGGCGAACCGGACGTTGATCATCCGCGTCTTTCACCGGGCGTTCCAGTACGGCGTAGACCTCCTTGGTCGGCGCCACGTTGTAGTCGGGCTCCAGCGCCTCCGCCGGTTCCCACTTCTCGACGCCGAAGAGTCCGGTCAGATCCTCGGGCCGCCGACTCGCTGCATACCGTCCGCACATAAGTGCCAGACTGCCACGACCCACCGGCACGACCGCAAGGAGCCGCCCGCACCATGGACAGCACCGATCTGGGCGATCTGTGGGATCGCATATTCGGCACCCAGCCCGCACCCGAGCAGTGGCTGGTGGTCGTCACGGCCACGGTCGCGCTCGTCGCCGTCGTGCCGAACGTCCTGTGGCGGGTCTCCCGCAACACGATCACCATCGCGCACGAGGGCGGCCACGGGCTGATCGCGCTGGTCACCGGGCGCAGGCTGCAGGGCATACGGCTGCACTCGGACACCAGCGGGCTGACCGTCAGCCGTGGCAGGCCCACCGGTATCGGCATGATCCTCACCGCGGCGGCGGGCTACACCGCGCCGCCGCTGCTGGGACTGGGCGGCGCGTGGCTGCTCAGCAGCGGCAGGATCACGCTGTTGCTGTGGGTGGCGACCGCGCTGCTCGCCGTGATGCTGGTGATGATCCGCAATGTGTACGGGGCGCTCACGGTGATCTGCACCGGCGCGGCCTTCCTGCTGGTGTCGTGGCTCGCCTCGCCCGACGTGCAGTCGCTGTTCGCATACACCGCGGTGTGGTTCCTGCTGCTCGGCGGCGTACGTCCGGTGTTCGAGCTCCAGTCGAAGCGGCGCCGCGGCGGCGCACCGGACTCGGACGCGGATCAGCTGTCCCGGCTCACGGACGTCCCGGCCGTGCTGTGGCTCTTCCTCTTTCATGCGGTGTCGCTCTGCTCATTGATCGGCGGAGGCCGCTGGCTGCTCGGCCTGTGAGGGGCGGCGGCGCCCGGCCCCGGGCTCGTTGCGGTCGGTACCACGCTTGTATTACGCCCCGGTTTCCGCCTGTTTGATCAAGATCTGGGTTTGCGGTGAGCCACTAAAGTGTTGGCCATGACCGAAAGTTCCGTGCACCCTGCCCTCTGGCCCGCCCCCCATGCGAGCGGGGCCGTCGACGCCACCGTCACCGTGCCCGGATCGAAATCGGTCACCAACCGGGCGCTGGTCCTCGCCGCCCTCGCCGCCGAACCGGGCTGGTTGCGCCGCCCGCTGCGCTCCCGCGACACGCTGCTGATGGCGCAGGCGCTGCGCGCGATGGGCGTCGGTATCGAGGAGGGTGTCGGCCCGGACGGCTCCGGGGAGGCGTGGCGGGTCATCCCGGCCGGGCTGCACGGCCCCACCACGATCGACGTCGGCAACGCCGGAACGGTCATGCGCTTCCTGCCGCCGGTCGCCGCCCTCGCCGACGGGCCGATCCACTTCGACGGCGACCCGCGTTCGTACGAGCGGCCGCTGAACGGCGTGATCGACGCGCTGCGGGTGCTCGGCGCCAGGATCGACGACGACGGGCGCGGCTCGCTGCCGATGAGCGTGCACGGAAGCGGTGCGCTGGACGGCGGCCCGGTGGCGATCGACGCGTCCTCGTCCTCCCAGTTCGTCTCGGCGCTGCTGCTGTCGGCGCCGCGTTTCAACCAGGGCGTGGAGGTGCGCCACACCGGCTCCCGGCTCCCGTCGATGCCGCACATCCGGATGACGGTCGACATGCTGCGGGTCGTCGGCGCCCAGGTCGACGAGCCCGAGACGGGCGGCGAGCCGAACGTCTGGCGGGTATCCCCGTCGGCGCTGCTCGGCCGGGATCTGACGGTCGAGCCGGACCTCTCCAACGCGCAGCCGTTCCTGGCCGCGGCCCTGGTCACCGGTGGCCGGGTCACGATCCCCGACTGGCCGCTGCGCACCACCCAGCCCGGTGACGCGCTGCGCGAGATCTTCACCACGATGGGCGGCAGCTGCGAGCTGACCGAGCGCGGTCTCACGTTCACCGGTTCGGGTCGCATCCACGGCATCGATGTCGACCTCGGCGAGGTCGGCGAGCTCACCCCGGGCATCGCGGCGGTCGCGGCCCTCGCCGACTCCCCTTCCACGCTCAGCGGTGTCGCCCATCTGCGGCTGCACGAGACGGACCGGCTGGCCGCGCTCACCAAGGAGATCAACGAGCTCGGCGGCCGGGTCACCGAGACCGCGGACGGGCTGCACATCGAGCCGCGCCCGCTGCACGGCGGTACCTTCCATACGTATGACGACCACCGGATGGCCACCGCGGGGTCGATCATCGGCCTTGCAGTCCCCGGAGTGGAGATCGAGAACGTGGCGACAACCGCCAAGACCCTGCCGGATTTCCCGCAGATGTGGACCCGAATGCTCGGGGTCTGAGTCATGCGTCGCTACGGCAAGAACCCCGACGAGGACGACATCCGGTTCCGCCCCAACCCGAAGGGCAACCGGCCTCGTACGCATACCCGTCCGAAGCACGAGGACGCCGAGGACGGCATGGTTCTCACCGTCGACCGCGGCCGGCTGACCTGCCTCGTCGAAGGCCGCACGGTCGTGGCGATGAAGGCGCGCGAACTCGGCCGCAAGGCTGCGGTGGTGGGCGACACCGTCTCCCTCGTCGGCGACCTGTCCGGGGACAAGGACACCCTGGCCCGCATCGTCCGCATCGGTGAGCGCCGCTCGGTGCTGCGACGGACGGCGGACGACGACGATCCGTACGAGCGGGTGGTCGTCGCCAACGCCGACCAGCTGGCGATCGTCACCGCACTGGCCGATCCGGAACCGCGTCCGCGGATGATCGACCGCTGTCTGGTGGCGGCGTACGACGGCGGGCTCAGCCCGCTCCTGGTCCTCACCAAGTCCGACCTGGCGTCCCCGGACAAGCTCCTGGAGGCGTACACCCCGCTGGGTGTCCCCTACATCGTCACCAGCCGCCAGGAACTGGAGAACGGCGACGCGGCGGACCAGGTGCGCGAGCAGCTGAACGACCGGGTCACAGCGTTCGTCGGGCACTCCGGCGTCGGGAAGACCACGCTGGTCAACGCCCTGGTGCCGAAGGACCGGCGGCGTACGACGGGTGTCGTCAACGCGGTCACCGGACGCGGCCGGCACACCACCACCTCGGCCTTGGCGCTGCCTCTGCCGGACGGGCGCGGCTGGGTGGTCGACACCCCCGGTGTGCGCTCCTTCGGGCTGAACCACATCGACCCTTCGCGGGTCATCCACGCCTTCCCCGACCTGGAGCCCGGAACCGAGGACTGCCCTCGCGGCTGCACCCATGACGCCGTCCAACCGGAATGCGCTCTGGGCGCCTGGGTGGTGGCGGGGCACGCCGATCCGGCCCGGCTGGACTCGCTGCACCGGCTCCTGGCCACCCGGGAGCGACGCGAAGGCGACTGACCCAGGCACGTTTGCGACCTGCCGCTACCGGTAAGTGCATAATCGCACGCAGCGGGACAGGGCAGTCACCGACGTGGGAGGGCACCGACGATGGCGTGGCTGCTGGTCGTGGTCGCAGGGCTTCTGGAGACCGGCTTCGCTGTCTGTCTGAAACTGTCGCACGGCTTCACCCGGCTCTGGCCGACCATCGCCTTCTGCATCTTCGCGCTCGGCAGCTTCGGTCTGCTGACCCTGTCCCTGAAGAAGCTCGACGTGGGGCCCGCCTATGCGGTGTGGACGGGCATCGGCGCGGCGGGCACCGCGGTCTACGGCATGGTCTTCCTCGACGATCTGGTCTCCACACTCAAGCTGATCTCGATCTCCCTGGTGATCCTGGGTGTGATCGGACTGCAGCTGTCGGGCTCGTCCCGCTGACCGCCAGGGGGCGCGCGGGGAAGTGACAGGCGCCGCTGTCGAGGGCCGTGGTCGGCTCATCGGCGGTGATCACGCAGGGTCACTGGCGACGGCGATCGCGACGGCGATGGCCCGACGCCAAGCGGGCGCCGCGGTGCCGAGGGTCTGGCCTCCATCGACTACACCGAGGCCGGCCGGCTGAAGAAGTAGCGCGCCAGCGGTGGCCCGCCCGTCACCCGGCCGGCCACCGCTCCACCACCTCGCGCACCAGCGGCGCGGCGTCCGTGGGGACGGAGGACGCGGCAACCGCGTACGACAGTGCGAGGCGCAACGCGATCTCGCAGGTCACGGCCAGCGCCGCCGGGTCGTGCGGCGGGCGCCCCTCGTCCAGGACGGCCACCGCGCGGTCGCGCACCAGGCCGAGGAGCTCGGCCGGGGTCGGCGGCCCGGCATCGGCCCGCCGCTGCGCCGGTACGGGCGAGGAAGGCGGCCCCGCGAGACGGGCGGGGCGGGGTAACCGCTCCCCCCAGCAACCCGTGAGCAACGCCCTGACCAGGCTGTTCGTGCGAGTGGCCCGGACCGTCCAGGCTGCGGTGGCGGCCAGTCTGTCCCTTGTGCCGCCGGGCGATTGCAATGCCCGTTCGACACCGGCGAGGTAGCCAGCGGCAGCACGCCGGACGAGAGCCCGGGCCAGACCGTCCTTGCTGCCGAACTCGTTGTAGAGGGTCTGCCGGGAGACTCCTGCGGCGGACGCGACGTCGACCATCCGCACCGTCGTCCAGGGCAGGGTGCTGAGCGCCGAGAGGGCGGCGTCCAGCAATGCTTCTCGCGCTGCAGGCATCGTCGCCTCCCACGCCAGGGGTCTGCCGTTCAGAGTTGACGCGCTCTCCCGCACTGTCAAGAGATCCCGCACCCCCAGGGTCCTGTGGCTCTGTACACCTGCGGTCGATACTGTGACGACATGCCCGACTACCACGATGATCTGCGCCTCGCCCATGTACTGGCGGACGCCGCCGACGCGACGACGATGGACCGGTTCAAGGCTCTCGACCTCAAGGTCGAGACCAAGCCGGACATGACGCCGGTGAGCGAGGCCGACAAGGCCGCCGAGGAGCTGATCCGCGGTCACCTCCATCGGGCTCGCCCGCGCGACGCGATCCTCGGCGAGGAGTACGGGATCGAGGGCACCGGCCCGCGCCGCTGGGTCGTCGACCCGATCGACGGCACCAAGAACTACGTGCGCGGTGTGCCGGTCTGGGCGACGCTGATCTCGCTGATGGAGGCGGGTGAGAACGGCTTCCAGCCGGTGGTGGGCGTGGTGTCGGCCCCCGCGCTGGGCCGCCGCTGGTGGGCGGCGAAGGGCGCAGGGGCGTTCTCCGGGCGCAGCCTCACCTCCGCGACCCGGCTGCACGTCTCGAAGGTCGAGCGGATCCCGGACGCCTCGTTCGCGTACGCGTCGATGACCGGCTGGGAGGAGCAGGGCCGGCTCGACGGCTTCATGGATCTGACCCGGGCCTGCTGGCGTACGCGCGGGTACGGGGACTTCTGGCCGTACATGATGGTCGCCGAGGGTTCCGTGGACATCTGCGCGGAGCCGGAGCTCTCGCTCTGGGACATGGCGGCGAACGCGATCATCGTCCAGGAGGCGGGCGGCCGGTTCACCAGCCTGGACGGGGTGCCCGGTCCGGGCGGCGGGAACGCTGCGGCCTCGAACGGCCTGCTCCACCACGAGCTGCTGGGATATCTGAACCAGCGCTACTGAGACAGCTGGCGGCTTGACCTGCGCACTTTCCCTTCCCTCACGTTCCCTGGTCCGTCGTGGGGCCGTCATCGCTCTTCGGGCCGTCCCCGAACGCGCGGCTGACGGCCTCCCGCGTAGCCGCCGGGCCAAGGTCACGGATGGCGCGACGGCGCCGCTGCGAGGCGTACGGCACCCGAGGGGCGTGCGGTCCATTTCCGTGCGCCCCTCGAATGATCTCTACGTACCCCTTGTTGGAGTCCCCCAAGGATGCAACGCTGAGAGTCCCCCCACTTGTGAACTTGTGAATCGGCTCACGTGGTCGCTTCACGAAGGAGGTGGCTCCCTTCATGCTCGTCCGTGACGCCATGAGCACGATGGTCCTCACCATCGGCCCTACCCACACCCTCCGCCAGGCGGCCCAGCTGATGTCGGCACGCCGCATCGGCGCAGCTGTCGTCCTCGACCGGGACACCAGCGGACTCGGCATCCTCACCGAGCGCGACATCCTCAACGCGGTCGGCGCCGGCCAGAACCCCGACACCGAGACCGCATCCACCCACACCACCACCGATGTGGTCTTCGCCGCGCCCGGCTGGACCCTGGAGGAAGCCGCGGAGGCCATGACGCACGGCGGCTTCCGGCATCTGATCGTGCTGGACGACCACGGGCCCGTCGGTATCGTCTCGGTCCGCGACATCATCCGCTGCTGGACGCCCACAAGGCGCCACCCGGTGGAACTGGTCGGCTGACACCCCTGCGCACGTACGGCCGGTGGGCCGACCCCCTCGACGCGGAGGGGACCGGCCCACCGGCACCGGCAGCCGTCCGTACTAACCGCGAAGGGCCTGGACCGCGGCTTCGAGCCGCTTGCCGAAGTCGCCGTCCGCCTGGCGGAAGTTGTTGATCGCGCGCTCGGCGATGTCGTCGCGCGAGACCTTGGCGATGAACCCGGCGAGGTTGTCGATCAGCCGGACCTTCTCGTCCTCGGAGAGGAGCCGGTACAGGTCCCCGGCCTGCACGAAGTCGTTGTCCTCGGCGTGGCGCGGGGCCTCGTGCGTACCGGTCCCACCCGTGACGGTGGTGGGCTCCCACAGCGGACGGTCGGTCTGGACCGGACCGCCGAAGCTGTTGGGCTCGTAGTTCTTCGCACCCTTGTGGCGGCCGTCGTACAGGTAGCCGTCCCGGCTGTTCGTCCGCGCCTCGGTGGCGTGCGGACGGTTCACCGGCAAGTGGTCGGCGTTGATCCCGACGCGGTAGCGGTGGGCGTCGCCGTAGGCGAAGAGGCGGCCCTGCAGCATCTTGTCCGGGGACGGGCCGATGCCCGGCACGAAGTGCGCGGGGCTGAAGATCGACTGCTCGGTCTCCGCGAAGATGTTCTCGGGGTTGCGGTTGAGCTCCAGCTTCCCGATCTCGATCGGCGGGTAGTCCTCGTGCGGCCACACCTTCGTGAGGTCGAACGGGTTGAAGCGGTACGTGGCCGCCTCGGACGCGGGCATGATCTGGACCTGCACCGTCCAGGACGGGAAGTCGCCGCGCTCGATCGCCTCGCGCAGATCGCGCTGGTGGCTGTCCGGGTCCTCGCCGGCGAGCTTGTTGGCCTCTGCCTGCGTGAGGTTCTTGATGCCCTGGTCGGTCTTGAAGTGGTACTTGACCCAGAAGACCTCGCCGGCCTCGTTGTTCCACTGGTACGTGTGCGAGCCGTACCCGTTCATGTGACGCAGCGTGGCCGGGATGCCGCGGTCACCGAAGAGCCAGGTCACCTGATGGGTGGACTCGGGCGACAGACCCCAGAAGTCCCAGACGTTGTCCGCCTCCTGCGAGCCGGTGTACGGATCGCGCTTCTGGGTGTGGATGAAGTCCGGGAACTTGATGGCGTCCTTGATGAAGAACACCGGGGTGTTGTTGCCGACGAGGTCGTAGTTGCCCTCTTCGGTGTAGAACTTCAGCGCGAAACCGCGGGGGTCACGCACCGCGTCCGCGGAGCCGAGGTTGCCCGCGACGGTGGAGAAGCGCAGGAACGTCTCGGTCTGCTTGCCGACCTCGGAGAGGAACTTTGCACGTGTCCACTGCGAGACATCGCGGGTCAGCGTGAAGGTGCCGTACGCGCCGGCGCCGCGGGCGTGCACGATGCGCTCCGGAATGCGCTCACGGTTGAAGTGCGCGAGCTTCTCCAGCAGCGACTGGTCCTGCACCAGGACCGGACCACCGACGCCTGCGGTCTGGCTGTTCTGGTTGTCGGCGACCGGCGCGCCGGCCTCCGTGGTGAGCGGTCCCTGCGTCACGTGCGCCTCCTGCGTCATTCCTGCACTTCCGTCATGTCCTGATGTCCGCGCAGCCTGTCCTCTGCCTATATCGATCTCGATCCTACAATGGACTAAATCCAAGTCAAGGAGAGGTCCAAAGTCACACCCGTTCGGAACCAGGGCCCCTCGCTGTTAGGCTTGCTCTCATGAGTGACCTGTTGGAACGACTCCGCGGACGCGGCTGGCGTATGACCGCGCAGCGGCGTGTCGTGGCCGAGGTCCTCGACGGGGACCATGTGCACCTGACGGCCGACGAGGTCCACGCCCGGGCCGTCGCCAAGCTGCCGGAGATCTCCCGCGCCACCGTCTACAACACGCTCGGTGAGATGGTGTCGCTCGGCGAGGTCATCGAGGTGGCCACCGACCACCGCGCGAAGCGCTACGACCCGAACGCGCACCGCCCCCACCAGCACCTGGTCTGCGCCAGGTGCGGCGCCATCCGTGACGTGCACCCGGCGGGCGACCCACTGGCGGACCTGCCCACGGACGAGCGGTTCGGTTTCACGGTCTCCGATGTCGAGGTGACGTACCGCGGCATCTGCCCGAACTGCGCCGCGACCGCCTGAGACGCGACGAGGGGCCCGGTGCGAGTGTCACTCGCACCGGGCCCTTCGGCATTCCACCCGACCGGGACCGGCGGCCCGCACACCTCACCGGCCGCTGCGGCGCGGGACCACTTCGACGGGCGGCCGCGGGGCCCTGCCGGAGATGCGCGCGGCCGACCGCGTGCTTCTCCGCCACCGGACGCGACCGAGCGGTGCAGCCGGGCAAGCCGCTGAGGCCCCAGTTCGGCGTCGGCCGCAGCCATCCACCCCGCGCGCACCCCCTTCCCGAATCTGACGGGTCGTCATATCGTCGGCGTCGATCGCGTCCGCCCCGCGGCGGATCCACACCTCGACCGTGCGAGGAGAGACCCGTGGGAGATCCGCACCCGACCACACCGTCACCCACCCCGACACCCACGCCCACCGCCCCCACGCTCCGGGCCCAGGCACTCACCCGCACGTTCGGGCGCGGCGCCACGGCGCTCACCGCCCTCGGCCCGGTCGATCTCGACATCGCGCCCGGCGAGTTCACCTGCATCGTCGGCCCGTCCGGCTGCGGCAAGTCCACCCTGCTGCGGATCGCCGCCGGGCTGCTCCGCCCCAGCACCGGTGAGCTGTCCATCCGTACGGCATCGCCCCGCCCGGCCGCGATGATCTTCCAGGACTACGGCATCTACGACTGGAAGACCGTTCTCGCCAATGTCCGGTTCGGCCTCGACATCCAGCGCGTACCGCGCAAGGCGGCCGACGCCAGGGCACGTGACTGGCTCGCCCGGATGGGGCTCTCCGAGTTCGCCGGCGCCTACCCGGCCGCTCTCTCCGGCGGGATGCGGCAACGCGTCGCGATCGCCCGCGCCCTCGCCGTCGAACCCGAAATCCTGCTGATGGACGAGCCGTTCGCGGCGCTCGACGCGCAATTGCGGACGATCCTCCAGGACGAGCTGCTCGACCTCACCCAGACCACCCGTACCACCACGCTCTTCATCACCCACAGCCTGGAAGAGGCGATCGTGCTCGGCGACCGGGTACTGGTGATGTCCGCCAGGCCGGGCCGGATCATCGCCGAACACCGGCCGCCGTTCGCCCGGCCGCGCACCGGTCACGTTCGTTCGGAACCCGAATTCACAACGCTGAAGAGCGAGTTGTGGGAGCTGCTGCGCGGCGAGGTCCGCAGGGAGGTGATCCCGGCATGAGCACCGCCGTGAAAGAAGCGCCCCAGGAGGGTGAAACCGTCCTGGTGCGCAGGCCGGGCCCGCAGGAGCTGCATCCCCTACGCACCCATCGCAGGCGCCGCACCCTGGAGCTGGCGCTCGCCGTCGCCGTGCCGCTGGTTCTCGTCCTGCTCTGGCAGCTGGCCGCCGCCCGGTCCTGGATCGACGACCGCGTCTACCCTGCCCCGTCCACCATCCTGGCGGACGGCTGGGACCGCGCGGCCGACGGCGATCTGTGGCCGGATGTGTGGGCCACGCTCAAGCGGGTCCTCTGCGGCTACGCGATCGGCACCGTCACCGGATACGCGCTCGGCCTGCTGATGGGGTCGCTCTCGCTCGTACGCGCGGCGCTGGAGCCGTTGCTCGATGCCCTGTACGTCGTACCGAAGCTGGCCCTGCTGCCGGTCTTCCTCAACATGTTCGGCCTCGGCGAAGGGCCGCAGATCGCTCTGGTCGCCGCCACGGTCTTCTTCTTCGTCTGGATCTCCACCATGGCGGCCGTCCTCGCCGTCCCGATCGGTCACCGCGACGCCGGTCAGGTCTTCGGCGCCTCGCCCTGGCAGATGTTCCGACACGTACTGCTGCCCGCCTCGCTGCCCGCCGTACTCGTCGGCGCACGGATCGCGGCGGGCGTGGCCGTCCTGGTCATCGTGGCGTCCGAGCAGATCGCGGCGGCCGACGGGCTGGGCCATCTGATCTTCGACTCCCGGGCGCTGTTCCGGAACGACGTGATGTTCGTCGGCATCGTCTGCGTGGCGGTGCTCGGCGTCGTCTTCTCCGAAGTGGTGCGGATCGCCGGACGGCTGCTCACCCCGTGGGCCCCGCGCGACCGCGGCCGCAGCCAGTCGTGAACGGCACCTCATCTGCTCCACCGAGCTCTTCGTACGGAGGCACTGTGCGCACGACCTTTCTCACCTGCACCGTCGCGCTCGTCGCGGCATCGCTGCTTGCCGCGACGGGCTGCGCCAAGAACGATTCCGGCAGCGACGGCGCCGCTGCCGCGCCGCGCACCGCCAAGCCCGTCGCCGGTTGCGGCGCGGGCAGCTGGACCGACCCGGCCGATCTGACGGCCGGCCGCCGACCGGCCCGCTGCGACAAGGGCGCGCCCGCCCCTCAACCGTTGGCGAAGAAGCGGAAGATCACCGTCGCCACCGGCACACTCAGTGCGGAGTACGTCGCCCCGCTCCAGGTCGCGGTCGCGAAGGGCGAGTTCGCCAAGGAGGGCCTGGACGTCGAACTGAAGGTGCTTCCCACCCCGGACGCCCTGCCACTGCTCGCCAAGGGCGATGTCGACGCCCAGTGGGCAGCCCCCGAGGCAGCCGTGATGAACGGCATCAACGGCGGCTTCGACATCAAGTGGGTGGCAGGGAACTTCTCCCCCGATCCCACCTCCAAGAGCGGCCTCTGGGTGCGCCTCAAGGAAGGCGAGAGCGCCGGACACGTCGACATGGCTGGCCGGAGGATGGGCACGATGATCGGCAAGGGCTCGGTCATCGCGTATCCGATGGACACCTCGCTGAAGAAGCACGGCGGCGGCCTCGACAAGATCAGTTTCCAGCAGCTCGGCTCCGCCGACGTACTGACCGCCCTGCAGAACGGCGGCGTGGACTCCGCCTGGCTCCTCGACCCGGTCTGGCGCAAGGTGGACGGCGACAAGCGGTACGCGTTCCTGGGCGGCCAGCCGGTCGGCGAACCGCTCGGCGGTCTGCTCTTCGGCCCGACGCTGCTGACCGAGGACCCGGACGCGGGTGTCGCCTTTCTTCGCGCCTACATCCGGACGGTGAACACCTACTTCGCCGGGGAGTACAAGTCCGATCCCGCGTTCGTGACGGAGCTGGCGAAGCTGATGAAGATCGACGAGGCGACGCTGCGATCGACGCCGTCCATGCGGATGGACTGGGAGATCCGGAAGGGCACGACGGACCGGCTGCAGCAGGCGTACAGCGACGCAGGCGTCTCGGAGGGCAGGCCGCCGGTGCCGGAGGAGAAGGCCGTCGACCGGGCGATGTACGCGGAGGCCGTGGGCCACAGGCTCTGACGCGGCGCCCCTACGGCATGCACGGAAGTCTGTGCATGCGCAGAAGGCGCGGCATGCACAGAAGGCCGGATCCTCGAAAGGATCCGGCCTTCTGTCTTCAGTAGCGGGGACAGGATTTGAACCTGCGACCTCTGGGTTATGAGCCCAGCGAGCTACCGAGCTGCTCCACCCCGCGTCGGTGAACACAACATTACGTGACGCCCCGGACCAGCGCAAATCCGTTCCTGCCTGCTGCGGGAAGCGCGGCGTCACGGGGCTCCGCCGCCCCTGTGACGCCCGTGTCGCACCCTGCACACCGCTATGCGGTCAGCTCTTGGTGCAGGGCCTCGCGGAGCCTGGCGGCCCGCTCCGCGACCTCCGCCGGGCCCAGCTCGACCGCACGTGCGCACCAGCGCTGCCCCTCGGTGAGCTCGCCGCGGCGGGCGGCGAGCAGGGCCAGCCGCAGTGCGGCCCGGCCATGGCCGTCGTTCGCGGCGCGGCTCCACCACAGGGCGGCCTCGCGCTCGCTGCCCTCGCGGGCCAGGAGCAGCCCCAGATTGAAGGCACCGTTGCGGCTGCCCGACTCGGCGGCCTCGCGGTACCAGCGCGCGGCGCTCTCCAGGTCACCGCGGGAGGCGGCGAGCATGCCGACGCGCACCTGGGCGCGGCGGTGCCCCTGCTCGGCGGCCCGCTCGTACCATGCCTCGCACTCGCTCTTCTCCGGCATCGGCTCACCGAGCCCCGGCGGTCCCGGCGGCGGCTGGCGCGAGTCCAGCACCCCGGCCAGCCGGAAGGCCGCCTCGGCGCTGCCGCCGCCCGCGGCGCAGCGCAGATGGCGTTCGGCCTCCTGCTCCTCGCCGTGGTGCAGCAGGGCCATGCCGACCTGAAGTGCGGCCTCCGTGTGCCCGGCGGCCGCGGCTCTCTCGTACCAGGTCAGAGCCACCCGGTCCTCGTCACGCCCGGCGTGCAGAATGCCGAGGTTGAAGGCGGCGTCCACACTGCCCGCCTCGGCGGCCTTGGAGAACCAGGGCTGCGCACCGGTCGCGTCGCCCGCCTGGAGCAGCAGCACGGCCAGCGCGTTGGCGGCCTCGCGGTGACCTGCGTAGGCGGCACGGCGATACCACTGCTCGGCCTGCGGCGTACGGTCCTGGGCCGCACAGAGCAGCCCCAGGTTGTACGCGCCGTTGACGTCGCCCGCGTCCATGGCCGCGCGGTACCAGCGCTCGGCGGTCTGCTGCTCGCCGCGGGCGGCGTGCAGGGCGCCCAGCGCATTGGCAGCGTTGCCGTCGCCCTCCTGGGCGGCGCGCAGCCACCACACGGCCGCGCTCTCCTCGTCGCCCGCGTCGCGCAGCAGGAAGCCGAGCGCGCAGGCCGCCCGGGCCTCGCCGCTCTTGGCGGAGGTGAGGTACCAGCGGCCGGCCTCCTTGAGCTCGCCGCGCTGTTCCAGAATGGCGCCGAGATGCAGGGCGGCACGTCGGTGACCGCGCGCGGCGGCCTGCCGGTACCACTGCTCGGCCTCACCGATGCGCCCGGTGGCGGGGCCCGCCACGGGTCCGTCGTCCTTGCGCCCGTCCGCACGGCCCGCCTCGCGCGCACCGCTCCCGGTCCCGGTTCCGGTGCCGTCGGCGGCGCCACTGCGCGCAGGCAGCCCCGCCCCCGGCCCGGCGTCCGCCCCAGGGCGGCCGAACGCGTCGTGCGGGTCGTCGGCGGCCTTGCTCTCCAGGGTCCGTGCCAGCCGGTAGGCGGCCTCTCGGTGCCCCTGTTCGGCGGCAGCGCGCAGCCAGCGCTCGGCGCCGACGTCGCTGCGGTGCTCCAGCAGGTCGGCGAGGGCGTACGCGCCCAGCGCATGGCCCTGCTCGGCGGACTGGCGCAGCCAGTACTCGGCGCCCGGTTCGTCGCCACGCTCGCGGTAGTGGCGGCCCAGCGCGTGGGCCGCGGCGGCGGAACCGGCGACGGCGGCGATACGCCACCAGCCGGCCGCCTCGTCGGCGTAGCCGCGCTGGTGGAGGAGGACGCCCAGGTTGTTGGCGGCGGCCCGGTCGCCGTCGGCGGTGGCCGCACGCAGATACGGCTCGGCGCCGTTGAGGTCGCCTCGGCGCAGCAGCAGCGCACCGAGGACGCTCATCGACGCGGTGTCTCCGGCGTCGGCGGCGCGACGGTGCCGTGCCTCACTCTCGGCGGTCTCCGTGCTCTCGGTGTTCTCGATGCCCTGAGTGCTCTCGGCGCTGTGCGACGGTTCCGTGCCCCCGGCGGTCCCACCGTTCTCGAAAGCCTGGACAGCCTCGGCGTCGTCCGCAGCATGGACGGCAAAAGCCGCATCTGCCACGTTTTCCATCTCATGGACGCGCCGCTGCACAAACCGCCCTGTCTCCAACAGAGTTGCCCTGTCCCCCATAAATACCATCGTCCCACCACCTGCAACCCGCGTACACCTGGTATATCGCGGCCAGTGAGGTCACTTCAGCGTTTTGTCGACATGCCCACAGAGAGATAAGTCAAACACGTTCGGAGCCAACACGTGCCCCGCGAACCGCACTTCAGACCCTTCGAGCGAGAAAGTCTCCGCGACACGACGAAGGCCCGGATCCTCGAAAGGATCCGGGCCTTCGTCTTTCAGTAGCGGGGACAGGATTTGAACCTGCGACCTCTGGGTTATGAGCCCAGCGAGCTACCGAGCTGCTCCACCCCGCGTCGTTGTGTTCAAACCGTACCACGACGCGAAGGTGGTGCTTCACCCGTTTCTACCGGCCGCCGCTCAGCTGCCCTTCTCCGTCTTGGGCTGGGCCGCAGCCGCACGCCGCAGCGCGTCCTCCAGATCCGCCTGGGCCTTGCCGTAGGCGGTCCAGTCCTGCTTCTTCAGGGCTGCCTCGCCTTCGGTGTAGGCCTTCTGCGCATCCGCGATCGCCTGCTTCAGCGCGGCGTCACCGGTGGCAGGTGGCTTCGTGCCCGGTGGCCGGGTGGTCTCCGCCGGCGGCTGGCTGGTGCCGGTGTCCTCCACTCCGAAGACCGCGTTGAGCGCCTCCCCGAGGCTGTTCTCGAAGACGGTCTTCGAACCGTACGAGGCGGCGACCTTGCGCAGCAGCGGATAGTTCTGCGTGCCACCGCGCGTGTACACCGGCTCGACGTACAGGAAGCCGCCGTCGAGCGGCACGGTCAGCAGGTTGCCGTACTCGATGTCGGAGTCGGTGCCCTTGAGGTTCCTCACGAACTCGGCGACATCGTCGTTGCCGTTGAGCTCGCTCTGTACCTGGCCGGGTCCCTTCACCGTCGTGGTGACTCTCAACAGCCTTATCGTTCCGTAGTCATTGCTGGCCGCATCCGCGTCCACTGCCATGAACGCCCCGAGGTCGGGCCGCCCCTTCGGAGTGAAGGTGGTGGTCAGCGAGAACTTCTGGGCCGTCTGGTCCGGCATCTTTATGCTCAGGTAGTACGGCGGGACGGCGCCGGACTCCTTGTTGGTCGGGTCGTCCGGGACCTGCCACGCGTCACTGCCGCTGTAGAACTGTGCGGGGTTGGTGACGTGGTAGCGGGTGAGCAGCTCGCGCTGCACCTTGAACAGGTCCTGCGGGTACCGCAGGTGGTCCATCAGGTCCTTGGGGATGTCGGACCGCGGCTCCACCGTCCCCGGGAACGCCTTTCGCCAGGTCTTGAGGACCGGGTCCTTGGTGTCCCACTCGTACAGCTTGACCTTGCCGTCGTACGCGTCGACGGTGGCCTTCACCGAGTTGCGGATGTAGTTGACCTGGTTCTGCTGGGCGACGACCGCACGCTGGTTGGTGGTGAGCGAGTCGGCCGTGGTGTCACCGAGCGTCGTACGCGAGGCGTACGGGTACCCGTTGGTGGTGGTGTACGCGTCGACGACCCACTGGATGCGGTGGTTCACCACGGCCGGATAGGCGTCACCGTCGATGGTCAGCCACGGGGCGACCGCCTCGACGCGCTCCTTCGGCGTGCGGTTGTACAGAATCCGCGAGCCGTTGCCGATGGCCCCCGAGTAGAGGATCTGCGGCTCGCTGAACGACACCGCGTACGCGGCGCGGTTGAAGGCGCTGCCGAGACTGACCCCGCTGTTGCCCTCGTAGCTGGTGGTCTTCTCGCCGTCCTCCTCGTAGTCGAGCTCCTTCTGGGGCCCGCCGACGATGGAGTACTGCTCCGTCTTCTCGCCGTAGTAGATCTGCTGCTCGTACTTGCCGAGTTCGCCGGTGGTCGGCAGACCGGACTCGGTGAAGTCCGGGGAGCCCTTCGGGTTCTTGCCCGTCGTGGTACCCCGGGCGGCGATGGCGCCGTAGCCGTGGGTGTACGTGAAGTGGTCGTTGATCCAGTTGCGCTTGGGGATGCCGTCCAGATTGAGCTCGCGCAGACCGATGACCGTGTCCTGGTCCTTGCCGGCGGCGTCCTTGTAGCGGTCGACGTCCAGCGTCTTGGGGAACTGGTAGTAGTTCCTCTTCTGCTGGAGCTGCTGGAATGCCGGGGAGACGACGTTGGGGTCCATCACCCGGTAGCTCGCCGCTTCGTCCGCACTGGCCCGGAGCTTCGCGTCGTCGGTCGTGGTGCTCTTGCCCGTGTAGTCGTCCACCTGTGCGTCATCGATGTCGTACGCGTCACGCGTCGCCTCGATGTTCTTCCGGATGAACGGGGCTTCCTTGGCCTGCTCGTTCGGCTGGACCTGGAACTTCTGCACGATCGCCGGGTACAGCCCGCCGATAAGGATCGCCGAGAGCACCATCAGGCCGAAACCGATCACCGGGAGCTGCCAGGTGCGGCGCCACAGCGTCGCGAAGAACAGCACGGCGCAGATCGCGGCGATGCAGAACAGGATCGTCTTCGCCGGCAGGTACGCGTTGGCGTCGACGTACCGCAGGCCCGTCCAGTTGTCCGTCGCCTTGAAGTCACTGGACTTCACGGCGAGACCGTACCGGTCGAGCCAGTACGCCACGGCCTTCAGCGAGACGAAGACGCCGAGCAGCACCGAGAGGTGGCCGGTGGCCGCGCCGGTCGCCCGCGCGCCGGGACTGGTGATGCGGAGCCCGCCGTACAGGTAGTGGGTCAGGGCGGCGGCGATCAGCGAGAGCACCGTGGCCGCGAAGCCGAAGCCCAGCAGGAAGCGGTACCACGGCAGGTCGAAGGCGTAGAAGGACACGTCCAGGTGGAACTGGGGATCCTTCTGCCCGAACGACACGCCGTTCACATACATCAGCCACGTACGCCACTGGCCTGAGGCGGACGCTCCGGCGATCAGCCCGACGAGCGCGGTGATCGCCAGCAGCACCCACCTCTTGTACGGGGCGAGACTCATCCGGTAGCGGTCCAGGCTCTGCTGCTCCAGCGACATCGCGCTCAGCGGCGGCCGGAGCCGGTGCGCGAGCCAGATGTTCACGCCGACGGCGATCGCCATCAGCAGCCCGAAGACGAGGAACAGCCCGATCTTGGTCCACAGGGTGGTGGTGAAGACGGACGAATACGCGACCGACCGATACCAGAGCCAGTCCGTCCAGAACCCGGAGAACATGACGAACACCATGGCGAGAATCGCCAGGACGCCCAGTGTCATGAGCAAGGTACGGGCGCGCCGGGACGGGCGGCCGACTCTGATCCGTGGCCCGGTCGGGCCCCCGCCGCGGTCCGGCATCTGGAAAGCCAACGTGCGCCCCTCGAAGTTCGCGGTCGTGTGAAGCGGGCCCAGCGATCGTAGGGCCCACCTATGCAACTTACTGAGGCTTTACCTAGTTCCCGTTCCCGGGGCAGAAGGAGGGAGGATGTTGAGCATGTCCAACGTTTCCCCCTCAGGCCCTCCAATGGCCGCGAGCCCCCTCACTGTCGCCGTGCTCGAGATCGACGAGTACGCCTCCGGCCTCGGCTGGGACCAGCCGGCCCGGCTCTTCGCGCTCGTCGACACCGCCAAGCTGCGGGTCCAGGAGCCCGGCCTCGCCGCCCAGCTCGGTCTCGACAGCTCCGATTCGACGACCGCCGCACTCACCCCCATCGAGCAGGAGGAGCTTCCCCCCGGAAAGGCGCTGGACGAGTTCCTCGCCACGATCGCCTGGCCCGACGCGGTCGCAGGCTGCGCCATGACGGTGGAGCGCCTGATGCTGCCGCCGTCCGCCGAGTCCTCCGTACCGGAGGGTCTCAGCGACGCCCAGCTGACCAAGTGGGTCGCCAAGCACCCTGACCGGCAGGAGGTGCGCATGACCGTGGCCGTCCTGCGCAACGGTGCGCGGGAGTCGGCCGTACGGCTCCGGGAGAAGGACTCCCCGACCGAGGTGCTGACCGGCGCCGGCCTGGTGCCGGGGCTGGCCGAGGCGCTGGCCGCCACGTTCGAGTCCTGACCGCAGCGGGCGGGAACCGCCCGCTCCCCCGCCAGGGGCGGCGCGGTCAGCCTGCCGAGCAGCTCGGCAGGCCGGCCGTGTCGCCCGCGCGGATCTTCTCCAGCGACTTCTTCGCGTCGTCGATCGTCTTCACCTTGACCAGGGTGAGCCCACCGGGGGTGTCGGAGGCGGCGGCCTTGCAGTTGTCGCCCGGCGTCAGGAAGTACCTGGCGCCCGCGTTGCGCGCGCCGACCAGCTTCATGTTGATGCCGCCGATCGGGCCGACCTTGCCCTGGTCGTCGATGGTGCCGGTGCCCGCGATGAACTTGCCGCCGGTCAGCTGACCGGGCGTGAGCTTGTCGACGATGCCGAGGGAGAACATCAGGCCCGCGCTCGGGCCGCCGACATCGGCGAGCTTGATGTCGATCTCGAACGGGAACGTGTGGTCCGTCCCGGCCTGGATTCCGACGATCGCCCGGTTCTCCTTGGGTGCCTTCTTCGTCGTCATGGTGATCTTCTCGGTGCCCTCGGGCTGCTTGCCGGCCTTCTCGGCCGCTGCCGCCGCCTTGGCAGGGATCACCGTGAAGGTGACGTCCTCCCCCGGCTTGTGCTTGGTGACGAGCTTCGCGACGTCCTCGGGCTGCTTGACCACCGTGCCGTCGACCGCCTTGATCACATCACCGGCGTGCAGCTTGCCCTGCGCTGGGCTGTCCTTGATCACCGTGGAGACCACGACCCGCGACGTCACCGGGATGCCCAGTTCGGTCAGCGCGGCGACCTTGGCGCTCTCCTGGGACTGGCTGAACTCCTCGGCGTTCTCCTGCGTCGACTGCTCCTCGGTCTTGCCGCCCGGGTACAGCGTGTCGTGCGGAACGACCACGCTGTCGTGGGCCAGCCAGCCGTAGACGGCCTCGACAAGGTTCATGTTGTAGTCGGCGCCGGTCACCCTGACCGTCGTCATGTTGAGGTTGCCGGACGTCTTGTACGTCCGATGCCCGGAGACCTGCAGGACCGGTTCGCCGCCGACCTTGCCGAGTGTGTTCACCGTCGGCCCGGGAGACATCTCCGAATACGGCACTGGGATCAGCACGCCTGCGCAGAGCAGCGCGATGAGGATCAGCGTGGAGGCGAGCATCGTCGCGGTGCGGCGTGGCATGGAACGACAGTACGGGAAGGGTCTGTCAGTGCACCGCCGGGGCCGGTCCGTACGGGGCGGAAGGCCGGGCGTCGTGCTGTGCCGAGTGGCGGGCAGTCGGTGCCGGGATACGGATTGGCGACTGCGTACGTTCGGTGCTGCGTCAGGCAGCGTCGGAACCGGAGTCGGATCTCTCCATCGCTTCACGGAACCGGGCATATCCGGCGAGTTCGGTGACATCACCGGTCGTGCGATTACGGGCGGCCCAGCTTCCCCATATCGCAGCACCGAAAGCAGCGAAAAACGGAATCAGCAACCAGGCGAGTGCTGCCATCACTACCTCCCCACGCCATGAGCGACCGCAACTGACCGATGAACAGATTAGTCTTCTGCAGATCCAACGCTCGGGGCAGGGGTGCGGTTACGCAAATCGGGGCGGATGTCGCCGGTCCGGTTTGCGCTCAGCAAGCACCTACCCACTCCTCCGTACCGTCGGAGAACCGCTGGTGCTTCCAGATCGGAACCTCGTGCTTGAGGTCGTCGATGAGCTTGCGACACGCCGCGAACGCCTCAGCACGGTGCGGGCAGGAGACGGCGACGACCACGGCCAGGTCTCCGACCTCCAGTTCACCCACACGGTGGACAGCGGCGAGTGCCCGGACCGGGAACTCGGCGACGACCTTCTCGGCCACCCGGCGCATCTCGTCCTGCGCCGACGGATGGCAGGAGTAGCCGAGCGCGCCGACGTCCTGGCCGCCGTCGTGATTACGCACCGTACCGACGAAGAGCGCCGTGCCCCCCGCGGCGTCGTCCCCGGCGGCGCGGAAGATCTCGTCGACGGACAGCGGGGTGTCCCGGATCTCCAGCAGCCGGATCGGGTCCTGCGCCGCCTGCTCACCGGGGTGGTCAAGGATGGGTGCCATGCCGCCCATGGTGCCGCACGGCACCGACATCGCGGAATAGCGCTTTCCACCGGCGGGCCGCCGGCCGCCTTGGAGCCTTCTACAGCCCCGGGACGCCCTGGCCCGGTCCTGCCCGGTCCTGCCCGACACACCGCGGGCGGGTACCTCTCAGATGCGGCGGCGGGCCTTGCGGGCGCGGCGGACCAGGGCGGCGGTGCCGAGCAGCGCCACGGTCGCACCGGCGGCACCGGCGGCGGTGGCGTCCTTGCGGCCGAGCCTGCGCCCCGCGACGGTGTGGCGGCCCTCGACCTCTTCGAGGAGGGCGGCGAGCACTTCCTCGTTGGTCCACCCGGGACGCCAGCCGGCGTCGTGCAGACGGCTCACGCTGACCACCCAGGGGTGCATGGTGTACGCGAGGTCTCCGGCCGGGGACGGGGTGAGGCCGATCCGGTGCAACCGGGCGGCGGCGCCGAGGGCGACCGCGGAGGGCAGTTCCATCCGGCGGACGCCACTGAGCTCCTCGACCTCCTCCTGTTCCAGCCAGCCGTCGCAGCCGACCGCGAACTCTCCGTCGATCTTCTCCAGCGCGGCGTACTCCAGGGCGGTGACCAGGTCGTCGACGTGGCAGAACTGCCAGGTGGGGCGCGATCCGGCGACGACCAGGAGGCGCGGCGACTCGAAGTAGCGGGTCAGCGCCGTGTCCGTACCGCCGACCAGGACAGTGGGGCGGACCACGGTCACATTGAGGCCGGGATGGGCTCGGGGTGCTCGTCGCCCGAGCCGTTCGATCTCCAGGAGGTCGCCGACACCGGTGGCCTCCGCCGTGGCACGCAGTTCGGCGTCCTCGGCGAGCGGGATGTCGTTGTCGGGAAGCGCCCCGTAGACCATCGCCGAGGTGCAGAGCACGACCCGGTGGACCCCGACGGCCGCGGCGGCCGTCAGCACGGTCTGGGTGCCGCGGACGTTGTACGCGGTACGGGCGGCCGGATCGGTCTCCAGGTCGAGATCGAGTGCCAGATGGACGACGACGTCCGCGCCGCGCAGCTTCTCGGCGATGGCGGGGTCCCGCACGTCGAGGATGTGCCAGATCGCCTCGGAGACCTCGCCGCGGCGCTCGTCGATGGCGATGACCTGCTTGATCTCCTCGGAAGCCGCGAGGCGCGCGGTGAGCAGCTCACCGACGCCGGTCGCGGCACCGGTGACCGCGACGACGGGGCCGCGGCTCTTGGAGCGGCTCGTCGAGGGTTTGCTCTCGGGCGAAGGGTCGGCCAGGTTTCGCGCTGCGCGAACCTGAGGATCTGGGGAACTCACCGGGCGTCTCCAGCGGTTGTCTTCAGTACGTACCCGAATGACGCGTACGTACCAGGTGGCGTCCATCCTGCCGCAGGCCGGGAGTCGGCGGAGCACTGAGGCCCCGAGCGGGCTTGTGTCTACGCTGGATGGTGATGTCGGGCAGTCGCCGTCGGTTCGAGCCGGCGGCCCTACGAGCCGAGGAAACCCGTGAGTGACACCCCATTCGGATTCGGCCTTCCGCCGGAGGAGCCGGAAGACGGCGACGAGGGCAAGAAGAAGGACCCCGCCGGAGGTGGGCAGGGTTCGGGCGGGCCTGCGAACCCGTTCGGCTTCGGGCCGGGCGCGGGCGGGGACAACCCGTTCGCGGCGATGTTCGGCACGATGAACCCGAACGACCTGGGAGCCGCCTTCCAGCAGCTCGGCCAGATGCTGAGCTACGAGGGCGGTCCCGTGAACTGGGACATGGCCAAGCAGATCGCCCGCCAGACGGTCGCCCAGGGCACCCCGGACGGCACGAAGGACGCGAGCGTCGGACCTTCGGAGCGGGCCGCGGTCGACGAGGCACTGCGGCTGGCCGATCTCTGGCTGGACGGGGTGACGTCGCTGCCGTCGGGTTCCGTCTCCACCGTGGCGTGGAGCCGTGCGGAGTGGGTCGAGGCGTCCCTCCCCGCCTGGCAGAAACTGGTCGACCCGGTGGCTGAGCGCGTCGGCCTCGCCATGGGCGATGTACTGCCCGAGGAGATGCAGGCCATGGCCGGCCCGCTGATCGGCATGATGCGGTCGATGGGCGGCGCGATGTTCGGCCAGCAGATCGGGCAGGCCGTGGGTGTGCTGGCCGGCGAGGTCGTCGGCTCGACCGATATCGGGCTGCCGCTGGGCCCGGCCGGAAAGGCCGCGCTGCTGCCGTTGAACGTCGAGAGATTCGGCAAGGACCTGAGCGTGCCGCAGGAGGAGGTGCGGCTGTATCTCGCCCTGCGTGAGGCCGCCCACCAGCGGCTCTTCGCCCATGTGCCGTGGCTGCGCTCGCACCTGTTCGGCGCGGTCGAGGGATACGCGCGCGGCATCAAGGTCGACACCAGCAAGCTGGAGGACGTGGTCGGCCAGTTCGACCCGTCGCAGCCCGAGCAGCTGCAGGACGCCCTTCAGCAGGGCATGTTCCAGCCGGAGGACACACCGGAGCAGAAAGCCGCTCTGGCCCGGCTGGAGACGGCGCTCGCGCTGGTCGAGGGCTGGGTCGACGCGGTGGTGCACGAGGCCGCGAAGGCCCGGCTGACGTCGGCCGACGCACTGCGCGAGACGATGCGCAGGCGGCGCGCCTCCGGCGGTCCGGCCGAGCAGACCTTCGCCACGCTGATCGGCCTCCAGCTGCGGCCGCGGCGGCTGCGGGACGCCTCGCGGCTGTGGGCGTCGCTCACGGACGCACGCGGTCTCGACGGCCGCGACGCGCTCTGGGCGCACCCGGACATGCTGCCGACCGCCGGTGACCTGGACGACCCGGACGGGTTCGTGCACCACGAGCACCTGGACTTCTCCGAGCTGGACAAGATGCTCGGCGATGCCGCGAAGGGTACCCAGACGCCCGCGGACGACCAGGGCGACGTGGACGGCAAGAGCGGCAGCGACGGCAAGGACGACACCGACCAGTGAGCCTGTACGACGACGCAGTCCTCGTACTGAAGAGGTACGAGTCATCGGCCGACCCCGACCAGGAGCAGCTGCGCCAGGTCTATCTGGACCATCTGTCGCGGCACCCGGACGGCATGTGGAAGGCCTGCGGAGCCGGGCATCTGACAGCCAGCGCGCTGGTCGTCGATCCGGAGGGCGGCCGGGTTCTGCTGACGCTTCACCGGAAGCTGCAGATGTGGTTGCAGATGGGCGGGCACTGCGAGCCGGAGGACGACACGCTGGCTGCCGCGGCGCTGCGTGAAGCCACCGAGGAATCCGGCATCAGCGGTCTGACGCTGCTGTCGGGCGGCCCGGTGGTGCTGGACCGGCATGCGATCCCGGCGCCGTGCCACTGGCATCTGGATGTGCAGTACGTGGCCCTGGCTCCGTCGGGCGCCACGGCGCAGATCAGCGACGAGTCGCTGGATCTGCACTGGTTCCCGTACGACGAGGTGGCCGAGGTGGCCGATGCCTCGGTCGTACACCTGGTCGCACGCGCACGCGCGGCCCTGGAGGTCGGCCGGCAGCCGTAACGGACCGCAACGGGTGAGGGGCGGCCTCCCAGGAGGCCGCCCCTCACCCGTGTCCGTGCGGTGCGGCTCAGTTCCAGGCGTTGTTCTGGTTCTGGGCGTGCGCCCCCTGCTGGCCCATGCCGTACTGGGCGCGCAGCCCCTGGCCGATCTGGGCGCTCTGCGGGGGCAGCACCTCGCTGGGCTGGACGAGGGCGAAGCCCTGTCCGAGGAAGCTCAGCTCCCAGCCCTCGCCGGTGTTGCCGCGCCGCCGCCAGACCCCGGAGGAGTGCGTCTGGGCCTGCATCTGCACCCGCAGCGAGCTGGACCAGGCGACGATCGCATCGGCGTCGACGTTGACGTACTTGTCGGGCGTGACCTGCATCATGAGCGGCTGGCCGGAGGTCATCAGAGCGACCTTGCCGGTGCCGGAGATGTTGAGCTGGTACTTGCCGGTGCCCGAGATGCCGTACTGGCTGTCCACGGCGATGACCTCGGTGTGCAGCGACGAGTCGAGCGCCAGGACGTAGGCGCTGTCCACCGTCATGCCGTCATGGTCCACGTCCACGACATGGACGTACTGCGCCAGGTTGGCGAGGTAGACGGTGCCCTGACCGGAGCAGCGCATCAGGTCGAGGCCCTCACCGGTGGTCGCGCGGGCTCGGCGCTGCCCGTGCGACTGGTACTCCCCGTCGAACTCCATCAGCCCCTGGTAGGCGACCATGGCGCCCTTGCGGGCGAGGACGTCGTCGCGACCGGTCAGCGAGACCCGCAGGAGCTGCGGGTTCTGCACGGTGTACCGCTCCTGGGACTGCTGTTCCGTGTAGCTGAAAAGCGGACTCTGCATGGTGTGTTCTCCCTCCCCCTCAGTTCCGGATCCGCAGGCGGTCCGTACTGTCCTCGCTCGGCTGGACGACGACGATGCCCTGACCGGAGAACGCCATCTGGTACGCCTCGCCGCTTCCGCGCCCGATGAGCGACGAGGCCTTGAAGCTGCGCTTGCCCTTCACCTTGAGGTTCGGGGACCACGCCACGAGGGCGTCCGGATCGACGTAGGTCTCGTCGTCACCGCGTCCGCAGTCCACGACGATCGGCGTGCCGCGGGAGGTGATGGCGACCCAGCCGGTGCCGGCGATGCAGACGTTCCACAGGCCCTGGCCGGCGAACTTGGCCAGCCCCTTGACCCGCTCGACGCCCCAGGTGAGATGGCCGTCGAAAGCCAGGACGTTGGTGCCGTTGACCGAGAGCGAGTCGTTGTTGAGATTGATGACGACCACATCGGCGCCGTAGTCGGCGAGGTAGAGCAGCCCGTCACCGGCGCACTTCATCAGAGGTGCGCCCTCGCCGGTGATCCACTGGGAGGCGATCTGACGGACGGCGGGCGGGTTCGGTTCGTACTGGATGAAGCCCTCGTACGACACCATCGAGCCGGTACGCGCGAACAGGTCCTGTCCTGTGGCCATGGCGACCTTGAGCATCGTGCGGCCGTGGTTCTCCATCCGGGCCGTGACAGGGGTCGGGGCGAAGCCCGCGAGTTGCTGGTTCATTACGGGCTCCCTCAGACCTCGTAGGGCTGGACGACGATGAAGTTGCCGGGGGCTCCCCGGAACTGCAGGTTCACAGTCTCTCCGCTGTGCCCGGGGTACGCGTTGCGGCGCAGTCGGACCTGGCTGGAGATGATCACCTGGGACGCCGACGACCAGGCCACGATGGCGTTGCAGTCGGCGAACGTGGTCGGCGTGACAGGCAGGACGACGGGTACGCCGTGGGTCTTGACGATGACCGTCCCGGTGCCCTGGAACTGCATGGTGAACAGGGCGCCACCGGGGATGCCGTGGCCCTCGATCCTGCGCACCTCGTGCTGCAGCGACTCGTCGAAGGCGAGAACGCTCTCCGCCGAGACGCAGATGCCGTCGCCCTGCAGCTCGATGGCATGCAGATGGGAGCCGTCCTCGGCGAGGAAGACCTGTCCCCGGCCGGTACAGCGCATCAGCTGCATCTCCTGGCCGGTGGCGTTGCCGACGATGCGGCCGGCGAAACCGGCGCCCTTGTAGCTGAAGTCGACCTTGCCCTGGTACATCACCATGGAGCCTTGGCGGGCGAGCACCGGTGTACCGCCCATGGTGAGGTCGACCCGCATGAGCTGCTGGTTCTGCGGGGTCCAACGCTGGCCGGTGGCTGTCTCCTTGTACGGCTGGAGCGCGGCCTGCAGACCGGCGCCGGCCTGCGGCACCCCTTGCGGTACGCCCTGGGGCACGCCGGGAGGCTGCTGCCCGTACGGAGCCGGAGCCGGCTGCCCGTAGGGAGCGGCTGGCACGGGCTGGCCGGGGACCTGACCGAACTGCGGCTGCTGCGGCGGCTGGCCCGGCTGCCCGTACGGAGCCGGGGCGGGCGCGGGCTGCGGCACGGTGCCACCCATCGGCGCCATCGGCGCCGCGATCGTCGGTGCGGCATGCATCTGCTGCTGCGGGGTGGGGGCCGGGGCCTGCGCGGCCGGGGCCCCGAAGGACGGGGCGGGCTGCGGGACTTGAGGGGCCTGTGGGGCAGCCGGAGCGCCGAAGGACGGCGCCGGGGCGGTCGCCTGCGGTGGCGGGGCGAACGACGGGGCGACTGCCTGCTGCGGCGCGGCGGGCGCCTCCTCGGCGACCTCACCGCCGAAGTTCTTCAGCAGCGCGTCGAGGCCACCGTCGAATCCCTGGCCGACTGCCGCGAACCGCCAGACGTCCTTCAGATAGAAGTCGCCCAGCATCACCGCACGCTCGGTGGTGAACTCGGAGCCGGTGAAGGCATACCTGACGACTTCCTCGCCACCCGCGACGATCCGGATGTACCCCGGACCGACCTGCGACATCTGGCCCGCGCCGTCGATGGTCGCGGTGAACGACAGCTTGTGGATGATCGCCGGAATGCGGTCCAGCGTGACGCGGAACGACTCGGTGTCACCGGCCTGGGCACCAAGGAGCTGAATGGACTCCTCGGGCGATTTCGGCTGGTTGAAGAAGATGAAATACCGGTCGTCGGAGAGCTGCTCATTGGCATCGAGGCCGAAGCAGCTGATGTCAAAGGTCAGTCCCGGGCCGGAGATCTGCACACCTACGTACAGGTCCGTCCCCGGCGTGAGATCGCTGATCTTGGCCTTGTGGCCGCGTTGGAATTCCCTTGCCATGCGTAACGACCGTCCCCCATCCCGAATGTGAACACGTCGCGCCAGGCTAGCCGCAAACTCCGACATTGAGCTGAGTCGGTACACACCCGGTACAGAATCACCGGACGTCACTCGCTCCGGGCGGCCGGGAGATGCGGCAACCGGTCGGCCGCCACCACTCCTTCGAGGTAACCGCGCGCCCGCTCGGTCCGCGGGTACGCCTCCAGCAGCCGCCAGAACCGCGGACCATGACCGGGGACCAGGAGATGCGCGAGCTCATGGACGAGCACGTAGTCGACGACGTACTCCGGCATACCCTGCAACCGGTGCGACAGACGGATGCTGCCCTCCGCCGGTGTGCAGGACCCCCATCGGGTGTTCTGATTGGTCACCCACCGCACCGACACGGGCCTGGCCCGGCCGTCGAAATACAGGTCGGACAACCGCTCGGCGCGCTCGGCGAGTTCGCTGTCGCCGAGGATGCGCTTGCTCTCCTGGGCGGCGAGCTTGTCGAGCATCACGGTCACCCAGCGCTGCTCCTCCGCCTCCGACATCCGGGCGGGGATCAGCACGATGGTGCGGTCGCCCTCCCGGTACGCGGAGACCGTTCTGCTGCGGCGGCTGCTCCTGCGGACCTCGACCGCGCTCGTCGCCGAGACGCGGGGCGGATGGCTGGCCGCGCTGCGCTGATGATGTCCGGCGCTGCGCGCGGAGGTCTCGCCGGCGAAGCCGGGTGACGGGTCGGCGGGCACGGCACGACGTTACCCGCTGTCAGTGGGGGAAGTCCCGCCCCCGGGGCGGTTGGCGCTTGATCCACTCCACGGCATGCACCATTTGAACGACTAATACCCCCCGCCTGTGGATAACTTTCTGCACGTTTCGACGCCTGCCCGCATTCTGACAACGGATCTCGCGAAGCTCCGGCCACGCCTCGTGCACAGAGATCGCAGAGCGACCGCAGAGCGATCACCGGAGATCGCGCACAGACCGCACCGCCACCGGACAGCACGACGGACAGAGAACGGGGAAACCATGCATCCGATGTTGAAGCCCGCACTGCGCCGCGCCTGGCGCGGCAGGAACACCGTGCAATTCGGAGTGACACGCGCTCACGCGGTGAAGCTCGGCCCGGTGGATATCGCCACCGGAAGTTTGCTGGAACTGCTCGACGGAACGCGCGGCCTGCCGCTGCTGCGCGAGGAGGCACGGGCCCTGGACCTGGCGGACCATCAAGTGGACACACTGGTGAGGCGCTTGGTGAACGCGGGACTGATCGACGATGTACGGGCCGGCGGCCCGGAAGCCACAGCGTTACGGAACCGGGCCGACGTCCTGGAGCGGCAGCGCCCCGACCTCGCGTCACTCTCGGTCATCCACCCCGAACCGGGCGGCGGGATGCGCAGACTGGCGGCCCGCCGCGCGATGCGGGTCCAGGTGAGAGGCGCCGGCCGGGTCGGTGCGACGATCGCCGCGGTGCTGTCCGGGTCCGGAGTGGGCCGGGTCGAGGTCCTGGACGGCGGGGTCACCGAACCCTCGGACATCGCGCCGGGCGGGCTTCCGGCGGCGGCGGTCGGAGAGCGCAGGGACACTGCAGCCCGGCAGTTGGTCCGCCGCTCGGCCGTCGGCTCCACTCCGCGGGCGGCAGGCACGGCAGACGCCGCGGCGGGTGGCACGTCAGGTGGCCCATCTGCGAGTGGCGGTCCCGGGCTGTCGTTGGTCGTGGTCGCCCCTCGGGACGGTCTCGCCGTCTACGCCCCCGACCCCCGCGCCGCCGAACCGTGGATCGCGTCGGGCATTCCTCATCTCTATGCCGGGGTGATCGAGGCCACCGGTGTGGTCGGCCCCTTGGTCCTGCCCGGCGGTACGGCCTGCGCGGGATGCCTGGCGCTGACCCGCACGGACCGGGACCCGCAGTGGCCAAGGATGCTGACGCAATGGCGGTCCGGGCGGCGCAATGCGGTGCAGGCGTGCGACCTGGGGCTCGCGACGGCGGTGGCAGGTCTCGCCGCGGCCCATGCACTGGCCTTTCTGGACGGCGAACTTCCCGCCAGCACAGGGGCCAGGTGGGAGGCTGCTCTGCCGCTGTTGGACTGGCGGTCGGAGCAGGTCAGGGCGCACCTCGACTGTTCCTGCGGGGCGGGTGGGCACACTGTGGGGGAGCGCACCTCTGGGCTCGGCACGACGCAGGACACAATGGCCGGGTAACCGCCGCACGCGGCACGGCAGTCTGGGATTTGGAGGGGCGTATGTCTGATCTACCCCGGAAAGCGGTCACCCGTACCGCGAAGTTGGCCGCGCTGCCACTCGGCTTCGCCGGCCGGGCCACGTGGGGTCTGGGCAAGCGGATCGGCGGCAGGTCCGCGGAGATAGTCGCCCGCGAGCTCCAGCAGCGGACGGCGGACCAGCTGTTCAAGACATTGGGGGAGCTGAAGGGGGGTGCCATGAAACTCGGTCAGGCCCTCTCCGTCTTCGAGTCGGCGCTCCCAGAGGAGGTTGCCGGGCCGTACCGGGCGGCGCTCACCAAACTGCAGGAAGCCGCGCCCCCCATGCCGACGCGCACCGTCCACGCGGTGCTGGAGGAGCGGCTCGGTGAGGACTGGCCGGAGCTGTTCCTCGAATTCGAGGACAAGCCGTCGGCCGCCGCCTCGATCGGACAGGTGCACCGGGCTGTCTGGCACGACGGCCGCGAGGTCGCGGTGAAGGTGCAGTACCCGGGCGCCGGGGAGGCCCTGCTCTCGGATCTCACCCAACTCAGTCGTTTCGCCCGCCTGCTCGGCCCGCTGATCCCCGGGATGGACATCAAACCGCTCATCGCGGAGCTGCGTGACCGCGTGTCGGAGGAGCTGGACTACGAACTGGAGGCGCGGTCCCAGCAGGAGCACGCCGAGGAGTTCGCGGACGATCCCGATGTGGTGATCCCCGGTGTGGTGCACCAGTCGGACCAGGTGCTCGTGACGGAGTGGATCGACGGTGTGCCGCTCTCCGAGGTGATCACGGACGGCACACAGGAGCAGCGGGACCGGGCGGGCCAGCTGCTGGCCCGATTCCTTTTCTCGGGCCCGGCGCGCACGGGTCTGCTGCACGCGGACCCGCATCCGGGCAACTTCCGGCTGCTGCCTGCGGAGACGAAGGACGGCGAGGCCGGGCAGTGGCGGCTCGGGGTGCTGGACTTCGGCACGGTGGACCGGCTGCCGGGCGGTCTGCCGCAGCCCATCGGCGACTCGTTGCGGCTCACGCTGGCAGGTGACGCGGAAGCGGTGTACGAGCTGCTGCGCGAGGAAGGCTTCGTCAAGGAGTCGATCGACCTCGACCCGAATGCGGTGCTCGACTATCTGCTGCCGATCATCGAGCCGGCGCAGGTGGAGGAGTTCACCTTCACCCGGAGCTGGATGCGCAATCAGGCGGCACGGATAGCGGATCTGCGTTCCCCCGCCCATCAGCTGGGGAAGCAGCTGAACCTGCCGCCCGCCTATCTGCTCATACACCGGGTGACGCTGAGCACGATCGGGGTGCTGTGTCAGCTCGGTGCGACAGTGCGGCTGCGGGACGAACTGGAGTCCTGGGTCCCTGGGTTCCTGCCGAGCGAGGACCTGCCCGTGGAGGACCTGCCCGTGGAGGACCTGCCCGTGGAGGACCTGCCCGTGGAGGATGTGGCGATCGCGGACCTGCCTGAACAGGAGCAGCGGGTGGGCGACGCGGCAGCCGGGGCATAGGCCCGGGCCGGAACGGGCCAGTCACCACCAGGGCGAGTCGAGGCGGCCTTCGATCGCCCTGATGTGGCTGCGGGCACAGTTGTCGCAGAAGTACTGGCGTCTGCCGTTCTCCACGGAGCAGACCCAGGTCGGCGGCGCGTACTCGCTGTCGGCGGCGGTGTCGCACCGGGAGCACACCACGACATGGCCGCCCGGTTGTGCGGGGTGACGAGTCTCCTCTTTCACCTCGTGACGATAACTCCGTCCCCGCCGCGCGGCACGTCACCACACAGCACGACCGCGGGGCCGGTCCGTCCGGACCGGCCCCGCGGAAGGGGTACTGACAAGAGGTACTGATCGCTGCCGGGCAGAGCGGCTGTCCGGCAGCGGGTGGAGCGGTTATTCGGCCTGACTAGTGCATGACCGCCATGGCCAGCGCGCGGCGGGCGCGCATCGAAGCGCGCTCCGCCCGGCGCTGCATCCGCCGGGCGGAGACCAGGCGCACGGCCTGGCGCTCCGCATCGGCTTCCCTCAGGCGGTCGTGCATATGCGCACGAGCCAGAGCTTCTGGGATGAGTTGCATTTCACGGGTCCTGTTCTGACGCGAGTCGTTCGCGCCGATGCTTGTGACGTTCGGTGTTGCGGAGCCGACGGGCTCATTCGTGGGGACGGACATTGGTGCCTGATTTCGGGGATCGTGGGTTCGGGGACGATCGATGGTTCCGATGCGCTTCATGGGTTTGGGGGCCGTGACCCCAAGGTCGGCGATCACGCCGCGACCGGGTTCTTGCGCGGACGGCCACGCGGCCGCTTGCGAGCGACGACGACGCCCTGGATGAAGAGCTCGCCACCCCAGACACCCCACGGCTCGCGGCGCTCCTTGGCGCCGGCGAGGCAGGCCTCGACGAGCGGGCAGGTGCGGCAGAGGGACTTGGCGTACTCGACATCGGCCGGCGACTCGGCGAAGAAGACCTCCGGGTCGTAGGAACGGCAGGGGACGGGCACGCCGAGGTTCTCGATGGCGTCGTCGAGCGCGGTGAGCGCAGTGAGGGGGATCAAGGTGGTGTCCTCCGTGAGGCCGGGCGGGGGGATCGTTTCGGAAGGCGGTACGGACGGGGCGTGCGCTTCGAGTTGCACGGTGGTGGTGTCCTCGTCTGGTCGTTCCGGCCGGTCGGCCGGGTGGCTGCTGGTACCGGGTGCTGCTTGTCCCGAGGCGCCTTCTCGCTGTGTCGTCCGTTTGGACAAAACAAAAGGGCCGCGGATCCCGAGTGGGGTTCCGCGGCCCTGAAGGCGCCGGCCTGATGGTCCATCAGGCTGGATCACTCCAGGGTTCAGGCCCACGGAAGGCCCACATCTTGTGGTGGTGCGTCGTCTGCTGCTCGGCTCCGGCACCGACTGCCGCAAAGGCATAGGCCGCCTTGGCCCGTCCCTTCGCTACTGCTGCCGTCGGTGCCTGGGTCGGTCGCTCATTGCGCTCCCGCACGGGAAGGCTCGCCAGGGACAGCGGGCTGACGGCGGAAATGCCGGACAGACCGGTGCCACGCAGCGAAGATTCCGAAGAGCAGGCGAGGCCGAGCGAGCAGGCGGAGACGACCGACGGATCGGTCATTTTGTTGGTCTTGATGATGCTGATCACGACAATCGCCTCCTCTCGGCGTCTCGGGGGGACCGGTCTCGCCGGTCCTGCGTATTCGGATAAGTACAGCACGGGGTGAGGGCTTCAGAGAAGTCGCTGTTCCCGTGGTTAAGAACCTATGGTGATGACTGGGGCGGGCGCAAACTATTTTTTCGACGAGTTTTTCTCACGCCTCCTCGTCATCTCCTCCGAGCCCCTCGTCTGGGTACTGGCCTGCACATATGGCCAGCACGGGGGCGCCGAACCGGTCCAGCTTCCGGACTCCGACCCCAGCGATTCTGGCCAGTTCACCGTCGCTGGCCGGGACCGCCTCCGCGATCGCCATCAGCGTCTTGTCGGTGAACACGCAGTAGGCCGGCTGGCCGATCTCCTTGGCCTGTTCCGCACGCCAGTCGCGCAGCCGCTCGTACAGCCCCTCGTCCATGTCGGAGGGGCAGTCCTCACAGCGCATCAGCTTCATCTCACCCGCGTCGGTGAGGGTCTTGCCGCAGACCCGGCACAGGGCGGGGCCACGGTGCCTGCGCTTGGCCACCGCCGGCCGCTCGATGCCTCCCCCGCCGCTTCCCCCGGTGCCGGCCGCGCCACGGCCGCCGCCGAGCGCCGCCGAGCCGGGGCGCAGCCCGTTGAGGAAGCGGCTCGGGCGCCGTCCGCCGCGGCTGCCGGGCGACCGGGACAGCGACCAGGACAACGAGAGGTGGAAGCGTGCCCGGGTGACGCCGACGTACAGCAGTCGGCGCTCCTCCTCGATCTGCTCGTCGGTCTTGGCGTACGTGATCGGCATCATGCCCTCGGTCAGCCCGACCAGGAACACGGCGTCCCACTCCAGGCCCTTCGCCGAGTGCAGTGACGCCAGCGTGACTCCCTGGACCGTGGGGGCGTGCTGGGCGGCCGCCCGCTCGTCCAGCTCCGCCACCAGGTCGGAGAGCGTCGCCCCCGGTTCGGCCTGTTCGAAGTCCTCGGCCAGCCGGACCAGGGCGGCCAGGGACTCCCACCGGTCGCGCACCGCCCCCGAGCCGGCGGGCGGCTCCGTGGTCCAGCCCTTGGTGGAGAGCACCGCCCGCACCTGCGAGGGCAGCCCCTCCGCGTCGTCGAGCAACGAGTCGTTACCCCCGGCGCGGGCGGCGCCGCGCAGGGCGACGCCCGCCTCCCGTACCTCCGCGCGCTCGAAGAAGCGCTCCGCTCCCCTCAGCTGGTACGGCACGCCCGCGTCGGACAGGGCCTGCTCGTAGACCTCGGACTGGGAGTTGACCCGGTAGAGCACGGCGATCTCGCCGGCCGGGACTCCCGCGGCGATCAGATCGCGGATCCGGCGGGCGGTGTCCTCGGCCTCGGCGGGCTCGTCCGCGTACTCCGTATAGGCCGGCTCCGGCCCCCGCTCGCGCTGCGAGACCAGTTCGAGCCGGTGCTCGGCGGCGCGGCCACGGGCCTGGCCGAGCACCCCGTTGGCGAGATGGACGACCTGGGGCGTGGAGCGGTAGTCCCGCACCAGCTTGACCACGGTCGCGTTCGGGTGGCGGGTGCGGAAATTCAGCAGGTGGTCGGGGGTGGCGCCGGTGAACGAGTAGATCGTCTGGCCGGCGTCCCCGACGACGCACAGGTTGTCCCGGTCGCCGAGCCAGAGGTCGAGGAGTCGCTGCTGGAGCGGGCTGACGTCCTGGTACTCATCGACCACGAAGTGCTGGTACTGGCGGCGGACATGGTCGGCGATGTCATGGCGGTCCTGGAGGATCGCCACGGTGAGGAGCAGCACATCCTCGAAGTCGATCACCGAGCGGTCGCGCTTCAGCTGCTCGTACATCGCGTAGATCTGAGAGATCTCGGCCGGGTCGCGCGGGGCGTCCCGCTGGGTCTTGGCGACCACTGCCGGATAGTCGGCGGGCACGGTCTGGGTGACCTTCGCCCACTCGATCTCGCTGGTGACGTCCCGCAGCTCGTTGCGGTCGAGCCGGATGCGGCAGCGGGCGGCGGCTTCGGCGACCAGCTGGACCTTGCGCTCCACCAGCCGCGGCAGATCACCACCGACTGCTTTCGGCCAGAAGTACTGGAGCTGCCGCAGGGCGGCGGAGTGGAACGTGCGCGCCTGCACCCCGGCCGCGCCGAGCTGGCGCAGCCTGCCCCGCATCTCGCCCGCGGCCCGGTTGGTGAACGTGACAGCCAGCACACTCGTCGGCTGGAGTATCCCGGCACGCACCCCGTACGCGATGCGGTGCGTGATCGCACGCGTCTTGCCCGTACCGGCTCCGGCCAGCACACACACCGGGCCGTGCAGGGCCAGGGCGACCTCGCGCTGCTCGGGGTCCAGCCCGTCGAGCACGGCGTCCGCCGACTCGGGGACCCGGGGGAAGAGAGAGGAATGCGTTGCTGATGTCACTCCGCCATGCTGCCAGGTCGGGAGAGGCCGACGCGGAAGTTGTCCACAGGGGAGCGGTATCCGTCGTACTAATGCAGGGGCGGCTACGGGAATGGCTGCCAGGTCACGTACGTTCCACTCCCTGCGGGGGGCACCTTTCCAGCTTTTCCGCGAGACGCGGCAACGCAGCGTGACGAGACGAACGAGACAGAGGAGCGGGAAAACATGCCGGGCACTGTGACGATGTACAGCACCACGTGGTGCGGTTACTGCCGTCGGCTCAAGGGCCAGATGGACCGCGAGGGCATCACGTACAACGAGATCAACATCGAGCAGGACCCGGAGTCCGCGGCCTTCGTCGAGAAGGCCAACGGGGGGAACCAGACCGTTCCGACCGTGCTCTTCTCGGACGGTTCGACGCTGACGAACCCTTCGCTGGCCCAGGTGAAGCAGAAGATCGGCGTCTGATCGCGCGCTTGCGCTCCTCGCGCCGGCGCAAGGTGCCAGGGCGAAGAGCCCGCACGAAGAGCCGGCACCAAGAGCCCGCGTGAACGCCCGCTGCCCTCCGGTCGCCCCGGAGGACGGCGGGCGTTCGCGTACCCGGGAGCCTGGCTACCGGTCACGCCGCCGCGACGCCGAGCTGCCGGGCCGCCGCCGCGACCGTCTGCTCGAGAAGGACCGCGATGGTCATCGGTCCGACACCGCCCGGGACCGGGGTGATCAGCCGCGCCCGCTCGGCGGCTGTCCCGAAGTCGACGTCGCCGACGTTGCCTTCGTTGTAGCCGGCGTCGATCACCACCGCACCCGGCTTGATGTCCGCACCGGCGATGAAGCGCGGCTTGCCGACCGCGGCCAGCAGGACGTCCGCCTCCCGCACGATCGACGAGAGCTCGGCCGTGCGGGAGTGGCAGTACGTCACGGTGGCGTCCCGGCCGAGCAGAAGCATTCCGGCGGGCTTGCCGAGGATGGCGCTGCGCCCCACGACGACCGCCTGTTTTCCCGCGAGGCCGACGTCGTACTCGTCCAGCAGGCGCATGATGCCGCCGGGCGTGCAGGAGACGAATCCGGGCAGGCCGAAACTCATCGAAGCGAACGAGTGCATGGTGACCCCGTCGACGTCCTTGCCCGGATCGATCGCCTCGAACGCGGCGCGTTCGTCGATGTGCGGTCCCACAGGGTGCTGGAGCAGGATGCCGTGGACACCGGGGTCGGCCGACAGCGTGGTGACCGCGTCGACCACATCCTGTGTGGTGGAGGTGGCGGGAAGAGCCACGTGCCGCGACTCGATGCCTGCGCTCTCGCACCGGCGGCGCTTCATCCGCACGTAGGTCACCGAGGCCGGGTCTTCCCCGACCAGTACCGTCGCCAGGCACGGTGCCGTCCCGGTGCGCAGCCGCAGTTCCGCTGCCGTCGCCGAGCTGGCTCCGATGATCCTGCGGGCAAGGGCGGTGCCGTCCATCGGACGGGCTGTCTGAGGTTGGGCCACGTTTCGCTCCCGGGTGTCACGAGGATCGCGAGGATCACGGTGTGTCGCCCAGGCGCACGGCATCGACGGCTGTCGAGAGTTCCGTCGGACCGCTCCCCGGTGGTGCTCCACCTCAGCGCCAGTCACGGCCCGGGGCCAGATTAGTGCGCGATCGTCTCTTCGGGGGAGAAACCGGCGCGGTCCTGAAGGTGCGACCGGGCCACGCCCTCCTCGGTCGCACGCCGAGCAGCGCGCGTCAGCCGACGCTGCCCGGCCTCGGGAGCGGCTTGCCGTACCAGAGTTCGATCAGACGTGCCGCGATCGAGATGCCGAACGGCGGCAGGACCTCGCCCGACTCGAAGGCCGCCGTCAGGTCCTCGCGGGAGAACCAGCGGGCCTCCTCGATCTCCTCGCCGTCCACATTGATCTCCGACGACGTGGCCCGGGCCATGAAGCCGAGCATCAGGCTCGACGGGAACGGCCAGGGCTGGCTGGCGATGTATTCGACCTCGCCGACCGTGATGCCCGCCTCCTCGAGCACCTCGCGGGCCACGGACTGCTCGATCGACTCCCCCGGCTCGACGAAACCCGCGAGCGTCGAGAAGCGGCCTTCCGGCCAGTGCACCTGACGGCCCAGCAGAGCACGGTCCTGGTCGTCCGTGACCAGCATGATCACCGCGGGGTCGGTGCGCGGGTAGTGCTCGGCGCCGCAGGCCGGGCAGCGACGGATGTGGCCGGCCGCCGCGATGACCGTACGTTCGCCGCAGCGGGAGCAGAAGCGGTGCAGCCGCTGCCAGTTCTCCAGCGCCACCGCGTGCACCATCAGCCCCGCGTCGCGGGGGCCGAGCAGCAGTCCGGCCTCGCGCAGGCCGGCCGGGCGGGCCGGCTGATCCATGCGGCCGGGCAGGGAGTCCTTCTGGAGCGCGAAGTAGCTGACGCCGTCCTCGTCGGTTCCGAGGAAGTAGCGGTGGGTCTCGGTGACCGGGGCCTCGAAGGCCGGGGTCATGACGATCTCCGTACCGCCGTCGGCCGTGTCGTCGATCAGCACCTGGCCGCCCGAGACCACGAAGACTCGGGTGGTCGGGTGGCTCCAGGCGGCGGAGAGCCATGCCTCGTCGAGGCGGTGGTGCGCGGCGCGGTCGATACCGCTGGGCGCGGTGAGACCGATGGGCCGGTCTGTCGTGGCGTTGTCGAAGGTGCTCACAGGTGCTTCCTACTCCCCCGGGACGGTTCGGGTGTTCAGAGGATTCAGCGGAGTGCGGCCGCCAGCTCGCCCCACAGGTGGGCGGTGGTCTCCACGCCCTTGAGCAGGAGGTCGAGTTCGACCTTCTCGTTCGGGGCGTGCCAGCCGTCGGACGGTACGGAGATGCCCAGGAAGAGGACGGGTGCGCCGAGCACGTCCTGCAGGTCGGCGGCGGGTCCCGAGCCTCCTTCGCGGGTGAAGAGGATCTTCTGGCCGAAGGCCCGTCCCATGGCTCGGGCCACGGCCTGCAGGGCGGGGTGGTCCAGCGGGGTCAGGCAGGGGCGGGTGGCGGGGGCGAAGGTGATCCGGTGGCGGATGCCGGCCGGGAACTGCGCCTCGGCCCAGGCGCGGACGGCCTGCTGGACGTGGTCGGGGTCCTGGCCGGCGACCAGCCGGAAGCTGATCTTCACGAGGGCGGAGGACGGAATGATGGTCTTGCTTCCGGCGCCCTGGTAGCCGCCGCCGATGCCGTTGACCTCGGCGGTGGGGCGGGCCCAGATGCGTTCCAGCGTGGAGTAGCCGGCCTCACCCGTCGTCGCCTGTGACTTGGCGGTGCGCAGCCAGGTGTCCTCGTCGAAGGGGAGCTCGGCGAAGAGGGCGCGCTCGGTGTCGGTGAGTTCCGTCACGCCGTCGTAGAAGCCGGGGATCGTGACCCGCCCGTCCGCGTCGTGCAGCGCGGCGACGAGGCGGGCCACGGCGGTCGCCGGATTGGGGACGGCGCCGCCGAACGATCCGGAGTGGATGTCCTGCTCGGGGCCGTACAGCTCGATCTCGCACTCGGCGAGGCCGCGCATGCCCGTGCAGACCGTCGGGGTCGTCTCGTCCCACATCCCGGTGTCCGAGACGATCACGGCGTCCGCGGCGAGACGCGCCGCCTGCTGCTCGACCAGGGTGCGGAAGTGCGGGGAGCCGGACTCCTCCTCGCCCTCGACGAGGAGCTTGAGGTGTACGGCGGGGTTGGTGCGACCGGTGGTGGCGAGGTGGGCCCGGACGCCGAGGGTGTGGAAGAACACCTGGCCCTTGTCGTCGGCCGCGCCGCGCCCGTACATCCGGCCGTCCCGGATCACCGGTTCGAACGGATCGGTTTCCCAGCCGTCCTCCCGCGCTGCGGGCTGCACGTCGTGGTGCCCGTAGACGAGGACGGTCGGAGCGTCCGGGTCGTCGGACGGCCACTCGGCGAAGACCGCGGGCGCACCTGCGGTCTCCCAGATCTCCGTGACCGGGAAGCCGGTCTCCTTGAGCTTGGCGGACAGCCAGTCGGCGCTGCGTCGTACGTCTCCGTCGTGTTCCGGCTGGGCGGAGACGGAGGGGATCCGCAGCCACTCGGCGAGGTCGTCGAGGAAGGCTGTGCGGTGCTGCTCGGTGTACGTACGGACGGCGCTGTCCGGGGTGTCGCTCATGGTCTTGAGCCTATCGGCCCGTCGGAGGTGGCTCGTCCAGGAGGAGCTGCTCCAGCTCGGCACGGCCCGGCAGGTGGCCGGGGTGGACTGCCTCCCCGCTGCGGACGAACAGGAATGTGGTCGTGACGGAGTCGAGCGGTACGTCGTGCAGTTCGGCCCAGGCGAGTCGGTAGACCGCGAGCTGGAGCGGGTCGGCGGCCGGGGTGCCCGAGATGCCTTCGCGGCTGCTGGGCACGTTGCGGGTCGTCTTCCAGTCGACGATCTCGTACGTGTACCCGTCGGGGCCCTCGTTGCGGTACACGGCGTCGATCCGGCCGCGGATCACCCGGCCCGCCAGGGTGATCCGGAACGGTGTCTCGACGCGGTACGGCGTGCGGTGGGCGTACGGGGTGCGCTCGAAGGCCTCCTTGAGCGCAGCGAGGTCGCGCTCGTCCGCGATGTCGGCGTCGCTCTCGTCGCCGCCGGGCAGCTCGTCGGGGCCGAGCATGGGCAGCGGCAGCTCCTCGAAGCGGGCCTCCACCCAGGCGTGGAACCGGGTGCCGCGGCGGGCTGCCGGAGCGGGCGGGCGGGGCATGGGGCGGGCCAGCTCCTGGGCGAAGCCGTCGGGGTCGTCGGCGAGACGCAGCAGCTGCGTGGCGGAGAGCGAGGCGGGCACGAGGACCTCGCGCACGGTGGCGCGGGCGCGGCGCAGCTCACCGGCGAGAGCGTCGAGGTCCCGGTCCCAGGAGGCGAGGGTGCGGGCCTCCTCCGGGGTGAGCCGTGAGGGGGTCCGGGCCGCGGGGACGTGGGGGTCGGGGGTGTGTGGTGCGGGGGCCGGGGCCGGTCCCTGGGCCGCGGGGGGTTCGGTCGACCAGGTGTCCCAGTCCGCGGCCTCGTCCGGGTACGGGTCCTCGTCCGCGTACGCGTCGTCGGCGTACGCGTCGTCGTCCGGGAAGGGGAACGGGAACACGTCGTCGTCCGGTGCGGCGGGATAGGCCCCCGGCACCGAGTCTCCCGTCGCGGCCGGCTTCTCCAGATGAGCCAGCACCGTGTCCGCGGCCGCCCGGCGGCGGGCGAGTGCCGTGTCGTCCAGCGGGAGCGGCCAGGCATGGTCGGCGGCCGCGGTGGCCGCCAGCGCCGGGTTCTCCTCGTCCTCGGCCGGCTCGTCCGCCCAGGCCTCGATCTCGCCGTGCCCGGCCGCGCAGTGCTCGTACAGGGCCTGCAGAAAGTCGGACGGGCCGCGCGGCTTCTTCTGGGACGGGCCCCACCAGTGGCCGGAGCCGAGCAGCAGGGTGCGCGGCCGGGTGAAGGTGACGTATCCGAGGCGCAGCTCCTCGGTGTGCTGGTGCTCCTTCATCTCCGATTTGAAGCCCCTGAGCCCCTGGGCGTCCCAGCTGTGGACGACGGGGAGCGTGGCCGCGTCGCCGCGCAGGGCGTGCGGGAGAACCTTCGACTGCGAGGTCCAGGCGTCGCGGGACTGGCCGCTGGGGAACTGGCCGGCGACCAGGCCGGGCACGGCGACGACGTCCCACTCCAGGCCCTTGGACTTGTGGGCGGTGAGGACCTTGACGGTGTTCTCGCCGCCGGGCAGCGCGTTGTCCAGGCCCTTCTCGTACTGGACGGCGGTGCGCAGAAAGCCGAGGAAGGCCAGGAGCGTGGCCTCGCTGTCGACGGCGGCGAAGCGGGCCGCCACGTCCAGGAAGTTGGCGAGGGTCTCCCGGCGGCGGGCGGCCAGGGCCTGCGGCGACGCGGAGAGTTCGACTTCGAGGCCGGTGGTGGCGAGGACGCGGTGCAGGACGTCCATGAGGGGGTCGGCCAGCGAGCGGCGCAGGTCGCGCAGCTCGGTGGCGATGCGGGCGAAGCGGATGCGGGCATCGGTGGAGAACGGCAGCCCGTCGTCCTCCGTACCGCTCGATTCGAGGAACGTGTCGAGGGCGTCGGCGAGCGAGATGACTTCGGCCGGGTCGATGCCTTCGACGGCTTCGGCGAGCCGGCGGTCGGGGTCGAAGTCGTCGTCGGCATGGGTGGCGTGGTGGACGAGGAGGCGGGCGCGGCGGCCGAGGAGGGCCAGGTCGCGCGGGCCGATCCGCCAGCGGGGGCCGGTGAGCAGCCGGACCAGGGAGACGTTCGCGCCGGGGTCCTGGAGGACTTCGCAGACCGCGACGAGGTCGGCGACCTCGGGCAGGTGCAGCAGCCCGGAGAGGCCGACGACCTCGACCGGGATGTCGCGGGAGACGAGCGCGGCCTGGATCTCCGGGAAGTCGCCGGCGGTACGGCACAGGACGGCGATCTCGCCGGGTGCCTTCCCGGTCCGTACGAGATGGGCGATCGAGTCGGCGAGCCAGTCGATCTCTTCGGTGTGGGTACGCAGGAGGGCGCAGCGGACGATGCCGTCGCGCTCGGCGCCCGGGGCGGGGCGCAGTGCCTCGACACCCTCGTGCATGGCGCGCAGCGGCTCGGCGAGCCCGTTGGCCAGGTGCAGCAGTCGGCCGCCGCTGCGACGGTTCTCGCCGAGGGAGTACCGGGTGGCGGGGGTGCCGTCGGCGTGCGGGAAGTGGCGCGGGAAGTCGTCGAGATTGGCGACGGAGGCGCCGCGCCAGCCGTAGATCGCCTGGCAGGGATCACCGACGGCGGTGACGGCGTGCCCGGAGGCGGTGCGGTCGGGGCCGCTGCCGAAGAGGGCGGAGAGCAGCAGCCGCTGGGCGACGGAGGTGTCCTGGTACTCGTCGAGCAGGACCACCCGGTATTCGTCGCGCAGGATCGCGCCGACCTCGGGGCGGGTGAGGGCGAGCTCGGCGGAGAGCGCGATCTGGTCGCCGAAGTCGAGGAGGTCGCGGCTGCGCTTGGCGTCCCGGTAGCGCCGGGTCAGCGAGAGGAGCTCGAGGCGGGCCTCGGCGGTCTCGGGGATCTTGCGCAGCTCGGCGTTGGTGAGCCGGGCCGATGCGAGCGTACGGAGGAGCTCGGTGTCGTACTCCGCGAGCTGTTCGGGGCGGACGAGATGCTCGGCGAGCTCGGCGTCGAGTGCCAGCAGATCACTGACCAGGGTGGGGAACGACCTGGTCAGGGCCGGGTAGGGGCCGGGGGCCTCGCGCAGCACTCGGGCGGCCAGCTGGTAGCGGGTGGCGTCGGCGAGGAGGCGGGTGGTGGGTTCGAGTCCTATCCGCAGTCCGTGCTCGGTGAGGAGCCGTCCGGCGAAGGCGTGGTACGTGGAGATGCTGGGCTCGCCCGGGGGGTTGTCCGGGTCGATGACGTCCGGATCGGTGACCCCGGCGGCGACGAGGGCCTTGCGGACGCGCTCGGAGAGTTCGCCTGCCGCCTTGTTCGTGAACGTGAGCCCGAGGACCTGCTCGGGGGCGACCTGTCCGGTTCCGACCAGCCACACCACGCGCGCCGCCATCACCGTGGTCTTTCCGGACCCGGCTCCGGCCACGACCACCTGCGGGGCGGGCGGCGCCGTGATGCAGGCCGTCTGCTCCGGGGTGAAGGGGATCCCGAGGAGCTCCTTGAGCTGCTCGGGACCGGTGATACGTGAGGACACTCCACAGAGGCTAACCGGGCGGACCGACAGTGTGCGGGGCACCGTGGCGCGCAAGGGCCGACCGTCCACCGCCGGTACCCGCGTCACTCCAGGATGTGGCGGCCCTCCGGCTGCGCGCTGCAGGACGCCCGGAACGTGCAGTGGGTGCAGTGCTGGCCGGTCGTGGGGGTGAAGCGTTCGTCCAGGACGCGGCCCGCGGCCGTGGCCAGCAGATCGGAGACCCACTCGGTGGTGGGCGGCTCCTGGGCCTGCACCTTGGGCAGGGTGTCGCCGCCCTCCTTCTTCGGGGCGGGCTGCCTCAGCTGTACGAGTTCGGCGCCACCGGGGGCGGGACGGTGGCCGTCGAAGATCTCGTCGACCGCCCCTTCCCGGACGGCCAGCTGATACACGGCGAGCTGGGGGTGACGGGCGACCTCGTCCTTCGTCGGAGCCTGCTTTCCGGTCTTGAAGTCGACGACGTACGCCCGGCCGTCGGCGTCCCGTTCGACGCGGTCCATGGAGCCGCGGATGCGTACCTCGTACTCCCCCGCTTCGAGCGTCACGTCGAAGTCGTGCTCGCTCGCGGCGGGGGTGCGGCCGGTGCGGTCCATGACATGCCAGCGAAGGAAGCGCTCGAGGGCGACCCGCGCCTGGTCCTTCTCCTGCTGCGACTTCCAGGGGGCGTCGAAGACCAGTCCGTCCCAGACGGAGTCGAGGCGTTCCATCAGGACCGCCAGATCGGCTGGGGTGCGGCCGGAGGCGACCTCGTCGGCGAGTACGTGCACGACGTTGCCGAAGCCCTGCGCGGCCGTCGCCGGGGCGTCCGCCTTCACCTCACGGCCGAGGAACCACTGCAGGGCGCAGGTGTTGGCGAGCTGGTCGAGCGCGCTGCCGGAGAGAGCCACGGGGTGGTCCCGGTCGCGGAGCGGAACGGCCGAGCGGGTCGGCTCGTACAGGCCCCACCAGCCGTACGGATGGGCCGACGGTACGAGCGGCTGGCCCTCGTCGTCCGTGAGTGCGGCCAGCCGGGCCAGCCGGTGGGCCGCCTCGTCGCGAAGGGCGTCGGAGGCATCCGGGTCGACGGTGGTGGCGCGCAGCTCGGCGACGAGCGCGGCGACGGCGAGGGGGCGGCGGGGGCGGCCGGTGACGTCGCGCGGTTCGACGCCGAGCTCGGTGAGGAAGCGGGACGGCTGGTCGCCGTCGTCGGCGGGGGCCTTCACCGCGGTGACGACCAGGCGTTCTCGGGCGCGGGTCGCTGCGACGTAGAAGAGGCGGCGTTCCTCTGCCAGCAGCGCGCCCGGGGTGAGCGGTTCGGCGAGTCCGTCGCGGCCGATCCGGTCCGCTTCGAGGAGTGAACCGCGACGGCGCAGGTCCGGCCAGAGGCCCTCCTGCACCCCTGCGACGACGACCAGCCGCCACTCCAGCCCCTTCGACCGGTGCGCGGTCATCAGGCGCACGGCGTCGGGGCGTACGACGCGCTTGGAGAGGGTGTCGGCGGCGATGTCCTGGGCGTCGACCTCTTCGAGGAAGTTGAGCGCGCCGCGGCCGCCGGTGCGTTCCTCGGCCCGGGCCGCGGTGTCGAAGAGCGCGCAGACGGCGTCGAGGTCGCGGTCGGCGTTGCGGCCGCCCGCGCCACCACGCAGCGCGGCCCTCTCGAGCCGTCCCGGCCACGGGGTACCGGCCCACAGCTCCCACAGGGCCTCTTCGGCGGTGCCGCCGCCTTCGAGGAGCTCACGGGCCTTGCGCAGGAGCGCGCCGAGACGCTGGGCACCACGGGCGTACGCGGGGTCGTGCGCGACAAGGCGCTCGGGCTCGGCGAGTGCGCGGGCCAGCAGTTCCCCGGAGGGCGCCGGTACGCGATTCCCGGCGGCCCGCTCCTCGTCGCGCAGCGCCCGCCCGAGCCGGCGCAGATCGGCGGCGTCCATCGAGCCGAGAGGCGAGGCGAGGAGGGTGAGAGCGGTCTCGGTGTCGAGCCAGGGCACAGGGGGCTCGTCGGAGACAGGATCCAGGGAGGGATCCGGGGCGGGATCCGCGACCGCGTCCGCTCCCGCTGTCTTCTTCGTAGTCGTCGTGCGGTGCAGCGCCGCCGTGGCGACCACGCGCAGCGCCGTGAGGAGCGGGGCCACCGCCGGTTCGTGGCGCAGCGGGAGGTCGTCGCCGTCGACCTCCAGAGGCACGCCCGCCGAGGTGAGTGCGCGGCGCACCGCGGGGATCGTGCGGCCGCCGGCGCGTACCAGCACCGCCATCTCGTTCCACGGCACGCCGTCCTCCAGATGGGCGCGGCGCAGCAGGTCGGCGATGTTGTCGAGCTCGGTGGACGCGGTCGGGTAGGTGTACGTCTCCACCCGGCCGCCCTCGCGCACCGCGGCGAGCTCACGGTGGGCGCGCACCTTCGCCGACGGCAGGCGGGTCAGCGGCATCCGGCGGGTGAGCAGCCGGGTGGCGGCCAGCAGCTGTTCGCCGGAGCGGCGCGAGGTGGTGAGGACGCCGACCGGGGCCGGGGCGCCGTCCGCTCGCCGGAACGTCTCGGGGAAGTCGAGGATGCCGTTCACATCGGCGCCCCGGAAGGCGTAGATCGACTGGTCCGGGTCGCCGAACGCGATCAGGTCCCGGCCGCCGCCGGCCCCCGGCGCACCACCCCGGTTGCCGGCCAGCGCGTGGAGCAGCCGCACCTGCGCCGGGTCGGTGTCCTGGTACTCGTCGACGAAGACCGCGTCGTACTCGCCGGCGAGCAGCGCCGACACCTCGGGGCGCTCGGCGAGGAGCACCGCCCGGTGGACCAGCTCCGCGTAGTCCAGTACCCCCTGCGCGTCCAGCACGTCCAGGTACTCGGCGAGGAATTCGGCGGCCGCACCCCAGTCCGGGCGGCCGGTGCGGCGCGCGAAGTCGGCGAGGGCGTTCGGGCCGAGGCCCAGCTCGCGGCTGCGGGCGAGCACCGCGCGTACCTCGTCGGCGAAGCCTCGCGTGGTCAGACAGGCCCGCAGCTCGTCGGGCCAGCGGATGTGCGCGAGGCCCTCCTGCTCCAGTTCGAGCTGGCCGGCCAGCAGATCCCGGACGGTGACGTCCTGCTCCGGTCCGGAGAGCAGCCGCAGCGGTTCGGCGAAGAGGTCGGCGTCCTGGTGGGCGCGGACCAGTGCGTAGCAGAAGGAGTGGAACGTGGTGGCCTGCGGGCCGCGGGCGGCGCCGAGCCGGGCGGCCATCCGGTCGCGCAGCTCCACCGCCGCCTTGCGGCTGAAGGTGAGCACGAGGATGCGGGCCGGGTCGCCGCCCCTGGCGACGCGGGCGGCGACCGCCTCGACGAGCGTGGTGGTCTTGCCGGTGCCCGGCCCGGCCAGGACCAGCAGCGGACCGCCGGGGTGATCAACCACCGCCTGCTGCGCCGCGTCCAGGAGAGGGGGGTCCACGGAACCCGGCCGGGTACGGACCAGCCGGTACGCGCCCGTGGTGTTCCCCCTACGCCCCTGCGGGCGTGGGGGGACCCCCTGCCGTGCCTGACGGCCCGGACTGTTCCGGGTGAAGGAGGAGGAGCTCACGTGGATCGCCGGTCCTGGTGGGTGTGCTGGTGGTGAGGGGGCGGGGGTACGCGCCGCGAACTGTCGACGCTACGCCAGCGAAGGGGTCGGATGCGGCGAGTCCGCTGCGGCGATCGTCACGTTCCGCGTCGCACCGCAGGCCTCCCGGAAACTTGTGCGGAGAGTCTCGGAGCAGGTCGGGCAGCAGGTGGGACCGCACTTCTCGCACGTCCTGCGGTCCCGGCTGCTCCCGTCGTGGGACCGAATGGCGGAAGCTGTCAGATGTGAGCTCCGCCGTCCACGCCCTCGGCCCCGCCGTGACCACCGGTCACGCCGTCCCACCGTGCGCGCTTCATGTCGAGGCGCGGTATGTGACCCTCCGCGCTGCGCGACGCCTCGCGCAGCGGGGTGCTCTCCTCGCGGTAGTGGTCCAGCGCCCGCAGTTCGTGGCCGGGCAGCAGCGCGCCGTCGGAGCGCACCACACGCCACCACGGCGCCGCACCGCCGTACAGCGCCATGACCCGGCCGACCTGGCGAGGACCGCCCTCGCCCAGCCACTCCGCGATATCGCCGTACGTCATGACACGGCCGGGTGGGATCAGGTCGGCGACATCGAGCACGCGCTCCGCGTACTCGGGCAGCTCGTCGGGTGCCCGTTCGTCCCTCGCGCCGTCGTCGCCCGTCCGGTGTTCGCTCATCCGACCCATGGTGCCGTACGCCACCGACAGCCCGGACCGGACCGTGAGCGACCGCTGCGTATGCATCCGTTCACCGAGTGTGCACGAAGGAGCAAAGGAGCGTATCTTGCCCATCGCGCGACCGTGCAATGCACCCTGATGCCCCCCTCTGTCTCCAGGCCGTGCCACCATCATGCGGGCGGTGACCGGTGATACGAGAACACGAAGACCAATCAGAGGCGAAGGAGCAGGGCGTGCAGCCACCGAAGGCGGCGGACGCCTCTGATGCCGAGCCGCGACCGGAAGTGGGCCAGGACCGCGCTCAGACACCGGCGCAGAAGTCGGCACCGGAGCAGAAGCCGTCGTCCGGGACGGAGGGCGAGCTGAAGCAGGGGCGCGAGCCGGAGACTGCGCAGCAGGCCCGCCCGCACCATCTGGTCGGCTCCACCCTCTCCACCGTCCGCGCGGCCGAAGAGGCCGACCGTGTCTCCGGGGACGAACCGCTGCTCCCTGCGCGCGTGCACCGCCCCTCCGACCTCATGCGGCTCCTCGTCGGCGTTCTGGCGATCGCCGTCCTGTTCTCCATCGCCGCGTTCGCCCACGGCACGACCACCGGTCTCGAGAACGACATCAACAAGGGCACGGACCAGGCGCCCGACGTCCTCATCAAGATCGCCGGTCTGGTCTCCAGCATCGCCGTGCTGCTCGTACCCGTCGCCTTCGCCATCGAGCGGCTGATCAAACGCGACGGACTACGGATCGCGGACGGGGTTCTTGCCGCCGTGCTCGCGCACGGGGTGACGCTCGCCACCGACCTGTGGGTCGCCAAGTCCGCCTCCGGCACGATCCAGGACGCCCTCACCCAGCCGCAGCCCGGTGCTGCGCTCACCGATCCCGTCCACGGCTATCTCGCGCCGGTCATCGCCTACATGACGGCGGTCGGCATGGCGAGACGGCCGCGCTGGCGGGTCGTGCTGTGGGTGGTGCTGCTGCTCGACGCCTTCGCCATGCTGGTCGGCGGCTATACGACACCGTTCTCGATCATCCTGACCGTGCTGATCGGCTGGACCGTGGCCTACGGCACGCTGTACGCGGTCGGCTCCCCGAACGTCCGGCCGACCGGTCAGCATCTGATGGCCGGTCTGCGCCACGTCGGCTTCCGCCCGGTCACCGCGATGCGCGCCGACGACGCACTCGACTCCGGCGACCAGAGCGACCGGGGACGCCGCTATCTGGCCTCGCTCGAGGACGGCCCACCGCTGGACGTGACGGTCGTCGACCGGGAACAGCAGGCACAGGGCTTCTTCTACCGGGTATGGCGAAGACTCACCCTGCGGGCCATCACCCAGCGCCGCTCCATCCAGTCGCTGCGCCAGGCCCTGGAGCAGGAGGCGCTCCTCGCGTACGCGGCGATCGCCGCCGGGGCCAACGCCCCCAAACTGATCGCCACCTCCGAGCTCGGTCCCGACGCCGTGATGCTGGTGTACGAGCACATCGACGGACGCTCCCTCGACGCGCTCGAGGACGTGGAGATCACCGACGATCTGGTGCGCGGTGCCTGGCGGCAGGTGAAGGCGCTCCAGTCGCGGCGGATCGCGCACCGCCGGCTCACCGGCGACGCGATCCTGGTGGAGCCGTCCGGCACGGTGTTCGTCACCGATCTGCGCGGCGGGGAGATCGCGGCCGGTGATCTGGTGCTGCGGATGGACATCGCCCAGCTGCTCACCACCACCGGTCTGCGGGTGGGCGCCGAGCGGGCCGTCGCGGTCGCGCTCGACGTACTCGGTCCCGACGCCGTCGCCGACTGTCTGCCGCTGCTCCAGCCGATCGCGCTCAGCCGCTCCACACGGGCGGCGCTGCGCAGGCTCGCCCGGGAGCGCTCTCAGCGCGAGCGGGAGGCGGTGCTCGAGGCGTCGGACGCCGCCAAGCGCGCCAAGGCCCAGGAGTCCGAGGTGTCGGAGGCGGAAGGGGTCCCCTCGGTCCCCGCCGACCGCAAGGCGCTCCGGAATGAGAAGCAGGCGGAGAAGCGCGCCGAGAAGCGGGCGATAGACGATGCGCTGGACGAGGCCCGCGAGGAGGATCTGCTGACCCAGATCCGCCGCCAGGTGCTGCTGATCCGACCGCAGGCGCCCGTCGAGCCGGTTCGGCTGGAGCGGATCAAGCCGCGCACGCTGCTCAGCTTCATCGCCGGCGCCATCGCCGCGTACTTCCTGATCTCCCAGGTCACGGAGGCCGACTTCGGTGCGGTCGTCGAGCAGGCGGAGTGGGGCTGGGTGGCGGCGGCGCTCGGGTTCTCGGCGCTGAGTTACATCGCGGCCGCGATGAGCCTGCTGGGGTTCGTGCCGGAGCGGGTGCCGTTCGGCAAGACCGTGCTGGCGCAGGTGGCCGGCTCGTTCGTGAAGATCGTCGCGCCGCCCGCGGTCGGTGGGGTGGCGCTGAACACGCGCTTCCTGCAGCGTTCCGGGGTGCGCCCGGGCCTGGCCGTCGCGAGTGTCGGCGCCTCGCAGCTGTTCGGGCTCGGCTGCCATGTGCTGCTGCTGGGCGCGTTCGGCTATCTGACCGGTACCGAGAAGACCCCGTCGTCCCTCACCCCGTCCAGGACGGTGATCGCCGGACTGCTGACCGTCGCGGTGCTCGTGCTGGTGGTGACCGCCATCCCGTTCCTGCGGAAGTTCGTGGTGACGCGGGTACGGTCGCTGTTCGCCGGAGTGGTACCGCGCATGCTCGACGTCGTGCAGCGGCCGCAGAAGCTGCTCACCGGCATCGGCGGCATGCTGCTGCTGACCGGCCTGTTCGTGATGTGTCTGGATGCGTCGATCCGGGCGTTCAGCGGTCCCGACGTACCGCAGCTCAGCTATGCGAGCATCGCGGTGGTCTTCCTGGCCGGCAACGCCCTGGGGTCGGCTGCGCCGACGCCGGGCGGCATGGGGGCGGTCGAGGGTGCGCTGACGCTGGGGCTGATCGCGGTCGGTCTGCCCAAGGAGGTCGCGGCGCCCGCCGTGCTGCTGTTCCGGCTGATGACGCTGTGGCTGCCGGTCCTTCCCGGCTGGCTCTGCTTCAACCACCTCACCCGCAAGGACGCTCTCTAAGGGCTGTCCCGGCTCACCGGCCCGGTCTCCGGACCTCGCCGCCACCCGCTTGGACCGGCGTCCCGCGCGCGGTCCCGCACCCCATCGCACGATGGAGCAATGAGGACCCCCCCTGACCTGCGCGCCGCAGCCCTTGCCGCAACCGTGACCGTTCTGCTGCCCCTCACCGCCTGTTCGGACAGCGGCGACGGTGCGGCCGGCACGGACCGCACCCGGAACTCTCCGCACGCGGCGAACGCCGCCGAGACGTCGGTGCCGGCCGGCCTGACTTCCCAGAAGCTGGAGTGGAAGCCCTGTCCCGCCCCTTCCGCGGCACAGGGCGGCGGCACCGCCCCCACCCCCCTCCCAGGTGGCACCACCTGGGAGTGCTCCTCCATAAAGGTCCCGCTCGACTACGCGAAGCCGGACGGCAACACGATCGAACTGGCGCTCGTCCGCGCCAAGGCCATCAACCGGAACAAACGGATCGGCTCACTCATCCTCAACTTCGGCGGCCCCGGCGCCTCCGGCGTCGCCACGCTGCCCGAGTTCGGCACCACGTACGACAAGCTCCGGAGCCGCTACGACCTGGTGAGCTTCGATCCACGAGGGGTCGGCCGCAGCGAGGGCGTGAAGTGCGAGAACGACAAGCAGCTCGACGCGCGCTTCCAGAGCGACCTCACCCCGGACGACGCCGCCGAGGTGCAGGCCTACGCCGACGAGCAGAAGAGGTACGTGGCGGCCTGCGAGAAGAACTCCGGGGCCGAACTCCCCTACGTCGGCACCACCAACGCCGCACGTGACATGAATCTGATGCACCAGGTGCTCGGCGACGAGAAGCTTCACTACCTCGGTTTCTCCTACGGCACCGAACTGGGTGGCGTCTACGCCCACTTGTTCCCGAAGAGCGTCGGCAGGATGGTGCTCGACGCGGTCGTCGACCCGACCGAGGACACCGAACAGTCCTCCCTCGGCCAGGCCCAGGGTTTCCAGCTGGCCCTGGAGAACTTCACCAAGGACTGCGTGAAGCGCGGCGCCGCCTGCAAACTCCCCGGTTCCACCGGGAAGGAGGTCGAGCTGTGGATCGCCGATCTTCTCCAGCGGTTGGAGAAGACGCCGGTCACGGGGCTCGGCACGCGGCAGCTGACGCAGTCCCAGGCCATTACCGGGATCGCGGACGCCCTCTACTCCCGGGAGACCTGGCCGCTGCTGGAAGAGGGACTCGACGAAGCGGACGGCGGCAACGGCGCGCTGCTCCTGGCCTTCGCCGACTCGCTGAACGGCCGCTCCGACGACGGTCGTTACGACAACTTGACGGCCGCCAACACGGCCATCAACTGCGTCGACACCAAGCAGCGGTTCAGCGTCGACGAGACGAAGGCGAAGCTTCCGGAGTTCCGGAAGGCGTCGCCGATCTTCGGTGAGTATCTGGGCTGGGGTCTGCTGGCATGCACCGGCTGGCCGGTGAGGGGCGCCTGGGACACCCCGAACGTCAGTGCTCCCGGAGCGCCCCCCATCCTCGTCATCGGCAACACGGGAGACCCGGCGACCCCGTACAAGGGTGCGAAGGCGATGGTCGACGCCCTGGGCAAGGGCGTCGGGGTGGAGGTGACGTACGAGGGCCAGGGGCACGGCGCGTACAACACCGGCGACGCCTGTGTGCAGAAGACAGTGGGCGACTATCTGTTGGACGGCAAAGTTCCGGCGGCCGGTACTGTCTGTCGATTAGAGGCTGACGGCAGCGACAAGTAGCACGCGTCGCACGCCGTCCGTACAGGCACGACGGGGAGGGACGTACAGGTGGTTCACCATGCTCGCGCCGGGGCGCTGGCCGCTGCCGCACTGCTGCTGACGGGGGTGCTCGCGGGCTGTGACGGGGGCGCGGACGCGAAGGCGGACGGCAAGGCGGGCCGCAGTGCGGCCCCCTCGTCCGGGGCGTCCGGTGCCGCGTCCGACGGATCGGACGGGAAGCCGGGTGCGCTGCCCGCTCTGCCCGCGGCCCTGACCTCCCAGCGTCCGGTCTGGAACCGGTGCAAGGCAGTCGGGGGCGAGAGCGCACCGGCGTCCGGCTGGAGGTGTGCGACGGTCAAGGTGCCGTTGAACTACGCCGAGCCGGCCGGCGACACGATCGGGATCGCGCTGATCCGCAAGGAGGCCCGGGACAAGGGCCGTCGGCTCGGCACGATGCTGTTCAACTTCGGCGGCCCCGGTGGCTCGGGCGTCTCGATACTGCCGCGCGCCGCCGGATCGTACGGAAAGCTCAACACCCGCTACGACCTGGTGAGTTTCGATCCGCGCGGGGTCGCGCAGAGCTCCGGGGTGAAGTGCCGCACCGACCGGGAGCAGGAGGACGCCAACCGGAAGATCGACCTGACTCCGGACACGGCCGCCGAGGAGGCGGCGTTCATGAAGGACGGCGCGGCCTTCGGTGCCGGCTGCGAGCGCAGCTCGGGCAAGGTCCTCCCGTACGTCGGTACGACGAACGCCGCGCGGGACATGGATCTGATCCGCGAGGTGCTCGGCGACAAGAAGCTCACGTACTTCGGCATCTCGTACGGCACGGAGCTCGGCGGTACGTACGCGCATCTGTACCCGAAGAACGTGGGGCGCACGGTCCTCGACGCGGTCGTCGACCCGACCGCCGACACGATCGGGCACGCCCGCAACCAGGCGACCGGCTTCCAGCGGGCGCTGGAGAACTACCTCAAGGACCGTGGCCAGGACCCGAAGGCGGGCACCCGGCGCATCGCCCGGCTGCTGGAGCGGATCGACGGGAAGCCGCTGCCGACCGGCTCGGGCCGCAAGCTCAACGAGACGCTGGCGATCACCGGCATCGTGACGCCGCTCTACTCCAAGAGCAGTTGGCCCGTTCTGACGCAGGCGCTGGACGAGGCCGAGAACCAGGGCACCGGCAATCTTCTCCTCCGGCTCGCCGACTCCTACAACGGCCGTGACGCGAACGGGCACTACGACACCCAGAGCCACTCGCAGCGCGCCATCTCCTGCGCGGACAGCAAGCTCCGGCCGACGGCGGACGACGCGAAGGCGCTGCTGCCCGAGTTCCGGAAGCTGTCCCCGGTCTTCGGCCCGTTCCTGGCGTGGGACACGGCCGGCTGGTGTGCCGACTGGCCGGTGAAGGGTGAGCACGACACCCCGGAGGCGAGTGCCCCGGGCGCCGGTCCGATCCTGGTCGTCGGGACGACCGGTGACCCGGCGACGCCCTACGAGGGTGCCCAGAAGATGGCGGACGAGCTGGGCAAAGGCGTCGGCATCATGCTCACCAACAAGGGCGAGGGACACGGCGCATACGGCGAGAGCGCGTGTGTGACGTCGACCGTGGACGCGTACTTCCTGGACGGGAAGGTGCCGGCCAACGGCAGGACCTGCTCGTAGAACAGGTCGACGGATACGCCGAAGGGGCCGGCCCGCGCAGTGCGGACCGGCCCCTTCGAAGCTTTCAGCCCCCTTACGGAGGCTCGGCACAGCGGCTCAGTACACCGGCTTCTCGGGCTCGATCTGGTTGACCCAGCCGATCACGCCGCCGCCGACGTGCACCGCGTCGGCGAAGCCCGCCGACTTGAGGACCGCGAGGACCTCGGCGCTGCGGACACCGGTCTTGCAGTGCAGGACGATGCGCTTGTCCTGCGGGAGGTCCTGCAGGGCGCTGCCCATCAGGAACTCGTTCTTCGGGATCAGCTTCGCGCCGGGGATCGAGACGATCTCGTACTCGTTGGGCTCGCGGACGTCGATGATCTCGATCTTCTCGTCGGCGTCGATCCACTCCTTGAGCTGCTTCGGAGTGATCGTGGAGCCGAGCGCCGCCTCCTGGGCCTCCTCGGACACGACACCGCAGAAGGCCTCGTAGTCGATGAGCTCGGTGACAGTCGGGTTCTCGCCGCAGACCGCGCAGTCGGGGTCCTTGCGGACCTTGACCTGGCGGTACTGCATCTCCAGCGCGTCGTAGATCATCAGCCGGCCGACCAGCGGGTCACCGATGCCGGCGAGCAGCTTGATGGCCTCGTTGACCTGGATGGAGCCGACGGATGCGCAGAGCACGCCCAGCACGCCGCCCTCGGCGCAGGACGGGACCATGCCGGGGGGCGGCGGCTCCGGGTAGAGGCAGCGGTAGCAGGGACCGTGCTCCGACCAGAAGACGGACGCCTGGCCGTCGAAGCGGTAGATCGAACCCCACACGTACGGCTTGTTCAGCAGCACCGCGGCGTCGTTGACGAGATAGCGGGTGGCGAAGTTGTCCGTGCCGTCCACGATCAGGTCGTACTGGGCGAAGATCTCCATCACGTTCTCGGCTTCGAGCCGCTCTTCGTGAAGGACGACGTTCACATACGGGTTGATGCCCAGGACCGAGTCCTTGGCGGACTGGGCCTTGGAACGGCCGATGTCGGCCTGGCTGTGGATGATCTGGCGCTGCAGGTTCGACTCGTCGACCTCGTCGAACTCCACGATGCCGAGCGTGCCGACACCGGCCGCGGCCAGGTACATCAGGGCCGGCGAGCCGAGACCGCCGGCGCCCACACAGAGCACCTTCGCGTTCTTCAGCCGCTTCTGTCCGTCCATCCCGACATCCGGGATGATCAGGTGGCGGGAGTACCTGCGGACCTCGTCGACGGTGAGCTCAGCAGCTGGCTCGACCAGGGGTGGCAGCGACACAGGAACCTCAACAATGCAGGTGGTCGGTTTCTACGTACTTCATCTACGTACGGTTGTTCTCCCGTAACACTGCCACGCCACTCCTCATTCCGAGATACCAGGTCCGATCCGCGAGACGATTTCGTCCCAGTACCCGGGCAGCGCCGCGAATGGGTCGATTTGTCCACCATGATCGGTGCGGATCGTGCGGTCGGTGAAGAAGATCGTCCCGGCCCCCTGCCAGCGGGCGATCCGCATCGCCTCGTCGAGGTGGGTGCGCGGGACGCCGTGCACGAAGTGCGCGAAACGTTCCGGCGGGTAGTCCGCGGTCCACTCCGCCACCTGCGACCAGCGGTAGTCGGTCCACGGCCCGGAGAAGGTGACCAGCTGGTCGGCCGTCTCGGCGTAGCCGGGATACGGGTGGGTGCCGTGCCCCAGCACCAGCAGCCCGCTGCCGGCCTCTTCGTCCCCGCTGTCCTTGCCTTCCTCGCGCTCCTCCAGGAGCGCGGCGAGGGTGCTGGTGAGGCGGCGGACCGCCGGAAGGTCGGCGCGCTCGGCCGGACACCGGTCGAGGTAGAAGCCGTCGACACGGTACCAGTCGAGGTAGGACTGCGCGTCGGCGATCAGCTCGCCGAACGGCCGGTTGCCGAAGGTCAGATCGAGATGGCCCAGCAGCAGGCCGCCGCTCGCCCGGACGGCGTCCTGCGCAGCCCTGTCGTGCACGGCCCGTTCGCGGGCGTTGCGGAGCCGGCCCGCGGCCTCCAGACAGTGCGGGTCGGGCCGGGCGCCGGGGCCGTTGTCGATGTTGAGGACCGCCCAGTGCAGCGGGGTGCCGGAGCGGGTCAGCTCGGCCCACTCGGTGGGCGCGAGCAGCGGGTGCGCGTACCCCGGGACGCCGAAGCCGAGCTGCTCGGCGCCACTGGTCCGGCGGGCGGTACCGGCGCTGGTCAGATGCGGCATGCCGCCTCCATCCAGATGTCGGCGAGGGACTCCTCCAGATTGATCCGGGGCCGCCAGCCGAGCCGGTCGCGAGCGGTGCGGACGTCCGCCTGCTGCCAGGCCCCGCAGCCGTCCGGGTACGGGGACGGGGTCGCCGAGAGGTGTTCGATGACGGACTCGGCCGGGGTACGCGGGGCGCCGATGGGGAGCCGGGCGGGAGGGGTGTCGAGCTCGTGCAGAGCGCCCGGGTAACCCGCGACCTTGGCGAGCACGGCGGCCGCGTCGCGCAGCCGCACGGCCCGGCCGGTACCGATGTTGATGACGCCCTGCGCGGCGGAGAGCGACGCGGCGTGCACGGCGCGGGCGACATCCCGTACGTCGACGAAGTCGCGCTGCACACCGAGGCCACTGAGTTTCAGCTCGCCGTCGCCCGACTGCATGGCACGGCGCATCGCCTCGGCGAGCCGGCCCAGCGGTGAGCCGGCCGGGGTGCCGGGGCCGACCGGCGAGAAGACCCGCAGCACGACCGCGTCGAGGCCTGAGCCGAGGACGAGTTCGGTGGCGGCGAGCTTGGAGACGCCGTACGGGCCGCCGGGGCGCGGCACGGCGTCCTCCGCCGTCGAGGAGCCGGGCTGCGAGGGCCCGTACTCCGAGGAGCAGCCGACCTGGACGAGACGGGCGCTGCAGCCGCTGCGGCGCATCGCCTCGCAGACGGTGGCGACGGCGACAGTGTTGTGCCGGGTCAGATCACGGGCGCCGCCGCGGGTGGCGCCCGCGCAGTTGACGACGACCCCGGGGTGGACGGCGTCCAGGAAGCGGGTGAGTGCTCCTGGGCTGCCACCGGCCAGGTCGAACCGTACGTCGGCGTCGTCGCCGCGGCCGAGCGCGGTCAGGTGCACGGCGGGGTCGGCGAGCAGACGGTCGGCCACGAACCGGCCGAGGAATCCATTGGCTCCGAGCAGCAGAACCCTCATCGTGTGCCCCCTTCGTGCCGACGGCGGGCTGCCGGTGCGGGGGATTGGGGGGTCATGTCCGGTGTCTCCTTGGGGAGGTTGCGAGCGTTACGGGACAGGCACCCGCGGCGTCGGCTCCGCGGGGTTAGTGCGGGGTCGTACGGGGCTTACGCGCGGGTGTGGGCGGAGGCCCTGGAGAGAGCGACGGTGGCGTGGATCAGCAGCCCGAGCGCGGCTGCGCCGCAGGCGATGGCGGGTACGGCTCCGGTGCCGGCCGCCGCTACGACGGTGTAGACGGGCTGGGCGACGAAGTGCAGGCCGGGCAGCCGCCCGGCCAGGACCAGGGCGGGCGCGACCGCTTCGACGGCGCAGGCTGCGGCGAGTCCGGTGGTGGCGGGCTCGGGGAAGCCGTGGACGGTCAGCAGCCGGGACAGCAGGAGCAGGACGCCGACGGCGGCGGCCGCGACGGGGTCGCCACCGCCTCCGTATCCGAGGTCGGCGAGGTGGAGCAGCCCGGTGAGGACGCACAGGAAGAGCGCGACGGTCCCGAAGAGCAGGGGACGCACACCTGCTGCGAACTCCTCCAGCGCGCGGCTGCCGGCGAGTTTGCGCTGTGCGTGCACGGAGAAGAGGTGCGCGCACCAGGCCGCCGGGGCGACGGCGAGCGCGAGCCCCAGGAGGGGTGCGGGGGTGATGGCCCAGGGCCCTTCGGGGCCACCGCTGAGGACCTGGTCGATCAGGGCTTCGCCGTACAGGACGTACCCGAGAAGCCAGTACCCGTAGGCTCCGGCGGCAGCCGACGAGCGTCCGTCGGCTGCGTGCAGGGGGCCGCTCCGCAGGCACAGACCGAGGCCGAGGAGCGCGACCAGCGCCCCGATGAGGGCCACGGTGAGCCGCCCCCCGCCACCGAGCACCCCGTCGGTGAGCTTCAGGACGACAGCGGTCGCGGTGCAGGCGGCGCCGGGCAGCAGCGCGCGGAGCGACCAGGCGGCGCGTGTCTCGATGTCACGCATCGGCGCGGGCGTCGCGCGACCGGGCTCGCCCGCGACGGCGGGCACGCGCGCGTAGAGCTCCTCGGCCAGCGAGAAGACGTCACGGTGCCGGTAGCGGGCGGCGGTACGGTCGGTGACCCCGTGGGCTTCGAGCCCGGCGGCGATCTCCAGGGGGTCGACGGCGCGTTCGCAGAGCTCGCGGTGCCGGTGCATGAGCGTCTTCACGGGGTCGATGGGCCCGCGCCGGGCCGCGCTGGGTTTGCGCGCGGAGACGGCGGGGGTGTGTGCGATCTCGGGTGCGCGGGCGATGGGGGCGGCGTCGGCCGCGGCCTTGGCTCCGGCCCCCTCCGGCTCCTCGGTGGCGCGGCGGTGCCGGGCGACGCTCTCCTTCGGCGGGTGGACCGGGCCGGTGGGCAGGGGTCGGTGCGGGTCGGGGGCCCGATCCAGGGCCGGGGCCCCGTGCAGGTCTGCGGCGGGATCCGGCTCCGCGGTCGGCGGCTGGTCCGCTTCCGGGCCTCCGGCCGCGTCCGGCGCCTTTGGCGTGGCCGGGTCCGTCTCCGGGGCGTGTGGGCCTTCGCCCCGGTCGGAGCTCCCGTCCCGCCTCATGAAATGCCCCATGACCGACGCCGGCCACCCCTTTCCGGTGAGACCGGGCAGCACCGGCGTGCGACCCTTCCCGGTGAGGCCCGGCAGCACCGGTGCCCGCCCCGGCCCGGATGCGGGCAGGCCCCAAGCCGGTGCGGAGATCTCCGCGACCCGTGTCTCGGAGACCGGTGCCTCCGAGCGGGAGTCCCAGCTCGCGTCGGGCATCGGTGTGCCCGAGGCACCAGGTGCCTCGGTCGGGCGGCCGCCCATGGGGGTTCCTCCGTGTTCTTCGCCAAGTCCGTGGGACCGGCCGGCGGGTGCGTCCCGCCGGCCCGCCCTCGTGTCCGTCTCTCGCTCACACATCGCCGTCCCCCGTTCGCCGCGCGCCCGCGCACACGCCCTCGGCGGCCCAGCTCGGGGTGCGCCCGGCCGTGAGCGGAACGGGGGCCGACCAGCCGCCCAGCACATGGGCCTCCGGCGGTGTCGCGAACGGGCGTGGGGCACCGTCCGCGTTCAGCGCATGCGTGTCTCTGCGCACCGGGGAGTGCGAGATCAGCTCCAGGTAAATGCCGCGAAATGCCGCGAGGTTCTGTTCGACGGTGAAGAGCTCGAGCGCACGGGCGCGGGCCGCCGCGCCGAGGCGCGCACGGCGCTCGGGGTCGCGCAGCAGCGTGATGCAGGCGTCGGCGAGCGCCCGGGGGTTGCGCGGGGGCACCACCAGCCCCGTACCGCCGATGACTTCGACCACGGCGCCGACGTCCGTCGACACCGTGGCACGTCCGCAGAACATCGCCTCGACCAGGCTGATCGGGAAGCCTTCGACGACGCTGGAGAGGACCACGATCCCGCCGGCCGCATACGCCTCCGCCAGGTCGGGCAGTTCGGCGTCACCGATGTCCTCGAAGGAGACCGGGTTGTCACCGATGGCGTGCGCGTCGGCGGCCTCGTCGGGAAAGAGCTGGGCGGCAAGCGCCCGGCATTGGGCGAGGTATGCGGCACCTTCCGCGCACGGTGCCGGTGCGCCGATGATGCGCAGCCGCGCGTCCGGTTCGGCCTTCCGCACCTCGGCGAATGCGTGCAGCAGCGCGATCAGGTCCTTGGAGGGTTCGATCCTGCCGACCCAGACCAGCGTGTCGGGTCCACCGTCGTCGCCGCTCTCCCCGAGCGCGGCGAAGCGGGCCGCCTCCATGCCGGGGTAGACGGTGCGCACCTTGGCCCGGTCGGCCCCGCACCGCTCCTGCCAGCGGCGGGCGTGCGTATTGCCCGGGGTGATGAGCGCGGCCTGCCGGTACACCTCGGTGGCGAGCCGTCCGAGGAAGTTGGCGAGGAGGGCGCGTACCGGCGCACTGAGTGGCGTGCCGGTCGCCGCGAGGTAGTGCGCCCGCAGCTGCACACCGTGCTCGGTGACCAGCAGCGGCACCCCGAAGAAGCGTTTGGCCAGCAGCCCCGGCAGAGCGGCGGCTCCGCCGGACGTGGCGTGGCAGAGGTCGACCGTGCCGAGGCTCTCCTCGTCGTACCAGTCGAGGGAGAGCGGACGCAGGACGCGGTCCAGCTCCGCGGCGAAGGCGAGGAGGTCGGGGACGGTCGCGGTCTGGACGGTGCGGCCGGTGCCGGGGGCGCGACAAGCGGCTTCGAGCACGCGGACGGCGGTTTCGGAGCGGAGCGCCGCGGGTAGTCCGCCGTGTTCGCGGGCCAGTTCGGCGAGTCCGTACAGCCCGTCCGTGAACTGCGCGTCGGCGGTGTCGCAGGCACCCGTACGACGTACGCCGTCCGCTTCGTCGCGCGTCACCTCCGTCGTACAGATGGATGTCGCGAGCGCCGTGAAGTGCGCTGTGAAGCGACGCCGTTCGCGACGTCCGTACGACCGCCCGCCCCCGCCGGTCAGCAGCCGGGCGAGCAGCCCCTTGGGGGCGTGGCCGCCCAGGGTCTCCTCGTCGGTCATCCACAGCGGCGCCGTCCGCACCCGGCTGACCTGGGGCGGGAGCTGTACCCAGCCCTGCGCCTCCTGCTCGGCGGAGCGGCTGAGCGCGTAGAGATCGAACTCGTGCGTCAGTCCGCGCACCAGACGGTCGCACCAGAGTCTGGACTCACCGGTCGCATACGGATAACCACCGTCGGTGAGGAGTCCGATCCGCACGAGCACACCCCCGATCTCCCTTGTGGGCGGCCGCCGTTGAATTGGCGACTCGCAGCGGGACGACCGTAAGCGGATACGCCGGTGGCGCGACGGACGGTTGTCCATCGCGCCACCGAAAGGGGTGAACCGTCGTAACTTTCCCGCCCCGGTAGCGTTCCGTCGCGCTATGAGGCAGATCGGTTACGCAGGGTCAGGCTGCGGCCAGCTCCTTGCGGGCTGTGCGGCGCACCGCCGCGAGCGCCGGATCGAGGGCGGGCACGGCGGCCAGCAGCTGCCTGGTGTACGGATCCTGGGGCGCCCCGTACACCTCGTCGACACTGCCCTGTTCGACGATCCTGCCCTGCCGCATCACCGCGACCCGGTCGCTGACCTGCCGAACGACCGCGAGGTCATGGGCGATGAAGACCAGTCCGAGGCCGAGTTCGCGCTGGAGCTCGGCGAGGAGTGCGGTGACCTGGGCCTGGGTGGTGACGTCGAGCGCGGAGACCGGTTCGTCGCAGACGATCAGCTTGGGATCGGCGGCGAGCGCGCGGGCGATGCCGACGCGCTGGCGCTGTCCCCCGCTGAACTCGTGCGGGTACCGGTCGTACCGGTCGGGGTCGAGGCCGACGCGTTCCAGCAGTTCCTGGACGCGGGCCCGGATCCGGGTGTCGTCGAGTGCGCCCGCCGCGCGCAGCGGATCGGCGACGGATTCACCGATCGAGCGGCGCGGGTTGAGCGAGGCGACAGGGTCCTGGAAGACCATCTGGAGCTCGCGCCGGTGCGGGCGCAGCGCCTTGTCCGACAGCGATCCGATCTCCGTGCCCCGGTAGTGGAGCCGGCCCGCGGTCGGGTCGAGGAGGCGGACGAGCATCCGGCCGAGCGTCGTCTTGCCGCTGCCGCTCTCGCCGACGATGCCGAGTGTCTCGCCGGGGTGGACGGTGAGCGATACCCCGTCCACGGCGGTGATCCGGCTGCGGCCCCGTCCGAATTCGCGGCGCAGGTCGATGGCCTCGAGCAGCGGCTCGCCCGCCTGCGTGACGCGGGACACGGCGCCGTCGGGCCCCGGCTCGCCGGCGTCCGCGACGCGAGCCGCCGGAACCGGCACCGCCTCCGGGCGCTTCGCGTCCACCCGCGGTACGGCGGCCAGCAGTTCACGCGTGTACGGCTGCCGGGGCGCGCCGAGCACCTCGGCGACCGGGCCGCGCTCCACCTCCCGGCCCGACTGCATGACCAGTACCTCGTCGACGCTCTCCGCCGCGACGCCCACATCGTGGGTGACCAGCAGGAGCCCCATGCCGGTCTCCCGGCGCAGCGAGTGCAGCAGGTCCAGGATCTGGGCCTGGACGGTGACGTCCAGCGCGGTCGTCGGTTCGTCGGCGATCAGCAGCCGCGGCTCGCAGGCCAGCGCCATCGCGATCAGCGCGCGCTGCCGCATCCCGCCGGAGAACTCGTGCGGCCGGGACCGCGACCGCCGCGCCGCGTCGGGGATCCCGACCCGGTCGAGCACGTCGACGGCCCGCGCCCGCGCCGCCCGCCCGGAGGCGCGCGTGTGGACCCGGTACACCTCGGCGATCTGGTCACCGACCGCGTAGTACGGGTCCAGCGAGGACAGCGGGTCCTGGAAGACCATCGCGGCCTTCGCCCCGCGCAGCGCCCGCAGTTCCGCGTCCGCCGCCGCCTGTACGTCCACGCCGGCGACCCGGATCGAGCCGCCTACCGTGGCGCCTGTCCCCCGGTGCAGCCCGAGCAGCGCGTACGCCGACGCGCTCTTGCCGGAGCCGGACTCGCCGACGACACCGAGCGCGCCGCCCTCCTCCAGCGTGAAGGACAGGCCGTCCACGGCCCTTGCACCGTCCGCGCCGTCGAAGGAGATGGTCAGATCGGAGACCTCGACCAGACTCATGCCAGCACCACCCGACGGTCGGCCATCGCCTGCAGGATGTCCGCGACGGCATTGGCAAGGACGACGAAGAAGCCGGTGACGAGCACCAGGCCGACGACGACCGGCAGGTCGACGTTCTTCACGGCGTCGACGAGTTCGCGTCCGACGCCGGGGATGTTGAAGAGCGACTCGGTGAGGACGGCGCCGCCGAACATCGAGCCGATGTCCAGTGCGCCGAGCGCGATCACGGGGCCGAGCGCGCCGCGCAGCGCGTGCCGCCCGACGAGCTTCCGCTCGCTCACCCCGTACGCCCGGAAGGTGCGCACATGGTCCTCGGCGAGGGTCTCCAGCATCGACGCCCGGGTCATCCGGGCGTACGGAGCGGCGGAGACCAGGGCCAGTGACACCCAGGGCAGCAGCAGGTTCCAGGCCCACTGTTCCGGGTTCTCGGTGAGCGGTACGTAGTCGGGGAACGGCAGCAGCTGCAGCGCCGAGCAGAAGACGATGATCAGCAGCAGGCCGACCACGAAGACGGGCGTGGCCATGCCGGCCAGGGTCAGTCCGGTGAGAAGCCGCTCGGTCGCGCGGCCGCGCCGCCAGACCGAGAGCAGCCCGGTGCCGACGCCGAGCACGATCCACAGCACGAAGGCGCCGATGGCGAGCGAGGCGGTGGCCGGGAGCTTGGTGAGGATCATCCGGGTGACCTGCTCGTCGTTCTGGTAGGAGCGTCCGAGGCAAGGTGCCTGGCAGTGCAGGATTCCGGTGCCGGTCGAGTAGTCGCGGCCGGCGAAGATCCCCTGGAGGAAGTGCGCGTACTGCAGGTACAGCGGGTCGCCGAGCCGCAGTTGGTCGCTGACCTGTGCCACCTGGGCGGGCGAGCAGCGCGGACCGCAGGCGATCTGTGCGACGTTGCCCGGGGCGACGTAGAAGGCGGCGTAGACGACGACGCTGAGGGCGAGGAGCACGAAGAGCGCCCCGCCGATGCGCCGCAGCAGGAACCGGCTCATGCTCCGGCCTCCTTCTTGCGTCCGGTGCCGATCCGCAGCCGGGAGGCGACGCGCGGGTCGAGCGCGTTGCGTACGCCTTCACCGAGGACGGTCAGCGCCAGCACGGTGATGAAGATCAGCAGGGCGGGGATCAGCAGATAGGTGGGCGCCGCCTGGTACCAGGTGTCGGCGTCGCTGAGCATCTGCCCCCAGGACGGCGTGGGTGGTTTGATGCCGACGCCGAGGAAGGACAGCGCCGCTTCGACGACGATGTTGCCGGGGAAGAGCAGCACGGCGTAGGTGATGACGGGTGCGGCGAGCGCGGGCAGCAGCTCACGCCGGGCGATCCGCCAACCGCCCCAGCCGCTGAGCCGGGCGGCCGCCACGTGGTCGAGCGACTTCAGCGCGAGGGTCTGGGCGCGCACGATCTTGGAGATGCCGGACCAGCCGACCAGGCCGACGATCGCGGCGATCAGCACCGGACGCGGGAAGTCGGCGGGGACGACGGCGAGCGCGCCGAGCGCGATCACCATGACGGGCAGGGCGACGACGACATCGGTGACACGACTGAGCGCCTGGTCGACGAAGCGGTTGCCGAGTCCGGCAGCCAGCCCGACGACCACGCCGATGATCACCTGGAGCAGGGTCGCGGCCAGCGCGACGCCGAGCGAGACCCGGGCCCCGTACACGACGCGGGCGAAGAGATCGCGGCCGGTGAGCGGTTCGACGCCGAGCCAGTGGTCGGCGCTGATCCCGCCGAACGAGCCCAGCGGTACACCGCCGGTCGCGGAGTCGACGAGGTTCGCGTGGTAGGTGGTGGGGTCCTGGCCCTCGATGCCCGCCAGCAGTGGGGCGGCGAGCGCGACCAGGACCAGCAGGGCGACGATCACGGCCGCCACGGCGGCGGAGCGCCGTGCGCGCAGCCGCCGCCAGAACGAGGAGGCCCCGGAGGCGGGGGCCTGCACGGCCCCCGCCTCCTTGACCAGCAGAGCTTCAGCCATGGTTACTTGACCGCGACCTGCGAGATGTCGAGTACACCGGTCCAGTCGCTGATGACGACGTTCTTGATGGACTCGCCGTACAGGCGCTTGTAGACGGGGTGGAACAGCGGCACGGTCACCGCCTGCTCACCGATCTTCTTGTCGAGTGCGCCCCAGCGCTTCGCGGCCGCACTCAGGTCGGTCAGCTTGTTGATCTCGTCGATCTCCTTGTTGACGGAGGCGTCGTCGAGCTGGGAGGCGTTGAAGTTGTAGCCGTCCTTGACGATCTGGCGTCCGTCGAAGATCGGTGCGAGGAACGGACCGCCGGACGGCCAGTCGGCGCCCCAGCCGGTGAGGAAGAAGCCGGGCTCGCTCTTCACGTTGTAGATCTTGTCCGAGTACGCGTTGGACTCCAGGCCCTGGAGCTTGACCGTGATCCCGGCCTTCTTCAGCGCCTCCTGGATCGCGGTGGCGATCTCCGGGCTGGTGGCGAAGTTCTTGTCGTTGGAGTGCGTGAGGGTGATGGTCAGGCCCTTGGCGTAACCGGCCTCCTTCAGCAGCTCCTTGGCCTTGGCCGCGTCGCCCGTCCTGCCGGCCGGGAAGGCGTCGTACGCGTTGTAGCCGAAGGAGGCCTGCTCCGGCAGGAAGGTGGTGGCGGGCTCGGCGAGCGAGGAACCGCCGTCCGCGTTGACGACCGAGGTGCGGTCGACGGCGTACGAGATCGCCTGGCGCACCTTCGGGTCGTCGAACGGCTTCACCTTCGGGTTGAAGGCGATGTAGTTCGTGTAGCCGAAGTGGCCGGTGCCGACACGGGCGGCGAGCTTCTTGTCGCCGGTGACCTTGGCGAGCTCGGCGGGGCCGAGGTTGGTGTCGGTGGTGACTGCGGCGGCGTCGGCGCCGCGGGAGGCGGACAGCCGCTGGTTGATGACGGCCGAGTCGAGCCCGGAGCGCACGTCGATCCGGTCCGGGTACGCCTTGCGCTCCTCGTCGGTCGCGGCCGACCAGAACTTGTTGCGTTCCAGGACGAGGCGCTCGCCGTCGCCCTCGTTCTTGACGACCTTGTACGGACCCGAGGAGATGGGGTGGTTCTCGTACTTCGTGCCGGTGTCCTTGGCCTTCGGTACGGGGGTCGTCTGGGTCTGCGTCGCCAGGTAGGGGAACTCGCCCTCCGGCTTGTTGAGGTGGAAGACGATCGTCTTCGCGTCGGGCGTCTCGATCGAGGCGAGGCCCTTCTTGTCCTTGTACGGACCCCGGTAGTCGGCGCCGCCGATCAGCCAGTCGCGCAGATAGGGCGCACCGCCGGAGAGCTCGGCGGCGAAGGAGCGCTCGATGCCGTACTTGATGTCGGCGCTCGTGATCGCGGTGCCGTCCTCGTACTTCAGGCCGTCCTTGAGCGTGTACGTCCAGACGGTGGCGTTCTTGCTGGGTGTGCCCAGGTCGGTCGCCAGGTCGGGGACGACCTTCGCGCCGGCCGCGCCGGCCTCCCGGTTGCGGGTGGTCAGCGTACGGAAGACCAGGGACGGGACGTTGCCGCCGCCGGAGGTGTAGAGCCGTGCGGGGTCGAAGTCCTCCTGCGTGGCCCTGTTGAGGACGGTGAGCGTGCCGCCCTTGGCGGGCTTGCCCGCTGCGCCGGAGCCGGCGTCGCCGCCCTTGCTGTCCTGGGGCCCGCACGCGGCGGCGCCCGAACCCACGACGAGAACCACGACGGCCGCTGCCACGCGGCGCGATATGACGGACGGTTGACGCATCGGAAGATGACCTCTCGGAGTGCTGCTTGCGGTGAAAATCGGATGGTGGGTCCGTGCAGGCTGCAGCGAGGGTGGGGTGGAACGACCGGCCGGAAAGCGAAAAGGGGACCGGAACACCGAAACTGCCGCGCCTGCGGACGTGAGAACGCCGGGGCGCGACAGTCGGGAAGGGTCGTTCGGACCGAGACCAGGGCTCGGAGAAGAGGGCCGACGCGCGCTCAGGCAGGTGTCAGCAACAGTGAATGTCGGCGACGCTGTGCCCGGTCACGCCGATGAGCACCAGCACGATGGCGGCGCATTCGGAAGTGACAAGGCTGCGTGACATGCCGAGAAATATGCGGGACCGCATCGGCGATGTCAACGTCGGACGAGACGCCGGTCTCAGATACTGGACAGCGTTTCGGACAGCTGTCCTCCCGGCCCGGGCACAGACCTCAGCGCGGGCCGATCAAGGAGTGGCCGGGCAGAACCGGACCGACGTCCCGCCACGGCTCAACCGGCCGGGTAGACCCAGGGGTTGGGGCGGCACTTGATCCCATCGATGTCCAGGGACTTGGTCTGCTGCTGCATCACCGGGGCCGGCGCACCCGGCGTGCGGCACGTCACATGGTCGTGCCCCAGCCGGTGGCCGACCTCATGGTTGATCAGCATCTGGCGGTAGGCGAAGAGCTTCCCGGGGCCGAACGTCGACGACCCCTGCGCCCAGCGATAGGCGTTGATCATCACGCGCTCGGTCGCCGCGGAATCGCACGAGACATTGTCCTCGGTCGTGTCGAGGCCCGACTTCTTGCACCAGTCGCCGGTGGTCCCCGGGCTGGCCAGCGTGATCACGAAGTCGGGGTCACCCGAAGAGATCCGCTCGAAAGTCATGGCACCGTCGTGTGCCCAACTCCGGTCGTCATTGAGGGTTTTCTGAACGGCGTCGGCAAACAGTCCGGCATCGAGGCCGAGACCCTTCTCGACATCGATCCGATAGCGGTACTTGTGCCCGCGGCCCGGCGCCTTCGCTCCGCCCGGGACCACCTCGAAATGCCCGGAACCTCGGAGGTCCGGGGCGAGCGGATAGCCCTTGGCCATCTTCTGCCCGTACGAAAGGGCCTTGACCGCGGCCGGTGCGGGCGTCGGCCGGTCGTCCGAGCGGGAGGAGACGTCGTGGCCACCGTCCCGGTCCACACCCGTCGGCGCGGCGGCACCGGCACGCACCCCACCGCCGTCATGGGCGACCTGCCCCGCGACGACGACCGCGAGCACGGTGGTCACCGCGGCGGCCGCAATGCCGGTGAAGGTACGGCCCTTGGTGCCCTTGCCGTCCTTGGGGTCCGGGGCGGCGCCCGGCGCCGCATCCCTGTCCCCGCCGGGGGGCCGCTCGTCCCACTCGACGACCGGGCCGAACGGATCGGCCGGCGGGGCGGACGGAGAACGCGGTGCGGGTGGCGTGAGCGATGCGGGTGACACGTCGAAGGCGTCGACGAACTCCCGTCGCGGCCCCGGTATCAGCGGCCGCTCACCGGCCGTCCGCTGCTGGGAAATCGGCTGAGGACGCTGTGGCATCGGCGTCCGCTGAACCGTGGACTGCTGCGGGGAGACCGGCCGAGGCACCTCCGGTCGTCGCCCCTGGCCACCGGCATCGGTCCGGGCCGGGATCTGCCAGTCGCCGTACCGCTGCCTCGTTCCCGCCCCCCAGCCACCACCCGGTTCACGCAGTTCGGGATGGCCGCCGCGCACCTGCGGGACCCCCTGGAACGGGGTGTGCCCGTCCGTACCGGGCGGCGTGTCGGCCGCTCTTCTGCGCCGTCCGTTGCCGGGCTCCGGCCGTACCCCCTCACGACCGCCCACCGCCTTCGCGGCGGCGTCGCTCTCGGGTCCCTTGGGTGAAGGGCCCTTTCGGCTATGTCGTCCCACGCCCCGGATCAGCTCCCGCCGCGTTCGTCGAGCAACTCCCGGAACGCCTGGGCGACCGCCTCCGGGTACTCCATCATCGCCACGTGCCCGGCATCGGGCAGTGTCAGCAGCCGCGAATCGCGGAAGGCCGCGGACGCCCTGCGTGCCATCCGGTACGAGACGAGCTGGTCCCGTCCGCCGTACACGAGCTGGGTCGGGGCGAGCACACGCTCGGCCTGGCGCCACAGCCCGTGCTGACCGCCCAGCGTGTAGGCATCGACAATGCCACGTGCCGAGCGCGTCATCGCGTCCCAGAAGTACGGCAGCTCCAGCCGTCGCTCCATTTCGGCCACCGCATCGCGGAAGCCTTCCTCGGAGACACGTGCCGGATCGCCGTAACAGAGTGCCATGACTCCGCGGGTGCGTTCTTCCGCGGTCCAGTCCTTGCTGAGCCGGGAGAACAGGGAAGCGACACCCGGAACTGCGAGCAGAGCGGTCGGTACGGCGGGCCACTGCACCCGGATCTCGGGCAATGCGGGCGAGACCAGGGTGAGCGTGCGCACCAGATCCGGCCGGACGGCCGCGACCCGGGTGGCCACTGCACCACCGAGTGAATTGCCGAAGAGATGAACGGGCCCGCTCTCCCCCGCGTCGAGCAGCCGGATCACCGCGCGGGCGTGCCCGGTGACCGAGTAGTTGCCGTCGTCCGGCGGCGGGGAGTCCCCGAAGCCCGGCAGGTCGACCGCCTCGCCGTCCACCACGTCCTGGAGCAACGCCATCAGCGCCGACCAGTTCTGCGAGGAGCCGCCGAGCCCGTGCACATAGAGCGCGGGCGGCAGTCCGGACCGCTCCGGCGGGCGGGCGCGGACGTTCAGCGTCAGTCCGGGCAGCGCGACGGAGCGCAGCTTCTCCCCTTCCGCGACCCGGACGGGGCTCACCGTGGGGGCCACCGCGGCGGCGGCGGCGCGGGCTCCCGGCAGCTCGGTCGAAGACATGCGCCAATGTTACGAGACGATCACACCGTGGTTCGTGTGTTCGCCGTCACAGATCGCATAGCGCCATGAAGGGGTAGCTCCTACGCTCGAAGCTAAGGAAGGGAGTCACCATGACGGTCGACCCCAGCGACCCGGAGACCTTCGAAGACGTTCAGCCGGACGAACCGGACCAGGAGACGCCCGAGGCGGATGCCGTCGAGCAGCACGCCGACCTCCAGCCGAAGAGCGACGATCCGTTGACCGACATCGACCGGGCCACCGCAAATGAGGCAGATGCTGCCGAGCAGCACCGTGTTGTCGCGCAGGACGAAGACGATTACCGCTGATACATCCCTATTTTCGGTGCGGTTCCAAGAATCTGTGGCTACCGCAGCGGTCCGGTCCGTGAAATTCTGCGTCCGCGCCGCGCGCACCCGGGTTACTCAAAAGTACGATGGGCGAACGGCGCAGCGCGTACGCAACGGCTGCGTTCGATCACAAATTTGGGAGGCGGCGTGACAGCCATCGAGCAGACAGAGGCGGCACGCCCACGGGGCACTCGCCTGCCTCGCCGCGCCCGACGCAACCAGCTGCTGGGCGCCGCGCAGGAGGTCTTCGTCGCGCAGGGCTACCACTCCGCCGCGATGGACGACATCGCGGAGCGGGCCGGTGTCAGCAAGCCGGTGCTCTACCAGCACTTCCCGGGCAAGCTGGAGCTCTATCTGGCACTGCTCGACCAGCACTGCGAGTCGCTGCTGCAGGCGGTCCGTACGGCGCTGGCGTCCACGACGGACAACAAGCTGCGTGTCGCCGCGACGATGGACGCCTACTTCGCGTACGTCGAGGACGAGGGCGGCGCCTTCCGACTGGTCTTCGAGTCGGACCTGACGAACGAGCCCGCGGTACGCGAGCGGGTCGACCGGGTCTCGCTGCAGTGCGCCGAGGCGATCTCCGACGTCATCGCGGGTGATACGGGGCTGTCCAAGGACGAGTCGATGCTGCTCGCGGTGGGTCTGGGCGGTGTCTCCCAGGTGGTCGCCCGGTACTGGCTGTCCAGCCAGTCGGCGATCCCGCGCGACACGGCGGTGCAGCTCCTCACCTCGCTGGCCTGGCGCGGCATCGCCGGGTTCCCGCTGCACGGCATCGATCAGCACTGACCGTCCGGCCTTGTTCGCTGCGGGCGTGGCCCGCCGACCCCTGACAGCTCCCCTCACCGGGCTAATGTGTGGTTCGTACGGCGCGGCTCACGCGCAGAGGACTGACCGTCGGAGGGACATAGCCGTGGAGGTCAAGATCGGCGTGCAGCACGCACCCCGGGAGATCGTTCTGGAGAGCGGGCTTTCCGCCGAGGAGGTCGAGAGCGCGGTCGCCGAGGCTCTCACCGGCAAGGCGCAGCTGCTCAGCCTCACGGACGACAAGGGCCGCAAGGTCCTGGTGCCGGCCGACCGGGTCGCCTACGTGGAGATCGGCGAGCCGAGCACGCGGCGGGTCGGGTTCGGCGCGCTGTAGGAGCACGCTCGACGCAAGGCGGTGAGAAGCGGCCCGGCGGGGATTCCCGCCGGGCCGCTTCGTCGTTTCCCGCTGCTCACGGCCCCTGGCACCTGTGCGACACCTGTGCGAAAAATCTCGCAGGAGGGTTGCATTCCGCGGCCCACGGGTAGGACCGCCTACGACCGATTTGCCCCCACAGCTCCACGAGCAGGGGATATCCCCCTCCGCAACCCGCGAGGTGAACGTCTGTGATCTGGGAATCCCTCGGTTCCGTCGTGCTCGGACTCGCCCTCTCCTGGGCGGCGCTCCGTTCGCTGCCGGCTCGGCTCCCGTCCCGCCGTACCGTCTTCGCCACCGGCGCTCTGGGTGCCTTGTTCGGCGCGTATCTGACACATTCGGTGCTCGGGCCGGACCATGTCCTGGCCACCCTGATCGGCGCGGTGCTGATCGGGGCGGTGACGCTCTCCCTGCTGCTCCGTCCGGGCAGCCGCCGCCTGAGCCGATCAGCGGCGGCCTGACCTCGTACGGGACCGGCCGGCAGCGGCCGGGATCAGGCAGCCAGTCCGAGCGCGGCCATCCGCTTGGTGTGCGCCTCGGTGATCCGCGAGAACATCCGGCCGACCTCCGCCAGGTCGAATCCGTCGGCCACCCCGCCGACCAGCATCGTCGACAGCGCGTCACGGTCGGCGACCACCCGCTGGGCCTGCGACAGCGCCTCGCCCATCAGACGGCGGGCCCACAGTGCGAGCCGGCCGCCGACACGCGGGTCGGCCTCGATCGCGGCACGCACCTTCTCGACGGCGAAGTTGCCGTGGCCCGTGTCGTCGAGCACAGCGAGGACGAGCGAGCGGGTGTCCGAGTCGAGGCGGGCGGCCACCTCGCGGTAGAAGTCACTCGCGATCGAGTCGCCGACGTACGCCTTGACCAGGCCCTCGAGCCAGTCCGACGGGGCGGTCTGCCGATGGAAGTCGTCGAGCGCCTTCGCGAAAGGCTCCATCGCGGCGGTCGGCTCCGTGTCGATCGCCGTCAGCCGGTCCGTCAACCGCTCGAAGTGATGGAATTCGGCCGACGCCATCTTCGCCAGCTCCGCCTTGTCGGCCAGCGTCGGCGCGAGTTTGGCGTCCTCGGCGAGCCGCTCGAAGGCCGCCAGCTCTCCGTATGCGAGCGCCCCCAGCAGATCCACGACCGCGGCGCGGTACTGCGGTTCCGCCGATGCGGTGGCCCAGTCCTGGGCGGCGATTCCGGTGGGTGCGGGGGCTTCAGTGGCGTTGTCAGGCGTCTCCATGAAGCGCAGAATAGCCCGCCCGACAGAGGGTGGAAGGGCCTGGTCAGCCACCGACATCACACCGTTCCGATGAATTCGCCCAACACACATGCGCGAATCCGGGGTACAGTGATATTGCGCCGAGAGAGCATTTTGTATGTGCCGGTGGCGCGAAATGAATGAGGATGCCCGGTCGGTGGCCCGATCGGCTCCGACCCGACAGCCCTCCACGCGGGGCGTACGACACGTGCGACCGCAGATGAGGGGCCCCCTCAGCGGCACGAGCGCTCGAGCGACGGCAGTGGTCCCGCGCCACCCGGCCCATCCACGGCCGGATGACCAACCCCGGCACGGTACGACCCTCAGCGTTCGCCTCGGACCGCGTCTCACAGAAGAGGCAGCACCCTGACTACGTTCCGAGACCTCGGGATTCTTCCCGAGACGGCCGAGGCCCTTGAGGCCGTCGGCATTGTGTCCCCGTTCCCCATCCAGGAGATGACGCTCCCCGTCGCACTCTCCGGCTCCGACGTGATCGGACAGGCCAAGACCGGTACCGGCAAGACGCTCGGTTTCGGTCTTCCGCTGCTGGAGCGCGTCACCGTCCCCGCGGACGTCGAGGCAGGCCGGGCCCAGCCCGAGCAGCTGACCGAGGCTCCGCAGGCACTGGTCGTCGTCCCCACCCGTGAGCTCTGCCAGCAGGTCACCAACGACCTGCTGACGGCCGGCAAGGTGCGTAACGTCCGCGTTCTCGCCATCTACGGCGGCCGTGCGTACGAACCCCAGGTCGAAGCCCTGAAGAAGGGCGTCGACGTGATTGTCGGCACCCCGGGGCGACTGCTCGACCTGGCAGGACAGCGCAAGCTCGACCTGTCGCACGTGCGCTCGCTCGTTCTCGACGAGGCCGACGAGATGCTCGACCTGGGCTTCCTGCCCGACGTCGAGAAGATCATCACGATGCTTCCGCCCAAGCGCCAGACCATGCTGTTCTCGGCGACCATGCCGGGTGCGGTCATCGGCCTCGCGCGGCGTTACATGTCGCAGCCGACGCACATCCGTGCCACCTCGCCCGACGGCGAGGGCGCGACCGTCGCGAACATCTCGCAGCACGTCTTCCGGGCCCACTCGATGGACAAGCCCGAGATGGTCGCGCGCATCCTGCAGGCCAACGGCCGCGGACTCGCGATGATCTTCTGCCGTACGAAGCGGACGGCCGCCGACATCGCCGAGCAGCTGGAGAAGCGCGGTTTCGCGTCCGGCGCGGTCCATGGCGACCTCGGCCAGGGCGCCCGTGAGCAGGCGCTGCGCGCGTTCCGCAACGGCAAGGTGGACGTGCTGGTCTGCACCGATGTCGCAGCCCGCGGTATCGACGTCGAAGGCGTCACGCACGTCATCAACTACCAGTCGCCGGAGGACGAGAAGACGTACCTCCACCGCATCGGCCGGACCGGCCGTGCCGGTGCCAAGGGCATCGCGATCACGCTGGTCGACTGGGACGACATCCCGCGCTGGCAGCTGATCAACAAGGCACTGGACCTGAAGTTCCCCGACCCGGTCGAGACGTACTCCACGTCGCCGCACCTCTTCGAGGAGCTCGACATCCCGGCCGGCACCAAGGGTGTGCTGCCGCGCACCGAGCGGACCCGTGCGGGTCTTCGGGCCGAGGAGATCGAGGACCTGGGCGAGACGGGCGGCCGTGGCCGCAAGTCGTCCGCCGCGTCCTCCGCGTCCTCGGCGCCTGCGGCAACCGAGGAGCGGGCCCCGCGTACACCGCGTCAGCGTCGTCGTACCCGGGGCGGGTCCTCGGTCGCGGACGGCGCCGCCGCTGTGGTGCCGGCGCCGGCCTCGGAGGCCGTGTCGGTTGCTGACGCGCCGGCCGAGCCGCGTACGCCGCGTCGCCGTCGTCGTACCCGTGTCGGGGCCCCGGATGTCGCGGCCGAGGCCGCGGTCACCGTGACGGAGGCTCCGGCCGCCGTTGTCGAGGCACCCGTGAAGGTCGAGGCGGAGCCGGTGGCCGAGGCCAAGCCGCGTCGTCGCCGGGCTCGCGTCGTCGCCAAGCCGGCGGACGAGGTCGACTTCCAGATCGCGCCGATCGCCGAACCGATGCCGGAGGTCAAGGCGGTCACCAAGCCGCGTCGTCGCGCCCGGGTCGTCGCCAAGCCGGCGGCGGACGAGGTCGACTTCCAGATCGCGCCGATCGCCGAACCGGTACCGGAGAGCAAGCCGCGCCGGCGGACGCGGGCTGCGGCGAAGCCGAAGGCGGAGACCGTGGTGGAGGCTCCGGTCGCCGAGGGCGAGGCGAAGCCGCGGCGTCGCCGGGCGCGGGCGGCCACCACCGAGGGCTGATCGCACCAGGTCGGTCGATCCGGGGCTCCGCCCCGGACGCTTGAACTGCCGGACGGGCTTGAGGGCAACCTCAAGCCCGTCCGGCGTTTGAGTGCACCCGATTCAGCCCGTGCGGCGTTCGAGGACATAGCCTCTTTCCATGAGTCGGCCGCACACCTTCACCCCGCCTCCCTGCGCCCGCGTCCACCCGCTGCGTACCGCGCGCGGGGACTTTGCCGTGCTGGAAGCCCTGCCACCCGCCGAACCGCGCGGCACCGCCCTCCTGTTGCCCGGTTACATGGGCAGCAAGGAGGACTTCATCGCGCTCCTCGAACCGCTCGCCACCGCCGGGTACCGCATCGTCGCCGTCGACGGGCGCGGACAGTACGAGACCGAGGGCACGGACCGTCAGGAGACTTACGTTCAGGGCGAGTTGGCTCGCGACGTACTCGCACAGGCCGCGGCGCTCGAAGTCGGCGGTGACGGCGCCGTGCATCTGCTCGGGCATTCGCTCGGCGGCCAGATCGCCCGCGCCGCCGTGCTGCTCGACGCCTCGCCGTTCCGTTCGCTGACGCTGATGTCCTCGGGTCCTGCCCAGGTCACGGAGGCCCAGCAGCTCAAGGTGAAGATGCTCAGCGACGCGCTCGCGACGCTGAGCATGGCCGACGTGTGGGAAGCGATGTGTGCCCTCGACCCGCCGGAGGACGCGGCCACGGACGGCGAGGGCCTGCGCCGGCGCTGGCTGCGGCACCGGGCCGCCCAGCTGATCGCCACCGGGCGGCAGCTGGTGACCGAGCCGGACCGGGTGGCCGAACTCGCCGCCGTACCGCTGCCCGTCCATGTGCTGTCCGGTGAGCGCGACGACACCTGGCCGGTGCCCCTGCTCGACACGATGGCGCAGCGCCTCGGCGCGCACCGCACCCGGATCGCGGGCGCCGAACACTCCCCCAACACGGACCGCCCGGAGCAGACCGCTGCCGCGCTCGCCGCCTTCTGGGACGGCGCGTAGCTCAGTACTGCGCCTGCAGGTGCTGCCAGAAGCCGTCGCGCAGCGCCCGCCGCAGGTGGGCGTGGCCGCGCAGCGAGTGCTGGAGGAGCCGTTCGGCCTCGACCAGCAGGTCCTGGTCGACGGAGCCCGGCAGGTAGGGGTGTCCTGGCAGCAGATCGGCGAGGGACTCACGACCGCGGGCGGCGAGCCAGGCCGCGGCGATCTGCGCACCGACGAAGCGGACGTCGTCGCGCGAGGGGGCCGGAGTGTCGTCCTCGTACGTGGTGACGGGGCGTCTGGTGACGTACGGCCGGCAGAAGTCGAGGTCGAAGGTGCGCTGGCTGTCCACCTCCCAGAGCAGCGGCTCGGCCTGGTTGCGGCCTTCTCCGGCCTCGATGCCCCACAGGTGGACCCGGGCCCCGTACCCCTGCGCCGCCTCGACCGCCGACACCAGGTCCTCGTCGCCGCCGACGAGCGCCGCGTCACTGATGGCGCGGTGCCGGGCGAGCGATTCGAGGTCGGTGCGGATGAGTGAGTCGACGCCCTTCTGCTGGTTGTTGGCGTTGAGGTTGCCGAGTCTGACCTTGACGTCGGGAAGTTCGGCGATGGACTGCTGCTCGACGGTGTGGATCCGGCGCCTGGCCCCGTCGTACCAGTACACGCGCAGGAGTCTGCTGTCCGCGAAGATCGTGCGGGCCTTGTCGATGAACGCCTCGATCAGCCCTTCCGCGTCGAGGTCGAAGGAGCGCCGGTCCTCGGTGCCGGTGACGAGCAGCCCGGCCGCCGCGTACACATAGCCCGCGTCCACGAAGATCGCGTGGGTCGAAGGGGTCTTCGACACCTCGGCGAGCATGCGTTTGAGCAGCTCGTTGGTGCGGTCCAGGCGCTCGCCGATCTCTGCGATCTCTGCCTCGCTCATACGGACCTCATCGTCCGCGCACGACCCGTTACCCACTGGTACTTAGACATCCAAAAAATTTCCTTAGCGTAGGGAATGTTTGCAGAGAGCATGCCGTTGTACACCATGTGGAGCACGAGACACCGATGTCTGGTGCTCCACATCCTTGCGGACGGACCATCCGTCCTCCCAGTAGTTCTCCAGCAGGAGGATCAGACGAAGGGAAGCCATATGCGCTTCGAGATCATGCGACTCGACGATGTCGACGGTACCGCCGTGGACAGCACCGTCGTGGACGCCGCCTCCGTCAACCGGATCGTGCAGCAGGCCGCCGCGACAGGCCAGCGCATCTACATCCGCCCGGCCGAGACCTCGGCTTCGTAACACCTGACGACGCACAAAGACGAAGCGCCCCCGTACGGACTGTCCGTACGGGGGCGCTGTGGCATGTGCGGGCGCCGTCAGGAGCCCTGGATGACCTGGGTGATCCCGTTGATGATCTGCTGGACGGCGATGGCGGAGAGCATCATGCCGGCAAGCCTCGTCACCAGCACGACACCGCCGTCCTTGATCACACGGATGATCAGCAGCGAATAGCGCATGGCCAGCCAGAGCACGACATGCATGGCGACGATCGCCGTCCAGACCGAGATCTGCGTGGCGAAGCTGTCGGCGTGCTGCACCGCCAGGATCACCGACACGATCGCCCCGGGTCCGGCGAGCAGCGGCATGCCCAGCGGTACGAGCGCCACGTTGACGTCCTTCGTCTGCGTCGGCTCGTCGGTCTTGCCGGTCAGCAGATCGAGCGCGATCAGCAGCAGAAGCAGTCCGCCCGCGATCATCAGGGCGGGGACGGAGACATGCAGGTAGTCGAGGATCTGCTGGCCGAGCACGCCGAAGACGGCGATCACGCCGAAGGCGACCGCAACCGCCTGGAACGCCATCCGGCGCTGGATCTTGGCGGGCCGTCCGGCGGTCAGGGCGAGAAATATCGGGGTGATCCCGGGCGGATCCATGATCACAAAAAGCGTGAGAAAAAGGGATCCGAAGACAGCGACGTCGAACACAGTGAAGCCTTGCGAGAAGAGAGCGGGTCGAAACAGGACATACGCAGCCCAGGGCCAGGTCCGGCCGGGCACGCGAAGAGAGGGGGGTGACGTACGCGACGTACGCGGGAAGCAGTGAAGTGCGCGAGCGCGCGGGCGGGAAGCTACGCGGGGCGGGGTCCGCCGGCACCCGGCACCGGGAAGGCTCCCGTGGCGCGCCGGGTGATCTCGCCGTAGATCTCCGGGTCGGTGGTGTATTCGCCGAGCCGTACGGTCTTCCGGCTGCCGTGGTAGTCGCTGGAACCGGTGGCCAGCAGCCCCAGTTCCTTGGCGAGCCCACGCAGCCGGGCCCTGGTCGGCTCGTCATGGTCCATGTGGTCGACCTCGATGCCGTCGAGGCCTGCCGCGGCGAACCGGGCTATCGATGCCTCGGGCACCACCTCACCGCGCTTGACGGCGAGCGGGTGGGCGAAGACGGTGACGCCGCCGGCGGCCTTGACCAGCCGGATCGCGTCGAAGGGGTCGAGTTCGTGCTTCTCTGCGTACGCGCGTCCACCGTTGGCGAGCCACTCGGGGGTGAAGGCGTCGGAGACGGTCTCGACGACACCGAGCTCGACGAGCGCGGTGGCGATGTGCGGCCTGCCGACCGATCCGTCGCCGGCGATCCGGGCGACCTGCTCCCACTCGACGGGAACGCCGAGCGCCTGGAGCTTGCGCACCATCGTCTGCGCGCGCGGCACCCGGTCGTCGCGGACCAGCTCGCGTTCGCGCGCCAGTTCGGGCTCGTCGGGGTCGAAGAGGTACGCGAGCATGTGCAGGCCCACGCCGTCGATCCGGCAGGAGAGCTCGGCACCGGTGACGAGAGTCAGGCCCTCGGGGAGCGCGGCGATCGCCTCGGCGTGGCCGCGGACGGTGTCGTGGTCGGTGAGAGCGACGACATCGAGCCCTGCCGCGGCGGCGTTCCGCATCAGCCCGGCAGGGGTGTCCGTGCCGTCCGACGCGGTGGAGTGGGTGTGCAGGTCGATGTGCACGACGCGTACTCCAGTGCTCTCAGCCGGACAGGGGGGACGCCCAAGGATAACCGGCATTCGAACACCGCCCGGTCACGACGGCAGGACAGCGGGCAGCGCAGCAGTGCGGCCGGGACCGTGCGCCGCGGCCTCAGGGCCGGCTGAGCAGTCGAGGGCTGAGCGCCCCGCAGGGCACCAGGTCGACCTCTCCCCCGGCGTCTCGCAGATCGGTCAGTATCAGCTCGTCGTACATGAGCAGCGCGGACTGCTCGGGCCAGACGACCGCCCACAGCCAGAGCCCGCAGGCCTCGCCCGCGAAGACCGCCCGGTCCTCGGGGGCGCTCTTGACCTGCCAGAGCGGGGTGGGCCGTCCGGCGGCCAGCACCTTGGCATTGGGCGGGCCGTCGACATGAAGGTACGGACCCGGGTCGGGGCCGTCGATCCCGGCGTAACGCGCGCCGAGGCCGACCCCGAGCTCCTCGGCGACGAGCAGCATCTCGCCCACCCCGCCGAGCGGACCGGGTCCCGAGCAGGCGACGACGGTGGCGCGGCCGCCGCTGCGGTCGTCCCCCGCGTACGCCACGCCGGTGAACAGCCAGCCGACCGGCAGCGGCCAGGGCATCCACACCGGTACCCGGGCACGGTGCACCACCACGCCGAGCGCCTCGACGCTGGGTGGGATCACCGGCTGCAACGGATACACGGCGCCGTGCACGGCGCACTGCCAGGTGTCGGCGAAAAGACCGGGCGCCCTGACCCGGCCACCGCACTTCGGGCAACTGGGTTCGCCCCTCATAGCGCCCAACGGTCCTCCCCGGCCGTCGCCGCGTCAAGGACGATCACCCGTCCGCAGCGTGGCTCCCACCAGGATAAGTAGATGTAACTTGCATTCATTAGGTTCTCTAACTTATTCTGTGTACACCGCATCGATCTATCGGAGAGCGAGAACCCACATGCCGGCAGAGGATCCATTCGATCAGGGAACCGGCAGCATCCTGCGCCAGCCCAAGGCCGTCTGGGCCACCGCGGGCGCCTCTGTCGTCGCGTTCATGGGGATCGGGCTCGTCGACCCGATCCTGCCGTCCATCGCCAAGGGACTCGATGCCACACCCAGCCAGGTCTCCCTGCTCTTCACCTCGTACTTCCTGATCACCGCGGTCGCGATGCTGGTCACCGGTTTCGTCTCCAGCCGGATCGGCGGCCGCAAGACACTCCTGGCCGGACTCGCGCTCGTCGTCGTCTTCGCCGGGCTCTCCGGCACTTCGTCGTCCGTCGCGGAACTCGTCGGCTTCCGGGCCGGCTGGGGGCTCGGCAACGCGCTCTTCGTCTCCACGGCGCTCGCCGTGATCGTCGGTGCGGCGGCCGGTGGCAGCTCGGCTGCGATCCTGCTGTACGAGTCGGCACTCGGCCTCGGCATGGCCTGCGGACCGCTGCTCGGCGCGCTGCTCGGTGACGCCAGTTGGCGCTACCCGTTCTTCGGCACCGCGGCGCTGATGGCGATCGGCTTCATCTGCATCACGGCGTTCCTGAAGGAACAGCCGAAGCCGGCCCGCAGGACCTCACTGCTCGATCCGCTCAGGGCGCTGGGTCACGGCGGACTCGCCTCGGTCGCGGCCTCGGCGTTCTTCTACAACTACGCGTTCTTCACGATCCTGGCGTTCACCCCGTTCGTGCTGAACATGACGCCGTACAGGTCGGGCGCGGTCTTCTTCGCCTGGGGCCTGCTGCTCGCCGTCTTCTCGGTACTCGTCGCACCCCGCCTGCAGAAGCGTTTCGGCTCGCTCAAGGTGCTCGGCGGCTCGCTGGTCCTGCTCGCCGTCGACCTGCTGATCCTCGGCTACGGCAGTCACACCGCGGCGATCGTCTGCACGATCGTCTCCGGCGCCTTCATCGGCATGAACAACACCGTCTACACGGAGCTGGCGCTCGGCGTCTCGGACGCGCCGCGCCCGGTGGCGAGCGCGGGCTACAACTTCGTCCGCTGGTTCGCCGCGGCTGCCGCCCCGTATCTCGCCCCGAAGATCGAGGAGTGGAGCGACATCCACGTCCCGTTCGTGGTCGCCGCGCTCGCGGCAGTGGCCGGCGCGCTCGTCGTCCGGATCCGGCGTACCGCCCTGACCCATGAGGCGGAGGAGCTGGAGCCGAAGCACGCCACCGAGGACGGCGTCACGGTCTTCGCCAACTGACCTCCGGGTCACCCCTGTTCCGCCCCGCCCGCAGCTCTCCCTCCTGGCCGCGCGGCGGGGCTTGCCCGCATCCCGTATGACGAACGTCTCAGTCCAGGGCTACGGAGGTACGCAGCGGATCACGCAGATCCGTCCCGTGCGACAGCCACCGCTCCTGCAGCTCCTGCGCCCCGCGGACCCGCTTCCACGCCGCCTCGTTGTGCGTCATCGGCAGCAGCGGCAGGAACCGCACCGGCTCCATCGGCTCGTCCAGTTCGAGGTCCTCGACCAGGCCGCCCGACTCGGCGACCAGCACGGAGCTGAACGGCGCCCCGGGCCACAGCGGTTCACCGAGGTCCAGGGAGGCGCCGGGCGCCACGATCAACCCCTCGACCTGCGGCGAGGCGGCCAGCACCGCCAGCCCGCGGAGGACCTTGTCGGTGTCGGCGAGACCGGCCCGCACGGAGAGGACCAGCTCGGCGCGCGGCCCCTTCACCGGGTCCGCGAGGGCAGCGGTCGGGTCGGCCATCGGCTGGGCGGACATGCCGAGCGTCGCGTAGCGCACCACATCGCCGTCGACGAAACGGAGCACCTCGATCCGGTCCGTACCGAGGAACGTCACCGCGGCGCGTGCGTCCGGTTCACCGAGAGCCGTCCGGAGACGGGCCTCGACCAGAGCAAGAATTTCTCCCATGTGGCGAGCATAGAACGCGTATCGAACGGGCAAAGTAAGGGATTGGCCCTGTGTCGGCTGATAGTCTTGGCCGCTGGTCGGACAGCACGCAGAAGCGTCGCTCTCAGTTCCGACGACACGTCATCCCCCACGGGGGACCGGCTGGAGGAGGTGGGGCTGCAATGGATCGAAGTCGATCGTGCAGTACCGATCGCTCTTCCGCCCGACACCTTTCTTCGGTGATCTGAAGCCTTCTCGGTCAAGGCCCGGGGCATTGCGCACGACGGAAGAGCACTCCTTTTTTGCCTGTCTGTAGCGAACGCCGTCATCGTGCCGCCGCGGTGCCGCCCGCTTTGCGGATGTGAGCACACGTCCCCATTCCGGGCTGTTCCACGCGCCCGACGACGGCCCTCCGTGAAGGAGCCAGCCATGTCGATGATCCGTGACCTGCGCGCCGCCGTGCGCCCGTCCCTGCGCAAGACCACCGTCCTGCACAGCAATTACGACGCCACCCGTGACCCGTCCGCCTCCAGCGCGGTCGTCGACTGCGCGGTCTACCGTGACGGGCGGCGCCAGGAGAGCGGAAACTGCCTGACACCGCACGAGGCGATGCTCCGGGTACGGGAGAAGGGCGGCTTCGCCTGGATCGGTCTCCACGAGCCGACCGAGGCCGAATTCGCCGGGATCGCCCGGGAGTTCGGTCTCCACCCGCTCGCCGTCGAGGACGCCGTCCACGCCCACCAGCGGCCGAAGCTGGAACGGTACGACGACACGCTGTTCACCGTCTTCAAGACCATCCACTACGTCGAGCACACCGAGCTCACCGCGACCAGCGAGGTGGTCGAGACCGGTGAGGTGATGTGCTTCACCGGCCGGGACTTCGTCATCACCGTCCGGCACGGCGGGCACGGCTCGCTGCGTGCGCTGCGGCACCGGCTGCAGGACGACCCCGATCTGCTCGCCAAAGGGCCGTCGGCCGTTCTGCACTCCATCGCCGACCATGTCGTGGACGGCTACATCGCGGTGGCGGGCGCCGTCCAGGACGACATCGACGAGGTGGAGATCGAGGTCTTCTCCACCCCCGCGAAGGGCAGCCCGCGCGGTTCGGACGCCGGCCGGATCTACCAGCTGAAGCGTGAGGTGCTGGAGTTCAAGCGGGCCGTCTCGCCGCTGCTACGGCCGATGCAGCTGCTCAGCGAGCGGCCGATGCGGCTGGTCGACCCGGACATCCAGAAGTACTTCCGGGACGTGGCCGACCACCTGGCGCGGGTGCACGAAGAGGTCATCGGCTTCGACGAACTGCTGAACTCGATCCTGCAGGCCAACCTGGCGCAGGCGACCGTCGCCCAGAACGAGGACATGCGCAAGATCACGTCCTGGGCGGCCATCATCGCCGTGCCGACCATGATCTGCGGCGTCTACGGCATGAACTTCGACCACATGCCGGAACTACGGTGGACGTACGGCTACCCGATGGTGATGGGCGTCATCGGGGTCGTCTGCTTCTCCATCCACCGCTCGCTCAAGCGCAACGGGTGGCTCTAATAGAGTTCGGCCCATGACTGCTGCTGCCGCTGACTCGCTGCTCGGACCGGCCCTCGTCGAGGAGGCCACCAAGAAGTCCGGCCTCATCTGGGTGCGCGGCACCGGTCCCGCCCGGGCGCTGTGGCACACCTGGCACGAGGGAGCGGCCCATCTCGTCGGGGACGGCCCCGGCGAACAGCCGCTGCCGGCCGGTCTCACCGACGGGTCCACCGCCGAGGTGACCGTACGCAGCAAGGACAAGGGCGGTCGGCTGGTCGCCTGGACGGCCGCCGTGACGGAGCTCGCGCCGCACTCGGAGGAGTGGGAGGCGGCGGTCGCCGAGCTCAAGGGCAAGCGGCTGAACGCGCCGGACGCCGAGCAGATGACCGAGCGGTGGGCGCGCGAGTGCCGGGTGCTGCGGCTGACGCCCGGCGACTCCCGTACAGACCTGCCGGACACCTCGCACGCGGCGCCGCCGCTGCCGACCCCGGCGACCACCCGCCGCCCCGTGCCCGACGCGCTCCCGCGGCTGCTGCTGAAGCGCCGCCGCAAGAGCTGACGGCGGGCGGGCGGCGCTACGAGGTGGACTTGGGGAGCTGCTGCCCGTAGTCGACCGTGTCGCCCTTGGCCGGGGCCTTCAGCTCGAAGTCCAGGCCCCAGTCGGCGAGTGTGAGAATGCCTCCGCCACCGCCACGGGCGAACCGCAGCGGATACGGCGTGCCCTTCAGCGAGACGTCGAGCGCACCGCCCTCGCCCTTCCCGCCGAGGATCTGGACGGTACGGACGGAGCCCACCTTGCCGTGGTCGCCCTTGTTGACCTTGCCGTGCAGGGTGAGCATCCCGTCGAGCAGGGTCTTCATGTCCGTGAAGCCGCGCAGCTGCTTGTACGTGGGGTCGTCCTGGGGGACCTTCACGTACTTGTTCTGGAGCTTGTCCCCGGCCGCGGCACCTGCGTCACCCTTGCTGTCCGCGCCGCCCTTCCCGTCGTGGCTCCAGAAGCCGGAGTCGGCCTTCAGGTAGACCTCGTCACCGATCCGCAGCAGCTCGAATGTGCTGTTCTTCGAGGTGAGCGAGCCCGTGCCGCCGTCCTCCTTGAGCCGCATGTCGATCTTGTACGTGCCGCCCTTGCTGACCAGCGTGCCGGCCAGCCGTACCGCGTCCGCCGAGTCCGCCGCCTTCTGCGCCCGCTGCTCGATCTCCGTCGCCGAGAGTCTGCCGACGCCGTTGGTCCCCTTGTCCGGATCCTCGCTGCCGCACGCCGTCAGGGCTGCGGTCAGGCCCGCACAGAGCAGGACGGCGACAGCGGTCCGGCGGCGGGGAGCGACGGACGGGACAAAAGAGGTCACGGGCGCACTGCCTCTCATCTGCGTGTGGGGGTGGCTGACGGCAGCGTACCGGTGCCGGGTACGCCATCCGGCGCAGAGCCGTACGGACGGCTCCACCGGGCCGACCGGGAGCGGTACGGGCTAGCCTGATCCCGTCATAACAGCGCATAACCGGCTTGACGGACCGGTCCCTCCTCGACGGGACGGAAGGAGGCACACAGCATGGCCGCAGGCGCCTCCCGGGTCTTCGTCTCGCATCTCTCCGGTGTGCCCGTCTTCGACCCCAACGGCGACCAGGTGGGCCGCGTCCGCGATCTCGTCGCGATGCTGCGGGTCGGCGGGCGTCCGCCACGGCTGCTCGGCTTCGTCGTCGAGGTGGTCAGCCGGCGCCGGATCTTCCTTCCGATGACCCGGGTGACGGGCATCGACTCGGGTCAGGTCATCACCACCGGCGTGGTGAACATGCGGCGCTTCGAGCAGCGCCCCACCGAGCGCCTGGTCCTCGGCGAGTTCCTGGACCGCCGGGTCCGGCTGGTGGAGACGGACGAGGAGGTCACCATCCTCGACGTCGCGATCCAGCAGCTCCCGGCCCGCCGCGACTGGGAGATCGTCAAGTACTTCGTGCGCAAGGGCAGGGGCGGAGCGCTGCGCCGCAAGGGCGAGACCCTGACGGTGGACTGGTCTGCGGTGAGCGGCTTCTCGCTGGAGGAGCACGGGCAGGGCGCCGAGTCGCTCGTCGCCACGTTCGAGCGGCTGCGCCCGACCGATGTGGCCAACGCGCTGCACCATCTGTCGCCCAAGCGGCGCGCCGAGGTGGCCGCCGCGCTCGACGACGACCGGCTCGCCGACGTGCTGGAGGAGCTGCCCGAGGACGACCAGGTGGAGATCATCGGCAAGCTCAAGGAGGAGCGTGCCGCCGACGTCCTGGAGGCGATGGACCCGGACGACGCGGCCGACCTGCTCTCCGAACTGCCCGAGGAGGACAAGGAGCGGCTGCTGACACTGATGCGGCCGGACGACGCGGCGGACGTCCGACGGCTGATGTCGTACGAGGAGCGGACCGCGGGCGGTCTGATGACCACCGAGCCGATCGTGCTGCGGCCGGACGCCACGGTCGCCGACGCGCTCGCCCGGGTCCGCCGCTCCGACCTGTCCCCGGCGCTCGCCGCGCAGGTGTACGTGTGCCGGCCGCCGGACGAGACGCCGACCGGCAAGTACCTGGGCGCGGTGCACTTCCAGCGGCTGCTGCGCGACCCGCCGTTCACCCTGGTCAGCTCGATCGTCGACAGCGACCTCGTGCCGCTGACCCCCGACACCCCGCTGTCGGTGGTGACCAGTTACCTGGCGGCGTACAACCTGGTCTCGGTACCCGTCGTGGACGAGAGCGGGTCGCTGCTCGGTGCGGTCACCGTCGACGACGTGCTCGACCATCTGCTGCCCGACGACTGGCGGGAGACCGACTTCCACGGCGAGGAGTGGGTGGCCCATGGCGGGTGAGGACCGCTCCCGGGCGTCGGGACCCGGGCCGTCGTCGACGGGGTCGTCGGCGATGACGCGCACCGTCAGGGGCCGGCTGGATCAGCCGAAGGACCTTCGGCCGCGGCTGCTGCCGGAGTACGACCCGGAGGCGTTCGGCCGGTTCTCCGAGCGGATCGCCCGCTTCCTGGGGACCGGGCGGTTCATCGTCTGGATGACGCTGATCATCATCGTCTGGGTGCTGTGGAACATCTTCGCCCCGGTGAACCTGCGCTTCGACGAGTACCCGTTCATCTTCCTGACGCTGATGCTGTCGCTCCAGGCCTCGTACGCGGCCCCGCTGATCCTGCTCGCGCAGAACCGGCAGGACGACCGCGACCGGGTCACCCACGAGCAGGACCGCAAGCAGAACGAGCGCTCCATCGCGGACACCGAGTACCTCACCCGGGAGATCGCGTCCCTGCGGATGGGGCTCGGCGAGGTCGCCACCCGGGACTGGATCCGCTCGGAACTCCAGGACATGGTGAAGGACATGGACGGCCGGCGCGCACTATTTCCTGCCGAGAGTGACGAAGACCGCTGACGGCCCATCCCGGCGGGGGGCACGGGCGCCGTAACATCGTCGTATGGCTACCGAAGACGCGGTGCGCGAAGCACTGGCGACAGTGAACGACCCGGAGATCCACCGACCGATCACCGAACTCGGCATGGTCAAGTCGGTCGAGATCGCCGCTGACGGTGCGGTCGCTGTCACGGTGTATCTCACGGTGTCCGGCTGCCCGATGCGCGAGACCATCACCAAGAACGTGACCGACGCGGTCGCGAAGGTCGAAGGCGTCACGCGCGTCGACGTGACGCTCGACGTGATGAGCGACGAACAGCGCAAGGAGCTCACGGCGTCGCTGCGCGGCGGTACGGCGGAGCGCGAGGTGCCGTTCGCCAAGCCCGGCTCGCTGACGCGGGTGTACGCGGTGGCGTCCGGTAAGGGCGGCGTCGGCAAATCCTCCGTGACGGTGAACCTGGCGGCGGCGATGGCCGCCGACGGCCTCAAGGTCGGCGTCGTGGACGCTGACATCTACGGGCACAGCGTGCCGCGGATGCTCGGCGCGGACGGCAAGCCGACCCAGGTCGAGAACATGATCATGCCGCCGTCGGCGTACGGCGTGAAGGTCATCTCCATCGGCATGTTCACCCCGGGCAACGCCCCGGTGGTGTGGCGTGGCCCGATGCTGCACCGAGCGCTGCAGCAGTTCCTCGCCGATGTCTACTGGGGCGACCTCGACGTCCTGCTGCTCGACCTGCCGCCGGGCACCGGTGACATCGCGATCTCCGTGGCACAGCTCGTGCCGAACGCGGAGATCCTGGTCGTCACGACCCCGCAGCAGGCCGCGGCCGAGGTGGCCGAGCGGGCGGGCTCGATCGCGGTGCAGACCCACCAGAAGATCGTCGGCGTCGTCGAGAACATGTCGGGCATGCCGTGCCCGCACTGCGACGAGATGGTCGACGTGTTCGGCACCGGCGGCGGCCAGAAGGTGGCCGAGGGCCTGACGAGGACAGTCGGCGCGGAGGTGCCGGTGCTCGGCTCCATCCCGATCGACGTGCGTCTGCGCGAGGGCGGCGACGAGGGCAAGCCCGTGGTCCTCTCGGACCCCGACTCCCCGGCCGGCAAGGCGCTGCGCAAGATCGCGGAGCGGCTGGGCGGCCGTCAGCGGGGTCTGTCGGGCATGTCTCTGGGGATCACCCCGCGCAACAAGTTCTGACACCGGCCCGAGTCCCCGATCGCCGCGACGGAAGAAGCCCGTCCGGCGATCGGGGAAAACGCGGCGAACCGGACGCGTCCGGTCACGGCTCACCGCACCGATCGAGCCGCTACGCGTATGTGGCGATGTCTGCGATCACCGAGAACCCGAGTCCGTACGCGCTCATCCCGCGCCCGTACGCCCCGATGTGCACCCCGTCGCGCGCCGACCCCGCCAGCACCCAGCCGTACTCGGACTCGCGGTAGTGGAACGGCACCGGAACCCCGTCCACCGGCAGGGACAGCACCGACCACGCGGGACCGTCCAGATCGTCGGCGAGTTCGAACGCCGTCTCCGTCTGCTGGTCCAGCCAGTCGTCGCGCAGTGTGTGGTCCAGCTGCGCGGGCCAGGTGAACGACAGCAGGCCCGAGCCCGCCAGCCAGGCGGCAGACGACACCGTGGTCGCGTCCAGGACTCCTGTACCGTCGCCGCTGCGCCGCACGGGACTGCTCCCCACGGTCACCACGACCGCGAACCGCTGCTTCTCACCGCCCGAGTCGCCCCGGACCACCGGCTCGTCACCGTGCCCGGTCGATCCGTGCTGCACCGTGCCGTCCGCCGCCGTGCCGACCTGCATCAGCCAGCGCGGACCGGTGAATGCCTCGTCCAGTCCGTACCAGGGGAACGACGCCTGCAGATAGCCGTCGACCGTACGCCGGGCCGCCGGCACCTCCTCCTCGGTGACTGCGCTGGACGCACCTTCCGCGCCTGCCCGACTTGTCGTCTCCATCTGCCCGGCCGCCTCCTCGATCCCTAAGGTCCGGAGTGGCCCGCCCCCCTCGGGCAGCCTCGCAACCGGACAGATGGAGAATAGCCATACCGTCCGGACGAGTCGGGATTGACCGGTGTCAGGTGGCGTCGGCGTCGAACGGCGGGCGGTCGTCCTTCGCGGGCTGTTCACGCTTCTTGAGCAGGTCGGGAGCGCCCGGGGAGCCGTTCGCCGCGGTGATCGCCGCGCTGCCCGACACGCCGCCCGCGGACTCCACAGCAGTGGTCTCGCGCCCGTTCACCGCGTCGGTGACCTCCGCCATCTCCTTGCGGAGGTCAAAGCTCTCGCGGATCTCCTTCAGCCCGAGATCGTCGTTGCCGTCCATGAGCTGCTTGCGGACGAACGTCTTCGGGTTGAGATCCTCGAACTCGAAGTCCTTGAACTCCGGGCCGAGCTCCGTGCGGATGTCTTCCTTGGCGCTCTCGGAGAACTCGCGGACCTTCCGGATGAAGCGCGAGGCGTCCTGGATGACCTTGGGCAGCTTGTCCGGGCCGAAGACGAGCACGCCGAGGATCACCAGCGTCACCAGCTCGAGTGCGCCTATGTCATTGAACACCTGGTTGCTCCTCGTGTTCTCCGAGACCATGGACCAGGTCGGATGAGGTCCGGCCCCGGCCCACGGTACCCGGCGAAACTGTCCGGGCGGTAGCGTGCCGGTGCCGTCACGTGCCCGTTGCGGACCCGAGGGTCAAAGTCATGGACAGGTCTTTACCACCGCGGGTCAGGCCGAGGTCCAAACGGTCGCCCGGGCGGTGTGCGCGGATCTTCACTATCAGCTCCTCGCCACTGTGTACCCGCCGGCCGTCCACCTCGGTGATGATGTCGCCCGGCTTGATGCCGGCCTTCGCACCGGGACCGCCCGGTGTCACCGCGGGCTTGCCCTCGGCGCCCTTCGCGCCGACCTTGGCGCCGTCACCGGTGTACTTCATGTCCAATGTGACGCCGATCACCGGATGGGTGGCCTTCCCGGTGTTGATCAGTTCCTCGGCCACCCGCTTGCCCTGGTTGATCGGGATGGCGAAGCCGAGGCCGATGGAACCCGCCTGGCCGCCCTCGGTCGTCGAACCGTTGTCGGCGGCGCGGATGGCGCTGTTGATGCCTATGACGTGGGCGTCGGTGTCGACCAGCGGACCGCCGGAGTTGCCCGGGTTGATGGGGGCGTCGGTCTGCAGCGCGTCCACGTAGCTGATGTCGCTGCCGTCGCCCTTCTCGCCGCCCGCGGTGATCGGCCGGTCCTTGGCGCTGATGATGCCGGAGGTGACGGTGTTGGACAGGTCGAACGGGGCACCGATGGCCACGACCGGGTCGCCGACCTGCACGTTGTCCGAGTTGCCCAGCGGCAGCGGCTTGAGCCCGGAGACGCCCTTGACCTTGACCACGGCGAGGTCGTAGCCGCTGTCCTTGCCGACGATCTCGGCGCTCGCGGTCTCGCCGCCGCTGAACGTCACCGTGATGTCACCGGAGGGGCCGGCCGGGGCGACCACATGGTTGTTGGTGAGGATGTGGCCCTCGTTGTCGAGGACGAAGCCGGTGCCGGTGCCCGATTCGGTGGTGCCGCTGACGTGGAGGGTGACCACGCTGGGCAGGGCACTGGCGGCGATGCCCGCGACGCTGTCGGGGGCGCGGCCGCCACTGTTCTTCGCGGCCTGCGGGAGCTCGACCGTGGTCAGGCCGCCGTTGCGCTCGACGTAGGCCCCGATGCCACCGCCGATGCCGCCCGCCACCAGGGCGAGCAGCAGCGCGCCGACGAGCAGCGAGCCGCGCCGGTTCTTTCCCCGTCCGCCGTCGGAGCCGAGCGGCTGACCGGGCTGGGTCAGTGGCTGCCGGTACCCACCCCAGGGGTCGTACTGCAGCCAGTGCGTGGACTGGGGCGGCTGGGGCGGAGGCGTGAAGGCCGCGGCGGGGACAGGGCCCGGCGTGGGGACGGGGCCCGGCGTGGGAGGGGGCCCGGCGGTTATGTTCGCGCCGTTCGTGCCCGCGTACGGCGGGGGTACCGGAGGCACCGGGGTGCCGTGGGCCGGTGTCGGGACCGGGCGCTGTACAGGGGGTGCGGGCGCCCAGGGCCCGGGGCCGCCGTACGGCGGGGTGCTGTACTCATCGGGCTCGTGCAGTGGCTTCACCGCCGGTGCGGGGGCCGGGACTGCGGCAGGCGGGGCCGGGGCTACGGGCGTCTGTGCCACGGGCTCGGGTGCTGCGGACTGCGCGGGCGCCACCGGCTCGGGATGTGCGGGCGCGTCCGCGGCCCACGCGTCCTCGACCGGTGCATCCACCGCGGCGGCTGCACTCTCCGGCGCCGAGGTGGTGGTGTGCCCCGACGTGGGACGGCTCCACCACTTCGCCTTCGGCCCGGTGGGCTTTCCGTCGTCCATGTTCTCCCCGCAACTGCCGCAACTGGCCCTCTGCACGCCCGCGAGGGACGTCCCTCCGGGAATTCCTCCCGGGATTCAACCAGGTTTGCGAATGGCTGCGCCGACCCCGGTCAGCGCCGGGGAGAAAGCGGCAGGCCGTGATCGGCGGAGCTCGGCAGGGCCGAGGCCGATGTGGGCGTCCAGGACGAGGTCGGCGAGGGCGCGGGGGACGTGGGGGTCAGTCCGCCGCCGAGCGCCCGGGTGAACAGGGGGCTGGTAGCAGTCGGACGTATCAGCGGCGGCGCGGACACATTGGTCAGCACCGGGACCATGAAGGGGTTGGGCGTGACGAGACCCGTGCCCAACAGTGCGGGTACACGGCCGCCCGGCTGCTGGAAAGGCGTGGCGGCGGCGACGGTGCGGCTGCTGTGGGGCACGGCGGACGTGCCGATGCCACCACCACGGCGGCTGGTCACGCCGCCGCGCTCGGCGCGTGCGTCGGCGTCGAGGGGCGTCACATTGTTGCCGGCGCCCTCGGCACGGACCGGGGTGTCGGGAGCGGCGTCCGTCGGCAGGGCACCCCCGAGCGCGATGGCCGCCATCGAGACGGCGCTGGCCGCCGCGAAAGCGAACCTGCGGCCGCGCCACGGCGAGCGGTCCGCGTCCCGGCCCACCTCATGAATGGGGAAACCGGAGCGTGACGCGGCACCCGGAAGCACCGCGGCCGAGCCGTGCGGTGTCGGGAGATAGCCGAAGCGGTCGAGCGGCGAACTCATCGAGGGCGGATCGGTGCGGCTGCCGGAAGGCTGGACCTCGGGGAAGAGCCCGTCGGTGAAGCGCCCGGAGCCGCCGAATGGTCTTCCTTGGCTGTCGTCGTCACCACCAGGTCCCCCGGGAAGGCCCTGCAGCCGGGCGAGGAACCCCTCGGACGGCGAAGGCGGGGCGGACTGCGCGAAGACGCTCTTCAGCCGCCGCTGAGCGGCAGCCTCGGCCTTGCACTTGGCGCAGGTCGCGAGATGGGCGAGCACCCGGTCACGGACGTCATGTTTGAGCTCACCGTCGACAAGCGCGGCAAGCCGGTCCCCCAGATGCTGTTCCGCGGGGGTCGGACCCGTGCCACTCACGCCGATCCGACCTCCCCCGTCACCATCGCGCCCGCCAGCGAGCGCTGCTCGGCGCGGGCCTCGGGAGAGCGGTGCTGCAGCGCCTTGCGCAGGTGCGAGCGTCCGCGGTGGATGCGGCTGCGCACGGTGCCGAGCTTCACGCCGAGTGTCGCGGCGATCTCCTCGTACGAGAGTCCCTCGATGTCACAGAGCACGACCGCGGCCCGGAACTCGGGCGCAAGGGTGTCCAGCGCCTGCTGCACGTCCGCGTCGAAGTGGGTGTCGTTGAAAACCTGCTGCGGGGACGGCTCACGGCTCGGCAGCCGCTCGGCGGCGTCGTCGCCGAGGGAGTCGAAACGGATCCGCTGCTTACGACGGACCATGTCCAGGAACAGGTTGGTCGTGATGCGGTGCAGCCAGCCCTCGAAGGTGCCGGGCGTATAGGTCGACAGCGAACGGAACACCCGGACGAAGACCTCCTGGGTGAGGTCCTCGGCATCGTGCTGGTTGCCCGTCAGTCGGTAGGCAAGGCGGTAGACACGACCGCTGTGCGTGCTGACGATCTCTTCCCATGAGGGCGGCATCCAAGCCTGGGAGTCCGCATCTGAGGCGAAGGTCGCGGTTGGTGCGGAGTCGCTGGAAGAACGGTCAGCAAAGTTGGTCACGGATTTCGGCTCACCCGCCGACCTGAGCAAGCGCCGCAGCACTCCTCTCCGATCCACAGGCGCAGCCGCACCTCCCCTGTCGGCTCTGGTGGTGTCCAGTGGAGCCCCTACCATAGCCACCTCGCCCGTTAGCTCCGGATAAGCCTTTTTCCTGCTGGGGCCGGGGACGCCCCCGGAACCGCCGGCCGCGGATTCCTGGGCCCGATCTGCGGGCCCTGTCCACGCGCTTTCCCCTGCCCCTTGATAACGCCTGGTCCCATCTGCGGGTTCCCGGGTACAGCGGATACAGTCACCGTTGCGCCAACTACGGGGACAGGAGAGGGTCATCACCGCCAACCGGCAGACGAGCTGGGCGTTCGCCGACGCCTTTGTCGCCGAGGACGAAGCACTGCGCTGGGCCCGGGACCGGGCCCGGGACGCAGGTCTCCGCTCGGTGTCACCAGGCACCGGCGCAGCGCTGCGCCTGCTCGCCGCCACCACGGACGCCAAGGCGGTGGCCGAGATCGGCACCGGAACCGGCGTCTCCGGCATCTATCTGCTGCACGGGATGCGACCCGACGGCGTGCTGACCACGGTCGATCCGGAGCCGGAGCGTCAGCAGTTCGCCCGCGAGGCGTTCCGGGCCGCGGGGTTCGCCGCCAATCGGGCCCGGTTCATCCCGGGACGCGCCCTCGACGTACTTCCGCGGCTCGCGGACGGCGGATACGACCTGGTGTTCTGCGACGGCGACCGGCTGGAGAGCCTGGACTGCCTCGCTGAATCGTTGCGCCTGCTGCGACCTGGTGGTCTGGTCTGCTTCGAGGGCGTCTTCGCGGACGGCCGCACGGTCGACTCGGCGGCGCAGCCCGCAGAGGTGCTGAGGCTGCGGGAGCTGTTGCGGGCGGTGCGGGAGAGCCAGGAGCTGATGGCAACGCTGCTGCCGGTGGGCGACGGGCTGCTGTGCGCGGTCCGGCGCGGCTGACCCTCCACCGGTCCTCGCCCCGCACCCGGGCTGCGAACCGTTCCGGACGCACCACTGCCCCGGCACGGGCTCCGTGGCGGGGCAGTGGTGAAGTGTGGGCGCCTCCGCGTCAGCCGACGACCTTCTTGAGGGCGTCGCCGAGCGCATCGGCCTCGTCCGGCGTCAGCTCCACGACAAGCCGACCGCCGCCTTCGAGCGGAACGCGCATGACGATGCCCCGCCCCTCCTTTGTCACCTCGAGCGGGCCGTCGCCCGTCCGCGGCTTCATGGCCGCCATGCTCGTTCCCCTTCCTGAAACCAGCTCATATCAACCGGCGGCCCCATGACAGGCGCTGTGTCACCGGCATCGAACACATTGCTTCCAGGCCATTATCCCGCATCACAGACCCCGATGACCAACATCGCTCTGCATCGCTTGCGCAACGCGCTCTCTCAAAACCACTCAATTCGGCGATCCGACTGCGATACTCCGTCGCCTTCACCCCTGCATCGGGGCGCAATTGTTAGACGCAGGTCACATGTTCGCCCTCCGTGATGTCGGCCATGCTTGGCTCGACAGGCATTGCCCGAGGCGCAAAGGGGACAGCAAATGGCGGACAACGTGGCCGACACGGTGCTCTACGAAGTGACTGAAGGTCTCGCGACGATCACGATCAACCGGCCCGACGCGATGAACGCCATGAACACGGCGGCCAAGGTCGCGCTCCGTGACGCACTGCGGTCGGCGGCCGCCGACACCGCCGTACGGGCCGTTCTGCTCACCGCCACCGGGCGCGCCTTCTGTGTCGGCCAGGACCTCAAGGAACACGTCGCCACGCTTGCCGCCACCCGCGAGTCCGGCACGGGCAATGCGCTGAGCACCGTGCAGGAGCACTACAACCCGGTCGTACGGGCGATCACCGAGATGGAGAAGCCGGTCGTCGCCGGGGTCAACGGTGTCGCGGCCGGTGCGGGCTTCGGGTTCGCGCTCGCGTGCGACTACCGGGTGGTGGCCGACAGCGCGTCCTTCAACACCTCGTTCGCCGGGGTCGCCCTGACCGCCGACTCGGGCGTCTCGTGGACGCTGCCCCGGCTGATCGGTCAGAGCCGCGCGGCGGATCTGCTGCTCTTCCCGCGTTCGATCTCCGCGCAGGACGCCTACGAACTGGGCATCGCGAACAAGGTGGTGCCCACCGGCGACCTCGCCGCGGAGGCCCTGGCGGTGGCCCGCCGGCTGGCGGACGGTCCGACGGTGGCGTACGCCGCGCTCAAGGCGTCCCTGGCGTACGGCGCCGGCCACACGCTGAGCGAGACGCTGGAGAAGGAGGACGAGCTCCAGACGAAGGCGGGCGCGTCGGAGGACCACACGATCGCGGTGCAGGCCTTCCTGGACAAGGCGAAGCCGAAGTACCTGGGGAAGTAGCTCTCCGCTACGCCGCGGTACCCCGGGCCACGCAGTCGGCCAGGTGGTCGTCGACCAGGCCGCACGCCTGCATCAGGGCGTAGGCCGTCGTGGGGCCGATGAAGCGCAGGCCGCGCTTCTTGAGGTCCTTGGCGAGAGCCGTGGACTCCGGGGTGACCGCCGGGACGTCGCCGAGGGTGCGCGGGGCGGGGCGGGTCGCCGGGTCGGGGGCGTACGACCAGATCAGCGCGTCCAGCTCGCCGTCCGGCCAGTCGGCCAGCGCCTTGGCGTTGGCAAGGGTCGCCTCGATCTTCGCGCGGTTGCGGATGATCCCGGCGTCGGCGAGGAGACGTTCCTTGTCGGCGTCGGTGAACTCGGCGACCGCGTGGATCTTGAATCCGGCGAAGGCGCTGCGGAACCCTTCCCGGCGGCGCAGGATCGTCAGCCAGGACAGTCCGGACTGGAACGCCTCCAGGCAGAGCCGTTCGAAGAGGGCGTCGTCGCCGTGGACGGGGCGGCCCCATTCGGTGTCGTGGTAGACGAGGTAGTCGTCGGTGGACAGTGCCCAGGAGCAGCGCAGCCGGCCGTCGGCCGCGGCTTCGGCGCCGGCGGCGCTCATCGCTGCGGCTCCTCGCCGGACCGGGGCCCGGACTGCGGACCGGAAGGTCCGGGCGGGGGGCCGGGCGGCGACGACGGGTGGTGCGGCGGTGCCCACGGGGACCGCTCGGGGTGCGGCGGTTGCGACCGCTCGGAGCGCGGAGGGTGCGGCGGTTCCCACGGGGACCGTTCCAGGCGCGGCCGGTTCTGCGGCTCCTTGAAGAGCCCCTCGCCGCCCACCGCCGTCGCCTGCGCGCCCGCGAGCGCCGACTCCAGATCGGCGATCCGCGCGTCCCGTTCGGCGAGCTCGGCGCCGAGCCGGCCGAGGGCGTCGTCGACGTCCGTCATCCGGTAGCCGCGGGCCACCACGGGCAGTCGCATCGCTTCTATGTCCGCGCGGCCGACCGGCCGGTGCGCGGGCAGCGGGTCGGTCGGCTGCTCGGGCGCCACGTCCTGCAGGACGGCGCTCTTCCCTCCGCCGACCACCGCGAGGGTGACCGCGGCCACGACCACCACCATCGCCAGCAGCAAGAACCAGAACACGCGCATCTCCCCGGGAGCGAAAACCTGTCCGGCTCCGATCGTGCCATGCGGTGCCGACAGTTAGGGTCGCAGGCGACCCATGGGGCGATCTACCAGAGGAGAAACACGGGATGCGAAGCGGTGCGCTCAGGCTGGGGCGGCGCGAATTCGGGGCGCACGAGCCGGTGATCATGGCGATCGTGAACCGTACTCCGGACTCCTTCTACGACCAGGGCGCGACCTTCCGCGACGAGCCCGCGCTCGCCCGGGTCGAGCAGGCCGTCGCGGACGGCGCCGCGATCATCGACATCGGCGGGGTGAAGGCGGGTCCCGGCGAGGAGGTGACGGCCCAGGAGGAGGCCCGCCGCACGGTCGGGTTCGTCGCCGAGGTGCGGCGCCGCCACCCGGACGTCGTCATCAGCGTCGACACCTGGCGCCACGACGTCGGCGAGGCGGTCTGCGAGGCCGGTGCGGACGTGCTGAACGACGCGTGGGGCGGGGTCGACCCGAAGCTCGCGGAGGTCGCCGCACGGTACGGGGCGGGGCTGGTGTGCACGCACGCGGGCGGCGCCGAACCGCGGACCCGGCCGCACCGGGTCACGTACGACGACGTGATGGCGGACATCCTGCGGGTGACGGAGGGGCTGGCCGAACGGGCCGTGGAGCTCGGGGTCAGGCCGGACGGCATCATGATCGACCCCGGTCATGACTTCGGGAAGAACACCCGGCATTCGCTGGAGGCGACGCGTCGGCTCGGTGAGATGACGGAGACCGGCTGGCCCGTCCTCGTATCGCTGTCCAACAAGGACTTCGTCGGGGAGACGCTCGACCGGCCCGTGAAGGAACGGCTGGTCGGGACGCTGGCGACGACCGCGGTGTCGGCCTGGCTGGGGGCGCGGGTGTACCGGGTGCACGAGGTGGCGGAGACGCGGCAGGTGCTGGACATGGTGGCGTCGATCGCCGGGCATCGGGCGCCGGCGGTGGCGCGGAGGGGGCTGGCGTAACCGGGGCGGGGGGCTGCGGCGGGCCTTGTCCCCTGCCCCTCCCTTCCCGGAAACGGGGACCCCGCACCTCGACGCCGCGGGAGCCTGAGCAAGCCCGTCCCGCGCCCACCTGCCGTCCTACCGGCCGACTTCCTTCGTCACCAGGGTGACTGCCTCTTCCACGCTGTCCGTGACGTGGAAGAGCAGCAGATCCCGCTCGGACGCCTTCCCCTGCGCCACCACCGTGTCCCGCAGCCAGTCGACGAGCCCGGACCAGTAGGCGGTGCCGAAGAGCACGATCGGGAAGCGTGTCACCTTGCCCGTCTGGACGAGGGTGAGCGCCTCGAAGAGTTCGTCCAGGGTGCCGAGGCCGCCGGGCAGGACGACGAAGCCCTGCGCGTACTTCACGAACATCGTCTTGCGGACGAAGAAGTAGCGGAAGTTGACGCCGATGTCGACGTGCGGGTTGAGGCCGGACTCGAAGGGCAGCTCGATGCCGAGGCCGACCGAGACGCCCTTCGCCTCCCGTGCCCCCTTGTTCGCCGCCTCCATCGCTCCGGGCCCGCCGCCGGTGATCACCGCGAAGCCCGCCTCGACCAGCGCCTTGCCGATCTGTACGCCCGCCTCGTAGTCCGCTCCGCCGACCGGGCTACGGGCCGAGCCGAAGACGCTGATGGCGCTGGGCAGCTCGGCGAGGGCGCCGAATCCTTCGACGAACTCCGACTGGATGCGCATCACCCGCCATGGGTCGGTGTGCACCCACTCGGAGTCGCCCTCGGTGTCCAGCAGCCGCTGATCGGTGGTGCCGGGCTGTACCTGTTCCCTGCGGCGCAGTACCGGTCCGAGCCGCTGCTCCTCGGGGACGTGCGCTTCCTCGGGGTTGCCCATGACCTGCTCCCTCCGACGACATGCCGACGTTGTGTATCAGGTCAGGGTAGATCTACGGAGGTTACGCACAGGGGAATGCTGTGGGTCAGCCGGTGAGCCAGGAGCGGAGCCGCTCCTCGCAGTGAGTGATCCGGTCGACGGCCACGTGCTCGTTGCGCTTGTGCGCGAGGAGCGCGTCGCCGGGTCCGTAGTTCACCGCGGGGACGCCGAGAGCGCCGAAGCGGGAGACGTCCGTCCACCCGAACTTGGGCTGGGCGGTGCCACCGACCGCCGCCATGAACGCCTCGGCCGCCGGGTGGGAGAGGCCGGGCATCGCCGCGCCGGAATGGTCGTCGACGGTGAACTCGACGACGCCGCAGTCCGCGAAGACCTCGTGGACGTGGGCCAGGGCCTCTTCGGCGCTGCGGTCGGGGGCGTACCGGTAGTTGACGACGACGGTGCAGGCGTCCGGGATGACGTTGTTGGCGACGCCGGCCTCGATCCGTACGGCGTTGAGGCCCTCGCGGTACTCCAGTCCGTCGATGACCGGCCGGCGCGGTTCGTACGCGGCGAGGCGGCCGAGGATCGGGGCGGCGGCGTGGATGGCGTTGGACCCCATCCAGCTGCGTGCCGAGTGCGCGCGCTCCCCTTCCGTACGGAGAAAGACCCGCAGGGTGCCCTGGCAACCGCCCTCGACCTGACCGTCGGACGGTTCAAGGAGGACGGCGAAGTCGCCCTCCAGCCAGTCCGGGTGGGCGTCGGCGACATGGCCGAGCCCGTTGAGGTGTGCGGCGACCTCTTCGTTGTCGTAGAAGACGAAGGTCAGGTCGCGGTTGGGCTCGGGCACGGTGGCCGCGATCCGCAGCTGGACGGCGACGCCGGACTTCATGTCGGAGGTGCCGCATCCCCAGAGCACGCCGTTCTCGTCGAGCCGGGACGGAACGTTGTCGGCGATCGGGACGGTGTCGATGTGTCCGGCGAGCACCACGCGTTCGGTGCGGCCGAGCCGTGTCCTGGCGACGACGTTGTTGCCGTACCGGTCCACGGCCAGGTGCGGGAGGGCGCGCAGAGCCGTCTCGATCGCGTCGGCCAGCTCCTTCTCGTCCCCGCTGACCGACGGGAAGTCGACGAGCCGGGCGGTGAGCGCGGGGCCGTCCAGGGTGAGGTCAAGCGTGCTTTCGGGCATGGAGCCGACCCTAAGGGACTTCGGTCTCGGGCCCGCCCGGCCCCTCCAGTACGGTGGGGCCGTGCCCCGGACCGCCTCCTCCACCCGCCGACACACCCGCCGCAGCCGCCCCTTGCGGATCGCGGCCGCCCTCACCGTGCTTCTCGCCGTGGCCGGCTACCTGACCGTGCAGTACGTCACCGGCAACAGGGGCGGCGAGCGGTGCACGGTGGAGTCCGCCGACGGTTCGGAGGGCCAAGGGCGTACGTACCGGATGAGCCCGGAGCAGGCCGCGAACGCCGCGACCATCTCCGCGGTCGGCACCTCCCGCGGGATGCCGGAGCGTGCGGTGACGATCGCACTGGCGACGGCGTTGCAGGAGTCCGGGCTGCGCAACATCCAGCACGGCGACCGTGACTCGCTCGGGCTGTTCCAGCAGCGCCCCTCGCAGGGCTGGGGCACCGAGAAGCAGATCCTCGACCCGGTCTACTCGGCCGGCGAGTTCTATCAGCATCTGGCCGAGGTCCCCGGCTACTCGCGGCTGCCGCTGACCGTCGCCGCACAGCGCGTGCAGCGCAGTGGCTACCCGCAGGCGTACGCCAAGCACGAGCCGGATGCCGCGCTGCTGGCCGCCGCGCTGACCGGCCGTACACCCACGGCGCTGAACTGCACGCCGACGCGGACGGCGGTCGCGGCGGCCGACGCGACGAAGGTGCGCGCGGCGCTGGTGCGGACCTTCGGCAAGGGTGTGCTGCCGGCCGCGGGCGAGGCGAAGGACGGGGAGTCGGCGGGCGGGACGCACGGCGGGGCGTCGGCGGCGGGCACGGTCTCGGTGCCGGTGAAGAAGTCCGCCCGGACCGCCGGGGACGGTGGCACGGCACAGCGCGGCTGGGAGTTGGCGCACTGGGCGGTGGCGCAGGCCGAGGCACTGGACATCGACGAGGTCGCGTATGCGGGCCGGGTGTGGACAGCCGGGTCCGGCTGGCGGACGGAGCGTGCGGAATCGGGCACCGCAGAGGTCCGTATACGGCTCGTTCGCTAGTACGGGAGGTCCCCCGTAGGGGCCATCCAGCCTTTCCCGAACCGGCGGTCACCACACCCTATGGACGCCACTCCGTGCGTTGCCTGAATCCCTTGGGAACAAAGAGAAGTGACGGTTCATCGAACACTCGGCGAATGCACTGTTCGCCCGGGTTGCTCCATTGCCGATTATGTGACGCATTACCGACTCTTTACTTCGGCACACCGCAACCTCTCCCTCCCCCACGACGGTTGTCACTGCGTCCGGTCAACGGACAGACAGAATCCACACCGTCGAAGGAGCATCATGTCCCTCCCCCTGACCCGTCGGATCGCCCGTGCCGCGCTGCTGATCGCGGCGGGTGCAGCCCCCGTGGTCGGTGCGGCCGGCGCCGCAGGTGCCGCGGAGCTCCCGCAGACCCCCGAGCTCAGCGGTCTGACCACGGTCGACGGCGCAGGCCTCGGCAAGGCCGTCGACGGCGCGTCCCAGCAGGGCACCAAGGCCTCGCGCGCCACCGGCGGCAAGATCGTCGGGACGACGCTTCCGGCCGCGGGCAAGACCGTCGTCGAGACGGGCGGCACGGCCGCCCCCGCCGTGCAGAAGGCCGCCGGTGAGGCCGCGGGCAGCGCCGGTGAGCTGGTCGCCGGGGCTGCCGGTGCCACGTCCAAGGGTGCTCTGCCCACCGACAGCCTCACCGGCGGACTGCCGACGCACGGACTGCCGACGCGCGGACTGCCCACCCAGGGCCTGCCCACCCACGGGCTGCCGACGCAGGGCCTGCCCACCCAGGGTCTGCCGATCGGCTGATCCAGTCGGCACTGCACATGCGAGAGGGCCTCGGGGGTGCGCCCTCCCGAGGCCCTCTCGCGTGTCGTCAGATCATGTGGTGCGTGCGGTGCCGCTCATCGGTGCCGGTCCTGTCGTCCGGTTCAGGACAGCCTCTTGACCGCTGCCTCGACACGCTCGTCCGTCGCCGTGAACGCCACGCGAACGAAGCGCTCGCCCGCCGGTCCGTAGAAGTCGCCCGGCGCCACCAGGATGCCGAGCTCCGCGAGGTACGCCACGGTCTCCCAGCACGGTTCGTCGCGCGTCGCCCACAGGTAGAGGCTCGCCTCGCTGTGCTCGATCCGGAAGCCGTGGGCCTCCAGCGCCGCTCGCAGTGCCGCGCGCCTGTCCGCGTACCGGGTCCGCTGCTCGGCGACGTGCGTGTCGTCCCCGAGCGCCGCGATGGTGGCCGCCTGGACGGGGGCGGGCGTCATCATTCCGCCGTGCTTGCGGATCAGCAGCAGCTCGCCGAGGACGTCCGCGTCGCCCGCGATGAAGGCCGCGCGGTACCCGGCGAGGTTGGAGCGCTTGGAGAGCGAGTGGACGGCGACGACGCCCTCGTACGTACCGCCGCAGACGTCGGGGTGGAGCACGGAGACCGGTTCGGCCTCCCAGCCCAGCTCGAGGTAGCACTCGTCGCTGAAGACCAGTACGTCGTGCTCGCGCGCCCAGGCGACGATCCGGGTCAGTTCGTCCTTGGACAGGACGCGGCCGGTCGGGTTGGACGGCGAATTGAGCCAGATCAGCTTGAGGCCGGCCGGGTCGAGCTCGGTCGGGTCGTCGTACACGACGGGCTCGGCGCCACAGAGCCGGGCGCCCACCTCGTACGTCGGGTAGGCGAGCCGCGGGTACGCCACCTTGTCGCCCGCGCCGAGGCCGAGCTGGGTCGGCAGCCAGGCCACGAGCTCCTTGGAGCCGACGACCGGCAGCACGTTCTCGTGCGCCACGGAGATCGCGCCGAGGCGCCGTTCCACCCAGCCGGTGAGGGCGTCGCGGAGTTCGGCCGTTCCCCACACCGTCGGATAGCCCGGGCTGTCCGCGGCGGCGACGAGCGCCTGCTGGATCAGATCGGGCACGGGGTCGACGGGGGTGCCGACGGACAGGTCGACGATGCCGTCCGGGTGGGCCGCAGCGGTCGACTTGTAGGGCGCGAGCTTGTCCCAGGGAAAGACCGGGAGGCGGGAGGAGACTGCTGCGGACACGGATCTCTGCTTTCTCGTACGAGGGTTACGAGGGTGATACGGGTGGTTCGGATGATGCGGGTGGTACGGGGACTGCCGGTGGCCCGGGCCGGAAAACACCTCGGCCCCGCACGGTGACGAGCCGTACGGGACCGAGGCGGCGCACGTGCCGGTCGCTGCTTACTGGTTCTGCGGCGGCAGTGCTGCGATGAACGGGTGGTCGCGCTCGATCAGGCCCAGCTTGGAGGCACCACCGGGCGACCCGAGGTCGTCGAAGAACTCGACATTCGCCTTGTAGTAGTCCTTCCACTCCTCCGGGGTGTCGTCCTCGTAGAAGATCGCCTCGACCGGGCACACCGGCTCACAGGCTCCACAGTCGACGCATTCGTCCGGGTGGATGTACAAGGACCGCTGGCCCTCGTAGATGCAGTCGACGGGGCACTCTTCGATGCAGGCCTTGTCCTTTACGTCGACACAAGGCTGCGCGATGACGTAGGTCACGCTGTCGTTCCTCCTCGGTAGGGCGTTGGCTCTCGCGCGGGAGCGCGGCGTCGTCGATGCCCACGCCTAGTATCTCCGTTCCTGGGCACGAACCGAACAGGAGGGGCGGACAGAGCTGTGGAATTCACCATCGGCGGACGGCTTGAGGTCCGAATTACACCCGCTGACGTGGGCAAACGGGTATCAGTCCGACGCCGCTGCGAGGGCGACGCGGCGGGGTCGAAGTTCACCGACACGGTAGGTGTTCTCACATCATGGGACGCCGGTGTGCTCTCGATCACACCGAAGAGCGGTGAGTCCGTCCATGTCCCGCAATCGTCGCTGGTGGCGGGCAAGGTAGTGCCGTCCGCACCGGCCCGGCGCCGGGGCCCGGCGGCCACGTTCGCGGAGCTCGCCCCCGTCTGCGCCCGCGCCTGGCAGCCCGTGGAGAGCGAACCGCTCGGCGACTGGCTGCTGCGCTCCGCCGCCGGCTTCACCCGGCGCGCCAACTCCGCGCTGCCGCTCGGCGACCCGGGAATCCCGCTCGACGAGGCGCTCGCACGGGTGAAGCGGTGGTACGGCGACCGGGGCCTGCCTGCGTACATCCAGACCGCGACCGGCGCCGAGGGCGCGCAGGAGGAGCTGTGCGCGGAGCTGGAGCGCCACGGGTGGCGACGCGAGGTGACGGCGCAGGTACGGATCGCGGCGCTGGCCCCGATCGGCGACCTGGAGGCGGACGTCGCGCGGGTGCGGCTGAGCCGGGAGATCGTCGAGGGGTGGCTCTCGCGCTATCAGCGGTTCGACACCCCCGGCCCTCATGTACTGAAGGTGCTGGGCAGCGGGCCCTCGGTGTGGTTCGCGACCGTGCCGGGCGACGCGGAGGGCGAGGCACCCGCCGCGATCGGGCGGTGCGTGGTGGACGGCCGCTGGGCGGGCTTCATGGCCGTCGAGGTCGGTGCCGCGTACCGGCGCCGGGGTCTCGCCACCGCCGTGATGACCGCCCTGGCCCGCCAGGCGCTGGACGAGGGCGCGTCGGCGGCCTGGCTGCAGGTGGAGGAGGACAACGAGGGGGCGCGTGCGCTCTACGACCGGATGGGGTTCGAGACGCATCACCTTTATCACCACTTCCGGTCGGCGTAACCGGGGAAGGTACATACGTGTCCCCCATGAACCCCCCGAACCCGCCGGATCCGCCGGACCCCGAGAACCCGTCGGGCTCCGGGCGGGACGAGCTCCGACGGCAGTTCGCCGAGGAGGCGCGCGCCGAACGGCCCGACCTGGCGCTGCTCTGCCTGCTGCTGGCCGCGGAGGCCGACCCGGCGCTCGACGCGAACGGGATCGACGCGGCGCAGATCGAGCTGGACCGGCTGGCGGGCCTGCTTCCGTACGGGGTACGGGGCGGGCACGCCTGGGCCTCGGCGCTGGCCGAACTGCTCGGTGAGCGGTGCGGCTTCGCGGGCTCCTCGGCGGACTACCAGCGGCTGGAGTCGTCGATGCTGCACCACGTGCTGCGGCGCCGGCGCGGACTGCCGATCCTGCTGTCGGTGGTGTGGATCGAGGTGGCACGGCGGGCGGGCGCCCCGGTGTACGGGGTGGCGCTGCCCGGCCATTTCGTCGTCGGGTTCGGCGATCCGGCCGAACAGGTGCTGGCCGACCCGTTCGCCGGCGGCCGGCCGATGACCGGGCAGGACGCGGAGCTGCTGGTGACGGGGGCGACCGGAGCGCCGCTGGAACCGTCGATGCTGGTACCGGCCCGCCCGCTGGAGATCGTGCTGCGGATCCTCAACAACGTCAGGGCGTGGGCGGCGGTCCGCCCGGAGAGCACGCGGGTGGCGCTCTGGGCGGTTGAACTGTCCCTGCTGCTGCCGTCCCATCCGGCGAGACTGCGCTACGAGCGGGCTCAACTGCTCGTGCAGATCGGTGAGTTCCTCCGCGGAGCGGCCGAGATGGAGGAGTACGCGGAGTTGGTCGGGATGGTGGAACCGACAGCCGCGGAGGCGATCAGAGGGCGGGCACGCGCGGCGAGGGCGTTGCTGAACTAGCCGTAGAGGCGCGTCGGCGTCGGACCGTCCCGACTGCGGCGAGCAGGGACCAGGACTCGCCGTACGCAGGCCGTCGTATGCACCACCGGCTTCCGGCAGACCGAAGTAGCCCCGGGCTCGCCGCCGGGTGCGCGCCGCCGGACGGCGTACGAGCGCGGCGGCCTTCCCCCTGGTACCGGAGGATCCCCTCCGGGCTTCTCGCGCTCCCTCATTCGGCCCGGCACATTCGGCGTCCGAACCATTGACAAGGCCGTTGATTTTACCGAAACTCACGTCACCTCGCGAACCATTGTTCACTCAGCGAACATGAGACTCCAGGGGCCCGCTCCGGCCTCAGCGACAGGGAGGCTGCGCCGCCTCCTTTCGGCGTGCAGCGCAGGTACCGCGACGACGTGAGAGAAGTGAGTATCAGTGACTACCCGCTCCGCCCCACCTGAGCGCTCGTTCCGCACCGTCGGCGCCGTCATGGCCCTGTGCTGGCTGGCCGTGTTCTTCGACGGCATGGACGTCAACATCTACGGCGCTGTGATGCCACACCTGCTCGACGACTCCTCCCTCGGTTTCACCACTTCGACCGCCGGGACCGTCGGCAGCTGGACCACCTTCGGCATGCTGATCGGCGCCCTGACCGCAGGCACACTCACCGACTGGCTCGGCCGCCGGCCCGTCGTGGTCTGGAGCGTCTCGCTGTTCTCCGTCGGCTCCGCGCTGTGCGCGCTCGCGCCGTCCGTGACCGTCTTCGGCGCCGGGCGGTTCCTGGCCGGCCTGGGCCTGGGCGGACTGATGCCGATCGCCCTGGCAGTCGTCACCGAGTTCGCCCCGCCGCGCCGCGCCGCGCTCTCCATCGGGCTGATGATGACCTCGTACCACGCCGGAGGCATGGTGGCCACCGGCCTCGGCCTCGGCCTCGCACCGGACTTCGGCTGGCGCGCCGTCTTCTGGGCCGGTGTGCTGCCCGCCCTGATCGCGGTCCCGCTGGTACTGAAGTGGCTGCCCGAATCGCCGGGGGTGCTGCTCGCCAAGGGGCGCGCCTCCGAGGCCGAGGCGGTCGCCACCCGTTACGGCCTGCCCTCGCCGACCGCGGCCGAGGCACCCGAGGCCGGGGCCAGGGGGCGTTTCGCCGCAGTCGCGTCGCTGTTCGCACCCGGTTCGCGGATCGCGACCCCGCTGCTGTGGGTCGCCTCCTTCGCAGGTCTGCTGCTCGTCTACGGCGTCTCCACCTGGCTGCCCCAGCTGATGCGGGCCTCCGGCTACTCCCTCTCCTCCTCCGTCACCTTCCTGATGATCATCAACGCGGGCGGCATCGTCGGCATGCTCGTGGCCGGCCGCGCCGCCGACCGCTTCGGCGCCGTGCGCATCTCCGCGATCTGGTTCGTCCTGACCGCTTGCGGCACCTTCCTGCTCAGGGCCCACCTGCCGCTCGGCGTCGCGTACACGGTCGTCTTCATCACCGGCATCTGGCTCTTCAGCGCCCAGGCCATGGTGTATTCGGCCACCTCGACCGTGTACGCGCCCACCCAGCGGGCCACCGGCCTGGGCTGGGTCACCGGCATCGGCCGAACCGGTGCGGTCGTCGGCCCCTGGCTCGGCGGCGCCGTCATCGAGGGCGGCAACGTCGGCCTCGGTTTCACCACCTTCGCCGCCGCCGCCGTGCTGGGCGCGGCCGCGATCTGCCTGGTGCCGCTGGCTCGCGGCGGCCGGCGCGGGGCGCCCGCGCAGCAGACCTCGGCACTGGCCGGTGCGACCGACTGACGCCCTGCCCCGCCCCGCGAGTGACGTGATCGGACGCGCCCGCGGAACCCCGGCCGACGCCGGGCGTTCCGCGGGCGCGTCCGTTCGATGCGGCGGGTGCGCCCGGAAACCCTGCCGCCCCGAGCCGTTGACGAACCGGGTGCCGGGGGAACAGAATCAGGGGCGATGTGAACTTAAGTTCATCTGGCGAACACGATGGATAGGCGGGCGCATGGACAAGGTGGTCGCCTCGGCCGCAGAGGCCGTGGCAGATGTCCACGACGGTGCGTCGTTCGCGGTCGGTGGCTTCGGCCTCAGCGGCGTACCGAACACGCTGATCCAGGCGGTGTACGACACCGGTGTCCGCGGAGTGGGTGTGGTCTCCAACAACTGCGGCGCGATGGACTCCGGTCTCGCGGTCCTGCTCTCGGCGGGCCGGATCGCCCGGGTCACGGGCAGCTACATCGGCGCGAACAAGGAGTTCGCCCGGCAGTACCTCGCCGGCGAGCTGGAGGTGGAGCTCATCCCCCAGGGCACCCTGGCCGAGCGGCTGCGCGCCGGCGGTTGCGGCATCCCCGCCTTCTTCACACCGGCCGGCGTCGGCACCCAGGTCGCCGACGGCGGACTGCCTTGGCGCTACGACGGAGCCGGCGGGGTCTCGGTGGCGTCGCCGCAAAAGGAGACCCGCGAGTTCGACGGTGTCGAGTACGTGCTGGAGCGGGGTATCACCACCGACTTCGCACTGGTCCGGGCCGCCAGGGGGGACCGGCACGGGAACCTGGTCTTCAACAAGTCGTCCCGCAACTTCAATCCGCTGGCAGCCATGGCCGGCCGGATCACCGTCGCCGAGGTCGAGGAACTGGTCGAGCCCGGCGAGATCGACCCGGACCAGGTCCATCTGCCGGGCGTCTTCGTCCAGCGGGTGGTGGCGCTCACTCCCCGGCAGGCCGTGGACAAGAAGATCGAGAAGCGCACGACCAGGAAGGTGTCGGCCTGATGGCCTGGACGCGAGACGAGATGGCCGCCCGCGCGGCCCGCGAGCTGGGCGACGGTGAGTACGTGAACCTCGGCATCGGGCTGCCCACACTGATCCCCAACCACCTCCCCGACGGCGTCCAGGTCGTCCTGGAGTCGGAGAACGGCATCCTCGGCACCGGCCCGTTCCCCCGCGAGGACGAGGTCGACCCGGACCTGATCAACGCCGGCAAGGAGACCGTCACCGTCCTGCCCGGCGCCTCCTTCTTCGACTCGGCGCTCTCCTTCGGCATGATCCGCGGCGGGCACATCGACACCGCCGTGCTGGGCGGCATGCAGGTCTCCGCCCGTGGCGACCTCGCCAACTGGGCCGTTCCCGGCAAGCTGGTCACCGGCATCGGCGGGGCCATGGACCTGGTGCACGGGGCCCGGCGGGTGATCGTGACGATGACTCACACCGCCAAGGACGGCAGCCCGAAGATCGTCGAGGAGTGCACGCTGCCACTCACCGGCCGGACCTGTGTCGACCGCATCATCACCGACCTCGGCGTCCTGGACGTCACCGACGACGGCCTCGTCCTGGTGGAGAGTGCCCCGGGCGTCACCGCCGAGGAGATCCAGCACCTGACCGCCGCCCCGGTCCGGATCGCCGCGGCCGCCGAAGGGAGCACGCGATGACCCGTCAGCTGCGCGATGTCTACATCGTCGACGCCGTCCGCACCCCGGTCGGCAAGTACGGGGGCGCCCTGTCCGGGGTGCGCCCCGACGACCTCGCTGCCGGCGTGCTCCGATCCCTGCTGACCCGTACACCGGAGCTCGACCCGGCTCGGATCGACGACGTCCTCTTCGGCAACGCCAACGGCGCCGGCGAGGAGAACCGCAACGTCGCCCGGATGGCCGTGCTGCTCGCCGGACTGCCCGTCACCGTCCCCGGCAGCACCGTCAACCGGCTGTGCGCCTCCGGTCTCGAAGCCGTCGTCCAGGCCGCCCGCGCCATCGCGGTCGGGGACGCCTCCGTCGCCGTCGCGGGCGGCGTCGAGTCGATGAGCCGCGCCCCCTGGGTGCTGCCCAAACCCTCGCGCGCCTTCCCGGCCGGCAACCAGGAGCTGTTCTCCACCACGATCGGCTGGCGCATGGTCAACGAGCGCCTGGAGCCCCAGTGGACCGTCCCGCTCGGCGAGGGCGCAGAACTGATCGCCGACCGGTACGGCATCACCCGCGAGCAGCAGGACGCCTTCGCCGTGGCAAGCCACGAGAAGGCCGCCCGCGCCTGGCAGAACGGCCTGTACGACGACGAGGTCGTGCCCGTCGAGGGCGTCGGCCTCACCCGCGACGAGACCATCCGGGACAACACCTCGCCCGAGTCGCTGGCCGGTCTGAAGCCGGTCTTCCGCCCGGACGGCACGGTCACCGCCGGCAACGCCTCTCCACTCAACGACGGCGCCGCCGCGCTGCTGCTCGTGGGCGAGGAAGGGCTGAGGGCCACCGGCCGTGAGCCGCTGGCACGCGTCCGCGCCTCGGCCGTCACCGCCGTCGAGCCGCAGTACTTCGGTCTCGGCCCCGTCGAGGCCGTCAGGAAGGCCCTGAGCAGGGCCGGCCGCGGCTTGGGCGACCTGACCACGTTCGAACTCAACGAGGCCTTCGCCGCCCAGTCCCTGGGCTGCCTGGCCGAATGGCCCGGCCTCGACCCCGCGGTCGTCAACCCGCGCGGCGGAGCCATCGCCATCGGTCACCCGCTCGGCGCCTCCGGTGCCCGTATAGCCGGAGCCGTCGCCCACCAGCTCGCCGCCACGGGCTCCGGAACCGGCCTCGCCGGCCTGTGCATCGGCGTCGGACAGGGCCTCGCCCTGGTCCTGGAAAGGTAGGAAAACCCGTATGACCACCCCTCTGACCCAAGCCCGGATCTCCGAGGAGATAGCCGAGCACCGCGACGCCTACGCCAAGGCCGTGGCGGCCGGCGCGCCCACGAGGAGCCACCCCGACCGCGGTTACGCCCCGTACCGCAGCAGCGTCCTGCGCCATCCCGGCAAGCCGCTGGTCGCCCTGCACGACCCCGAGGCCGTGGAGCTCTCCGGCCCGGTCTTCGGCGTCACCGATGTCACCGCCCTCGACCACGACCTGACCCGGCAGCACCGGAGCGAGCCGCTCGGCGAGCGGATCAAGGTCACCGGCCGGGTGCTGGACCGGGACGGCCGCCCGGTGCGCGGCCAGCTGGTCGAGGTCTGGCAGGCCAACGCCTCGGGCCGCTACGCCCACCAGCGCGACGACCATCCCGCCCCGCTCGATCCCAACTTCACCGGTGTGGGCCGCTGCCTGACCGATGACCAGGGCGCGTACGAGTTCGTCACCGTCAAGCCGGGCGCCTACCCCTGGCGCAACCACGTCAACGCCTGGCGTCCTGCCCACATCCACTTCTCGCTCTTCGGCAACGCCTTCACCCAGCGGCTGATCACCCAGATGTACTTCCCGGGGGACCCGCTCTTCGCCTACGACCCCATCCTCCAGTCCGTCACCGACGACTCCGCGCGCCGACGGCTCGTCGCGACGTACGACCACGACCTGTCCACCCCCGAATGGTCGCTCGGCTACCGCTGGGACATCGTCCTCGACGGTCCGGCCGCCACCTGGATCGAGGAGGGCCGCTGATGTCCGCCACACCGTCGCAGACCGTGGGCCCGTTCTACGGTTACGCGCTGCCCTTCGCAAAGGGCGGCGAGATCGCCCCCGCCGGACACCCCGACGCCCTCACCGTCCACGGCTACGTCCACGACGGCGCCGGGGATCCCGTCCCCGACGCCATCATCGAGGTATGGCAGCCAGCGCCCGACGGCTCACGCCGCGGTGCGCCCGGCTCGCTGCGCCGCGACCCCGTCACCGGAGCGGTCATCGGCAGGACCGATGCCGGCTTCACCGGCTTCGGCCGCGTCGGGACCGACGCGGACGGCCAATACGAGCTGCGTACGCTTCCGCCCGGCGGCGTCCCCTACCTCTCGGTGATCGTCTTCGCCCGTGGCCTGCTGCACCATCTGCACACCCGGATCTACCTGCCCGGCCTGACCGACACCGCGGCGGACCCGCTGCTGGCCGGCCTGGAGCCCGAGCGCCGCGCCACGCTCCTCGCCGTCCCGCACGGAGACCGTCTGCACCGCTTCGACATCCGGCTCCAGGGTGACGGTGAGCACGAGGAGACGGTCTTCCTTGCCTTCGACTGACCCCGCCGAGGACCTCGGCCTGCTCTCCCCGGCGCAGGCCGGGTCACCGGTCGAGGCCGCCACGGGCGACGCCGCGTACGTCCGCGCGATGCTGGATGCCGAAGCAGCGCTGACCCGCGCGCAGGCCGCGCTGGGTCTCGCCCCCGCCGCGGCGGCGCAGGCCGTCACAGCGGCGGCCGCCGAGACCGCCCGATACGACGTCCGGGGCCTCGCGCTGCGCGCCCGCTCCGGCGGCAACCCCGTCATCCCGCTCGTCGCCGACCTGACCGCGGCCGTCGCCGAGCGCGACCGGCAGGCCACCGCCCATGTGCACCGCGGCGCCACCAGCCAGGACATCCTGGACACGGCCGCCATGCTGGTCGCCGCCCGCGCCCTGGAACCCGTCCTCGCCGACCTCGGTCGCGCGGCCGCCGCCCTGGCGCGGCTCGCCGCCGAGCACCGCGACACCCCGATCGCCGGACGCACGCTCACCCAGCACGCCGTGCCCACCACCTTCGGCCTCAAGGCCGCCGGCTGGCGCTCGCTGGTGCTCGACGCCCACGAACGCCTCGCGGCCGTCCGGGCAGCGCTGCCCGCACAACTCGGCGGAGCGGCCGGCACCCTGGCTGCCTTCCACGCCTTCGCCGAGGCCGACGGCTCGACCGCCGATCCGGATCCCGGCCCGGACCTGGGGCTGCGGCTGCTCGCCGGCTACGCCGTCGAGACCGGACTGGCCGAGCCCAGGCTGCCCTGGCACACCCTGCGCACCCCCGTCGCCGACCTGGCCGGCGCCCTCGCCTTCACCGCCGGGGCACTCGGCAAACTCGCGGCGGACGTCCTGCTGCTGTCCCGTACGGAGATCGGCGAACTGGGCGAGAGCAGCGGCGGCGGCTCCTCCGCCATGCCGCACAAGGCCAACCCGGTCCGCGCCACACTGATCGCCGCCGCGGCCCGACAGGTCCCCGCCCTCGCGTCCGTGCTCTACGCCGGGCTCGCCGCCGAGGACGAGCGCCCGGCCGGCGCCTGGCACGCCGAGTGGCAGCCCCTGCGCCAGGCCCTGCGCCTGGTCGGCGCAGCCGCCGGCGACGCCGCCGAACTGGCCGAAGGCCTGCGCGTCCACCCGAACCGGATGCGCGACAACCTCGACGCCAGCGACGGCCTGATCGTCAGTGAGCGGCTCGCCGCGGTGCTGGCGGCCCTGATCGGCCGCGGCGAGGCCAGGCAGGCGCTGTCCCGCGCCTCCCGCCGCGCCGTGGAGCAGGGCATGGAACTCGACGAGTCCCTCCGGCAGGAGCCCGGCATCGCCGGCGCCCTCCCGCAGGACCGGCTGCGCGAACTGACCGACCCGACGCAGTACGCGGGCTCCGCGGGCGCCCTCGTGGACCGTGCCCTGCGCCGCACCGGTGCCGCCCGGAAACCGATCTGACGCAACATCGGCTTTGCCGGAACCCGACCTGACGCGGCGTCGGCGCCGCCCAGGACCGGATCTGACGCAACGTCGGCACCGCCCGGGAACCGATCCGATACAGCGTCGGACACCGCCGGCGCCACGCAGGCCCCTGCCCTACCGCACCGGCCGGCGGCCGTCGGCCGTCCGCCCCCACCGCCCGCCGGGCGGCCCCGCACCACCAGCACGAGGAGACCGCATGAGCACTTCTGCCCCCGCGCAGCGTCTGCTGCACCACCGCGTGGACGGCCGGGACTCCGCCCCGCCGCTGATCCTCGGTCCTTCGCTCGGCACCTCGCTGGCCGTGTGGGAGCCCCAGACCCCGTCGCTGGCCCGGACCCACCGGGTGGTGCGCTGGGACCTGCCCGGCCACGGCGGCTCCCCGGCCCGCCTGCTGCCCGACGGTGGCACCGTCGCCGACCTCGGGCAGCTGGTTCTCCGCCTCGCCGACGCACTCGGCATCGAGGAGTTCGGCTACGCCGGCATCTCGCTCGGCGGCGCCGTCGGCACCTGGCTCGCCGTGCACCACCCCGAGCGGGTCACCTCGCTCGCGATCCTCTGCTCCTCGGCCCGCTTCGGCCCGCCGGAGGGCTGGTCCGACCGCGCGGCGCTGGTGCGCGCCGAGGGCACCGGGCCGGTCGCCGCGACCGCCCCCGCCCGCTGGTTCACCCCGTCCTTCGCCTCTTCCCCGGCGGCGCGGGCGATCGTCGACGATCTGTCCGCGACCGATCCCGGGGCCTACGCCGGGCTCTGCGACGCACTCGCCGGCCTCGACCTGCGCGCCGAGCTGTCCCGTATCACCGCGCCGACCCTGGTCGTCGCGGGCCGCGAGGACCTGGCGACGCCCGTCGCGCACGCCCGCGAGCTGGCCGACGGCATCCCCGGCGCGGCCCTGACCGAGGTGGCGCACGCCGCGCACCTCGCCAATGTCGAGCGTCCGGTGCCCGTACTGGCCGCCCTGCTGGGACACTTCGCGGCCGATGCCGCACCGCATGGCGACGACGTCTCCCGGCACGACGCCGGTATGACCGTGCGCCGCGCCGTGCTCGGCGACGAGCACGTCGACCGGGCGATCACCCGCACCACCGACTTCACCGCCGGTTTCCAGGACTTCATCACCCGCTACGCATGGGGTGAGATCTGGACCCGGCCGGGGCTGAGCCGCAGAACCCGCAGCTGCATCACCCTCACCGCGCTGGTCGCCCACGGGCACCACGAGGAACTGGCCATGCATGTGCGGGCCGCGCGGCGCAACGGTCTCACCCCCGAGGAGATCCAGGAAGTCCTGCTCCAGTCGGCCGTCTACTGCGGCGTGCCCGCGGCGAACGCCGCTTTCGCCATCGCGAACCGCATTCTCGAAGAGGAGAACTGACCGCCATGGACCACACCACCGTCGGCATCGTCGGCGGCGGCCCCGCGGGGCTGCTGCTCGCCCGGCTCCTCCACAACTCCGGCATCGACTGCGTCGTTCTGGAGAGCCGGGACCGCACCTATGTCGAGCAGCGCCAGCGCGCCGGCATCCTCGAGCAGAGCACGGTCGACGTGCTGCGGGAGTCCGGTGCGGGCGAGCGGCTGGACCGCGAGGGCATGGTCCACGACGGGATCGAGCTGCGCTGGAACCGCCGGGCACAGCGCATCGACTTCCCGTCGCTCACCGGCGGCCGCAAGGTGTGGGTGTACGCCCAGACCGAGGTCGTCAAGGACCTGATCGCCCTTCAGACGGCGGACGGAGCCCCGCTGCTGTTCGAGGCACAGGTGAATGAGGTCGTCGGAGCCGACACGGACCGGCCCGTCATCCACTACAGCCACCAGGGCCAGGACAGGACACTCGCGTGCGACTACGTCGTGGGCTGCGACGGATTCCACGGCGTGACCCGCAAGGCGGTCCCGGACGGCGTCATGAGCGCCTTCGAGCGGGTCTACCCCTACTCCTGGTTCGGCATCCTGGCCGATGTCCCGCCGTCCTGCGACGAGCTGATCTACGCGCACTCGCCGCGCGGCTTCGCCCTGCACAGCATGCGCTCCGCCACGGTCAGCAGGCTCTATCTGCAGGTCCCGAACGGCACCGACCCGGCCGACTGGCCGGACGACCGGATATGGGACGAGCTCGACGCCCGATTCGCGACCGACGGCGACTGGCGGCTCGAGCGCGGCCCGATCACCTCCAAAGCCGTGCTGCCGATGCGCAGCTTCGTCACCGAGCCCATGCGCTGGGGACGGGTCTTCCTGGCCGGTGACGCCGCGCACATCGTGCCGCCCACCGGTGCCAAGGGGCTCAACCTCGCGGTCTCCGACGTCGTCGTGCTCGCCCGGGCCTTTGCCCACCTGCGGGACAGCGGCTCCACCGAGCTGCTCGACGCGTACTCGGACACCTGTCTGCGCCGGGTGTGGCGCGCCGAGCACTTCTCGTACTTCATGACCACGACCCTGCACACCGACCCGGGCCAGAGCGCATTCGAGACCCGGCTCCAGCTGTCCCAGCTGGACCGCGTGTCGTCGTCCCGGCACGCGGCAGCGGAGCTCGCCGAGAACTACGCGGGCCTGCACATCGGTTGAGCTCCTGCTGACGCAGCGGCGCCGCGGGGCCGAGGAGCGCCGCGGGGCCGAGGAGCGCCGCGCGCCGCAGACGTCGCCCGGTGCGGTTCACCCCGTCGGCGCGGGTGGAGCGGGTGCGCAGGGCCCGGCCGCCCCGCGCGGCCGCAGGGTGCGGCGGGTACGGTTTCCGCACACCCCGGAGGTTCGACGAGGAGGACCGCATGCCGCATGCCGCGACCGCATCCGAGGCGGACGCCGCAGCACCCGGCGGCGAGCCGGTCGGACCGCTGGAGCGTGGTCTGGCCGTGCTGCGCGCCCTGGCCGCCCACCCCGGACCGCGGATGCGCCCCGGCGATCTGGTCCGCGCCACCGGCCTGGCACGCTCCACCGTCGACCGCATCGTCACCACTCTCACCCACCTGGGATATCTGCGCATCGAGGACGACCGCGACGTGCTCCTCGCGCCGCGCCTGATGGAGCTGGGCAATGCCTACCTCACCTGCTGCGGTCTCCCCGACGCCCTGGAACCGCTCGCCGTCGCGCTGGCCGACGAGCTGGACGAGTCGGTCTCCCTCGCGGTGCCGGACGGCGCCGGGGTGCGGTTCATCAGCCAGTCCACCCGGCGGCGCACCATGGCGCTGGCCTTCCAGATCGGTGACCTGCTGCCCGCCGAGCGGTGCGCCCCGGGCGCCCTCTTCGCCTCCGGGTGGAGCCCCGAGCAGCAGGCCGACTGGCGCAGACGGCTGCACGACGACCCCCGTGACACCGGATTCCCCGCCGTTCCTCCCCGCTCGGCGCCACCGGCCCCCGACGAGGTGGAGTCGGCCTTCCTGCAGCGGGTGGCCGACGCCCGTGGCAACGGCTGGGCCGCCGACGACCAGCTGATCGAGCCCGGTCTGGTCGCCGTCGCGGTCCCCGTGCGCGCCCCCGACGGCAGCACGGTGTGCGCGCTCAGCGTGGTCAGTCACACCAGCAGGCACAGTGCCCGGTCGCTGACCGAGCACGCCCTGCCCCGGCTGCGGGAGTACGGGGCGCGGATGGAGGCGGCACTGGACTCCCCCGCACCGGCCGCCACGCCGCCCGTGCCCGGCGGCCCGGACACCTCGCGCGCCGCCAAGGCGGAGCTGGGTCCGGAATTCCTGCAGTCGCTGACCCGGGGGCTGGCCGTGCTCACCGCCCTGGGATCGGCGCCTGGTGGGCTCACCCTGTCCGGCGCGGCGGAGGCCACCGGCCTGGCCCGCGCCACCGCCCGCCGGGCGCTGCTCTCCCTCCAGCAGCTGGGGTACGCGGCCGCTACCGGTGAGGGACGACGTTTCACGCTGCTGCCCACGGTGCTGGAGCTGGGCTATGCCCGGCTCTCCCGGCTGAGCTTCGCGGAGATCGCGCAGCCCCATCTGGCCCGGCTGGTGGAGCAGGTGCACGACTCGGCGTCCGTCGCGGTGCTGGCCGACGACGACATCATGTACGTCGCCCGGGTGCACACCGTACGCATCATGAGTGTCAACATCACGGTCGGCACCCGCTTCCCGGCGTACGCCACCTCCATGGGCCGGGTGCTGCTTGCCGGTCTGCCCGGGCGGGAGGCGGCCGAGCGGCTGGCCCGCGCCCCGGTGCGGCCGCTGACGCCGTTCACCCGGGTCGACGCCGCCGATCTCGCCGAGGCCGTGGCGCAGGCACGACGGGACGGTCACGCCCTGGTGGACCAGGAGCTGGAGGAGGGTCTGCGGTCGATCGCGGTGCCGGTGCGCGACCGCACCGGCCGGGTGGTCGCCGCCGTGAACGTCTCCACCCACGCCAGCCGGGGCACCCTGGACGACGTGCGGCAAGCGGTGCTGCCCGCGCTCACGGCGGCGGCGGCCGCGATCGAGGAGGACCTGGCGGTCGTGACGGAACGGGTCCGGCTCGTGATCCCCTGACGGCACCGCACCACGATCCCTCTTGCAGGGTGTGTCGCCCGCCCTCAGGTGACTTCCGTGACCGTCCCCTCCAGCACCGCTGGGGCCGGGCCCCCGTGGATGATCCCGAGGCGTTGTGTCGCCCGGGTCAGTGCGACGTACAGGTCGTTCAGACCGCGTGTCGACCGGGCCAGGATCTCCGTCGGATCGGCGATGAGCACCGCGTCGAACTCCAGTCCCTTCGCCTGGCGTACCCCCAGCACCACCACGCGGTTCTCCAGGTCGGGCTCGTCCCCGTACACCGCATCCGGGACCGACTCGGCGACCGCTGCGCCCAGTTCGTCACGGCGGGTGTCAGGGACGAGTACCGCGAGCCGACCGTCCTCCAGCGCGGCGGCCTCCTTGGCCGCCAGATCCGCAACAGTGCGCGCCAGCAGGCCGGGCTCGGTGCGCATGCGCCACGGCTCCACCCCTGTCTCCCGTACCGAGCGCGGCAGCTGGAGCCCGGGGCCGAGCGCCGCGAGGACCTCCGTGGTGGATGCCATGATCTCGGCGGGGGTGCGGTAGTTGACCGTGAGGGACACCTGCCGCCACCGGTCGCCGACGTGCGGGGCGAGCGCGGACGCCCACGATGAAGCACCCGCCTCGTCACCGGTCTGGGCGACGTCGCCGACCAGGGTCATGGAGCGGGTCGGGCAGCGCCTCATCAGCAGCCGCCAGGCCATCTGGGACAGTTCCTGCGCCTCGTCGACGATGATGTGCCCGAAGACCCAGCCCCGGTCGGCGAAGGCGCGTTCGGCGACGGTGCGGACCATACGTTCCTCGTGACGGTCGGCGAGCGTCTCGGCGTCGAGCATGCCCGTGAGGCTCTCCTCGTCCTCGCCGTCGCCTGCCGCGAGGTCGAGGACGCCCTGCGCGTACGCGACGCCCTCCGCCCGCTCGGCCGCGGCGGCGGCCTCGGCGGCACGGTTGTCCTGACCGAGCAGTTCGGCGGCCTCGTCGAGCAGCGGCACGTCGGCGACGGTCCAGCCGTCCCCCGGCGCCCGGTACAGCAACTCCCGTTCCGCATGGGTCAGTTCAGGTGCAGTCGAAGCCAGTCGCGCCCGGTCGCCGTACAGGTCGGCCAGCAGTTGCTGTGCGGTGAGCGGCGGCCACAGGGCGTCGAGCGCGGCCCGTACGTCGGTGTCGGTGGCGAGCATCCGCCGTACGTCGGCGATGTCCTGCGCCTCGGTCCGTTCCTGGGCGGCGGCCGAGTCCTCCTCGCCGAGCAGCCCCGGCAGGGCGTCCAGGTCGGCGCGTACGGCACGGTCGAGATCGGCCTCGGCCAGCACCTCGGCGATATCCGCCTCCAGCCGGTCGGCGAGGTGGCGGGTGTCCTCGACGGACCGCCGGGCCAGCGCGGCGACGATCTCGCGCCGGAAGACGGATGCGGCACTGTTGTGCGGCAGCCTGGTTGCGCGGGCGGCGTCGGCGGCGCGTACGCACTCCTCGTGGTCGAGGCGGACGACGTCCCCGTCGAACTCGACCTCCAGCCCGGTGCCCGCCGGCACCTGCCGGTCCCGGACCGCCGCCGCGATCACGGCCGCCATCTCCGTACGCCCCTTGAGCTCGGCGGTCTCCGACGGTTCGGTCCGGTCGGCGCGGACGCCCGGGAACAGCTCGCCGACGGTGGACAGCAGCACGCTGTTCTCGCCGAGACCGGGCAGCACCTGGCCGATGTACCCGATGAAGGTGGGGTTCGGTCCGACGACCAGCACGCCCCGGGAGGCCAGTTGCCGGTGCGTGTAGAGGAGATACGCGGCCCGGTGGAGCGCGACCGCGGTCTTGCCGGTGCCGGGGCCGCCCTGCACCACCAGGACCCCGCGGTGGTCGGAGCGGATGATCGCGTCCTGCTCGGCCTGGAGCGTGGCAACGATGTCGTGCATGCGGCCGGTGCGCCCGGCGTCGAGTGAGGCGAGCAGCGCGGCCTCGCCGGTCAGCTCACCGACCGGCACCCCGTCGCGGTCGAGAACCTCGTCGTCGAGCCGGACGACCCGGTCCCCGCGGGTGGTGATGTGGCGGCGTTTGCGGACGCCGTGCGGGGCGGCGGGCGTGGCGACGTAGAAGGGGCGTGCGGCGGGTGCGCGCCAGTCCAGCAGCAGCGGATCGTCGTCGGCGGACTCGGCGGGCAGTCCGACGCGCCCGATGTAGTGCCGATCGCCGTCCCGCAGATCGAGCCGCCCGAAGCAGAGCCCGTTCTCGGCGGCGTCGTACCGCGCGACCTGCCCGGCGTACCGGGCGGCGGCTGCCTCGCGCTCCAGCCGCCCCTGCCGGGTCCCGCCGGTCTCCCGGAGGACGCCGGTCAGCTGGTTCCGGGCATCGTCGCGGAGGGCCTCCACGCGGGCGCGGAGCATGTCGAGATGGTCCTGCTCGTGTGCGATCTCGGCTGTGGACAACGGTGCACTGACTCCCTGAGCGGTGGTGGGCGGCAGCCAAGGGTGCCCTACATCGGGACGGAAGGGGAGCCGCGCAGGTCCGGGGGTACGCCGGACCCGGATCCCCTTCCGCCCCGGCACCGGCTACCCGGGGTACCCCTGCCCGGCGATCCTGCGCACCGTGTGCAGCAGGTACTCCTTGCGGTTGAGCGGGTTGTGGTCGGTACGCGGACGGTCCGGGACCGTACCGACGACCGCCCGGTACGAGTCGAAGGCCGTCTCCAGGACGCCTTCGCCGCGCGTGAGCGCCGGAAGCTGTTGGTGCAGCTCATGGACCCGGGCCGCCGGAATCTCACCCTGCAGTACACACGACGCACCCTGCACGGCCGGTGTCCGCGGCACGGCGCGCAGACGCGCGAGTACGGGCAGGGCCGGGCCGAGTGTGTCCGCCGGGAGCTCCAGCCGGAACCGGTGCATCGGCTCGTACACCGTGGTACCGGCCTGTTGCAACGCGGCCATCAGGACCAGCGGTGTCAGATTGCGGAAATCCCCGGCCGTGCTCGACATGGATTTGTCGAATACGGCATGCGAATGGCTCTGCCGGGGCCAGTAACCGGAATGCGTCATCGTGACAATGCAATCGGTGACCTGCCAGCCGTGAATTCCCTGCCGCAGCGCCGAACGGACCGTTTCCTCGACCGCCCTCATCAATGAGAACGGCATGGATCCGAGCTCCACCTCCAGCCGGTATTCCACTCCGCTGCCGATCGGGGCCCGATCGACGCGCAGCCCGATGGTCGCCAGGAAGGGATTGTGCTCCGTGTCCCCGACCTCGAAAGCGGATCCGCTGCCCATCGGCCGTTCGACACAGATGGTGGTGGTCTCCCGGAAGGTGACGTCGATCCCGAATTCGTCGGCCAGCGTCGCCTGGATGACTTCCTTCTGCACCTCGCCGTAGAGCGACACGGACACTTCCTTCCGGATGTCGTCCTGGCGCAGATTGATCAGCGGGTCCTGTTCGGCGAGCTGGGCGAGTGCGAGATGAAGTTCACCCCGGCCGGCCGGAGCGCGGGGAACGACGACCGATTCGAGTGTCGGTGGGGCGAAGAAGCGGCCGGTCGTCGCGGTACCCGGCACACCGACCCAATCACCGATCCGAATGTCGCCGAGCCCCCGGAGCTTCCCGATCTGCCCCGCACGGACCGACGCGGCACGGACGGTGGAGCCCTGGTCGAAGACGCTGACGGCGGTGACCTTGCCGTCGTCGCGCCCGCCTCCCCCGCCCGGCACGTCGCTGTCACCGTGTCCGCCGTCCCGCCCGAACGGCAGCCGGTCGCGGGTCCGTACCGTTCCGGAGAACATCCGTACGTACGCGAACTTCTCGCCGCTCGAAGCGCGCTCGACCTTGAAGACGGTTCCCGAGACCGGTCCGTCGACGTCACCCTCGGCCGCGGGCAGCAGTTCTCTGATCCCACCGATCAGCGCGTCCACACCCGCCCCGGTGATGGCCGAGCCGAAGAAGACCGGATGGACGAGTGCCTGCCCGGTCTGCGCGACCAACGAGCTGCGGAGCGTGCTGTACGCGAGCGAAGGGCCACCGTCGACGTACGCGGCGAGAAGGGCGTCGTCGCGGTCGGCGAGCAGCTCGGTCAGCCGGGAGGTGAAGCCGGAGTCGGAGCCCGTGTACGGCGTGCAGCGGGCGCTCCGCGTCCCCAGCCCGTCGACCGCCCCCATCGCGACCACGTCCCGGGTCAGCTTCTCGGAGGCGGACCGCAGGAGGGACGCGTACTGTGCACCGCCGCGGTCGATCTTGTTCACGAAGATGAGCGTGGGAATCCGCAGTCGTTGCAGGGTCCGCATCAGCACGCGGGTCTGCGCCTGCACGCCCTCCACGGCGGACACGACCAGCACCGCGCCGTCGAGCACGCTCAGTACCCGTTCCACCTCGGCGATGAAGTCCGGGTGACCGGGTGTGTCGATCAGATTGACCGTGATGTCATCGATGGGAAATGAGACGACGGCCGACTTGATCGTAATGCCGCGCTGTCGTTCGAGCGCGAGAGAATCGGTCTGGGTGTTCCCGTCGTCGACGCTGCCGATCTCGTCGATGACCCCGGCCGCGTGGAGCAGCCGCTCGGTCAGGCTTGTCTTACCGGCGTCGACATGCGCCAGAATTCCCAGGTTCAGCATGTGCACGGAACTTCATGTCCTCAAGATCGGTGGCAATTTCCGTCTGAATGAACATGAGAGTTCCGCGCATGATCGTCTCCTGGTTCTCGATTGACCGATGGCCGGTCGGCCGATGAAAGGGAGTACAGCAGGAAGCCGCTCCGCCGGACAACTCATTTATGACCGGATTTCCAGCCGGAACCACCGGATGCCCCGATTTTCTGCGCGGATCGCGGGGCCGGAGGCCGGGGCGACGGCCCGACCAGAGGTCGCCCCGTGGTCACGCGGCCTCCAACTCACCCGACAGTCAGGCGAGTTCGAGTTCTTCGTACGGGCCCGCCCGGCTCCCGCCGGACGACCCGTCAGCATGAGGCGCAGTCAGCAAACGAGTGGGCCGGCGAGCCCCAAACCTCGGCGCCGCGTTGCATACAGTCCAATGGGTGATTATTCGCTTTTCGCCACCCGAAGAGACCACGCATTGGCTCCGACGCGGGGCTGCCTAATGGCGCGGAGCCACATTTCGATTGACGGTGGAACACGTCGCCACTGCGTCACACCGAGTCGACAGCCAGTCACTCCCGCAGTTGCGCCGAAAGGAACGTGTTCAGATGCGCTCTGCCCGCACCTTGTTCGCTTCGGCCGCCATCAGTGCGGTCCTGGCGATCACGACACCAGCCGCCTACGCGATGACCGTGGCCGACCGGGACGGCGAGGGCTCCTCCCACAGCAGCCACGACCACGGCCGTAGCGACAACCACGAGGGCCGTAACCACGAGAGCCGTGGCGACAACGGCGACGGCCGTGAAGGCGCCGACGCCGGCCGTAGCGACAACAACGGCGGTGGCCGTGACAGCGAAGACGGCGGCCGCGACAGCGAAGACCAGGGCCGTAGCGACAACGGGGACGGGGCCACGCTCCGCGGCGGCGTCAGCACCGGTGGTGGCGCCTTGGCCATGAAGGCGGACGGCGAAGACGACCACGGCCACAAGTCCGAACACGGCGGGAAGTCCGAACACGGCGAGAAGTCCGAACACGGCGAGAAGGGAGGCCACGGCGAGAAGGAAGGCCACGGCGAGAAGGGAGGCCACGGCGGCGAGAACGGCACTGCCTATGGCGAAGAGGACAGCACTGCCGACGGCGACGAGGACAGCACTGGATTCGTCGACGAGGACAGCAGCGGCTACCTCGACAAGCACGGTGACGAGGCCGTCGACGAGGACGGCAGCGAGGAGAGCAGCGAGGACGGCAGCAGCGGCTACCTCGAGAAGCACGGCGGCGACAAGAAGGGCAGCGGCTACCTCGAGAAGCACGGCGCCAAGGGCAGCCAAGGCAACGGCAGCATGCCCAGCGGTGGCATCCGCACCGGTGGCGGCGCCATGGCCATGGTCGTGTCCGACGAGGAGGGCTTCGGCGCCGAGGAGGGCAGCGGCGACGAGGGCAGCGGCTACCTCGAGAAGCACGGCGGCGGCAACGGCGAGACGCTGCGCGGCGGCGTCAACACCGGTGGTGGCGGAACGGCCACCACCGCCGGCAGCGGTCTGGCCGCCGGTTCGGCACTGCTGATCGGTGGGCTCGGCGTCGGTGCGTACAAGATGCGCCGCCGTCAGGCCACGGGCGGTGCGGTGGTCTGAACGAACTGAACGACCAGCGAGTTGCCCCATCTGTCGCGGTCGCCGTCCCTCGGGGCGGCGGCCGCGGCGGCTGCGTTTCCCGCCTCCACCGGCTGACCGCCCCACTGCCCGACCGACTGATGACGCACGGAAGAAAGGCACGCTCCGATGGCCGCCCCGCAGTCGTCCGATTCGACCCCCTCCGCATCCGGCACCGGCTCTTTCACCTTCGGCCGCACCCTGCTCTGGCCCGCAGCAGCAGCCGGACTGGGCCTGCTCATGATCTTCAACTCGTTCGGCACTGCGGAGGACAACAAGCCGCTGGCCGCCCCGTCGGTGGCACCTCCCGCTCCCGCCGCCGCCCCCGCCGCCCCTCCCGCTCCGTCGGCCGCCGCCTCCCCCAGCCCGACGGGGCTGTTCATGCCGCGTTCCAACCCGACGAAGCTTCAGATCCCGTCGATCGCGGTCAACGCACCCTTCACACCGCTGACCATCGGCGCGGGCGGGCACCTCAACGCCCCGCCGCCGAACGACACCAACCTGGTCGGCTGGTACAAGGGCGGGGTGACGCCCGGTGAGCGCGGCGCGGCGATCGTCGCCGGCCACGTCGACACGACGACCGGACCGGCGGTGTTCCTTCAGCTCCAGTTCGTGAAGCAAGGAGCCACGGTCGACATCACCAGGGCGGACGGCAGCGTCGCCACGTTCAAGGTCGACTCCGTCGAGAAGTTCAGCAAGGCGAACTTCCCCAACGACCTGGTGTACGCCGACACTCCGGACGCGCAGCTGCGACTGATCACCTGCGGCGGCACCTACGACAGGAAGGCCAAGGACTACAAGGACAACGTGGTGGTGTTCGCCCATCTCGACTCGACGAAGCGACCCTGAGCTAGCGGACTGTCTCCGTCCGCCCCAATTCCTTGAAGAAGTGATGACGGGTGTGACCGCCCGGAATCCCTCCGCCGCTGCCGGTCTCCAGATAGCCCTGCCGACGGTAGAAGCCGGGCGCCTGGAAGGACATCGACGAGACGATCATCGATGTGCAGCCGCGCGCCGCAGCCTCGTCCTCGGCGGCGCGCACCAGGCGGGCCCCCCAGCCCTGGTGACGCCGGTCGGCCCGCACCCAGACCTCCGATATCCCGGCACAACCGCCCCAGGTCCAGCCGACCAGCCCGGCCACCAGTTCGCCCGCATCGTCGGTGACCCGAACGGAGAGGCCCCGGTCGTCGTGGGCGCCGGTCGCATCGTTGTTGAATGCGGTCAGCTCTTCGCTCAGCCGGGTGGAGAGCACCGGGTCCTCCGCACCGACGCGCAGGGTCGCGTCCGCGCTGTGTCCAGTCGTCATGACGCATGAGTGTGCCAGCAGCACGGATCACGCGGAACCGAAATCTGTCCTGGTCGGGCCGGTGACAGAGCTGCCTCCCCGGTGCGGTCGTCGGTGGTCAGCCCAGGGCCTCAGCCAGAACGCCGGCCGTCCTGGCGACCAGGGGGTTGTCGGCGGGGGCGTCCCGATCGGGCTTCGTGGTCATCACGGCCAGGACGACCGGCGGGCGGCCGGGGGGCCAGGCGATGCCGGCGTTGTTGTTGCCCCCGTAGCTGCCGCCGGCGGTCTTGTCGGCGACGGTCCAGTCGGCGGGAAGCCCGGCGCGGAAGCGTTCTGCGCTGGTGGTGTTGGCGAGCAGCCAGCCGGTGAGCAGCCGGCGGTCGCGGGGAGCGAGTGCGTCTCCCAGGACGAGGCGCGCGTAGGTGCGTCCGACGGCACGAGGCGTGGTGGTGTCCGTCTCGCGCCATGGCTCCGCCGAGTTCAGCTCGGGCTCCCAGCGGTCGAGGCGGGTGACCGGGTCGCCGATGGAGCGGCAGAAGCGGGTGACGGCGCCGGGGCCGCCCAGTTCTCGGAGGAGGAGGTTGGCCGCGGTGTTGTCGCTGTGCGTGATGGAGTACGCGCACAGGTCGGCGACCGTCATCCCGCGGGAGATGTTCTCGGACCTGCCGGTGATCGGCGAGTTGCCCGAGGCCTCGACGTACTGAGCGGTGTAGCGGATACGGCGGGCCAGGAACTCGCCGTTGCGGTCCAGGTCGCGAAGGACCGCCGCCGCGCCGATGGTCTTGAACAGGGAGCACAGCGGGAAGCGCTCGTCCGGTCGGTACAAGATCGTGCGGCCCGTGGCGGTGTCATGGGCGTAGGCGCCGAGCCGGGCGGAGTGCTCCCGCTCCAGGGCGCGTAACTGACGAGCGGCCCGGGCCGCCGCGCCGGACTCTGTCGAGGAGATGTGCAGGGTTGCGGCGGCGTGCGCGGGAGACGACAGGGACACAGCGGCCAGGGCGGCCCCGGCCCCGGTGGCCAGGACCGTCCGACGGGTCGCACGGGCTCCGATGGATCGCACAGTCGTATGCCTTTCCTTCGTACGGCAGGACATCTGTCAGGACATCACCTCCCACCCCACTGGTTGCGACGACCGCATCAGCCGCCACTCGACACCCATGGCCGTCAACCGTTTGAAGCAGTGCCACTCCGCCGCGGCCGGACCGCCGGGTCCGGCAGGGCGACCGTCCCTCTCCCGTATCGACTCGATTCCGAGCGTGGCGGATAAATGTGTCGCCCCGGCCAGCCGGGGACCGTAGCCTCGCGCGCATGAAGCTGCTCTCCGTCAATGTCGGCAGGCCCCGGCCCAACCCGTGGAAGGGCCTCAGCGCGACAGGGATCGACAAGCGGCCGGTTCATGGTCCCGTCTCCGTCGTCGCCCCCGGCCCGAAGGGCACCGGCGCGGTCGGTCTCGTGGGCGACCGCGTGTATGACGTGAAGCACCACGGTGGTTCGGACCAGGCCGTCTACGCCTATGCCCGCGAGGATCTCGACGGGTGGCAGGCCGAGCTGGGCAGACCGCTTGCCGGCGGCACCTTCGGCGAGAACCTCACGACACTCGGCCTCGACGTCAACGGCGCCCTGATCGGTGAGCGCTGGCGCATCGGGCCGCACGTGGTCCTGGAGGTGTCGTGCGCCCGGATCCCGTGCGCCACGTTCCAGGGCCGGCTGGAGCGCGAGGGCTGGATCAAACGGTTCACGCAGGCCGCGCTGCCGGGCGCGTATCTGCGCGTGATCGAGCCGGGAGAGATCCGCGCCGACGATCCGGTCGAGATCGTGCACCGGCCCGGCCACGATGTGAGCGTGGCACTGTCCTTCCGCGCGATGACGCTCGAACCGGAACTGTTGCCGCGGCTGCTGGTCGCGGACGCGTTGCCGGAGGAGAGCAGAGAACTGATCCGAAGGCGTACGGCCGGGTAGCCGTCCTATGTCGGTGCGCCGCGGCGGAGTTGATCACTCTCGGAACTGCACGCCTCGTCACGGTGGACGATCCGCTGCCGGTCCGCCGCGGCTCACTTCCCGGCGGCCGGCCGTCGGGATCACGTCACGGCGGCCGGACCGGATCAGGGCGCCGGTTCCTCCGGCAGGGCCATGTACAGGTCGCGGAAGGCCGCGGTCAGGCTCGCGATCATCCGCCAGTACGTGAAGGCGACGGCGTCGGACGTGGCGCCGTCCGGCCGTACGGCGGGATCGAGGTTCCGGTAGGCGACACGGAACAGCGCCCGGACGCCGCCACGGCCCTCCTGGTCGTAGCCGTAGTCCTCGACGGCCATCAAGGTCCGCAGATGTCCGATCAGTTCACCGGTCCCCGTGTCGATCACGTCGCGTCGGGGACGTGTCGGGCCTTTCGCCAGCGCATGGTCGACGGCCCCGGCGATCGCGTCGATATCGATGCCGGGTCCGGCGACCGCGTGCTGAGGAGCGGCGTGAGGTTCGGTCCCGGTCACGGGTCCTCCTACCGGCGGCCGGGAGCACACCCGATTGCCTTCAGGTCTCCGAGGAATGGTGTTCCAAGGAGATCCCCATATGAACTTCCGCAGAAGGCAATTCGGAGTGCGGTCCGCTTACGGACGACCGGAAATTTCTGGCGCCCGATCGCCCCACTGCCGGTGCCGGTTGTCGCTACCGTGAGTTCATGACGGGAAAGACCGGCAACGCCGTACTGGCCGATCGTATGAATGCTGCGGGTCTGATGCAGCACGAACTCGCAGCCCGGCTCAATGAGCACATCGAGCGGCTGACCGGCAGGCCCGGAACCCTTCAGGACCGGCATATCCGGAACTACCTGACGGGAAGGACCCGTTGGCCGCACAGCCGTCAACGGCAGGCACTGGAGGCAGAATTCGGCTGCACGGCCGAAGAGCTCGGCTTCGTCCCCCGGCAGAGCTCCTCCCCGGCTGCCGTCCGAGCGACACCGGAGGATTCCGTGGAGCGACGAGCCTTCACCACCAGAGCCGCGGTGGTGGCCGCAGGGGTTGTCCTGCCCGCAGCGCGCAACACCATCGGCTTCAGCGACGTGCGACGCATCGACCAGGCCCTGGACGCTCTGTATCAGGAAGAGAACAAGCTCGGCGGCACCAGTCGTATCGAAGACCAGTTCCTGGGCTGGATGAACCATTCCCTGTCCCTGCTCAACAGCGGCCGCGCCTCGGCCCGCGTACGTTCCCTGCTCTATGCCACGGCCGCCAACGCGGCGAGCACCGCGGCATGGGCCGCTCTCGACTCGCACCACCAGCAGCGGGCCGCGCAGCATCTTGAGCGAGCTGTCACTCTGGCCGGCCTGTCCGGAGATCCGGAAGCCGTTCACCGGGCCTGGAACAATGTCGCCATGCTCGCGGGGCAGCGCGGACGAACCATCGAGGCCCTTCATGCCGCGCAGGCAGCGCGGGACTCGGGCATGGCGCGGCGCGATCCTCTGTACGCGTCCCACGCCCACGTCCGGATCGCCCTGTCCCACGCGCGCATCCGTGACAAACAGCCCGCACTGCGCGCCCTGGGCCACGCGGAGGACGCGCTCGCCCGCACCGATCCGGCCCATCGCCCCACCTGGCTCGCCTACTACGACAGGGCGGAGCTGCACGGTCTGGCCGGGATCGTTCACCAGCGGCTCGGCCGGCCCGAGCAGGCCGAAGCCCGCACCCATCAGGCACTCGCGCGGCTCAGCCCCGAGCTCACCCGGAACCGGGTCTACTACACCGCCCAACTCGCCCTCGCCCAGCTCGATCAGGACGACATCGAGGCGGCGTGCGCGACAGCCGACCGCGCGCTCACCACAGCCGGAACCGCGCCCGGAAGCCACCGCATCAGCAGTCTCCTCGACGACTTCCGCCGTCGGCTGACCGCGCACCCCGCGCCCCTCGCACGGGACTGGCTGCGGCACACGGTGAAGGAGACGGCCGGATGACCCTCGATCTGCGGCACTGCACGGACAGCGAGCTGCCGGGCATCCGACACGTCCTCCTGGACGTGTATGCGGAGGTGTACGCCGGTCAACTGCACGTGCCGTTCACCAGTCTCGAGCGTTTCGATCAACGACTGACGAATCACTCCAGAGGCACCGGCTGGGAAGCGGTGATCGGCTATACCGGAACCGAACCCGTCGGCTACGCCTACGCCGCGCCCTTACCCGAGGACGCCCGCTGGTGGACACACATGACCACCCCCCTGCCCGCAGGTTTCACGGAGGAGACCGGGTCACGCACGCTCGCCCTGTTCGAGTTGATGGTGCGCGAGCCGTGGCGGGACACGGGCGCCGCACACGCCATTCATGAGGAACTGCTCAGCCGCCGCACCGAGCAACGGGTCACGCTGCTGTGCGAGCGGGGGCACTCCAGGGTCAAGGCGCTCTACGAGACGTGGGGATACGTCCACATGGGCGACCAGCGGCCTTTTCCCGACAGCCCGCTGTTCGCCGTCATGGTGCGCGCCCTCCGCTAAGGGCTGTCCCGTGGGCCCGCGTGAGCGGTCGGTCAATGCGGCAGGACCATCCAGCGCCGGCCGTCGAGGAGTTCTCGTGCCGCGTCCAGGTGGCCCGCGTGGCAGGCGGTTTCGGTGATGACGTGCAGCAGAACGTCCCGGAGGTTGTGCAGGTGCGGTTCGCCGAAGAGGTGGTGCGGCCACCAGGCCAGGCCGGTCTCCGCGGCTGTGGCGGCGATGACGGCATCTGCGAGGTCCGTCTCGTGGCGGTACCGTCCGAGGACGTCGGCTGCCGTCAGATCGGGACTCACCTGCCAGGCGTCGTCGCTGTCGTCCAGGGCTCGGATGACGCCCTTCTCACCGGCGACGACGGCGCGGAACCAGAACCGTTCGACGTCCAGCGCAAGGTGCTGCACGAGTCCCAGACAGTTCCATCCCGACGGCAGCACGGCCTGCCGCAGCGCATCCGCGTCCAGCCCGTCGAGGATTCCCACGATGTGGCGTCGCTGCCCGTCCAGTGCTCCGAGCAGCGCCCTGATCTCGCCGTCCGGTGGCGCTCCGGCGGTCACTTCGCGATCTCCCAGATGTGGCCACCGGGGTCGCGGAAGCTGGCGGTCCGGATTCCCCAGGGACGGTCCAGCGGCCCGTTCAGCAGCGTCACGCCTCGTGCGGTCAGTTCCTCGCACATCGCGTCCACGTCGTCCACGGCAAGGGTGAGCTGGAAGCGGGATCCGGCGTCGGGCGACGCGACGCGGGCGGGCTCGATCAGCTCGTGCGCCTCGGTGGTCCTCAGCAGGTTGATGAGGGTGTCCCCGAAGCCGAATACAGCGGAGTTGTCGTCCTCGAAGATCACCGGCAGCGCGAAGACCTCCCGGTAGAAACGCTTTGTGGTGTCCAGGTCCTCGACGAACAGGGTGAGGGCGGCGATGCCCCTGGGCCACGCAGGATCGCTTGTCTTGTCGGTCACGGTTACCGAGGATCTCCGAATCGGGGGGGCCGTGTACAGGGGGCGGCCGGCCCGGGTCGCCCCGTCCCTACCCGCGGGGCCTGATTCGGGGCCGCTACAGCCAGCCCTTCTCGCTCGCGATCCGTACCGCCTCCGCCCTGTTCCGCGCCGCCATCTTCTGGATCGCCGTGGACAGGTAGTTGCGGACCGTGCCCTGCGAGAGATGGAGCGCGGTGGCGATCTCCGCGTTGGTGGAGCCGTCGGCCGCCGTACGCAGGACATCGCGCTCGCGTTCGGTCAGTGGGCTCGCCCCGTCGGCGAGCGCGGCCGCCGCCAGCGTCGGGTCGATGACGCGTTCGCCGGCGAGCACCTTGCGTACCGCTGCCGCGAGTTGGGCGGCGGGGGCGTCCTTCACCAGGAAGGCGTCCGCGCCCGACTCCATCGCGCGGCGCAGATAGCCGGGGCGGCCGAACGTCGTGACGACGACGACCTTCACGGCCGGGAGTTCGCTCCGCAGAAGTGCCGCCGCTTCGATTCCGGTCATGCCCGGCATCTCGATGTCGAGGAGCGCGACGTCGACGGCGTGCTCGCGGGCCGCGGCGAGCACCTCGTCACCGCGGGCGACCTGGGCCACCACCTCGATGTCGGGTTCCAGACCGAGCAGCGCCGCGAGGGCCTCGCGCACCATGGACTGGTCCTCGGCGAGGAGGAGTCTGATCATGCTCATTCCCCGGATCCTAGGCCGGATCCGAGCGGAACACTGAGGGTGAGGGTAAAGCCTTTACCGGATGCGGAGTTGGTGGGGCGGGTGGCCATCGTGCCGTCGACCGTGGCGAGCCGTTCGGTGATGCCGGTGAGGCCGTTGCCCGGCTTCGTACCGGAGCCGCCCCGGCCGTCGTCCGCCACCGTGAGTTCCAGGATCCGACCGCCGAGGGTCTGGCGGGGAGCGAGGGTGACCGTGCAGCGGCGGGCGCCGCTGTGGCGTACGACATTGGTGACGGCTTCCCGCAGCGCCCAGGCGAGGACTTCCTCCGGCTTCTCGGGGAGGTCGTCGGGGGCATCCGTCGGGACGTCGGCGGTGATGCCGGCGGCGGCGAGTGCGGTACGGGCTCCGGCCAGTTCGCCGGGGAGCGTCGGCCGCCGGTAGCCGGTGACAGCACTGCGTACGTCCACAAGGGCCTGCCGGCTGACCTGTTCGATGTCGGCGACCTGTAGCGCCGCCTGGTCGGGGTGGTCGGGGAGCATCCGTCCGGCCAGCTCGCTCTTGAGCGTGATCAGGGAGAGCGAGTGGCCGAGCAGGTCGTGCAGATCGCGGGCGAGCCGCAGCCGCTCCTCGTTGGCGGCGAGCTGGGCGACGGTGGCGCGGGCCTCGCGCAGCTCGATGGTCGTACGGATCATCTGCCGTACGCCGGTCATCGCGAACCCGCCGAGGAGTGCGGGGACGACCAGGGCGGTGATGATCTCGCGCGGGTGGTCGCCGGTCAGGCCGATGCCGACGAGCACGGCGGTGACGGCGGGGATCAGCCAGCCGGCGGTCCGCAGGGGCAGGGTGGCCCCGACGGTGACGGAGACGTACACGAAGAGGACCAGCCACGGGGTGCCCAGCGTCAGGGAGAGGGCGACGGCCAGGGCGCCGAGGAAGGCGATCGTCGTGCCGACCCGGCGACGGTCCAGCGCCTTCGACGTGTGGCGGAAGACGAGGACCAGGTACGTCCCGACGAAGACCACCAGGCCGAGGGCGCCCAGAGCGGTGGCCCACGGCGTATGGTCGCCGTCGAGGAGGTCCTTGACCGGGGCGCTCATGAACGCCAGCCAGATGCCGATCCAGAGCAGCTTGACGCCCACCTGGCGGCGGTTGGTCGGCGGGCGCCCGATCCCTACGAACGTCGCGTCGTCGTTCACGCCTTGAGGGTGTCCTTCCGGTAGAGCCAGGCCGCGCCACCCGCGAAGAGCAGGAAGTAGACGCAGAGGATGCCGACGTCCTTGGCGTGCGGCGAGCCACCCATCTCGACGGCCTGGCCGAGTGAAGCGTACGCGTGGGTGGGCAGCCACTCGGAGATGTTCTGGAGCCACTGCGGGAAGGTCGCGCTGGGCATCCACAGGCCGCCGAGGATCGACAGCGCGAAGTAGATGATCATGGTGATCGGGCGGACCGCGTCGCCGCTGGCGACGTAGCCGATGGCGACCCCGAGCGCGGCGAAGACGAGCGAACCGGCCCAGATGACCCCGACCAGCGCGAACCACTGCCAGGCGTCCATCCGCACGTGCTTGACGGCGGCGGCGACCAGGAAGACGACCACGATGCACGGCAGGGTGACCATCGCGGCGCTGGCGATCTTCGCCAGGACGTAGCCGCGGCTGGGCAGTGCGGTCAGGCGCAGCTGACGGACCCAGCCCTTCTCACGCTCCTTGGCGATGCGCTCGCTGTTGCCCATCAGTACGGCGGTCAGCGCGCCGAACGAGGCCATCGAGACCATGAAGAAGGCCTGCAGCGTCAGGTCGGTGTGCGGGACCTTGTCGGTGGTGTTCTGCGTGCCGGAGATCAGCAGGTAGATCACCGACGGGTAGATGATCGAGAAGAACATGAACTTCTTGTTCCGCAGGGTGCGGGTCACTTCGAGCCTGATCAGTGTCCACGAGAAGAGATTCATCATGCGGTCCTGGCCTCCTCGGCCTCGGTGATGGCGACGAAGGCCTGCTCCAGGCCGAGTCCTGCGACTTCGAGTTCGCGCGGGTAGAGGCCGAGCGCGTAGACCGCGTGGACGGTCGCGTCGGCGTTGTGCGACTGGATACGAACCCTGTTGCCGCTGATGTCGAACGTGGACAGGAACGGCAGGTCACGCAGGGCCGCTTCGTCGATCGGGGCTTCCAGCTCGAAGGAGATCCGGCGGGCCCCGGCCTTCGCCTTGATCGCGGCCGCGGTGCCGTCCGCGAGGAGCCGGCCCTTGTGGAGGACGAGGACGCGGTCCGCGATCGCATCGGCTTCTTCGAGGTAGTGCGTGGCGAACAGGACGGTACGGCCCTGCTCGGCCTGTTCGCGCATGGTGGCCCAGAAGGCCTGGCGGGCGGTGACGTCCATGCCGGTGGTCGGTTCGTCGAGGACGATCAGGTCGTTGGCCCCGGCGGTGGCGAGCGCGAACCGTACGCGCTGCTCCTGGCCGCCGGAGAGCTTGTTGACCATCCGGTCGGCGATCGACGCGATGCCCGCGCGGGCCAGGACGTCGGAGACCGGGTACGGGCGGGGGTGCAGATGGCAGACGAGCCGGACGATCTCCTCGACCGTGACGTCCTCCATCAGGCCGCCGCTCTGCAGCATCGCGCCGACCCGGCCCCGGGCGATCGCCTCCTGCGGGGACGTGCCGAAGAGCCGGACCGTGCCGGAGTCCGCGGTGCGCAGACCGAGGAGCAGATCGAGGGTGGAGGACTTTCCGGCGCCGTTGGGGCCGAGGAGCGCCACGGTCTCGCCGGGGTGCAGGTCGAGGGAGAGTCCGTCGACGGCACGCACGTCCCCGTATGCCTTGCTGACCTGGTCGAAGCTGACCACAGCCGCTTGCGCGGTGGTGGCTTCGGTGGCTGTCGTTGTCATGCGCCCAGCCTGGCGGAGCGGGGTGTCCGACCGGCAGGGTCACGGGTCGTGAATCGGGGATGACAGATGTCATGCCGGACGCGTGACACCGCCGGTGCGCCGCCCTCGTGGCGTACGCACGGCACCGCCCCCGGCCGGAGGTCCGGGCGGGGGCGGTGCCGTGCGTACTGCGGCGGTACGGGTGGTGCTATCCGTTGCCGTCGAGGGCGATCGTGGCGGTGCGCTCGGCGGGGGTCTTGCCGAGCAGCGCGGTCTGCATGGCATGCGCCACGTCGTCCGCACTGAGCTGGTGCTTCTTGCCGTCACCCTTGGTGATCATGATGCCGTCGAAGACACCGTCGCAGAGGGTGTCGATCGCGGTCTTGTTGTAGACCTCGACCAGCCGACCGTTGATCGCCTTCATGGACAGGATCTGCGGCAGCGACTTCGCGGGGCCGAACTGGATCTGCTTGGGCCCGGCCTTGATGGTGATCAGGCCGGACATCGCGGGCTTCGCGAAGTCGTTCATGGCCCGGTCCAGTTCGGCCTGGTCGATGGTGGGCTCGCGGGTGGCGACCGGCAGTTCGACCGTGGCCGGCTTGCCGGTCTGCACCTGGGCGCGGTACGCGTCCCGGACCGAGATCATCGACCGGTTGACGTCCAGTGCCTTGCCCACCTTGCCGGGGACCTCGACGGCCTTGCCCGGCTCGAACTTGATCGTGCCGTCGTGGGCGGAGCCGGAGGCACCCGCCAGATCGGTCAGCGCGACGCCGAGCTTCTCCTCGTCGACCGGGATCACCGGGTCGGCCTTCCGCTCGCCGCCGAAGAGGGAGCCGATCACCGACACCGGGTTGTAGTCGCTGCCCGCGGCATCGCGCACGGTCTCCTGGCTGTCCAGCGAGAGACCGGCCTTCTCCGGGGCCAGTTGCGTGTTCTTGCCGTCCACGGACAGCTGGAGGGAGGCCTTGGCGCGTTCGCCGAGCGCCGCGTCCAGCCTGGCGACGGCCTGCTCCTTCGTGCCGCCGCCGATGTCGACGCCGAGGACGGTGGTGCCCTTGGGGACCTCGGAGTGGTTCATCAGCAGGCCCGCGCCGTACGCGACTCCGGCCAGACCGACGACTCCCGCGCAGAGCAGGACCAGCTTGGAGCGGCCCTTCTTCACGGGGGCCGGGGCAGGGCGGGCGGCGGCGGGTGCCGGGGCACCGGGGCGAACCGGTCCACCCGGCCCACCCGGTCCGGTACCCATCGGGCTGCCCGGGAGACCGGGCGTCAGGCCGGGACCGGGCACGCCCGGACCACCCGGGCCACCGGGAGCGCCCGGCCGCGCGAACGGCGACGGGGCGGACGGCGAGCGGTGGTCCGGCGGGACGACCGGGATGCCACTGGTGAGCGTGTCCCCGGAGACATTGCCCCCGGCACCGGAGCCCGGCGCCGCGAACTGCGGCGTCAGGACGGCCGTGTCGTCGGACATCCGCGGGGGCACGCCACCGGGAGCACCGGGACCGGACACGCCGGACGGGCCACCGGGGCGGCCGGCGAATCCGTCCGTCCCACCGAGGTTCGGGGTGAGCGGCGAGGCACCCGTGACCGGACCGGTGGTGGCACCGGACGGGCCCGGTGTACGCACGCCGAGGTTCGGCGTGGCGCGCGGCCCGGGAATCTCGTCCCCGCCGAACTCGTCACGGGCACCGGGGCGGGGCGCCCCCTGGTCGCCCGCGCGCTGCGGACCCTCCGAGAAGTACGGAAGGTCGGCGCGCGGCGGGGGCGGTCCGACGGGTCCGGCAGATCTACCGGCGTCCACGTCCGCACCGGCACCCGCGCCCGGGCCACCGCCGGCCGGTGCACCCGCGCCGCCGACCACCGACGTGTTCGTCGGAGCCTTGCGCGGGGCGAACCAGTCGCTGCCGCTCTTCCCTCTGGAGGGCTTGTCGGCGGCCGGTTCCGCGGCCGCCGCTCCGTCCCGCGCCTCGTCGGCCGGTTCACCCTGTGCACCCGGTGCGCCGGTGGATGCGGGCCCGCCCGGGCGCGGCGTGCTGCCTGTGCGCTCACGCGAGGCGTCCGCGTCCGCGTCGCTCATCGGCGTACGCATGACGACCGGCGGGATGGGGCGCGAGCCGGGGATGTTGATCCGGATGCGCGTCGTCAGTGTCGTCTCGGTCCTCGGCTCTTCGGGCTGAGGCGCATCCGCAGACTCCGGGGACTCCTCAGGGGCGTCCTGCGAAGGGTGCAGCGACGGATACTGGCGTGATCCGTACGGCGGCGTACCCGACGGGTACGCGGCTCCCCCGCGCCCCTGGGGCCCGGAGGACGAACTGTCAGTTTCACGACTCAAAGCAGGTTCTCCCGATTGGCTCCGCCGCCCGTACTTCCCCCATGCCGCAGGCCAGGGGACGGCTCGGCGCGCGAACCACCATACTGGCCGCCGCCGCCGGCCACCCCGCGACCGGGGGAGACGGCGGCGCACCCCCCGGACGAACAGGGGGCATTACGGGATCGGACGTGGCACATTACTTGCCAGGTCGACCGCTGTCGGCGCCTTGTTGGGGTGACCGCGACATGGTGGCACACATCACAGCGATCGCCATCCCGCCCAGCATGAAGAGGGTGAGGCCCAGTTCGTCGCCGAAGAGGTAGTCGCCCTCCGGGCGTCCGCCGAGTAGAACGACGACCGAAATCAGCCAGCCCGCGGCGGGCGCCAGGGCGCCGAGCTGGGTGCCGGTGAGCAGCCGGCCGCCGTAGAACAGTCCGGCCGCGGCCGCCAGGGCGAGCAGCAAACCGCCGGGGAACCAGGCGGCTTGGACGAACGCGCCGGCGATCCCGACGAGCACGCCGAGGACCGCGAGGCCCAGGTAGGCGCCGATGCGGCCGGGGTTCAGGGGCGCGGCGAGGCCGGTGGGCACGGGCTTTCCGGGCGGGGTACCGGTGCGGGGCGGGCGCTGCTTGCCGTTGCTCATGGACGTGCTCCCGACTGTGCTTCCGGTACGCCCGGTACGCCCGGTACGCCCGCGAAGAGATCGTGTTCCCTCACGCCCGCGGTCGCTCCGGAGGCTCCGCGTACCAACTCGTAGTACTCGGTGGTGAAGACGGGCTGTCCCAGATCGTTCGAAAGGGCGAAGAACGGACCGTCCACGGCGATCTGGGTGCTATGCGCCCGCATGGCCGCCGTCTTGGCCGCCGCGTGTGCCGCGCCGTCGATCTCCGTGGTGATCTGCGTGTCGTTCACCACACCCGGTACGTCGTCGATCGCGGCGATCCCTGGGAAGGCGTCGGGGGCCGTGGCGCGCAGCCGGGCGAAGGCCTGCTCGGCGACGGACCGCGGCACCCGGTTCCAGTAGATCTTGTCGACGGTGTGCGGCGAGGTGTCCGGAGATGCCTGCGGGGCGTCGGGCCCGGTGCGGTAGGCGGGGTCGGCCGCCAGATCCGCGGCGCGCATCGCGACGCGGTGCGCCTGGATGTGGTCCGGGTGCCCGTAGCCACCGTCGGGGTCGTACGTGACGAGGACCTGCGGCCGTACCGAGCGGATCACCTCCACGAGGTACGCGGCGGCGTCGTCGACGTCCGTGTTCCAGAAGGCGCCGGGCCGGTGGTTCTGCTCGGCGCCCATCATTCCGGAGTCACGGAACCGGCCGGGTCCGCCCAGGAACCGGTGGTCGGTGACCCCGAGCTCCTTCATCGCGGCGGCGAGTTCACCGATGCGATGGGTACCCAGGGTGTCGTCCCGGTCGGCCACGAGGTGCGCGAGCTCGGGCGGGATGACCTCGCCCTCCTCGCCGAGCGTGCAGGTCACCAGGGTGACCTGGGCGCCCTGGGCCGCGTACAGGGCCATGGTGGCGCCGTTGTTGATCGACTCGTCGTCGGGGTGCGCGTGCACCAGGAGCAGACGACGGGCGGGAAGGTCCTTCATGGGACCCACCCTACGAGCCGACGGGCCCACGGTCCGACCGTGGCGGGCGGCCCGGGCTCCGGGTCAGAACTTGATGCCCCCGATCATGCCGGCCACATTCGTGGTCAGTTCCGAGATGGTGGGCGCGATGGACGAACTGGCGAGATAGAAACCGAGCAGCATGCAGACCACCGCATGTCCGCCCTTCAGTCCGGATTTCCGGATCAGCAGGAAGACGACGATCGCCAGCAGCACCACCGCCGAAATCGAGAGTGCCACGGCGGTTCACCTCCATCAGTACGGTCGGGGACAGGCAGCACGCATGGAGCCGGCAAGTTCTTACCCACCGAGCGCTACGGATCATAACTATCCGTGCCATCGCATTGATCGGGGCACAGCAGCACGAGGGGCGCACGACCGGATGGTCGGGTGCTCTGTCGGGTCCGGGGACCGATGCCCCATCAGGCCCTAGGGTTCGGGGTTATGACCTTGCAGAAGCTTTCGTTTCCCCGACAGCACGCCAGGACGCAGCGGTTCACCCTCGGCGCTCCCCGTGCGTTCACCGTCTCGCCGGACGGGGAGCGGGTGATCTTCCTGCGGTCGGCCTCCGGCACGGACCGGTCCAACAAGCTCTGGGTGCTGGACCTGGCGGCCGACGGCACGCCGAAGGAGCGCGTCGTCGCCGACCCGGGGACCCTGCTCGGCGGTTCGGCGGAGAAGCTGTCGGCGCAGGAGCGGGCGAGGCGCGAGCGGAGCCGTGAGGGGTCCTCGGGGATCGTCGGCTACGCGGTGGACTCGGCGGCCGAGTTGGCGGCGTTCGCGCTGTCCGGGAAGGTGTACGTCGCGGAGCTGCGGGCCGGTTCGACGCGCGCGCTGCCGGTACCCGGCCCGGTGCTCGACCCCCGGCCGTCGCCCGACGGGCGCCATGTCGCGTACGTGTCGAAGGGCGCACTGCGGGTCGTGGGGGCGGAGGGCGACGGGGACCGGGCGCTCGCCGAGCCGGAGGACGCCCACATCTCGTACGGTCTCGCGGAGTTCATCGCGGCCGAGGAGATGCAGCGCTCGCGCGGGTTCTGGTGGTCACCGGAGTCGGACCGGCTGCTGGTCGCCCGGGTCGACGACAGCCCGGTCAAGCGGTGGTGGATCGCCGACCCGGCACACCCCGACCGCAAGCCCGCCGAGGTGGCGTACCCGGCGGCGGGGACGCCAAACGCCGACGTGCGGCTCCTGGTGCTGGGGCTGGACGGCACCCGTACCGAAGTGGTGTGGGACCGGTCGCGCTACCCGTATCTGGCACAGGTGCACTGGTCGTCCCAGGGTGCCCCGCTGATCCTTGTCCAGGCCCGCGACCAGCGCAGTCAGCTCTTCCTCGCGGTGGACCCGGAGAGCGGTACGACACGGACGGTCCACGTCGACGAGGACCCGGTGTGGCTGGACCTCTTCGCCGGGGTGCCCGCGTGGGCGCCGGACGGTCGGCTGGTGCGGATCGTGGACGAGGGCGGGGCGCGGGTGCTCTCGGTCGGCGACCGGCCGCTGACCGGGGCGCAGTTGCAGATCCTGGCGGTCCTGGACATCGGTGAATCGGATGTCCTGGTGACGGCGTCGGCGGGCGAGGAGGCCGCGGAGCCGGAGATCGGCGAGAGCCATGTGTACCGGGTCAACGAGCTGGGCGTGGAGCGGGTCTCCGAGGGTGCGGGAGTGCACTCGGCGGTCCGGGCGGGCGGGGTGACCGTGCTGGTCTCCACCTCGCTGGAGCGGCCCGGCGCCGCGGTGCGGGTACTGCGGGACGGCAAGCAGATCGCCGCGGTCGCGACATGCGCCGAGGAGCCGGTTCTGTCGCCGAGGGTGCAGCTCACCGAGGGGGGCGCACACCGGATTCCGTGCGCCGTGCTGCTCCCCACCGACTACCAGGAGTCGGACGGTCCGCTTCCGGTCCTGATGGATCCGTACGGTGGGCCGCACGGCCGGCGGGTCGTCGCCGCGCACAATCCGCACCTCACCTCGCAGTGGTTCGCCGACCAGGGCTTCGCGGTGGTCGTCGCGGACGGCCGCGGCTCTCCGGGGCGCTCCCCCGCCTGGGAGAAGGCGATCAGGGACAACCTGGTCCTCACGCTGGACGACCAGGTGGAGGCGGTGCACGCGCTCGCCGAAAGGTTCCCGCTGGATCTCTCCAAGGTGGCGATCCGCGGCTGGTCGTACGGCGGATACCTCGCGGGCATGGCCGTACTGCGACGGCCCGACGTCTTCCACGCGGCCGTCGTGGGTGCCCCGGTGACCGACCAACGGCTGTACGACACCCACTACACCGAGCGCTATCTCGGCGACCCGACGACCCGGCCCGAGGTGTACGCCCGCAACTCGCTGCTCACCGACGAGGGGTTGTCCGAGGCCGCGGACCAGGTCCGGCCGATGATGATCATCCACGGTCTGGCGGACGACAACGTGGTCGTCGCGCACTCCTTGCGGCTGTCGTCGGCGCTGCTCTCGGCCGGGCGGCCGCATGAGGTGCTGCCGCTCAGCGGGGTGACGCACATGACTCCGCAGGAGCAGGTCGCGGAGAATCTGCTCCTGCTGCAGGTGGACTTCCTGAAGCGGTCACTGGGGCTGAGCGAGTAGTTCCGGCCACGCGGTCCGGCGGCGCAGGGACCGTGGTCAACGGGCAACCGGCCGGGGGGCTCGAAAGCCCTCCCGGCCGGTTCACGGCACCCGCACGGCCGTACGCCGTTCATGCTGGCGCGTTCGTATATCGGACGTGCGACAGCCGAGTTGCCCATGCGTTAACGAATACGGGGGCCGGTGCCCGGCTCCCCCGGCTCTTCGGGCCTCTCCCCCGGCTCTTCGGGCCTCTCCCCCGGTCCTTCCGGCTCCTCGGCGGTCTCCTCGCCGGGCGGCACCACCTGCTTCTCCTCCGCGAAGTGGCACGCCGAGTCGTGATGGGCCGGGGTGTCCGTCAGCCGGAAGACCGCGGGAACCGCGAGCAGCGGAACCTCCAGTTCGCACCGCTCCTGGGCCTTCCAGCAGCGGGTGCGGAAGCGGCAGCCGGACGGCGGGTTGGCCGGGGACGGCACGTCGCCGTGCAGGATGATGCGTTCCCGGTGCTCGCGCGCCATCGGGTCGGGCACCGGCACCGCCGACAGCAGCGCCTGGGTGTACGGGTGCGTGGGGTGGTCGTAGATCTGCTCGTCCGTACCGATCTCGGCGAATCGGCCCAGGTACATCACGCCGACCCGGTCGGAGATGTGCCGGACGATGGACAGGTCGTGCGCGATGAAGACGTAACTCAGGTTGAACTCCGCCTGCAGCCGGTCGAGCAGGTTGATGACCTGGGCCTGCACCGAGACGTCGAGGGCCGAGACCGGCTCGTCGGCGACGATGATCTCCGGGTTGAGCGCGAGGCCGCGGGCGATACCGATGCGCTGGCGCTGACCGCCGGAGAACTGGTGCGGGTAGCGGTTGATGTACTCCGGGTTGAGACCGACGACATCGAGCAGGTCCTGCACCTTGCGGCGCCGGTCGCCCTTGGGGGCCACCTCGGGGTGGATCTCGTAGGGCTCCCCGATGATGTCGCCGACGGTCATCCGCGGGTTGAGCGAGGTGTACGGGTCCTGGAACACCATCTGGATGTTCCGGCGTACGGCCTTCAGCGCGCGGCCGGACAGCTCGGTGATGTCCTGGCCCTTGTACGTGATCGAGCCGGCCGTCGGCTGTTCCAGATGGACGAGCATCCTGGCGACGGTCGACTTGCCGCAGCCCGACTCCCCCACGATGCCGAGGGTCTCGCCCGCGGCCAGTTGGAAGGAGACGCCGTCGACCGCCTTGACCGCACCGACCTGCTTCTTGAACAGGATGCCCTGAGTCAGCGGATAGTGCTTGACGAGGTCGCGGACCTCCAGAATGGGTTCGCCGCCCGCGCGGATGCTCCCCTGCTCAGCGTGCATCGAGCGTCTCCTTCCAGAAGTAGCAGGCGCTCTCGCGGTGCTGGGCCACCTCGAACAGCGGCGGTACCTCGCCGCGGCAGATTTCCTGGGCCAGCGGGCAACGCGGGTTGAAGGCGCAGCCGGGCGGGATGTGCAGCAGGTTCGGCGGCAGCCCCTTGATCGCGTACAGCTCCTGGCCCTTCTGGTCCAGCCGTGGGATCGACTGGAGTAGGCCCTTGGTGTACGGGTGGGCGGGGGCCTTGTAGATCTCGTGGACGGGGGCCGACTCCACGATCCGGCCCGCATACATGACGGCGATGTAGTCGGCGACGTCCGCGACCACGCCCAAGTCGTGGGTGATCAGGATGAGTCCCATGTTGAGCTCGCGCTGGAGCTCGGCGAGCAGGTCCATGACCTGGGCCTGAACCGTCACATCGAGGGCGGTCGTGGGTTCGTCCGCGATGATCAGCGAGGGTTCCAGCGCCATCGCCATGGCGATCATGATGCGCTGGCGCATGCCGCCGGAGAACTGGTGCGGGTAGTTCCCGACGCGTTCCTTCGCGGCCGGGATGCGGACCCGGTCCATCAGCTCGATGGCCTTCAGCCTGGCGTCCTTACGGGACATCCCCCGGTGCACGACGAACATCTCGCCGAGCTGGTCCCCCACGCTGAGCACGGGGTTGAGGGACGACAACGCGTCCTGGAAGATCATGGCCATCTCCTGGCCGCGGATCTTCCGGCGCTCGTCGGTCTTGAGCTCGAGCAGATCGCGGCCCTTGAAGATGATCTCGCCGCTGCTGATCTTCCCCGGCGGCATGTCGAGAATGCCCATGATCGCCTGTGCCGTGACCGACTTGCCGGAGCCGGACTCGCCGAGGACGGCGAGCGTCTCGCCCTCGGCCACCGCGTAGTTGACCCCGTTGACGGCTTTGGCCACCCCGTCCCGGGTGTGGAACTCCACGTGCAGATCGCGCACTTCGAGCAACATGGCAACGGGCTCCTCAGCGCAGCTTGGGGTCGAGGGCGTCGCGCACCGCGTCGCCGAGCATGATGAACGCGAGCACGGTGATCGCCAGCGCTCCGGCGGGCCAGAGCAGCATGTGCGGGGCGTTGCGGATGTACTGGGAGGCGGCCGAGATGTCGATGCCCCAGGAGACCGCCGGCGGTTTCAGACCGACGCCGAGGAACGAGAGCGTCGCCTCCAGAGAGATGTACGTGCCCAGGGCGATGGTCGCGACGACGATCACGGGGGCGACCGCGTTGGGGGCGATGTGGCGAAGCATCATCCGGGCGTTGGACGCACCGAGCGCGCGGGCCGCCTGGACGTAGTCGTTCTGCTTGGCGGTGATGACCGAGCCACGGGCGATACGGGCGATCTGCGGCCAGCCCAGCAGCACGATGAATCCGATCACCGGCCAGACGGTCGAGCTGGTCACCACGGAGAGGAAGACCAGGCCGCCGAGGACGACCGGGATGCCGAAGAAGATGTCGGTGATACGGGACAGGAACGAGTCCCACCAGCCGCCGAAGAAGCCGGCCAGACCGCCCAGGATGCCGCCGAGGATCGAGACTCCGACTGTGGCGCAGACGCCCACGGTGACGGATGTCCTGGCCCCGTAGACGGTGCGGGTGTAGACGTCGCAGCCCTGACCGTCGAAGCCGAACGGGTGGCCGGGCTGGGAACCCTGCTGAGCCTTGCCCAGGTCGCAGTTGAGGGGGTCCTGGTCCGCGATCAGCGACGGCCAGATCGAGATGATCACCAGGAAGAGGATGATCAAGGAGGAGATGATGAAGACCGGGTTGCGGCGCAGGTCACGCCAGGCGTCGGACCAGAGACTGCGGGGCTTCTCGGCAGGTCCGGTGCCCTCGGGGCCGCCCGGTGTCTTCTCCAGCGTCTCCCCTTGCGCCAGAGCGAGATCCATGGCTGCTCCTGCCCCGCCCGGGGAGATCGCTTCGTCCGGCGTCTGCTCAGGCATAGCGGATCCTCGGGTCGAGAACGGCGTACAAGAGGTCGACGATCAGGTTGGCCGCCAGGAAGACGAGGACCAGGACGGTGACGAAACCGACGACGGTCTGGGAGTTCTGGCGCAGGATGCCCTGGTAGAGCTGGTAGCCGACGCCGTGGATGTTGAAGATGCGCTCCGTGACGATCGCCCCGCCCATCAGGGCGCCCACGTCCGTGCCGATGAAGGTGACGACGGGGATCAGCGAGTTGCGCAGAAGGTGCCGGAGGACGACCCGGCGCCTGGGGAGGCCCTTGGCGGTGGCGGTACGGACGTAGTCGGCGCGGGCGTTCTCGGCGATCGAGGTCCGGGTGAGCCGGGTGACGTACGCCAGGGAGACCGAGGCGAGGACGAGTCCGGGGATGAGGAGTTCGTTGAACGGCGCCTCGGGGGAGACGGACGGCTTGATGACGCCCCACTGCACGCCGAGGAGGAGCTGGAGCAGCAGACCGGTGACGAAGGTCGGGATGGAGATGACGACCAGGGTCAGGATCAGCACCGTGGTGTCGACGGGCCGGCCGCGGCGCAGGCCGGTGACGACGCCGAGGGTGATACCGATGACGACCTCGAAGACGATCGCGACGATGGTGAGCCGGATGGTGATGGGGAAGGCGGTGCCCATCAGCTCGGTGACCTTCTGGCCGTTGAACGCGGTGCCGAAGTCACCGGTGAAGACATTGCCCATGTAGGTGGCGTACTGCTGCCAGACCGGCTTATCGAGGCCGAATTCCGAGCGGAGCTGGGCGGCGGTCGCCGGATCGCACTGGCGATCGCCGCAGAGACCCGCGATGGGGTCGCCCATCACGTTCACCATGAGGAAGATCAGCAGCGTGGTGCCGAAGAAGACCGGAATCATCTGCAGCAGCCGCCGGATCACATAACGTCCCATGAAGGCTCCGGAGGTCGCGGGGGTCGGTGGCGCGGGGATGGGGAAGCCGGATGGCCGGTGCGGCACAGCGCACCGGCCATCCGGCCCTGCGGGGTTACTTGACCTTGATCTGCTCGTACACCGGGACGCTGAACTGGTTCAGCGCGACGTCGGTGATCTGCTCCGAGTAGCCGGCGCTGCCGTTCTGGTACCAGAGCGGGATGACGGGCATCTGCTCGGCGAGGACCCTCTCCGCGTCCTGGAAGGTCGAGACGGCCTTGGCCTTGTCGGACTCGGCGTTGGCCTTGTCGACCAGGGAATCGAACTTCTTGTTGCTCCACTTGCCGTCGTTGGACGAGGCGTTGGTGTAGTAGAGGGGCTGCAGGAAGTTCTGGATCAGCGGGTAGTCCATCTGCCAGCCCGCGCGCCAGGCGCCGGTGAGCTTCTGCTGGGAGACCTGGCTGCGGAAGTCGGCGAAGGTGCCGACCGGGGAGCCGACGCAGGCCTTGTTGTTCCCCATCGCCTTGTTGATGCTGTTGCAGACGGCGTCGACCCACTCCTTGTGCGAGCCGGTGTCCGCGTTGTACGAGATCTTCAGCTGGCCGCCGGGGATGCCGCCGCCCTCCTGGATCAGCTTCTTGGCGTTCGCCGCGTTGTATTCGCACGGAGCCCCGCACAGCCCCTCCTTGAAGCCGCCGTCCACGCCGAGGACCGGGGACGTCCAGTCGGAGGCGGGGGTGCGGGTCTTCTGGAAGATCTGGTCGGTGATCTGGGCGCGGTTGATCGCCATCGACAGGCCCTGGCGGACCTTGATGCCGCCGGGGGTGTCCCACTTCTTGTCGTAGAAGGGGAAGGCGAGGGTCTGGATGATGCCGGCCGGGGTGTTGATGTACCGGTCGCCGAGGTCCGCCTTGACGTTCTTCAGCTGCGAGGCCGGTACGTCGTCGACGAGGTCGAGGTTGCCCGCGATCAGATCGGTGTAGGCGGTGTTGTTGTCGGTGTAGACCTTGAGGTCGATACCGCCGTTCTGCGCCTTGTCGTCCCCGGGGTACTTGTCCCACTTGCGCAGGCTCATCGAGGAGCCCTTGGTGTACTTGTCGATGGTGTACGGACCGTTGCCGACGGGCTTGGCGAGCCAGCCCGCGTGGTCCTTGAAGAAGCTCTGCGGCAGTGGGGCGAAGGCCGGGTAGCCGAGGGTGTCGGGCCAGAGCGAGAACTTCTGCGACAGCTTCACCGTGAAGGTCATCGGGTCGACGACCTTGAGGCCGGAGAGCTTCGCCGCGCTGGCACTGCCGGTGTCGGGGTGGACCTTGTCGTAACCGTCGATGTATCCGAAGAAGTAGGCGTTCTTCTGATTGTTCTTCAGCAGGGCGCCGTAGTTCCAGGCGTCCACGAAGGACTTCGCGGTGATCTTCTCGCCGTTGCTGAAGGTCCAGCCGTCCTTCACCGTGATGGTGAAGTTCTGCGAGTCGGTGGTCTCGATCTTCTCGGCGAGCATGTTCGTCGCCGCACCGGTCTTCGGGTCGTACTTCTTCAGCCCCCGGAAGACCATGTCGAGGACCTTGCCGCCCTGCACCTCGTTGGTATTGGCGGGCTCCAGCGGGTTCTGCGGGTCACCCCACGAGGAACTGACGATCCCATTGGCGCCACCACCGCCACCACCACCGCCGCCCCCGCCGCCGCCACCGCAGGCCGTCGCCACCAGGGCGACGGTCACGGCACATGCGGCCCACTTGGCCTGTGTGGCTCCGCGCATGGAATGCCTCCTCATCGAGCTCCGTCTCACGTGGAGTCAAATATCGCCGGATCGCATACCTTTTGCACATTTACACCACCCATCCGAGCGCCACGGGACCGCCACGGACGCGTTCCGGTGAGCAGCGGGCTGATAACAGCCGCGCATCGAAAGCGCATCACCCACGCATCCGATTGGGTGGATGTACGAATTCCGAGACAGCGCCGCCCGCATATCGGACTCATTGCCGGGTTCCTCCTCGGATGCAACGAACATCCTTTCGATTGGGTCACGGGACAGCAAACCGAAGGGCAATCGTTGGTCATGTATCCGTCAAACTCCCAAAGAGCACCTCAAGTCAACCGGACATTCATTGACCCTCCGTGAATTGCGTTGAAAAAGTCCGGGTAGCCCGTAGGTGTTGCCCTGCGGAGTCCTTCGACCCTCGGGCCAGGAGCACCATGACGATTCCAACCCCGCACACAACCGCTCCTCTTGAGGTAGTGGATGCGAAGGCGGTGCCGACGCCGGACCCTTCGGCTCCCAAGGGCGGCGAGGGCCGTTCACCGGGGAAGTTGGCCTGGCGGCGCTTCAAGCGCGACCGCACCGGCATGATTTCGGCCTACGTGGTCATCGCCTTCTTCGTGGTGGCCCTCTGCGCCCCGCTGATCGCCAAGCTGTACGGCAAGGATCCGTACACGACCTACGGCCAGAACGACACGAGTCTGCTCGACGACTTCGGCTCCCCGGTCCTGCCCAACGGCGGTATCAGCGGCGACTTCTGGTTCGGCATCGAACCCGGACTCGGCCGGGACGTCTTCACGTTCCTGCTCTACGCGATGCGTAACTCGCTGCTCATCGCGGCGGCCACGACCCTGCTGGTGACGGCGATCGGAATCGCCGTCGGCATCACCGCGGGCTATCTCGGCGGGAAGACCGACTACCTCGTCGGCCGGGTCATCGACATCCTGCTGGCCTTCCCCTCCACGCTCTTCTTCATCGCCTTCTGGCCGGTGATGATCTCGATCCTGGTCTCGCCGGAGGAGAACACCCCGGTCTGGCTGACCGTCGTCAGTCTCATCTCGGTGATGACCGCCTTCGGCTGGGCGTCCATCGCGCGTCTGCTGCGCGGCGAGGTACTCGCCCTGCGCGAGCGCGAGTTCATCGAGGCGGCCAAGGTCACCGGCGCATCGCCGGCACGGATCATCTTCAAGGAACTGCTTCCCAACCTCTGGACGCCGATCCTCATCCAGGCGACGCTCGCGCTGCCCGCGTACGTCACGGCCGAGGCGGGCCTCGCCTTCCTCGGTGTCGGGCTGACCTCCCCGACGCCCGACTGGGGCGTGATGATCCAGCGCGGCTCGGACGTCTACCAGAGCGACATCACGTTCATGCTCTTCCCCGGCGTCACGATGGTGATCTTCGTGATCGCCTTCAACCTCCTGGGTGACTCGGTGCGTGACGCACTCGACCCGAAGACCAGGCGCTGAACCGTACTTCCTCCGACCGGGCGACGGGGCCCGCCGGATCCATCGTTTCTCTCCATCGACCAGGGCAGGAAGCCATGTCTCTTTCCCGCAGGAACTTCGTCATCGCCACGTCGGTCGCGGCCGGTGGCTCGATGGTCCTCTCCGCCTGCAGCAGCGGCAGCACGGCCGGCAAGGGCGACAAGGGTGGCGGGCACGGCGGTGCCGACAAGTACACCGGCGCCGTCGTCGTCGGCACCAAGGAGGACTCCACCGGTCCCGCACCCGAGGTCGAGGGGGCGAAGAAGGGTGGCACGATCCGCGGCATCGCCCCGGACGACTTCTCCCACCTCGACCCGCAGCGCATCTACTTCTCCTGGAACTCCGCGGTCGGTGACCTCTTCATCCGATGCCTGACCGGCTACAAGATCGCGCCGGACGGCTCGATGAAGCTCGTCGGTGACCTTGCCACCGACGCCGGCACCATCGGCGACGGCGGAAAGACCTGGACCTTCACGCTGAAGGACGGTCTGAAGTGGGAGGACGGCAAGGATCTCACCGTCGAGGACGTGCGCCACGGCATCGAGCGCGGCTTCGCCAGCTTCACCACCGAGGGTGCCGGATACGCCCAGACCGCACTGACCGGCAGCACCGACTTCCGGTCGAAGTACAAGGGCCCGTTCAGCGGCAAGCACCTCGACTCGGTCGTCACCGACACCGCGGCGAAGACCATCACCTTCAAGCTCGCCGAGGCCCGTCCGGACTTCAACTTCACCCTTGCGATGAGTTCCTACGGTGCCGTCCCGGTCAAGGGCGACAGCAAGGAGAGGTACGACAAGGACCCGGTCTCCTGTGGTCCGTACCGCGTCAAGAGCCACGCCGTCGACAAGTCGATGACGCTGGTGCGCAACCCGCACTGGGACCCGAACACGGACTCGATCCGTAACGCCTACCCGGACAGCTTCGTGTACGAGTTCGGTCCGGAATCGCTCCCGGCGACGGACCGTATGATCGCCGACGACGGCGACGACCAGTACGCGGTCATGGCGTACAGCGGTGTCCCGGCCGAGCGCATCCAGAAGGTGCTGACCGACCCCGAGCTGAAGAAGCGCACCTTCAACGGCCTGCTGACCGGCATCTACTACTACGCCATCAACACCAAGCGGATCACCGACCTGAAGGTACGTCAGGCACTCATCCACGCCTGGCCGCTGGAGCAGATCCGCAAGATCTACGGTGGCCCGTCGGCCGGTGACTACGCGACGTCCATCCTCAGCCCGGACATCCTCGGCTACGCCCACGACGACGTCTACGGCAAGCTGAAGAAGCCGCAGGGCGACCCCGAGGCGGCCAAGAAGCTGCTGAAGGAGGCGGGCAAGGAGGGCCAGAAGGTCGTCTACGCCTTCCCGCAGAGCAACACCTACGACAAGACCAAGGTCGTCATCGAGAACGCCCTCAAGGCGGCGGGCTTCGACCCGGTCATCAAACCGCTGGACTCGACCAGCTACTACGACCAGGTCCAGCAGATCGACAACAAGTTCGACGTGATGTGGTTCGGCTGGTCCCCGGACTGGCCGACCGGCTACACGCTGGTGCAGCCGCTGTTCGACGGCGGCACCGTCGCCAACGGCTCGAACAACATCTCGCAGCTGAAGGTCGACTGGGTCGACGCGGCCATCAAGAAGAACGTCACCATCGCCGACCCGGCCGCGGCCGGCAAGGCCTGGGCAGCGCTGGACAAGCGGATCATGACGGAGGAGGCGCCGATCATCCCCGAGACGTTCCAGCGCCGCTTCTACCTGTACGGCTCGAAGGTCGGCGGCGCCATGTTCCACCCGCTGTGGTCCTCGGCCGTCTTCTACAAGCTGTTCGTGAAGGCCTGACGCCCACACCCCCGAGGCGGGGCGCCCCTGCGGCGCCCCGCCCGCTCCCCTCCCCCTCGTCGGCGTCTGCCAGGGAAATCCATCGCCATGTTCCGCTTCCTCATCCGCCGGGCAATCGGCGCACTGGTCATCCTGCTGATCATCAGTGCCATCACTTTCGTCCTCTTCTACGTCGCACCCCGCGACCCGGCCCGCGTTGCCTGCGGCAAGGTGTGCACGCCCGAGACGCTGGCACTGGTAAAGCGCAACCTCGGCATCTCGGATCCGCTGCCCGTGCAGTACTGGCACTGGCTGCGAGCCGTCTTCGTCGGCCGGGACTACACCGCCTTCGGGCACTGTCCCGCGCCATGCCTCGGGTACTCCTTCCACAACCGTGAGCCGGTCCTGGGCACGATCATCGACCGCTTCCCGACGACCCTCTCCCTCTCGGTGGGCAGCGCCGTCATCTTCGTGCTCTTCGGCGTGGGCACCGGCATGCTGGCCGCGGTCCGGCAGGGCAAAGCGGTCGACAAGGTGGCCTCCTCGGCCTCCCTCGTCTTCTCCTCGATGCAGATCTACATCGTCGGTGTCGTCGCCATGTACTACCTGGCGGACCAGTGGCACATCCTCAGCCGTCCCAAGGACGTCCCCTTCACCGAGGACCCGGCCGGCTGGTTCCAGGGACTGCTGCTGCCGTGGTTCGTGCTGGCGCTCATCTTCACCGCCAACTACACACGCATGGCGCGCTCCCAGCTCGTCGAGACGCTGAGCGAGGACTACGTGCGCACGGCCCGCGCCAAGGGCCTGTCCCGGCGCACCGTCTTCTTCCGGTTCGCCTGGCGCGGCGCCATGGGACCGATCGTCACCATCTTCGGACTGGACCTCGGCCTGCTCCTCGGCGGCGCGATCATCACCGAGAAGACCTTCGGACTGCACGGCATCGGCGCGCTCTCCATCAAGGCCGTCCTCGACAACGACCTGCCGCTGCTGCTCGGCGTCGTCCTGGTGGCGGCAGCGGCGATCGTCGTCTTCAACATCATCGTCGACGCCGTCTACGCCCTCATCGATCCACGCGTCCGCCTCGCCTAGGGAGAGACCCAGTGAGCACCCCCTTCCTCTCCGTACGCGATCTGCGCGTGCACTTCTCCACCGATGACGGCATGGTCAAGGCCGTCGACGGGCTGTCGTTCGACGTCGAACGGGGCCGCACGCTCGGCATCGTCGGCGAGTCCGGTTCCGGCAAGTCCGTCACCAACCTGACGATCCTCGGCCTGCACCACCCCGACCACACCGAGATCGAGGGGGAGATCCTGCTCGACGGGCAGGACCTGCTCACCGCCTCGGAGCGGGAGCTGGAGCGGCTGCGCGGCAACAAGATGGCCATGATCTTCCAGGACGCACTGGCCTCCCTCTCGCCGTACCACACCATCGGGAAGCAGATCTCCGAGACGTACCGCAAGCACACCGGTGCCTCCAAGCGGGAGAGCCGGGCCCGGGCGATCGCGATGCTCACCAAGGTGGGCATCCCACAGCCCGATCTGCGGGTCGACGACTACCCGCACCAGTTCTCCGGCGGTATGCGCCAGCGCGCGATGATCGCCATGGCGCTGGTCTGCAACCCGGAGCTGCTGATCGCCGACGAGCCGACCACCGCGCTGGACGTCACCGTGCAGGCCCAGATCATCGACCTGCTCAAGGAGCTCCAGCAGGAGACCGGCACCTCGATCATCTTCATCACCCACGACCTCGGCGTCATCGCCGACATCGCGGACGACGTGCTGGTGATGTACGGCGGGCGGTGTGTGGAGCGCGGCACCAAGAAGGAGGTGCTGCGGGCGCCCCAGCACCCTTACACCTGGGGCCTGCTGGGGTCGATGCCGACCCTCGAGGGACCCGTCGACGTACCGCTGTCGCCGATCCCCGGCACCCCTCCGAGCCTCCTCAACCCGCCGACCGGCTGCCGGTTCCACCCGCGGTGCTCGTTCACCGAGCAGGTCGGCGGCGCGCGCTGCGCGACCGACCAGCCGCCGCTGGAGCTGGTGGGCGGACGCGGGGCCGCCTGCCACCTCACCCCGGAGCAGCGCACCCAGTTCTTCGCCGACTTCGCCGCCACCCGGCCCAACTGACGTACAAGAGACGGGACTTCCCCACTATGAGCAGCACCGATCCCCTCCTGGACGTCGCCGGACTCACCAAGCACTTCCCGATCAGGGGCGGGTTCCCGATCCGGCGGACCGTCGGCGCGGTGCAGGCCGTGGACGGACTGGACTTCACGGTCTCCGAGGGCGAGAGCCTGGGCCTGGTCGGCGAGTCCGGCTGCGGCAAGTCCACGACGGGCCGGCTGGTCACCCGGCTGCTGGAGCCGACCGGCGGCAAGATCTCGTACCGCGGGCAGGACATCACCCATGCCTCGCGACGCGAGCTGGCGCCGGTCCGCTCCGAGATCCAGATGATCTTCCAGGACCCGTACGCCTCGCTGAACCCGCGGCAGACCGTCGGCAAGATCGTCGCCGGGCCGATGGAGATCAACGACATCGAACCGGCCGGCGGCCGCGAGGCGCGCGTACGCGAACTGCTGGAGACCGTGGGGCTCAACCCGGAGCACTACAACCGCTTCCCGCACGAGTTCTCCGGCGGTCAGCGCCAGCGCATCGGGGTGGCCCGGGCGCTCGCCCTGGAGCCGAAGCTGATCGTCGCCGACGAGCCGGTCTCGGCGCTGGACGTGTCGATCCAGGCGCAGGTGGTGAACCTGCTGCAGAAGCTGCAGAAGGAACTCGGCATCGCGTTCCTGTTCATCGCGCACGACCTCGCCGTCGTACGTCACTTCTCGCAGCGCGTCGCGGTGATGTATCTCGGCCGGATCGTGGAGATCGCCGACCGGGACGATCTGTACGGCAACCCGCGCCACCCGTACACGAAGGCGCTGCTCTCCGCCGTGCCCGAGGCCACTGCCGACGACGTACCGGTCCGTGAGCGGATCCGGCTGACCGGCGATGTGCCGTCGCCGGTCAACCCGCCGTCGGGCTGCCGGTTCCGCACCCGCTGCTGGAAGGCGACGGACAAGTGCGCGAGCGAGACGCCGCCGCTGGTACGCATCGAGGGCAGCCGGGACGGCCATCTGACGGCCTGCCACCACCCGGAGGACCCCGGCACCGCGCCGGCCGTCCCACGGGCGCGTACGGCCCAGGGCGCGCCCAGCCCGGCGGGGAAGAACACCGAGGACCCCAAGGCCGGGGGCTGACACCCCTGCCCTCGCCCCGGAGACGGCCGGGCGGAGACGGATCCGATCGGTCCGCTCCACCCGGCCCCTTCGGCCCGAGGAACCGAGCACGTCGGCCCATTGACCCGAGCCACCCGCGAGCCCGGTTCCCGGGACATGGGAAAGGCGCCCGGAACCGATCGGTTCCGGGCGCCTTCCTGTTTGTCTGCGCCTTCGAGGAGAACTACGCCGCGTGCACGACGTCCTTCTCCTCAGCGAAGTGGCACGCCGACTCGTGCGCGGCCGGGGTGTCCGAGGACTTGAAGCGCTCGGGGATCGCCAGCAGCGGCACCTCCGTCGCGCACTTGTCCTGGGCCTTCCAGCAGCGGGTGCGGAAGCGGCAACCCGACGGCGGGTTCGCCGGCGACGGGACGTCACCGGTGAGGATGATCCGCTCGCGGCCCTCACGGGCCTCCGGGTCCGGAACCGGGACCGCCGACAGCAGCGCCTGGGTGTAGGGGTGCGTCGGGTGGTCGTAGATCTGCGTGTCCGTACCGATCTCGGCCATCTTGCCGAGGTACATGACGCCGACCCGGTCCGAGATGTGCCGGACGATCGACAGGTCGTGCGCGATGAAGAGGTAGGAGAGGTTGAACTCGTCCTGCAGCTTCTCCATCAGGTTGATGACCTGCGCCTGCACCGACACGTCGAGCGCGGAGACCGGCTCGTCGCAGATGATGATCTCCGGGTTGAGCGCGAGGCCGCGGGCGATGCCGATGCGCTGGCGCTGACCGCCGGAGAACTGGTGCGGATAACGGTTGATGTACTCCGGGTTGAGACCCACGACATCCAGGAGGTCCTGCACCTTGCGGCGCCGGTCGCCCTTGGGGGCCACCTCGGGGTGGATCTCGAAGGTCTCCCCGATGATGTCGCCGACCGTCATACGCGGGTTGAGCGAGGTGTACGGGTCCTGGAACACCATCTGGATGTTCCGGCGTACGGCCTTCAGCGCGCGGCCGGACAGCTTGGTGATGTCCTGGCCCTTGTAGAAGACCTCACCGGCGGTGGCCCGCTCCAGCGTCATCAGGAGCTTGGCGACCGTGGACTTGCCACAGCCGGACTCGCCCACGATGCCGAGCGTCTCACCCTGGTACAGGTCGAACGAGATGCCGTCCACGGCCTTGACCGCACCGACCTGCTTCTTGAACAGGATGCCCTGGGTCAGCGGGAAGTGCTTGACCAGGTTACGGACCTGGAGGATCGGCTCGCCCTGCGACACCGGCGCCTCGATGGCGGCAACGGCCTCCGCCTCGGTGGCCGCGTCGACCGTCTCCACTTCGGTGACGTTCGGGGTGGCGTCCACGGGCTCCTTGTTGATGTCAGCCATGGATCGTCTCCTTCCAGAAGTGGCAGGCGCTGCCGCGGCCGACCAGCTCGGTGCCGTCCTGCTCGGTCACCGGGCGCAGAGCCGGGATGTCCGTACGGCAGATGTCCTGTGCCATCGTGCAGCGGGGGTTGAAGGCACAACCCGAGGGCACGCGGAGCAGGTTGGGCGGCAGACCCTTGATCGCGAAGAGCTCCTGGCCCTTCTGGTCCAGCCGCGGGATCGACTCCAGCAGACCCTTGGTGTACGGGTGTGCCGGGCGCTTGTAGATCTCGTGGACCGGGGAGGTCTCGACGATCCGGCCCGCGTACATCACGGCGATCTTGTCCGCGACGTCGGCGACGACACCGAGGTCGTGGGTGATCAGGATGAGACCCATGTTGTACTCGCGCTGGAGCTCTGCGAGGAGATCCATCACCTGGGCCTGCACGGTCACGTCGAGCGCGGTGGTCGGCTCGTCCGCGATGATCAGGTCCGGCTCCAGGGCCAGCGCCATGGCGATCATGATGCGCTGACGCATACCGCCGGAGAACTGGTGCGGGTAGTCCGAGACCCGGGCCTTGGCGGCCGGAATCTTGACCTGGTCCATCAGGTCGATGGCCTTGGCCTGCGCGTCCTTCTTGGACATGCCCTGGTGGACCCGGAACATCTCGCCGAGCTGGTAGCCGACGGTGAGGACCGGGTTCAGCGAGGAGAGCGCGTCCTGGAAGATCATCGCGATCTTCTGGCCACGGATCTGCCGGCGCTCCTCGTAGGACATCTTCAGCATGTCCTGGCCGCGGAAGAGGATCTCCCCCTGGGGGATCTTGCCCGGCGGCATGTCGAGGATGCCCATGATGGCCTGCGCCGTCACGGACTTGCCGGAGCCGGACTCACCGAGAACGGCGAGCGTCTCCCCTGCGTTCACGCTGTAGTTCACGCCGTTGACGGCCTTGACCACGCCGTCACGGGTGTGGAACTCCACGTGCAGGTCACGGACTTCGAGCAGCGGGCCGACGTGGTCGTCACCCGAGCGCGGGGACGGGACTTCGGCGGTCTTGTCGATGGTAGTCACGTACGCCCTCCTTATCGCGACTTCGGATCGAGGGCGTTGCGGACGGCTTCGCCGAGCATGATGAACGCCAGAACGGTGATGCTGAGCATGATCGACGGGTACAGCAGGATGTGCGGCGCGACGCGGATCTGGCTGGCTCCGGCGGAGATGTCGCCACCCCAGGAGATCGCCGGGTCGGCGAGCCCCAGGCCCAGGTAGGACAGGGTGGCCTCGGCCGAGATGTACACACCCAGCGAGATGGTCGCGACGACGATCACCGGGGCCATGGCGTTCGGCAGGATGTGCTTGAACAGGATCCGGGACGTGCTCGCGCCCAGAGCCCTGGCCGCCTGGACGTAGTCCGCCTGCTTGATGGTGATGACGGCACCGCGCATGACACGCGCGATCTGCGTCCAGCCGAGGAACGCGAGCGCGAGGGTCACGCTCCAGACGGTGCGGTCGGTGAACGCCTGCAGGACCACCATGGCGCCGAGCAGGAAGGGCAGTCCGAGGAAGATGTTGGTGAACCCGGACAGGAGCGCGTCGACCCAGCCGCCGAAGTAGCCGCCCACCATGCCGATCAGGCCACCGAACACGGTCACCAGCAGCGTGACGGAGATACCGACGGTCACCGAGGCCCGGGCGCCGTAAATTACACGCGCGTAGACACTGCGGCCCTGACCGTCGTAACCCAGCCACTCGGCCGAGCCGACCTTGCCGATCTCGGGCTTGCCGAGGAAGTGGTGCGCCAGGTCGCTGAAGGTGGGCGAGGCACTGGTGAACAGCCCCGGGAACGCCGTCATCACGAGCAGGATCACGATGAGGACGGACGAGATGACGAAGTACCAGTTGGTGCGGAGGTCGACCCACGCGTCGCCCCAGAGGCTGCGGGCCTTCTCGGCCTTCACGGCCACCGGCTCCGCCACCGCGGTCTTCGGGTCCTCGGTCGCGGGTGCGGTCTTGATCACGTCAGGCATAACGGATCCTCGGGTCCAGGACCGCGTACAGCAGGTCGACGAGCAGGCTCATGAAGAGGTAGACCAGCACCAGTACGGTGACCAGCCCCACCAGGGTGGTGCCCTCGCGACGGACGATCGACTCGTAGATGGTGCCGCCGATGCCCTTCACGTTGAACAGGCCCTCGGTCACGACCGCGCCGCCCATCAGGGCCCCAAGGTCCGTACCGAGGAAGGTGACGACGGGGATCAGCGAGTTGCGCATCAGGTGCACACCGACGATGCGGCGCTTGGGAAGTCCCTTGGCCACGGCGGTACGCATGTAGTCCGACCGCAGGTTCTCGGCCATCGTCGTACGCGTCAGCCTCGCCACGTAGGCGAGTGAGAGTGATCCCAGCACGACGGCCGGGGCGATCAACTCGTCCCACTTGGCCTCGCCCGACACGTTCGGTTCGATCCAGCCGAGCTGGAACGCGAACACCGACTTGACGATGAAGCCGAGGACGAAGACCGGGATCGAGATGATCAGCAGGGTGAAGACCAGGACCGCGTTGTCCGCGAGGCGGCCTGCACGCAGCCCGGCGACCATGCCGAGGCCGATACCGAGAACGATCTCGATGAGGAACGCCATGGCGGCCAGTCGCAGAGTGACGGGGAACGCGTCACCGAGTACGTCCGTGACCGGACGACCGCTGGCTATCTGATTACCGAAATCAAAATGCAGGACGATGCCTGTCATGTAATTCCAGTACTGCTGCAGGATCGGCTGATCCAGCCCCAGTTGGTGCCGCATGGCGGCCAGGGTGGCAGGGTCAGCACCCTTGTCTCCGAAGAGTCCCCGCACGGGGTCGCCGGGCAGTGTGTAGACCATCAGGAAGATGAGCAGGGTTGTCCCGATGAAGACCGGGATCATCTGGAGCAGTCGTCGTGCGACATAGCGCCCCATGGTGCCTCCATGTAAGTGGCGAGCGGCAGCCGACGGGCCCTCCCCCGTCACCGACCCCCTGTGGGGTCGTCGGTGACGCGAAAGGGCCCCCCGGCCACGGCGTGCAGGCTGGTCCGGAACCGATGTCAGTGTCGGTCCCGCACCGGCCCGCGGACTACGTCGGTGGTTACTTCTTGACCTGAACCTGGGTCAGGACCGGGTCGCCGTCCTGCGCGTACTGGACGTTCTGGACCTTCTCCGAGTAACCGGCGTTGACCTTGTAGTACCAGAGCGGGATGGTCGGCATGTACTTGACCAGGTCCTTCTCGATCTCCTGGTAACCCTTGACCGACTCGTCGAGCGTGGCGGCGGAGTCCGCGGCCGCGATCTTCTTGTCGAGGTCCTTGTTGGAGAAGAAGCCGTTGTTGCCGGCCGCACCCGTACGGAACAGGTCGCTGATGAAGTTCGCGTTCACCGGGTAGTCGAGCACCCAGCCACCGCGGTAGAACGACTTGACCTGCTTGGCGTCACGGGCGTTCAGGTCGGCCTGGAAGTCGGCCTTCGAGTCACCGGCGCACGCGACGCCGGTCGCCTGGGTGATGCTGTTGCAGACAGCCTCGACCCATTCCTTGTGGCCGCCGTCGGCGTTGAACTGGATGTAGATCTTGTTACCCGGAACACCGCCACCCTCCTTGATGAGGGCCTTGGCCTTGGTCGGGTTGTACGTGGTGACGTCACCCGCGACGTTCGGCTGGTAGCCGAGAACACCCTTGGCGACCCAGCCCGTGGCCGGCTCACGGGTGCCCTGGAGCACCGTCTTGGTGATGGTGTCGCGGTCGATCGCCATCGACAGGCCCTGCAGGACCTTCGGGTCGGTGTTCTTCCACTGCTTGGTGTACATGGCGACACCGAGCGTCTGGATCGCGGAGTACGGCTTGTCCACCGCGCGGTCACCGAGGTCGGACCGGTAGACCGGGAGGTCCTTCGGCGCGATCTGGCGCAGCACGTCGACGTTGCCGGACTTCAGGTCCTCGTAGGCGGTCTCGAGGGTGGTGTAGTTCTTGAAGATCACACCACCGTTCTTCGCCTTGTCGGGACCCTTGTAGTCGTCGTAGCGGACGACCTTGATCTGCTTCTTGTGGTCCCAGCTGACGAACTTGTACGCGCCGTTACCGACCGGCTTCTCACCGGCGGCCTTCGGGTCCGCGTAGAAGGACTCGGGCAGCGGCGAGAAGACCGTGTAGCCGAGCTTGTACGAGAAGTACGGCAGCGGGTTGTTGAGCTCGATGGTGAAGGTGTAGTCGTCGACGACCTTCAGACCCGACATGGCGTCGGCCTTCGGCTTGGCCTTCTCGTCCTCGGGGTGGACGTCGGCGAAGCCCTTGATGTCGGCGAACCAGGACGCGTTGGTCTGGGCGTTCTTGATGTTCGCGGCCCAGTTCCACGCCTTGACGTAGGACTCGGCGGTGACCGGCGTTCCGTCGTGGAACTTCCAGTCCTTCTTGAGCTTGACGGTCCAGAGCTTGCTGTCCTTGGTGTCGACAGACTCCGCGTTGACCATCACGAGCTTGCCGGCCGGGTCGTAGTCGACCAGCTGCGAGAAGATCGCGTCGGTGACGATGCTGCCGTTCGACTCCATCGTGTTCGCCGGCTGCAGCGGGTTCTGCGGCTCGCCGACCTCGACGGAGAAGATGCCGTTGGCGTTGACAGCACCCTTGGCGCTGTCGTCGTTGCCCTTGCCGCTGTCGCTACCGCCACCACAGGCGGTCGCAGCCAGGGCGATGAGTGCCGCTCCCGCGACCCACTTGGCGCTCTTGGCACCACGCATGGGTTTCCTCCTCATGAGTCCACTTTTGACTACAAGAAAGGCACTGGCGTGATACACCGACACCCCTGACGGTGATCGTTTCAGTGCCTCGAGTGTGCTCGTGAGTCGGCACTCCCCACAGTGCGTGACCCATTGACCCGAGCTCAATGGAGCCAACTATTAAGTACGCCCGGGCTGTAAACCACACTTAAAGGGTCTCGGTTTGACAACATCGACCGGGCGTGGTTGACCGAAATCCGGACAAAGCGATCCCAGACAGACACCCGCGAAACGGACCGTTAACACATGTTCCGGAGAGCGACGCCCGATATCCGGACACCCCGGGCAGGAAATCGAGTTGACGAAAAGCCCGGGCCCCCACAGTGTCTGCGGGGGCCCGGGCCCGGTGTCAATGGGTCGTGCGAGATCAGCGCTTGGCGCGCGACGCGGCGCGGCCGCGGTCCTTCTGGTCCAGGACGACCTTACGGATACGCACGGTCTCCGGGGTCACCTCGATGCACTCGTCCTCGCGGCAGAACTCCAGGGACTGCTCGAGCGACAGCTTCCGGGCGGGCACCACGTTCTCCGTGGTGTCCGCGGAGGCGGCACGCATGTTGGTGAGCTTCTTCTCCTTCGTGATGTTCACGTCCATGTCGTCGGCGCGGGAGTTCTCGCCGACGATCATGCCCTCGTAGACCTCGGTGCCTGCCTCGGTGAAGATGACACCGCGCTCCTGCAGGTTGACCATCGCGAACGGGGTCACCGAACCGGCACGGTCCGCGACCAGCGAACCGTTGTGACGGGTGCGCAGCTCGCCGAACCACGGCTCGTGGCCCTCGAAGATGGAGTGCGCGATGCCCGTACCGCGGGTCTGCGTCAGGAACTCCGTACGGAAACCGATCAGGCCGCGGGAGGGAACGATCCACTCCATGCGGACCCAGCCCGAACCGTGGTTCGTCATCGTCTCCATGCGGCCCTTGCGGGTCGCCATCAGCTGCGTGATCGCACCGAGGTGCTCCTCGGGGGAGTCGATCGTCATGCGCTCGATCGGCTCGTGGGTCTTGCCGTCGACCTGCTTGGTGACGACCTCCGGCTTGCCGACCGTGAGCTCGAAGCCCTCACGGCGCATCTGCTCGACGAGGATGGCCAGCGCGAGCTCACCACGACCCTGGACCTCCCAGGCGTCGGGGCGCTCGGTGTCCAGGACGCGGAGCGAGACGTTACCGATCAGCTCGCGGTCGAGGCGGTCCTTCACCTGGCGGGCAGTGACCTTGTGGCCCTTGCCGCCCTTGCCGACGAGCGGCGAGGTGTTCGTACCGATGGTCATCGAGATGGCCGGCTCGTCGACCGTGATCAGCGGCAGCGCGATCGGGTTCTCGGGGTCGGCCAGCGTCTCGCCGATCATGATGTCCGGGATACCGGCGATCGCGCAGATGTCGCCCGGGCCCGCCTTCTCGGCCGGCTTGCGGGTGAGCGCCTCGGTCATCATGAGCTCGGTGATGCGGACATTGGACATCGTGCCGTCACGCTTGATCCAGGTGACGGTCTGGCCCTTGCGCAGCTCGCCCTGCTCGACGCGGCAGAGCGCGATACGGCCGAGGAAGTTGTCGGCGTCCAGGTTGGTGACGTGGGCCTGCAGCGGCGCCTCGTCGTCGTACTCCGGAGCCGGGACGTGCGACAGGATCGTGTTGAAGAACGGCTCCAGGTTCTCGCTGTCGGCCGGGACGGTGCCGTCCTCGGGCTTGGTCAGCGAGGCGACGCCGTCACGGGCGCAGGCGTAGACGATCGGGAACTCGATCTGGTCCTCGTCCGCGTCCAGGTCCAGGAACAGGTCGTACGTCTCGTCGACGACCTCGGCGATCCGGGAGTCGGGGCGGTCCGTCTTGTTGATGCAGAGGATGACCGGCATCTTCGCGGCGAGCGCCTTGCGCAGCACGAAGCGGGTCTGCGGGAGCGGGCCCTCGGAAGCGTCGACGAGCAGCACGACCGCGTCCACCATCGACAGACCGCGCTCGACCTCGCCGCCGAAGTCGGCGTGGCCGGGGGTGTCGATGATGTTGATCGTGATCGGGTCCCCGCCGTCCTTGGGGTGATACTTCACCGCCGTGTTCTTGGCGAGGATCGTGATGCCCTTCTCACGCTCCAGGTCGTTCGAGTCCATCATGCGGTCGTCGAGGTGCTCGGCGGCGTGCGCCGCGAAGGCGCCGGCCTGCTTGAGCATGGCATCGACCAGCGTGGTCTTGCCGTGGTCGACGTGGGCGACGATGGCTACGTTACGGATGTCGTGGCGCGTGGGCATGGGTGGCTTGCGCTTCTCTCGGATCGTGGGATCAGGCGTCTTGGTCGGTCTCAAGTCCTGGTACGCCCGCCGGGCGGACGCGCCACGGCTACCCCCCATGGTACGGGGCTGGCGCCGTAGCGGCTTCCCGGGCAGGTGTTACCGGTGACATGAGAGGCGCGCCGCTTCGCGGGCCGCTGCCGATGCCTGCTTGGGCAGCGGCGTTCCACACGTGATGTCTCCGCCCCCCGAAGAGGTCCAGTTCACCACGTGCCCGACGGTCTGCTGCCGCTGCTCGCCACGACCGCAGGAATGGCGGAAATCGGTCTCGATCAGCTGTACCGAGCTGAACTCCACAAGGTCACCGGCAGCGCCGCTGAATTCGCCGCCGGCGTTGTCGACCGGCGCGTACTCCCCCGGTTCGCCCAGCCCAGACGTCTCGTCCCCCTTCTCCGCCAGACCGAGGTGGACGGCGAGCGCGAGCAGCACGGCGTCGTCGTCCTGCGGGGTCCCGCCGGTCCCTGTGGTCCGTACGGACGCCATGTCCGTACGGAGGCGGCGCATCGGCTCGGTGAACTCGGCGGTCCTGGCGCCGTCGAAATGCTGGGGCTCGGTGACCCCGTTGAGCACCCACCGACGCTGGGTGCCAAACCACGTGTACGTGCCACCTTTGCATGGGCGGGGCCGTGATTCCGTGACGGGAACGTTGCCCTTGCCGGTCCTGGCCGCCGTCGGCTGACTCTCCGGCCGCGGCTTCTCGCGGGTGGTTCCTTCACTCGACGCACAGGCGCTCACGCCCGTCGCCATGACGGCAGCGGCAGCTACGGCCGCCAGTGTCCTCTTCATGTTTCCGCCCCCGTGGTCATGTCTTCCGGTGAATTTCACCGGTGGTCATGGCCATGGTCCCCGGGGCGGGGCGGACGGACTCGGGACTTGAGCAGCTTCAGAGGTGGGGCTCCGAAGCTGCGGGGCTCTGAGGTGCGGGCTGGGAGTTGGGGCTCCGGGGTGGGGGGCTCTCAGAGGTGGGGGGATGGAGCGGCTACCCGGGTCAACAGGTGCTCATGACCTTGCCCGCCGGGGCCTCGGCGGGCAAGGGACTTGAGCCAGTTCTGAGCTTCAGTTGAGGTTCTGACCTGCTACTTCTTACGATTCGCGGGGGAACCGGCCGCTTGCGGCTTCTTGAAACCGATGTCCTGGTAGTGAGGCACTCCGAAGCCGAAGGCACCCACGTTCACGAGCTTCGTGTCGGTGGCCACCAGCTGCGGTCGCTGATAGAGCGGAATCGATCCTGCGGCGGCCCAGATGCGGGCGTCGGCCTGCTTCAGCAGATCCTGGGCGGCACCCTCGTCGAGCTCGGAGAGCGCCTCGTCGAAGAGCTGGTCGATGTGGTCCGTACCGACACGGGTGTAGTTCTGCTCGACGAGCAGCGAGCCGTCGGTGGCGGGCACCGGCTTGGCGAAGATGGGCCGGTCGTCGGTGGCCGGGTAGGCGGTGGCGGGCCAGGAGTACAGCGCCAGGTCGTAGGCGCCCGAGGCGACGTGGTCCTTGAAGTAACCGGCGTCCGCCACCTTGATGATCTCCGTGCCGATACCGATCGAATCGAGCATGGTCGAAATCTTCTCCCCGACGGCCCGCAGAGACTCCGAGCCGGGGCCGGACGGCAGGACGAAACGCAGGGTCAGCGGCTTGCCGTCCTTGCCCAGCGTGCCGCGGACGGAGTCGGCGGCCTTGGCCGGAGCCTGCGGGGCCGCGGTGCCCATCGGGGCATAGGCGCCGACGGCGCCGCCCGGCCCGCGGTTCTGTCCGTCGGCCTTGCCGCGGACGCTCTCGGCGGTGCTGGTGTCGGCGACGGCACGGGCGGTCGTGAAGGCGTCGGCCTGGCGCAGCAGGGCGGCGCTCTGGACGGCGGCGGCCGGTGCCGGGGCGAGGACATGGCCGGGGCTGGTGTCCTCGTCCTCGCGTGGCTTGTTGTCGTCGCCGGGCTTGTCGTCGCTCTTGTCGGCCTTCGGGGCCTTGTCGCCCGGTTCCGCCTTGCCGTGCTCGCCTCCCTTCACCTTCTCGCCCTTGCTGCCCGCCTTCGTACCGTCGGACTTCTTCAGCGCGCCGCCCAGCGTCCACCCGGCGTCGGCCAGCAGCGCCTGCGCCTTCTTGGTGTCCTGCTCGCCGAGTGCGCCGCTGTTGTCCTCGTATCCGGGCTGCCCGGCCAGCGCCAGGTGGCTGCCGAGCGGCGCGGCGGGCAGACCGAGCGGCCCCAGCACGATGTCGACGAGCTCCTGACGGTTGAGGGCGCGGGCCACCGCGCGACGTACCCGCTCGTCGGCGAGCGGCCCGGACTCACCGTTCAGCGCAAGCTGCGTGTAGGCGGGCTCCAGCGACTTGCGCACGACGTAGTCGCGCAGCCCGTCCTGCTCGGTGGCGTACACCTCCGCGGCTTTCCGGGTCTTCTCCCGGCTCGCCCGGGCGGCCGCCGCGGCCTTCTCGTCGGAGCCGTGCGCCAGGGCCCAGGAGCGCAGCGCGGCGGCCGGGCCGATCTCGGAGCCCGGGCCGTGGGTGAGCGGCTGGCCGTTCCCTCCCTTGTCGCGCCCCGCGGCCACGATCCGGTGTGCCGCCGTGGCGTCGATGTCGGCGATGTCGACCTTGCCGTCGACCAGCGCCTGGACCCGGTCCTGCGGCTTGACCGCCCGGAAGACCAGCGAGTCGAGCTTGGCCGGGCTGCCCCACCAGTTCGGGTTGCGGGTCAGGGTGACGGTGCCCGTGCCCTTCTTCACGCTGCTCAGCCGGAACGGTCCTGAAGTGGCGGCGAGCGTGGTGCGTGCTCGGTCGTTGAAGGCGGCCGGGGAGCTGGTGACCTGCTTCGGGTACAGCGGGGAGAAGAGGGAGCGCCAGTCCCCGTACGGCTTGGCGAAGGTGACCCGGACCTCCAGGTCGGTCTTGCCGCGCTCGATCCGCTCGATCCGGTCGTAGCCGGCGTTGCGGGCGGTCCAGAACGCCGAGTCCTTGCCACTCAGCGCGCGCCACTGGGCGACGAAGTCGGGGGCCCCGATTTCCCGTCCGTCGCTCCAGACCGCCTGCTGGTTGAGCCGGTAGAGCACGACCTGCTTGGGCTCGCGCTCGATGACCTTCGCCGATTCCAGGTAGTCGGGGTTCATGCGGGGGGTGCCCTTGGTGTCCAGCGGGAAGAGCGTCGGCAGCAGGGCCCCGGTGATGCGCGTGGTCGTGGCGTCGGCGTCCGCCTGGAAGGCGTTGAAGGTGGCGGGCATCGCGTCGATCGCCCAGTTGACCGTGCCTCCGTCGGCGACCGCATCCCGGCCGGCGGCGGCGACATCCTGTGGCACCACGATGGCGACGCTGGTCACCCTGTCCGAACTGGTGCACCCGGCCGACGCGGGGATCGTGAGCACACCCGTCGCAAGGAGCGCGAACGCGCGGCGCTTTCGGACCGTCCCGCGCGGGACGCCGACGTGGGACATGGCTGATACCTCCGGGGCCGGCCCGGCCCACCCGCACACGGATGGGCCGGATTGCGCTTTTAGTGGCATTTGCAGTTGATCACACTGATTCCGCTCATCCACTGAAGGTGTTCACGCGCGAGAGTCGGCGCCGACACGGCGCACCGGCCCCGAACCTCACCCGGGCGGCGGAGCGACCGATCAAGACGGAACGGCCCGCTCTCTTCCCAAAGGGGATGTGACGCGCGACACTCGCATGCGCATGAGCATTGCCACCCGCGACCGCGGAGGTGAGAGCAAGTCATGTCATTGCACGACGAGTTGACAGCTGTTCAGCACTGTCTCGACGACCTGGCCCGCACCGTCGGACGGCTGGAGCGGAGCCTTGCGCAGTTGCGCATGGCCGAAGCCGGTCCGCGGCCTCCCGGAGCCGCCGGTGGCACCGACCCCGCCGACAGCGCCGCCACGGTCACCGACGTCATCACGATCACCGAGGCGCCGTACGACGCCACCCTGTGGACGGACTCGGACGACGAGGGTCTGGGCGTCCGCGGCAGGCACGCCCCCTAGGAGAGTTCCTTGGCCACCGGAACGGAACCAAGTGCGGAACCAGGTACGGAACCACCACGACCGAAGGGGCCGGCCCGGCGCGGCGCACGCGTCCGGCCGTCCGGTGTGCACGGCGCCTCGCGGGCCGCCATCGCCGCCCGGCATCTGCGGACCGACCGCTGGTGGCTGGCGCCCGCGGTGACCGCGGGCGGGCTCCTGGCCTTCATCGTCTACTCGACGTGGCGGGCCTTCTCGAACGCGGACTACTACGCCGCCCCCTATGTGTCGCCGTTCTACTCGCCCTGCCTGGCGGAGAACTGCGCCCCCATGCGGCACGGCCCGAACTGGGAGATCTTCGGCAGCTGGTGGGGCCTCTCCCCCGCCCTGCTGATCCTGATCTTCCCGCTCGGCTTCCGGCTGACCTGCTACTACTACCGCAAGGCCTACTACCGGGGTTTCTGGGCCTCGCCCCCGGCCTGCGCGGTCGCCGAGCCGCACACGACGTACACCGGCGAGACCCGCTTCCCGCTGATCATGCAGAACATCCACCGGTACTTCTTCTACGCCGCACTGCCGGTCGCCGGGATCCTCACGTACGACACCGTGCTCTCCTTCCGTGACGAGCACTACGCCTGGGGTCACATGGGCCTCGGCTCCCTGATCTTCCTGGTCAACATCGTGCTGATCTGGGCGTACACCCTGTCCTGCCACTCCTGCCGGCACATCATCGGCGGCCGGCTTCGGCACTTCTCCAAGCACCCCGTGCGCTACCGGCTGTGGGGCTGGGTGGGCCTGCTCAACGCCCGCCACATGCTGCTGGCCTGGTCCTCCCTGATCAGCGTGGCGCTCGCCGACTTCTACGTGTATCTCGTCGCCTCCGGCGCCTTCGACGATCCGAGGTTTTTCTGAATGACAGAGCTCGAACGGCAGCAGTGGGACGTCGTCGTGGTCGGTGCCGGAGGCGCCGGGCTGCGCGCCGCCATCGAGGCGCGGGAGCGCGGCGCCCGTACCGCAGTGATCTGCAAATCGCTCTTCGGCAAGGCACACACCGTCATGGCGGAGGGCGGGATCGCCGCCTCCATGGGCAACGTGAACTCCGGGGACAACTGGCAGGTGCACTTCCGCGACACCATGCGCGGCGGGAAGTTCCTCAACCAGTGGCGGATGGCGGAGCTGCACGCCAAGGAGGCACCGGACCGGGTCTGGGAGCTGGAGACCTGGGGTGCGCTCTTCGACCGTACGCCGGACGGAAAGATCTCCCAGCGCAACTTCGGCGGCCACGAGTACCCGCGGCTCGCACACGTCGGGGACCGTACCGGCCTCGAACTGATCCGCACCCTCCAGCAGAAGATCGTCTCGCTGCAGCAGGAGGACTACCGCGAACACGGTGACTACGAAGCCCGGTTGAAGGTCTTCCAGGAGTGCACCGTCACCCGGGTGCTGAAGGACGGCGAGAGGGTCAGCGGGACCTTCTGCTACGAGCGGGAGTCCGGTCGCTTCTTCGTCCTCGAAGCCCCCGCGGTCGTCCTCGCCACCGGCGGCATCGGCAAGTCCTTCAAGGTGACGTCGAACTCCTGGGAGTACACCGGCGACGGCCACGCCCTCGCGCTGCTGGCGGGCGCACCCCTGCTGAACATGGAGTTCGTGCAGTTCCACCCGACCGGCATGGTCTGGCCCCCGTCGGTGAAGGGCATCCTCGTCACGGAGTCGGTGCGCGGTGACGGCGGCGTGCTGCGCAACTCCGAGGGCAAGCGGTTCATGTTCGACTACGTCCCCGACGTGTTCAAGGAGAAGTACGCGCAGTCGGAGGAGGAGGGCGACCGCTGGTACGAGGACCCGGACCACAACCGCCGCCCGCCCGAGCTGCTGCCGCGCGACGAGGTCGCCCGCGCCATCAACTCGGAGGTGAAGGCGGGCCGCGGCTCTCCGCACGGCGGAGTGTTCCTGGATGTGTCGACCCGGATGCCCGCAGAGACGATCCGGCGGCGGCTGCCCTCGATGTACCACCAGTTCAAGGAGCTGGCGGATGTCGACATCACGACGGAGGCGATGGAGGTCGGCCCGACCTGCCACTACGTGATGGGCGGGATCGCCGTCGACTCGGACACCGCGGCGGCCGTGGCCGTGCCCGGTCTCTTCGCCGCGGGCGAGGTCGCGGGCGGCATGCACGGCTCCAACCGGCTCGGCGGGAACTCCCTCTCCGACCTGCTGGTCTTCGGCCGGCGGGCCGGGCTGCACGCCGCCGGGTACGCGGCCGGACTGTCCGCCGCCCCCGAGGTGGACGACCAGCAGATCGACGAGGCAGCGGCGGAGGCTCTGCGTCCGTTCAGCGCCGAGGGCCTGGAGGACGGGGCGACGGCAGAGAATCCGTACACCCTCCACCAGGAACTCCAGCAGACGATGAACGATCTGGTCGGCATCATCCGGCGGGCACCCGAGATGGAACAGGCCCTGGAGAAGCTGGCCGCCCTGCGGGTACGGGCACACCGCGCCGGCGTCGAGGGGCACCGGCAGTTCAACCCCGGCTGGCACCTCTCGCTGGACCTGCGGAACATGTTGCTGGTCAGCGAGTGCATCGCCCGGGCGGCCCTGGAGCGCACGGAGAGCCGCGGCGGTCACACCCGCGAGGACTGTCCGACGATGGAGCGCTCCTGGCGGCCGGCCAATCTGCTGTGCCGGCTGGCCGACGACGCCGCCGTGAAACCGGGCGGTCAGATCGAACTCGTACGGAAGACGACCGAACCCATCCGCCCGGATCTGCTCTCCCTCTTCGAGAAGGAGGAGCTGGTCAAGTACCTCGCCGAAGAGGAGCTGTACGAGTGAGCAGCTACGACGCACGGTTCAGGGTGTGGCGCGGGGACCCCGACGGCGGCGGCCTGGAGGACTTCACGGTCGAGGTGAACGACGGGGAGGTGGTCCTCGACATCATCCACCGGATCCAGGCCACCCAGGCGGGCGATCTGGCGGTGCGCTGGAACTGCAAGGCGGGCAAGTGCGGTTCGTGCAGCGCTGAGATCAACGGACGGCCGCGGCTGATGTGCATGACCCGCATGTCGGTGTTCGGCCGGGAGGAGACGATCACCGTCACTCCGCTGCGGGCGTTCCCGGTGGTCCGCGATCTGGTGACGGACGTGACGTTCAACTACACCAAGGCGCGGGAAGTGCCCGCCTTCGTACCGCCGGAAGGGGTGAAGGCGGGCGACTACCGGATGCAGCAGGTCGATGTGGACCGCTCGCAGGAGTTCCGCAAGTGCATCGAGTGCTTCCTGTGTCAGGACACCTGCCATGTGGTCCGCGACCACGAGGAGAACAAGACGGCGTTCGCCGGACCGCGCTTCCTGATGCGGGTGGCCGAGCTGGACATGCACCCCCTGGACGCCGCTGCCGAGTCGGGACTCGACCGGAAGGCGACGGCGCAGGAGGAGCACGGGCTGGGCTACTGCAACATCACCAAGTGCTGTACGGAAGTGTGTCCCGAGCACATCAAGATCACGGACAATGCGCTGATCCCGCTGAAGGAGCGGGCGGTGGACCGCAAGTACGACCCACTGGTGTGGCTGGGGAACAAGATCAGCCGACGCCGGGAGACTCCGTGACCGGGCTCGGGCCGAGCCCGGCCGGCACGACGGGCCTCAGCCGAGCAGCTTGACGATCGCCTCGGTGGTGTCCGTCTCGCCGAGCCGCGGGAAGATCCTCTCGATGCTGTTGTCGTGGGCGCCGCCGACCATGTCGGTGACCGCGTCCGTGACGACGGTGACGTTGTAGCCGTGCTCGTTCGCGGCGCGGGCGGTGGACTCCACGCCGATGCTGGTGGCGATGCCCGTCACCACGACCTGCGTGACACCGCGGCGGCGCAGCTGAAGGTCGAGGTCGGTGCCGTAGAAGGCGCCCCACTGCTGCTTGGTGACCACGATGTCGCCGTCGCGCGGGCCCAGCTCGGGGACGATGTCGGCCCAGTCGGCAGCCGGCTGCCCGGAGCGCGGGGCGCCCTCGGTACGACCGGGGGCGCCGCCGGTGACACGGACCAGAACGACCGGGAGACCCTTGGCGCGGAACGCGTCGGCGAGGGTCGCGGAGTTCGCGATGATGTCGGCGGCAGGGTGGGCGGTGGGCAGGGCGACGATGCCCTTCTGAAGATCGACGACGACCAGGGCGGTCTTCGGGTCCAGGGTGGTGGCGGTCATGATGGCGCTCCTCTGAGGGCGATGGGTGGTGCCTGTGGTGGTCAGGTGCGGGTGCGCAGGGCGCGGTCGGTGACGGTCAGGACGATCAGCAGCAGGCCGAGTACGACGGAGACCGCTGCCATGAGATGGAGCCCGCTGTCGCTCGCCGACCGACCGTAGGCGAGGGCGATCAGGCTGGACGCGGTGATGGCCCCGATGTACTGGGCGGTGCGCTGGAGTCCGGCGGCGGACCCGATGCTCTCGGGCGGTGCGTACGCCTGGACGGCGGCCTGGTTGCTCGTACCGATCAGCCCCTGCGGGATGCCGAAGCAGGCTCCGGCGAGCAGCAGCAGGGCGAGCGGCGTGGAACCGGAGAGGAACACCAGTACCCCGGAGCCGACGGTGAGCAGCACACAGGCCAGCGCGAGAGGGCCGCGGATGCCCTTCGTCCGGGCTCCGAGCAGCGAGCAGACCAGTGCGGCGAGCGACATCGGCAGCATCAGCAGTCCGGTGCGGCCGGAGGAGTAGCCACGCACCTCTTCCAACCACTGCGTGAATCCGTACATCACGCAGTAGATCAACAGATAGCTCAGTCCGTGCCGCAGATACGTGCGGGCGAGCGCTGCGTTGCTCGCGAGCATCCGCAGGTCGATGAAGGGCCGTGGGCGGCGCCGCTGCCACCACACCAGCACACCGGTCAGCGCGGCGAAGGGCGCGAGCAGCCACCACATCGGGTGGGCGAGATCGAGCAGGAAGAAGACCAGCACGGTCAGGGCGGTGGAGAAGAGGCCGATGCCGAGCGGATCCAGGTCGACCCGGGGCGTACGGCCGTCGGCTCCACGCGTGCGCGGCGGATCCGCCGGGATCCAGAGCAGCGCGGAGCCGAACGCGATGAGCGCGACGGGCACATTGACGGCGAAGATGCCCCGCCAGCCGACGACCATGACGAGCAGCCCGCCGAGCGTGGGCCCGACGGCGGCGCTGCCGAGCGCGGCGAAGGAGAGCCGGGCCAGGACGGGACGTGGGGTGGCGCGGCCGATCCGCCGGGACTCGTCGCGCAGCACGGCCATGGCGGCCGGGTAGGCGGCCGACGTACCGATGCCGAGCAGCAGCCGGGATGCGATCAGCCAGCCGAAACTCGGCGCGAACGTCCCGACGAGCCCGGAGGCGACCACGACGACCAGACCGGCGAGGAAGACGCGACGGGGGCCGAGGGCGTCGGCGAGCTTGCCGAGAACGGGCTGGGCGACGGCGCTGGCGAGGTAGAGGACCGAGATGAGCCAGGCGGTGTCGGCGGCACCGATGCCGAAGGTGTGGGCGATCGCCACCAGGGCGGTGGAGATCATGGTGGTGTTGAGCGGGTTGAGCAGGGAGCCGAGGAGCAGCGGCGCGGTGAGGCGCGTGCTGAAGGGGCCGGTGGCTGCGGGGCGGCCGGAGGAAGTGGCCGGGGGACGGCCGACGGCGGAGCCGCCCGCCGCTTCCGGGGCCGGCCGGTCGCTTGTCGCTCGGACCTTCACTTTCACCGCGTCCGCCTCCGCCGCCGGTCTCGGCTCCGGGGCGGTCACCGCTCGACCAGGCGGTCCAGGAGAGCCGTGGCCTCGGCGACGGTGCGGCGCTCGGCCCCGTCGAGCTCGGCGGCGATCGCTTCGGCGAGCCAGTTGTGCTTGGCGGCCCGGACCGCGCCGAGCGTGGTGCGGCCGACGTCCGTGATGGACATGACCGACTTCCGGCCATCGGCAGGATCCGGCGCCCGTTCGACGAGACCCTGGCTCTCCAGCGCCCCGAGGGTCAGCCGCATGGACTGGGGCCGTACGTACTCGGCGCGGGCCAGCGCGGCCGTGGTGGCCGGACCCTCCTGGCCGAGACGGGAGAGTACCGAGCGCTGGGTCGGGGTGAGCAGGCTGTCCGACGATGTGGTGCGCAGCCGGCGCAGCAGCCGGCTGACGACGGACGCCAGCTGCGTTGCGACCTGCTCGGCGCTGGGCTCGCCGCCCGGCTCGGCGGTGGTTTCGGACAATGACTCCCGCATGGGTCCACCATAAAAGATGCACAGGCCATCTTGCAAGGTTGCCTGTCTATTTTTCCCTTGGCCTTGCTCGCGGCGCGGCGTGCGATCTAGGGTGAATGCGCTTTCAAAATGTGCAGGTACGGAAGAAGAAGCGGACGGGTCGGTTCGGGTGAGTGCCCCAACGGTGTACGACGTCGCAGAGCGGTCGGGCGTCTCGATTGCGACGGTCTCGCGGGTCTACCGCAACCCCGACTCCGTGCGTGCCCAGACCCGCGAGCGGGTCCTCGACGCGGCCCGTGAGCTCGGATACGTACCCAGCGGGAACGCACGGGGCCTGGCCAGCCGGACCACCGGGGTGCTCGGGCTCTGCTTCCCCGACTACGCCGACCCGGACGCCGAGGCCGACGCGGAGGCCGACAGCGACGCCGACGACGCGGTGATGCTCTACTCCGACCAGATCATCCGCGGCATGGAACGCGCGGCACGGCGACACGGGTACGCGCTGTTGATCGCCGCATCACTGGAGGGCGGGCCCGAGAGCCTTGTCGCGAAGGTGGCGGGCCGGGTCGACGGCTTCGCGGTGCTGGCGCAGACCGTGCCGACCGAGGACCTGGAAGTGATCTCGCGCCGACTCCCGGTGGTGATGCTCGCCGGGCCGCGCGAGATCGACCACCTCGACCACATCGTCGTGGCCAACGCCGACGGCGAACGCGAACTGGCCCGCCATCTGATCGAGGACCACGGGCTGCGCAGACTCGCCTTCATCGGTGGCGAGGTGGCGTCACCGGACGCCGAGGCACGGTTCCGCGGCTTCCAGGAGGCCTGCCGCGACGCCGGACTCCCGGTACCGGACGCACCGGACATGCGGGCCGAGATGATGACGCAGGCCGAAGGCGCCCGGACGGCGGAAGCGATGCTCGACCGGTACGCGGACCTGGGTGACACCGAACGCCCGCAGGCCATGCTGTTCGCCAATGACCAGATGGCGGTGGGCGCACTGCGCGCGCTGGAACGGCGCGGGGTGCGGGTGCCCGAGGACCTCGCCGTGACCGGGTTCGACGGGATCCCGCTGAGCCGTATCGTGCGGCCGCCGCTGACGACCGTACGGCAGCCGATCCGGCAGCTGGGCGAGCAGGCGGTGGAACTGCTCGTGCAGCGCCTGGGCGACCGGGAACGCGAGCCGGTATCCCTGATGCTGCCGGTGTCCCTGGCCCGCCGGGCGAGCTGCGGCTGCGGCTGCGACTGAGCCCGCCGAACGGGCCGCGACTGCTACCCACCCCGGACCCGCCGCGAAACCCGGCCCGCCCGGCGCGTGGCGCCGAGCCGACCCGGCAGTTGTGCATACGTGGACGCGCAAGCCCGGCCTGACCGGCCCGACTCTCCCTCCCGACACCTTCCAGGGCCTGTCGTTCGGATCAGGCCGGATCAAGGAGCGCGGTCCGGCGGGTGCGGCTGCAAGGCGGAGGAAGGAGCCCACGCGGAGCGAATGGGGTCTCTCTGCCCGAGCGAAGCCGAGGCCTCGGGGAAGTCCGACGACAACGCGGCAGATGTGCGCACCAGGACCCACGAGCCCAGCATGATGATCCGAACGAGAGACCCAAACTAAGGGCTGTCCCGCAATCCCTGACGGGCGCAGGATGACGGCTACGGCACCTCGCTGCGCTGTCGGAACGCCCCAATACGTCCAGTATGAGGACGCCCCTCCGCCTTGCGATGCACCGCATCCGACGACGCGCGCCGATCCACCAGGGATTACGGGACAGCCCTTAGCCCAGATACGTCCGGAAGAACCGCTCCCGGTTCTCCCGCAGCCGCGCCAGCTCCCCGGCAAGCCCCTCGTGCTCGAAATGCCCCGCGCTCAACACCTGCAGTTCACGCGGTCCGGCGAGCGCGTTGTGTACGGCGAACTGGCCGGGTGGAGGCACCGAGGGATCGAACAGCGCTGCCGCCACCAGCGTCGGCAACTCCAGCTGCGCGGCGGCCGTCGCAGCGTCGAAGTAACGCAGCACTTCGGTGACTTCGGGATGCTCCCGGTGATACGCGCGCAACGACTCACCGCTGCCGACGCACCGCAGCGTGAGCCGCAACGGCTGGTTGCCGAACGTGGGCACCGTCAGCTGCGCGGCGCCGAACCGGTCGTCCCACGGCAGGGCCAGCGCGCCGAGCCCGCCTCCGAAACTCTCCCCGAGATAGCCGAGCCGGGGAGCCTCCGGACCACCCCCGGGGGCCAGCTCGGGAACGAGTTCGTGCAGCGCCGACGCGGCACACCACAGATCCGACACGCAGTCGCCGATGACGTACGTGTCACGCGACTCGATGCCGTGACGGACATGCGCGTCGGCCGCGTCGGGGATGCCCGTCCGCAGCCCGCGGCTGCCCATGCCGCGCACGCAGGGCAGGATCGCGGCGGACCGGGGCAGGGGCAGCGGCAGATCGGGCCCTGGCTCCTGCCGGCCCCCGTACCCGTGGCCGATGACGAATCCGTGCTCCGCGGCGCCGTCGGCGGGCAGAGCGAGCCAGCCGCCGAGCCGGACCCCGCCCACGGAGGTGAACGTCACACCGTGGACGCGCAGTCCGTCCCGCTCGTCCTCCAGCGCGCCGATCTCCGGCTCCGTGGCGACCTTGCGGGCCTCCTCGTGGCGGGCTCGCCAGAAGACCGCGAAATCGTCCGGGGCGGCGGGCGCGGGGACGCTCAGGAGCTCGTCCTCCGTGTACCCGTAGGACGGATCGAACGGGAAATCATGCGCAAACGAAGACATGATCACGACAATATCGCCCCCCACTCGGCGGCGCGGCGCCCATACGAAACGCGGCTATGCCGCCAACACCGATCGCACGTACACCACGGACGGCGCTCCGCTGCCGCCCGCGTCGGCCTTCACCAACGGTGTGGTCACCCCGCACGCCTCGTTCCTCGCCCTGCCGTACGCACCGGGCGAGGCGGTCGCCAACCTGCGTGCGCTCGACCGTGACTTCGGGGCGTACCACGAAGGCCTCGGCTTCCGGGACTCCGTCAATGTCCGCACCGGACGGGTCAGTGACTACATGCTCGCCCTCGACCAGGGCATGATCGCCGCGGCACTGGCTCAGGCGATCCGCCCCGGGGCTGCTCCAACGGCCCTTCCGGACGGGTGGGTTCCGGTCGAAGGTGCGTTCGCTGCTCGCCAAGGAGCAGTTCTCCATCTGACCCGCGGCGGCGTGAGGCAAGGGCCGTTCCGGGGTCAGTTCCATCCCTCCCGGTACGCCGCCCAGTCGCCGTCCCGCGCCGCGAAGTCGACATAGAGCGCGACTCCGAACCGCTCCCGGCCGCGGTCCGTGCGCGCCAGACCCAGTCTGGTGCCGCGGACCGCGGCCGGAACCGTCTCCGCCGCCTCATGGTGTCCGAGGTCGTCCTCGTGGAAGAACGGCAGTCCCATCAGGAGATCGGTTCCCGGGGGCGTCACCTCCAGGGCGAGGGCGGTCTGCTCGGCGACGTAACCGCCGTACATACCCTCCAGAGGCATCCAGGTGTCGTACGACATGACGGCGATCTGGTCGACGCGCCGTGCCACCTGCCCGAAGAACTTCTGCGACCACCACTTGGGACTGCCGCTGAGCGTGCCCACGACACTGTGCGCGGCGGGCAGCGGGTCGATCTGGTGAGCGGCGACGGAGAGTGGGGCCCTGCGGGCCTTCGTGAGGGCGTGCAGGTCGTCTAGGAGCGAGAGGTAGTGCCGGTCGCCGGAGTGCAGGGGTTCGAGGTCGAAGTGGACACCGTCGAAACCGGCATCGAGGATCTGCCGCGCGGAGCCGACCACGGCGGCGCGGGACGCGCCCCGTTCCAGGCGCAGACCAGCAGGTCCCTCCGTGGCGAGTACGTCCCCGAGCCAGGCCTGCACCCGGATGCCGGGCAGGGTGCGATGCACGGCATCGAGCAGCCACCGCGCCTTCGGGTAGCCGGTCGCGGGCAGTGTGCCGTTGTGCTCCAGAGGTCCCGCATGGACGTAAAGGTCCTTGATCCCCGTCCCGCGGATCCGATCGGCGAACGCGGACAGGTCCCTGTCGTTCTTGCGTCCGTCGACCCAGGCGTGCCCGAGCCAGATTGCATCACGGCCGCGGGTACGGGTGCCGTCGCCCGGGTCGCCGGAGTAGTTGAGCCGCAGGGCGACACCCGCGGCGAGCAGCGGAACCACGATCACCAGGACGAGTCCCAGCGCGATCCGCCGCGGCCAGGTCCGCCACAACCGGCTCCAGCGGAACCGGGCTGCCCGGTTCCGCACAGCGCCGGCCATGCCCTTCATATGCGAACGCACTCCGCTCACCCCCTGTTTGTCGGTGTGCCGTGGCAGTATGACCGGCATGATGTCCTACTGCCGAAAGGCCGATGCCGCGTAAGCGGCCCGGCGCGCTGCGCGCCGCCGAGCAGACGACGCCCGGACGGCTGTCCGAACCGGACAGAGTCCATCGCCTCTCCCTCGCCACCAGCGCCGCGATCCGTCGCGTGGAGCGTGAGAGCGATCTGTACGAGATCTTCCCGGGGGTCACGGCAGCGGCCCTGACACGCTGCTGCTCCTTCTTCCGCCTCCCCGGCCGCACGCTGTACCCCAGCCTCGCCGACTGCCCCTGCCGTGGCTGCTCGCTCGACGACGTGACCCATGCCCGGGATGTGCTGGGCGACATCCTGGCCGCGCTTGCACCACGGCCGCAGGCCGAGCTGGGACGCCGCATCTCCCGGATCGACGCGCAGCTGCTGCGCCGGACCCTGCCCGATCCGCACGCGCCCGGTCATCCGTGGCGGCGTGAGGCGTGGTGGCGGATGCGTCTGTACGACGGGGTCGTCGATCCCCCACGGCGCCTGCGGTAGGAACGGCGGCGGGGCCGGCCTCGTCACGGCTCCCCGGGGATCGCCGGGTCGCGGGTGACTGAGGGTGGACATAGCCTCACACATGTGATGCAGCTCGTGAGCCGTACCCGGATTCTCATACCGGGCCGGGCCCTCGTCACTGTGCTGGTGGCGGTGTGCTGGCTGGCCCTTGCCGCCACGTCGGCCGCTCGCGCCGACGACCCCGTCACGTTGTCCCGGGACGGGCAGATCACCGACAAGGTGGGTGCGCTCGGCGACCGCCGGGGCCAGGTGGTCGCCGCACTCGACCGTCTCTACGCAGACCGGCGCATCCAGCTCTTCGTCGTGTACGTACGGGACTTCTCCGGCCGTTCCGCGCAGAACTGGGCCGACGAGACGGCCGACAAGAACGGTCTCGGTCTCGACGACGTGCTGCTCGCCGTCGCCACGCACGACCGGCAGTACGCGTACACCGTGGACCCGGGCTCCCGCCTCACCGACGCCCAGCTGCGGGACGTGGCGAGCACGGCCATCGAGCCCGCTCTCAAGCAGAACGACTGGGCGGGCGCCGCGATCGGGGCAGCCGACGGTTACGCCGCCGTGGTGGCCGGGAAGCCTGTGCCCACCCCTGCCGTCACACCCGGCATCGACGATCCCGGAACAGGAAGTTCCGGCGGGACGAGCACCGGGGACCTGATCCTTCCCGTGGTCCTGGTCGGCGGGGCGGGAGCGGTCGCCGCCTATGCGTACACCCGCAGGAGACGACGCACCACGACCCGCACCACGCCCGGGGCGACCGGCTGGGGACAGGGCGCCGCACCGTCGGGCGGGCCGCACCGGCCGCCGCCGACCCCGCTGCCGGACCTCGATGCCCATGCCGAACAGGCGCTGGTGGAGACGGATGACGCCGTCCGCACCAGCGAGGAGGAACTGGGCTTCGCCACGGCGCAGTTCGGGGACGAGGCGGCCGCCCCGTTCACCGAGGCCGTCACGTTCGCGAAAAGCGAGCTGACGGCCGCCTTCCGGTTGCGTCAGCGGCTGGACGACGCGTTCCCGGAGGACGATGCGACGCGTCGCCGGATGCTGGACGAGATCATCAACCGCTGTACGGGGGCAAATGCCCGTCTCGATGCCGTCTCCGAGGACTTCGACCGGCTGCGCGCACTGGAACGCAACGCTCCACAGGCCGTTGCGACAGCCGAGACCGCGTTCCGTGCGCTCGCGGGCCGGGTTTCGGCAGCCGAGACCGCCCTCACCTCGATGCGCAGCCGGTACGCGGATTCGGCCTCCTCCTCCGTCTCGGGCGACATCGAGCAGGCGAAGGACCGCCTCGTCTTCACGACTTCCAGCCTCAACCAGGCGAGGCAGGCGGTGGACGGGGGAAACAACGCGGCGGCGGCAGTGTATGTACGGGCCGCCGAGGGCGCGGTCGATCAGGCGACCACGCTCGTCGACGCCGTGGACCGGCGCGCCCGGGAACTCGCGGAGGCGGTGGCCGAACTACCGGCCGCACTCACCGAGACGGAGACCGATCTGGCCGATGCGGGCGGGCTGCTGGAAGGCACCTCGGAAGGGGTGTCGACCGCGGACCTGCGGGGCCGGATCGCCCGCGCCCAGTCGGTGCTGGGCGATGTGAACAGGGAATTGCAGGCCGGCCGCTACGACCCGATCGATGCGCTGCGCAGGGTGGAGGAGGCCGATGCCGCACTGGACGAGGCGCTGGCCGGGGCCCGCGAACGGGAGCAGGGTGACCGTCGGGCCCGGGCCCTGTTCGACCAGGCGATGCTCACCTCACGCTCGGCGATCGCTGGCGCCGCGGACTTCATCACGACGCATCGGGGAGCCGTCGGCAGCCAGGCCCGGACCCGGCTCGCAGAGGCCCAGCGACGGCTGGAGCGGGCCGGGGAGCTGGCCGGCACGGAGGATCCACAGGGTGCGCTGGCCGAGGCTCATCAGGCCGACTCGCTGGCCGGGCAGGCGCGGAGCCTGGCCGAAGAGGATGTGCGGGCGTACGGGAACCTGAACGGTCCGGGCGGTGTACAAGGAGGGGGCGGCGGGGTCGGCGGCGCGGTCCTCGGCGGGATCATCCTCGGCGGACTGCTGGGCGGCGGCGGGGGCGGCAGGGGGTACGGAGGGGGGTTCGGCGGAGGAGGGTTCGGCGGAGGCGGTGGCCCCGGCAGCTTCGGCGGCGGGGGCACTCGCGGCCGACGGGGCGGCGGCGGCCGCTTCTGAACCACCGGCAGAGCATGCACGGGGAAGGGGTACCCACGGTCCGTAACGGCGTTCGTAGTGTCTGTACAAAGGAGAGGTGCCATGACCAAGCAGACCATCCTCGGCCGCGTCACCCAGCTGGCGAAGGCCAATATCAACGCCCTGCTGGATCAGGCGGAGGATCCGCAGAAGATGCTGGACCAGCTGATCCGCGACTACACGGCGAACATCTCGGAGGCCGAGCAGGCGGTGGCGGCGACCATCGGCAATCTGCGGCTGATGGAACAGGACCACCGCGAGGATGTCGACGCGGCCAAGGAGTGGGGCGACAAGGCCCTCGCGGCCAGTCGCAAGGCGGACGAGCTGCGGGCCGCCGGATCGGTGGCGGAGGCCGACAAGTTCGACAACCTGGCCAAGGTCGCGCTCGGCCGGCAGCTCCAGTCGGAGAAGGAGGCGAAGACCGCGGAACCGACAATCGCGTCGCAGACGGTGGTGGTGGACAAGCTCAAGTCCGGCCTGGACCAGATGAAGTCGAAGCTGACGGAGCTGAAGTCCAAGCGGGACGAGCTGGTCGCGCGTGCCAAGTCGGCCCAGGCACAGAATCAGATGATGGACTCCGTCAAGAACATCAATGTTCTCGATCCCACCAGTGAGCTCGGTCGATTCGAGGACAAGGTGCGGCGGGAGGAGGCGAAGGCCATGGGCAAGCAGGAGCTCGCCGCATCCTCCCTGGACGCCCAGTTCGAGCAGCTGGACAGCCTGGGCGACAGCGCGGAGGTCGAGGCGAGGCTCGCCGCCCTGAAAACGGCCTCATGACCACCGCACCCGGAGCGCTCGCCGCACTCGCACCGCGTCCGGGTGTCAGAACATGCTCAGCAGCTGCTCGGCCGTGCGCTCTGCGGCCGGCTGCCCGTCGGGCAGCGGCAGTTCGAACCAGACTGTCTTGCCGCGCGGCGTCCGCCTGGAACCCCAGGCCGCGCTCAACAGTCCCACCAGCTGCAGCCCTCGCCCGCCCTCGTCCGTGTCGCGCGCCCGGCGTCGCCGTGGCTGGACGAGACCCGCATCCCATACCTCGCACACGAGCGTGCGGTCACGCAGCAGCCTGAGCCGGATCTCGCCCTCGCCGTACCGCAGGGCGTTGGTCACCAGCTCGCTGACGAGGAGCTCGGTGGTGTCCACCAGGTCGTCGAGGTCCCAGGCGATCAGTTGGCTGCGGGCCAGTTCGCGGGCGCGACCCACGGACCGGGGTTCGCGCGGCAGCCGCCAGTCGCCGACCGCGTCGGTCGGCAGACCCTGGATGCGGGCCATCAGCAGGGCGATGTCGTCCTCGCCGTGCCGGGTGTCGAGGGTGCTCAGGACGTGGTCACAGACGTCCTCCAGGGGGAGTTCGGGTTCGACGAGGGCGTTGCGCAGAGCTTGCAGTCCTTCGTCGAGCGGATGGTCGCGGGATTCGACCAGTCCATCGGTGTAGAGGGCGAGGAGGGCGCCCTCCTTGAGTTCGACCTCGACTTCCTCGAAGGGTTCGCCGCCGACGCCGAGCGGCATCCCCGGCGGGACGTCGAGCAGCAGGGCAGGTTCGCCCGGCTCGACCACGACAGGGGGGAGGTGACCGGCGTTGGCGAACGTGCATCGCCGGGTGACCGAGTCGTAGACGGCATAGACACATGTCGCCAAATAGACCTCGGACAGGTCGGCGTCACGGGACTTGTGGGAGGCCCTCGAAGGCCACTGGGCGCCACCGCCGACGCCGTCGGAGGCGGTGCTGCCACCGGGGGTGCCGAGGCCGCGGGCGACCTCGTCGAGCGCGGAGAGCACTTCGGCGGGTTCCAGGTCGAGGAGGGCCAGGGTCCTTACGGCGGTGCGCAGTTCACCCATGGCGACGGCGGCCCGCAGCCCGCGTCCCATGACATCGCCGACGACCAGGGCGGTGCGATGCCCGGGGAGTTCGATCACGTCGAACCAGTCGCCACCCACCTCGGTCGCCGCGTTGCCGGGCAGATAGCGGCAGGCGATGTCGAGACCCGCGGCCTCGGGGTCGCCGGGCGGCAGCAGGCTGCGCTGGAGGATGAGCGCACGCTCGTGCTCGCGCCGGTAGAGGCGGGCGTTGTCGATACAGACGGCGGCGCGGGCGGCCAGTTCGGTGGCGAGGGCACGGTCGCGCTCGCCGAAGGGTTCGCTGCCCTTCGTACGGGAGAACTGGACGAGGCCGACGACGGTGTCATGGGCGACCATCGGCACGGCGAGGGTGGACTGGACGAAGCCACGGTCGTCCCCGGGGACGCTCTTGACCCGGCCGGTACGCAGAGCCTTGGCGCAGGGGGAGTTGAAGGGGTAGCGGTGGACAGCGCCCAGTGCCGGCGGGTCGGTGTCCCCGTCCGTCGCGGTGCCGTCCGGAACGGCGTCCGACACGGCGCTGGCGAAACCGACGCGGCGCAGTTCGGCGGAGCCGCCGACGGGCTCCTGGCTGAGCGAGCCCCACCTGCCGGGCGGTGCCTCGTCGCCGGTGAGCAGCCCCTGGTAGAGGTCGACGGAGGCGAGATCGCAGAAGCCGGGCACGGCCACGTCGAGGAGTTCGCGGGCCGTGGTCTCCAGGTCGAGGGAGTTGCCGATGCGGGCGCTGGCCTCGTTGAGGAGGGCGAGGTTACGGCGGGCGCTGGCGGCCTCGCGGGCAGCGATATGGCGGCGGGTGACATCGGTGGCCAGACCGGCGATGCCGACGGGCCGGCCTGCTCCGCTGTGCACCCGGTAGAGGTTCATCGACCAGTGGCGGCTCTCCTCGTCACCGGGTGCGGTGCCGACGAGCTGAAGATCGGTGACGGAGTCTCCGGTCTCCAGGACCCGCTTGAGGGTGGCGGTGAGCCGCTCGGCCTCGGGGCGGGCGAGATAGTCGTCGACCGTGCGGCCGCGGTGGTCGTCGGCCTGACCGCCGAAGACGGTGGCGAAGCGCTGGTTGGCTCGTACGACCGTGAAGTCCGTGCCGAACAACACGAAACCGAAGGGAGATTGGCCGAAAATGGCCTGCGAAGCCGCCAGATCCGTCTCGATGCGGCGCAGGGCGCGGACGTCCACGACGATGCAGAGCGCGGCCCGCTCCCCGCTCCCCGTCTCACTGGGCATCACATAGAGCTCGGCGAGCCCGTGAACGGCGTTGTCGCCCGGCATGCGGAAGGGGACGAGGCCCGTCCACTCCTTGCCGTCGAGTATCTCGCCGACCCGGCGATGGCCGTCGGTGCGCAGCTCGGAGGGCATGAAGGCCTCGACCGGGTCTCTGCCCACCGCTTCGTCTGCGGCAATGCCGAAGAGACCGGCGGCCCGGCGGCTCCATTGCTCGATCAGCCCGTCGGGGCCGATCGAGAAGGAGGCGACCCTTATGTAGTCATAGATCGAGCCAGGCGGGCTGCTCTGCCACACGACGTTGCCCGCTGTCCCAGGTATTTCGCTCACGCGACCGTCCCCTCCAGCTCACACACCGGACCGGTCCTGCCCGCAGTATTCAGCACTACGGCGCCTACCGACACGGCGTTCACGATCACAGCACGGTCTCAGTCCCTTTCGGCCAGGTACTGACGGGTACTGCCCGAGCTTTGTGATCGCTGTGCGTCCCACCCCACTCCTAACCAGGGAGCGCCAGCTCGAACCACACCGTCTTGCCACTCTTTCCGTGCCGCGTCCCCCAGCGGCGAGCGGAACGGGCCACGAGCTGCAGCCCCCGGCCCCCTTCGTCATCGGGTCCGGCAGCACGTTCGGTGGGCGGATCCGGAAGGGGATCGGAGACTTCCACAAGCAGTCCGGGGCGGGCTTCCGGACCTTCGCCGTCGGGCTGGGGGCGCACGAGTCGCACGCCGATGGGGCCGGAGGTGTAGCGCATGGAATTGGTCACCAGCTCACTGACCAGCAGAACGGTCACATCGCCGACCGTCGCGTCGAGTCCCCAGCCGCGCAGCGCCTCGTGGACCGCATGCCGAGCGGTGCGCACAGCCCCCGGCACGGCCGGAAAGGTCCACTCGGCGCAGTCGCCTTCGGTATCGATCACGCCGATCACTTCCCAAGACCAGCAAACAGGGAACGTTCTGTTTAAGGGGACTAATCAGCCCATACCCGATATTTAGGGTGGACTATCGCTGGAATCGACATGTGGGGCGTACGGGTGTAGGGCGGCGTGCGCGCGCAGAGAGGGGGCGCACGGTCAGTGGTGCGCGCCGTCCGGAAGGGGCCCGGCCGGGGCATCCCGATCAGAGCCGGCTCCGGTCGCGGCGTTTCCGCCCGGCAGGCGGCGCATGGCCTCGGCTACGGCGGGCCGGTCCTGGTCGAGCCAGTCGACCGCGTCACTCTCGCCCGGTCCGAGCCATCTCAGTTCGTCATGGTCCTGGAGCGGGGCGGGGACACCGGACACCAGCCGCGCCGTCCACACCCGGAGCACATATCCGGGCGCCAGCGGCCACTCGCCGGGGATGCGCTCCAGCGGCTCCGTCTCCACACCGAGTTCCTCGCGGAGTTCACGCACGAGCGCCTGCTCGCCGGTCTCCCCCGGCTCCAGCTTCCCGCCGGGCAGCTCCCAGCGGCCCGCCAGCTGAGGCGGGGCGCTACGGCGTGCGGCCAGCATGCGCCCCTGGTCGTAGACGGCTCCGGCCACCACCACGCGATCGTTCATACGCCGGAGCGTAACCCCCGTCCGCGACGCTCCGCCCCGCCCGCCGTGACGACTGCGCCCCGCCCCGCCGACCGGCCCCCTCCCCCAGGCGGCGGTCCGGGAAAGCGTTCAGGAACGGGCGCTCTGCCCCAGGCGCTCGACCCAATAGAGCTGCTTGTGGCCACGGCTGTCGAGTTTGTCGGCGATCTTCTGGGCCTCGGCCTGCGTGGCATACCTGCCGACGCGGTACCTGTTGCCGTTGTCGTCCTGCCTTATCACCAGCCAAGGGAGCACGGCCCCGTTGTCGCTCATCGTGTCCCTCCCGAGCATTGCGCCCCTCCTCCCCTGAACGGCCTGCACGACACCAAGGATCCCCAGGAAACCGCAGTACGCATATGCCCGAGCGTACGCCTGACCTTCACGCAACGGATACGTAATTACACAAAGAGGCACCGATCCGGCCAGCACAAAGGGGCGCAGTCATCCTGATGCGCCCCCCGTGCCACACGGATCACTTGCGCCGCTTACGCCTCCGCCTCCGCCGACGCCGTTGCCGTTGCCGTTGCCGTTGCTGTCCGGATCGTCGGCATCGGCATGAGGACCGGACCGGTCGCCGGCTCCTTGCGGCAGACGTCCCCGCATTCCGCGTCCAGCGAGCAGCACAGTGAGCAGATGGGCCCCGACCGGACCGGGCAGTCAGCGATGTCCGGGAGTTCGTAGGCGGTGTCGCAGACCGAGCAGGTGTGGGTGGCCGTGATGTCCTCGATCTCGACGTCCGGGCCGTTCACCGGGTTGGGGCGGGCCAGGTAGTACTTCCCCTTCGTCACCCAGGCGATCAACGGGCAGAGAGTCACGGAGAGTCCGGCCGCGATGAAGGTCGAGAAGGCCTCCGCGTAGGCACCGAACAGCCCGAAGAAGGCGAGGATCGAGACGGTTGAAGCGATCACCATCGCGCCGAATCCTGCCGGGTTCACCGCGTACAGATAGGCGCGTTTGAACTCGATGTACCGCGGGCTGAGCCCGATCCGCTTGTTGATGACCAGGTCGGCGGCGACGGCCGCGATCCAGGCGATGCCCACGTTCGAGTAGAAGCCCAGCAGTTTGTTGAGGGCGGCGAACATGTTCATCTCCATCAGCGTCAGCGCGATGGCGAGGTTGAGGAAGATGTACCAGACCCGGCCCGGGTGTTTGTGGGTGATCCGCGAGAAGAAGTTCGACCAGGACAGCGAGCCGCTGTAGGCGTTGGTCACATTGATCTTGATCTGCGAGACGATCACGAACAGAGCGGCAGCCGGGAGGGCGAGCGAGCCGAGCCACGGCTTCAGCGCCTCGATCTGCGGCGCGATCGGCTCCAGCGCGTGCGTCTTGCCGACCGCCTCCAAGGCCACGAACGCCAGCAGCGCGCCACCGAGCTGCTTCGCCGCCCCGATGATGACCCAGCCGGGCCCGGCGGCGAGCACCGCGAGATTCCAACGCCGCTTGTTGGCCTCGGTCTTCGCAGGCATGAAGCGCAGATAGTCGGCCTGCTCGCCGATCTGGGCGATGAGCGAGAGTGCGACGCCCGTACCGAGCCCGAACCCGATCCAGGAGAAGCCGGATCCCGCACCCTCCGTGCCACCGAAGGCGCCGAACGCGCCCCAGGCATCGGGGGCTTCGAAGGCGAGCACGACGAACGGCAGGACCATGCCGACGATCCAGATCGGCTGGGTCCATGCCTGCACCTTGGCGAGCGCCCCCATGCCACGGAAGACGATGGGGATGACGATCAACGTGGTCAGCAGATAGCCGGCCTCGACCGGCAGCCCGACGGCCTGATGCATGGCCTGCGCCATGATCGAGCCTTCGAGGGCGAAGAAGATGAAGGTGAAGGACGCGTAGATCAGTGAGGTCAGCGTCGAGCCGAAGTAGCCGAAGCCGGCGCCGCGGGTGACCAGGTCCATGTCCAGGCCGTACTTCGCACAGGCCCGCGCGATCGGCGTGCCGGTGAGGAAGATGATCGTCGCGGCGGTCAGGATCGAGGCGAAACCGCTGCTGAAGCCGTAGGTGAAGACGATCGATGCGCCGATCGCGAAGTCGGCGAGATAGGCGATGCCACCGAGTGCAGTGCCCGCGACCATGGAGGGCGACCAGCGCCGGAAGGAGTGCGGCGCGTAGCGAAGTGAATAGTCCTCGCGGCTTTCGTCAGCGGCGAGCTTTGCGTAACTGCGCCTGGGGGGTGGCGGCTTGGCGGTCCCGGTCTCCGATGCCTCCCGGACCCCGGCGGGCTTCGCCTCCGGGGTCCGGGTCGTCGTCGTGGGGGCGGCGGTGTCCGTCATCGGTGACTTCCCGTTCGTCGGTCCGGTGTGCGGGTACGAACGGGAAAGTAGGAGCAGGACATGACAAGCCGTTGCAGGCGGCGATTGCCCATCGGTTACGGGAACCGAGTGGGCGTTAACTCGTCATCACAAGTGCCGGACAGGCCGTCCGAGTAACGGTCACCCCACAGGAACCCGGCACACCGGCCGCCCGTCAGGGGCGCGACGCACCGGTCACCTGACGGGAAGGTGGTAGGAGATCCGGTAGCGGTCGGCGGGGACCACCACGTCAGCCGTCTCGACCGGCCGCCCCGATGCGTAGTACGTACGCCCGATCACCATCACCACATGGCCCGGCACACCACCGAGCGCCAGGAGCTCCTCCGCCAGCCCCGGGCGCGCGCCGACCTGCTCCACCACGTTGTCCACGACGACATCGATCGCGGCCATCCGCTCGACCACCCCGTAACCGCCCAGCGGGCCTTCCTCCGGCAGCATCACCGGCGTGCGTCCCGTGACCGCCAGGGGTTCCCAGGAGGTGGAGAGCATCATCGGCTCCCCCGCTTCCCGGAAGATGTATCTCGTACGCATCACCCGGTCCCCCGGTTCGATACCGAGGCGGTCGGCGATCTCCGGGCCCGCCTCCTCCTGTTCGCTGCGGGACTCCCAAGTCCCTCGCACCCCCTCCGCCGTCTGCTCCTGGCGGAACGGACTGGCCCCCGCGTCCGGCCGGTAGCCGGAGCGGGCGATGCGACGCGGGACCGGGCGCGCACGCACGTACGTACCGGAGCCGGAGCGTCCCTCCACCAGCCCTTCCGCCATCAGCACCTTGCGTGCCTCCAGCGCGACGGTGTCCGAGACGCCGTACTCCTCGCGAATACGGGCCTGCGACGGCAGGCGCGTGTGCGGCGGCAGCGAACCGTTGACGATCTTCTCTCGCAGATCGCTCGCAACACGCAGATAGGCGGGCTGCTCACCGAATGTCACAGGCCACTCCCAACAGGTTGACAGTCTGCAACAGCCTGGCAACCGTCGGTTGTGCACCGCAAGCACAGGCCAAAGTTTCACCCGAAGTGATGATTTGGCGCTGCCCTGCGCATATCGAGACCCCGGCCACCAGAAACTCACCCCGACACGACGCCATGGATCCCCTCGATCACGCCCGATCACCGCCGACCCCTTGACCCGTTTTGGTCCAGACCAATAGTTTCCTCACCACACAGCACGGCTCTCGCACCTCTCAGCGCACCCACAGGAACGGGCCCCATGCGTCGAAGAACCCTGTCCAGACTGGCCATTGCCGCCTGCGCCCTCTCGCTGGTGGCCGGGATCGCACCCGCCGCCTCCGCCTCCGGAGGCTCCGCCTCCCCCGCCCACGCCTCCGGTTCCGCCGCCTACAAGCGCGTCGGCTACTTCACCCAATGGGGCATCTACGGACGCGACTTCCAGGTCAAGGACCTGGACACGAGCGGCGCCGCGGCGAAGCTCACCCACATCAACTACGCCTTCGGCAACGTCAGCGCCGACGGCAAGTGCTTCACCGGCAATGTGCCGGGAGAGGCCGACGCCTGGGCGGACTACGTCCGTCCGCTGGACGCCGCAGGATCGGTGGACGGCGTCGCGGACGCCGACACCCAGCCTCTCGCGGGCAACTTCAATCAGCTGCGCGAGCTGAAGGCCAAGCACCCCGGCCTCAAGGTGATGATCTCCCTGGGTGGCTGGAGCTGGTCCACCCACTTCTCGGACGCGGCCCGCACCGCCGCCTCCCGCAAGGCGTTCGTCTCCTCCTGCATCGACCTGTACTTCAAGGGCGATCTGCCGGTGGACGGTGCGCGCGGTGGCAAGGGCGCGGCGGCCGGTCTCTTCGACGGCGTGGACATCGACTGGGAGTGGCCCGGCTCCGCCGGCGACACGGACACGGTCTACCGCCCAGAGGACAAGCGGAACTTCACCGCGCTGGTGCACGAGTTCCGCACCCAGCTCGACGCGTACGCGAAGAGCACCGCCAAGGAGGGCAAGGGGCGCGGGCACAGCGGCAGGCCCAAGCACTACGAGCTGTCGGCGTTCGTCCCCACCGCTCCGGCCAAGATCGACGCGGGCTTCGACGTCCGCCGCATCATGCGGGACTTCGACTTCGTGAACCTGCAGGGTTACGACTTCCATGTGTCCGGCGAGGCGACCACGGCGCAGCAGTCCGCGCTGTACGCGAAGGACGACTTCAGCGTCGACCAGACCGTGCGTGAGTGGATCGAGCGCGGCGCCCCCGCCCGCAAGCTGGTCATGGGCATGCCGTTCTACGGTCAGGGCTGGACCGGCGTGACGGGTGGCGGCGACGGCCTCGGCCAGCCCGCCGCGGCCCCCGCACCCGCCACCTGGGCTGCGGGATACGAGGACTACAAGGCCCTCAAGAAGCTGGCCGAATCCGGTACGTACAAGATCCATCGGGATGTCAGGAACGGCCACGCGTGGCTGTTCGACGGCACGACCCTGTGGACGTACGACGACCCGCAGGTGCTGCGCACCAAGACGTCGTACATCCGCCGGCACGGTCTGGGCGGCGCGATGTTCTGGTCGCTGGACGGGGACACCGACGACGGCGAGCTGATGACCGCCGTCGACCAAGGCCTCGACCGGCGCTAGCCGGGTACCCGGCAGAAGCTCACAGGGCACCGGCCAGCAGGGGTGTGGGGGGTGGCCGCCGACGCGGCCGCCCCCACACGTTCAGCGGCTCACGAATGCCCTGCGGACGCGGCAGCAGAACTGCAGCGCCCAGGAGTACGACGATGACGACCATGCGCCCGCCACGCGCCTGACATGCTGACGGTCATGGCCACCTATCTCTGCCCGCAGGACGGCACCCGCGCCGAGACCACCAGCCTGACCTGGTGCTGCCCGGTCTGCCACGGCCCCTGGGACCTCGACTTCGAAGCCGCCGGTCGGATCTCGCTCGACTCCCTGGCCGGACGGGACAATTCACTGTGGCGTTACGAGGAGGCGCTGCCCCTCAGCGCGCCCGCCACCAGCCTCGGGGAGGGCCGCACACCGCTCGTGCCGCTCACCGGCACGGTCTCCGCCAAGCTCGACTTCCTGATGCCGACGCTCTCCTTCAAGGACCGCGGCGCCGTGATGCTCGCCGACCTGGCCCGCCGCCTCTCCCCCGAACGCGTCGTCGCGGACAGCAGCGGCAACGCGGGAACCGCCGTCGCCGCCTACTGCGCGCGGGCCGGGCTGCCCTGCACGGTGTACGTCCCCGAGAACACCTCCCCGAAGAAGACCGAACAGATCCGGGCGCACGGCGCCCGCCTGGAGATCGTCCCCGGTGACCGCGAGGCCACCGCACTCGCCGCGCGGGCCGCCGCCGACTCCCCCGGCACCTTCTACGCCTCGCACGTCTTCAACCCGTACTTCCTGCACGGCACGAAGACATACGTCTACGAGATGTGGGAAGACCTCGGCGGCCGGCTCCCCGACGCCATCGCCGTACCGGTCGGCAACGGCACGCTGCTCCTCGGCGCTGCCCTGGCCATCGGGGAACTCCACGCCCACGGCCTGATCGACGAAAGGCCGGCGCTGATCGCCGTACAGGCCGAGGCCGTCTCACCGCTGGCCGCCGCTTTCCACGCGGGCACGGACGGCCTGCTCGACGATCCCGGCCGCGCGGCCGCCCCCACACTCGCCGAAGGCATCGCGATCCCCCGCCCGCCGCGCGCACGCCAGATCCTGACGGCGGTGAGGGAGTCCGGCGGCACATTCCTCACGGTGACGGAGGATCAGATCCGCAAGGCGCAGCTGGACCTGGCGGCCCGCGGCTTCTACGTCGAGACGACCGGCGTCGCCTGCTGGGCGGCGGTCGGCGACTGGACGGACCGCAGCGTCGTCGTACCGCTGTGCGGCGCGGGACTCAAGACGGGCCTGGCGCCCTGACCTCGCATGCGGTCACCTGCACGCCCTGACCGGCATGCGGGTGACGCGCCTTGCCGGTCATTCCGTCCAGTACGTGTCGTGCTTGATGAAGAACTCGGTCCGCTCCTCCTGTGACCACTCGGCGGCCTGAGCGACCTTCTCGAAGTACTCTTCGCGCGGCGCACCCGGTGTGAACAGCAGCAGCATCGACGCCGGCGCGTCGGAGTCGTTCCGGAATGCGTGCAGCCCGCCCTGCGGTACGTACACGAAGTCGCCCTGCTTGGTGTCGATCCACCGCTCACCGTTGTAGATCCGCACCGCCCCGTCGAGGATGAAGAACGATTCCGAGATCGACCGGTGGAAGTGCGTGGCCGGCCCGCCCGCTCTGGGCGCCATGTCCATCCGGTACAGCCCGAACTCGCCGTGCGTGGTGTGCGTGGTCGCCAGATAGTGGGTGGCACTGCCGGTGCGGGACCGCAGGTTCGGTGCCGTGTCCGCCGGCCGGTACGTGGCGCTGATCTCTCCCTTGCCGTCCCCGTAGATCGGCTCCGGATACGACATGCCGTTCTCCTCTCGATGCTGCCGGTGCTCCCGGCAGGGTCGGGTGCTCTCGGTGCTGCCGGTGCTCGGTGCGGCGGCACCGGGTGACGATCGAGGTCGCCGAGGCGTCGAAGCCGGGCGGTGCACCTGCCCTCTCATCCGCGGCTCAACTCTGTGGCTGGAAGTAGCGAACACCCTTCTCGATGAGGTGCCCGGCATAGGCGCGCCCGAGGGCCGGCTTCCCCCGGTACATCCCCACGTACCCCTGGGCACTGTCGACGACGACCGGTCGGGCGAAACAGGCGAACCGATTGCGCTGCTTCTCCTCCGCCCATGCCATCGCGGCCGGGTCGATCCGGTCGCTGACCAGCACAGGAAAGCAGGCGACGCCGGTCTGCATGCCGACGGGCAGCCCGCCCTTGTTCTTCTTGGCGTACGTGAGCACCTGCGTGGTGAACGTGTCGATGACCGGGACAGTGATCTCGGGCACGGCGGCGGCCACGGTGAACAGATGCAGATTGGTGGCCGCCCAGCGGATCCGGAAGTCGGCCCTCCGGCCTACGAGGACAGGCGCGCCCGCCCAGTCCTCCCAACGCGGCCCGCAGCCGTCGGCCGCCAGCCGGCTCTCGACCGATGTCAGGTAGTTCCGTATCGACTCTTGGCTCATGGCCGCGATTGTCCACGGGCCGGGCACCGTCCGGAAGCCGACTCCGGCTGCCGAAACCGCGCAGGGCCCGACTCGGGCAGGACGGGCTCCCTGACAGCCCGCGGAACGCGGAGCCGGCGACGCGCATGCTGTGGGCCGTAGGTGGCAAAGCAGCGCATGTCCTCGTGCGCCTGCCGTCGGGATACCGCACCGCGCTGAACAATCGCCCAGGTCAAGACGTAGGACGTGGTTCAGCGGACCAAGGGGAACGACCGATGGACAGTACGGGACAGCCGGATCGCAGAGCTCTGCTCGCAGGCGGACTCGCGGTCGCCACGGTTGCGCTTGCGGGGTGCTCGTCGACGAGCGCCGCCCCATCGGCGAACGGCGCTTCGCCGACGGACAGCACTTCGCCGGAGGCGCGGCCGGCCACGCCCGCCGCAGCGTTCGCGAGGTTGATGGACGGCAACAAGCGCTGGGTGAGCGGAGATCTGCACCATCCCGACCGGGATCCGGACCGGCGCGAGCTCGTGGCCCAGACACAGGAGCCTTTCGGGTCGATCCTTTCGTGCATCGACTCGCGGGTACCGCCTGAACTCCTCTTCGACACCGGGCTGGGCGATCTCTACGTGATACGCACCGGCGGGGAGGCGGTCGGCCCGGTGGTCACGGGTTCCGTGGAGTACGGGCCCATGACGAGTGGCACTCCGCTCGTCGTCGTCCTTGGGCATCAGCGTTGCGGCGCCATCAAGGCGGCATACGAGTCCATCCGTGACGGCAAACCGCTGCCGGGAAACCTGGAGGCGATCGCCAGGGCTCTGCGGCCGGCGTACGAGCAAGCGGTCCGGGAAGGCGGTGCCGATCCGGTCGAGACCATGGCCCGCGCCCAGGTCAGGCTGACCGCGGCCGACCTGCGCTCCAACCAGGACCTGGCCCCACTCGTGGCAAAGGGCGGCCTTGCCGTGGTCGGCGCCTACTACTCGCTCGACACCGGCAAGGTGGAAGTCCTGGCCGGCGCGCCCTCCTGACCGGCCGGACCGGCCGGATGCGCGTGGCGGGGGCGGTGAGGACGAACGGCACCGCCCCGTCGAGGCGTCCCGAAGCAGAGGAAAGCACCACGTCAGAGCGGAAACCGGGGAAGGGCCGGACTCGGCAGAGCCCGCCCCTTCCCGACCTGGACGCTTAACGGACGACTCCACATGCAGGATCGAACCGATCACACGTTGAAGCACATGCCCTCCCGCCCGGAACCGCTCAGCGGTCAGTGGCGACAGCGGGCGGCAAGGATGACGATCTCCTTGTCCGTGACCAAATAGACGAGCCGGTGCTCGTCGTCGATCCGTCGCGACCAGACCCCCGGCAAGTCGTACTTCAGCGGCTCCGGCTTGCCGATGCCCGAGAACGGATCACGTTTGACATCCTCGATGAGAAGCACGCCCCGGCACCACCGCCCAGACGAGGGACTCGGACGCCTCCGGGCCGGCCTGACCTGCAAGATCCACCTGGCCGGTGAAGGGCCGTGGCCACACGTTTCGACAAACGCGCCTACGTCTTCCACGGGACCGTCACCCTCGCCTCGATCCGGCTCTGGCTCCGCCCGTGATCAGCCGGGCAGGCCCTGGCTAGGCCTGCCCGGCGAGGGGATGCCTTCACGTCTCGGCGCGGCGGAACTTACGGTTTGTGGGTTACCCAGAGCAGTTCCGCCGGCCAGCGGTGTGCCCAGTCGGGTGGGTCGGTTTCGTTGTAGCCGTTGGGTGTTCCGAGTTCGGGCCGCGGCTCGATGAGGTCGTCGATGATGAGACCCGCGCCGCGCAGGACCTTGACCCAGTCGCCGTAGGTGAGCTGATAGCTGGTCGCGCCGTCGTCTTCGGCGATGGTGTTCAGCCCGAAGTAGTCCTGCTGCAGCGTCGTGGTCACGCGACTGGCGGCTTCGTCGTAGCAAGCTTCGAACCATGGGCTGGCGACGTTGAACACCAGGCGCCCGCCTCGGCCCAAGACGCGTGCCGCCTCCGGGACGGCCAGGTGCGGGGGCGCCCAGCTGAGCCCACCGAAGTCGCAGAACACCAGGTCGAAGCTGTCCGCGGCGAAGGGGAGTTGTTCGGCGGCGCCTTGCACCAGCGGGTAGCGGGCCGCTCCCATCGCGCGGTCCGCTGCGGCAAGTTGGGCTTCGGACAGGTCGAGCCCGACCACGGTGGCGCCCTCGGCGGCGAGCACCCTGGACCACTGGCCGGCGCCGCAGCCGAGTTCGAGGACGCGCTTGCCGGTGACGTCGCCCAGGGCGTCCAGGTGCGCGTCGGGGATGGAGTACATGCCCCACAGCCGGGGTGTGGCGCCGATTTGCGGGTCGTGCCTGTACTGGTAGGCGCTGCTGATCTGGTTCCAGAGCCGCCGGTTGGCGGGGATGCTGTCCACGTGCCGACTCCAGCACTGCCTGCCGGGCGCGGTCAACACGATTAGGGCACTGGCCGGCCCTCGGTCCGGCCCTGGCTCGGCCCATGATCCGCCGGACGAGCCCTAGCCAGTCCTCGCGGCCCTGATCCTCGAAGACGAGCCTCACGCGGCACCCGCACCAGCATCCGCCGAGTCCGGATCGATCAGCTCGCGCTCCGTAGCTCCAGGGCACTCGCGAGGTGGGAGACCTCGGGCTCCGCGGCTACCGGGACTGCCACGCCCGTACGAGGTCGTCCGGTCCCCAGTGCGCGGTCAGCGGCAGATCATCGGCCACACCGCAGCGGGAGACCGCGACCAGCGGGGTGTCCAGGGCGGTACCGGGGACGGCGAGCATGTCGCGTACCAGGGTGTCGTACTCATGACGGCCGAAGGGCCGGGACTCCCGCCACTTCACCGACCCGACGAAATGCACCCGCCGGGCCACCGGCTCGCGGTCTGCACCGATGAGGTCGATCTCGGGGTTGTTCTGACGGTTCCACCAGCCGCCGACGGCCTCGGTCTCGGGCCACTCGTCATCGGGCATCAGACGCAGCAAGGACTCGCGGATCAGCGGCTCGACCGCTTTCCCGCGCCAAGCGGTCCATGATCGCTCGATGCGCTCCAGGGCCAGGTCACCGCGGCCCCGCTCGATGAGTGGGATCGCGCGTGCCAGGAAGGCCAGCCAGAACCGCAGATACGGATCGGCGATCCGGTAGCGCTTGTTCTTGCTGTCCGACTTGACGGACAGGGGGAGATCAGCGGCCAGGGCTCGCTTCGTCTGCAGCGTGGCCAGCAGCGGGGAGAGCGTGCCGGACGGCAGCGCGCCGGCGCCGCCGGCCTGGGCTGCGATCGCGCTGAACGTGCGCTCACCGTTGCCCACCGCTTCCAGTACGGCCCGTGAGTGCGAAGCCTCGGGGAATTCGCCCAGCAGGGACAGCTCGCCGGCCACCAGCAGAGGCGAGAGAGGATTGGCGACCGAAGCCTGCAAGAAGGCCGTACGCCCCGTCCCCGGCCGCCATGACTGCACGATCTCGGGGAAACCGCCAGTGATCAACTGGGCGTCGACAGCTTCCGCGGCGTCGAGCCCGGTCATGGCCTGCACGTCGGCCAGGTTCAGGGGGTGAACGGTCATTTTCGCTGCCCTCCCGAAGAACGGACGCCCGTACGACTGCAGCCCCTCCATCACCGATGTATCACTGCCGACCAGCAGCAGAAGCACCGGCTTGGCAGACAGGTGACGGTCCCAGACGGTCTGGAGCGCGCCCTCGAATTCCTGATCCTGCTCGACCAGCCAGGGCACCTCGTCGATCACCGCGATGCTGGGTGAGTCATCGGGTACCGCGAGCGCCAGCGAACGCAGAGCCTGGTTCCAGTCCTGCGCCTGGAGGCCGGCGACCAACTCCGCCCCCGGCAGGAGTGACTGCGCGAGGGTCGCGTCGAAGTCGGCGCGCTCCGTCACAGGGTTGCGCCCCCGGGTGGCCTGGAACACCACGTACGGCGCTCCCGAGCGGTCGCAGAACTCCTGGACCAGTCGTGACTTCCCTACTCGGCGCCGCCCCGTCATGATCACGGCCCGCCCCCGGGTGGCCCCAGCACCCTCTGCCACCGTCCGGTACTGCTCGGCCAGCAGCTCAAGATCTCCGGCCCGACCTTGGAAATCCATGAGGCGTCCCTGGGTAATCAACGTAGATGCATTCTTACGTAGATTGAATCTTACTTCACATCTGCCTGCTGGAGAGCGCAGCGGCGGGGGGGGGGGGGGGCGATTGCGGTTCGGAGCCGGCCTCCTGCTCGCCGAGCGTGGCTGCCAGAGGGTGTGAGGGCGGTCGACCTCGTCATCCTCGGCGGGCTCAGCCAGTGGTCGTAGTCGTCGCCCGTGTCGGCGTGGAGCTTGCCGGGGCGCCGGTGCCGGGGGCTGCGGCGCGAGCGGATCGGCGGGACGCCCTTGACACAGGTCAGCCGCTACTCGGCGGCGCGTAGCGATCGGCGATGACGCCGCGCTCCCCGGCGGCATCCCGCAGAGCGAACTGAAGCGTGGCCACTTCCTCCCACGACGCCATATCGGGAAGCGTCGGAATGCAGACGAGCTCCCCCCGGTCCAGCCCGTCGAGCGCGGCCCGCACCAGATCGTCCGCATCGACGAACGACTCGTCGGGGAACATGGACGAGGTCCCCGCGGCTTCGAAGAACTCGGTGCGCAACGGGGCCGGGCAGCACAACCTGGACACGGATACCGGTCGGCGCCACCTCCCGCTGCAGGGCCAGGGAGAAATGCAGGACGTAGGCCTTGGACGCTCCGTAGGCGGCACCGCGGGGCGGTGGACGGAAAGCGCCTTCCAAGGGGGCTTTCTCTTTTTGGACTTAGACACACACCGCTCCCACCCACCCTTATTAAAAACCGGACACCAGACCTCTGGCCGGCAGCCCGGAATAGGTTTCCAAGACTCCTCTTCCATCACCGGACCCCCATTTCTCGCTCAAAGGCACGACGCTGATTCCAATCCTCAGAGCAGGTGTGGCACCGGACAGTCAGAGGGCTTCTAGCGAGTCCGCAGGGTCCGAATTGAGCCTCACCTAGTGTGTTTTTGGGCAGGAATCAATTGATTTCCAAAAATTTAAAACCCGTACACGATGACAGGAAGGTACCCCCGGTGGGTCCGCTCTTATTGAAATAAAGTATTACCCCCTGCACGTAATGACAGAAAGAATTAATTGTCGGAACAATTGTTTCCTTCCATGCTGCATTTTGGCGGGCATGCCGATTGTGCTGACATTATCTGAAGCATCGCGATTTAATTCATTCGTTCGCCGGTTCTCTTTGTGACATCGACGCGAGAGTTCTCCCGCAGCAGGCGGAAGACTATTGCGGTCGTACCAGCCGCGGTGCAGCTGTCACGTCGGCACCTCGCTCCAGCGCCGCAACTGGTCAGCCTCAGCGTGCCGGGTTGGCACACCCTACGGTGATTCGAGCCCGCTGACGTTGGGTGTGCATCTCAGGGACATGAAGGAAATAATTAATTCCTGAATTTGCTCACCCGGGAACCTTGTGCGTATAGTCGAACGCGTTGCAATTTGGGGGTGTGGCGAACCTCTAATCTGACCGAACATCACACAGCTCGGCCTCGGACAGGCTGGGTTCCGAGGTGGGCAGAGGATTTGAGAATGGACGGCCTTTCTAGCGAAGCGACAGAATTGATCAAGCTCGGTGGCCTGGCATTAAGGAAACAGGGGCTGATCACTGAAGCTCTGCGCGCCTACGCAAAACAGGCAGATTCTCTGGATGAGCGCTCTGAAGCGCTTGACGTCGCGAGCGAAATAAGAGAAATCATAGAGCAGCATTATCAGTAAGTGCATGAATCGGGGCCACGGCAATAATCCGTTGTGCCGCCTGCAAGGTGGCCCAGGTCTGAGGTGGAGGGGTCCACTTCGGGTTGAGAGAGTGAGTAAAGAAAGGGCCCCCGGCTTCGGCCGGGGGCCCTTTCTTTGTTTCAGGAGTGCCGATTACTTGTCGTTCAGATCCGTGGATTCCTGAACTTCCGCCTTCAGCTGCTCTTTTGCCTCTTCGGCAGCCTTCTTGACTCCTCGGAAGTGACCAGCCGCGGCAACAGCTCCACCGACCGCTAGCCCGCCCGCAGCACCCACCCAGGCGCCCTTCACGAACCCGACCTTCTCGATAGCTTTGACGAGCTTGTCGACACCGCCCGCCGCTTTCGCCGCAGCCGTGATGTCCTGATAACGCCCGAGATTGCTCATCTTGTACCCCCCCATTGTTCTTGTGCCCGCTCCCTCCCCGGTTGCGGAGCAACAATCATGCATCCAACCGGTCAACGGCGGGCCTGGTACCTCGATTTCGCTACTGCCGAGGGAGTCAGCGGGGTGGCTGCCCTCCGGACGGTATCGAGACCGTTCGGGGACGCTGCCTGTCGATGCGCCTCATCTTGGCCTCGTGCTCCTCGCGCTCTTCGTTGATCTCCTGAGCAATCGCGATGGTCACCTTGATGTCCGGGTCATAGTCCGTGATCTGCTGCCACATGTTCGAGCCGTGAAGCTCGGCGACCCAACCCGCCTGGAAATCCTCGGGGTCATCGTCGTCCCAGCCGACGTAATACAGGGAACCAACGCGGTCCCCACCCGCGTAGAGGTCGAACGACTTGGCGCCATCCCCCTGCCGCAGCTCCAGCTCACTCACTTACTGGCCTCCGCCTTCTTGATCGGGTCTTCCAGCGTCGGGGGGTAGGTGAAGCTCACCTTGTAGACCGAGAGGTCGCCCTTGCCCTTGGAGGCCGTCACCGGCCCGTAAGTGTTGTCGATCAGATGCATGATCAACCTCGCTGCTGCCCACTCCATAGAGGCGTCGAACGTGAACGTGCCGAGGACACTCCCATCCTCAGCTCGCTCAAAGTCCAGGTCGCACGTCCGAGGCAACAGCCCCGAGACGCCCATGGTGATCGCGACCCACATTTCGTTCATTGCGTTGTAGGCCATCAGCTCTTCCTCTTGAAGATCGGTACCTCAACGACCCTGACCATTGACGTGGCGTCCGCGGCCTCAAGCTCCCGCTTGCGGCTCTCGGCGCTCCGCTCGTCGAAGGCCCCGACGGAAGTCCACTCCCTTCCGTCCTGGGTCCACTTCAGTCGATAGTTCTTCACGGTTCTCCTGGGAGTTACAGGGTGTAGAGGTCTTCGTTTGCGGCGAACACGTCATCCGCCACGTTCGCGAGAAGCGCGTCCGTTGACGTCTGTCGGCACGCCTCTGTTATGCCATCCCTGAACTGCTCGATGGTCTCCCCATCGGGGTCTACGTCTCCCTCGGTGCCATCCGCCGCCTTCGCGTTCAGCAGCATCTCCTTGGCGCCAAGGAATCGATCCCCGTCATCCATGTCAGCGAGCCAGGTAGCGCAGGACCGCGCCCCGTAAGCAGCCGTCCCGGACTCCGCGGAGTCGTCCTCGCCACACCCCACAGCGAGAACCAGAAGCAGCCCCACAACTGCCGCTCTACCAACCTTCATCCCCTACCCCCTCCAAACAGGCCCGCCCCTCTCGGGACGGGCCGCTAACGGTATCTCTCAGGTCTGACAGTCAGTCCTTGCGGACGTTACGGACTAGCGCGTCACTCTTCCCACGGCTGCTTCGGAATGCTCATGCCGCGGTCCCGAAGCGCAGCGGCACATCCTTGCGACCAGGCAACCAACTGCTTGTCGTTCCAGTCCACGGCTTTGTCATTCAACTGGTTGAGCACAGGGTCGTGTGCCACCCCGGCTTCGCAATCGTTCAGGGCCGTATCCGCGTCCTCCATGACGAAGGACCAGTGGCCTGCGTCGTAGTAGCCGGCCTTGTACTCGGGTGACGAAGTGTCCGGTCCGGACGAGCAGCCTGTAAGCATCAGGCCAACCGTCAGCGCAGTAGCAGCGATGCGCGCTCTCATGTCGATTTACCCCCCACGTGGTTCGTGACCAGTGATCATATGTGTTTGAAATGTGAACGAGAAGAGGGGATCTCGTGAAGTTAGATCCCCTCGTTGCTGGTTAGCCGCGCTCTACGTACTTGTAGGTCGGCCCGGCCCTCCAACTCTCACCAGGCCGCTCCTGCACGCTCATGCGGACCAGCGGGAGGCCGGCCAATCCGCGGTGCCGCCCTCAGCACTACAGGGCCAAGCCCGTGCAACCACCATGCACACGAGACAGGCCCGGCGGCACGGTTGGCTCACCTCGCGCTGCCGTCCGATGGCCTGCCAGCAGGGGCGGTCTGGGGTTTCAACTGGCTCACGACTGGCCAGGGATGAAGCAGCACGGGACGGGCTGTCAGATGCCGGAGCGCCGGTGGATTAAAAAATGGGGATTTCGGTGCCGAAACTGGCTATGAGTGACAACTATGCCGCAATCATATCCTCGGTGATCGCGGCAGTTATTGTGGTCGGCTTCATCGAGATGCATGCGCTCATGAAATGGGCCATGAAACGAGGTGATGCCATTTACTTGGAGCAGGAAGAAGCTACCGCCTTGGCCGTTCTCGGCATGCGCGAAGGGGTCGGTCCTACTCCAGAGCAATTAAGCTACCTGAACCGAGTGAATACCATACTCTCCCAGCGTAAGCGGTTTTTTAGAATGGCTATCCCTGTTGCCCTTTGGTGGATATGGACTCTCTTGTGTATTGGCCTGGTAGCAACACTGCTAGAGGTCCTGCTTTGGACGGCCACAGATAATCGCGGGAAATCCCCTGGACTTACTCTTGGCTCGCTTATCTTTTCATCTCTAGGCGTCATGGCCCTACTGGTCGCTGCACTGGGACGCGCCCTTTCGCACTTCGGTACAGAGGTGATCACGTCAAACACAGGGGTAGACATCACCTCTTATGAGGAGCGAGAAATCTACAGTCGCCTGGACGCGTTTCGAGCGGATCGGGGATTGCTTCCTTGGCAGCGTTGGTCACCTTTCGGCTTGCGGTGGTTCATGAGATGGATGGAGAACCGATAGAAATCAAGATGACATGCAGGCGACATACGGGCCACGCGGTAAGCCGTCCGTTGTGAATACTGCCCCTGCCAGCCACGGGGAGGACTGACAAGGACAGGGTTCGGAAGTGTCGGCGTTGTTGCCGCCGAGCTGGCCCAGGCTAACTTCGGCGGCTGCGCCAGCCTCAGCGCCGGGGCTTATGGGTTACTCGTTCCGCAGCACCAGGGCGAAGGGCGTACAGAGGCGCCGTCCCCCGCTGGCCAGGCCCTACTGCTTGACAACCCACTGACTGAGGGAGAGGGGTCTACCTCGGGTTGAGAGAGTAAGTAATAAATCGCCCCCCCGGCTGCGACTGGAGGGCTTTTCATTGTTTCAGGCGCTCCTCTGCTTGACCGATTCGGGACGCTGTGGGGGCTGGCACCGCGGGTACGGTGCGAGGCGGCAAGCATTTCGACGCGATTGCAACCCTACTGGCCAAGTTCTTCATTGACGCCGGCTACCCGCCTGCGAGCATCCGGGTTAACAAATCTCAGGGCCTCGAACTCCCCGGCTACTACCGGCCACAGAAGCAGTGGGACGTCGTGGTCGTCCACGAGAATGTCCTTGTGGCGGCCTTCGAGTTGAAGGCCCTGGGTGGGCCCTCGTACAGCAATAACTACAACAACCGCGTCGAAGAAGCTCTGGGTAGCGCCGTCGATCTGCGCCGTGCGGCCCTGGCGGAACTGTTCCCGAAGGAGAAGCCCTGGCTCGGCTACTTTTTTTGTCATGCAAGACGGCGAGAAGTCCCGCACACCGGTCAGGACTGCCAAAGGCGCTCTGCCGGTCGACGACATCTGGCACGGCACCTCGTACCAGGACCGCTTCGGGATCTTCTGCCGGAGACTCGTCGATGAACAGCTGTACGAGGCCATCTGCTACGTGACGTCGTCGGGCGAGGACGCGATTCCGAAGGAACCGGTCGAAAGCCTCGATTGGCGTCACTTCTCCGCGGCCATAAATGCTCGCCTGACCTATCTGAAAGACCTAGGCCTTCCGGGGTAGTCGGGAAAGCTCGTAGTCGTCCTGCCGGCAGCGGCTCATCACCGAAGCCGAACGCGGCTGCTCCCGTCCGGGACTGCGCCACCGCCGCCTGCTGGTCCCTCTACTTCACAAAAGAGCCCATTCCTCGGGTCGTCTTGATGAGCCCTTCTTCCCTGAGGGCTACCAACGCCTTCTGTGCAGTGGCCTGGGCGATGCCGTAGTCCCTCGTGAGGGCAACTACAGAGGGCACACGGGCCCCGGAAGCCAGTGTGCCGGCCTCGATGTCGGCCTTGATCCTCTCGGCCACCTGTTCCCACCGCGGCCTTGTGTCATCCCACTCGATCATGATTCCGACCCTGGCACGGTGTAGAGCTGCTGGCGATCGGTGGAACTCTCAGGTGTTCTAGGGCATTCTATAGGTCAGGAAAAGAGCGGGTCCGAGGGCCTTACCCAGCCCCCGGACCCTGCGCCGGCACCTACGCGAAGGAGCTGCCGACAGTGAATGACCCTAACTGGTGCGACTTCCATAAGGGGCCCCAACGGTCCGTCCTCGTAGCGATCCAGGAGAGGGCGTCTAGTTGCAGCTTCGGCTACTACGCCTGTGCTCCCTGTCGCTCGGTCAAGAAGCTCAAGCCCCTCGTTGAGGAGAGTGAGAGCACCAAGGCCGTGAAGTGAGCCGCCGCGGGAAGCGGCCGGCACCCAAGCCGACTACGCCCAAGGAGGCTGGAGACGAGTGGGCACAGCACATCCGTCTCTGTTGGATCTGCCGCTATGGCACCCCCTGTGACACAGGGCTGGACCTGCGTAGGGCCTGGGAAAAGCTGGCGAACGAGGCCATGGACCTGATCTGGAAGCGCTGACGACCCCGGAGGCAAGACGGTGATGTGCGACTACTGCGACCGACCTATCAAGGCCGATGAGGAGTACGAGACGAGACCCAACTTCGGGGACAGCGGGGCTGGTTCAGAGATCATCCTGCACAAGGAGCCCTGCAAGCGCACCGAGGCGGCGCAACCTCTGACCTATACGAGGTAATGAGTTTCCCGCTCACTGGAAGAGGCGTCCATCCCCGGTCCGTCTCGACGGCGCCAGTGGGCGGGAAGGACACCAACAGAGGGCCCCGGCTTCGGTCGGGGCTCTTCTGCATTTCCGGCCTGCATGACCTCGTACACTGAGAGCTGAGGGCCCTCCCCACTTTCCTTGGGGAGGGCCCTCGTTGCTGTGCCAGAGAGATCAGGCGGAGAGAGCAGCCTGCCGGTAGCGGTAGGCGGTGCTCTCAGCAATCCCAAGAGCCTCTGCGAGGTTGCGACCGGTGATCTTCTCACCCCTGGCCTTCAGCGCCCGGCCAGCAGCCTTGACCTCATCCAGGCCAACCGCAGCCCGCGGGCTCTTCTGGCGGGGGCCCTCAGCAAGTCCAGCCTCGACCTCAGCGATAGTCCCATCGAAGTCGGCCGCTGCATTCTCAGCAACCTCGGCCAACACCCCGTGCTGGCGGACGATGGCCTGCCCCTTGCCAAGCAGGCCGGTCACCTCGTGAGAGATCGAGGTAGTCAGCTCCTCAGAGAGGTAGTCGATCATCTGACGGAGTTCGGCCTTCTCCTCGGAGGCCGTCATCACCTGAGAGGGAGTCTCTGCCATGTGCATCATGTGCGCGATGACCAGCGGCGGCACCGAGCTGACAGCCACGACCAGGAGGGCGCTGCTGCCCATGTAGCTCTGCTGGATCAGGTGAGAGATGGACTGGGCACAGATGGCCAGAGCGAGAGCCACCACGGCCCCAATGAGGGCCGTCACCTGGCCGGGGAGCTGAGCCTTCCTCCGGTAGGCCGCGATGGCAGCGGCAGCGAGGGCGTACACCGAGACGCAGATAGGCATGGCGGGGGCGTAGTGCGCAGACCATCCCGCCGTGCGAGCCATGGCGATCTCTCCGGGGATGGAGAGGTACAGGGCTGCCAGGCAGGCAGCAGGGATAGCGACCCTGAGGACGAGCTTCACGTACCAGGGAAGGGCAGAGCTGGACATGGAAGCGCCTTTCCGTCGTGTGGTGGTGGGTTACTTGCGGAGGAAGCTACGGACGTAGGCCGCGTTGTCGGCAGTGGCCTGCCGGGCTTCCTGGTGGGGGTCTGAGACCGGCTCACCGGTCAGGCGGGCCACAGCCCGCTGCATCTCGACCTCACAGCGGCGGCAAAGGTCCATTTCGACACCAGCGGGGAAGGGCGCTTCGCACTGCTGGCAGCAAGCGGCGTTGACCGGCTCCGGCATGGGTGCAGGTGCGGTCTCTTCGCCGGGCCGATTGTTCTTCAGCCGGTACGTCACCAGGGCAGCCGCGGACGTAATGCTGACAGGCAGAGCACGGGACAGGGCCTTGATCATCTGGGGCTCAGAGATGCCCTCAGAGAGCCACTGAGCGGCCTTAGGGGCCAACCGGGCGACTTCGGACAGGGTGAGCTTCAATCGGGGCTCTACGGAGCCCAGACGGCCGAGAGCGGCCACGGCAGTGGTGTGGGGGTTGGTCTCCTGGGGAGACTCCTCCCCCTCCTCGTTGCCGCCTACCTCGCAGCCTTCCGGCTGCTGCTGAACAGGCTCAGGGGAGGAGGTTTTTTCCTGAGGGTCATTTCCCTTGGGATAGCCGCCGACGGCCCGACCAGTCGCCTCACCGACCGTCGACATGCGGTCAGTTGGAGAGACCTCAGACTCCGGAGTGTCCGTGACAGTCGTGATGGTGACCCACCTGCCGGTCTCAGGGTCCTGGAGCTTGGTCCGGGAGACGTAGCCGGCCGCGATCAACTCATTCATGGCCCTGGAGACCGTGCGCCGGCCGTTGGGCACCTGGTCAGTGATCTTCTCGACCGTTGCCCCCGAACCATCGGGGAGGGAGAGGAGGCGAACGAGGAGGCCCACGGCCTCAAGGGAGAGGTTCCCGTGCCGCGCTATGGCGTTCGGGACCTGGACGTACTGACGCTGCAAACGCGTACGATGAATCCGCATCTGAAGATAGCCCTTCAGGTGTGTAGTAGCGCCCGGTTGCTGCCGGGCCTGCTGTTGCCCCTCAGGGATTGCCGTCCCTGGGGGGTCTTTGTTTTGCGGGGGAAACTTACAGGACGTTATGACAAACGTCCAATATCGTCACTCTCGGTAATAATTCTCGGAAGCCACGAAGGTGCGCCGACGCTTCGGAGGGCACCGCATCGACGCCTGAAACACCATCGGAAGAAACCCCTGGTCAGAGCGATGCAGACTCCGACTAGGAGTCACCACCAAGTCACCACGGGAACGCGTAACAGCGGGTTTCAACGGGGATGAACGAGGAGAGGCCAGATCCGTAGACCTGGCCTCTGAACTGGGGTTATGCGCCTTGACCAGCCACTTCAGCCGATCAAGGAATCAGGCATCACACGTTGAAGCGGAACTCCACCACGTCGCCGTCCTGCATCACGTACTCCTTGCCCTCCATGCGGGCCTTGCCCTTCGCGCGGGCCTCGGCGACCGAGCCCATCGTCACCAGGTCGTCGAAGGAGACGATCTCCGCCTTGATGAAGCCCTTCTGGAAGTCGGTGTGGATGACACCGGCCGCCTCGGGGGCCGTGGCGCCCTTCTTGATCGTCCAGGCTCGGGCTTCCTTCGGGCCTGCCGTGAGGTAGGTCTGCAGGCCCAGCGTGTCGAAGCCGACGCGGCCGAGGGTGGCCAGGCCGGGTTCTTCCTGGCCCATGGACTGGAGGAGCTCGAGGGCCTCGTCGTCGTCGAGCTCGATGAGCTCGGACTCGATCTTGGCATTGAGGAAGATCGCCTCGGCGGGGGCGACCAGGGCACGCTGTTCGTTCTTGAAGTCCTCGTCGACCAGCTCGTCCTCGTCGACGTTGAAGACGTAGAGGAAGGGCTTGGTGGTGAGGAGGTGCAGCTCGTGGAGGAGCTTGCCCTTCTCCGTGCCTGCGGTGATGCCCGCCGCGAAGAGCGTCTCGCCGGACTCCAGGATCTGCTGGGCCTCCTCGACCGCGGCGAGGACCGCGACCTTCTCCTTCTGGAGGCGGGACTCCTTCGTGAGGCGGGGGACGGCCTTCTCGATGGACTGGAGGTCGGCGAGGATCAGCTCGGTGTTGATCGTCTCGATGTCGTCCTTGGGCGAGACCTTGCCGTCGACGTGGACGACGTTCTCGTCCTTGAAGGCCCGGATGACCTGGCAGATGGCGTCCGACTCGCGAATGTTCGCGAGGAACTTGTTGCCCAGGCCCTCGCCCTCGCTCGCGCCGCGGACGATGCCCGCGATGTCGACGAAGTCGACGGTGGCCGGGAGCAGGCGCTGCGAGCCGAAGATCTCGGCCAGCTTGTTCAGACGGGCGTCCGGGACCCCGACGACGCCGACGTTCGGCTCGATCGTGGCGAACGGGTAGTTGGCCGCCAGCACGTCGTTCTTGGTCAGGGCGTTGAACAGGGTCGACTTGCCGACATTCGGCAGACCGACGATTCCGATCGTGAGCGACACGTTGGCGACTTCCTGGAGTAAGGACGGGTGGGCCGATTCTCCAGTTTACGGGCGGGGGCGAGCGGGTACTCACGCGTCCGGTCGGGGGCGGATGCGGTTCCCGTTCGACCATGTGGCATCGAACTCACCGCGAAGGTCACCCAAAGGGCGTGTCCAACCCCTCCTCCCTCCCACCTCGCGACCTACGTTGTCCCGGTGGAGCAGCCCAGAACACGTCCCCGTCAGCGCCGGCAGTCGTCGGAGCAGGCCCCACTGTCCCCGCAGAGCACCATCGACGAGGCCACCACCGTCTACCGGGTGGTGGCCACGCCGGACGGGCGGGCACGACGGGTGCCGCCCGCCCTGCTCGCGCTGCGCAGGCTGCCCAATCCGCGGCTGACCGGCATCGGTGCGGGACTGTTCGCCGCCGCCGTCATGTTCGCGCTGGCCTGCCTCGACTGGCTGCTGTTCGATGGTTCGTCGATCCTGTACGGGGTGCTGTTCCTGCCGGTCAGCGCACTGACGGCGCTCTGGGTGCGGCCCGCGGACCTGGTGACCGCACCGATCAGCGTGCCGATCGCGTTCGCCGTCGGTGTGATTCCGATCGCCGGTGGCACGGGCGGCTTCGGCGGGCAGACCATGGCGGTGGTCACGGCGCTCGCCGTCCATGCCGGCTGGCTGTACGGCGGCACGCTCATCGCCGGGGTCATCGCCTCCGTACGCAAGATCCGGCTGATGCGGCAGCGCCGGCGGCGGATGCGGTCGGCCGCGACGGCGGCTCGCCCCACCCGGCCTCCCCGGCGTCCAAGGTCCTGAGACCCGGGCCGGGACAGGGGCGCAGAGGGGCTACTTGCCTGCCGCCGCCATCGCCGCACCCACGATGCCCGCGTTGTTCTGCAGCTCGGCCGGCACCATCTCGGCCCGCACATGCTCGATCAGCGGCAGGAACTTGTCGGACTTTCGGCTGACTCCGCCGCCGATGATGAAGAGCTCGGGCGTGAACAGCATCTCCAGGTGCTCCAGGTACTTCTGCACCCGGTGCGCCCAGTGGTGCCAGCTCAGCTCCTCGTCCTCCTTGGCCTTGGTGGAGGCGTGCTTCTCCGCTTCGTGGCCGCCCAGCTCCAGATGGCCGAGCTCGGTGTTGGGTACGAGCTGCCCGTCGGTGAAGACCGCGCTGCCGATCCCCGTACCGAGCGTCAGCATGATCACGGTCCCCTTGCGGCCGCGCCCCGCGCCGAAGGCCATCTCGGCGATTCCCGCCGCGTCGGCATCGTTGAGGACGGTCACCGGAAGGCCCAGCTTCTCGCCGAGCAGCGTCCGGGCGTCATGGTCGATCCAGCCCTTGTCGACGTTGGCCGCGGTGCGGGTGATACCGCCCGTGACGACGCCCGGGAAGGTGATGCCGACCGGGCCCGACCAGTCGAAGTGGCCGACCACCTCGGCCACGCAGTCGGCCACGTCCTTGGGCGTGGCCGGCTGCGGTGTCAGTACTTTGTGGCGCTCCTGCGCCAGGTCTCCGCGGTCCAGGTCCACGGGAGCACCCTTGATCCCGGATCCGCCGATGTCCACGCCGAAGATCTGCATGCGATCCACCGTACGGGCTGGCGCCGCACCCCGCTCACCTTCCCGGAGCACGGGTCTCTCCCCCGGAGGGGAACGGAGGACTCACTCGGCGGTGAGTGCCGCCGCCTCTGCGCGCAGGTCCCGGCGGAGCTCCTTGGGCAGCGAGAAGGTGATCGACTCGTCGGCCGTCTTCACCGTCTCCACGTCTGCGTAGCCGCGCTCGGCCAGCCACTCCAGTACGCCGTCCACCAGCACGTCGGGAACCGAGGCACCGGAGGTGAGGCCGACCGTGGTGACACCTTCCAGCCAGGCCTCGTCGATCTCGCTCGCGAAGTCCACCAGGTGTGCCGTGGGGGCGCCCGCGTCGAGGGCGACCTCGACCATGCGGATCGAGTTCGAGGAGTTCTTGGAGCCGACGACGATGACCAGCTCGGCGTCCTCGGCGAGCTTCTTCACCGCGATCTGACGGTTCTGCGTGGCGTAGCAGATGTCGTCGCTGGGCGGCGAGACCAGCTGCGGGAACTTCTCCTTCAGCGCGTCCACCGTCTCCATCGTCTCGTCGACCGAGAGCGTGGTCTGGGAGAGCCAGACGACCTTCGACTCGTCGCGCACGGAGACACGGGCGACGTCCTCGGGGCCGTCGACCAGAGTGATGTGGTCCGGCGCCTCACCGCTCGTGCCGATGACTTCCTCGTGGCCCTCGTGGCCGATCAGGAGGATGTCGTAGTCCTCCTTGGCGAACCGGACGGCTTCCTTGTGGACCTTGGTCACCAGCGGGCACGTCGCGTCGATCGTGGCGAGCTTGCGCTCGGCGGCCTCGGCGTGCACGGTCGGCGCGACGCCGTGCGCGGAGAACATCACGATGGAGCCCTCGGGCACCTCCGCCGTGACGTCGACGAAGATCGCGCCCTTCTTCTCCAGGGTCTGCACGACGTACTTGTTGTGCACGATCTCGTGGCGGACGTAGATCGGGGCCCCGTACTGCTCCAGGGCCTTCTCGACGGCGATCACGGCACGGTCCACGCCCGCGCAGTAGCCACGGGGCGCGGCGAGCAGGACACGGCGGGCGTCACTGCGGCGCGTGGTGCCCGCACTCGGGGCGGCGGCGGGTGACGGGCTGGGCGTAGCAGTCATGCGTCCCATCGTAAGGCCGTACCGAACAGGCGAGGGTTCGGCCGGGTCGGGAGACTGAGCCGTACGCGACGTTCACCACGTGTACGCCCTGCAATGCCACGTATGCCACGTACGCGACCGTGTCCGCGCGACCGACGGAGGGTTCATGGCGGGCAGCAGTACGGCGGACCGGGCGACCCTGCGGCGGACACTCGGGTTCCGGGACCTGGTCGTCTACGGGCTGCTGTTCATCGCCCCCATGGCGCCCGTCGGCGTCTTCGGCACGCTCGACGCGAGATCGGACGGTGCGGTCGCGCTGGTGTATGTCGCGGCGACCGTCGTCATGGGTTTCACCGCGTTCAGTTACGCGCAGATGGTGCGGGTGGCCCCACTCGCGGGTTCGGTCTTCACGTATGCGCGCAAGGGACTCGGGGAAGGGCCCGGGTTCGTCGCCGGGTGGATGGCGATGCTCGACTATCTCCTGATTCCGGCGGTCGCCTATCTCTTCTCCGGGATCGCGATGAACTCGCTGGTCCCGGAGGTGTCGCGGTGGGTGTGGACTGCACTCGCGGTGGTCGTCACCACGCTGCTCAACCTCTGGGGTGTACGGGCTGCGGCGCGGGTCGGCTTCGCGGTGCTCGCGATGGAGGTCGTGGTGCTGCTGGTCTTCCTGGTGTCGGCGGTGGTGGTTCTCGTGCGGGACGGGGCGCAGCGCGGCTGGTGGACGCCGTTCACCGGTGACTCCGGCTTCTCCCTGGAGGCGGTACTGGGTGCGGTGTCGGTGGCCGTGCTCTCGTATCTGGGCTTCGACGCCATCGCCTCGTTCGCGGAGGAGGCCACCGGCGGCTCGGAGAAGGTGGCGCGGGCGCTGCTGTTCTGTCTGGTCCTCGCGGGGGTGCTGTTCGTGGCGCAGGGCTATCTGGCGGCGCTGCTGGAGCCGATGACGTCGGCGGATCTGGCCGCCGAACCGGGCAGGCAGGGGTCGGCGTTCTACGACACGGTCGACTTCGCGGTGGGCACGTGGCTGCACGACCTGGTGGCGGTCAGCAAGGCGATCGGGGCGGCGTTCGCGGCGCTGGCCGGGCAGGCGGCGGCAGGGCGGCTGCTGTTCGCCATGTCCAGGGAGCAGCGACTGCCCTCGCTGCTGGCCCGGGTCGACCCGCGGTCCGGAGTGCCGCGGGCCGCGATCCTGATCGCCGCGGCCGTGACGCTGGTGGCGGCGGTCTGGGCGGCCCGCCGCGACGACGGCCTCGACCATCTGGTGTCGGTCGTCGACATCGGTGCGCTGACGGCGTTCGTGCTGCTGCACGCGTCGGTGGTCGGCTGGTTCGCGGTACGCCGGATGGACGGACCGCCGAGCTGGTGGCGGCATGTGCTGGTGCCCGTGGTGGGTGCGGGAGTGCTGATCGCGGTGATCCTCAGCGCGACGACGAGCGCGCAGGTGGTGGGGGTCTGCTGGCTGGGGGTGGGGCTGGTGGTGCTGGCGATGCAGTGGGGGCGGGGACCGGCTGTGTAGGGCTGCCTCGTTGTCCGTGGTGGCGGATACGCTCGCTCGCATGGCTCTCAATACCTCCGCGGAAGCCCCGCTGCCCGTCGGCGAGGTGTCACGTCTCATCGGCGGATGGATCGACCGGCTCGGGGCCGTCTGGGTCGAGGGGCAGATCACCCAGCTGTCGCGGCGGCCGGGCGCCGGGGTGGTGTTCCTGACCCTGCGCGACCCGTCGCACGACATCTCGGTGAGCGTGACCTGCTTCCGGCAGGTCTTCGACCGGATCGCGGACGTGGTGACGGAGGGCGCCCGCGTCGTCGTCCTCGCCAAGCCCGAGTGGTACGCGCCCCGCGGTCAGCTGTCCCTGCGGGCCACGGAGATACGGCCGGTCGGCATCGGTGAGCTCCTGGTCCGGCTGGAGCTGCTGAAGAAGTCCCTGGCCGCCGAGGGGCTCTTCGCCCTGGACCGGAAGAAGCCGCTGCCGTTCCTGCCGCAGCTGATCGGCCTGGTCTGCGGGCGGGCGTCGGCGGCCGAGCGCGATGTGCTGGAGAACGCGCGGCGGCGCTGGCCCGCGGTGCGCTTCGAGGTGCGCAACACGGCGGTGCAGGGCGTGCACGCGGTGAACCAGGTGGTCCAGGCGGTGAAGGAGCTGGACGGCCTGCCGGATGTCGACGTGATCATCGTGGCGCGCGGTGGCGGCAGCGTGGAGGACCTGCTGCCGTTCTCGGACGAGCAGCTGATCCGTACGGTCGCCGACTGCCGCACGCCGGTGGTGTCCGCCATCGGGCACGAGCCCGACTCCCCCTTGCTCGATCTGGTCGCCGACCTGCGGGCGTCCACGCCCACGGACGCGGCGAAGAAGGTCGTGCCCGACGTGGGCGAGGAGCTGGACCGGGTGCAGCAGCTGCGGGACCGGGCGCTGCGGACCGTACAGGGGCTGCTCGACCGGGAGGAGCGGGGGCTGGCGCACGCGCTGGGCCGGCCCTCCATGCAGCAGCCGCTGCGGATGGTGGACGAGCGCGCGGCGGAGGTCGACGCACTCGTCGGGCGCAGCCGCCGGGTGCTGGGGCACCTGCTGGACCGGGCGGACTCGGAGCTCGCCCACACCCGGGCGCGGGTCGTCGCGCTGTCGCCGGCGGCGACGCTGGAGCGCGGGTATGCCGTGCTGCAGCGGCCGGACGGTCATGTGGTCCGCTCCCCCGCGGACGCCGGGGCGCCGGGCGACGAGCTGCGGGCGCGGGTGTCGGAGGGCGAGTTCACCGTGCGGGTGGCCGAGTGAGCCCGTGCGGCGCCCCTTTTTCCCTTCGCCCGGACCTGGCCCTCCCTCCGCCCCGGACCGGCTTTTCCTTCGCCCGGACCCGGTGCAGCCGCGGACGCGGTTCGGACCTGGCTGTCGTAGCTCACACATAGGGTGGATCACATGACGGACGACGCGACAACGGCAGCTGCCGCCACGGACACGCTCGGCTACGAGCAGGCGCGCGACGAGCTGATCGAGGTTGTACGGCGCCTGGAGGCCGGCGGCACGACGCTGGAGGAGTCCCTCGCGCTGTGGGAGCGGGGCGAGGAGCTGGCCAAGGTCTGCCGACGCTGGCTGGAAGGGGCCCGGGCCCGCCTGGACGAGGCCCTCGCCCAGCCCGGGACGGACCAGCAGGACGACGCCGGGTGACTCCCGAGCGGTAGAGATCGGGGCGGGCCGGTCCGCCCGGCCCGGAATGGATCCGAGCGCGCGGCGGTTGTGGGCCTCGTCGGAAATCGTGGCGGCCCTGCCCGTCATCCACGCACACGTCTGTGGAGTGGATCACTCAGGTCAGCTTTTAGTTGAAAGTTAACCAATCTGTCGGTTACGGTCGCCGTATCGCTTGATCCCCATTCGCCCGGAAGGTAATGCAAGATGTCCCTCGCTCTTGACCCCGCCGCCCAGGACCTCCTCTTCCGTGAGGCCCGCACCGCCAACACCTTCACCGACGAGCCGGTCTCCGAGGAGCAGGTCCAGGCGATATACGACCTGGTCAAGTACGGCCCCACGGCCTTCAACCAGTCGCCGCTGCGTGTTGTCCTGGTCCGCTCCGACGACGCCCGCGCGCGCCTCGTGAGCCACATGGCGGAGGGCAACCAGCCGAAGACCTCCACCGCCCCGCTGGTCGCGATCCTGGCCGCCGACAACGAGTTCCACGAGGAGCTCCCGGCGCTGTTCCCGCACTTCCCGCAGGCCAAGGACGCGTTCTTCTCCGAGCGCCCGGTCCGCGAGTCGGCCGCCGCCCTGAACGCCGCCCTGCAGGCCGCGTACTTCATCATCGGCGTCCGCGCCGCCGGCCTGGCCGCCGGCCCGATGACCGGCTTCGACGCCGCGGGCATCGAGAAGGAGTTCCTCGACGCCGACCACAGCCTGCTGATGGTCGTCAACATCGGCAAGCCGGGCGAGGACGCATGGTTCCCGCGTTCGCCGCGTCTCGCCTACGACGAGGTCGTCAAGACCGTCTGATCCACCCGGTCGTACGGAGAAGGCCCCCGGAACACCAAGTGCTCCGGGGGCCTTCTCCGTATGCCGTACGCCTGGCTCAGGACGTCTTGAGCGCGGCGGCCATCTCCGCCAGCCGCTGCGTCGAGGCCGAGCCCGTGACGACCGTGGTCGCGCCGTCGTCGTGGCGCACCAGGGCGTCGTACTTCGGGCCCTTCCAGTGCTGCCAGGTCTCGCCCGCGACCTGCTGCGTGCGCCCGGTGTTCTTCGCGTCCTGACTGACCTCGGACACGTACTTCTTCGCCGGGGACGTGGACTGCTCCACCGCGACGTACTTGCCGTCCGGGTCGAGGAAGCCCAGGTGCCAGCCGTTGCCCGACTGGCGCTCGTAGCTGACCGAGGTGGGCTTCCAGTCCTTGGACAGACCGGCCGGAGCGGCCACCGGATACGGCGCCGCACGCCGCGCCGTCAGAAGCTCCACCCGGTAGTCGACCGCCTTGACCGGGTTGGCCTTGTCGTCGTGCGGTACGAAAATGTAGACACCCCCGGCGACGGCCGAGATCACCGCCATCGACAGGAACATGTCCCGCACTGTCTGCTTGCCTCGCTTGCTTGCCACGGGTCCATGTTCGCATTACGCCCGACGGCCCCGACCGAGGGGCGGCCACCCATGACAACCGGCCGGCGAGGCCGCTCATACGTGACCCGGTCTGCTCATTTTGTCGACCTGACGATAGAGTCACAGCACCCTCTTCCGGTCGTCGCCGTACAGAAAGGTGCGTTCCGATGTCCGAGCATCACCTGCCGTCACAACTAGAGGTCTCCCCGGAGGCCCCCGACCGCAACCTGGCGCTGGAGCTGGTCCGGGTCACCGAGGCCGCCGCCATGGCTGCCGGGCGCTGGGTCGGCCGCGGTGACAAGATCGGTGCCGACGGCGCCGCCGTGAAGGCCATGCGGACCCTCGTCTCCACCGTCTCGATGAACGGCGTCGTCGTCATCGGTGAGGGCGAGAAGGACGAAGCACCCATGCTCTTCAACGGCGAGCGGGTCGGTGACGGCACCGGCGCCGAGGTCGACATCGCCGTGGACCCGATCGACGGCACGACCCTGAACGCCAAGGGCATGCCGAACGCGATCGCCGTGCTGGCCGCCGCCGACCGCGGCACCATGTTCGACCCGTCCGCGGTCTTCTACATGGACAAGCTGGTGACCGGCCCCGAGGCCGCCGACTTCGTGGACATCAACGCCCCGGTCTCGGTGAACATCCGCCGGGTCGCGAAGGCGAAGAACTCCGCCCCCGAGGACGTCACCGTCGTCATCCTGGACCGCCCGCGCCACGAGGGCATCGTCAAGGAGATCCGGGAGACCGGAGCCCGGATCAAGTTCATCACCGACGGCGACGTCGCCGGCTCGATCATGGCCGCCCGTGAGGGCACCGGCGTCGACCTGCTGATGGGCATCGGCGGCACCCCCGAGGGCATCATCTCGGCCTGCGCCATAAAGTGCCTCGGCGGTGTCATCCAGGGCAAGCTCTGGCCGAAGGACGAGGCGGAGCGGCAGCGCGCCCTGGACGCCGGGCACGACCTCGACCGGGTGCTGTCCACCGACGACCTGGTCAGCGGCGACAACGTGTTCTTCGTCGCGACCGGCATCACGGACGGCGAGCTGATGCGCGGCGTGCGGTACCGCAGCGAGACGGCGACCACCGAGTCGATCGTGATGCGGTCCAAGTCCGGCACGATCCGCAAGATCGACTCGACCCACCGGCTGTCGAAGCTGCGCGCCTACAGCGCGATCGACTTCGACCGCGCGAAGTAGACCGCGCGAGGCAGCCCGCCGCGGCAGGAGCCGTGCCGGGCCGGTGACGCGCAGCGGCGACACACGGCATTCCGTGCGGAGCCGTCGGAACGCGAAGAGGCGCCCCCCATGTGCGGTGGGGGCGCCTCTTCGCGTCGGCGCAGGGCTGCCGGGCCGGCGCCGGCCCGGGGCCGTCGGTTCGGAAGTACGGGCCGGTCAGCCGGCTGCCGCGATGTGGTCGGCCGAGGCGGCCGCCTTTAGCTCCACCTCGCGCCGCCTGCGGCGGGCGAGCACCACACGGCGCTCGGCGGCCGTGAGGCCGCCCCACACCCCGTACGGTTCAGGCTGCACCAAGGCGTGTTCCCGGCATTCGACCATCACCGGACAGCGCGCGCAGACCCGCTTCGCGGACTCCTCGCGGGACAGTCGGGCAGCAGTCGGCTCCTTCGACGGGGCGAAGAACAGCCCGGCTTCGTCCCGGCGGCACACCGCCTCCGAGTGCCAGGGGCCGGCCTGGTCCTCCCGAGCAGGAGTGCCCTGCGTGGGAACGGCGGCGACCTGCAGGGGCTGATGCGGCAGTTGCAGCACGGTCTACTCCTGACGACGGCTTCGCGAGCGAGAGACGATGCAGCACTCCCTACCCGCTGTGCGTGCGCCTAAGCACTGAGTTCCGGGTGACGGAATTGCGGTCGACCGGAATTTTGGCCGGATCCGGGCCGTGCGGACCGCTGCGAACCGGTGCGGCTTCAGCGGCCGAGGTGTTTGCGCAGCTGGTTGTGGAGATCCGTAATAAGTTTCCCGCGCTTCGGCTTTGCCTCGACGTTCCCGAAGACGGAATAGCCGTTGACGACGATCACCGGGGCTTCCGGGTCCGCGGATTCCAGTGTGACGACTTCGAAATTGCCGAAGACGCCCGTACCGCTGCCGCGCAGCGAGATGTTCTCCGGGACCTTGATCTCGACGCTGCCGAAGATGGAGGTCGCGTTGATGACGGTGAGCCTCTGGCTGAAAAGCGCCTCGGTCAGATTGATCTCCACGCTGCCGAAGAGCGCGAAGGCGTTCGTACGGCCACCGACCCGCCAGCGGCCCTTACGGGTCGAGCTGCTGAAGATCGCCACCAGGTTGTCGGCCGGGCCCGCGGGGGCCTCGGGGCCGTACGCGTACGGCGTGGCGGAGGACGGCCGGGTGGCGCCGCCGGGGGTCGGCAGGTCCCGTACCAGCGGCTCGAGTTCGCCGACGGTCTTGGCGCGGTAGACGGCGTCGACCCGCTCGGCGTGCTCCTCGGCGGTCAGCCGGCCCTCGGCCATGGCCTCCCGCAGGATGTCCGCGATCCGGTCGCGGTCTGCGTCGGAGGCGCGGATGCCGGCGGGCGCGGGTGGCGCCGGGGCTGCGGGCTGCTGAGGGTGCTTTTCGAGGTCCACCGGCCCAGCGTACCCAAACGCGATAGATCGCGACTAGGGCCTTTCGTTTGGATCAGGCTGGATCAGGGAGCGGGGTCTGGTGCGTGCAGCTGCAAGGCGGAGGAAGGAGCCCACGCGGAGCGTCGGCAACTGACGACAACGCGGCAGATGTGCGTGCCGGACCCCGCGAGCCCAGCATGATCCGAACGAAAGGCCCCGGGGCCTGTCCGGTGGATCAGGGCCGGACAGGACCCGGGGTCCGCTCCGAGCCGATCGGTGCGGGACGGTGCGCCATGCGCCGTTCGAACTGAGCCTTACCTCACAGGTTCGGCCCGCTTGCGGCGTTCTACCCTGGTGGGTGCGCTGCCCAAGGGTGGTCAGCCGCTGTCGCCGAGTGAGGAATGGCCGTAATGCCAGAGTTTGCGTACTCCGATCTGCTCCCGCTGGGAGAGGACACCACGCCGTACCGGCTGGTGACCGCCGAGGGCGTCTCGACCTTCGAGGCCGACGGCCGTACGTTCCTCAAGGTCGACCCGGAGGCGCTGCGCACCCTGGCCGCCGAGGCGATGCACGACATCTCGCACTATCTGCGCCCCGCACACCTGGCGCAGCTGCGGCGGATCGTCGACGACCCCGAGGCGTCGTCCAACGACAAGTTCGTCGCGCTCGACCTGCTGAAGAACGCGAACATCGCCGCCGCGGGCGTCCTTCCCATGTGCCAGGACACCGGCACCGCGATCGTCATGGGCAAGCGCGGGCAGAACGTGCTGACCGAGGGCGGTGACGAGGAGGCCCTGTCGCACGGCATCTTCGACGCGTACACGAAACTCAACCTGCGCTACTCGCAGATGGCCCCGCTGACCATGTGGGACGAGAAGAACACCGGCTCGAACCTGCCGGCCCAGATCGAGCTGTACGCCACCGACGGCGGCGCGTACAAGTTCCTCTTCATGGCGAAGGGCGGCGGCTCGGCCAACAAGTCGTTCCTCTTCCAGGAGACGAAGGCCGTCCTGAACGAGGCCTCCATGATGAAGTTCCTGGAGGAGAAGATCCGTTCGCTGGGCACCGCGGCCTGCCCGCCGTACCACCTGGCGATCGTCGTCGGCGGTACGTCTGCCGAGTTCGCGCTGAAGACCGCGAAGTACGCCTCCGCGCACTACCTGGACGAGCTGCCCGCCGAGGGCTCCCCGACCGGTCACGGCTTCCGGGACAAGGAGCTGGAGGAGAAGGTCTTCGAGCTGACGCAGAAGATCGGGATCGGTGCGCAGTTCGGCGGCAAGTACTTCTGTCACGACGTGCGCGTGGTGCGCCTGCCGCGGCACGGCGCCTCGCTGCCCGTCGCGATCGCCGTGTCGTGCTCGGCGGACCGCCAGGCCACCGCGAAGATCACCGCCGAGGGTGTCTTCCTGGAGCAGCTGGAGAAGGACCCGGCGCGCTTCCTGCCGGACACCACGGAGGAGCACCTCGACGAGGCGGGTGACGTCGTCGAGATCGACCTGAACCGGCCGATGGACGACATCCTTGCCGAGCTGACCAAGTACCCGGTCAAGACCCGGCTCTCGCTGACCGGTCCGCTGGTCGTGGCGCGCGACATCGCGCACGCCAAGATCAAGGAGCGGCTGGACGCGGGCGAGGAGATGCCGCAGTACCTCAAGGACCACCCGGTCTACTACGCGGGCCCGGCGAAGACGCCCGAGGGTTACGCCTCCGGTTCCTTCGGCCCGACGACGGCCGGCCGCATGGACAGCTATGTCGCACAGTTCCAGGCGGCGGGCGGCTCCAAGGTGATGCTCGCCAAGGGCAACCGGTCCAAGCAGGTCACCGACGCGTGCGACGCGCACGGCGGCTTCTACCTCGGTTCGATCGGCGGCCCGGCGGCGCGCCTCGCCCAGGACTGCATCAAGAAGGTAGAGGTCGTCGAGTACGAGGAGCTCGGCATGGAGGCGGTCTGGAGGATCGAGGTCGAGGACTTCCCGGCGTTCATCGTCGTCGACGACAAGGGCAGCGACTTCTTCACCGAGCCCGCCCCGGCACCGACGTTCACCAGCATTCCGGTGCGGGGTCCCGGTCTCGCCTGATCACTTCGTGCATACCTGCCCGCGGGGGCGTTCCGGTTCCGGCCGGGGCGCCCCCGCGGTGCGTCCGTGCCGCTTCGCTCAGGGCTCCAGCAGCCCCGACGTCGCCAGCAGATAGCCGAGTTGGGCGCGGCTGTTGCTGCCCAGTTGTTCCGAGACCTTCCGCATGTGTTCGGCCACGCTGCGCCGGCTCATGCCGAGCCGGCGGGCGATCGACGCGTCCGTCTCACCACCCACGACGGCCAGCAGAATGGTGCGCTGGAGGTCGGACATGATGACCGAGGAGCGCAGCGGCGCGCCGTCGGGGCGGATCGGGACGGAGCGGGACCAGGCGTTGTCGAATTGCCGGACCACCATGCTGACCAGGGCCGGGTGCTGGACCCGCAGCGCCATGTGCGGCTCGTCGGGGACGGGTACGAACGCGATCTCCCGGTCGCAGACGATGACCCGGTCGACGACTTCGGCGACCGTCCGTACCTCGGCTCCGGCCGACGTCACCTGCTCGATGTAGGAGAGCGTCGCCCGGTGCGAGCGGACGGTGTGCTGGTAGATCGTCCGCTGCCGCACTCCGCGCCGCAGCATCCGCAGGTCGCGGGACAGTGCCTCGCCGAGGGCGTGCGAGGGGCGGCCGCCACCGGGCTGTGCGGTGAGCAGCTCCTCCCGGCAACTGCCCACGGCCGCGTCAAGTGCCTTGCTGATGACGGCTCTTCCGACGAGCCGGGTGAGAACGGGCTGTTCGAGCCGGTGCACTTCCGCGTACAGCCCCTCGAACGCGGCGAGACTGGCGCGGACCGCGCGCAGGTTGCGGCGTTGCTGGACGATCGCCTCCTCGATGGGGCCGAGCGCGGCGAACGACGCCGTCTCCGGCGGCACGGGGATCAGCGAACCCGGTGCGTCCCGGTCCGTCACCACCAGCTGCAGGGCCCGTAGACAGGGGGGCGCCCCGTCCTGCGGAAGACTTCCCTCCGTGAGCGCGCGCCGGTACGCCGCCAAGGCCGTCTCGCAGGGACGGTCGGGCGACGATTCGCGGCAATCACATGCCCGTGGGCCGGATTGATCGTCCTTCACAAGTATGCAGATTACATTTGTGCAAACGGCTCGACATCGGGGGTCGTGGTTGCTCGACGAGTATGTCCGGGTGAAGCTCGGCATCGACCAGACCAACAGCCATTCCGACGACGGACCGGACAGCACGGCGCACGGCGAACGGCGTTATCGATTCCTCGTCGCCGGATACGCCATCTCTTCGTACGGCACCTTCCTGAATATGGTGGCGCTCAATCTGTTCGTCTATGAGACGACGGGCCGGGCGATCGCCATGGGGCTGTTCATGGCGGTGCGGCTGGGGTCCGGCTTCGCCGCCGGTCTGACGGCCGGCACACTGCTCGCGCGTTTCACCGCCAAGACCGTGATGCTCTGGACGAATGTGGCCCAGGCGGCGGTGATGCTGCTGCTGGTCTTCGCACCGGACGGGCTGCGCACGGGCGCGCTGGTGGCCGTCTCGGTGGTGGTCGGGTCCTGCGGAACGCTCTTCATGGTGTCGCTGCGCAGTTCCATTCCCGAGATGGTGGGCGCAGACCGGCGCGGCTGGGCGAACTCCCTTTCCATCACCGGGCGTTCGCTGGCGATGGTGGCCGGCTTCGCGTCGGCCGGTGTGGTCGTGTCGCTGGTCGGTTACACCGCCGCGTTCGGGGTGGACATGGCCACCTTTGTGATCTGTGCCGTGACGGTGGCGCTGCTGCCGATCGCGGGCGGAGGCAGGGGGAAGAGCGCTCGGCCGGATTCGGAGGGGGATTCCGGCGGGCGCGCCGAACAGGGCGCGGCGGCCCCGGAGAAGGCGGGGCGGCGGCGGATACCCGTCGCGTTCGTCGCGCTGGCGGCCGCGCCCGGTCTCGGCCTGATGGTGGCGCTGCGCGGCGTGGACGCGTTCGGTTCTTCGTCCCACAACGCGGCGCTGCCGATCTACTCCACCGAGCTCGACGCCTCGCACCCGGCCGTGTTCGTCAGCGCGTTCTGGTGCCTGTGGGCGCTGGGGAACGTTGCCGCACAACAGGTGATCCAGCGGTACGCGAAGCGCACCGGCCGATCGGTGGGTGCGCTGGGCTTCGGTTACGGCACGATCGTGATGTCCGGGGCGTTCATCCTGGCGTTCGCGGGATTCCCGTTGGTGGCGACAGGGGTGATCGCACTGGTCGCGGGAGCCGCCGACGGGCTCACGGAGGTCTCGTACACCTCGCATCTGCAGACGCTCCCCACCGACCTGCGCGGGCATGCGTTCGGGCTCTCCGCGACGTTCGAGAATCTGGGCTTCGGGGTCGGAATGATCCTTGTCGCAGCGGCACTTGACCGCTACAGCCCGCTGACGGTCGTCGGATGGTCCCACGGCGCCGCGATGGTGGTCGCGGTGGCGTTCCTGCTCCGGGTGGCGGGGCTGCGGAGGAGAGAGAGGCGCGGTGGTAAGAACGGCCAGGGAGCGGGATCGGGAGCGGGGGTACGAGAACCGCATCGCGGTGATCGGGATGGCGCTGAGGTTCCCGGGAGCTGACACCCCCGAGCAGTACTGGCGCGACATCCGGGCGGGCGCCTCGCACGTACGCCGGTTCACCGCGGCCGAGTTCGCCGCCGCAGGGATACCGGAGACGGAGTACGGGGCGGAGGGGTTCGTCGGGGCGTCGGCGCTGCTGGACGGCGACCGGCACGGCGGCATCGACGGCTTCGACGCCGGGTTTTTCGGGATGAGCGGGCGCGAGGCGGCCCTCACCGATCCGCAGCAGCGGCTGTTCCTGGAGTGCTGCTTCCACGCCCTGGAGGACGGCGGCTACGCCGGTCGCGACGAGTCGTCACGGACAGGGGTGTACGGGAGCGCCGGTTACCGCCTCTACTCCCTGCACAGCTATCTCGCCGAGAACCTCGCCACGGAGGCACGGTCCGGCGACTGGATGACCGTCAAGCAGGTCCAGGTCGGCAACTACCCGGATTTCACCGCCAATCGGGCCGCGTTCCGGCTCGGTCTGACCGGTCCCGCGGTCAATGTGGCGACGGCATGTTCCAGTTCGCTGGTCTCCGTGCATCTGGCCTGTCAGGCGCTGCGCGCCGGTGACGCCGATCTGATGCTGGTCGGCTCGGCTGCGCTGCATCTTCCGCAGGTGACGGGGCACCGCCATGTGAAGGGTTCCACGCTCTCCCGGACCGGTGCCGTGCGGGCCTTCGACGCGGGTGCGGACGGCACGGTCGGCGGCAACGGTGTCGCTGCCGTCCTGCTGAAACCGCTGGACCGGGCGCTCGCCGACAAGGACACCGTGCACGCCGTGATCCTGGGCTCGTCGGTCACCAACGACGGGGCGGCGAAGACCGGTTTCGCCGCACCGGGTGTCGCCGGGCAGCGGGATGCCGTGCTGGGCGCGCTGCGGTCCGCCGGGGTCCCGGCGGAATCGGTGGGATACGTGGAGGCGCACGGCACAGGCACCTTCAAGGGCGACCCGATCGAGTTCGCCGCCCTCACGGAGGCGTTCCGCCGTCACACCGACCGGACCGGGTTCTGCGCGCTGGGCTCCACCAAACCGGCCATCGGACACCTCGACAGCGCGGCGGGGCTGGCCGGGCTGATCAAGGCGGTCCTGGTGCTGCGGCACGGGATCGTCCCGCCGCTGGTGAACTTCCGAACGCCGAATCCGGCGCTCGCCGTCGAGTCGAGCCCGTTCTTCCTGCCGGCGCGGGAGACTGCGTGGCCGGTGCCTGGGGAGGTGCGGCGCGCCGGGGTGCACTCCATCGGGATGGGCGGTACCAATGCGCACGTGATCCTGGAGCAGGCGCCCGTGGTGCGGGAGACGGAGCGGGGACGGGATCCGGGGCGGGAGCGGAACGTTTCCTCGGAGACGCTGCCCCTGCTGCCGCTGTCCGGCGCGAGCCGCGAAGCGCTGGTGGCCTACGCCCGCGCGTTCCGCGAGCGGCTGGTGCGCGGGCCCGGGGCGGCGCCCGCCGATCTCCTGGTCACAACAGCGCTGGGACGACGTCACTTGCGCCACCGGCTGGTCGTGACGTCCGAGGATCCGGTGGCGGGGCTGGACGCGTTCCTGGCGGGGGCGGACCCGGGCGGTGTGTACGACACGGGGGTCGTCGAACAGGAGCCGGAGCGGCCCGTCTTCCTCTTCAGCGGGCAGGGCGGCGGACATCCGGGCATGGGCGCGGAGCCTGCCGCCCGCTTCCCCGTCGTGGCCGAGGTACTCGCCTCCTGCGCCCGCGTCTACGAGGAGGAGACCGGCAACGGCGACTTCCTCGACCGGGTCGTGCACGGCCACGGCCCGGCCGCCTGGACCACCGACTTCGCGCAGCCCGCCCTCTTCGCCCTCCAGATCGCCCAGGCCCGCCTCTGGCAGCAGCTGGGCGTCACACCCTCGCTGGTCGCCGGGCACAGCGTCGGCGAGTACGCGGCGCTCTGCGTGGCCGGGGCGCTGAGCATGGAGGACGGGATACGGCTGCTGTGCCGGCGCGGGCGGCTGATGCAGGAGCGGTCGGCGGCCGGTGCGATGCTCGCGGCGTTCGTACCGGAAGCGCGGGTACGGGAGTTGCAGGCTGCCGTCGAGGGGCTGGAGCTCGCCGTGGTCAACGGGCCGGTCCACCATGTCGTCGCCGGACCCCCGGAGGCGGTCGAGGCCGCGCGCGCCCTGCTGGCAGCGGGTGGAGAGGCGTACGAGCCACTGGCCGTGGACCGGGCCTTTCACACCGCCCTGCTCGATCCGGTCCTCGACGAGCTGCGGACCGCCGTGGAGAAGACCGGGCTGCTCCCGCTCCGTACGCCGTTCGTCAGCGGGCTCGACGGGGCGGTGCGGCCCCCGGGGTGGCGGCCCGGCGCCGACTATCTGGTCCGGCAGGCACGCCGGACCGCCGACTTCCACGCGGTGCTGCGGGCCGTCGGGTCCACGGGATCCGATCGACCCACCGGAGCCACCGGCGTGGTCCTCCTCGAACTCGGACCCTCCGCCACGCTGACCGGGATGGCACGCCGGGTGCTGCCGGGTGCGGCCCCCGTACCGACATCGGCGTTCCGGCACGCGGTGGCCCGGCTGCACTGTGCGGGGGTGGCCGTCGACTGGGCGGCGTTGCTCGTGGGGTGCGGCGGCCGGCGGGTGCCGCTGCCGACGTATCCGTTCCAGCATCAGTCCCACTGGATCGGTCCGCCGCCGGTCCCGACCACTTCGTACGTACCCGAGCGCACAACGGAGGATGGCATGACCGAACAGGCCGTACTGGACCGGGTTCTGGCGCTTACCGCCGGCCATCTCGGCTATCGGCCGTCAGAGGTCGGCGCCGACAGGACGTACGTCGGACTCGGCGCCGACTCACTCCAGCTGATCGGCATGGTGCGGCAGTTGGAGGCGGAGTTCGGTACGGAGATCGCGATACGGGAGATACTGGAGGAGGCGGGCACCCCCCGGCTCACGGCTCGCCTGATATCGACGCGCACGGCCCCGGAACCGAAGGCGGCGGACGAGCCGGAACCGGTCTACGCGACGCGCGCCGAGGTCGAGGAACTGACCCGCCAGGTGACCCAGCTGGCCCGCAACCAGGCCGCGATGCTCACCCAGCTCTCGGATGCCGTGGCCCTGCTGACCGGCATCTCCGCCGCCGCCCCCGAGGGGGACCGCCGATGAACCACGCGGACGGTGCCGCCACCGAGGTGGCCCGCGCGGCGGAGCTCTCGCGACGCCTGACCGAACAGCTCGCAGCCGCTGCGGCCCCCTCCCCGCACCGCTCCCCCTCCACCACTGCCGCACAGCACGGCCCCCGCCTCGTCGTGGATCCGGCGGCCGGCATGGCCGGGGCGGGCGCCGACGCCGCCCAGCGCGCGCACACCGCGTCCCTCGTCCGGCGGTTCACCGAGCGCACCCGCACCTCGAAGGAGCTGGCGCAGCAGCATCGGCCGGTGCTCGCCGACAGCCGGGCCGTCGTCGGGTTCCGCCAGGCCACCAAGGAGATGCTGTACCCGATCGCCGCCCGGTCCGCGCACGGGTCGCGGCTCACCGACGTCGACGGCAACGACTACACCGACATCACCATGGGCTTCGGCTCCCTGCTCTTCGGGCACGAGCCGGAGTTCGTCACCGATGCCGTACAGCGCCATCTCTCGCAGGGCCTCCGGTTCGGTCCCCGCTCCCCCGACACCGGTGAGGTGGCCGCACTGCTGGCCGAGGTGACGGGGATGGAGCGGGTGGCGTTCGCGAGCTCCGGTACGGAGGCGAACTCGGCGGCGGTCCGGCTGGCCCGGGCCGCGACCGGGCGCGACAAGGTCGTCATGTTCCGCGGCTCCTACCACGGGCACATCGACTCCGTACTCGGCCGCCCCGGCGGCCAGGGCGGCCCCGGCGCCGTACCCGTCTCACGCGGCATCCCCGCGAGCGCCGTCGCCGAGCTGATCGTGCTGGAGTACGGCAGCCAGGACGCCCTCGACACCATCGACGCGCTCGGTGACACCGTGGCGGCCGTCCTCGTCGAGCCCGTCCAGTGCCGCAACCCCGCACTCCGCCCGGCCGACTTCCTGCGGTCGCTGCGCGACCTGACCGCCCGCCGCGGCATCGTGCTCCTCTTCGACGAGATGCTGACCGGTCTGCGCCCGCACCCGCGCGGCGCCCAGCACCACTTCGGCGTCGTCCCCGACCTGGCCACGTACGGCAAGGCACTCGGCAGCGGCTTCCCGATCGGCGCGATCGCGGGCCGTGCCGACATCCTCGACGGCGTCGACGGCGGTCTCTGGCAGTACGGGGACGACAGCACACCCCCGCACGAGACCACCTTCTTCGGCGGTACGTATATGCAGCACCCGCTCTCGATGGCGGCGGCGCGGGCGGTGCTCACCCACCTCAGGGAGGAGGGCCCCGGTCTCCAGGAGCGGCTGAACGCCCGGACCGACGCGCTCGCCGGCCGCCTCAACCGCTTCTTCCGGGACGAGGAGTTCCCGCTGGAACTGGCCCACTTCGGCTCGATGTTCCGGTTCACGCACCGCGCCGACATGGAGCTGCTCTACCACCACCTCCTGCTGCGCGGCCTCTACGTCTGGGAGTGGCGCAGCTTCTATCTCTCGACCGCGCACACCGACGACGACGTGGCGGCGGTCGCCGCCGCCGTGGAGGGCTCACTGCGCGAACTGCGCGACGGCGGCTTCTTCCCGTCGGCCAGGCGGCCCGCCCGGCCGCTGCCCGCACCGCACACCCGCCCCGCCCCCGACCTCGGCGTCTACTTCTTCGGCGACCACCCGGCGACCGCGGACACGGCAAAGGCGTACGACAGCGTCATCGAGACCGCCCGCTTCGCCGACGAGCGCGGCTTCAGCTCCGTCTGGCTGCCCGAGCGGCACTTCCACTCCTTCGGCGGCCTCTTCCCCAACCCGGCGGTACTCGCGGCCGTCCTCGCCCGTGAGACCGAGCGGATCAGGATCAACGCGGGCTCGGTCGTCCTGCCGCTGCACGACCCGATCCGGGTCGCCGAGGAGTGGTCGGTCGTCGACAACCTGTCCGGCGGGCGGGTCGGCATCGGCTGCGCCACCGGCTGGCACGCGCAGGACTTCGCCCTGCACCCGGACCGGTTCGAGGACCGCCGGGAGATCACCTTCTCCCATCTCGACGACGTCCGCCGGCTGTGGGCCGGCGAGTCCGTGGCGCGTCGGACGGGCGAGGGGGCCGAGACCGTCGTACGCGTCCATCCCCGTCCGGTGCAGAGCGAGCCGCCGATGTTCCTCGCCACTTCCGGACAGCGTTCCTCCTACGGGGAGGCGGCCCGGCGCGGGCTGGGGATCGTCACCAACCTCATGAGCCAGACCGTGGCCGAACTGGCCGCGAACATCGACCACTACCGGCAGGTGCGCGCCGACTGCGGGCTCGATCCGGACGGCGGCCGGGTGACCGTCCTGGTCCACACCTACCTCGGTACGGATCACGCTGCCGCGCGGGCCGAGGCGCTGGAGCCGATGAGCCGCTATCTGCGCTCCTCGCTGCTGATGAGGTCGGCCGCCACCGCGCTGGGCCGCAGCCCCGAGGACGTCGCGACGGCGAGCGAGGACGACCTGGACTATCTGTTCCGCCGGGCGTACGACCGGTACTGCGACCAGCGGGCCCTGATCGGCACCCCGGAGAGCTGCGCCCCGCTCGTCGACGCCCTGCACAGGGCCGGGGCCGACGAGATCGCCGCGCTCGTCGACTTCGGGCTGCCCGAGGAGCGGATGCGGGCGGGGCTGGAACAGCTGGATCTGCTGCGGCGTCGCACCCGGCAGCGGAGGACACCGGAGGCGCAGGGGTCGCAGGAGGCACAGGGGGCGCACGAAGCACAGGGGGCGCACGAAGCACAGAAGCCGCACGAAGCACAGGGGCCACAGAAGGCGCAGGAGACGCAGGACATCACCGCGCCTGCCACCTCCGCGCAGCGGCGGCTGTGGCTCGCGGCCCGGCTGCTCGGCAACCCCGCCGCGTACAACGAGACCCAGGCGGTCCGCCTGCACGGCCGGCTCGACGAGTCCGCCCTCCGTGCCGCCCTGGACGGGCTGGTCGCCCGCCATGCCGGGTTGCGGACCGTGTTCCGGGCCGGCAGCGGCGACGAGACCGTGGTCCAGGTCGTCCGGCCCGGGCCGCGCATCCCGCTCCTGGTGACGGACGCCCGGGGGCAGTCCCCCGACGGGGCGGACCGGACGGTCGCGGCGGCACTCGCCGAGGAGAGCGGTCGCGGGTACGACCTGGCCGAGGGACCGCTGTTCACGCCCCGGCTGATCCGGCTCGCGGACGACGACCAGGTGCTGGTGCTCGGCATGCACCACATCGTGACCGACGCCCACTCCGCGGGGCTGGTGACGAGTGACCTGGAGGAGCTGTACCGGGCGGCGGTGGAGAACCGTGCGCCGGTCTTCGCACGGCCTGCCGGCACGACGGCCGGTGCACCGGAACCGCCCCGGGACCCGGCAGATCTGACGTGGTGGCGCGAGCAGTTGGGTGAGAAGCCGCCGGTGCTCGAACTTCCCACCGACCGGCCACGCGAGCGCCGGGTCGCGGGGCGCGGCGGGGCGGTGGCCGTACGGGTCGGCCAGGAGCGGACCGTACGGTGGCAGGAGTGGAGCGGGGAGCAGGGCGCCACACTGTTCGCGACCCTGTGCACGGCGTGGCAGCTGGTGCTGCGCGGGCGGTCCGGGCAGGACGAGTTCGTGCTCGGGTCCACCTTCGGGCGGCGCACCCCCGGGACCCGGGACACGGTCGGCTTCCATGTGGCGCTGCTGCCGCTGCGGGTGTCGCTGCCGGACGGTACGGACACGGCCGATGCGGTACGCGCCACCGGGCGCGCCCTGCGCGAGGCGGACGAGCGGCAGCTGGTCGACCTGGACGCCCTGCTCGTCGGGGCGCACCCGGACCCGGGCAACCCGCGCCCCCTGATCACCGTTTCGGTGGACCTGGACAACGAGACGCTGGCGCGGATCGACCTGCCGGGACTGCGCGCCGAGGAGGTGCCCGCCGGGACGGAGTCAGCCCCGCTGGAACTCGCCCTGATGGCGACACGTACCGCATCGGGCCTGCGGCTGCGGCTGCGGTACGACGCGGATCTGTTCGAGGCGGAGACGGCGCGCGGGTATCTCGACGAGCTGGTCGGGACGCTGGACTCGATGACGGGTGGTGGTGGGACCACCGGGGACGCATCACCGCGCTCCACCGCTGACACGCTCCGGGGCGTCTGGGAGTCCGTCCTCGACGTCCGCGGCTTCCCCGCCGGGACCAACTTCTTCGACCTCGGCGGCAATTCGATCACCGCGATCCGTCTGGTCAACCGGGTACGGGACGCCCTCGGTGTCGACTATCCGATGGCGGACTTCTTCGCCGACGCCACGCTGCAGGCGATGACCGACCAGCTCGCGCCCGAGCCCGCACCCACCGGGGAGGACGTCGAGATCATCGACCGCGCCCCGGTCAGCGACCAGCAGGCCCGGATGATCGCCGGACACCACTCCGTACCGCACCCGGAGTTGTGGAACATCCCGACCCGGATCACCTTCACCGGCGCGCTGGACGTGCCGGCGCTGCGGGCCGCGCTCACCGAGCTGCTGGCCCGGCACCACTCCCTGCGGACCCGGTTCGTCGAGGAGAACGCGTCCTGGTGGCAGGAAGTCGTCACCGCGCGACCCGTCGATCTGCCCGTCGAGGACCTCACCGGTCTGCCGCCGGGCCAACGGCGCTCCCGGGCCGATGAGTTGTGTCGCGAGACCGCTGCCACCGGCTTCGATCTCTCGCAGCCCGCGCTTCCCCGGCTGCGGCTGCTGCGCTTCGAGGAGGACCACTGGGCGCTGATGTTCGTCCTGCACCACATCACCGCCGACGGCTGGTCCCTGTCGCTCCTGCTCGCCGAGATCGCCGCGCTGTACACCGCGGCGGCGAAGGGCGTGCCGCACACCCTCGACCCGCCGGGCTCGCAGGTCACGGAGTACGCCCGCTGGCAGCGCGCCCAGGACGACCCGGAGACCGAAGCCCGCCGGGCCGCGTACTGCGCCCGGTACCTCGACGGAGTGCCGTCCCGGGTGCCCGTACCGACCGACCACCCCCGGCCCACGCAGCTCAGCGGCCTCGGCGACACCATCCGCGGCCGGGCGTCGGGGGCGGTGCGGGCGGCCGTCGAGGAGTTCGCCGGGGCTGTTCACACCACCCCGTTCGCGGTGGCGGCCACGGCGCTCGGGGTGTTTCTGACCAAGCTCTCCGGGGAGCCGGACATTCTGCTGAGCGTCCCGTACGCCAACCGTCAGGGCACCGCCTTCGAATCGCTCGTCGCCATGACGTCGACGGCGGTGATGGTCCGCGTACGACAGGATTCGGCCAATCTCGGGACCACTTGTGCCGAGCTGACGGCGCGCACCGGGGCGGGGGCGATGGGGGCGATGGCGCATGTGCTGCCGACGGCCCGGATCATGCAGGCGATGCGCGATGCGGGCGCGGACGACGTGCCGGACCGGGTGCCGCATGTGCTCGCCTTCCAGAACTCCCTCGACACGGACATCGAGATCCCCGGTCTGGGCGTCGAGGTGGAGGATCTGGCACCGCCTCTTTCACGCAGCGAGCTGTGCTTCGGGCTTGCGCCGTGCGGGGACCGTACGAAGGGTTATCGGACGTTCCTGGAGTACTCCGCCGACCTGTGGAACCGGGAGACAGCTGAAGAACTCCTCAGCTCGTACATCGCGCTGCTCGAAGAGTTCTGCGCCCGGCCGGACCGCCCGGTCCGGGAACTGCTGCTCCCGTCGTCCCCGTCCCCCGCACCCTCGAAGCCCTCGCGCGCGAAGCCCTCACCCCCACTCTCGAAACCGAACAGCGGAAAGGCGGACGCCGTATGACGCCGGCCCCCCACCCCAGTCACCGCAGTCACACCGACGACCTGCTCAGCTTCATCCGGGCCAGCCCGTCCCCGTACCACGCGGTGGCGAGCGCCATCCAGCGGCTGGAGAAGGCCGGCTTCCGCGAGCTGCGCGGTACGGACGACTGGACGGGCACGACCGGCGGCAGCTTCGTCGCCCGCGGCGGTGCCCTGATCGCGTGGTACGTCCCCGACGGGACCCCGGCACACACCCCGTTCCGGATCGTCGGCACGCACACCGACTCGCCGAACCTGCGGATCAAGCCCACCCCCGACACAGGCTCGGCGGGCTGGCGCCAGATCGCCGTGGAGATCTACGGCGGGGTGCCGCTCAACACCTGGCTCGACCGCGATCTGGGCATCTCCGGGCGGCTCGCGCTGCGCGGGCCCGGCGGCACGACCGAGTCGCGGCTCGTCCAGATCGACGAACCGCTGCTGCGGATCCCGCAGTTGGCGATCCACCTGGACCGTTCCGTCAACGAGGGACTGGCGCTCGACCGACAGCGCCATGTCGCCCCCCTGTGGGCGCTCGGCGCCCCCGAGGAGGGCGCGCTGCTGCGCCGGGTGGCGGCGGCCGCCGAGGTGGACCCGGACGAGGTGCTCGGCTGGGACCTGATGCTGCACGACATCCAGCCGCCCGGATATCTGGGCGCGGACCGGGAGTTCGTCGTCTCGTCACGGCTGGACAACCTGGTGTCGGTGCACGCCGGCGTCACCGCCCTGGCCGCCGCGGCGACGGGAACCGAGCGGCCCTCGTACATCCCCGTCCTGGCGGCCTTCGACCACGAGGAGGTCGGCAGCGGTTCCGAGACGGGTGCGCAGAGCCCCATGCTGGAGCGGGTCCTGGGCCGCTCCGTCACCGCGCGCGGCGGCAGTTCGGAGGACTGGTCGCGCGCGGTGTCGGGGGCCTTCTGCGTCTCCGCCGACATGGCGCACGCGGTGCACCCCAACTACGCGGAGCGGCACGACCCGGACCACCACCCGCTGCCCAACGGCGGACCGACGATCAAGGTCAACGTCAATCAGCGGTACGCCACCGACAGCACCGGGATGGCCGTGTTCGCGGCGGCCTGCGAGCGGGCGGGTGCGCCGTGGCAGCCGTTCGTCTCCAACAACGCGATGCCGTGCGGTACGTCGATCGGTCCGCTCACCGCGGCCCGGCTGGGTGTCGCGACCGTCGATGTAGGTGTGCCGGGACTCTCCATGCACTCGGCGCGCGAGCTGTGCGGGGCGGACGACCCGGCGTATCTGGCCGCCGTCCTGGGCGCGTTCGTGACATCCGGCTGACCCTCCCGTACACCCCCGACCGGAAGAGAGACCGTGGAAGAGACCGTCCTGATCTGCCTGCCCTTCGCCGGGGCGGGTGCGTCGTTCTTCACGCCGTGGCAGGGACAGGCCCCGGCGGGGCTGACGATCCTGCCGGTGCAGCTGCCGGGCCGGGAGAAGCGGTTCGCCGAGCCCGCGTACGCCTCGGCGGCCGAGGCCGTGGACGATGCGTACGCCCAGGTCACCGCTGTGCTCGGGGGCACGGGCCGACGGGCGGCCGTGTTCGGGCACAGCATGGGCGCGGTACTCGCGTACGAGCTGGCGCACCGGCTCGAGCGCGAGCCGGGGATCCGTCTCGAAGCGCTCTTCGTCAGCGGCTCGGCCGGTCCGTGGACGGCGCGCAGCGACCGGGCGGGCGGGCTGCCGGAGAACGAGTTCGTCGCACGGGTGAGGAGCTTCGCCGGGTACGCGCATCCGGCGCTGGAGAACCCGGAGATGCGGGAGCTGCTGCTGCCGTCGCTCCGGGCCGACGTTCAGCTGCACGAGAGCTACCGGCCGGCCTCCGAGCGGCCGCTGGCCGTGCGCGTCGTCTCGGTCCGCGGGCGTACGGACACGCTCGTCGGCGCTGCCGGCGCCGCCGAATGGGGGTCGGCGACGAACGGGAAGCTGACCGTCGCCGAGCTGGACGGCGGGCACATGTACCTGGCCGACCGGCCGGGGGCGCTGCTGGAACTGATCGCCACCGAACTGGGCGAGGGATGACGACGAGCGGCGACAACGGGCGGCTGGCCGGGCGGACCGCGCTGATCACCGGTGCGGCACGCGGGCTCGGCAGGGCCTGTGCGCTGACGTTCGCCCGCGAGGGCGCGGATCTGGTACTGCTCGATGTGGCGGGTCCGCTGCCCGGCGTGCCGTATCCGCTCGGTTCGGCGAGCCAGCTCGCGTACACGGCGGAGCTCTGCCGCGATACGGGCTCCGCCGTGCTGACCCGGCAGGCGGACGTGCGGGATCTCGGCGCGCTGGAGGCGGCGGCGGACGATGCGGAGGAGCGCTTCGGGCGGATCGACGTCCTCGTCAACAACGCGGGGATCGCGGCCCCTTCGGGCCGTTCCGCACACGAGATCACCGAAGCCGAGTGGCAGCTGATGATCGATGTGGACCTCGGCGGTGCCTGGCGGGCGATCCGGGCCGTCGGCGGGCGGATGACCGCGCAGGGCTCCGGCTCCATCGTCAACATCGCGTCGACGGCCGGGCTGGTCGGCTACCGGCACTTCGCCGGTTACGTCGCCGCCAAGCACGGCCTCGTCGGGCTGACCAAGGCCGTCGCACTCGACTACGCGCCGCGCAAGGTGCGGGTGAACGCGGTGTGCCCCGGGTCGGTGCGGGACGACGAGGCGATGGAGGGCCGGATGCTCGCGGAGATCGCCCGGTCGCTGGAGGTGCCGGTCGCCGAGCACGAGGAGACGTTCGTCCGGGCGCAGCCGATGAACGCACTCGTCGAACCGCAGGACGTCGCGGACGCGGCGCTCTGGCTGGCGTCGGACGAGTCGCGTCAGGTGACGGGGAGCGTGTTGACGGTCGACGGCGGATTCACGACGCGCTGAGGCGCACCCTTACGAGAGGAGAGCACCGGTGCCGACTGCCCGTCATACGCTGACCGTCCGTCTGCCGCGGGGTGCGACGGACGACGGCCGGGTCGCGACCGCGCTCGCGACGGCGTCGAAGCGCTGGTGGCCGGACGGCCCGCACCCCCGGCTGTGGACACAGTCCGTCCCAGCACCGGCGGACTCGGAGAGGGCGGCACGCCGCCGCGAGACCGAGACCCGGCGTCCGCTCGCGCCGGGGCAGCCGCTGCGGGTGCTGCTGCTGCGGTACGAGGAGGGTGCGGGTGAGCCCGGGGGCGGGTTCGCGGGCGGGAGCGCGCACGCCCCCGCGTCCGGCGCCACGGACGGCCTCGCGGGCACCCGCGCAGGCGGCACCGCGGGTGAGTCCGCGGGTGGGACCGCCCAGGGCACCGTGCGCACGCCCGTGCCCCGTCCAGGCGATCTCGTCCTCGTCGCCGATCCGGCCGCGTTGGACGCGACCTCGCTCCGGCTGATCTCCCGCGTGCTCCGCGGGGAACTCGGGCCGGACGAGGTACGGGCGGCGGAGCACTCCCCCGCAGCGCATCCCGCCCGCGTCCCCGCCCCCGAAGCCCTTCGGCGCGCTGCCGCCACCGCACTCGTGCGCGGACGGTACGAGGGCAGGTCGTCCGTGCGCGTGGCCGTGCCCGTACCGGCGCCCGACCGGCCTGGGAACACCCTTGGCGCGTTCGACGGCCGGGCCGTGCTCGAAGCCGATCTGTCCGAGGACCGTACGGTCGGGGAACTTCTCGCCACTCCCCTCACCGCTCCGGGCGACGACGTCATCGACGAAACCATCGACGAAGCCGCCCCTTCCGAGCGCCATGTCACGTGCGTACAGGACCAGTTGGCCACGGTGCCGCCCGAGACCCCTCTCCTCGACCTCGTCCTGCTCGACGAGACGGAGTCCGCCGAGCAGCTCGCCCTCGGCCGCCCCGCCGCCCCGCCGCCTGTCCCTTCCCGCCGCATCGACGAGGCCTTCGCGGACCAGGTCGCCCTGCGCCCCGACGCGCCCGCCCTGACCTGTGGCGAGCACACCCTGACCTACCGAGAGCTGGACTCCCGCGCCGACGAACTGGCTGCCGGGCTGCGCGCCCGGGGCGTCCGGCCCGGGGACCGTGTGGGTCTCTGCCTGCCCCGGTCGACGGACCTCGTCGCGATGATGCTCGCCGTCCTCAAGGCGGACGCGATCTACGTACCGCTGGACCCGGACCACCCCGCGGACCGCCGCGCCCGCACCGCCGAGGACGCCGGGCTGCGGCTGACGGTGGAGGACACCGCCCCCCTCACCGGCCGTCCGGCCGGCCACCGGGCCCCCACCGCCCGGCCCGCCACCGCCCCGGCGTACGTCATCCACACCTCCGGCTCGACCGGCCGCCCCAAGGGTGTCGTCGTGCCGCACGCCAATGTCCTCGCCCTCATCGACGCCACCCGCGACGACTTCGGTCTCGGCCCCGGCGACACGTGGACGCTCTTCCACTCCAGCGCCTTCGACTTCTCGGTCTGGGAGATCTGGGGCGCCCTGCTCACCGGCGCCCGGCTGGTCGTCGTCGACTACTGGGTGTCCCGTTCCCCCGCCGACTTCCACGCCCTGCTCGCACGGGAGGGGGTCACCGTTATCAGCCAGACCCCGTCCGCATTCACCCAGCTCATGGCCGCCGACCGGGAGCACGGGGAACACCGGGGCCGGGGCACGCCGCTCGCCCTGCGCCTGGTCGTCCTGGGCGGCGAACCGCTGGACGCCCGCCCGCTGCGCGACTGGTTCGACCGCCACCCCGAGGACCGCTGCCGGCTGGTCAACATGTTCGGCATCACCGAGACGACGGTCCACGTCACGGCGCAGACGGTGACCCGGCGCACGGCGCTGTCCGGATCCCGGTCGGTGGGGCGTCCGCTGCCCGGCTGGTACGTGTACGTGCTCGACGCCCGGGGCAGACCGGTCCCGCCCGGAGCGCCCGGCGAGATCCATGTAGGCGGCGCCGGGGTTGCGACCGGGTACCTGGGCCGCCCGGACCTGACCGGGCAGCGCTTCGTACCCGACCCGTGGCACGGCGGGCGGATGTACCGCAGCGGCGACCTGGGCCGGTTGCTGCCCGACGGCACGCTGGAGCATCTGGGCCGGATCGACAGCCAGGTGAAGGTGCGCGGCTTCCGGATCGAGCTGGACGAGATCCGGCACGTGCTGCTGGCCGATCCGTCCGTGACCGCGGCGGCGGTGACGGTGTCCGGGGACGCGTTCCTGGATGCTGCGGGTGTGCGGATCGATGCGTACGTCGTGCCGTCGGGGGACCCGGCCGGCACGACCGACGACATACGCCGGCGGGCCGCGAAGCTGCTGCCGGAACACATGCTGCCCGCCTCGGTGACCGCCCTGCCCCGGCTCCCGCTCACCCCGAACGGCAAGCTGGACGTGTCCCGGCTGCCCGCCCCGCCGGCCCCTGCCGACGCCCCGCCCGGCACCGCTGCCCCCGCCCCCGCCGACGCCTTCGCCGAACTCACCGGGATCTGGCAGTCCGTCCTCGGCGTGCCGGTCGGCCCCGACGACAACTTCTTCGATCTGGGCGGCAATTCGCTGTACGCGATCCGTCTCGCCACCGCGATGCGGGAGCGCGGCCTGCCTCCGGTGCCGCTGCGACGGCTCTATCTGTCGCCGACGGTCCGGTCCCTGAGCGAGGCGGTGGACGAGTGACGGCGCGGTGGCCGCGCCGTGCGACCGCCCCGCCGTCCTGCGCCCTACGGCCCTATGCGAACCGCTGCTTCGCCGTCCCGTCGCACGCCTGGAGCTTCAGCGGATCCTTGGCCGCCGCGAGCGACAGGCACAGCCCGGTCGAAGCCGCCGGGCGCAACGTGCCCGACTCCTGGACGAACTGCTGGTTCGCCGCGCCCGAGCAGTTCCACAGGATGAGCGTGGCACCCGCCCGGTAGTCGGCGCCCGGCACATCGAGGCACCGGTCGTGGCTCAGTTCCGTACGGACGGTCTTGGTGCCCGCGTCGTACCACCAGCCCTGGTTACGGCCGCCGTGACAGTCCCAGCCCGCGATCTTCGTGTTGTTCCGGGTCAACGACGCGGGGACGTCGACACACGTGCCGGTGGCCTCGTTCTTCAGGGGCTTGAAGACCGAGTCCCAGGCGGCAGGCTCCAGGACCGGCTTCCCGGTGCTCGCCGGGTCGGCGCAGCTCGCCTCACGCAGACCGGAGTTGTAGATCTGGGTCAGGCAGGAGGCGAAGGCGGCGTGCCCGCGCGCGTTGGGATGGAAGGACTGCCGGACGGAGTTGGAGTCCGGCGGGAAGTGCGACAGGTCGATGTAGAGGCCGCGGGCCCAGGTGTCCTCCATGCAGACCTCGTGGCCGTGGAAGAGCCGGGAGTTGTCGAGATAGACGGCCCCGGCGTCGGCGGCGGCCTTGCGCATACCGCGCTCGAAGGCGGGGACGGCGACGTTACGGCCCCAGGCGGCGTCGGAGTCGTAACCGGCGCAGCCACCCGGAATCTTGCCGGGGAAGTTCGGGTTGTCGTTGAAGTCGGGGCCTATCGGGCTGGGGTAGCCCATGACCACGAGCTTGTAGTCGCCACTGGCGTAACCGGCGTCGGACATGACGGTCTGCAGGTCGCGGACGGTCTTCTCGACCTTGGGGACGAGCCCGTCGACCCGGGCCTGCCAGCCGCCCTCGTACGTAAGCCGGCACGCGCCCTGGAGGAGGACCCAGCGCTCCACGCAGTCCGTCATCACCGGGCCGAACTGGAGGTCGTCGTTGGCCCCGGCCACGAGCACGATCATCTTGATGTGGGTGTTGCGGGCCTTGATGGCGAGGTTGTCGCTCTGCACGAGTTCGTCGGCGTACTGCCTGGATCCGCCGATCACGATGTTTCCGGTGTACGCCCCCGAGCAGGAGATGTTGTACGTGACGTCCGCGGGGATCCCGGTGCGGTGGATGGCGGAGTCGGGCGAGCGGTGGCACCAGTTGTCGGGGCCGTTGGTGCCTGCCTCGTACGTTCCGACGCCCTCGCCGGAGATCTCGCTGTCGCCGAGCGAGATCAGCCCGGTCCTGCGGTCGGCGAGCGGGCGCTCGGCCGGGTCGCCGTACAGCCGGGTGGCTTCGGCGGCGCGGATGGCCTCCAGCTCGGGCGGCAGGGGGGTGGATGCGGTAGGGGTGGTACCGGACTGGGGTGCCGCGCCGGCCGGCCCGGCGGCAGCGGTCATGCCGCCCAACACCGCCGCCATGGCCGCCGTGGCCGCGACCGTACAGCGGATTCTGGGTCTGGTGCGTCTCATTGCGCCTCCCCGGTTTGTGGTTACCCCCGGTATTTACTGGCCGGTAGGCAACTTGGGAATACGCAGAACAAGACAAGTGCTCAACTTTTTCAGGAGGTTGAAACCCATGGACGACGCCCAGACACCCGCCGGCCCGCCCGACACCAGCGGCACCGGGTACCGCATCGAACACGACTCGATGGGTGAGGTGAGGGTCCCCGCACACGCCAAATGGCGGGCCCAGACGCAGCGCGCCGTGGAGAACTTCCCGATCTCCGGCCAGCGCCTGGAGCGGGCCCACATCGAGGCCCTGGCCCGGATCAAGGCCGCCGCGGCCAAGGTCAACGCCGAGCTCAAGGTGCTCGACCCGGACATCGCCGAAGCGATCCAGGACGCGGCGGGCGAGGTCGCCGACGGCCGCTGGGACGCACACTTCCCGATCGATGTCTTCCAGACCGGTTCCGGCACGTCCTCCAACATGAACACCAACGAGGTCCTGGCGACCCTCGCCACCGAACGCCTCGGCCGTGAGGTCCACCCCAACGACCACGTCAACGCCTCGCAGTCGTCCAACGACGTGTTCCCGTCCTCCATCCACATCGCCGCGACCGCCGCCGTCACCGGTGAGCTGATCCCCGCCCTGGACCATCTGGCGGCCGCGCTGGAGCGCAAGTCCGCCGAGTTCGCAACGGTCGTGAAGTCGGGCCGTACACACCTGATGGACGCGACGCCGGTGACCCTGGGTCAGGAGTTCGGCGGCTACGCGGCGCAGATCCGGTACGGCATCGAGCGGCTGAACGCGTCGCTTCCGCGGCTCGCCGAACTGCCGCTCGGGGGCACAGCCGTCGGCACCGGCATCAACACCCCGCCCGGATTCTCCGCCGCCGTGATCGCCGAGGTCGCCCGCGTCACCGGGCTGCCGCTCACCGAGGCCCGCGACCACTTCGAGGCGCAGGGCGCCCGGGACGGGCTCGTCGAGACGTCGGGTCAGCTCCGTACGATCGCCGTCTCGCTCACCAAGATCTCCAACGACCTGCGCTGGATGGCCTCCGGCCCGCGCACCGGATTGGCCGAGATCAGCCTTCCCGACCTCCAGCCGGGCTCGTCGATCATGCCGGGGAAGGTGAATCCGGTCATTCCCGAGGCGGTCCTGATGGTCGCCGCCCAGGTGATGGGTAACGACACGACGGTCACCGTCGCGGGCGCAGCGGGCAACTTCGAACTGAACGTCATGCTGCCGGTCATCGCGAAGAACCTGCTGGAGTCGGTCCGGCTGCTGGCCAACGTCTCGCGGCTGCTCGCGGACCGTACGGTCGACGGGATCACGGCCGACGTGGAACGGGCCCGGGAGTACGCGGAGTCCTCGCCGTCCGTCGTCACCCCGCTGAACAAGTACATCGGCTACGAGGAGGCGGCGAAGGTCGCCAAGAAGTCGCTCGCCGAGCGGCGGACGATCCGTGAAGTGGTGCTGGCCTCCGGGTATGTGGAGCGCGGCGACCTCACGGTGGAACAGCTCGACGAGGCGCTCGACGTGTTGCGTATGACCCGCCCGTGACGTGGATCGCAGCAACCGGGCGGGCGCATCCCTAAGATCTCTCCATGGCAGGTACGGGAGACAACGCGCGCGCAGAGGTCGATCGCTCGGACGTCGCGTACTGGGCGCCGGGCGATCACATCCTGTGGCGGTACCGCGGCAACGGTCCGCGGTCGCCCGGCGGCGCCCACGGCCCGGTCCACATCTGCCGGCCGGTCACCGTCGTCCAGGACACCGACGAGCTGCTCGCCGTCTGGATGGCGCCCGGCACCGAATGCATCAGACCGGTCCTCGCCGACGGCACCAGCGTGCACGCCGAGCCGCTCGCCACCCGCTACACCGCGCCCCGTACCGTCGCCCGCTCGACCTGGTTCGGCCGGGGCGTGCTGAAGCTCGCCCGGCCCGGCGAACCCTGGTCGGTCTGGCTGTTCTGGGACCGCGGCTGGAGCTTTCGCAACTGGTACGTGAACCTGGAGGAACCACGCAGCCGCTGGGCCGGCGGCGTCGACTCCGAGGACCACTTTCTCGACATCGCCGTGCACCCCGACCGAAGCTGGCGCTGGCTGGACGAGGACGAATTCGCCCAGGCGCAGCGGGTCGGTCTGATGGACCGTGACACCGCACGGCGGGTACGGGAGGCGGGCCGCTCGGCCGTCGGCGTGATCAACGCCTGGGGCACTCCGTTCCGGGACGGCTGGGAGAACTGGCGGCCCGATCCGCGGTGGCAGGTGCCCGCGCTGCCGGATGACTGGGACCGTACGCCCTCGCATATGCCGTCGTGAGACCCTTGATGCACCCCAGGGGGGCAAACGTAGGATCGTCCTCCGGAGGGCTGCTCCGCTCCAATCGGCGGGCGCGGCACAGGACCTGACCGCAAGTCATCGCACGAGTTGCACGATCTTCATGAGCCGCATCAGTTGCATGAGGCAGCAACTACCGCACGAGCCACTACGAGGGGGTGGAGATGTGCACGCTGTCCGCCGCCGATACGGCGGGAACGTTGTCAGCGACACACCCCGCAGGCATACGGTTTCGGCCCCGGAGAGCTGGGCATGCGATGGCAGCCGTTGTCATCACCGCTCTCGCCGGGGCACAGTGGCGCCCCACAAGGTGATTGCCTCATACAACCGGCCCGGACGGACGGAACCCCACGCGTGACGGAGCATCCCACCTCCCACGAAGGCCGGCAGCCTCTCGCCGCCCGGTCGCAGGAACGCGCCCGGCCGCGGCAGCAGGACGCCGCGCCGACAGCCGCGCCTGCCACCGCAGCGATTCCCGGCCCCGCCGCGGCACCGACCCCCGCCGTCGCGCCGAGCGTCGCCGCGGCGGGACCGGACCCGCAGACGGTGGCCCGCCGCGAAGGCGACCGGCTGCGCTTCGTGGGCGCCGCGACCCGCCGAATCGCCCGCGGCATAGATCTGGACGAGATCGTCCTCGGCCTGTGCCGGGCCAGCGTGCCGACGTTCTCCGACGCCATACTCGTCTACCTCCGCGATCCGCTCCCGGTCGGTGACGAGCGACCGGCCACCCCGTTCGTCCTGCGGCTGCGCCGGTCCGACCGGCTGCGTTTAAACGATGAGGAGACCGAGACCTCCCCGGAGACCGAGCGACTGCGCGCGCCCGCCATCGACCCGCACGCCGACCTGACACCCGCGGCCGAACTCTGCGAGGTGCAGGCGGGCGGTGCGCTCGCCGAGGTGCTGCGCGGCGTACGGCCCGTCTTCGGGGACTCCGCGGCGGCCCGCGTCGCGCTGCCCGAACTGCTCGGCGCCGGGCGCACCGTCCCCTCCGGCCACCGGGTGATCCTCGCCCCGCTGCGCGGCCGCCGGCGGGTGATCGGTGCTGCCGTCTTCCTGCGCGGTACCGAGCGGCCGCCGTTCGAGGCCAACGACCTGCTGGTCGCCGCCCAGCTGGCCACGCACACCGCGCTCGGCATCGACAAGGCCGTGCTGTACGGGCGCGAGGCGTACATCGCCGATGAGCTGCAGCGCACCATGCTGCCCGACTCGCTGCCGCAGCCCACCGGCGTCCGGCTCGCCTCCCGCTACCTCCCGGCCGCCGAGACGGCCCGGGTCGGCGGTGACTGGTACGACGCCATCCCGCTGCCCGGCAGCAGGGTCGCTCTGGTCGTCGGCGACGTCATGGGTCACTCCATGACCTCCGCGGCCATCATGGGCCAGCTGCGCACCACCGCGCAGACCCTCGCCGGTCTCGACCTGCCGCCTCAGGAGGTGCTGCACCACCTGGACGAGCAGGCGCAGCGGCTCGGCAGCGACCGGATGGCCACCTGCCTGTACGCGGTGTACGACCCGGTCGCGCACCGGATCACCATCGCCAACGCCGGGCACCCGCCGCCCGTGCTGCTCCACCTGGGCGGCCGCGCCGAGGTGCTGCGGGTGCCGCCCGGCGCCCCGATCGGCGTCGGCGGGGTGGACTTCGAGGCCGTCGAGCTGGACGCGCCCTCGGGCGCCACGCTGCTGCTGTACACCGACGGTCTGGTGGAGTCCCGGCTGCGGGACGTCTGGACCGGTATCGAGCAGCTGCGCGAGCGGCTCGCCGCCACCGCCCAGCTCACCGGACCGGATCACTCGCCGCCGCTGGAGGCGCTCTGCGACGACGTGCTCGACATGCTCGGCCCCGGCGACCGGGACGACGACATCGCGCTGCTCGCCGCCCGGTTCGACGGGATCGCGCCGAGCGACGTCGCGTACTGGTACCTGGAGCCGGAGGACTCCGCCCCCGGCCGGGCCCGGCGGCTGGCCCGCAGGGCGCTCAGCAGGTGGGGCCTGGACGAGCTCTCGGACTCGGTGGAACTGCTGGTCAGCGAGGTCGTGACCAATGCGGTGCGGTACGCGGAGCGACCGGTGACGCTGCGCTTGCTGCGGACCGACATCCTGCGCTGCGAGGTCGGCGACGACGCCCCGCAGCTGCCCCGGCAGCGCCGCGCCCGCGACATGGACGAAGGCGGCCGCGGCCTCTTCCTGGTGAACCGGCTGGCCCGGCGCTGGGGTGCGACCCGGCTGTCGACCGGCAAGGTCGTCTGGTTCGAGATGCCGGCCCGCGGCCAGCAATAGGATGCGGACGAATTAACCCAAGTCTGGACAAGGTCTACATGTTGCCGACCTCTCGTCGCCGGAGTTGACTCGGTCCTGACCGGGCGCCGCCTGGACGACCTGACCGACACCCCGCACCGACGGGAGGACGCTCGTGACCGAGGAAACCAAGAACGCTCCTTACACGACGAACAATGCCGGGATCCCGGTGGAGAGCGACGAACATTCGCTCACCGTCGGATCCGACGGCCCGATCCTGCTCCAGGACCACTACCTCATCGAGAAGATGGCCCAGTTCAACCGTGAACGGGTCCCCGAACGGGTGGTCCACGCCAAGGGCGCCGGGGCCTACGGCACCTTCGTCGTGACCAACGATGTCAGCCAGTTCACCAAGGCGGACCTCTTCCAACCGGGCAAGCAGACCGCCATGCTCGCCCGCTTCTCCACCGTCGCCGGCGAACAGGGCTCCCCCGACACCTGGCGCGACCCCCGCGGCTTCGCGCTGAAGTTCTACACGGAGCACGGCAACTACGACATGGTCGGCAACAACACGCCGATCTTCTTCGTGCGGGACCCGATGAAGTTCCAGGATTTCATCCGCTCGCAGAAACGCCGCCCGGACAGCGGGGTGCGCGACCACGACATGCAGTGGGACTTCTGGACCCTCTCCCCCGAGTCCGCGCACATGGTGACGTGGCTGATGGGCGACCGGGGCATCCCCAAGACGTACCGCAACATGAACGGCTACAGCTCGCACGCCTATATGTGGGTGAACGCGGGTGGCGAGCGGTTCTGGATCAAGTACCACTTCAAGACCGACCAGGGCATCGACTTCTACACCCAGGCCGATGCCGACGAGATGGCCGGTATCGACGGCGACGTCCACCGCCGGGACCTGTTCGAGTCGATCAAGCGCGGCGATCACCCGAGCTGGACGCTGTACGTCCAGGTGATGCCGTTCGACGACGCGCCGGACTACCGGTTCAACCCGTTCGACCTGACCAAGGTGTGGCCGCACGGTGACTACCCGCTGATCGAGGTCGGCCGGATGACGCTGAACGAGAACCCCGAGGACTTCTTCATCCACATCGAGCAGGCGTCCTTCGAGCCGTCGAACCTGGTGCCCGGCATCGGCCCGTCACCCGACAAGATGCTGCTCGGCAGGCTCTTCTCGTATCCGGACACCCACCGGTACCGGATCGGTCCGAACTACGCGCAGCTGCCGCCGAACCGTCCCCGCTTTGGCCTGAACTCGTACGCGAAGGACGGCCCGATGCGGTACGAGCCGACGCGCACAGGGGCGGTGTACGCCCCGAACTCGTACGGCGGACCGGCCGCGGACACCGAGCGCTTCGGCGACCCGGCGGGCTGGGCCACCGCGGGCGAGATGGTCCACGAGGCGTACAAGCTGCACCGGGAGGACGACGACTGGGGCCAGGCGGGCACGATGGTCCGCAAGGTGCTCGACGACGCGGCGCGCGATCGGCTCGTGTCGAACATCTCCGGCCATCTCCTGGACGGCGTGAGCCGCCCGGTCCTGGAGCGGGCGCTGCAGTACTGGCGCAACGTCGACAAGGACCTCGGCGACCGGGTCGCCAAGGAGGTCAACGGCGGCTGACACCGTCGGTACGCGGGAAGTACGGGAGAGGGGCGGCGCCGGACCGGCACCGCCCCTCTCCCGTGCGTTCACCGCTCTCTCACGCGTTACTGATCGAGCGGGTTGTCGTTCCCCGGACGCCCGGAGTGCGCTCCCCCGCCCGGCAGGACGGGGGACTCGCTCGGCAGGACGGGGGACTCGCTCGGCGGCTCGATGGGCGACTGGCTGGCCGAATCGCTGGGCGTCTCGACCGGGCTCTGCGAAGGCAGGTCCGACGACTGGGACGGCGACGGGTCGGGGCTCTCCGACGGCGAGGCACTCGTCGACGGGCTGGCCGGTACGGAGACCTCACCGCGCTCCACGTCCTGAAGATCGAACTGGGCATCGGAGCCGCCGCCCAGCGCGCCGAGGGTGTAGTCCGCCCAGATCTGCGCCGGGAAGCCGCCACCGTTGGCCCGGCCGGAGTTCGCGGTACCGGTCAGACTGACCTGGCCGCCGCCTTCCTTGGGGGATTCACCGAAGAGGGCCACGACCGTGGTGAGCTCCGGGGTGTAGCCCGCGAACAGGGCGGACTTGTTGTTCTCCGAGGTGCCCGTCTTGCCTGCCGCCTCGTAGGCCGAGGTGTTGGCGGCCTGGCCGGAGCCGCTGTCCACGACGCCCCGCAGCACGGAGGTCACGGTGTCGGCGGACTTGCGGCTGATCACCTGATTCCCGATGCCCTTGACCGGTTCGACCGTGCGGTCCCGGTGCTTGGCGGACTTCACGATGAACGGGGTGACCTTCCGGCCGTGGTTGTCGAGCGTGGCGTACGCGCCCGCCATGTCCCAGGTCGAGGCGTTCATCGTGCCCAGTGTGATCGCCGGGCGCTCGGGGAAGTTCTGGTCCGGTACGCCGAGCGCCAGCGCGGTCTCCTTCACCGCGGGCGGGCCGACGTCGACCACCATCTGAGCGAAGACCGAGTTGATCGACTTGTTCATCGCGGTCTGCACGGTGACGTCACCGTAGCTCCGGTCGTCCTCGTTCTCCGGGGCGAAGGGGGTGTCGCTGCCCACGACCGGCCGCTTGCTGGTGCCGTCGTAGCGGGTGTTGACGCCGATCACATCGCCGTCCTGGGTCTTCGCCTCGTTCTCCAGTGCGGAGGCGAGCACCAGCGGCTTGAAGGTGGAGGCGGGCTGGTAGTCCCAGCGGGTGGCGTTGGAGATGTAGTGCTTGACGTAGTCCACCCCGCCGTAGAGCGCGACGACCGCGCCGGTCTTGGGGTCGACGGAGGTGGCACCCGCCTGGACGGTCGCGTCGACCTTGTTGCCCTTGCGGTCCAGCTTGGACTCCAGCTGGCGGTCGACCGACGCCTCCAGCTGCTTCTGCCGCTTCTTGTCGATGTTCAGGGTGAAGGTCCAGCCGCCGGCCTGCCGCATGTCCCCCGTGATGCCCTGCTTGTCCAGCTCCTTGTTGGCGGCCTCGACGAGGTATCCGGTCTGGCCCTCCATGCCGGGGGCGGGCTTGGGCTTCTGCGGGACGGGGAACTTCAGCGTGTCGCGCTGGGCCTTGTCGAGCCAGTGCATCTCGACCATGTTGTCGAGCGTATAGGCCCAGCGCTCCTTGACGAGCCTGCGGCCGGTGGGCGTCGCGACCGCCCAGTCGTACTGGCTGGGGGCCTGGAGCAGCGCGGCGAGATAGGCACCCTGGGAGACGTTCAGGTCCTTGGCGTCGACCCCGTAGTAGGCCTGCGCCGCCGCCTGGATCCCGCTCGCGCCACGTCCGTAGTACGCGGTGTTGATGTACCCGGCGAGGATGTAGTTCTTGTCCTTCTTCTGGTCGATCTTGAGCGAGATCACCAGCTCTTTGAGCTTGCGGCTGACCGTCGGGTCCTGCGTCAGGTAGTAGTTCTTCACGTACTGCTGGGTGATGGTCGAGCCACCCTGCTTGCCCTTGCCGGAGAGCGTGTTGAAGATGCCGCGCGCGGTGCCCTTCAGGTCGACGCCCTTGTCCTTGTAGAACGTCTTGTTCTCGGCGGCGACGAAGGTGTGCTGCACCTCCTTGGGGACCTCGGCGAGATCCACGATCTGGCGGTTGACCCCGCCCGTCCGGGTCAGCACCGTGCCGTCGCTGTACTGGTAGACGTTGCTCTGCTGTTCGGCCACGTCGTTGGCCTTGGGTATGTCCACGTACAGGTAGATCGCCACGAAGGCGCCCATGATCAGCAGGCAGAACCCGAAGAACGTGCCCAGCATCTTCCGCCAGGTGAAGAGTCTGCGTATGCCGCCGCTCTTCGCGGCCCGCCGCGCTCCGCGCTGCTGGGCTCGTCGCGCATCCGCTCGACCCATCGCTGTATCGCTCCCGTTTCTCTGCTCGCCTGATCCGCTCAGACCAGACAGCTAACACTGTCGACTGGGACAAAATGCAAGCGATCCGGTCTTTTCCGGACGTGACAATCAGCACCCACTTCTTAAGGAACCGACTCCCGGGAGGTGCACATGGTTGCGAATTCGCTTAATGTGTAATCACATTGCTAGCAATGCGCTAGACACACAAACAGGGGGAATCATGACCGACCAACCGATAGCGGCGCAGACCGACAGCGCTCCGGAGATGCCTGAGCCGCAGGTCCGGGAGACCACGGCGCACTCCATCCCCGGCGGCCTCGGCCTGCTCCTGACCGTCCTCGGCGTGTTCCTCGGCGTCGGCCTGGCGATCGTCGGTGGCGCCCTGGGTGCCAACGGCCACGACGGGGCGGGGATCCCTCTTCTCGTCGTCGGGGTGCTTCTCGCCATCGCCTCGCTCTTCTGCATGAGCGGCGTCAAGATGGTGGCGCCCGGCGAGGCACGCGTCATCCAGCTCTTCGGCCGGTACGTGGGAACGATCCGCGCCGACGGACTGCGCTGGATCAACCCGCTGACCAGCAGCCGCAAGATCTCCACCCGGGTCCGCAACCACGAGACCGCGGTCCTCAAGGTCAACGACGCCTACGGCAACCCGATCGAGCTCGCCGCGATCGTCGTCTGGAAGGTCGAGGACACCGCGCAGGCGCTCTTCGAGGTCGACGACTTCCGGAAGTTCGTCGCCACGCAGACCGAGGCGGCCGTCCGCCACATCGCGATCGAGTACCCGTACGACGCCCACGACGAGGGCGGCCTGTCACTGCGCGGCAACGCGGACGAGATCACCGAGAAGCTGGGCGCCGAGCTCACCGCCCGGGTGCAGGCCGCCGGTGTACGCATCATCGAGTCCCGCTTCAGCCACCTCGCGTACGCCCCCGAGATCGCCTCCGCGATGCTCCAGCGCCAGCAGGCGGGCGCAGTGGTCGCGGCCCGCCAGCAGATCGTCGAGGGAGCGGTCGGCATGGTCGAGATGGCGCTGACCCGGATCGCGGAACAGGACATCGTCGAACTCGACTCCGAACGCAAGGCGGCAATGGTCAGCAACCTGATGGTGGTGCTGTGCGGTGACCGCGCGGCGCAACCCGTCCTGAACACGGGCACGCTCTACCAGTGACGGAAGAAACCCCGAAGCGCAAGCAGATGCTGCTGCGGCTGGACCCTGCGGTGCACGACGCGCTGGCCCGCTGGGCCTCGGACGAACTGCGCAGCGCGAACGCCCAGATCGAGTTCCTGCTGCGCAGGGCGCTGGCGGAGGCGGGCCGCCTGCCGACGACGGCATCCCCCATCCCCCGCCGGGGCCGTCCCCCCAAGCCCCCGTCGGAGTAGGGGGCGGGCGAACGGGACCGGCGGGGGCCGGGCGCCTGCCCCGTAGCGCCGGACGGGCTGGAGGATCAGCCCGTCCGGCGACCCCGGGCGCAGCCGTCGTCTCCCGGAAGACGCCACCGAGGAAGGCCGGATCCGGCCGTGCCCGACGCGTTCCGGCAGGCGCTCCTGAGGACGGAGGGCGACGAGGGGAACCGGGCCGACGGAGCTCCCGCTGCAGGTTGTTCCGTCTCCGGACGCCTCTCGTTCACGACGGGTATCGCCCCCACACCTACGTTCGTGTGTGAAAGCTATGCAATTCACAAGGAGCTGTTGTGAACACACGCGTGCGTAGTGCGCGATGGGGAGCCCCCGTCGCTGCGGCCGTTGTGGCCGCAGTCGCCACGATGGTGCTCAACCCGACGCTGGGTGCGTCGGCCGTTGCTCCGCTGTCGGCGGCAAAGGCGAAGGCCCCCACGGCGAAGAACGTCATCTTCATCAACGGTGACGGCATGGGTGCCTCGATGCGCGAGGCAGCAAGACTCAACCTTTCCGGCCTGGAAGGCCAGTTGGCGATGGACCGCCTCGCGGCGTCCGGCCAGCTCACCACCACCCCCCGGGACCCGAAGGCCGTCGTGACGGACTCCGCCGCGGCGGCGACCGCATGGGCCACGGGCGAGAAGACCTACAACGGCGCGATCAGCGTCGACGTCGACGGCAACGCGCTGGCGACCCTCGGCCAGCAGGCCAAGGCGGCCGGCAAGGCCACCGGCCTGGTGACCACCGCCCAGGTCACCGACGCGTCCCCGGCGGCGTTCTTCGCCAACACCGCGGACCGCGGACAGCAGGACGAGATCGCCCGTCAGTACCTGGACGTCAGCAAGCCCGACGTCATCCTGGGCGGCGGCGAGGACTGGTGGCTGCCGGCCGGTACGCCGGGCGCGTTCAAGGACAAGCCGGCGGAGGACGCGACCGAGGGCAGCCGCGGCACCAAGGGCGACCTGATCAAGAAGGCCCAGAAGGCCGGTTACTCGTACGTCAACAGTGCGAGCGGCCTGAGCAAGGCCAAGAACGGCAAGATCCTCGGGCTGTTCAGCAACGAGGAGATGTTCCAGCAGCGTCCCGAGGGCCAGGGCGACGTCTACAGCCCGGTCGTGGACCTCGGCACGATGACGAGCAAGGCCCTGACCAGCCTGGACAAGAACAAGAAGGGCTTCTTCCTCATGGTCGAGGAGGAAGGCACCGACGAGTTCGCGCACTCCAACAACGGCACGCGCGTCCTGCAGTCGATGCAGCAGCTGGAGAAGGCCGTCGCGGTGGCCCGCGCGTACATCGCGACGCACCCCGACACGCTGCTGGTCGTCACCGGTGACCACGAGACCGGTGGTCTCTCGGTCGAGGAGGTCGACGCCGCCGACGAGTCCGGGGACGCCATCTCCGCCGAGGACGGTCCGTTCTCGATCCGCGGCAGCGACCGCAAGTTCATCATCGACTGGACGACGTCCGGGCACACCAGCGTGGACGTGCCCGTGACGGCGAGCGGTCCGCTCTCCGACAGCTTCTCGGGCAAGCACCCGAACACGTACGTGCACGACGTACTCAAGCAGGTGCTGGCACCGCGCCGCTGAACACGGTGACGCAGGAACGGGCCCCGGGAGCGATCTTCCGGGGCCCGTTCCCGTGCGCAGGCGCGATGCCGTCGGGCTGGGGCGACCCGGGCCCGCCGTAAGCCCGCTCGGGGCCGCACCGGGCAGTACGGCTGCTGCCCCACCTCATCTCGACGAGGACCGGACGAGGACTGCACGAGGACTGCTCCACCCGCGTATACACACACGGTATACACAGCGCTTATAGTGTGCGCATGTCTATCGGTCACACCCTCCTCGGGCTCCTCGAGTCCGGCCCCCGCCACGGCTACGACCTCAAGCGCACATTCGACGAGAAGTTCGGCCACGACCGCCCCCTGCACTACGGCCAGGTCTACTCGACCATGTCCCGCCTCCTCAAGAACGGCCTCGTCGAGGTCGACGGCATAGAGAGCGGCGGCGGCCCCGAGCGCAAGCGGTACGCCATCACCGAGGCCGGTATCACCGACGTCGCCGACTGGCTCGCCCAGCCCGAGAAGCCGGAGCCGTACCTCCAGTCGACGCTGTACACCAAGGTCGTCCTGGCCCTGCTCACCGGCCGCAGCGCCGAAGCCCTCCTGGACACGCAGCGCACCGAGCACCTGCGCCTGATGCGCATCCTCACCGACCGCAAGCGCGGCGGCGACCTGGCAGATCAGCTGATCTGCGACCACGCCCTCTTCCACCTGGAGGCCGACCTCCGCTGGCTGGAACTGACGGCCGCCCGGCTCGGCCGCCTCGCCGGCGAGGTCGTCGCATGATCCCCGCCGGCTCCCTCCTCGTCGCCCGCGACCTGCACAAGTCGTACGGTTCGACACCCGCCCTGGACGGCGCCTCGTTCTCCGTCCACCCCGGCGAGGTCGTCGCCGTACTGGGCCCCTCCGGCTCCGGCAAGTCGACCCTGCTGCACTGCCTCGCCGGCATCATCACCCCCGACAGCGGCACGGTCAGCTACGCGGGCCGCGAACTCTCCGCGATGTCCGACGCCGAACGCAGCGCCCTGCGCCGCAGCGACTTCGGCTTCGTCTTCCAGTTCGGACAGCTCGTCCCGGAGCTGACCTGCGTGGAGAACGTCGCCCTGCCCCTCCGCCTCAGCGGCGCCAAACGCAAGGACGCCGAGCGCACCGCCCTGCAGTGGATGGAGCGCCTCGAGGTGGACGACCTCGGCGCCAAGCGTCCCGGCGAGGTCTCCGGCGGCCAGGGCCAGCGCGTCGCCATCGCCCGAGCCCTGGTCTCCTCCCCGAAGGTGATCTTCGCGGACGAGCCGACCGGCGCCCTGGACTCCCTCAACGGCGAGCGGGTGATGCAGCTGCTCACCGAGGCCGCCCGATCCGCCGACGTCGCCGTGGTCCTGGTGACGCACGAGGCCCGCGTTGCCGCCTACTCCGACCGCGACGTCACCGTCCGCGACGGCCGGGCCCGCGATCTGGAGCACGTCGCATGACACTGCTCGACCGGAAGACGGTCCCGCCGGCCGAGGGACTCCGGCCCACCGCGCCCTCCCGGGCGACCGGCCTGCTGCGCAATCTCGGCCTCGGCATCCGGTTCGCCTCCTCCGGCGGGCGCGAGGGCTGGACCCGCACCCTGCTCACCGCGGTCGGTGTGGGACTCGGCGTGGCGCTGCTGCTGGTCGCGGCCTCCGTACCGCATCTGCTCGATCAGCGTTCCGCCCGCGACCAGGCCCGCGCCGAGGCCCGTGTCTCACGCGACCACACCGTCCCGAAGTCGGACTCCACGGTGCTGCGAATCACCGCGGACTCCGAGTTCCGCGGCCGCTCCGTCGAGGGCTTCCTGATGCGGCCGGAAGGGGCGCACCCGGTGACTCCGCCCGGCGTGGCGAGCTTCCCCGGCCCGGACGAGATGGTCGTCTCGCCCGCCCTGAAGGAGCTGCTCGGCTCCCCGGAGGGCCGACTCCTCAAGGAGCGGCTGCCGTACCGGATCACCGGCACCATCGCCGATCCGGGCCTGATCTCCCCGGGCGAACTGCGCTTCTACGTCGGCAGCGCCACGCTGACCACCGCCGCGGGCGGCCACCGGCTGGCCGACTACGGCGCCCGGGACCCGTCCGAGCCGCTGTCCCCCGTCCTCATCGTGCTGATCATCATGATCTGCGTCGTCCTGCTGGTGCCGGTCGCGATCTTCATCGCGACAGCCGTGCGCTTCGGCGGGGACCGCCGCGACCGCAGGCTCGCGGCGCTGCGTCTGGTCGGCGCGGACATCCGGACGACCCGCCGGATCGCGGCCGGTGAGGCGCTCTTCGGCGCGGTGCTCGGACTGCTGACGGGCCTGCTGCTCTTCCTGGTGGGACGTCAGTTCGTGGGCGCCGTCGAGGTGTGGGACGTCAGCGCCTTCCCCGCCGATCTGGTCCCCGCCCCCTGGCTGGCGGCGCTGATCGCGGTGGCGGTACCGGTGGCGGCAGTGCTCGTCACCCTGACCGCTCTGCGCTCGGTGGTGATCGAACCGCTCGGCGTCGTACGCAGCAGTCGCAGCCACAGGCGCCGGCTCTGGTGGCGGCTGCTGATGCCCGTGGCAGGGGTGGTGGTACTCGCACTGACCGGAAAGGTCGACAAGTACGCCCCGGTCAATCCGTATCCGATCGCGTGCGGCGCCGTGCTGGTCCTGGTGGGGCTCGCACTGCTGCTGCCCTGGCTGGTCGAGGCGTGTGTGAACCGGCTGCACGGCGGCCCGGTGCCCTGGCAGCTCGCGACCCGCAGGCTGCAGCTGAGCAGCGGGGCGGCGTCGCGTGCGGTCAGCGGCATCACGGTCGCGGTGGCGGGCGCGGTGGCGCTGCAGATGCTGTTCGCGGCGGTGGGAGACGACTTCAACCGGATGACGGGACAGGATCCCTCGCGGGCCCAGTTCACGACCTCCTCCGAGAACGTGACCGGGGACGCGGCCGCGCGCACCATCAAGGAGTTCCGGGCCACCAAGGGTGTGCAGGCCGTCATCGGCACGGTCGAGGTGTACGTCACCCGGCCGGGGAAGTACGAGGGCGACATCCGGCCCACCACCTCCCTGTCCATCGGCGACTGCGCGACCCTGCGCGAACTCGCCCGGATCGACTCCTGCAAGGAGGGAGACGCCTTCGTCGTCCACCCCAGGAACGACAAGGGCATGGCAGCCTGGATGGACGAGACGGCCCGCAAGGGCAAAGAGGTCGAGGCCGGCTCGGGCGGCAAGCGGTCGGTGCGCTGGACCCTGCCCGCCGACGCCCGGACGGTCGTCTCCCGCCCCGATCCGATGGGGGAGGACCACTGGGGCATCATGGCCACGGTCGGCGCGGTCGACCCGAGTACGCTGCCCGGCGCGACGGTCAACGCGCAGATCAAGGTCGACGAGAGCGTCGCGGACGTCTCCGAGTACGTACGGAACACGGCGGCCAGGATCGACCCCGGCATGTACGTCGCCTCCCTGAATTCAGTGACGCGTGACCGGCAGTACGCCAGCGTGCAGACCAGCCTCCAGGTCGGCGCCACAGCCACCCTGCTGCTGATCGCCGCCTCGATGCTGGTCTCCCAGCTCGAACAGTTGCGGGAGCGCAGACGCCTGCTGTCGGTCCTGGTCGCCTTCGGCACCCGGCGGACCACCCTCGGCTGGTCGGTGCTCTGGCAGACCGCCGTACCGGTGGTCATCGGCCTGGTGGTGGCGGTCGCGGGCGGGCTCGGGCTCGGCGCCGTGATGATCAGGATGATCGCCAAAAAGGTGACCCACTGGTGGGTGTTCCTGCCGATGGTGGGGGCGGGCACCGCACTGGTCCTGCTGGTCACCCTGGTCTCGCTGCCACTGCTGTGGCGGCTCATGCGACCGGACGGCCTGCGGACGGAATGACGGACACAAGGGGTGCGGTCCCTCCGCAAGGAGGGGCCGCACCCCTTTCACGCGTGGGACGTGCCCGCCGTCAGCCGTACCGGCAGCGCCCGCATCGCCTCACGCAGTGCCGCCGCGAACTCCTCGAACTCGCCGTGCCGCGCCGCCCCGGTCCGCATCCCCAGCGCCACCCGCCGCGACGGCGCGGGGTCCGCGAAGTAACCGGTGGTCAGCGCATCGTTGCGGGCCGTCTCCACGGTGACGGCGGTACGAGGCAGCAACGTCACCCCGAGCCCGCCCGCGACCAGCTGCACCAGCGTGGAGAGCCCGGCCGCGGTCGTGGTCACCGGCGCCCCCTCCGTACGTCCCGCCTCCCGGCAGATGTCCAGCGCCTGGTCGCGCAGACAGTGCCCCTCGTCGAGCAGCAGCAACGGCAGCTCGCGCAGCGCCTCGCGCGGAATGTCGGCGCGACCGCCCAGCCAGTGGCTGCGCTCCATGACCAGCACGAAGTCCTCATCGAAGAGCGGAAGTTCGGTCACCTGGGGCACCCCCAGCGGCACGGCGAGCAGCAGCAGGTCCAGCCGGCCGGCGGCCAGCCCCTCCAGCAGCGACGACGTCTGCTCCTCGTGCACCTGCAGGTCGAGCTCCGGGTAACGATCGTGGACCAGCCGCAGCACGGTCGGCAGCAGGTACGGGGCGACGGTCGGAATCACGCCGAGCCTGAGCACTCCGGTGAACGGTGCCCGGACCGCCTCGGCCTCCTCCATCAGCTCACCGACGGCCTCCAGCACCGCCCCGGCCCGCACCGCCAGCCGCTCCCCGGCGGGCGAGAGCAGCACCTTGCGCGTCGTACGCTCGATGAGCTGGACACCGAGTGTCTCCTCCAGCGCCGACACGGCACCGGAGAGCGCGGGCTGGCTCATCCCGATTGCGGCCGCCGCGTCCCTGAAGTGCAGATGCTCGGCCACGGCCGCGAACGCGCGCAGCTGCGACAGACTGGGTTGTTTGGGTCGACTGCCCTGGTTGCCTTGCGCCACTGATAGGCACCTCCGATCATCACGACCGAGTGTAGCTATTTCCGCGATCAATGCACTCTGTGCCAAGGTGGACATCGTCCAACCCCCAGGAAATCCCGCAAAAGGGAATTCCTATGCTGCAAGGAGAGCGCGTGCTCACTGTCGGTGACAAGTTCCCCCAGTTCGACCTGACTGCTTGTGTCTCGCTGGAGAGCGGCAAGGAGTTCGAGCAGATCAACCACAAGACCTACGAGGGTCAGTGGAAAATCGTCTTCGCGTGGCCCAAGGACTTCACTTTCGTGTGCCCCACCGAGATCGCCGCCTTCGGCAAGCTGAACGACGAGTTCGCCGACCGTGACGCCCAGATCCTCGGCTTCTCCGGCGACTCCGAGTTCGTGCACCACGCCTGGCGCAAGGACCACCCGGACCTGACCGACCTGCCCTTCCCGATGATGGCCGACTCGAAGCACGAGCTCATGCGTGGCCTCGGCATCGAGGGCGAGGACGGCTTCGCGCAGCGCGCCGTCTTCATCGTCGACCCGAACAACGAGATCCAGTTCACGATGGTGACCGCCGGTTCCGTGGGCCGTAACCCCAAGGAGGTCCTCCGGGTCCTCGACGCCCTGCAGACCGACGAGCTGTGCCCGTGCAACTGGACCAAGGGCGAGAACACCCTGGACCCGGTCGCGCTCCTCTCGGGCGAGTGAGCTGACACCGACATGGCACTCGACGAACTGAAGGCCGCCGTCCCGGACTTCGCCAAGGACCTGAAGCTGAACCTCGGTTCGGTCATCGGGAACAGCGAACTCCCGCAGCAGCAGCTCTGGGGCACCGTCCTCGCCTGCGCGATCGCCTCGCGCTCGCCGAAGGTGCTTCGCGAGCTGGAGCCGGAGGCCAAGGCCAACCTCTCTGCCGAGGCGTACACCGCGGCGAAGTCGGCCGCCGCCGTCATGGCGATGAACAACGTCTTCTACCGGACCCGGCACCTGCTGTCGGACCCCGAATACGGGACGCTCCGTGCGGGCCTGCGGATGAACGTCATCGGCAAGCCGGGCGTGGAGAAGATCGACTTCGAACTGTGGTCGCTCGCCGTCTCCGCGATCAACGGCTGCGGCCAGTGCCTGGACTCCCACGAGCAGGTGCTGCGCAAGGCCGGCGTGGACCGTGAGACCATTCAGGAAGCCTTCAAGATCGCCTCGGTGATCCAGGCGGTCGGCGTGACCCTCGATGCCGAGGCCGTGCTCGCCGAGCAGTGACTGCAGTACCCCTGATACGAGAAGGGCCCCGAGGACGACCGACCGTCCACGGGGCCCTTCTTATCGTTCCGCCTCACTGCGCTCTCCGCCTCACTGCGCCGGCGGCTTCTCTTCCCCTTCGTCCTCACCCGCGGGCGGTGCCTCCGGCGCCGGAGGCAGAGCCGGGGCCGGGGCCGGGGTAGCGGCCGCCCCGATCGCCGTGGACCCGCGGGGCTGCGGTGCGTGGCGAAGGGCGGCTTCCTGCCCGAACGCCCGCAGATAGCCGACCACCGTATTGGTGACCGCGACCAGCGGCACCGCGACGACCGCACCGCCGATCCCCGCGACCATGCCGCCCGCGGCCACCGAGAGGACGACGGCGAGCGGGTGCACGCGTACCGCGCGGCCGAGGATGAACGGCTGCAGCACATGCCCCTCGATCTGCTGCACGGCCAGCACCACCACCAGCACCATCAGCGCGGTGAACACGCCCTCGGTGACCAGCGCGACGACGACCGCGAGCGCTCCGGAGACCACTGCGCCGACCAGCGGGATGAAGGCGAAGAGGAAGATGAAGACGGCGAGGGGCACCGCCATCGGGACGTCGAGGAACCAGATCCCGAGCCCGATGAAGATCGCGTCGATCATGGCGACCAGCACCGTGCCGCGCACATAGGCGGTCAGCGTCCGCCAGGCGCGTGGCCCGGCGCCCGCGACACCCGGCCGGGCCTGGGCGGGTACGAGCTTGAGCACCCACTGCCAGATGCGCTTCCCGTCGTACAGCAGGAACAGCGTCGAGAACATCGCCAGCAGTATCCCGGTGAGGACCTCCACCATCACGGTGACGCCTTGGAGCCCGGCGGAGGTTATCTCTTCGGTGTTGGTGCCGATGGTGTCGCTGAGGTTCTTCGCGACATCGTTGATCTGCTGCTCGGTGACGTGGAAGGGGCTGTCGAGCAGCCAGCGCTTCAACTCGTCGATACCGTCCCGAACCTTGTCGGAGAGGGTGTCGAGGTTGTCCATGACCTGCCAGACGACGAACCAGCCGACCAGGCCCATGATGACGAAGCCCAGGATCGCCGTGACGGCGGTGGCCACGCCGCGCGGCAGCCCGTAGCGCCTCAGCCGGGCGACGGTCGGCTGCAGCATCGCGGTGACGAGCAGCGCGGCGACGAACGCGAGCACCACCAGCTGTACGGCACTGATGACGCGCATCAGCACCCAGAGCGTGCCCGCCAGGACGAGCAGCCGCCAGCCGGCCTCGGCCGCGACGCGCATCCCCCAGGGGATCGCCGCGACCGGGTCGGGCCGGGCGGCGACGGACGGGGCGTATGCGGGCGGTGGCGGCACATGCTCGGCCGTGGCGGCAGCGTGGTCGGTGGCGGCGGCCGGGATCGCCGGCTCGGCGTCCGCGTCCCGGTCCGCCTCGGCCTCCGCCGCGGCTCGGCGTTCCTCCAGGCGCTCGCCGAGTTCGGTCAGTTCAGCGCCCAGTCGACCGAGCCATCCTGGCAGTTTCGACATATACGTTCCTTTTCCCGCGAGTTCGCTCCCCACCACTCCCCCCGGAGTCGTTCGGACGACGGTACACGCGCGAAGCCCCTCACCGTAGGACGGTGAGGGGCTTCGCAAGGTTGAGACCAGAACCCCGGAAGGTTCCGATTTCTAGTACCAGCTGTTCGCCTGCCAGAAGGACCAGGCACCGCACGGGCTGCCGTAGCGGCTGTCCATGTAGTTGAGGCCCCACTTGATCTGGGTGGCCGGGTTGGTCTGCCAGTCGGCGCCCGCGGATGCCATCTTGGAGCCGGGCAGCGCCTGGACCAGACCGTAGGCACCGGAACCGGCGTTGGTCGCCCGGTAGTTCCAGCTCGACTCGTGGTTCACGATGTTGCTGAAGCACTGGAACTGGTCACTGGGGATCATCTGGCGGGCCATCGCCTGGACTTCGGCCACGGTGTACGAGCTCTGCGTGGCGAACGCGGAGGCGCTGCGGACCTCGGAACGGCTGGCGCGCTCGGCGTCCTCCTTGGCCTGACGCTCCCGCTCCAGCTTGTCCTCGGCCGCCTGCTTCTTCGACTTGGCGTCCTTGGCGGCCTGAATGCGGGCTGCTTCCTCGACAGACTTCTTCGCCGCCGCGTCGGCGGCGGACGCCTGGGCGTCGGCCTGCTGCGTCAGCGAGGCGGTCTGCACCTGGGCCTGCTGGCCTGCGGGGATGTCGGCGAGCAGCGTCGTGTCGGCTGCGGTCGCCTCGAAGTTGTTGTCGTCGACAGCGGGAGTGCTGCCCGAAGCAACGCCTACGACGGCGCCGACGGTGGTGACCGCAGTGGCAGATGCCACGGCGAACCCCCGGACCGAGATCCGGCTCACACGGTGTCCTTCCAGCATCGCCCGCTTAGGTGACCTCGCAGGCGCAATCGTGCCCCTGACACTGGCCTCCCTACTGCTTGGGTCACGGGAGGCACGGGCCCGGTGGGCAGCTCCCCTGGGGGAGTGCCGCGTGGTGCTCGCGGGCGGCATACGGACGGCGATTGTTGAGTTGTGTGGTGCGTGGCACCTCTGGAGGTGCGGGTGTGCCGTATGCGGGGCCTGACGGAAGCAAGACTCTGCCGGAACTGGCCGCCGCTAAGCAATTCTCCGTTGCGTGTGAAAGCTCACACCCCGTTTGGCTCAGGTGTTTCGCGGAAATGGCGCCGCAACGTGATGCCGCCCGGCTAAGCTCCTTGGCTCGCCGGGCGGCATCAACTGTCGCAACCAGTATCAGATCTGGCCTTCCTCCAGCATTTCGGTCACCAGTGCGGCGATCTGCGAACGCTCGGAGCGGGTGAGCGTGACGTGCGCGAAGAGCGGGTGGCCCTTCAGCTTCTCGACCACGGCGACGACTCCGTCGTACCGGCCGACCCGGAGGTTGTCCCGTTGGGCCACGTCATGCGTGAGCACAACCCGGGAATTCGACCCGATCCTGGACAACACGGTCAGCAGGACGTTGCGTTCGAGCGACTGGGCCTCGTCGACGATCACGAAGGCGTCGTGGAGCGACCGGCCCCGGATGTGGGTGAGCGGCAGGACCTCCAGCATCCCGCGCCCCAGTACCTCCTCGATCACCTCGCGCCCGGCGACCGCCGACAGCGTGTCGAAGACGGCCTGCGCCCAGGGGCTCATCTTCTCGGCCTCGGTGCCGGGGAGATAGCCGAGCTCCTGCCCGCCGACCGCGTACAGCGGCCGGAAGACCATCACCTTCTGGTGCTGCCTGCGCTCCAGCACGGCTTCGAGACCGGCGCAGAGCGCCAGCGCCGACTTTCCGGTACCGGCCCGGCCGCCGAGCGACACGATGCCGACGTCCTGGTCGAGCAGCAGATCCAGGGCGATGCGCTGCTCGGCGCTGCGGCCGTGGATCCCGAAGGCCTCCCGGTCGCCGCGGACGAGGCGCACATTGCCCTCGGCCGTGACCCGGCCGAGCGCCTTGCCCCGCTCGGACTGCAGGACCAGTCCGGTGTGCACGGGCAGCTCGGCGACCTCGGGGACGTACAGCGTCTCCTCTCCGAAGAGCAGATCCACCTGTTCGGCCGATAGGGGAAGTTCGGCCATCCCCGTCCAGCCGGAGTCGGTGATGGCGAGTTCCGCGCGGTACTCCTCAGCGAGGAGGCCGACCGACGATGCCTTGATGCGCAGCGGCAGGTCCTTGGAGACGACCGTGACGTCGTACCCCTCGGCCTGGAGGTTGCGCGCGACCGCGAGAATCCGTGAGTCGTTGTCCCCCAACCGGTAGCCGGCGGGCAGTACGCCGGGATCGGAATGGTTGAGTTCGACGCGCAGCGTTCCGCCGAGATCCCCGAGCGGGATGGGGGCGTCGAGCCTGCCGTACCGGACGCGGAAGTCGTCCAGCAGGCGCAGGGCCTGCCGGGCGAAGTAGCCGAGCTCCGGATGGTGGCGTTTGGCCTCCAGTTCCGTGACCACGACGATCGGGAGCACGACTTCGTGCTCGTCGAAGCGGGCCATGGCGTTCGGATCGGCCAGCAGGACGCTGGTGTCGAGAACATAGGTGCGCCTGTCGGGCATGCGGCGCTTTGTGCTGGTCACCACGGAAGGACGTACCCCCTCGGACGAGGTTGGGCTGCGACGGCGTCGCGGAGCATCCCAAAGGGAGAGGACGGACCGGGCTGCGGCCACCTTGCGCGGGCCGAGCGCCGGCCCTCCGCGTCGGCCGCACTGTATGTACGGTCCTTCGTGTGCAAAGGGCCTCCCGGGCGAGCGGACTCGATGCCACTCACTTGGACACGACGTCCGCCTGGTTTTTGACCGGACGTCGACCTGACAGGGGTATTCCCTCGAACACGCGAAGCCATGCCGCCACGTGGCGGGCGGGTGAGCCGGAAGTGATGCGCCCGACCGCACAGGTCCGGGCCACGATGTGAGTCTGTCCGGCACTTGAGGCCGGAACCGTTGCGCAGGGGCGCGGGCGTGCCGGAAGCGGTGCCCCGGGGGGCACGGGTCCGGGCCCACCCGCCCCGGGGTTCCGTCCTCGGACGCCGGACAGGCTGGGCCGGGAGGCGCGGCGGCGTCAGCCGCCGAAGCGGCGGCCTCGGGCCGCGTAGTCGCGCAGCGCGCGAAGGAAGTCGACCTTGCGGAAGGCCGGCCAGAAGACTTCGCAGAAGTAGTACTCGGAGTGCGCGCTCTGCCAGAGCATGAAGCCGGACAGCCGCTGCTCACCGCTCGTGCGGATCACCAGGTCCGGATCCGGCTGACCCCGCGTGTACAGGTGCTCGGAGATCAGGTCCGTGGAGACGATCTCCGCGAGGTCCTCGAAGGACGTCCCCTTGGACGAGTGGTCGAGCAGCAGCGAGCGCACCGCGTCCGCGATCTCCTGCCGCCCGCCGTAGCCGACGGCGACGTTGACCAGTATTCCGTCGACGCCGACCGTGGCCTGCTCGGCCTCCTTGAGGACGGTCTGGGTGTGCGCGGGCAGCAGGTCCAGCGTGCCGACGTGGTGGACGCGCCACCGGCCGTCGGCCGCCAGGTCGCGCACGGTGTTCTCGATGATGCCGAGGAGCGGGGTCAGCTCGGACGCGGGCCGGTCGAAGTTGTCCGTGGAGAGCAGCCACAGGGTGACCACCTCGACATCGGTCTCACTGCACCAGCCGAGCAGCTCCTGGATCTTGTCCGCACCGGCCTGGTGCCCCTGCGCGGCCGTGCCGCCGGACGCCTTCGCCCAGCGCCGGTTGCCGTCGAGGATGACACCGATGTGCTTGGGCACCTGGGTGTGATCGAGGCGGGCCTCCACCCGGCGCGCGTAGAGCCTGTACACCAGGTCGCGCAAGTTCACTGAGTTCACCTCTCGGTTCTGTGCGGGCCCGCCCGCCCCATTGCCCGGGGTCCGGGGTCGTCCCCCTGGGGATCGCCGCACAAGTCCGCGGAGCCATCGCTCCGCCGTGCCGTGGCAGTCCCCGACGTCGCCACATTACTGCGCAGGCGCCGCACCGGCCCAACCTGGTCTGTCACAAGTACGTGATAAGGAGGGAAACGTGACTGATTCTTCTTCCTCCTACCGGGCTGCCGGTTCGCGCTACGACTCGATGGAGTACCGCCGGACCGGCCGCAGCGGTCTCAAGCTCCCCGCCGTCTCGCTCGGCCTGTGGCACAACTTCGGCGACGACCGCACACTGGACTCCCAGCGGGCGATTCTGCGCCGCGCCTTCGACCTCGGTGTGACCCACTTCGACCTGGCCAACAACTACGGCCCGCCGCCCGGCTCCGCCGAGCTCAATTTCGGAAAGCTCTTCCGCCAGGACTTCGCCCCGTACCGCGACGAACTGGTCATTTCGACCAAGGCCGGCTATGACATGCACCCCGGCCCGTACGGGGAGTGGGGCTCCCGCAAGTACCTGCTGTCGTCGCTGGACGCCTCGCTGAAGCGGATGGGGCTGGATTACGTCGACATCTTCTACTCGCACCGCTTCGATCCGGACACCCCGCTCGAGGAGACGATGGGTGCGCTGGCCTCCGCCGTGCAGCAGGGCAAGGCGCTGTACGTGGGTGTGTCCTCCTACAACTCGGAGCAGACCGCCGAGGCCGCCCGGCTGCTCAAGCAGATGGGTGTGCCCGCCCTGATCCACCAGCCGTCCTACTCGATGATCAACCGCTGGACGGAGGACGACGGACTGCTGGACACGCTGGAGGCGGCCGGCATGGGCTGCATCTCCTTCGTGCCGCTCGCCCAGGGCCTGCTCACCAACAAGTACCTGCACGGCATCCCGGAGGGTTCGCGCGCGACCCAGGGCAAGTCCCTCAGCCCGGATCTGCTCTCGGACGAGGTGGTCCGTCGGCTGAACGGGCTGAACGACATCGCCCAGCGGCGCGGACAGTCCCTCGCCCAGCTGGCACTCAACTGGGTGCTGCGGGACAGCCGTATGACATCCGCCCTGATCGGCGCGTCGAGTGTGCAGCAGCTCGAGGAGAACGTCGCGGCGCTTGCCGGACCGGCGCTGTCCGCCGAGGAGTTGAAGGAGATCGACACCTTCGCCGTGGACACCGCGGGCACCAACATCTGGGCCGGACGGGGCTGATCGGTCCGGTTTTCACGGGTCCCGCCCGGGACCCGCACCACCTGCCCACAAAAAACGGGCCGGTCCGTGGGGGGGGATACGGACCGGCCCGAGGGGGGGTTTCCACCATAACCCTTCGTAAGTGATGCTGCGTGCCACGCCGCTCCATAATTACTCTCCGAATACGCGGGACTCCGTACCGGGCACGGATTCCGGGGCCGGGAAGAGGGCGCGAAGTGGGCGGACGGCCGGGGGCGCCACCTTGACGCCGGACGGGCACATCCCGGTCCCGGACCCCCAGGGCACCAGGACTCAGTGGTGTGCGGGCGCTGGGCCATCGGAGTGAGCGGCGCCTCGATCCGCTCGGTCCGGGCCGGCCTTCACCCGGTCGGCGGTGGCTCACTTCGGCGCAGGGCGTGGGCGTTGTCGTGAGCGCCCGTACGGTCGACGCCCCTCGGCGGCGGCCGGCGCCCTCCTCGGCCCTCTCCTTCCCGCCACCCACGAAGGGCCGTGGCCAGGACGGGCACCGTCGCGCCGGCGAGGACCGCAGCTGTGCGTCTCGCGGAGGTCATGGACCACATATGGGACGCGCCCCGACCTGATGAGCCGCTAGTTTCCGCATCATGACGACACGAACCGCGACCGTGACCTGGGCCGAGGCGAACGCGCGCCGGATCGAACGCCAGGGCCTCGCCGCTCCGATGGCCTCCTCCCCCGACCGTGCCGTGGCGGCGATGCTCGGCGCCCATGCACAGGTGCCGTCCGCCGCCGAGCTGTCCGTGGGGCTGCGGCTGGCGGGCGCTACGCGTACCGACGTACGCAAGACGCTGTGGGGCGACCGCGCCCTGGTCAGGACGCATGGGCCGCGCGGCACCGTACATCTGCTACCGGCGGCCGAACTGCCTTTGTGGACCGGTGCGTTGTCCGCGGTCCCGGCCGGGACAGGCCCGTTCCGCAAGGACGCCCGGATGACCGCGGATCAGACCGAGGAGGTTCTCGCGGCGGTCGGCGACGCGCTGACGGGGGCCGAGCTGACGATCGACGAGCTCTCCGACGCGGTGATCGCCCGCACCGGGCCGTGGGCCGGGGACCTGGTGGTGCCCGCGTTCCAGGGCATGTGGCCGCGCTGGCGGCAGGTGATGCATCTCGCGGGCCACCGCGGTGTGCTGTGCTTCGCCCCCGACCGCGGCCGCAAGGTCACGTACACGAACCCGGGCGCCACCCCGCTCGACGGCCCGGAGGCGCTGGCCGGGCTCGTACACCGCTACCTGTACGCGTACGGTCCCGCCACACCGCAGCACTTCGCCAAATGGCTTGCCGCGCCCAACAGTTGGGCGAAATCGGTCTTTGCGGAGCAGGCCGGTGCCGGAGCGATCGAAGAGGTGACGCACGAAGGTGTCGGGCCGGCCTGGCTGGTGGCCGGCGACACCCGCTTCCCCGCCGGGCCGGCGCGCGGGGTGCGGCTGCTCCCCTACTTCGATGCGTTCGCCATCGCGTCGCAGCCCCGCGAGAAGCTCTTCCCGGGTGCCGCGTACGCCCGCGCGCTGGCAGGCGGCCAGGCGGGGAACCACCCGGTACTGCTGATCGACGGCACGGTCGCCGGGGTCTGGCACCAGCGCCGCTCGGGCCGCCGGATCGCGGTGACCGTGGAGCCGCTGTCCCCGCTCACAGCCGGGCAGCTGCGGGGTCTGGAGGAGCAGGTGGAACGGGTGGGCCTGGTGCTGGAGGGGAAGCCGGAACTGACGGTCGGGAAGGTGACTGTGGGGCCCCACGCATAGCGTCCGCCCGGCAGTGGTCGCTCGTGTGCTCAGGTCGTCGCTTCCGCGCCGCGGTGGCCGCGGGTGTAGCGGATCGCGACCGTGTCCCCGCCGATGACCACGAAGCGTCCGCCCTCGCACCGGATGACGGCCTGGTGCACCTCGCCGCGCTCGTCCCGGAGCTCCTCCGTGCGGGTGACCGTCCAGCCGCCGTCGGGCGGTTCCGGCAGGTGCGGCAGGGCAGCGAACTCCCACTGGCCGGCGGGTACGCACCACTCGGGCAGGCGTGGCCAGGTTCCGGGGCCGATGTGCAGGGTCCAGTCGGAGGCACAGGTCAGGAGCAACGACTGGCTGTCGGAGAGCAGGAACTCGACTGCCTCCGGTTCCCCCATCCGTCCCTCCGGCCGGTAGAAGAGGCCGAGGACACCGACGATCCGCGCCCCTCTGAGCCATTCGGCATTGCCCTGCCGCGTGCTGCGGAAGGCGTCCTCGTCGTTCTCCACCCTCATGGCCTTCCTTCCCCGTGCGCTCACCGCCCAGGGTCGCACCATTTTGGGCGTACGCCGGTGAAGGGAGAGTGGTGACACAGCGAGCGTCACCAGGTTTACGCCCACTGCGGCTTGCGGGCCTCGATCAGGAAGCGGGTGGTGTGCGCGACGAACGGCCCCTCGGTCTCGATGAGGCGGTGCAGGGCGGCCGGTTCCGGCCGGTACTGCTCGACCGTGAAGCCGGGCACCGTCCAGATCACCTTCCGTCGGATGTACCCGGCGTGCGGGGACGGTGTCATCCGCGCGCGCACGCGCGACCGAGTTCCGTGGCCCCGGCGCGGGTCAGGCCGCGAGGCCGCCGAACAGTATCCCGAGCAGCGCGCCCGCGATCATGAAGGGCCCGAACGGGATGCCCGTCCTACGCCCTGCCCGCCGCAGGATCACCAGCCCGAACCCGTACACCGCACCGAGTACGAACCCGGCGAAGCCGCCCGCGAAGACGACCGCCCACCCGTACCAGCCGAGAGCCACTCCCAGCGACAGGGCGAGCTTGACGTCGCCGAAGCCCATCCCGTTCGGGTTGATCAGGAAGAGCAGGAAGTAGAAGCCGCCGAGGGCGAGGCCGCCGAACAGGGCGGACAGCCACGAGCCGGCATGCTCCGGAAGCAGCGCCGCGCCACCCAGCAGTACGACGGCCGCACCGGCGAGCGGCAGCGTCAGCTGGTCGGGCAGCCGGTGGACGCGGCGGTCGATGGTGGCGAGGAGCACGGCGACGGGGGCGAGGAGCAGCCAGACGGCAAGCTCGGGCCTGAGCCCGGTGGCCGCGGCGAGGGCGGCGCAGCCGACGGCGGTGGCGACGGGGGCAAGGACGGCGGGGGCGTAACGCGCGGCCGGTTCGGCACCGGGGTCCCCCTCCCGGCCGTCGTCCTCCCGCGTGCTCGTGTCCGCCGACCCGGCGGTCTCGACGGGCTCGTTGGGCTCGGCGCGCTCCTCGGGTGGGGCCGCTACCGCGGCCGTGCTCGACTGCGCAGTCGTACCCGCCGCACCCGCGGCACACGCCGCGCACCGCGTCGAGCCGAGCCAGCCGCGGGCCCCCCCCCGGAAGGGGTGGCCCGCGGGGCAGGTGTCCCGCCATGCCTCCTCCGGTTCGACGGAGAACCGGTAGGCGGCGCGCGGGACCAGCAGTCCGGTCGCGGCGCCCCAGAGCGCGGCGACGCCTGTCAGCATGACGTACACGGAACCGACCCTAGGCGGGCAACGCGCACGGGGTCATGGGCCCTGGGGCCCACTGCGCGGCGTTTCGGGCCCAGTGGCGGTCACCGGGCGCTACCGTCGTCGCCATGGGTCAATGGCGTAATGGCGACGGGACGTTGACGCTCGGGGACCGGGAGGGGGGACCGGGGCTGGAGATACCGCTCCGGATCGCCGCCTCGTACCGGGCCCGGTCGAAGGGGCTTCTCGGGCAGGACGGGATCGACGGGGCACTGATGATCACCCCGTGCGGGAGTGTGCACACGTTCGGGATGCGGTTCACGATCGATGTGGCCTACCTGGACCGGAAGTTCAACGTCGTGGCGGTCCACACGATGAAGCCGGGGCGGCTCGGGATGGTGCGGCTGCGGTCCCGTCATGTGCTCGAGTCGGCGGGCGGGACGATGGAGAAGTGGGGACTGCGGCCGGGTGTGCAGGTGCAGATCGACCAGGCCGACTGAAGCAACAAATCAGGGGAGTTTGGCCAGCTGCGCGGTGACCACTTCCGCCGGGAGTTGCGGAGTCGTCGCGTCGACGAAGTCGGCGACGTAGAACGTGACGACCGTCGAGCCTCTCCGTACGAGCTGGAAGACCAGTGGCACCTTGTCGCCCTCGATGTTCCCCGTCACCTGGTAGGCGATGCTCTCCTCGCCCGCCCGCGGCGCATCCAGCAGCTCGACCTTGCTGTACGTGGACGGCCCCTCGTCACTCGAAGTCCTGAACCCGCCCGCACAGGCCTGCACCGCGTCCCGGACGTCGCGCAGCACCTGCTGGGCCCCGCCCTTCGGGTGGGAGGTGAGAATCTCGGTGACGACGGTCTGGTCGTCCTTCCCCTCCTCCGATCTGTCCATGACGGTACGGAAGACGGTGGCGGTCGCGGCGGGTTCGGGAGCACCGTTGATCACGGCGGCCAGGGGCCGACAGGCCTGGCTCTCGGCCTTTTCCGTGCCGGTGTCCTGGCTGCCCTGCAGGGGGGTGACCTCGTAGTCGGCCACGTCGCCGGTGGCCAGGGCGGCCTCGGTCAGCTCCGCCTCGGTGAGCACTTTGCCGGTGCCGGCCGGCAGCGTGCTCGGGGAGGGCGCCGGGGGCGGGGGCGAGGCGTCGTCGCCGGACGGCATCGCGCTCGACGGACTGCTCGCCCTGCCGCTGTCCTTGCCGTGGGAGGAGTCGCCGCCGGACGGGCCGCAGGACACGGCCGCGAGGCAGAGCGCCGCTGTCGTCGCCGCCATCACTGCTGTACGAGCCTTCATCGTTCCCCGTTCCTGGCCATGGGCCACGTTCCCCTGTCCGGCACGCTAACAACCGGGCGACGGCGGGTGCGTGGGCCCACGGGCCCAACTAGCAGTCACACCACGCAAGTTCCGGGCCATTCATTCGGATCAGCACGGATCAGGGCGCGTGTCCCGCGGGCCCGGCGTGATCCGACAGCCCTCAGGGCCGGGTGCCCAGGCCGCGGCCGACGAGCGGCGACACCGTGCGGATCAGCTTCAGTTGCGTGGAGCGCAGGACCTTCACGGTCGTGTCGTCGGACCAGCCGGTCGTCGTGGACCACTCGTAGCCCGAGCCGACCACCTCGCTGGCGAACGCCAGCTCCGTGGCGAGCAGCGCCCGCGCCCAGTCCATCGGCTCCAGGGGTTCCTTCGCCGCCAGCGCCGTACGGATCCTGGCTCCCCTCCGGTTCAGGTCGGCCGCGTCGTCGAAGCCCATGGCCACCGCGAACTCCTCCGTGCAGCGCGCCGGGCCGCTCCACTCGACCAGGCCCTGCTGCAGGAGCCGGGACTCCTCCTCGGTCAGCGCAAGCTGCTCCGCCGTCTGTAAGCGAGTCCTCACCCGTCCACCTTCCGGTCCCGCGCCCGCCCCCGCGGTCGCTGTCCGTGCGCGGGGGCGGGCGGGCCATGAACACTTCCGGGGCACGACGCTAGCGACCCGCCCCGGACCCCGTCTTGGGTCCCAGGGCTCAAGCGGGGACCCAAGGCCGGGGACGAGGCCGGACCGTCGTCATTCGCTCGGGCGCTTCCCGTAGTAGGGCTTGACCGTCCTGGCGAGCTTCCGCTGGATCGACCGCAGCAGCATGATGGTCGGCTCGTCACCGAGTCCCGTGGTCGTCCGCCATTCGACGCCGGTGCCGGCGAGGTCGCTGACGAACACGATCTCCACGGCCAGCAGGGTCCGCGCCCAGTCCACCGGTGCGAGCGGGGCGTCGTCGGCGAGTGCGCCCCGCAGCCTGCCGCACTGGTCGACCAGATCCTGCTCGTCCGCGAAGCCCATACCGACGGCGAGCTGATCGCTGCAGTGAGCCGGGCCGCCCCATTCCAGGAGCGCCCGCCGCAGGAGTTCGGTCTCGGCCCCCGTGAACAGTTCGCTCGCCGCCACTTCGCCTGCCGACATCAGTTCAGCCCTTCCCAGTACTCTTCGAGCTTCGCCGGGTCCCGCCGGAAGATGGTTCCGCCGTCCGGGCTCATTGGATCGTGGATCACGATGGTCGTGCCGTCCTTGCCGAGGAACGCCTTCCGGCCGCTGCCCAGGTCCTTGGTCCGCGACGGATTCTTGATCACGTCCTTGGCGAGTTCGGCGAGATCGTCGGTCGACAGGCCGGGGAAGTCGCCCGCGTGCTTGCTGTCCGCGTGCCCCTTGGCGATGTCGTCGGCATCCTCGAGGCGTTCCTCGTCGGTGCACCACGAGTTGTTGTGCACCAGGACGGGGGCGCCGCCTGCCAGCACATAGTACGTATGGATGCCGTTGACGGTCAGGTCGTACGTGGTCTGCCGCCGGCTGTACCGGGAGACGGCCGAGACGGCGAGCACGGAGCCGTCCGCGGTCCGCAGCTTCGTACCGGGCGTGATGTCGTCCGCATCCACCCAGCGCCGCGGGCCGACCGACCAGAAGGGGTGCGTGCCGGTCGCGGTGATCACCGCGGGTCCGCCGGCGGTCCGGAACGTCAGCCGGGTGAAGTCCTTGTCGTCGTACGTCGTGATCGTGCGCTCGACCCGCCGGCCCTGGGTGCGGTCGCTGTACGGGTCGGTGGCCCGGATCCGGTCGCCGGTCCGCACCGATTCGATGGGGACGGTCCGCCCATCGGCGAGCAGCACCCGTGTTCCCGGCAGGAAGCTGTGCTTGACCTTGCAGTTCGGGTTCTCGTCCGGCTTCTTCTCGTCGGGCTTGTCGTCCTTCTTCGGCGGGTCCCTCTTCGCGTCGTCGAGCTTCTTCCGGGCGTCCTCGAGCTTCTTCTCGGCTTCCTTGACCTTCTTTCTGTTCTTGACCAGGCCCTTGAGGGCGTCGTAGAGGTCGCCACCGTGCTTCTTCAAGCTCTTGATGAGCTTGTAGGCCTTCTTCCACTTCCATGGGGCGCCGTACTTCGCGCCCAGCTTCCCGACGGCTCCTCCGATCAGGCTGAGCAGGACGTTTATCAGTGTTTCCGTGCAGGCGCCCATGTCGCCCTTGGTGATGCAGTTCAGTGCGTCGGTGATCCCGAGCTCGTCGGCGAGGATCTTCGCGAGTTCCTTCGCGGCTTCCTTCGCCTTGTCCGAGTTGGACGTCTCTTCCTTCTGGGCGTCCTGGAGCTCCTTCAACGCCTTGTCGTAGTCGACCTGCGTCGGCGTCTTCGGCGTACCGTCGTCGTCGCGGTCCGACGCCGGATCCCCTGTGCCGGGCTTGCCCGAACCGCCGTCCCGGGCCTCGGTGTCCGCGTCACCACCGCAGTTCCCGCCGCCCCCGATCCGGCAGACCTGCGCACCGATCTTCTCGGTGAGCTCCGCACCGATCCCCGTCGCCACCAGGGCGCCGACAATCGCCCCGGCCACCAGGACCAGGCCCAGGTACTCCAAGGCCCCCTGCCCTCGGTCGTGCCGGCGGCGCAGACCCAGCAACCGGACATCCGTACGCGGCCGGGAACCCCGTGACCACCGTCGGATCCGACGACGCAACTCCCCCAGATGTGACATGGTTTCGACGCTAACGAGCGTGCGGTGCAACCGTCTTGGGTCCCCGGACCCCAATGAGCACCCACCTGAGACCCCCATCCGGCAGCGATTCCCGGACCGGCCGAGCCGGCTGCCCGGGCCCACGCCGACGCCCATCCACCCGGTCACCTGTCACCCAGCGCTCCCCGCGCCGGACTTGGGCCCGAACTTGGGGCCATGGGCCCAGGTCATCCGGGCCGTCCGCCCGTACGCTCACGCCACACCCGAGGTTCAGCAGCGGGGCGGGCAGGCAGTGCGAGTCAGTGGCGGAGGGGAAGACCGTGAGAAGTGGCGGCGGCTGGAGAAGCGGAAGCGGGGGCCACATACCGCGGGAGCGCGGCGGGGGTGTGTTCTTTCCCCTGACGCGCAGTTGGGCCGTCGGCGCCCTCGTCTACGTCTTCGCCGGGATCCTGGTGACGCGTGGACTGGTCGAGACGCTCGCCACCGATGAGCGGCTCCAGGTCTTCACCTGGCGGCTGGCACTGCTGCATGTGCCCAGCGTCATCACCACCCTCCTCGCCACCCTGGCCGCCGCCCGCCTCCTGCCCGACGAGCAACGCGAGTCCCGTGTCCTGTATCTGCTCGCCACTCTGGGTGTTCCGGTCGTCGGGCTCGCGTACGGCCTCTACGTCTCGTGGCATGTCGTCGGTGTCGAGGGCGTGCTGATGCCGGTGGTGGTACTGGTCACCGGCTCGGCCGTGGGGCTGGCCGTCGACCGGCTGCTGGAGGCCGACGAGCCGGAGCCCGCCGCGCCGAACTCGTACACCTGGCGCGACGGCGGTGCGACCGCCATGGAGTACCTCGGGGTGATCGTCCTCGTCGTCACCTTGATCGGCGCGATGGCGATGGCGGGTGTCGGCGGGCAGATCGGCGACCGGATCCGGTGTGCGATCAGTTCGATGGGCGGCGGGAGCGCCGGATGCACGACGGGCGGCGGGGACCCGACCGCGAAGCCGAAGACCGATGCCGACTACGAGCCCAAGCTGTGCCAGGTCTCCAGCGTCTCCGACACCGTCGGCGACAAGGTGAAGATCGGCTGGTTCGAGTGGGGCAACGAGTACGGCTTCCAGCAGAAGGTCAGCCAGGCCAAGACGGATGTGAACGAGGACGGCAAGGTCGACGAGAACGACAAGCTGGTCTACATGACGTTCACGGACGCCGCGTCCGTCGGCGCCAGCGGCAGTACGCCCGGCGTCAAGCTCGGCAAGCTCGGCAAGGCGGATGTCGACGTCGGCGGCGGCATCAAGATCACCAACGGTGATACCTGGGTCTTCAAGAGCGAGGAGGACGCCAAGAAGATGCGGGACGACATCGAGGAAATGAAGATGTGGGAGACCTCGACCAAGTACAGCGGCGGCTACGGCGGCGGCTGGTACTCGGGCATGAAGTGGGCCGAGAAGAAGGAGGACGTCGAGAAGAAGATCGGCGACAAGAAGATCTCCTACTCGACCATCGGTCTCAACGTGTACGCCGACGGCGGTCTCAACATCAGCGCGGGCGACGAGTCCAAGCTCGGCGCCAAGCTGGGCGGCAAGGCCAAGTTCTCCCCCGACGTGACCATCACCAAGGACGACGTGAACGGCAACGAGTCGTACACGTACACCGCCAAGCTCGAACTCGAGGGGAAGGTCGGCGGCACGGCGGGACCGCTCACCGGCACGGCCGGCGCGAAGGACACCCGCACCGGGGCGATCACCGTCACCCGTGACCAGAAGACCGGCAAGATCGTCCGCATCGACATGACGAAGACGGTCGAGACGGGCTCGACGTCCGACAAGGGCGAGGCCAAGGGCGACAACGGCAAGAAGGACGGTGACAAGCGCGGCGGCAAGGGCAGCGTCACCGACTCCTCCGGCGAAACCGGCATCGAGGTCCAGACGAACTCGATCATCTTCGGCAAGGACGACGACAAGGCCACCGAGGACAAGCGGGCCATCGCCGAGAAGTGGCTGGACGGCAGCGGCAACAACACCGCGCCGTTCGAGTACATGTTCGGCGACAAGTCGCTGCAGCAGAAGCCCGACGGGACGGACCCCTTCGACCAGATGATGTTCCAGGACGGCCTGTCGAGCACCATGCAGTACCACGGCGAGACGGACGCCCAGGAGTTCGGCTTCGAGGTCTCGCTCGGCATGAGTCTCGGATTCTCCATCTCGGACGAGCACAAGAAGGAGACACTGACGGACGCGCAGTTCCTCGGAGCTCCGCAGGGCGACAAGCGCAGCTTCCTCCCGTACAGCTACTGCGCGAATTGAGCACCCCGCGGCACCGGTGGCACCACCCGGCACCACGCACGACGAGAGGCGATGAACAGACCATGGCAGCGGCAACGGCAAGGGCGGCAGTGAACAGGTCCCGGACGCGCGGCGCGGCTGTTGCCGCCGCCATCGGTCTCACCCTTCTCACCGGCTGCGGCTCCTCGGACGCGGGCGCCGTCCCGGACGGCTGGGGCAAGCTCGACACGAAGAGCCTGTCCGTGGGCTACCCGAAGGACAAGGGATACAAGGAGCAGCCCGCGGCCGACCGCAGCAAGAGCAACGCGGCCGTCGCGCTCAGGACGGAGGCCGGGCTGCGCACCGGCATGGTCTCGGTCCAGCTCGACTTCGCCACTGGCGTCGACGACGCGGGTGAGGCGGCCGCCGCGGCGGGCGCGGGCATCGGCCTCGGCGCGACCCGTAAGGCCACCTCCGATGTGCGGCTGGCGGGCGAGGAGACTGCCCGGGACGCGCGTCGGATCGACTACGAGTTCACCTCGTCCGGCCGGGAGCAGACGCCGGCGAGCGGCACCCGGATGACGGGGGTCGTGGTGGCGGGGGTCGACTCGAAGGACGTACCGTTCGCCATCCGGATCAATGCGGTGAAGGGCTCGCTGAGCGCGAAGGATCTCGACGCGTTCGTGGGGTCGATCACCGTGAAGTAGCCCGTGGAGGACTGGCGTTCATGAATGTTCTGCCCGGCGGCACCGCGACCTTCCTGCTGCTGTTCGGCCTGTTCCTCGGTGCGTTCGCCGTGCGGTCGGCGGTTCGGCTGGGCCGGGTACTGAGCCTGATCCGGCACGGGGTGCAGGTCGACGGCCGGTGTGCGGAGCGCCGCGTCGTGGACCGGGGCGCGGACCGGGAGCGTGGGTACGCGACGGAGTACGTGTTCGCGTTCCGCACGCTCGACGGCCGCGACATGGAGTTCGTCGACCATGCGCCGGGCCCGTTCGGCTTCGAGGTCGGGGCGCCGATCCGGGTCACGTACGATCCGGCGGACCCGGAGAAGCGCGCCACGGTGGCCGGACCGCGGGCATGGGGCCCGGTGCTGATGCCCGCGGTGTTCGCGGCCGTCCTGACGGTGTTCTCGCTGGGTCTGCTGTACGGGTTCGTGGCGATGCGGGGCTGGGTCTGAGGGCTGCGCGTGGGCCGTACGGGTGCGGCGTCCGGGTCCGAGGCCCGCACGGGCTCTCCTGGCGCGGGCCGGGGGGCCGCTACCGGCTGGGGACCTCGCTGCCGAACAGCATCCACGGCGACTGCTCGAACGACGCCACACCCGAGAGCTGCGGCTGCACCGCCGCCACCTCATGCCGTACGGCCAGCGTGTCCGGCCAACTGTCGAAGAGTGTCGTGCCGTTGACGATGACCCCGTCCCAGTCGGTCGCATCCGATGCCCCCTCCCGGTCGACCACGAAGCCGATGCAGAGCACGGAGGCCCTGCCGATCGCCTCCCTGATCGCGCGGACGGCCAGCTCCTGATCGTCCTGGGACAGCCCGTGGAGTCCGAATTCGAGAGCGACGACACCACCCCTCGTGCGACGGATGCGCGCGTACACCTCGGCGCCGCTCCTCACCCACAGCAGGAAGCGGATTTCGTCGAGCCGTTGGAGGCCCGCCACGGTCACCAACTGCTCCCAGGTCACCCGCGCCTGGGTGGCCGGCGGTTCGGAGCCGGGGCTGACCAGCGTGATACGGCCGGTGGCGGGGTGGTCGAGCCGCAGCCCCGCCGCGCCCAGATCCCCGAGCAACGACTCGGCATCGAGTCGGCTCCAGCCGAGATGGTACGAGTGGAAGAAACCGTCTTTCATCGACGCTTCACCTCATAAGAGTGTGGGGGCACCTCTTCGGATGTGCGTATGAGCACGTCGAATCGCCGCTCGGCGGCGGCAAGTCTTCAGCTCACGTTCGGTCGGTTACGAGCGTAATGAGCACAGCCGACGGGGGCGTGGGCCCACGGGCCCAGGAGCGGGCCCCAAAGCGGGCCCGCGCTCACCGCCGGGCCGGCGGCCGATGAGGACCTGAACGGCTCAGGCGACCGGCACGGCGGGTGTGGCGAAGAGCGAGGCGTCCCCGCGCTGGAACCTGTCCCGGACACCGGCGCTCGCCTCGTGCGGCACACCCGGCGGAACGGCACTGCCCTCGGAGAGGCGGTTGTGCTGCTCGGGTGGTGTTCTCCTTGGGGATCGAGTGCTTCCGCAGACCCGATGCCGTCGGCGAGCGGGGGGCCGTGTTCCACGACGGTGCTGTCGCCCGTGCGACCGCAGTCGGCAGCGACCGCCTCCGGGGCGTCGGCCCCTTCGTCGCCGCGCCACTGATCCACTCCGCCGCCGGTGCAGCGGAACCGGAGCGGACTCCTGGCGCGGAAACCCGCACCGCGCCGGGAGCGGCTCCCCAGCGCCCTAGCCGATCGTGTCGAGCCTGGGCACGATGCGCGCGGCGAGCTGTTCGGTGAAACTGACCGGGTGCCGGTCCGGCAGCACCTGTACGGCGGTGATGCCGAGCTCCGCGTACTCCTCGACGTCGGCGAGGAACGCATCGGTCTCGTCCAGGACCGGCCTGTTGAACATGAGGGTCTTCTCGATGGCGTCGTAGTCGCGGCGCGCCGCCGCGCAGTGCACCCGCAGTACGTCCAGCTTGTGGGCCACTTCGTCCACATCGGTGGCGAACAGGTTGCACGCGTCCCCGTACCGGGCGACCAGCCACAGCGTCTTCTTCTCACCGCCGCCGCCGATCATGATCGGCGGCCGCTCGCCGATCGGCTCCGGCATGCACAGCGTCTCGGCCAGCCGGTAGTGCCGTCCCTCGTACGGGCCGTTCTCCTCGCTCCACATCTGCAGACAGATCTGCAGCGTCTCCTCCAGCCGTTCGAACCGCTCCGCGACCGGGACGACCGGCACCCCGAGTCCGCGCTGCTCCCGCTCATACCAGGAGGCTCCGAGACCCAGCACGGCCCGGCCGCCGGACAGCACGTCGAGGCTGGTGACGATCTTCGCCAGCAGGCCAGGATGGCGGTACATCACACCCGTGACCATCAGGCCGAGCGTCATCCGCTGGGTCAGCGCCGCCACGTATCCGAGGGCCGTGTACCCCTCCAGCATCGGCTCGTCGGCCGTGCTCTGCGGGGTATCCATCTGGAAGTAGTGGTCCATCACGGTGAACGAAGCGACCCCGCCCTGGTCGGCGATCCGCGCCGCCTCGGCGAGCGTGGGCGCGATGAGCGCGGGGTCGGCGGGTTGCGAGTAGTTCCAGTAGTGCAGGCCGAGCTTCACGTCCACTCCTCCGTGCCGGAACCTCTGCGACGCCCCTGTGCAGTCCCTCGTCACGGTACGTGCGTCCGGGCGGGCAGGCATGGACGGTACGCCCGGCCGGGTGCCGGGGCCTCGGCACGGCCGTGCTTCGGAACCCTTGCGTACGTCGGCATGCTCCCCTGCATGCGGTAACCCGGCGCGCGCAGCGAGCCTCCTCCCGGAAAGCTGTTGGGCGTACGCACCTCACCGTTCCCACGGCGAAAGACAAAGAGGGTCTCCCTGTGCGTTTGCACCGAATGGCACTGTGGATCACGGTCCCTCTGGCCCTTCCTCTCCTGGCGGCACCGGCAGGGGTGACGAGGGCCGGAAGCGTGACGACGCCGGAAAGTCCCTCGGCGCAGCGGACCGGAACCGTTGCGGAGCCGGCCGGCGATTCCGCATCGCCGTTCCCCACCCTCGGAGCGACGTCGGTGGCATTCCCCCGCGTGGCGCGTCGGCCCGCCATCGTGTCGCGTGCGCAGTGGCGGGCCGACGAGACCAAGCGCGACGCCCATGCCCACTACGCGGGAGGGGTGACAGCGATCTTCATCCACCACACCGACACCCCCAACGACTACAACTGCGCGGACGTCCCGCTCACCCTGCGCAACCTGTACACGGGGCAGACCCGTGACCGGGACTGGGGAGACCTCGGCTACAACTTCCTCGTCGACCGGTGCGGCAACATCTACGAAGGCCGCGCCGGCGGGGTCGACCGCCCCGTCGTCGGCTCCCACACCCAGGGGTTCAACCAGGGCACCGCGGGGATCGCGGCGATCGGCACCTTCGGACGGGGGACGCAGGTGCCGGCACCCATGGAGCACGCAATCGCAGCCATCGCCGCCTGGAAACTCGGCCTGCGCGGTGTCGACCCCCGCAGCAAGGTGCGACTGACGTCCACCAACGACAAGAGCCGCTTTCCCAAGGGAACTTCGGCCGAATTCAACGTCATCTCCGGCCATCGCGACGGCAATGAGACCGACTGCCCCGGGGATGCGCTGTTCGCCCGGCTCCCCGCGATCCGGGACATGGCCGCCGAACTCCAGGGGAGGTCTGCAGGAGCACCGTCCGGTATCGGCGTCCCGGTGACCCTACAGAGCCTTCATCAGGGGAAGTAGCCGACGTCGGGCCCGGTCGGCACGCCTGGGGGACGCCTGGGGGACGCCGGCCGCGCGGCCCTCACCCGTCCGGGGCCGCCCGGCGGTGCGAATGGGTCCCTCCGTGTGCGTGGACGGCGGGGCTTCCACACGCTGAAAGGTGCTGCAGCCGGTGATCCACGGTGAGGGACGATGATCGTATCGGTGGTGTCGATGCCGGAAGGCATCGTTACTCATACACACGTGTCGGAGGCACGTGAGCGTCTCGCGGCATCCCGTTTTCTCATCGTGGACATCGAGCTGCCCGAGGAGGCATCGCCCGACGAGCAGCCGGTCGCCCACCAGCTCGGCCTGGAAGCCGAGGACTTGGCGTGGCTCGGCAGGGAGGGCGAACCCGTGCGGGCCGAGTTCCTCGGGCAGAGCGCCGGGTTCGTCGTGCCCGTCATCGAAGCGGGCCAGGTCATACATGTCCATGCCTTCGTGACCGAGCGGTACCTGGTCACCGTCCACCGAGGGCCGCTCGGAGCGATCGGGACCCTCACCGCCCAGTTGCCGCACGAAAGGCCCTCCGACACCGTGGCCACGCTCTTCCTGCTGCTGGAAGAGGCCCTGGAGACCTTTCGCCGCTCCGCCGTGCAGGCCCTGCTGGAGGTGGAGGACCTCGAGGACGAGATGTTCCAGCAACGCCGGCCCCAGCAGGTCTATCGTCTGGCCCGGCTACGACGGCGCGCGGCCCTCCTGCACCACTCGCTCCTGCCCTACCTGGAGGCGACGGACGAGACGTTGACGCGGAGGATGATGAGCGGCAGCTTCCCGGAGGAGCGGCAGAGGCTCGCCCGCTCGTACCAAAGGGCCGCCAGGTCCGTGCTCACGGACATCGCGTCTCTCCAGGACGCCTCCCGGCGAGCCTTCGTCAGCTACTCCTCCCTCGTGTCCGGCGAGCAGAACGGCGTGATCAACCGGCTGGCCATCGTCTCGACGATCTTCCTGCCGCTGTCGTTCCTGACAGGGTTCTTCGGCATGAACTTCACCTACATGACCGATGAGTTGGAGAGCAGGATCGTCTTCTGGCTGCTGGCCGTGGGGCTGCAGGCCATCGTCCTGTTCGTCGCCCTCTACGTGCTGCACCGCACCCGCCTCTGGCGGAAGCTGCGCGACGACAGTCCCGAAGACCTGTGAACCCAGGCACGGCCGCCATCGCCGGTTCCTCTACCGGCCCGCACCGGCCCACACCGTCCGCCGGTGGTCAGGCCGCAGTCGTGATGTTCTGCTGCTGCTCGAAGGAGCTCATCGTGCGCGTGAAGTCACGGGTGGACAACAGCAGCTTGTAGACGATGGCCAGTTCGAAGACCAGCAGCAGTGCCGCGCTGACGAGGGTGGCACCGATGATCTGGTCCAGGAGCGGGCCGATGATGAACACACTCATCTGGAACTCGATGCCACTGATCAGATGGGTGCGGATGCGGTGACGCAGCATGAACGAGCGGAACCGCAGGTAGCCAGGGAAGCGGTGACGGAACTCCTGCTGCAGATCGATCACCTGCCCTCGGGAGGCGGCGAGTGCCACTGGAGCGGAGGCCGCTGCTTCCTGCGCGGCGGCGCTGGTCGCATCGTGGTCGATGTCGGCCTCGGGGTTGTCCCGAAGCAGATCCTCCATGAAGGCGAGCTCTGCCTGGTTCTCGTCCCGACGAGCCGACCGGATGCGCGACTTGATCTGCTTGCGCATCGTGTGCCGGGTCTTGAAGATCTCCAGCGAGTTGATGTACCGCAGGCCGTCAAGGAAGACGACCACGGCAGCGAGCCAGACATAGATCATCTCGCCGGTGCGCTGGTACTGGCCGGCCATGAGGGCGACGGCGCACGCCATGACCCGTATCCGGTCGAAGATGTAGTCCAGCCAGGCGCCGAACACAGACCCCTGACCGGTGAGACGGGCGACCTTGCCGTCCATGCAGTCGAGAATGAAGCTCAGGTGGTAGAGCAGCGCGCCGGCGATCAGCCAGTACCAGTCACCCTTGGCGAAGCACGCGGCGGCAACCAGCCCCAGGATCAGCGCGCCCCAGGTGATCTGGTTGGGAGTGATGCGGGTGCGCCTGGCAACCAACCGCACCAGGGGTGTGGCCACGGGGTCGACGAGGAGCACGGTCCACCATGCATCGCGCTTCTTCTGCGTGATGCGACGCACCTCGACGAGGGGCGGTATGTCTCGATGCATGGCATGACTTCCTGAAGTTCCACTGATATTCACCTGAATTTAAGAAGGAGACGATCGAGATACAAGGCTTCACCTGTGCAACCTTTACCCGTCGGTAGGAGTCATGGAGCCCCGGCACATCCACACACGTGCACAAACGCGACCTCCGGCACCGCGCACCGCGATGCGGATACGTCCGGCCGCAGCCCGGCGACGCCTCTGCGGGATTTCATCCACGACATCGCACGTCGCCTCTGGGTGGAGTCCCCGTGCACGGCACCACTCGGGAAGAACCGTTCTGCGGTGAGGGAGCCGGCTGCTACCGACTCGGGGCGGACGATCAGGGCAACGTCTACATCGCACTCGTCGGCCGGGAACCCCACCACCTCACCGACAGCCACGAGGCGCTCCGGCAGACGATCCGCGACATCGAGGCCGGCAAGGCCGACCACCTGCTCCGAGGCCGCAGGCGCGGGCCGGTGCCGGTATGAGGCAACTGCGCACCGGCTATGCCACCGGCAAACTCACCACCCGATGAATGCGCGACGGCGCAACACCGGCGCCCCGGTCCGCTCGCGGCCCAGCGGCCGCCGTGGCCCCGTGCGGCTCGGTGTCGCCGCGTCGAGCGCATCGCGGCACACTGAAAACGGGCGTCGATCCGGCGCCGAGTGCTCCTCGGGACGGAGGTCACCACCTCACCTGCGGGATCATCGAAGACTCGGGGCGGTCACCCGCTGTCAGGATGAGTGATCGCCCCGACGGCCGACGGAGGTGCCTGGGCCGTGAGTGGCGACGCACTCATGATCATCGATGGTTCCGGTGTGATCACGGAGTGGAGTCACGAGGCCGCCTCCCTGCTGGGCCTCCCCGCGTCCGAGGTGCTGGGTCTTCCGGCGACAGGACTTTTCACTGTCGTCAAGGACGGTCATGGCAGGGAAGAGCTGCAGCTGAAGCGCCCGGAGGGCCACACTTCGACGTGTGAGCTGTGGGTGCGGCCGGTATTGAGAGACGGCGCCGTGGCCTGGGAAGTCGGGCGACAGCCGGCGGAGCCCGCGGGCGGGGACACTGCGGACGGCATCTGTGCCAGCCTGATCGAGGCCCTGTTCACCCAGTCACCCATCGGCTTGCACATCCTCGACCCCGATCTCCGGGTCGTGCGCGTCAACATGGCGACACGGGCCATGCATGGAGTGGCTCCCGAAAGCATGCTGGGGCGCGCGGTCGGAGAGGCTTACCCCATCTCGGACCCTGAGGCCATGGAAACCGTGGCCCGGCGCGTCCTGGACGGGGGACTGCCGTCGCTCGACCATTTGGTGCGCGTTCACTTCGAAGCCGATCACGGCGGGGAACGAGTGTTCTCCGTTTCCACCTTCCGGCTCCAGGACTCCCAGGGTGCAGTTCTCGGGCTCGCGATCTCCACGGTCGACGTCACCGAACGGGAGCGGGCGCACGCACACACCGCCGTCCTCGCGGATGTGCGCGAACGCGTCGGCCGTAGCCTCGACGTGGTCACCACCTGCCACGAGGCAGCGGATGTCCTGGTGCCCGGGTACGCCGACGTCCTCGTGGTCGAGGTGGTCGACGAAGTCGTACGGGGTGAGGACCCCCCGATCAGTCCACTCAGCCGGGATGTGCCGCTACGGCGTGCCGCCTTCCGCAGCCGTGTGGCGGAGCCCGTGCATCCGGAGGGCGATGTACGCACCGCGCCCTACGGGACCCCGTTCGGGCAAGCTCTGTCCGACCTGCGTCCGCGGCTCCTGGAACTGACTGCCGACTCTGCCTGGCTGGCGGCGGATCCCGAACGTGCCGAGGCCATCCGCGCGGCGGGAGCGCATTCGCTCATCACGGCGCCGCTCACGCTGCGCGGCACGGTGCTGGGGCTGATGAGCCTGTACCGCTGCGGACAGACCGAGCCCTACCGCGAGGACGATGTCGACCTGTCCCTCGAACTGGCCGCCCATACCGCGTTGTGCATCGACAATGCCCGCCGATTCACCCGCGAGCGGACCATCGCCGCCACGACCCGGCGCCGGCTGCTGCCCCAAGGCCCCTCCCCGCAGCCGGCCGTCGACACTGCTTGGCTCCGCCTCCCCGCAGACCGGGGTGCGAGCTGGTTCGACATCATCGCCCTGCCCGGCGCCCGTACGGCGCTGGTCACCGGCCACACGACCGGACAAGGAATCTCTGCCGCCACCACCATGGGGCAACTGCGCACCGCAATCCACGCGCTGGCCGCACTCGATCTGGAGCCCGACGAACTCCTCGCCAGACTGCACGACACCACATGCCGTCTGGCCGAGGAACGTGCGGCGCTCCCACCCGCCGATCCGCTGCACAACGAGACATTGACGGCTAGTTGCATCTACGGGGTCTACGACCCGATCACCCGCACCTGCACCATGGCCCGTGCGGGGCACCCCGCACCGATCCTCGTCCACCCGGAGGGCAGGACCGACGTCTGTGACCTTCCGGCGAGCCCCGTACTGGGATGCGCCGAGGACCTGCCCAGGGCTTCCACGGGCCTCGAACTCGCCGAGGGCAGCATCCTCGGCTTCTACACCGCGAGCCTGCTCCCGGAGTCGGCGACCGATCCCGGTCTGCTCCGGAGCGTCCTGAGCCGGTCCGACCGCTCCCTGCAGACCCTGTGCGACGACGTCGTCTACGCACTGGGAAACGATTCCCCGCGAGGCGACGCCGCGCTCCTCCTGGCCCGTACCTCCGGCATCGACCCCGACCACGTGGCCACCTGGAAGCTCACCCCCGACGCGACGGCGGCCGGCGAGGCCCGGGCCCTTGCCCGGAGCCGGCTCACCGACTGGCAACTGGGGGAGGAAACCATCTTCACCACAGAGATGATCGTCAGTGAGCTGGCCACCAACGCAGTGCACTACGGATCCCCGCCCATGCATCTGCGCCTCATCCTGGAGCGCACACTCACGTGCGAATTGACGGATGCCGGCAACTCCGCACCCCATCTGCGGCACGCGCGAGTCGGGGACGAAGGGGGTCGCGGGCTGTTCATCGTCTCCCAACTCGCCCATCAGTGGGGCACCCGCTACAGCCAGAACGGCAAGACCATCTGGGCCGAACAGTCCCTCCCGCCGCATTGACGGATCGGTGAGCGGGGAAGCAGGGCCGCTCCTGGACGAAAGGGACCGGTCGACGGCGCGCTCCTGGAGAGGGGCCCGGTGCACGGTCGCCCCTGATGACCTCAAGCACCTCGATGAGGCCTCGGCCGACCACGTGGCAGGCGTGGAACTGTCCAGCGCCGAAAGGGCCTTCGACGACACCCCGACCGGGGCCGAGTACTGCCCGCCACCCCCTGAGGCGCAACTGCTACGAAGAGGTCCCTTCGTGAGGAACACACGACCACGGTTGTCGCCCGGCACGGGGGGTCAGAGCCGACACCGGGCGGCGAGCGGTCGCCAAGGGCTTCGCGCTGCAACCGCGGACTCAGGCCCACGTGCGGAAAGTGTGGCCTTGCCTGGATTCGGGCGGTTCATGGCCGGCAAGTCTCTGCCATGGCAAGGACTTGCCTTCATCATGCCTTCTCGTCGGCGTTGCCGGCCGGTAGACCCGTGCCATGTCCTCCCCTTCCTTGTCTTCCGCCTTCCGGCGCAGACGCCGGCAGCTGTTCTCGGCCGCCGTCGCGGTGCCGCTGCTGGCGTCGGGGCTCGCAGTTCTGCAAGCGCCCGCACAAGCCGCTCCGAGCAAACCCACCGTTCCCGCCAAGCCCTCGGCGACCCACAAGGTCACCCTGGTCACCGGCGACGTCGTCACGGTCACCACGATGGCCGACGGCAAGCAGACCGCCGACGTCGACCGGCCGGACAGCGCCGTCGGCGGCGTAAAGATCCAGCAGATCAAGGGTGACCTCTTCGTCATCCCGGACGAGGCTGTGCCGCTGCTGGGTACGGACAAGCTGGACCGCCGGCTGTTCAACGTCACCGACCTGATCGAGATGGGCTACGACGACGCGAAGTCGGCCGCGGTGCCGCTGATCGCGACGTACGCCCAGCCGAAGTCCCGCTCGGTCGTCGAGCCGACGGCCCCCCGGGGCAGCAAGCTGACCCGCAAGCTCAAGGGCATTCGCGGTGCCGTGCTCAGCACCGAGAAGCGGCAGGCCCGCACCTTCTGGACCACCGTCGCGCCGCAGGGCAGCGCGAAGTTGGGCGCGGGTGTGGCCAAGCTTTGGCTCGACGGTCGCGTGAAGGCCGACCTCAAGGAGAGCGTGCCGCTGATCGGCGCGCCCGATGCCTGGGCGGCCGGGTACACCGGCAAGGGCGTGAAGGTCGCGGTGCTCGACACCGGCATCGACGTCAACCACCCGGACTTCGCCGGGCTGATCGACGGCACGGCCAGCTTCGTGCCGGGTGAGGGCGTCACCGACGTCAACGGGCACGGCACGCATGTGGCCGGCACGATCGTCGGTTCGGGCGCCGCCTCCCGAGGCGACTACAAGGGCGTCGCTCCCGGCGCCGACCTGTTCGTCGGCAAGGTGCTCGGCGGCGCGGAGGGCTACGGCCAGGACTCCTGGGTCATGGCCGGCATGCAGTGGGCCGCCGAATCCGGTGCGGACGTCGTCAACATGAGCCTCGGCGACTCCTACCCGACGGACGGCAGCGACCCGATGTCGCAGACCGTCGACGCGCTGTCCGAGCAGTACGGCACTCTGTTCGTCATCGCCGCCGGCAACGCTGGCCCGGAGAGCATCTCCGCCCCGGGCGCGGCCGCCTCGGCGCTGACCGTGGCCGCCACGGACAAGCAGGACCAGCTCGCGTCCTTCTCCAGCACCGGCCCGCTGGCCCACTCGGGCGGCATGAAGCCGGACATCGCGGCGCCCGGCGTGGACATCACCGCGGCCCGCTCGCAGGAGATGACCGACGGTGGTGAGGGCCTCTACCGCACCCTCAGCGGCACCTCGATGGCCACCCCGCACGTGGTCGGCGCGGCGGCGATCCTCGCCCAGCAGCACCCGGACTGGACCGGCGCGCAGCTCAAGGAACACCTGATGAGCACCGCGAAGGGCCTGGCCGACGGGTACTCGCCGTACGAGGTCGGCACCGGCCGTGTCGATGTGGCCGCCGCCGTGCGCACCACGGTCCGCGGCACCGGATCGCTCTTCTTCGGCAACTACACATGGCCGCACGAGCCGAGCGACGTCGCCGTCAAGAAGGACCTGACCTTCACCAACACCGGTTCCGCCGACGTCACGCTGAACCTGGCACTGACCGACGACGGCGGCCCGTTCACGCTGGGGGCCGGCACGGTGACCGTGCCGGCGGGCGGCACCGCCGCCGTCCCGGTGACCGGTGACCCGCAAGCCGCCTCGGCCGGCCGGCACGTCGGCTACGTGACAGGCACCGACGCGGCCACCGGGCAGCCGGTGACCCGCACGTCCGTGGCGCTGCTCAAGGAGGACGAGCGCTACGACCTGAACATCAAGCTGGCCGGCCGGGACGGCAAGCCCGCTGCCGGCTGGGTCACGATCAACCTGGCCGGCGACGTCTGGCCGTGGACGGTCTACGTCGACGGCTCGACCACGATGCGCATGGCACCCGGTCTGTACACCGTCGCGGGATACCTCGACGTGGCCGGCGAGAAGGCGGACCGCTCGGGTCTGGCCGTGCTGGTCGCCCCGGAGACCGTACTCAAGGGCGGTTCCGCGGACGTGGTGCTGGACGCGAGCAAGGCACGCCTGCTGCGGACCGAGGCTCCGCAGCGCACCGAGGACCGCCAGCGCAAGGTTGACTTCAACGTCCACTACAAGGGCCTCGACCCGTTCACGGACTACCGCAGCGCGTACGTGCTGCCGCCGACGTACGACGACGTCTACGTCGCGCCGACGAAGCCGATGACGCGGGGCGAGTTCCTGCTGACCACCCGCTGGCGCAAGGGCGAGCCCCGGCTCGGCCTGAGCACGCTGGGCGGCCGGCTCCGCTTCGAGGCAATGGTGCAGGCGGGCAGCGCCCTGGGCACCGCCACGGACAGGCTGGACGCGGTGTACGCCGGCAACGGCGCGGCGGCCGAATACAAGAAGGTGAAGGCCAAGGGCAAGGCCGTCGTCGTCGAGCGCAGCGACGAGGTCACGCCGCAGGAGCGCACCGAGGCCGCGGTCGCGGCCGGTGCCAAGGCGCTGATCGTGGTCAACGACGGTGTCGGTGCCCTGATGGAGTACGTCGGCGAGTCGGCCATCCCGGTCGCCACCGTGCACCGCGACGCGGGCAGGACCCTTGTCTCGATGGCCAAGGCCGGCTTCTTGAAGCTGACCGCGAAGCAGACCGAGTACACGCCGTTCGTCTACGACCTGACCCGGGACTACCCCGGCAAGGTGCCGGACCGGGCCCTGGTCTACAACCCGGCCAAGGGCGACCTCGCCCGGATCGACGCCCGCTACTACTCGGCCACGGACGGCAGGGTGGCGGAAGGCTACCGGTCCGACTTCAGCCTCAGCCCGTCGTTCAACTTCCCCGAGCTCGAATGGCACCCGGGCACCCGCACCGAATGGGTGACGCCGGGCCAGGTCTGGCGAGAGTTCCATGCGCAGGGCGTCGACGGAGACCTGCCGTGGGTGATGGTGTCGGGCGACAACACGTACGCCAAGGGCAGCACCACCCGTCTGGACTGGTTCGCTCCGGCGACCCGGCCCGGCCAGGGCGAGGCCTTCGGCGTGTACAACTCCCGCTGGCAGAACTACATGACCTGGAACGTGCAGGCATGGGCCTCGGCCAGCGACAACATGCGGCTGGGAGGCTTCCTGCCGTGGGGCGGGACGCCGACCCACCTGAAGGTGTTCCAGGACGACACGCTGATCCACGACAACCCGAACAGCACGGACATGCAGTGGGTGGAGGTGCCGGCGGGGAACCTGCCCTACCGCGCCGTCCTCGACGCCGAGCGGCCCGGTGACGTCTTCCGGCTGTCGACGCGCACCCACACCGAGTGGACGTTCATGTCCGACACCGTCGACTCGGACGTCTTCGAGCCCTTCTCGGTGCTGAATCTGGACTACAAGCTGGAGTCGGACCTGCACGGTGACGTCAAGGCCGGTGCGACGCAGAAGATCGCACTCAAGCCGGTGTCGACGGACCTCGGCACCGTGCCGGGCAACATCACCGAGGTGAAGCTGGACGTCTCCTACGACGACGGCGCCAGCTGGCAGAAGGTGACCCTGGCCAAGGGCGCCCGCGGCTACTGGACGGGTTCGTTCAGGACGGCCAAGAAGCGCGGCGGCTACATCTCGGTCCGCGCGAGCGCCGGGACGGACAGCGGCTTCGGCGTCAAGAACGAGATCATCCGGGCGTACGGCCTGCGATGAACCGCACTGCAGGGCCCCGGGGAGGCGACTCCCCGGGGCCCTTCCCGTCATATCCGCTCCCAGCAGGGACTTTTCGGGGGCTGCCGCCATGCCGCATACTCTCCCCGCTGCGGAAAGCGGAAGAGGGTCGGTCGCCGGTGCTGGATGTTCTGGGTCTCGAACCCGATGACGAGCGCGTCTACCGGGCGCTGCTCGGACAACCGAACTCCACCGCGATGCTGCTGTCGGATCTCCTTGTCGTCCCGCAGGCCGACGTCGACAAGGCCTTGTCCCGCCTGGTCGGGTGGGGACTGGTGATCGGGTCGGCGGATGAGCAGTTCACGGCCGCGCCGCCGGCCATGGCGCTCGGCGCTCTCATCAGCCAGCGCCGGGACGGGCTGCGCATGGCTGAGCAGGCCCTGGTGACCTTCGCCGAGGAACACCGGGCGGCGATGACCGGGAACAGCATCAACGATCTGATCGAGGTCGTCACGGGCGTCGACGCCATCCGCCACCGCTTCCTGCAGGTGCAACAGGCGGCCCGCACGCAGGTCCGCAGCTTCATCACCGCGCCGTTCCTCGCCGTGCCACCCGACGAGAACACGGCCGAACCGGCGGCCATTGGCCGCGGCGTGCACTTCCGGGCGGTCCTGGACCGGGCCGTGCTGGCAGAACCCGGCATCATCACCGATGCGATCGATTCACTGCGCAGCGGCGTGCAGCTGCGTGTCGCCGACCAGCTGCCGATGAAACTCGTGCTGGCCGACGCCGACCTCGGCCTTGTCCCGCTCGCGGTCACACCGGCCGGAGAGCCCGGCGCCGTTCTGCTGCACCGCAGCGGTCTGTTGGATGCGCTGGACGCGCTGTTCGAAACGGTATGGCGTACCGCCCACCCGCTCGAGCTGTCGGGCACCGACGGCGAAGCCGAAACCACCGTCGAGCTCGGCGTGGAAGGCCCGACCGACCTCGACCGAAAGATTCTCGCGCTACTGCTGGCCGGCCTGACCGACCCGACGGCCGCGACACAGCTCGGCCTGTCACCACGCACGCTGCACAGACGCCTGCGCCACCTCATGGACATAGCCGGAGTTCGGACCCGGATGCAGCTCGGCGGTCACGCCGTCCGACACGGCTGGGTGGATCCGCGCTGAAGGTCCTGTGCCGTTCAGAGGCGTGACTGCTTGAGCTTCGCGGCGGGCGGAGAGGGCATGGTCGGTCTCGTGGCCGCCTGTTCCGACGGCGAAGGCCCGGTACCGCGACCATCGGTCGGGGCGCCGGGCCTCACGCGTGCGGATCGGATCAGGACGTGCTGCCGCGCGGGAAGGAGACCTCCACGCGCCGGTTCTTCTTCCGGCCCTCTTCGTTGGCGTTGCTGGCGATCGGGTACTGCTCGCCGTAGCCACGGATCTCGAAGGTGACGTTCGAGTCGAGCGACTGGGCCAGGACCGAATGCACCGCGTCGGCGCGCTGCTTGGACAGCACGTCACCGTGTGCGGAGGAACCGAGATTGTCGGTGAAGCCGAAGACACGCACCTTGGTGGCGTTCTGCTTCTTGATCTCTGCGGCGACGGCCGCGATACGGGACTTGGCCGCCGAGCTCAGCTTCGCGCTGTCCTTGCCGAAGAGGACCTCCGCCTGGAGCGCGAACTTGATGCTCGCGTTGCTGTCCTCGCGACGCTCCTCGCCACCCATGTCCTCGACGACCTGGATGATGTCGAGGACCTTGGCGGGAGCGAGCGTGCCGCCCTCAGGCATCTTCAGGTCGGGGTCATCGGGGTCCACTTGGACGGGGGGTACTGACGTCGCCTCGGTGCCGGGCGGCACACTCGGGCCGTCGTCGGCGGACGCCGACGACGCTCCGAACAACGTGGCAGTCGCTACCACCATCGCTGCCGCGAAAGAGAGTCCGGCCACGCCAGCCGGCTTCAACCGAGTTTGTTTGTAGGTCATGTCAGTCGTCACCCTGAGATCTTCAGGGAAGCCGTCGCGAACGTCGGCAACGTGAAGTCAACCTCAGTCGTCGTGCTCGGAGGCGCTGGAAACTGCATAAAAATAGGGGTCGATTCCCCCGCCGACAAAGGAGGGATACCGGTGGTGCAAAGGCAACGACTCTCCGTATCCCGAAGAACGTAGTAGCGCTTCTTTCCTACTTTATCCACCAGTGTCGCACCGGCAACAGAGTTTGCGTTGCTGTTAGCAACCGACGTTTCCGTTCCCGCCCACGAACTGGAGTTCTGCGTCCTGTCACTCAGGTTCTTGATCGTGCCCTGAACCGTGACAAAGCCTCCGGAATCACGCCTTACCTGATTGATCACGAGAGTCAGTCCACTTCCCCTGACCTCGGCCAGGTTGGCGTTCGGGTCCACGTTGTCCCCGGCGGAGGTGTCCTCCTGTGCCCCCTTGTCCCCATCAGAGGACTTGGAGGGTGCAGAAGATGACGACGAAGAACCAGGGTCCTTCGCTTCTCCGCCGCCGTCACTGCCGCAAGCAGTGACGGCGAGGGCCAGTGCCGCCGTCATCGAGACAGCGGCCACCACCCTTCGGGTCCTCGCAGTACGCCGAATGCTCATCGGTTCTGATTCCTTTACTCGTCGTTCGCTGTCAGTCGTCGACCAAGTGGACGGCGAAGATGGCCTTGCTCAATGCGGCCCATGCATTCTGATTGAAGTCAGTGGGGTCGATCGAGAAGCCGTCCCGGCCATCGCACTTGAAGGCCACCGGTTCACCCGGGTCGCCCTTGAACTTGTAGGTGCATCGGAACTCGATGACTGCAGTCGCATCCGCGGTGGCCTGCTTGGTCTCCGTACCCGGGATCACCGTGTCGCCGACCGTGTAGCGAGTCCGGATGCTGACATGCATCTTGTCCTGCAGGTACCCGTACGTCGGGTAACACGTCGTGGTGTCAGCCCGGTTGGAGGAAGCGAACCGCTCGGCCTGCATACAGGGAGCCGCCGGGTTGAACATGTAGTCCTGCAGGAACTCGTGGAGTCCGCCCGGCGTCATGAGTGAGGCGACGAACGGAGGACCCAGGGTGTCACGAGCGTCCTGAGCCGCGGCAAGCACGGCAGCGTCCGCTGCGCCCTGAGCTCCGTTTCGAGTTGCCGATGCCTTACCGACAGCAAAGAACGCACACGCGAGGAAGAGCAGGCCCGCCACCATCACTACATAGATGGGGAAGGCCTGCCCTGCATCGGTACGGTTGCGACGCCGCATTACTTGGCTGTGATGGTGTTCACCAGACCCGAAATCCGGCCCGAGATCGCGCCACCGATACCCGTCGCCACGATCGCACCGATGATCGCCACGACCACCAGGATGATGCCGAGGTACTCGAAGGCCGTCTGGCCGCGGTCCTTGGCCTCGTAGCGCTTCTGGATGGAACGGACGGCGGTGCTGGCCCAGCCGTTGACGCGGACGGCGGTCTTCAGGGTGATGTTCGACATGGTGTTCCCCTCCAGGTTCGGCCGACCGGTAGCCGGCCGACTCACACGTTTCTCTGTCGTCGTTTCCGTTACCGGCTTCCTCCTGGCCGGTGCCGTTTGCGACATGAGAAACATACGGCGGAACACCCTGCCCGCCAGAGGGTCCCAGGGCCCAATCCAGGGCCCAAAGGGCGAGTTGGGTCCTGACGCTCAAGCCATGGGCCCGCGCCCCTCGCTCAGCCATGTCCACCACTCCCCCGGGCCGGCGCCGTGCCGAGCCACCGGGCGATCGCCTCGCTGCGGCTGCCGCTGTGCAGCTTGGTGAAGATGCGGTTGATGTGGTTCTTGACGGTCTTCTCGCTGATGAAGCAGGTGGCGGCGATCTGCTGATTGCTCATGCCGGACGCGATCAGCTCCATGACCTCCACCTCCCGCGAACTCAGCCCGTACCGCTGTCTGTTGGGAGCCGTGGCCGACCCCCCGGTTGTTGAAGACTGTGCCACAACTGGTTGCAATTGCGAAAGACCCTGCGCGGTCAGTGCCGGCCGCGTCGCAGGTGACGGCATTTCAGCGAGCGGTGAATGTGCAGGCGCACCGTGTTGCTGCACATGTCCGGCCCCCTGTCCCTCGTAGCCGGGGCCCTGGTGGGCAACGCCCGTGGTCAGGGCGGTCCCCAGCCCCTCGGGCAGCTGTCCGCCCTGCGGTCCGGGGCCCCGCCGCATATGGGCCAGGAGCGCGTTCGCCGCGGTGGCGGTGAAGTGCGCACGCCCGCTCTTGGTGTCCCTCACGGCCTGCACGAGTTGGTCCGCCGTGAACTCCCCGTGCACCAGATAGCCCCCCGCGCCCAGCCGCAGCGCCTCGTGGACGATCTCGCTCTCGCGGCTGTACGTGAGCATCATGACCGGGGCGACCTGCACGAGGTGCGGCAGCGCGGAGATGCCGTCGACCCCCGGCATGCGGACGTCGAGCAGGACGACGTCCGGGCGGTGCTGTACGGCCATGTCGTAGGCCTGGCGGCCGTCCGCGGCCTCCGCCACGACTTCGATGTCCTCACGGCCGGAGAGCAGCACGCCCAGGCCGGCCCGGACCACCGGGTTGTCGTCGGCGACGACGACCCTCAGCGGGCCGGCCACCGGCGCCGGAGGAGCGGCGGGAAAGGGGGGAGGCATGGCCTCGGATGCCGCGGACTGCTGGGGGACGGGGAACCCGGAGGAGCTGAGCTCCGAGTTGAGCGGTGTGACGTGCGAGGACGTGTGCTGGGAGGCGTGGTTCTGTGCGGCCCAGTTCTGGCCCGACGCACGGGAGACGTCGTCCGGCATCTGCGACCTCCTCTCAGGTTCTTGGGGGGTATGGAGCGGGTCAGTTCAGCTGTGGTGCGTGGGGGCCGGCTGCGAGAGCGGCCACCGGAAGTTCCAGGCGCACTTCGGTGCCCTTGGCCGCCTTGCCCTTGCCGATGCGGATACGGGCTCCGATGGACGCGGCACGTTCGACCATGCCGACGAGGCCGAAGTGGCCGGCGCGCTTGAGGTCGTCGAGCGTCGTGCCCGGCGGCAGGCCACGCCCGTCGTCGTACACGCTGACGCGCAGGACATCGCCCTTCACGCCGGCCAGCACGATGAGATAGGTCGGGTGGGCGTGGCGATGGGCGTTCTCCATCGCTTCGGAGGCGACGGTGAGCAGCTGGCGGGCGACCACCTGCGGGACGAGCGGGACCGGGGCCTCGTTGAGCATGCGGAAGGTGGCCGTGAGCCCATGGCGGCGGGTGAAGTCGTCGGCTCTGGCGCGGAGTTCCGAGACGACGTCCACGCCTCCGTCGAGTCCGGAGTCGCGGCGCAGGTCGGAGAGCAGCTCCCGCGACTCCGCCGCTGCCCGGCGGGCGGAGCGGGCGACCAGTTCGGCCTGGTGCTTGACGGTGAGCGGGTCCATCCGGTCGGAGGAGCTGGCCAGGCCGTCGGCGGCCAGCGCCAGACCGTGCAGCGTCTTGGCCACCGAATCGTGCATCTCGCGGGCCAGCCGGGTGCGCTCGCCCTCCACGGCCTCGTTCACGGCCAGCCGCGCCCTGGTCTCGGTGAGAGCCTGGCTCGCCGTGCCGAACCGGAGGAGGAGATTGCGAAGGGTGACCCCGACGGCGCCCGCGATCACGCAGAAGCCGGGGAGGAGCAGCGCGGTGGCGTCGCTCGCCTGCAGCCTCGAGTCGGTCCCGTACACACCGAAGACGATCAGTGTCTGGAGCGCCGCGAAGACCGCCGCGCCCCGCCAGCCGTAGACGAGTCCCGCCAGCAGCGGGGTGCATACGGTGACGTAGGCGAGAGTGGACTCGGGCGTGGCGGTGATCAGCAGCAGGGCTCCGAACAGTGCGTCGATGCCCAGCAGCCAGGGATGGCGCAGAAGGACGGGGCCGAAGCGTTCCCAGTCCCGGAAGAGGACGTACGACCCCATGAAGGTGACGAGGACGGCCGATCCGATCAGCCACGTGGCCACGCCCGACGCCGTGTGATCGATCGCGAACGGAGTGGCTATGGCGATCATCGCGAGCCGGAAGCCGAAGACCTGACGGCACATGGCCTGGAGCGCATTGAGCTGGATCGCGAACGCAGGGCGCGCTCCGGGGTCGGCCATCGCCTGACGTACCTCGGCGGTCAGTCCGAGCTGTGAACTGCCGAGCTGGAACGACATGAGCCTGTCACCTCCCCCTGGTCATCGTGCTCAAGATCCCCGTCATGCATGTCATCCGCCCGTGAGGAAACTGAAGTCGACGTTGGCTCCGTAGACGAAGCCGACCGTCAGCAGGACCAGGGTTCCCGGGAGCAGGAAGGTCGTGACCGCGAAGGTGGCCTTCGGAACGGCCCTGGCGGCCTTCCGGCGGGCGTTCTGGGCGTCCGTACGCCGCATGTCGTTGGCGATCTGGATCAGCGTGTCGACGATCGGGGCGCCCAGCTCCTCACCCTGCTGGAGTGTGGTCACGAACATCGCGACCTGTTCCGAGTCGTTGCGCTTGCGCAGCTCCTCGAAGGCCTGGCGACGGCTGACGCCCATGTCCATCTGGCGCAGGGTGATGCGGAGTTCGTCGGCCCACGGGCCCTCGTACTTGTCGGCGACACGCCCCAGGGCCTGGCGGAAGCCGAGACCTGCCGAGACGACGACGGCCAGGACGTCGAGGAAGTCGGGGAGCGTCCGCTCGATGTGGTCCTTGCGGACCCGGACCGCCGACCAGATGCCGACCTCCACCCAGAACAGACCGAAGCCGATCAGCAGGAGGGAGAGGAAGAGCTGGCCGCGCAGAATCATCGAGAAGGCGCCGAGCAGGCCCAGGGCGCCGTAGACGAAGCGGCGGGCGGCGTAGCGGTCGATGGTCAGACCGCCGGGGTTGCCCGCCATGTCGATCTGCCGTCGCTTCTTGTTGACGGCCTTGGGGCCCATCATCCGCAGCACCATGGGGGCCCAGCGCATGCCGAGCCGGTCGATGCCGGAACTCACCGCACTGGTGCGGGTGGCGCCGACCTCCAAGGCGATGGCGAGGTCGCCGGGGAGTTTGGCGTCGGCCCGGTACATACGGATGCCGGCGATGGCTCCGAACACCGCGAGACCCACGACGAGCGCAAGCAACAGGTTCATGTCAGCTCCTCCCCTCAGACGTCGATACGGGACATGCGTCGGATCACGATGAATCCGATCGTGTACAGGACGAGGGAGACGATCACGGCGACCTGGCCGATGAGGGCGCCGGTCATCCGGTCGAGTGCGCCCGGCATCACCGCGTTCATCAGGAGCATCGCGCCGAAGCCGAAGACCGGCACGGCGTATGCGGTGACGGTCACCTGTGACAGCTGCGTCTTGACCTCACGCCGGGTCTCCTTGCGCTCCTCCAGCGTCTCCGTGAGGTTGCGCAGCGAGCTGACGACCGTACCGCCGGCCCGGTTGGACAGGACCAGGGTCGTCACCAGGACGACGAGTTCGCGCGAGGGCAGCCGGTCGGTCAGCTCGCTCATCGCGTCGTCCAGCGACTCGCCGACGGCGAGGCGGCGGGCGACGCGGGCCAGTTCCTCTCCCGCCGGGTCCTCCATCTCGTCCGCCGCCATGCTGATGGCGGTACGCAGGGCGAGGCCGGCCTGGGTGGCGTTGGCGAGGATGCGGGAGAGCTCCGGAAGCTGGTTGATGAAGCGCTCGGTCCGCTTGGTCCGCTGCCAGTTCAGGAAGGCATTGGTACCCCAGAGACCGATGAGCGCCGCGACCGGACCGAAGAAGCTGGCGAGGATCGACGAGGCGGCCATCCAGAGTCCGGCCATGGCGACGAGCGCGTAGACGAAGAACTCGCCCGGGGTGATTTCCAGACCCGTGGCGGCGAGCTTCAGCTCCAGCTTGCGGCCCAGGCCCGTCTTGCGCAGCCTGCGGTCGACGCCCTGGAAGCGGCGGTGGCGACCGGCTGCCGGGATCTGGCCGGTGTGCGACAGCCGGTCGACGAGGGCGTCCCGGTCGGCCTTCCCGCCGGAGTAGGCGTACAGGCCCATGACGCCTGTCACTCCGAAGAGCAGCGTGACGCCGATCGTGAGCAGAGGGAGATTGTTCATGGCGCGGTACCTACTTGGCCTCTCGGGTGGCGAGCTGTTCGTCGGACGCGGCGACTCCGAAGGCCTGCGGGATGGGCTGGCTGGCCATGTAGAGACGGTCGGCGATCTTGCGCGGGAGCGGGAGGTACTGGAACTGGCCGTAGATCCGCCCGTCGGCAGCCATCGGCTGGGCGTTGAACCGGGCGACGGACACGATGCGGTAGGCGTCGCGGCCGTGCGAGTCGAGCACGGCGATCTCGGTGACCTTGCGGGAGCCGTCGGCGTGCCGGGTGAGCTGGACGATGACGTCGACGGCGCTGTTGATCTGGTCGTGCAGCGCCTCGAACGGGATCTTGATCTCGGACATCGAGGCCAGGGTCTGCAGACGCATAAGTGCGTCCTCGGCGCTGTTGGCGTGGACGGTGGCGAGCGAGCCGTCGTGACCGGTGGACATCGCCTGGAGCATGTCGAGCGACTCGCCGCCACGGACCTCACCGACGACGATCCGGTCCGGGCGCATACGCAGGGAGTTGCGGACCAGGTCACGGATGGTGATCTGGCCCTTCCCCTCGACGTTCGCCGGGCGGGACTCCAGGCGGATCACATGGTTCTGCTGGAGCTGGAGCTCGGCGGAGTCCTCGATGGTGACGATGCGCTCGTGGTTCGGAATCAGTCCGGACAGTGCGTTGAGCAGCGTCGTCTTCCCCGTGCCCGTGGCTCCGGAGACGATGATGTTGAGCTTGGCCTGAACGAGCCCGGAGAGCAGGATCAGCATCTGGTCGTCGAGCGAGCCGATGCTGATCATCTCCTGGAGCGTGAAGGCGCGCGGGAACCGCCGGATGGTGAGGGTCGCGCCGGACAGCGACAGCGGCGGGATGATCACGTTGACACGCTCACCACTGGGCAGTCGGGCGTCGACCATAGGATTCGACTCGTCCACACGGCGGTTGACGGTCGACACGATGCGCTCGATGGTCTGCATCAGCTGCTCGTGCGAACCGAACCGCATGGGGAGCTGCTCGACCTTGCCGCTGCGCTCGACGAAGATCTGGTCCGGTCCGTTCACCATGATTTCGGTGATGGACGCGTCTTCGAGGAGCGGTTCCAGGATGCCGAGGCCGAGGGCCTCGTCGACGACCCGGCGGATCAGCTGGGTGCGTTCGACTGTCGAGAGGACCGGGCCCTCACGGCTGATGATGTGGCTGAGTACGCGCTCCAGGCGAGCCCGCCGGTCGGCGGCGGCCAGCGAGGACATCTCCGCGAGGTCGATCTCCTCGAGCAGCTTGGCGCGGTAGGTGGCCACCATGTGACTGTCCTCCCGCCCCCCGCTGTTCTTCTCGGGGGCGGTGATGCGGGCCCGCAGGCTCATTCCGTAACTCCCTTGATCCGACGTGCAGATGGTGCTCCGGCCGCGCGCTGCGGGGCTCGGTCACTCCCGGGGGAAGGTGGAGCTTCGCTCGGCGTAGCCCCAGCTGAGTCCAGGGACGACGGAGGGGATCTTGACGCGCGCGGTGTAGGTCACCTCGTCGATGCCGTAACTCGGGGTGAACTGTGCGTCGTCGGGCTCGTCCGAGAGCCAGTCGCTCATCGCCTCCCGGCCCGCCAATTCGGGAAGCGTCAGCGGCATGTCGTGGCTGGCCGTGCGGGCCGCCGCGCGGGCGCCCGTGCCGGCCTGGTTGGCCGTGTACGCGGCCACGCCCAGCTGGATCGCCAGGAGGCCCACCAGGAGCAGCAGCGGGATGAAGCCCATGTACTCGATGGCCACCTGGCCGCGGTCGCGGCGGGATGTGCCTGTGCGCTCGCTCATCGGTCAGCCCTCCGTCGGCGACGCGGCTTCGCCGGTGATCGTCATCGGCCAGTTGAGTACGCCGGGCACCAGGACCGGCACCTTCAGGCTGACCTCGGCCTTGTACAGGGTGGGCGTCGCCTGGCAGTGCGTTCTCGACTTGCTCTCCCAGGCGTCCGGCAGATCCTCCCGGGCCGCGCGCTTGCAGGCCAGCGTCGGAAGGTACTCCGCCCCGGTACCCGCCCGGGCCGCCTCGTCGGCCGCGTTCGACGCCAGGCTGAACGTGTAGCCGATCAGTGCGCACTGCCAGAGCGCGATCAGTAACAGGATGATCAGCGGCGTGACGCCCACGAACTCGATCGCGGTCTGGCCGCGATCCCGCTCACGGAAGGAATCACCGTCACGCCTCCTCCGTATCCTCAGGCCTCTCATCTCGGTGGCTGCCATTGGTCAACGTGTCCCCTCGGTCGTCCCACGGCCCCCGGAGTCACCGTCGCGCCGTCTGCGCGGGCGCCCGATGGAGCCTCGGTCGTTCTTGAACTTTCCGGCGTTCTTGCCGCCACTCCTGTCCGCGCCGGCGGGGAGCTTCACTATCCCCAGCTCGCCGGCCAGGCCCCAGAGCGCCTGCTTCACCGTGCTCTTGGCATCGAGTTCGTGCATCCGGCCCGCGTCGACGGCGCCCTGGAGCTCCTTGAAGTTCGCGGGAACGGCCGTGTTCGCCATCCTGGTCCCGGTGATCTTCTCGATCAGCGGCGGCTGGATCTCGGTGTTGCGGATGAACCGGTTGACGAGCGTGAGCGTCTCCTCCGCCTTACGGATCTGGAGCCGCTCCCACATCCGTACGGTGCGCTTCGCGCCGCGCACCGCGATCACGTCCGGGGTGGTGACCAGCACCGCCGTGTCGGCCATTTCGATGACCGCCGCGCCGGCTCCCTGGAGCTGGCTGCCGCAGTCGATGACCACCACCTCGTACCGCGAGCGCAGGGCGCTGACGATCTGGCGGGCCGACCGGTCGCTGACCTCCTCACCGCGCTCCCCCTCACCCGGCGCCAGCAGCAGGGCGAGCCCGGTGCTGTGGCTGAACACGGCGTCGGACAGGACGCGGGGCGATATGTCGGCGATCGCCGCCAGGTCGACGATGGAGCGCCGGAACTGCACGTCGAGGTACGAGGCGATGTCGCCGGACTGGAGGTCCATGTCGACCAGCGCGACGGTCTGCCCCGACGCCTGTGATGCCAGGGCGAGTTGGACCGCCGTGACGGTCGCCCCCACACCGCCCTTGGCGCCGCTGACGGTGATGACGGTGCCGCCGGGGCCGGTGAAGACGTCCCCTCCGCTGCCCAGGTGACGGCGGACCCCGACGGACCACTGGGCTGCGGACTGGACCCGGTTGGCGAGTTCCTCGTAACTCACCGGCAGGGTGACCAGGCCACGGGCGCCCGATTCCATCGCTGCGGAGAACAGCCCGGGGCTGGCATCCGCGGTGATCAGCACGACCCCGATGGCGGGGAAGCGCAGGGAGACCTCCCGGATCAGTTCCAGAGCCGGCACCGGACCGATCCGCTCATGGACCAGCACGACCTCGGGCAGCTCGTCGAGCGACTCGCCGGCGAGGCGGGCGAGGGTGTCGATGAGCTGTGTCGAGTCGCCGACCGGTGCGGCCGGCTCTGCGTCGGGAAGCTGGCTGAGCAGGGTGGTGACGGATCTGGCCGCGTCGGGGTCACCGACGGCCGGGAGGATCCTTGTGGTCATTCGATCCTCACTTGTCCTTGTCGAGCGTGTAGGTGCGGTCGCCCGGCCGGATGGTGCTGTCGCTGCCGGAGGCCAGGAGCGCGAGGCGTACGTGCTCCGCGAAGGACTCGGCGTAGGCGATGCGCTGGGTGTCGAGCGTGTTGAGTGCGAACGTGATGGGGACGGCCTCGGTACCCATGTTCGTCTTGGCGTCCCGGCCGGGCTCCAGGGCGGTCAGCTTGCCGACGTCCAGCACCTTGGCGTTGGAGACGATGACCTTCGACTGGGACGGGGCGCCGTCCTGCTCGCCGGCGAACGTGGCGTAGATGTTGACCGTCGAACCGGGGGTGATCTTGCCGGCGACGCCCGTGGCGGCGTCGATCATGATGGCGATCTCCTGCTCACCGGGCTGGAGTTCGGGACTCTTCTGCATCATGTCCGACTGGAGCAGCGAGCCCTTGCGCAGCTGTGTGACGGCGATCTTTCCGTTGACCTCGGAGAGGTCCGTCACGGCGTTGGTCGACAGCCAGCGCTTCGGCATCTTGATCTTCTCGAACTGTCCGGAGGACAGCGCCGTGTAGGGGGCGATGTCGGACTTCAGCTGGTAGGCCGACACCTCGGGGCCGACCTTCGAGTTGACGTCACTGATCACCGAGAGCACGCCGGCGAAGGCGCCGAAGGCGCACAGGACTGACAGGAGCAGGAGTATCACGCCGCGGCGCTGGCGGGAGTTCATGGGCCGGACAACCTCGTTCGTATCGGATGCGTGGGGCAGCGGACAGAAGGATGCGCGGTGACTGGGCGTACGTCTGGAAGTCGGTCGGGATTCGCGTCTGGGACTGTGCCTGTACGACGTCTGCGTCTACGCGTGTTGCGGAAATGCGGGGACGTCACGACCGTGGCTGCACGGCCGCTCCTTGGTTCAGGACACTTCCGGGGTGCATTCGGTTCTCGGGTGGAGGAAGTGGTGAGGAACAGAAACCGCAACGATCTCCGATGAGTTCCATTCCGCACCAGTGACAGTTCTCGCGTCTTACGGAGGCCACCAGTTGGTACAGAACGGAGATGTCCGGAAGATAGGCGGCAAATTCCACCAGCTTTCCGGTTCCCCACCAGCGGGAGGAGTCAGAAGGCAGAGTGACCTCCTGAATGGCCTGGACCTTCCAGGCGGGTGCCAGAGTCTTGTGCACCCAGTCCGACTGCGACTGGCCCTTGGCGATCAGCAGATGCGTTCCGAACTCCGGCCCGGAGGGCGGTTCCACGGCCGGTCCGACCTTGACGAGCTGCGGGTCCGGCCCCGCGACCACGGCGAACTGGGAGCCCGGCACCCATGATTTGGCATGTGTCTTGAGACTGACCGGAACCCGGTCCAGCTTGGTCACCGAGTTCAGCATGGCGCCTGGGTAGATGTAGTGCGGCAGCAGCCGGGCGGCGGAGGCGACCACCCCGGGGCTGAAGTCGCAGATCGACAACTGGCGCAGCTGTCTGACGAGTACGGCGATGCCGAGCGGCGGGAGGTCCACCTTGAGCAGGGCGATGCGGTCGCTCTCCAGGACCGATCTGACGGAATGCAGTCTGCGCTCGTGGGCGGCCGGCAGACCGGCCGAGTAGACGGCGACGACATAGCCGTGCTGCTCCAGCAGCACATGCATGTCACTGATCGCCAGATCCATCGTCTGGTCTTCCGGAGCCTGCAGCAAGGCCGCCGTGGGTGTCTGCTGGTCGGTCGGTGGCAGCACAAGATCAGCACTGGTCACTGCTATTGCGGTCGGCACGCTGGTCCCCGTTCGGCTCCGGCCACCGTCGCGCTGACGGCGGCCGCAATCGCTCCTGCTCCGTGCTTCTGCCACAGCACTTTATCTACGTCTTACCAGCCAGAGAACACCTTTCGTGGACCAGTACAGCTACATCCGGGCAACACCCTCGCGACAGGCGGGCGACACCCAGGTGCGAAATCGGGCGAAACAGAGAGTTGTTAACTCCTGTACCACTGCGGAGGGTTACCGAAACGCGTTCCGATTTTCGCCGCCTGAATTCATTCATGCACGTCAGAATGGATCTCGGGTGTTGGTGCGCCATTCCGGAGGTGCGAATTCCGTCACCGTCCGACCGCCCAGGCCGACCTGGCCCGCCGCCCACCCGACTCGCTGACGGCAGAGGCCGATTGTGTCCCTGGAGGGCAACCACAGCGACCGGGACCCCGGCCGGCGCACGCCCGTCGCACTCCTCTCCGGAACCCGTGGTCGCCAGAGGTCTTGACAACTCGATTGGTCTGGACCAGCTTTGTCGGCCAACGGTGGCCACCGTTCTTCAACGCACCTCCACACGCAGCACGTTCATGCCCGTGTCGTACCCCCCGGCACCCGCCTGCACCCCCGATGCATCCCCCTGCATCCCCGACTCCCCCACGGAGGCAAGCACGTGGAACGCTCATCCGGCACCCGGCACGGCAGACGCCGCATCCGCCCGGTCCTCGGCTCCGTCATGGCCGTCGTCGCCGCGGCGGCGCTGACCTTCACCGGTCTCGTCGGCACCGCCCAGGCCGCCGACGTCAACAACGCCAAGAACGCGGGCTTCGAGTCCGGACTCGCCAACTGGACCTGTTCCAACGGCAGCGGCACCACCGTCTCCTCCCCCGTGCACGGAGGAGCCGCGGCCCTGAAGGCGACCCCGGCCGGCCAGGACAACGCCCAGTGCACACAGGCCGTGGCCGTGAAGCCGAACTCCACGTACGCCCTCAGCGGCTGGGTGCAGGGCGGATACACGTACATCGGCGCGACCGGCACCGGAACGACCGACGTGTCCACCTGGACCCCCGACTCCAGCGGCTGGACCAAGCTCTCCACCAGCTTCACCACCGGCCCGAGCACCACCTCGGTGACCGTGTACCTCCATGGCTGGTACGGGCAGGCCCCCTACCTCGCCGACGACATCTCCGTCACCGGCCCGGACGGGGGCGGCGGCGGTGACCCGGCGCCGACCGTGCCCGCCACCCCGGCCGGGCTCGCGGTGGGCTCCGTCACCTCGTCCTCAGTGGCCCTGTCCTGGAACGCGGTGTCCGGCGCGACGGGCTACAACGTTTACCAGAACGGCACCAAGGTGCAGTCGGTGAGCGGGGCCTCGGCCACCGCGACCGGACTGACCGCCTCGACCTCGTACTCCTTCCAGGTGTCCGCGACCAACGCGGCCGGTGAGTCCGCCAAGTCCACGGCGGTGACCGGTACCACCTCGGCCACCGGTGGCGGCGGAGGCGGCGGCACCGTGCCCAAACACGCGGTGACCGGCTACTGGCAGAACTTCAACAACGGCGCCACCGTCCAGAAGATCAGCGACGTGCCGGCCAACTACGACATCATCGCGGTCTCCTTCGCCGACGCGACCGGCACCCCGGGCGGCGTCACCTTCAACCTCGACTCGGCAGGTCTCGGCGGCTACACCGTCGACCAGTTCAAGGCCGACATCAAGGCCAAGCAGGCGGCCGGCAAGTCCGTGATCATCTCGATCGGCGGCCAGAACGGCACCGTCTCGATCAACGACTCCACCTCCGCGACGAACTTCGCGAACTCCGTCTACTCGATGATGCAGACGTACGGCTTCGACGGGGTCGACATCGACCTGGAGAACGGCCTCAACTCCACCTACATGACGCAGGCGCTCAGGTCCCTCTCGTCGAAGGCGGGCTCCAAGCTCGTCATCACGATGGCGCCGCAGACCATCGACATGCAGTCGACGTCGAACGAGTACTTCAGGACGGCGCTCAACATCAAGGACATCCTGACCGTCGTCAATATGCAGTACTACAACAGCGGTTCGATGCTCGGCTGCGACGGCAAGGTCTACTCGCAGGGCTCGGTGGACTTCCTCACCGCGCTCGCCTGCATCCAGCTGGAAGGCGGCCTCTCGCCGGCCCAGGTCGGGCTCGGTGTGCCCGCATCGACCAGCGGCGCGGGCAGCGGCTATGTCTCGCCGACGATCGTGAACAACGCCCTGGACTGCCTCGCCCGTGGCACGAACTGCGGCTCGTTCAAGCCGTCCAGGACCTACCCGTCGCTGCGCGGCGCCATGACCTGGTCGACCAACTGGGACGCCAAGTCGGGCAACGCCTGGTCGAACGCGGTGGGCCCGCACGTGCACGGCCTGCCGTAAACCACCGTCCGGTATCAGTGACCAGCAGCGCCACCGCTCCCCCGGTGGCGCTGCTGCATGTCCGCGTCCGCGTGCCGCGACCTCCGGTCTCCTCCTCGCCCGTAATTCCTTACCGGAAAGGGAAGTTGCCGACCTGGTACAGAGTGAATCGTGGCACCTTGCGAGCCCTCGTGGGACCCTGTTCACCGCGCGATGAAGTGACGGGGGGAGCTACATGGCGGGGGCACGGCTGGAAGGGCTGAGCGAGAGCGATCCGGCAGCACTCGGGACGAACCGGCTGCTCGGCCGGCTGGCGTCCGGCGGCATGGGGCGGATCTACCTCGCGCAGGCCGCCGACGGGCAGCTCGTGGCGGTCAAGACACTGCTGGCCGAGGGCGAGGTCAGCGATGTCGACCGACGCCGGTTCGCCCGCGAGGTGAAGCTGGCGCAGCGGATCGACAGCGCGTTCACGGCGCGGGTACGGGAAGCGGACCCGGACGCCGTGCAGCCGTGGATGGCCATCGACTACATCGCCGCACCCGCCCTCTCCGAACTGGTGCGTGCCGCCGGGGTGTTACCCGCGTCCGCCGTACGGTGGCTGGCTGCCGGAACGGCCGAGGCGCTCGTCACGCTGCACCGCGAGGGCATCATCCACCGGGATGTGAAGCCGCAGAACATCCTGCTTCCGCTGACGGGCCCCCGGCTGATCGACTTCGGCATCTCACACGCCAGCGACCTCACCCGGACCAGCCTCACCCTCGGAACCATCGCTTTCACCTCGCCCGAGCAGGCACGCGGCGAGACGTCGACGGCGGCGTCCGACGTGTACTCGCTGGGCGCGACGCTCTTCCACCTCGCCACGGGGCGGCCGCCGTACCGCGCCGACGGCGACACCCTCGCCCTGCTGGCACGGGTGCAGCGCGGTGAACTGGATCTCGACGGGCTGCCGAAGGAACTCGTACCTCTCATCCGTCCCTGTCTGGCGGTGCACCCGGCGGACCGCCCCGTACCGGCCGACGTGCTGGACCAGTTCCGCCGGGCGATGACCGGACTGCCGCTCTCGCAGAGCGGGAGCCGCTGGCTCCCGCCCCGCTGGACAGCACTGATCGAGGTGTACGAACGTCAGAGTGACGCCCTGCGGCGCGGCGCGGCGGCGGACCCCGACGGCCTGACCGTCGATCAGCGGACATCGGCGGTACCGCATCCGGGCCGGACCCAGATGTACACGCGGGACGCGGAGGCGGCGGCCGCTCGGGTGCGGGCGCAACGCGAGCGGGAACAGGAACGGGAGAAGGAACAGGAACGCGAACGGGCGGAGCGCGAGCGGGCCGAGAAGCAGGCCGTCCGCGAGCAGGCCGCGCGACTCGAGGCCCAACGCGTCGCGGAGCAGAAGCGCGCCGAGGAGCGCCGCCAGGAGCGGGCCCGCAAGCGGGCTTCCTCGTCATCGGCCCAGCAGCCGCCCCTGTCCGTGGCGTCCGTCACGGCCCCGCCGGCAAAGAAGGGTTCTTCGAGCGGCTGGTGGCTCATCCCGCTGATCTTCTTCGTGCTGGTGGTCTGGCGGCCGTGGGAGTCCGATGCCGGAAGCAGCAGTGGGGGCAGCAGCACCTCCGGCAGCAGTGGCTACACGTCATCCTCCGGCAGCAGCGGCTCGTCCTCCTCCGGCACCGTCGCGGACCCCGACCCGACGCCCGATGCCACCGATGCCGCTTTCCGCGCCGTATCGACCGGGGACTGCCTCACGGCGTACGCCGACGGCTACGACGACTGGTCCACGACCGCGCCGCGCACAGTGTCGTGCGGTGCCGCCGACGCCTACACCCGGGTGACGTCCGCGCGGAAAGGGATCAGCTTCGCGGACTGCCCGACCGGTAACGGGCGTTCGTACTGGTACCACATGGGCTCGGTGTCGGACTTCACCGTGTCGCTCTGCCTGGAGCGCCAGTTCCGCACCGGGCAGTGCTTCGTGGCCAAGATCAGCAACACCTCCGTCACCAAGTCGCTCCTCATGAACGTCTGGAGCTGCGACGCGGCCAAGGTCCCCTCCGGCTACAACGCGACCTTGCAGATCACTGGCTACCACCGGGCGCAGAAGAGCTATCCACGGGGCTACTGCGCCCGGAGCCAGGGAGACCGGAACAACTACTGGATCTACGACGTGGACGGCGGGAAGAACGTCCTGTGCACGACACAGACCGACTGAGCCCGCCGCCGGACACTCCCAGGGTCTTCCGTCCGGATCAGGCTGGATCAGGGTGCGGGGTCCGGTGCGTGCAGCTGCACGGCGGAGGAAGGAGCCCACGCGGAGCGAATGAGGTCTTCCCCTGCTCGAGCGAAGCCGGGAGCCCGGGGAGGGCTGACGACGACGCGGCAGATGTGCGCACCGGACCCGCGAGCCCGGCGTGATCCGGGCGAGCGGCCCTAGATCACCAGGCTCAGCAGCGCCGCCACCGCGAAGCCCGCCACCGACAGGACCGTTTCCAGGACCGTCCAGGACTTCAGGGTGTCGCGTTCGGTGATGCCGAAGTACTTCGACACCATCCAGAAGCCGCCGTCGTTCACGTGCGAGGCGAAGATCGAACCCGCCGAGATCGCCATGATGATCAGCGCCAGATGTGCCTGCGACATGCCCTGCCCCTCGACCAGCGGCACAACGATGCCCGCAGTGGTGACGATCGCGACCGTCGCCGAACCCTGGGCGACGCGCAGGACGACGGAGATCAGCCAGGCCAGCAGGATGACCGGCAGGCCGACGTCGTTGAACGTGTCGGCGAGCGCGTCCGCGATGCCGCTGCCCTTCAGGACGGCACCGAAGATGCCGCCCGCGCCGACGACCAGCAGGATGTTGCCGACCGGCTTCAGCGACGAAGTGGACACCGCTTCCAGGGACTTACGGGACCAGCCGCGCCGGATGCCCAGCAGGTAGTACGCGAGGAGCAGCGCGATCGAGAGGGCGACGAACGGGTTGCCGAAGAACTCGATGACCGAGCGGACGGTGGAGGGGTCCAGGGCGATGGAGGAGAACGTCGCGGCGAGGATCAGCACCAGCGGGGTGCCGATGATCGTCAGTACGGTGGCGAGCCCGACCGGCTCCTCACGCGGGGAGACACCGGCGGCCCGCTGCTCGGCGACGACCGCGGCCTTCGACTCCTCGGCGGCCTCGACCATGTCCTGCGGGACCTCGACGAAGATCCGCTTTCCGATCCAGGCGGCGTAGACCCAGGCGGCGAGGACGGACGGGATGCCGACGACGGCGCCCATGAGGATGACCCAGCCGAGGGAGACGTGGAAGAGACCTGCGGCGGCGACGGGTCCCGGGTGCGGCGGCAGGAAGGCGTGGGTCATCGAGAGACCGGCGAGCAGCGGCATCGCGTACAGCAGGATCGACTTGCCGGACCGCTTCGCGGCGGCGTACACGATCGGCGCGAGGACGAAGATGCCGACGTCGAAGAAGACCGGGATACCGAAGATGAGACCGGTCAGACCCATGGCGAGCGGGGCCCGCTTCTCACCGAAGAGGTTCAGCAGGCGGGCGCTCAACACCTCGGCTCCGCCGGAGACTTCGAGGATCGCGCCGAGCATCGTACCGAGGCCGATGATGATCGCGACATGGCCGAGGATGCCGCCCATGCCGGACTCGATGACGGAGACGGCGGCGGATTTCTGGACCGTGCCGAAGAGCTCGGTGACGGAGAGACCGGCGCCCAGGCCGACGGCTATGGAGACGGCGAGCAGCGCGACGAACGGCTGCAGCCTCACCTTGATGATCAGGAAGAGGAGGAGCGCGATTCCGAGGGCGGCGACGGTCAGCAGACCGGCTGTGCCGTCGATCAGGAGGAGGAGTCCACCGGTGTGGGGTGGTGTCTCGACCGGAGGTGGTGTGGCGGCGAGCAGCATGGGACGACTCCGTGTGTGGGGGTCCTTCGGGCAGGGTGGGGCGCGGCACGGCGCCCCTGTCGTGCGGGGTGCCGTGCCGTATGGCGTGGTGTTGCGGTGCGGCAAGCGGATCAGCCGTGGATCGGTCGGCTCGTTCAGCTCAGGACGGCGAGCGCGTCGATCTCGATCAGCAGGCCCTTGGGGAGGCCGACGTAGACCGTCGTACGGGCGGCGGGGGCCTCCTTGAGGTTCTGCTCGCCGAAGTACGTGTTGTAGATCTCGTTCATCTCCGCGAAGTGGTCCACGTCCGTGAGGTAGACGCGCATCATCATCACGTCGTCCCAGCTCGCGCCGCCCTCCTCCAGGATCGCCTTGACGTTGGCGAACGTCTGGAGGGTCTGCTCACGCAGCGTCGGACCGGCCGGGGTCGGCGCCTGGCCCTCGACGGCGGGCAGGAAGCCGACCTGGCCGGCGACCTGGAGGATGTTCCCCTTCTTCACGCCGTGCGAGAACTTGGCGGGCGGGGCGGTGTGGGTGCTGGGGGTGAGGGCGGTCTTCTCGGTCATGACGGTTCAGGCCTTCTCGGGTCGGGGGGTGGGCGTGCCGGAGTACTCCCGGGTGATGGCGTCGGCGGTGCGGCGCACCAGCGGGAGCAGTGTGAGGAGTTCCTCGGCCGTGACGACGACGTTCGGCGCGGACACCGACATGGCGGCGACGACCCGGCCGTCCGCGCCGCGGATGGGGGCGCCGACGCAGTTGATGGACTCCTCGTGGCCGCCGAGATCGGTGGCCCAGCCCTGTTCGCGGACGGCGGCGAGCTCCTTGAGGAACGCGCCGGCGTTCGGGATCGAACGGGACGTGTACATGGGGTAGTCGAGCTTCTCGGCGATCGCACGCCGTTCCGGCTCGGTCAGATCGGCGAGCAGCAGTTTGGCGACGGCGGCGACGGTGATCGCGACGGGCTTGCCGATCCGGGAGTACATCCGGACCGGGTAGCGGCTCTCGACCTTGTCGATGTAGAGGACCTCGTGCTCCTCGTACACCGCGAGATGGACGGTGTGCCCGCACCGTTCGTTGAGCTCGACGAGGTGGGGGTGGGCGATCTCGCGTACGTCGAGGTTCTCGACGGCCTCCTGCGCCAGGGCGAACAGGCGGGCCCCGAGGCGGTAGCGCTGGTCCTGCTGGCGGTAGACGAGCCCGTGCTCGTGGAGCGTACGGAGCAGGCGCAGCGCGGTGGACTTGTGGACGCCGAGGCGGTCGGCGACCTGGCCGAGATCGGCGGGGCCCTGGGCGAGGAGCGGAAGGATGCTCAGCGCGCGGTCGACGGTCTGACTCATGGGGTGGATGCCTCCTCGGATGCCCGCTCGGCCGCTGTCCAGCCGGGGCCGAGACGAAGTGTCTCCCAGGCGGCGTCGTCGAGAGCCACCAGCCGGTCGGCGTGGGCACGGGCCGGAGGGTCGGTGAGGTCGCCGGGAACGGTGAGGACGGCGGCGGCCATCAGGTGACCGTGCCGCACGCGGTCCCGTACGGGCAGGTCGCGGAGGGTGGCGGAGAGGAACCCGGCCGCAAAGGCGTCGCCGGCGCCGACGGGGGCGACGACGTCGACCCGGAGGGCGGGGACGGTGGTGACACTCCCGGGCCCGTCGGCGCCGGAGGAGCGGGGTCCCTGGCGGGGTCCCGAAAAGACCGTCGCCCCCTCGGCCCCCCGCTTCACGACCAGTACCCCGGGCTCCGGCAGCGCCGCACGGATCGCCTCCGCGCCGTGCAGCCCCCACGCCTCCTCAGCCTCGTCCTCACCGACGAAGACGAGGTCGGAGCGGCGGGCCAGGTCGAGGAGCACGGCCGGTGCCGCGTCGCCGTCGCGCCACAGCCCCGTCCGGTGGTTAACGTCGAAGGAGATCAGCGGGCGTCCGGGGCGAGGCGCCGTCAGGGAGTGGAGCAGGGACAGGCAGTCCTCGGACAGCGCCGCCGTGATCCCGGACAGGTGCAGGATGCGGCCGCAGAGCGCGGCCTCGGCCGGGACGTTCGCCGGGGACATCGCCGATGCCGCGGAGCCGGCCCGGTAGTACGCGACCTCGTGCGTGTCGGTCGCGCGGTCGGTCGCCGTACGGAAGTAGATGCCTGTGGGGCGGGCCGGGTCGCGCTCGACCGCCGATGTGTCGACGCCGTACCGGGAGATCGCCTCGACCAGATGGTCGCCGAACCCGTCCGCACCGACGCGGCTGACCCACTTCGTCCGGTGCCCCGCCGCCGCGAGCGCGCAGGCGACGTTGGACTCGGCGCCCCCGATCGCACGGCCGAAGGACGGCACGTCGGCGAGGCGTCCGGGCTGCGAGGGCAGGAACGTCACCATGGACTCGCCGAGGCAGACGACATCGCTCGTCGTGGCGGCGTGGGCCGCCCCCGCTGCGGGTCCGGACACTCTGGGCTCCTCGATGATCAGCGTTCAGCGCCGGTGTTCACCATTGACCCGGCGTCGGCTCGGATGTTAGACAGCGTTAAGCGATATGCGCAATGACTGTTGCATATGTTGCAACGATTACTTCTTGAGGAGGCTCCCTTGGCCGCCGACCACCCGGTCACCCCGGCTGGACTCGCCGAACTCGCCGGACTTGCCGACGAACGGGTCGACCACCGCTTCAAGGCACTCCCGCCGGACGCGGACGGCCTGACCGTCGGCGCCCTGGCCGCCGAACGCCGCAACCTTTTCACCGGCGGCTTCACCACCCCGGTGCTCGCCCTGTCCGCCGAGTCGGTCGAGCACAACCTCGCCCTCCTGGAGACGTACGCGGAACGCCACGGCCTCGCGTTCGCCCCGCACGGCAAGACCTCCATGTCCCCGCAGCTCTTCGCCGACCAGCTGAAGCGCGGCGCGTGGGGCATCACCGCGGCCGTCCCGCACCAGGCGCGGGTCTACCGGGCGTACGGCATCCGGCGGATCTTCCTCGCCAACGAGCTCGTCGACACGGTGGCGCTGCGCTGGCTGGCCGGTGAGCTGGCGGCCGACCCGGAGTTCAGCTTCGTCTGTTACGTGGACTCGGTGCGCGGTGTCGAGCTGATGGACGAGGCCCTGCGGGCCGCGGGAGCCTCCCGTCCGGTGGATGTCGTGGTGGAGCTGGGTGCGGGCGAGGGCGCCCGCACCGGTGCGCGTACCGAGGCTGACTGCGCGGCCGTCGCCGACGCGGTGGCTTCGACGGGGACCCTGCGGCTGGTGGGCGTCGCCGGCTACGAGGGCGAGGTGCCGGACGCGTCGCCGGAGCGCGTACGGGAGTGGCTGCGCCGGCTCGTCGCGCTGGCGGCGGACTTCGACAAGGCGGGCCGGTTCGCCGGTGCGGACGTGGTTCTGGTCAGCGCGGGCGGCAGCGCGTGGTTCGACGCGGTGGCCGAGGTCTTCGCGGAGATCCCCGAACTCTCCGTGCCCGTGGTGAAGTTGCTGCGCTCAGGTGCGTACGTCTCGCACGACGACGGTCACTACCGGCGGCTCACACCGTTCAACCGGGTGTCCGAGGAGGGGACGCTGCAGCCGGCCTTCCGGCTGTGGGCGCAGGTCGTGTCGCGTCCCTCCGCCGAGCAGGCGTTCCTCAACGCGGGGAAGCGGGACGCGGCGTACGACCTCGACCTCCCGGAGGCGCAGGTGATCCGTTCCGGGCGCGACGGCTCGGTGCGGGCGGCGACGGGGGTCACGGTCACGGGGCTGTCGGACCAGCACACGTGGGTGCGGACCGAGGCGGGGGCGGAGCTCGAGGTCGGCGACTGGGTGGGGATGGGGCTTTCGCATCCGTGCACATCGTTCGACAAGTGGCAGCTGATTCCGCTGGTCGAGGCGGACGGCACGGTCACGGACTACATCCGCACGTTCTTCTGATCCCTGCGGGGCCGACTCCCCCCACCCCGCTCCTTCCCGAATCCGGGGGCGCTGCCCCGGTTTCGGAGGGGGCGGGGTGGGGCGGGGGAAGCGACACCGTCACCGAAAGGCTGCACAACCATGGACCTCGTCATCCGCGACGCCGGCGTCATCGACGGCACCGGCGCCCCCTCCTACCGGGCCGATGTCAAAATCGCCGAGGGCCGGATCGCCGAGATCCACCCCGAGGGCGCCCCGGGGCCCCGCCCCACCGCCACCCGCACCCTCGACGCCGCCGGCCTCGCCCTCTCCCCCGGTTTCATCGACATGCACGCCCACAGCGACCTGGCCCTTCTCCGCGATCCGGAGCACAGCGCGAAGGCCGCCCAGGGCGTCACCCTGGAAGTCCTCGGCCAGGACGGCCTGTCGTACGCACCGGTCGACGACCGCACCCTCGCCGAGGTACGGAAGGCGATCACCGGCTGGAACGGCGACGGCTCGGACGTCGACTTCGACTGGCGCACGGTCGGCGAGTACCTGGACCGCCTCGACCGCAACTTCGGCGGCCAGGGCATCGCGGTCAACGCCGCATACCTCATCCCGCAGGGCACGGTCCGGATGTACGCGGTCGGCTGGGACGACCGCCCGGCCACCGAGGCCGAGCTGGTCCGGATGAAGGAGCTCGTGGCCCAGGGCATGGCGGAAGGCGCGGTCGGCATGTCGTCCGGCCTCACCTACACCCCGGGCATGTACGCCAAGGACGCCGAACTCACCGAACTGTGCCGGGTCGTGGCGGCGCACGGCGGCTACTACTGCCCGCACCACCGCTCGTACGGCGCGGGCGCACTCGCCGCGTACGAGGAGATGGTGCAGCTCACCCGCGACGCCGGCTGCCCTCTCCATCTCGCCCACGCCACCATGAACTTCGGCGTGAACAAGGGCAGGGCCCCCGAGCTGATCGCCCTCCTGGACCGGGCCGTCGCCGCGGGTGCCGACATCTCCCTCGACACCTACCCGTACACCCCCGGCTCCACGACGCTCGTCGCGATGCTGCCGAGCTGGGCGAGCGAGGGCGGACCCGTATCGGTCCTCGATCGCCTCGCGGACGACGGGACGGCGGAGCGGATCCGGCACCATATGGAGGTACTCGGTTCGGACGGCTGTCACGGAGTGCCGATCGAGTGGGACACGATCGAGATCTCCGGCGTCAGCGTGCCGGAGCTCGCCGGCCATGTCGGCCGTACGGTCGCCGAGTCCGCACGGTTGCGCGGCGAGGAGCCCTGGGTCACCGCCCGCCGCCTGCTCCTCGACGACCGGCTCGGCACGACGATCCTCCAGCACGTGGGCCACGAGGAGAACGTCCGGCAGATCATGCGGCACCGCGTCCACACGGGCGGCAGCGACGGCATTCTCCAGGGCGACAAGCCGCACCCGCGGGCGTACGGCACGTTCCCGCGGTATCTCGGCCGGTACGCAAGGGAGTTGGGCATCCTCTCGCTGGAGGAGTGCGTCGCCCACCTCACCTCGCGCCCGGCAGCCCGGCTGCGTCTGCCCGACCGGGGGTACGTCCGCGAGGGGTACCGTGCCGACCTCGTCCTCTTCGACCCGGAGACGGTGGCGGCGGGCTCGACGTTCGAGGAGCCGCGCACGTTGCCGGTGGGCATCCCGCACGTCCTGATCGACGGCCGCTTCGTCATCGAGGACGGCAGGCGGACTTCCGTGCTGGCGGGGCGAGCGGTCCGGTCGACGCCGTAGCCCTCTCCTCCCGGCACCGCCGCCGGCATGCGGCTCGCGGTGCTCCGAACCCTTCCGCACGCTCCTTCGCCCAGGCCAGGTCGTTCTCGGTCGGGGCGTCGTCCTGGGTCAGCGCGCGCCGCCGGCAACCACTGAACTCCACCGCAGGCCGGGCGGGCCCGCGCTCCTCGACCAGGTGGCGGCGCAGCGCCCGGGAGACGTTCCCCGTCGGGCTCGGTGTGCTGCTGGACGGGATCGAGGCCCGCGGTACGACGCGCGGCTGCGCCGTGAGGCCCGGGGGGGGCCGGGTCCCACGGCGTGCCTCACCGACTACGGCTTGGGCAGCGCGCACCCCGCCCGGCTCAAATCGATCTGGCTGCCGGCACCGATGCACGGCACGATGCCGTAGGTCTCCTGGGCGTAGTTGATGCCCTGGCGGACCGTCACGTTGCCGCTCTCATCGACCTCGCACGGGTTGTTGTCCGTGCACTGCTGTCCGTCCTCGTTACCGGTGTTGTTGACGGCGACGACCTTGCCGGTCGCGTTGTCGATCACCGGGGAGCCGGACGTGCCGCCGATGGTCTGGCAGGCGGAGGTGTAGCGGACCGAGTCCTTCCAGGTCCACTCCCCCTCCTTCAGGCGGTAGACGAAGCCGTCGACATTGCAGCGGTACGTGCGCTTCCAGTAGCCGGAGACGACCGCGATCGCGGTGCCCTGGACCGGGTGCGCGGCGTTGAGCTCCAGCGCCTTGATGCCGTAGGTGCTCTCGATCTGGGCGTAGGTGCGGGTGAGTTGGTACAGCGAGATGTCGGTGTCGGTCATCGTCCCGTACGCGATCTTGCTGGCGCGCAGGGTGCCGACTCCGCTGCCCGCGGAGTTCAGCAGCGTGAAGCTGCGGGTGGACGACCGGTTGAAGACGACCTCACCCGGGCCCGGGAAGCCGGTCTCCATGCAGTGCCCGTTGGAGAGCACGAGAGCCGGGTCGGACGGCAGCGAAGCGGCGGTCCGGACGACGGAGCCGGAACAGTTGCTGAGCGCGACGGTCCCGGCGAAGTTGACGGCCTTGGCCTTGACGGCCTGCGGTGCGGCGACCTTGGCCGTGGGCGCGGCCGTGTCGTGGCTCGTGGCCGCGACAGCGGGGGCCGTTCCGGCTCCGAGGAGCAGAACGGCGAAGAGTGCGCCGACGAGAGGCTTTTTCATGTGGGGGTCCCCTCTGTGACCTCTGTGACCGAAGGGTTCCTTCGGTTTTGTCATGCGCATTGTTAGGGCCGTGCCGGTGCGGAGCAAGAGCCTGTTTTCGGCCTGAGGGCTGTCCCGATGTCTCTGGTGGATCACCGCGCGGCGTCGGATGCGGTGCATCGTAGGGCGGAGGGGCGTCCGCATACTGGATGTATTCGGGCGTTCCGAGCACGCGGCGAGGTGCCGTAGCTGCCGTCGCGCGCCCGCCAGGGATCACGGGACAGCCCTTAGGCTCGTCGCATGGTGCAGAGCAACGCCGAAGATGTCGACGGATACCTGGCCGAGATCCCGCAGGAGCGCCGGGAGGCCCTGGGCAGACTGCGGCAGATGTGCCGTCAGGAGCTGAAGGGGTTCGCCGAGGTGATGGCGTACGGGATGCCCGCGTACGAGCGCAACGGCGTCGGCGAGGTCGCCTTCGCCGGCCAGAAGAACTACATCTCCTTCTACCTGCTGCGCTCCGACGTCCGCGACGCGTTCGAGGACCGGCTGGCCGGACAGGACATGGGCAAGGGCTGCCTGCGCTTCCGCAAGCCGGAGAACCTCGACTACGACCTGGTGCGTGACCTGTTGCGGGCCACCGCCGCCGGACCGGGCACGGTCTGCTGACGGGCCGGCCGGTCAGCCGTACGCCGGTACGGAATCCGGGCCCCTGGTCCCGGCCGGGGCGCCGAAGCGGGCCAGGCAGTGCCAGACCATCTTCAGCGACTGGGTCTCGTAGCGGCCCGTGCGGGCGGCGTCCCCGATGATCCGAGGATCGAGCATGCCGCCCTGCGCGATCTCCGCGCCGAGAGCGACGAACCCCTGCCCCCGGTAGCCCGGATGGCGGCGCAACTCGTCCACCGACAGCCGGAATCCGGCGTGCCACTCCGTGGGGCACGGCAGCCTGCGGGCCACGGCCTCGACGGCGGTGCCCCGGTAGCTCGGATCGAGGACCAGGGCCTCCATGTCGCGGTCCAGCACGACAAGGCCGTGCACCTGCGCCTCGATGTAGTCGTTGAGCGCGTCCTGGGTGTCGGCCTCGGCCAGCTCGATGAGCCGCGTACGGGCCGCGACCCCGAAGTCCGACGGTTCGCCGGCGCTGTCCGGGTAACAGAAGGTGGCGCGCGGCAGGACTTCCGCGGACAGCCTGAAGTGCGCGGACCCGAACCGCGGGGCGGCGCCGACACCCTTGCGACGGAAGTTCAACGCCCCGTACACCGGCCGCTGTTCAGCGGACACCGCGTCGTACGCACCGCCGAAGATCCGGCTCTCCCAGCGCCACCGGTCCCCGCCCGGGTGTGCCGTCAGACCACCGTTGCTGGTGCCGGTGACGAACTGTGAGCGGTAGACGCCGTCCTCGGCCAGCGCCACCAGGATCGGGCGGTCACCCGCCATGCGGTCGGGGTGGAAGTTCAGCGTGAGCGGGAGGGCCGGAGCGAGCGGCGGTCCCGAGGACAGCGAGGCGACATGGTTCAGTGCGCGCGCCTGGGCCGACGAGACATGGAGGTCGGTCACCGGGGCAGTCTGCCGGAAGGCGATCCGCCGTCGCACGCGGATTGTGCGCACCTGGCGCGCCGCGCCCGTGGCAGCCCGCAACCCCGATTGCGTACGGTCGCCTCATGACCACCGACCGCGCCCGCGCTCTCGACCTCGACGCGTACCTCGCCCGCATCGGCTGGACCGGTGAGCGTCGCCCCACCGTGGAGGTACTGCGCTCGGTGCACCGCGCCCACGCACTGGGCATCCCGTTCGAGAACCTGGACCCCGTGCTCGGCAGCGCACCGTCGCTCGCGCTCGCGGATCTGGAGGCCAAGCTCGTACGCGGCGAGCGCGGTGGGTACTGCTACGAGCAGAACACCCTCCTCGCCGCCGCGCTGACCGAGCTCGGTTTCCGGATCACACTGCTCTGCGCGCGCGTGCTGCTGGGGGCCGCGCCGGGGGACGTACGGCCGCGCACCCACATGCTCATGCTGGCCGAGGTGCCGGGCGATCCGACCCCCCGTCTCGCCGATGTCGGATTCGGCGCGAACACTGCACTGCTGGAGCCGATCCCGCTGGTGGCGGACGCGGAACTGCACGACACCCCACGTCGTCACCGGCTCGTGCACGCGCCGCACGACGGCCCGCTGGAGCTGTGGAAGCTCCAGGCCAAGGGCGTGACCGGGGAGTGGGAGGACCAGTACGCGTTCACGCTGGAGCCGTTCCAGGGGCCGGACTACGAGGTCATCAACTGGCACATCGCGACCAACCCGCGCTCCCCGTTCCGGCACCAGCTGTACGTCCAGCGCACCACCCCGGCCGCGCATCTCGCGCTGATGGGCCGCAGGCTCGTGGAGACCACTCCGGACGACACGCGCAAGGAACGGGAACTGGCGGACGGCGACGAAGTGCTTCGGGTCCTCGCGGCCGACTTCGGCATCCGCCTCCCGGAGGGCACCCGCCTGCCGGAGTGAACGCACCCGGCAGCGGGCCGGGGCCCGCGGCCGGGTCCGGCCCGCCTCCCTCACGTGGCGCATCTCACCGGTCCGGCCCGTCACACCCCTATTCCAAGCCCCGCTCCCGCCCCCGCCAGGGGTTCCCACAGTCCGGGGCGGAGCGCACATGGCGATGGAAGACGCGGCGGGCGGGCGGCGCTACCCGGGTGGGTCAACCTGCGGGAAATCCCCGCGCAGCCGGTGAAACACCGCCGTAAGCTCGCTGACATGCAGGTCATCCAGTCCACGAAGCTCGCCAATGTCTGTTACGAAATCCGGGGCCCCGTGCTCGAGGAGGCCATGCGGCTGGAAACGGCCGGTCACCGCATCCTCAAACTGAACACCGGCAACCCTGCCGCGTTCGGGTTCGAGTGCCCGCCCGAGATCCTCGAAGACATCCTGCGCAACCTTGCCGGGGCGCACGGCTACGGTGACGCGAAGGGCCTGCTGTCGGCGCGCCGCGCGGTGATGCAGCACTACCAGACCAAGGGGATCGACCTCGGCGTCGAGGACATCTACCTGGGCAACGGCGTCTCCGAGCTGATCCAGATGTCGATGCAGGCGCTGCTCGACGACGGCGACGAGGTACTCGTACCCGCTCCGGACTATCCGCTCTGGACCGCCTCGGTGTCGCTGGCCGGCGGTACGGCGGTGCACTACCGGTGCGACGAGCAGGCCGACTGGATGCCGGACCTCGCCGACATCGAGCGGAAGATCACCGACCGCACCAAGGCGATCGTGATCATCAACCCGAACAACCCGACGGGTGCGGTCTACGACGACGAGATGCTGCGCGGGCTGACGGAGATCGCCCGGCGCCACAACCTGGTCGTCTGCTCCGACGAGATCTACGACCGGATCCTGTACGACGGAGCGACCCACACCCCGACCGCGGCCATCGCACCCGATCTGATGGTGCTGACCTTCAACGGGCTCTCCAAGAACTACCGGGTCGCCGGATACCGGTCGGGCTGGCTGGCCGTCTGCGGCCCGAAGGCGCACGCCTCCTCGTACATCGAGGGGCTGACCGTCCTCGCCAATATGCGGCTCTGTGCAAATATGCCGTCGCAGCACGCGGTGGCCACAGCACTCGGCGGGCGGCAGTCGATCAACGACCTGGTGCTGCCGGGCGGCCGCATCCTGGAACAGCGTGACGTCGCCTACGACCTGCTGACGCAGATCCCCGGGGTCACCTGCGTGAAGCCGAAGGGGGCGCTGTACCTCTTCCCACGGCTCGACCCCAAGGTCCACAAGATCAAGGACGACCGGCAGATGGTCCTCGACCTGCTGCGGGCCGAGAAGATCATGGTCGTGCAGGGTACGGGGTTCAACTGGCCGGAGCCCGATCACTTCCGCATCGTGACGCTGCCCTCGACCGAGGATCTGACGGACGCCGTCCAGCGGATCGGGAACTTCCTGGACGGATACAGCCAGCCCTGACCATGGTGGCGGCACGCAATATCGGATCGCAGACAACTTTAGACTGATTCCAAGCTAGGATGGTTCCAAGCAACACCAGGAGGCCATCCATGTACGAACCGATCCGCACCAAATCGGTCCACACACCGGCCGACCACGCCGACGACTTCCCGCACCGCTCCCGCGAGGAGGAGCTGGACATCCAGCTGGCCGGACACCTGGCCGCACTCCTCGCGGTCACCGACGAGCTCGGCCTCGGCGAGGCGGGCGACCGCATCGCCGAGCAGGTCGCCCGGCTGCGCGGCGCACCTCCCGCCCGGCACGCCGGCCTGACCGACGCAGCACCGGGCACGCTCCACCGCCGCGCGCACGCCCTCGCGGGCCGCGCGCTGGTGGTGGCCGCATCCCGCGCCGACACCGCGGCCGCGATCCTCGCGGCCGAGCGGATGGACGCGCACACGGCGGCGATGACCGCCGCGACCGCCCCGCCACCCGCCGCCGGGCCCGCGCCCGTACGGCTGGTCGGCGCCCTCTGACGGCCCCGGTCCACGGGCCGCGGAGGCGCGTGGACCGGGCGCCACACATCTGGCACCGGATGTTCCCGTTGCGTACTGGGATGGGCACTTCACCTTCCGTCCACCCAACTCCGTCCGGAATGTGGGTTTCCGCGAGCACGCTGCCTGTGTGAGACGCATCGTGGGAATCGTCCTGGCGGTGCTGCTGATCGGCGGAGTGGCAGTAGCCGTCGTAGCAGGCCGCGACAGCAAGGACACGAGCACGGCAACGAAGACCGTGCGTGGAGTGATCGGGTCGGAGAAGGCGGAGTTCTTCGCCGATCCCGAAGTGGTGAAGGCCCTGGCTGCCAAGGGGTTCACCGTGAAGGCGGAGACGTCCGGGTCCTGGGCTATGGACCAACTACCGCTGAAGGACTACGACTTCGCGTTCCCCGGCTCGAAGGCGCCCGCCGACGAGCTGCAGCGCAAGTCCTCCCTCAAGGGCGGACCGATCCGGCCCTTCTACTCGCCGCTCGTCGTCGTCGCCCACCGCGGCGCCGCACAGGTGCTGGCGGACAACGGGCTTGCGACGCTGAGCGGCAAGTCCAGCGGAAAGCTGCTCATGGCTCCGTATCTGAAGGCCGCGAAGGCGGACCGGACCTGGCAGCAGCTCAAGGGAGCTGGAAAACATGCCGAGTTGACCGGCACGGTGTTCATCACGAGCACCGACCCCGTGGCGTCCAACTCCGGCGCGCTCTACCTCGCCGCCGCCTCGTACGTCGCCGACGGCGGCCGGGTCGCCGCCGACGAGGCCGCGATCGACCGCACAGCGCCGCTGCTGAAGAAGCTGATCCAGGTGCAGGGGGCGCAGCAGACCAGCAGTGACGCACCGTTCCGGGACTTCATCAGCGGAGTCGGCAATCCGCTGGTCCTGGTGTACGAGTCGCAGGTCGCCTCGCTGCTGCTGCAGAAGCAGGAGCTCGGGGATCTGGTCGTCCTCTATCCGGACACCACCGTCTCCAGCGACCACACCCTCGTACCGCTGACCGACTCGGGACGGCAGTTCGGCGAACTGCTCTCCACCGACCGGCGCCTGCGCGAGCTCGCCGTACGGCACGGCTTCCGCCCCCAGGGCGCGGCGGCCGAGTTCACCGCCGCGACCGCCGGTCACACCGACTACATCGACCAACAGCTGACCGGGATCCGCCAGGCGCCCGTGCCCACCGCCACGGTGCTGCGCACGATGGCCCGCCGGACCCGCGGCTGATGACCCACGCTTCCCGGGAGACCACACCCATGACCGAAGCCGAGCCGCAGCCGCTCGTCCTCACCCCGCCCGAGCCCGTCGCCCCCGTCCGTACCGAGCAGGCCGCCGGTCTCGTCCCGGTCGACGACTCGGTGCGCACGGAGATGACGCGACGCGCCACCGAGTACGTCGGCAGTCTCGCCGGACTCGACGCCCGCTCGCCCGAGTTCACCACCAGGATCGGGGAGATCGCCGCCCTCGGGCAGGGCGACATCCGCAGCGCTGCCCAGCAGTCCAACCGGATGCTGGACCGTACGGTCCGCGAGCTCTCCGCCGGGTCGGGGGACGGGGACGCGCAGTCGAGGGTCGGCGCCTCGCTCGTCGAGCTGCGCCGCACCGTCGAGGACCTCGATCCGCGCGACACCCCCGGCCGCGGCGCCCGCCGGCTGCTGGCGAAACTCCCCGGCGGCAACAGGCTGCGCGACCATGTCGCGAAGTACGCCTCCGCACAGTCCACCCTCAACAGGATCGTCGGCTCGCTCCGCGGCGGCCAGGACGAACTGCGGCGCGACAACGCCGCTCTGCACACCGAACGCACCCGGCTCTGGGAGACGATGGGCAAGCTCCAGGAGTACGTGGTCCTCACCGAGGCCCTGGACGGCGCCGTCGAGCAGCGCATCCGGGCTACGGAGGCCGCCGACCCCGTGCAGGCGGACGCCCTGCGGGCCGATGTGCTGTTCCCGGTACGGCAGAAGCACCAGGATCTGCTGACCCAGCTCGCGGTCTGCGCGCAGGGGTATCTGGCGATGGACGTCGTACGCCGCAACAACGAGGAGCTGATCAGGGGCGTCGACCGGGCCGCGACCACGACGGTCTCCGCGCTGCGGATCGCCGTGATGCTGGCATCGGCGCTGGAGAGCCAGCGCAAGGTGAGCGAACAGGTGCAGGTGCTGCGCTCCACGACGGAGGATCTGATCCGCGGCAATGCGGAGATGCTCGCCACGCAGAGCGGCGAGATCCAGCGGATCGCCGCCGACCCCGCGGTGGGTGCGGAGACCCTGCGGACGGCGTTCCAGCAGATCTACCGGACGCTGGACGCGATCGACACGTACAAGGTGCAGGCGACCGAGTCCATGGCGGCGACCGTCGAGTCGCTGACGGCCGAACTCCAGCAGGCGAGCAGCCACTTGGAGCGCAGCCGCTCCGCGGGCGCTCTCGAGGGCGGTGGTCTCGGATGACGGGCCGGCTGAGAAGGCTGCGGCGCCGGGTGTCGCGCACACTCGCGTCGCTGCTGGCCGCCGCGGTGCTCGTACCGCTGGCGGCGTGTTCGGCGGCGGACGGCCCCGCACCGCCCGGGAGGAAGGATGACGGCGCTCCTCGGACCGGGACGCTGCGGGTGCTCGCATCCAGCGAACTCGCCGATATGAAGCCGCTGTTGGAGCAGGCAAGGAAGGCGACCGGGATCACCGTGCGGCCCACCTGGACCGGGACGCTCGACGCCGTCGAGCAGCTCGGGTCCGGGAAGGCGGACGGGGCGTACGACGCGGTGTGGCTGTCGTCCGACGACTATCTGCGGCTCCATCCGGACGCGGCGAAGCGAATCACTTCCGAGACCCCGCTGATGACGTCACCGGTCGCCCTCGGCGTCAAGCCGTCGGTGGTGAAACGACTCGGCTGGGACCCGTCGGACGTCACCTGGACCCAGGTGCACCAGGCGGTCGCCGGCGGGCGGCTGACCTACGGCATGACGGATCCGGCTCGTTCCAACTCCGGTTTCTCCGCACTGGTTTCGGTCGCCTCGGCGCTGTCCGGCGCCCAGTCCGCGCTGACCGACGCCGATGTCCGCAAGGCGGACGGGAAGCTGAAGGAGTTCTTCGGCGGGCAGCGGCTCACCTCGGGTTCGTCCGGCTGGCTGGCCACCGCGTACACCCGGCGCGGCACGGTCGACGCGCTGATCAACTACGAGTCCGTGCTGCTCTCCCTGAACCGGGACAGCCACACCGGGCTCACCGTGATCCGCCCGCGCGACGGTGTGGTGACGGCCGACTACCCGCTGAGCCTGCTCTCCGCCGCCTCGGCCGACGCCAAGGACGCGGTCCGCGCCCTGACCTCGTACCTCCGCTCCCCCGCCGTGCAGCGGCAGCTGACCCGGGAGACGTTCCGCCGCCCGGTCGTCGCCTCCGTCCGGCCAGCGGCGCCACTGGCCACCGAGGCCCGTCGGGAACTCCCTTTCCCCGGTTCGCGATCCGTCGCGGACGGACTGCTCGACAGTTACGAGAACAAGCTCCGGCGGCCCTCGCGCACCGTGTACGTACTGGACACGTCCGGGTCGATGCGGGGCGAGCGGCTACGGAAGCTGAAGACGGCGCTGACCGGGCTGACCGGGGACTTCCGGGAACGCGAGGAGGTCACGCTGCTGCCGTTCGGATCGTCGGTGAAGCGGGCACGCACGCACACGGTCGATCCCGCCGACCCGCGGGCCGGCCTCGCGGCGATCAAGGCCGACACCGCCGCCCTGACCGCGAGCGGCGAAACTGCGATCTTCTCGAGTCTGGAGTCGGCCTACGACCGGCTGGGGCCTGACACCGAGTCCGCGTTCACCTCGATCGTCCTGATGACGGACGGCGAGAACACGACGGGCGACTCGGCCGACGACTTCGCCGCCTTCTACCGTTCGCTCCCGGCGGCGCGTCGCGTCACCCCCGTCTTCCCGGTCGTCTTCGGGGACTCGGACCGTGCGGAACTGGACGCGATCGCCTCCCTGACCGGCGGCCGGCTCTTCGACGCGACGAAGGACCAGGGGCCGGGCTCCCTGGACGGGGCATTTGAGGAGATCCGTGGCTACCAGTAGAGCGCCGGGCCGGGTCCTGGCGTACGTCGAGTCCCGCAAGAACCTCACCGGGAGCGCGTGCGGGATCGCCGGGCTCGCGCTCACCTTCACGGGACTGGCGGGTGCGTACTGGCCGGTGGTGATCGTCGGGCTGTACGGCGCGGGCGCACTGATCGCCCCGCCCGAGCGGCCGCCCGCCCCAGCCTTCCCCGATCCGACGTCACAGCTGGAGACGGTGCGGGCCGACTTCGCGACCCTGCGGGAGTATCTGGCCGAAGTGGAGCTGCCGCCCGCCGCGTCCGGGCGGCTCGTCGAGCTGACCGGGCTGCTGGAAGGGCTGCTCGCACCCGGCTGGGTCTCCGAGGCCCTCGCCACCGACCCGGAAGCCATTCACGCCCTGTCCCGAGCCGTGCACCAGGACATCCCGGAATCCGTCGACACATATCTGCGGACCCGCTGGTGGACGCGGCTGACGCCGGGCACCGAGCCGCCCGAGCGCCCGCTCGAACAGCAGCTGTCGCTGCTGCACCGGGAGGCGGAGGCGCTCGCCGCGGGACTGCGGGAGGCGGAGGCGCGCCGGCAGCAGACGCACACGCGGTATCTGGAGGACCGCGGCCGGTCGGACTGAGCCCCGCACCGGCCCGGCCGGCCTCCCGGCGGCCCCGCCGACGGGCTTGTGAAGGAACGGTGAAGCAATGCGCAGGTCTCGTGCGCGGACCTGCGGTGTGGTGCGGACGTTCCTCATGAAAGGGGCGGGAAAAAGGGCGGCCCCCGGAACCGTGAGGGGGTTCCGGGGGCTGTACCGCGTCGGGCCGTTGAACCACAGGTCAGGGTGGAGTCGGGCGGCCCGGTCGCGGAGTGTGCATGGGGGGCGCACTTCGGGAGTGCGCCCCGGCGGGCGTCAGCCCAGGCGCTGGACCAGCGCGCGGTACTCGTCCCACAGCTCCTTCGGCGTGTGGTCACCGAAGGTGTTGAGGTGCTCGGGGACCAGCGCCGCCTCCTCGCGCCAGACCTCCTTGTCGACCGTGAGCAGGAAGTCCAGCTCGGACTCGGAGAGGTCCAGGCCGTTGGTGTCCAGCGAGCCCTTGGCGGGCAGGATGCCGATCGGCGTCTCGACGCCCTCGGCCTTGCCCTCCAGGCGCTCGACGATCCACTTCAGGACGCGGCTGTTCTCACCGAAGCCCGGCCACACGAACTTGCCCGCCTCGTTCTTGCGGAACCAGTTCACGTAGTAGATCTTCGGCAGCTTGGACTGGTCGGACTTGTCGGCGCCGACCTTGATCCAGTGGTTCATGTAGTCGCCCATGTTGTAGCCGCAGAACGGCAGCATGGCGAACGGGTCGCGGCGCAGCTCGCCGACCTTGCCCTCGGCGGCGGCGGTCTTCTCGGAGGCCACGTTGGCACCGAGGAAGACACCGTGCTGCCAGTCGAAGGACTCGGTGACCAGCGGCACGGCCGAGGCGCGGCGGCCGCCGAAGAGGATGGCCGAGATCGGCACCCCCTTCGGGTCCTCCCACTCCGGCGCGATGATCGGGCACTGCCCGGCCGGCACGGTGAAGCGGGCGTTGGGGTGGGCGGCGGGCGTCTCGGACGCGGGCGTCCAGTCGTTGCCCTTCCAGTCCGTGAGGTGGGCGGGGGCCGTCTCGGTCATGCCCTCCCACCACACGTCACCGTCGTCGGTGAGCGCGACGTTCGTGAAGACGGAGTTGCCCCACATGGTCTTCATGGCGTTGGCGTTGGTGTGCTCGCCGGTGCCGGGCGCGACGCCGAAGAAACCGGCCTCGGGGTTGATCGCGTAGAGGCGGCCGTCCTCGCCGAACCGCATCCAGGCGATGTCGTCGCCGATGGTCTCGACGGTCCAGCCGGAGATCGTGGGCTCCAGCATGGCGAGGTTGGTCTTGCCGCAGGCGCTCGGGAACGCGGCGGCGACGTACTTCGACTCACCCTGCGGCGGCGTGAGCTTCAGGATCAGCATGTGCTCGGCGAGCCAGCCCTCGTCGCGGGCCATCACCGAGGCGATGCGGAGCGCGTAGCACTTCTTGCCGAGCAGGGCGTTGCCGCCGTAGCCAGAGCCGTACGACCAGATCCCACGGTCCTCGGGGAAGTGCGAGATGTACTTGGTGGAGTTGCACGGCCACGGAACGTCCTGCTGGCCCTCCTCCAGGGGCGCGCCCAGCGTGTGGACGGCCTTGACGAAGAAGCCGTCGGTGCCGAGCTCGTCGAGGACTGCCTGGCCCATGCGGGTCATGGTGCGCATGGAGACGGCGACGTACGCGGAGTCGGTGATCTCGACACCGATCGCGGACAGCGGGGAGCCGACGGGGCCCATGCAGAACGGGACGACGTACATCGTGCGACCGCGCATGGAACCGCGGAAGACACCCTGCTCACCCGTGAAGATCTCCCGCATCTCGGCGGGGGCCTTCCAGTGGTTCGTCGGGCCCGCGTCCTCCTCCTTCTCGGAGCAGATGAAGGTGCGGTCCTCGACACGGGCCACATCGCTCGGGTCCGAGGCGGCGTAGTACGAGTTCGGCCGCTTCGTCTCGTCAAGCCTGGTGAACGTGCCGTTGGCCACGAGTTCCCCGCACAGGCGCTCGTACTCGGCCTCGGAGCCGTCACACCAGACCACACGGTCCGGCTGGGTGAGGGCTGCGATCTCATTCACCCAGGTGACGAGCTCCTGGTGACGGGTGGGAACAGTGAGGGGAGCCGCGATGTCGCGCGCCACGATCGCTCCTTGTTGAGGGTGTCTTCTGGTAGGTGCCCCGTGGGGGCCGCGACCCGGATGCTTCGTAGCCGCTCATCCGGTGCCGACCGCACTCATTTGATCATCCGACCGATTCGCCCATATGTCCAGGGGGCCGCCCACGTGAGCATCACCACTCATGTTCGCAACTTACGGAGGCGTAGGTAGCATGCGGACATGACTGCTGCCGCCGCGCCCGAACCGACCGAGGCCGAACCCGAGGCCGAACCAGCCGGGCTCGACCCGGCCGAGGTGGCGCTGCCGTTCCCGGTGAAGCCACACCTGCGCGGCTGGCTGCACGCCGGAATGTTCCCCGCGGTACTGATCGCGGGGATCGTGCTGATCGCACTCACGGACAGCACCCGCGGCCGCATCGCCTGCGGCATCTACATCGTGACCGCGTGCCTGCTCTTCGGAGTGAGCGCGGTCTACCACCGCGGCACGTGGGGCCCGCGCGGCGAGGCGGTGCTTCGCCGGCTCGACCACGCCAACATCTTCCTGATCATCGCGGGCACCTACACGCCACTGACCCTGCTGCTGCTCCCGGAGTCGACCGGGCGCCCGCTGCTGTGGGCGGTCTGGGCGGCGGCCGCGGCCGGCATCGCCTTCCGGGTGTTCTGGGTCGGCGCCCCCCGCTGGCTCTACACGCCCTGCTACATAGCGATGGGATGGGCGGCGGTCTTCTTCCTGCCCGACTTCATGCGCACCGGCGGGATCGCGGTGCTCGTCCTGGTGATCGTCGGCGGTCTGCTCTACAGCGCCGGCGGCGTCATCTACGGCATCAAACGGCCCAACCCGTCACCTCGGTGGTTCGGCTTCCACGAGGTCTTCCACTCGCTGACCCTGGCGGCGTTCGTCGTGCACTACGTCGGCATCTCGCTGGTGGCGTACAACCACAGCTGAGCGCCCCCCCCTTGTGCCCCTCAGTGGCCGCGGCCCGAAAGCCGCGGCCACTTCGCATGCCACCGCTCCGGGCACGGACCGGTGGACGCCGGCATGGTCCCGACGCCCGCCGATGCCCGACAATGGCGATCATGGCCGCCACCTCCCGCCCCTCGCCCGACACCTCCGTCGAGGCGCACCCCCGGCCGGGGCTGCGCGAACGGAAGAAGCTCAAGACCAGGACGGCGATCCGGCGCTCGACGTACCGGCTGATCACCGAGCAGGGGTACGACGCGACCACGATCGAGCAGATCGCGGAAGCGGCCGAGGTGTCGCCGAGCACCGTCTTCCGGTACTTCGCGACGAAGGAGGACATCGTCCTCACCGACGAGTACGACCCCCTCATGGAAGCGGAGATGCGCAACCGCCCCGCGGACGAACCGCCGCTGCAGTCATTGCGGTTCGTCGTGACGAAGGCGCTGACGGCGCTCCTCGCCACCGAGGAGGAGGAACTTCGCCGGCGCACCCGGCTGATGGTGGAGGTCCCCGCGATCCGCGCGCGGATGTCGGAGACCCTGTCGGACACGGCGAAGGTCCTGGCCCGGGTACTCGCCGACCGCAGCGGCCGCGGCGCCGACGACCTGGAGGTCCGGGTGTTCGTCGCGGCGGTGCTGGGGGCGCTGCGCGAGGTGACGCTGTACTGGGGCGAGCACGGTCAGGAAGGTGACCTGATCGCGATGGTCGACCAGGCCCTGGACACGCTCGCGGGCGGCCTGACGCTCTGACGCCCCGGCGTGGTCGCGCCCGCGTGACCGGGCCCGGCAGCCCCCGGCCCCCCGGTCACCCCCCGAGCTTGCGCGCCAGCTCCTGCGCATCCGTCGTAGGCGCATCGCACACGAAGTGCCGGCAGACGTATGCGGTCGGTGCTCCGTCCACCGTCGGCCGGTCCATCAGCAGCGGAAACTCCGTACCGCCCGTCGCACCCGCCGCGACCACCGCGCCCGGTGCCCGCCCCAGCAGCGCCGTGCGGTGCAGTTCGCCGCCGACCGGACCGCTGACCGCCACTTCGCGCGGACCGTCGAGCAGCGCCTCCGCGACCGCGAGTCCCCACCCGATGAACCGCGGCACCCGCGGCCCGAGCGCCTTCACCACCCCCAGGGCATCCTCCGCCGCGGCGCGATGGGCCTCCGAGCCGGTGTACGCCGCGTACGAGAGCAGCGCCCCGGCCGCCGACGTCCAGCCCGCCGGTGTCGCACTGTCGGTGGGGTCCTGCGGGCGGCGGATCAGCTGTTCCGCGTCGTCCGCCGTGTCGTACAACTGCCCTCCCTCGCCGGTGAAGTGCTGGAGCACGATGTCGAGCAGGAAGCCGGCGAACTCCAGCCAGACACCCTCGCCGGTGACGGCGGCCAGCGCGAGGAAACCCTCCGCGACATCGCCGTAGTCCTCCAGCACCCCGGCGTTGTCTCCGGTCCGGCCGTCCTTGGACGTCCGGGCCAGCCGGGCGACATCACCCATATGGACCCGGACCAGCAGGTCGGCCGCCTCGGTGGCGCGCTCGATCAGATCGGGACGGTCGAAGTACGCCCCGGTCTCGGCGAGCGCGGCGATCGCCAGACCGTTCCAGGCCGCCACCACCTTGTCGTCCCGTCCGGGGCGCGCCCGCTCCTCGCGGGCCGCGAGCAGCCGGGCCCGTACGTCGGCGGCCCGGTCCGCATCCACCGCCACGTCGGTGCGCGGCAGTTGCAGCACGGAGGCGCCCTCCTCGAAGGTGCCCGCCTCCGTCACCCCGAAGTGTTCGGCGGCGAACGCGGCGTCCTCCTCACCCAGCACCTCGCGCAGCTGCGCGGGCGTCCACACGTAGTACGCGCCCTCGACGTGCTTGCCGCCGCCGTCCTCGCTGTCCGCGTCGAGCGCGGAGGCGAACCCGCCCTCCGCGGTCCGCAGCTCCCGCACCATGAAGTCGGCGGTCTCCAGCGCGACCCGGCGGGCCAGCTCGGACCCTGTGGCCCGCCACAGATGGGCGTACACCCGGCAGAGCAGCGCGTTGTCGTACAGCATCTTCTCGAAGTGCGGTACGACCCATTCCCGGTCCACCGAGTACCGGGCGAACCCGCCGGCGAGCTGGTCGTACATCCCGCCCCGGGCCATCGCCTCACAGGTGTCGGCGGCCATCTGGAGGGCGCCCTCGGCGCCGGTGCGCGCGTGGTGGCGCAGCAGGAACTCGATCGTCATGGACGGCGGGAACTTCGGGGCGCCACCGAAGCCGCCGTGTTTCCCGTCGTACTCACGGCTCAGCCCGAGCAGCGCCTGCGCCAGTTCCGGCTCGCCCGGGAGCCCCTCCCCGCCGTGCGCCAGCGAACGGCCTGCCAGCTCGCGGACGATGCGCCCGGCGACCTCGTTGACCTCGTCGGGGCGGTCGGTCCAGGCGGAGACGACGCCTTCGAGCACCTGGCGGAAGGACGGCATCCCGTGACGGGGCTCGGGCGGGAAGTACGTGCCGAAGTAGAAGGGTTCGGCGTCGGCGGTCAGGAAGACGGTCATCGGCCAGCCACCCTGACCGGTCGCGGCCTGCACGGCCTCCATGTAAACGGCGTCGACGTCGGGCCGCTCCTCGCGGTCGACCTTCACCGGGACGAAGTGCGCGTTCAGATACGCGGCGACCTGCTCGTCCTCGAACGACTCGTGCGCCATGACATGGCACCAATGACAGCTCGCATAGCCGACGCTCAGCAGCACCGGCACGTTCCGGCTGCGTGCCTCCTCGAACGCCTCGGGCGACCACGGCCACCAGTCGACCGGATTGTCGGCGTGCTGGAGAAGATACGGGGAGGTGACCTGCGCGAGTCGATTGGACATGCCCCCATCCTTGCGCACCCGGCCAAACGACTGCAGCACGCCACGGGCCGGGACCGTGACTCTCACCCCGGCCGATCCCCTCGCTCTCTCGCGCTCAGCCGCCCCGCACAGGACACTTGTCCCGAACCGAAGCTCTCGGAGGGGGACGAACATGCGGGACAGCCACCGGGCTGAAGCCGAACGGCTGTTGGTACGCGCCGTCGAGGAAGAGGTACGCCGATCGGGCGGCCGGACCGACGCCACGGCGCTGCTGGCGCGCGGGCGGGCCGACCTCGATTCCCTGGTGGCCGACGCGGGCGAGGAGTACGCCGCGTACGTCCAGGCACTCGACGCGATGGAGGCCGGACAGCAGCCCCTGTCGCAGCGGTTCAGCAAGGCGACGCTGGGAACTCCCCTGCTGGTGACAGGAGTTGCCGCGGCTGCGGCGTTCGGCGCGGATGTCGCGCTCGGCACTGCGGCCGGGCCGGCGCTCGGCGCGGGCGCCGTCGTCGCCGTCGCGGGCGCCGCGGCCACCGTCGCCAAGGTGACCGCCTCGCACTGGCCCGCCGCCCACCGGAAGGCGGGCGCGCTGGGTCAGCCCGGCGGCCCCGAGCAGCTGCGGCTGCAGTGGCTGGCGGCGCTGGAGGTGCGGGGCATACGCCCGTTCCTGGACCAACAGCGGATGCTGACCGCGTCGTCCCGTGCGCCGAAGAAGAAGGCCGCCACGGTCGTACCGCAGCTGCGCGGCGGGGACCGCAGCGCGGCGGCGCGCACCCGGTCGCTGCTCGGTCAGTCCTTCAGTCATCTGCCCGCCCCCGACGGGCCGTTCGCGGGCCGCCGGACCGAGCTGGCGCAGATCGCCCGGTGGGTGCACGCGGCCCGGGCCTCGACGGAGACGAAGCCGACCGTCGTCGTGCTGCACGGTGAGCCCGGTTCGGGCCGCACCACCCTCGCCGTGCGGGCGGCACACGAACTGAAGGACCAGTTCCGGGGCGCCTGCGTGGTGGATCTGCGGTCCGACGTCACCGGCGAGAATCCGCTGCCGACCCGTGACGCACTGCTGCATCTGCTGAACCGCCTGGGTGCACCCCGTGAGCAGCTGCTGTTCCGGGAGGGGGGCTCCCCCGGTCGCGCGAGGTCGAAGGCCCGGGGCGGGTCCGCCCCGGAGCAGCAGGTGCGACGGCTCGGCGAGCTGTACCACCAGCATCTGACCGGTACGCCGGTGACGGTCGTCCTCGACGACGCCGGCGACCCGGCGCAGGTTCGCACGCTCATCCCCGAGCGCTCCGACAGCCTGGTCCTCGTCACCTCCCGCGCGCCCCTGGACCTGCCTGCCGACATCCCGGCCTGGGTGCACCAGCTGCCGGTGGGGCCTCTGGACGCGGCGGGCGCGGAGGAGCTGCTGCGTGCTTCGGCCGAGGAGCAGGAGCTGGGGCCGTACGACTCCCGGTCGACCGACACCGTCACCGAGCTGTGCGGCGGCCTGCCGCTGGCCCTGCGCGTCGCGGGCTCCTCGCTCGGGGCGCGTACCTTCAGCTCGCTGGCCACCGATCTCGCCGCGTACGGTCCGGTCGCCCCCGTCGAGCGGACGCTGTGGCTGCGCTACACCGACCAGTCCGAGCAGGCGCGGCGGCTGCTGCGCCGGCTCGCGCTTGCCGGGCGCGCCAGCCTGGGCGCGGCGGCGGCCGCGGCGCTGCTGTCCGCCGAGGAGCAGGAGGCGCAGCGGCTGCTGACGGTCCTGTGCCGGGCCGGGCTCCTCGATCATGTGCGGGGCTCGCGCTACCGGCTGCACGATCTGGTGCGGGGCTTCGCCCTGGCCCGGCTGCTCGACGAGGAGGCGGCGGCGGACCGTACGGCCGCGCAGGAGCGGCTGATCCACAACTATGCGGAGCTCGCCGGTGCGGTGATCCGGATGGTGGACGGCAAGATGTCGACCCGGGCGGGGCAGTTCGGCTCGCACGGCTTCACCTCGCTGGACGCGGCGCTGCGCTGGCTGGACGACGAGTCGAGCTTCATCACCTCCGCGCTGCGGCACGCGGAGGGCGTCGACCAGGCCGCCGTGCTGGATCTGCTGGGCGCGCTGTGCGACTACTGCCTGCTGCGCGGCGACCTCTACCGGCTGGGCGAGATCAGTGAGTTGACGCAGGCCGTCGACAAGGGGCTGCTCGAGCGGTCGGTGCAGTGGCGTACCGGTATCGCGGCCCGGCAGCTCGGTGAGCTGGACAAGGCCCGTACCACCCTGTCCTCGGTCGTCGGCCTCTACCGTGAGGCGCAGAACGAGGCGGGCACGGCGCTGGCGCTCTGCTCGCTCGGCATCACCCTGCACCACCAGGGCAACCTGACCGAGGCGGCGGCGCGGTTGCGCGAGGCGATCGGGCTGCAGTCCTCCGACGAGCAGGCCGCGGACCGGGCGTGGTCGCTGCATGCGCTGGCCGCCGTCGAGCGTGACCGCGGTCGTATCGCCGAGGCTCTGGCCCTCCTCGACACGGCGCTGATCCTGCACCGGGAGGGCGAGTCGCTGCACGGCGAGGCGTGGGCGCGGTTCCAGCTGGGCCAGACCCTGCTGCGGATGGGCGATGTGGCGGGGGCCGACGAGGCGCTGCGCACGGCGCTGGATCTGTACGGCAGCACCCGTGACGAGCGCGGCGAGGCCTGGGCGCTGACCCAGCTGGCGCGTGCCCGGCTGCTCGACGGAGAGGCGGCCCCGGCGGTCGAGGAGCTGCGCCGGGCGCTGTCGCTGCACCGGGACAGCGAGGACGCGCGCGGCGAGGCGTGGACGCTGTACTACCTGGGACAGGCCCTGGAGGAGACCGGCGACACCGATCAGGCGGTACGGGAGTTGGAGCGGGCGCGCACGATGTTCTCCCGGATGCGGGACGTGTACGGCCTGGCGTGCGCCCGGCACCACTCGGGCCGGGTCACCCGCGACCAGCGGGCCGCCCGGACCGGCAATCTGCGCAACTCCGGCTTCGCCCGGCAGCTCCTGGTCGACGCGCGGGCCGACTTCCGGCGGATCGGTGTCGCCCACGGCGAGGCGTGGACGTGTCTGGAGCTGGTCCTGATCGACGCGGGCAACAACCGCGCCCCGCAGGCGCTGGCCCTGTGCGACGAGGCGTCGCAGCTGTTCGAGTCGTACGGCGACACGCGGGGCGCCGACTGGGCCCGATTCCTGCGCTGCACACTGCTGCCGTACGCGTCGGCGGGCGGTACGGAGGTGGGCACGGTGGTGGCCCAGCAGGAGCTCGCCGACCTGCTCGGGGCGGGCCATCCGACCCGCGACGGCAAGCTGGAGGACTGTGCGGAGGCGTTCGCGGTGGTCCTGAACCGCGGGGTCGACCTGGAGGACGGCTGGCAGGCCTGGCGCCTGGGTATGACCCCGACCCGCCACGCCCGCGAAATCATGGGCGTACCGGTGGGGGCGCGGTCGTAGGGCGGGGCCGGGGCCTCTTGCCGGGCACTCGGACGTGCCGGACGGGCGGTGGATCCAGCCCGTCCGGCAGATGGCGACGGAGCGTTACCGGGTGCGGCCGGTAGCGGTTCCCGATGTCCCGGCGTCGGCGGACACCGCGTCGGGATCCGGCGCCTCCTCGAAGTTCACCTTGCCCATGTGCCGGTTCATGGACTTCATCAGCAGCCACACGCCCACCGCGAGCGCCGCGAAGACGATGAAGCCGAGGACGCCGGGTGTCACCTTGTTCTTGTCGAATTCCTCGGCGAGAGGAACGACGTGGGTCAGTGCCTGGGTCGCGTACATATCAGGCATTGTCGCGGATGCCCGCGAAGAGGTCGCTCTCGGGGAGGGAGGTATCGACGAGAGACTTCGCCAGCTCGTACTCCTCGGTCGGCCAGACCTCCCGCTGGATGTCCATCGGAACCCGGAACCAGCCGCCGTCGGGGTCGATCTGGGTGGCGTGCGCGATCAGCGCCTTGTCCCGGATCTCGAAGAACTCGGCGCACGGAACGTGCGTGGTCAGCGTCCGCTCGACGCGCTCGAACTCCTTCCAGCGCTCCAGCCACTCGCCGTACGGCGACTCCAGGCCGCGGGCCAGCAGCGCCTCGTGCAGCGCGACCGTGCGCGGACGGTTGAAGCCCTGGTTGTAGTAGAGCTTCCGCGGCTGCCAGGCAGGCCCGAACTCCGTCTCGGGGAACGTCTCGGTGTCTGCGGCGCCGTCGAACGCGATCATCGAGATCTTGTGGGTCATGATGTGGTCGGGGTGGGGGTACCCACCGTTCTCGTCGTACGTGGTGATGACGTGCGGACGGAACGCGCGGATGCTCCGGACGAGACGCGCCGCCGCCTTCTCGTCGTCCTCCAGGGCGAAGCAGCCGTCGGGCAGCGGCGGCAGCGGGTCGCCCTCGGGCAGCCCGGAATCGACGAAGCCGAGCCACTCCTGCCTGACGCCCAGGATCTCCCGGGCCTCGTCCATCTCCTTCTTGCGTACCTCGTGGATGTGCTCCTCGATGTACGCGTCGCCCTGGAGTTTCGGGTTGAGGATGGAGCCGCGCTCGCCGCCCGTGCAGGTCACGACCAGCACGTCCACCCCCTCGGACACATACTTGGCCATGGTGGCCGCGCCCTTGCTCGACTCGTCGTCGGGGTGGGCATGTACGGCCATCAGTCGAAGCTGCTCAGTCAAGACTCGATCCTCAGTGATTGGTCGCCGTTGAGTGGTGCCGTCCCGTAGGGACGTCGGTGCGGGGCGGCGGTCGGGCGCGGGTGGCAGACTTCTATAGTGACCGAAGCCGAGGGTGGAAAATTCCGCGATCCCCCGGTACGGAAGGAACGATCATGACTGCGGTGCGTGAAGCACTTCCGGAGGGCCGCTACGGGCGCTCCGCGGACGAGCACGCGGACCGCAAGCTCAAGATCATCGGCTCGGTGCTGGGCGTCGCACTGCTCGGCGTGGTCGGCTGGATCGGTTACGACTACGTGGCGGGCCAGGAGATCAGCGCCGAGGTGATCAAGTTCAAGATCGTCTCGGACGACCGGGTCGACGTCCACCTGGAGGTCCGCAAGGACCGGGACGCGAAGGGCTACTGCACGCTCCGCTCGCAGCGCGTGGACGGCGACGACGTGGCCCGGAAGGACATCCGGTTCGACGACCGCTCCGACCGGATCGACCGGATCGTCTCGTTGCGTACGACGTCGCGCGCGACCAGCGTGGAATTGCTGGGCTGCACCGCCGACGGCGGGGCGTCGCGTTGACCGGCACGGACCGGCTCCGACCTGCGACTATCGTCCCTGACCTGCATTGACGCGGTCGTAGCGGTTTACCTTCTCCCCCTTTTCCTGCGGAATTGTTAGGCTCGTGGTTTCGCCCACCCGTGGAGGCACATGCTTCTGGGTAGGGCGTTGCTTTGTATTCCCAGTACCGACGCTTGTATTTCCAGTACCGACTAGGAGCACCTGTGACCCAGACCAGCGAAAACGTCACCTGGCTCACGCAGGAGGCGTACAACCAGCTCAAGGCCGAGCTGGAGTACCTGTCTGGTCCCGCGCGCACGGAGATCGCCGTAAAGATCGCGGCGGCCCGTGAGGAGGGTGACCTCCGGGAGAACGGCGGGTACCACGCGGCCAAGGAGGAGCAGGGCAAGATGGAGTTGCGGGTGCGCCAGCTCACCCAGCTCCTGGAGCATGCGAAGGTCGGCGAGGCCCCCGCCGACGACGGCGTGGTCGAGCCCGGCATGGTCGTCACCATCGCGTTCGACGGCGATCCCGACGACACCATGACGTTCCTGCTCGCCTCCCGCGAGTACGCGAGCGCGGACATCGAGACGTACTCCCCGCAGTCTCCGCTCGGTTCCGGCGTGAACGGCAAGAAGATGGGTGAGGACGCGGAGTACGAGCTGCCGAACGGCAAGACCGCCTCGGTGAAGATCCTCGAGGCGAAGCCGTACACGGGCTGACCCACCGCACCTGCAGCAGCAAGGAGCCCCGGCCGCGGGACGGCCGGGGCTCCTTGCTGCTCTCCCTCAGGCGCCGGCCGAGCGGTACTTGCGGACCGCCAGCGTTCGGAAGACCGCGATGATCAGGACGGACCAGATCAGCGAGGCCCAGACGGGATGCACCATCGGCCAGGCGTCCGACGGGGAGACGCCCGGGTTCCCGAAGAGTTCGCGGCAGGCCTGCACGGTCGCGCTGAACGGGTTCCATTCGGCGATCGGCTGGAGCCAGCCCGCCATGTTCTCGGTGGGCACGAAGGCGTTCGAGATGAACGTGACCGGGAAGAGCCAGATGAGGCCGCCCGAGGTGGCCGCTTCCGGGGTGCGGACCGAGAGACCGATCAGGGCCCCGATCCAGGAGAAGGCGTAGCCCAGCAGGAGCAGCAGCGCGAAGCCGCCGAGCACCTTGCCGGCGTTCTCCTCGGTACGCCAGCCGACCAGCAGGGCGACGACCGCGAGGACGACCAGGGTGAGCGTCGTCTGGACGAGGTCGGCGAGCGTACGGCCGGTGAGCACCGCACCGCGCGCCATGGGCAGCGAGCGGAACCGGTCGATCAGGCCCTTGTGCATGTCGTCCGCGATCCCGGCGCCGGCGCCGGCGGTGGCGAAGGTCACGGTCTGGGCGAAGATGCCCGCCATCAGGAAGTTGCGGTAGTCGGCGGGGCTGGTGGAACCGCCGATCATCATCGAGCCGCCGAAGACGTAGCTGAACAGCACCACGAACATGATCGGCTGGATCAGCCCGAAGATGACCATCTCGGGGATCCGGGTCATCCGGATCAGGTTGCGCCGGGCGACGACGAGGGAGTCGCGGACCGAGCGGCCCAGGGAGCCGCCCGGGCGGGGGGCCGCGATGTGCAGCGTTTCCGTGGCAGTCACTTCGCGGCCTCCTGTCCGGCCTTCGGGCCGGTCTGCGCCCCGCGGCCGCGGGGGACGGTCCCGTTGTCGTCGGTCTCCGTCAGCTCGGCCACATGCCCGGTGAGCGAGAGGAACACGTCGTCGAGCGTCGGGCGGCGCAGGCCGATGTCGTCGATCTCGACCCCTCGGGCGTCGAGATCCCGGATGATCTCGGCGAGCAGTTTGGCGCCGCCGGAGACCGGGACGGTCAGTTTCCGGGTGTGCAGGGTGAGGGTGACCTCGCCCTTGCCCAGGTGGGCGAGGACGGCCCGGGCCGGGTCGATCTGGTCGGGCTGGTGGACGACGACCTCGACGCGCTCGCCGCCGGTCTGGGCCTTGAGCTGGTCGGAGGTGCCGCGGGCGATGACGAGGCCGTGGTCGATGACGCAGATGTCGTGCGCCAGGCGGTCGGCCTCCTCCAGGTACTGGGTGGTCAGCAGGAGCGTCGTGCCGCCTGCGACGAGTTCCTCGATGACCTCCCACAGTTGCTGCCGGTTGCGCGGGTCGAGGCCGGTCGTCGGCTCGTCCATGAACATCACCGGCGGGGAGACGACGAGCGCCGCCGCCAGGTCGAGGCGGCGGCGCATCCCTCCGGAGTACGTCTTCGTCGGCCGGTCGGCCGCGTCGGCGAGGTTGAACCGTTCCAGCAGCTGTCCCGCCCGGGCCTTCGCGTCGCGCCGGCTCATCTGGTAGAGCTGACCGACCATCTGCAGGTTCTCACGGCCGGTCAGGTACTCGTCGACCGCGGCGAACTGGCCGGAGAGCCCGATCGAGCGGCGGACGTCGTCGGGTCTCTTCAGCACGTCGATGCCCGCCACGACCGCCCTGCCGCTGTCCGGCCGGAGCAAAGTCGTCAGGACACGTACGGCGGTCGTCTTTCCGGCCCCGTTGGGGCCGAGGAGGCCCAGGACCGTGCCTTCCGGCACGTCGAGATCAACACCACCGAGTGCTCGTACATCGCCGAAGGTCTTCACCAGGCCTTCGGCATGGATGGCGCCTGGCATACGGATTCCCCCAGAGCGTTCGGGTGACTTCCCTCACAGATCCTAGGATCGTGCGCCGTGCGCTGCCCGGTGAACGCGCACACCGAGGGGCCCGCGTGTCAGGCCGTCACCTCGTACCCCGCCTGCCGCAGCGCCGCCGTGACGTCCTCGCAGTGGACCGGTCCCTTGGTCTCCAGGTGCAGTTCGACCTCCACCTCGGTGAGCCCGAGCCGCGGATCGGTCCGTACATGGCCGATGTCGAGGATGTTGGCGTCCGCGACGGACAACGAGGCGAGCAGGGCGGCCAGCGCGCCCGGGCGGTCCGTGAGCCGCACCCGCAGGCTCAGATAGCGGCCCGCCGACGCCATGCCGTGGGTCAGGATGCGCTGCATCAGCAGCGGGTCCACATTGCCGCCCGACAGCAGCGCGACCACCGGCCCCCGGAACGACCGGGGGTCGCTCAGAAGCGCCGCGACGGGACTCGCCCCGGCCGGCTCCACCACGAGTTTCGCTCGCTCCAGGCAGAGCAGCAGCGCGCTGGACAGCTCGGCCTCGGAGACCGTGCGGACCTCGTCGACCAGCTCCTGGACGAGCCCGAACGGCACGTCGCCGGGGCGCCCCACCTTGATGCCGTCCGCCATCGTGTGCAGCCCGTCGATCACCACCGGGTGGCCGGCCGCCAGGGAGGGCGGGTAGCAGGCCGCGCCCGCCGCCTGGACGCCGACGATCCGCACGTCGGGCCGGACGGCCTTCACCGCCACGGCGATGCCCGCGGCGAGACCGCCGCCGCCGATCCCGACGACGATCGTGCGGACCTCGGGGCACTGTTCGAGGATCTCCAGGCCGACCGTGCCCTGACCGGCGATGATGTCCGGGTGGTCGAAGGGGTGGATGAAGACCGCGCCGGTCTCCTGGGCGTACTCCTGGGCGGCGGCGAGCGTCTCGTCGACGACCTGGCCGTGCAGCCTGACCTGCGCGCCGTACTCGCGGGTCGCGGCGACCTTCGGCAGCGGCGCCCCGACCGGCATGAAGACCGTTGCCCGTACGCCCAGCAGCGCAGAGGCGAGTGCGACACCCTGCGCATGGTTTCCGGCACTCGCGGCGACGACTCCGGCCGCCCGCTCCACCGGGGACAGTCCGGCGATCCGTACGTACGCGCCGCGCAGCTTGAACGAACCGGTCCGCTGCAGGTTCTCGCATTTGAAGTGGACCGGCGCGCCGACCAGCTCCGACAGATGGCGGCTGCCCTCCATCACGGTCATCCGGGCCACACCGGAGAGCATCTTCTGCGCACCCCGGACATCGTCGAGGATCACTGGGGGAAACGGGTGGGGCGTACGGAAGTTCATGACCGCAAGTCTTGCAGCTGGGCGCCGTGCGGGACGCCGCCGCGGCGCCGTCCTGCGTCGTTGTCCGCAGGTTTGTGCGGCACTGGTACGCGTTGCCCCGTGGCCGCGTACTCTGTCCCCCACCCATCCGACACCGCACGAAGAGAGCCCCCGGCCATGCCCCCTCAGGACATGACGACAGCTGCGTCTCCTTCCGGGGGCGCCACCCCCGATTCCCCGGGTCCCGACCACCTCCTCGACGCTCTGCAGCACCAGGTGGCCGTGTTCGCCCGCCGTGCCGAGCAGACCCGCCTCGGCGGTGTCGGCCAGGTCCGCAATTCCATGGACCGGGCCGCGTATCTGCTGCTCAACCGGTTGGACCGGGAAGGCCCGATGGGCGTCAAGGCGCTGGCCGCGGGCATGGGGATCGACTCCTCGACCGTGACCCGCCAGGTCGCGCCGCTCGTCGACACCGGTCTGGTCAAGCGCACATCGCACCCGGAGGACGGCCGCGCTGTCGTGCTCCAGCTGTCGCCGCGCGGGCAGGCCCGGCTCGACGAGGTGCGGGCATCGCGGCGGGAGCTGATGTCGCGGGTGACGCAGGAATGGACGGCGGAGGAGCGGGACACGTTCTGCACACTGCTGACGCGGTTCAACGCGTCGCTGGCCGCGCGGCAGACACATCAGCCGACGACCGACTGAGCCGGACCGCGGGCCGGGCGGAGCCTCGGGGGTGGCATTAGCTCGGTCCGACCTCTTGACCAGGGGTGGTCGGCGGCGCTGCCATGTGGGGGTGCGAGAGCGGCAGGCGGGTCCTCAGCGGCGCCGCGCCCAGGAGTTCGAGGCCTTCGTGGCGGGCGCGGCCGGCCGCCTGCTGCACACTGCCACGCTGCTCACCGCCGAACCGTCGCAGCCGCCCGGGACCAACGAACGGGCGCTGCGTCTGCTGACCGCCGCGCTGGCCCGTACATACGCGGACTGGGACCGGCTGCACGGCGAGGATCCGTACAACCGCACCCGGCAGGAGCTGGCCTCCCGGTTCGCCCGGGAGGCATGGCGGCACCACCGGCCGCGCGGCGGCCTGCTGGACCCGCTGGCCCCGAAAGCGCGGCTGGTCCTCGTACTGCGGCTGTACGAGGGTGTCGCGGAGGAGCAGACCGCCGCGCTGCTGGGGCTTCCGGTGGACCGGGTCCGGGCGATCTGCAACCGCTCGGTGGCCACCATGGGTGACCCCCGGGGGCCCACCCCGCGGCGCCGGACCAGGCGATGGACCATGGGGCTCCTGAGGGCGGCGCCGTGAAGCGCCCCGTCCGCAGGGAGGACCACGTCCGGCGGATGCTGGACGGGCCGCATCCGCAGGTCCCCGCCGGTCTGGCGGACCAGGCGGCGGAGCGCGGCGGCCGCATGCTGCGCCGCCACCGGGTGGGCCGCGCGCTGGCGCTGACGGTGCTGTTCACGGCGGTGGCCGCGTTCATGGTGTGGGCGGTGATCACCCAGCCGTGGCAGGTGCCGCCCGCCGAGACGACACCGCCCCTGGAAGGCTGGTGAGCCCGGATTCGCACGGAACCACCCTGGACCGGGGTGTCGTGCGGAACGAGCCGGGAAGGCCGTCATGACCAGGAAGATCGTCGGCTGCCGCAAGTACCCGGGCGTCACGAACTCCTCGCTCACCGTCCGCGGTGAGCGAGGAGGAGGTCCTGCGGGCCGCAAGGAGGACGCCGTCACCGTCCACGAGCAGACGGACAGCCCGGAGCTGCGGCAACAGATCCGTGAGCCGCCGGAGGGCGAGACGGCCGATGCCCGACCGGACGGAGCACCTGGCGAAGCGCCGGGCGGGCAGCGGGTCCGCCCGCCCGGCGCTTCGGTGTCACCACCCGTCCCAGGACGGACCTCTCTAGCCGAGCGCCTGCGTCAGGTCGGCCATCAGGTCGTCCGCGGACTCGATGCCGACGGACAGCCGGACCAGGTCGGCCGGCACCTCCAGCGCCGAGCCCGCCACCGAGGCGTGCGTCATCCGGCCCGGGTGCTCCACCAGGGACTCGACACCGCCGAGGGACTCGCCGAGCGTGAACAGCTTCGCCCGGTTGCAGACCTCGACCGCCGCCTCCTCGCCGCCCTCGACGCGGAACGACACCATGCCGCCGAACGCCTTCATCTGCTTGGCGGCGATCTCGTGCCCCGGGTGCTCCGGCAGCCCCGGATAGAGGACCTGGGTCACCTTGGGGTGCCGGGTCAGCAGCTCGGCGACCTTGGCGGCATTCTCGCTGTGCCGGTCCATCCGGACCGGCAGCGTCTTGATGCCGCGCAGCACCAGCCAGGAGTCGAACGGCCCGGCGACCGCCCCCATCGCGTTCTGGTGGTACGCCAGTTCCTCGCCGAGCCCCGCGTCCGCGGCGATCAGCGCACCGCCGACGACGTCCGAGTGGCCGCCCATGTACTTGGTCAGCGAGTGCACGACGACGTCCGCGCCGAGCGCGATCGGCTGCTGCAGATAGGGGCTGGCGAAGGTGTTGTCGACGACCAGCCGGGCACCCGCGGTGCGGGCCACGTCCGCGACGGCCGCGATGTCGGTGATGCCGAGCAGCGGGTTGGACGGCGTCTCCACCCAGATGACCTTCGTACGGTCGTTGACCGCGGCCCGGACCGCCGCCGGGTCGGAGGTGTCCGCGACGGAGAAGTCGACGCCCCACCGCTGGACCACCTTGGCGAAGAGCCGGAAGGTGCCGCCGTACGCGTCGTTCGGGATGACGACATGGGCGCCGGGGTACAGCAGCGTACGCAGCAGGCAGTCCTCCGCCGCGAGCCCGGACGCGAAGGCGAGACCGCGGCGGCCGCCCTCGACGGCCGCGAGGTTCTCCTCCAGTGCGGTGCGCGTCGGGTTGGCACTGCGGCTGTACTCGTAGCCGCCGCGGAGCCCGCCGACACCGTCCTGCTTGTACGTGGACACCTGATAGATGGGCGGAACAACGGCGCCGGTGAGGGGATCGGCGGCGTTGCCCGCGTGGATCGCGAGGGTCTCGAAGCTGTGCTGGTCGCTCATGGGGCCCGAGCGTAGTTCGTCACAGGGGTGTTCCACGGCCACTGCGCCGTCCGGTGACAATGGACGTATGGAGATTCTCTGGTTCCTCATCGCGGTGTGCATGCTCGCCGCGGTGATCGGCCCCTTCGTTCTGCGCCGCAGGTCCGGCATCCACCAGGTCGCGCCCGGCTCCCCGGACGCCGCCGACCCCGACACCTACGGCTTCGTCCGCCAGGAGGAGCTGGACGTCCGGATGCCGGGCCCCGATCAGGATCTCCTCGATGTCCTCGACGTGGTGCAGCGCACCCAGGACTGGCGCGCGGCCTCGCAGTTGCTGGCCGGGACGCCGAAGGAGAGCGAGGTGCGGTGGCAGCGGGTGCAGGCGTTCGCCGGCGCCGCGTCGCTCGAGCTGATGCAGGCCCCGGGTGTCGGTGGTGCGTGGCTGCGGTCGTGGCGGGCCGAGTCACCGAAGGACGCGGGCGGTGCGGCCGTGCATGCCGAGTTCCTGGTCCAGCAGGCGTGGCGGTCCTCCACGGCGGGGACGGACGACTTCCGGATCATTCTGGAGGAGGCCCGTACGGTCTGCGGCGAGGCGGCCCTGCTGGCGCCCGGTGACCCGGTCCCGTACATCGTCGAACTGGCTGTCGCCCGCGGACTCGGCTACTCCCACGAGGAGTTCGACCGGCTCTGGGCGAAGATCATCGACCGGGCCCCAACACACATGGGCGCGCACATCGCGGCGCTGCACTTCTGGTGCGAGAAGTGGCACGGCTCCCGCGAGGAGGCCGACCGCTTCGCCGTATCGGCGGCCGCCCGCGCCCCGCAGGGCTCGCTGCTGGCCGCGCTGCCACTGTTCGCGGTGTACGAGCATCTGCCCGAGGTCAATCTCGTCAGCGGCTTCTATGAGGGTCTGGTGGTGACGAAGGCGGTCGAGGGCGCGCTGTTCGCGGTGCACGCGGCGCGGCCCGACGATCCGATGCTCGCCCATGTCCGGCATCTGCTGGTGCTGTTCCTGGTGCGGATGGAGCGCTGGTCGGAGGCGATGAACCAACTCGTCCACATCGACGGGCATGTGGGCGCGCTGCCGTGGACGCAGAACTCCGACCCGGCCGCCGAGTACACGGTGTACCGGGCGCTCGCGGTCGCCGGGTACGAGGCGAACGGCGGCAGTCCCGCGACGCTGCCGAGGTAGCCGCGGAGCGGCTCCGTGCCTGTTCAGCCCCTGTGCGGCGATTGTTCCGCCGCTGGCTTCGGCCTCTCACGGACCACGTTGCCGCGCCGGCCTGCGGTAGGTCATACTCCGGTTCCCCCCCACACCACTCTTGCCACACCGCTGTCACCAGCCCTGTCCCTGTGGGGGATTTGCCCGATGGGCCCAACTCTGCGCGCCGCCCGCGCCCTTGTCCTGCTTGCCGGCTTCTATCTGCTGAGCCTCGTCCTGCTCGGCGCCCTCGGTGCCCTCGACTGGGCCGCGTTCACGTGGACGACGGGCAGCGTCGCCGTGAAGCTGTTCGTCCTCAGCGTCGTGCTGGCGATCCCGATCGTGCGGGGCATGTTCATGCTGCGTACGCCGAAGGACGACGGCCTGACCGGGCTGCCGGTCACCGACACCCAGGAGCCCCGGCTCTGGGCCGCGGTCCGCGACATCGCCCAGCAGGTCGGCACCCGTGCCCCCGACGAGATCGTGCTCAACGGCGATGTGAACGCCGCGGTCGGCGAGGACGCCAGGTTCCTCGGCCTGGTCGGCGGAAGGCGCCGGCTCCATCTCGGCGTGCCGCTGATGGCCGGGCTGTCCGAGGCCCAGCTGCGCTCCGTGCTCGCCCATGAGATGGGCCATTACGGCAACTCCGACACCCGTCTCTCCGCGATCACCGCACGCGGCCGCATCCAGGTGGTCCGCACCATCGTCCACTTCCAGGAGCGTGCGGGCCGGACCGTCGCCAAGGAGCAGGCGCGCCAGGAGAAGAAGGCGGCGAAGGCCGTCGCCAAGGGCAAGAAGGCCAAGGAGATCGACACCGGCGGTGCGGGTGTCTCGTACCGCGCGATGGCGGCGGTCTACACGGCGTACGCGAAGTTCTACATCCGCGCCACGCTCTCCGGCGCCCGTCGCGAGGAGCTCGCCGCCGATTTCGCCGCGGCCAGGATCGCGGGCCGTGACGCGACCGCGTCCGCGCTCCGCGAGCTCCCGGCGCTCGACGCCGCCCACGGCTTCTACATGAACGCGTACGCCACGCTCGGCGTCGACGCCGGGATGCTGCCGCCGCCCGGCCAGGTCTTCGGCGGCGTACGGCATCTGCTGGCCGCCCGCAAGGACGAGCTGGACGAGATGCGCGGCTCCCTGCCTTCCGAGCCGTCCTCCCCTTACGACTCGCACCCGCCGATCGCGGAGCGCGTCGCCCGGATCGAGGCGCTGCCGGACGACGGGCGGGCCTCGGAGCCCGTGGAGCCGTCGCTGGGCCTGCTGGCCGACGCCGAGCGGACGCTCGTCGCCGTCGAGGAGTCGGTGCTGACCCCGGAGGCACTGCGGCTGCGCCGCGTCGACTGGCCGGAGCTGGTGCACGAATCGATGACGGTGTACGCCGCGCAGTCGGCCCAGCGGTTCGGCGCGGTGGTCGGCGAGGTGACCGGCAGCGACGGCTCGCTGACCGCCGCACTCGACGCGATCGACGCGGGTGCGCTGTGGCAGATCGCCGACCGCCTCCCCAAGTCCGAGGAGGCCCGCACCGCGACCGGACGCGCGGCCCGCGAGTTCGCCAGGCCCCGGCTGCGGACGGGACTGTTGCAGCTGGCCGGCGGCGAACTGGTACGGCAGGGGCGGGCCCGCTGGCAGCTGTCCTGGACCGACTCCGCGACACTGAAGCTGCCCGAGGGGTACGAGGAGACGCTCCCGGCCGCACTGGACGCGGCGGTGGCGGATGTGCCGGACACGGAACCGCTGCGCAAACTGTTTACCCCCTGAGGGCTGTCCCTTCCCCCTGTCCCTTCTCCCCCTCCCCCGAACTCACCTTCCTGGATTGGACCGGAACCCCCCGTGGCCCGACTGATACCCCTGCTGGCGATCGCTCTCGGCGTGTACTTCTGGCTGAAGGCGCGGAAGAAGACGACGGAGTTCGTGGAAGGCGCGTCCGGCGCCGCCCCCTCGGCGTCCCGCGCGCGCCGGAGCCGGAAGTCCGGCCCGGCGAAGGCCGCCGCGGAGCTCGGCCTCGTACCGGCCGACGAGCTCGACACCGCGCATGCAGCCGCCCCCGACCCGCGCGACGAGGAGATACGCTCCACCGTCCGGTCCGGGAACTGGCAGGCGGGCGCCGACTTCCTCGCCGAGGCGGGCCGCGACTGGCAGGAGCGCTACCGGCGTGCCGGCGTCCTCCAGGACGAGGCCGCCGACGACGACACCTGGCTCCTGACCTGGCGCACCGCGCAGCCCGGGGACGCGGGAGCGGCCTTCGTCCACGCCGGCGCGCTGATCAGCGTCGCCGCGGACATCCGTGGTGCGAAGCAGGCGAAGTACACCACGCAGGAGCAGTTCGCCGGCTTCCACCGGATGATGGCCCAGGCCCGGGAGGCCTGCCACGAGGCCCAGGAGCTGGCCGGCGACGACCCGGGCCCGTTCATCGCGGAGATCTCCTGCGCCCTCGGCCTCGGCTACGGGCATGACGACTTCCGCGCTCTGTGGGACGAGGTCGAGAAGCGCGACGCCCACCACCTCGCGGCTCACACTTCGGCGCTCCAGTACTGGTGCCGCAAGTGGCGCGGCTCGCACGAGCTGGCCGAGCGCTTCGCGCGCGAGGCTGCGCAGAAGGGCAGCCCCGGCCAGCTGCTCTCCCTCCTGCCGCTCTACGCCGCGTTCGAGCAGGAGTCGGCGGAGCAGGATCTGGACCCGGACGTGTTCTACAAGAGCCCCGAGCTGATCGCCGCAGTCGACGCCTGCCTGATCGACGTGGCGGCCGCCGCGGCGGCCGACCCCGAGGACCGGAGGATCGTCCGGGTCCGCCATCTGCTCGCCTGGCTGCTGTACTGGCAGGACCGGTACGACGCGGCGCTGGAGCAGTACCGCGCGATCGACGGCTACATCGACAGTGCCCCGTGGACGTACTCCGGGGACCCGAAGGCGCGCTATGTCCAGTCCCGCGACTTCTGCGCCGCGCAGGTCCTGGCCGCGGGTGGGAACTGACCGGAACGAGCACGGTGGGGGCGCCGGAATTCATTCCCGGCGCCCCCACCACGTGTCATGCAGACCCCCGGAGGAGCCCCGCTCGTTCCTGAGCCGTCGCTCCCGAGCCCCCACGCCTGAGGACGCCCCCCGTACTTCCGCCCGGCCGGCCTGCGCCCTACGCCCGGCCGGCTCTCGCGGTCAGCCCTCCGCGCGGGCGGGCAGCCGCCACCCCGGGCGCGGGAAATGGCAGGTGTAACCCTCCGGGTAGCGCTCCAGGTAGTCCTGGTGCTCGGGCTCGGCCTCCCAGAAGGGCCCGACCGGCTCGACCTCGGTGACGACCTTGCCCGGCCACAGTCCGGAGGCGTCCACATCCGCGATCGTGTCCTCGGCGATCCGCTTCTGCTCGTCATCCACGTAGTAGATCGCCGAGCGGTAGCTGAGGCCGATGTCGTTGCCCTGACGGTTCCTGGTGCTCGGGTCGTGGATCTGGAAGAACAACTCCAGAATCGCGCGGAAGTCGGTCCTCTCGGGGTCGAAAAGGATCTCGATGGCCTCCGCGTGCGTGCCGTGGTGACGGTACGTGGCGTTCGGCACGTCACCGCCGGTGTATCCGACCCGAGTCGCCGTCACGCCGGCCTGCCGGCGGATCAGGTCCTGCATCCCCCAGAAGCATCCGCCCGCCAGCACGGCCCTCTGCGTCTGCGCCGCCATTGCAGTCCTCCAATATGTGTCAGCTCAGTCACTCGGGCTGCTCGGCTCACACACCACCGGCATCCCGTACGCACTTTCTCCAACGCGCGAGGGCCCCAGGCGATTCCGTACCCGCCGAACGGCCCCGCGGTCGTCGGCCGCCGCGAGGAGCGCACCGCGTCTCGCCGGGACAGGTGCGGTCGTGAAGCGTCGAGGACCTGGGTGTCGCGTTCGCGCGCGGGGCCGGTCTCCGGACCGTACGGGCTCCGGGCCGGCCGTCGTCAGCTGACGACCGGCGGGACCGCCGCCCGCATCGCGGCCGCGGTCGCCGACGCGTCGTACCCCGGTCCGACGCCCTCGACGAGCACCACGTCGCCCGCCATGTTCCTCGTCCGCAGCGGCAGCAGCTCCTGATAGGCGGCGGACCCGTACCAGCCGCGGGCGGCCGCCAGGTCGGGGAAACCGATGATGACGAGCGCACCCGGCCAGTCGCCTTCGACGACCTCGACCTTCGTGCCATGGACGAGGAACCGGCCGCCGAACGGGTCCATGGTCGACTGGATGCGCTCGATGTACGTGAGTACCTCCTCGCCGGGGTGGGCGGCGGGGTGCAGGTGGCCTACGGCGTAAGCGGTCATGGTGCGCCCTCCGGATCTGCGTGCTGCGGTGGTTCCGTCAGCCGGCGTGCACCATGCTGCCCGCGGGCGTACGGGCCGTCGATTACCTCCGAGGTAGGGGGGTCAGTCGCTGATGCCCAGGTCCTCCCGCATCAGCTTCCGCATGGTGTCGAGGTGCGGGTCCGCCGCCTTGAGGTTCTCCAGAGCCCTTTCAACGCTCTCGCCGTCGCGGGCCATCCCGCGGTCCAGGCGTTTGATGGCCGTGTCACCGTCCGCGAGGACCCGGTTGAGGTCGCGGGACGCCTGCAGGATCCGCTCGGGGACGATCATCTGCGCTTCTGCGTAACGGTCGCGGTGGTCGAGGCGGGCCTCTTCGAGCTGGGCGCGTTCCTGCTCCGTGTAGACGCGGTCCCTGATCCGGTGGAGCGCGTCCTTGAGGAGGGTGTGGAACTGCCGGGAGGCCCGGTTCATGGCCGTGTACTGGGCGCGCCGCTCTTCGAACTTCCGGCGCCTGTCGGCCAGTTCGGCTTCCCCGGCGCGCTGCCGGGCGGTCAGCCGCTGGGCGAGCATCGGGGCGAACAGGGTGCCCAGCACACCGACGACTGCGGTGATCATGGCGGTGATGGCAGCGGTCATGGGTGTGAGATTAGTGCGATGGACGAACGCGGGGGCGGGGCGGCGGCGGCGGAGCCGGCTCCGTCGCCGCCGCCCCGCGCAGGGGGAGGCCGGTGGGTCCGTACGTCAGGCCACCGCGTTCTCCGTGACCGTGACGCGGCCCTTGCGGATGGTCGCCAGCCGCGGCGCCCTGCGGGCGATCGCGCTGTCGTGGGTGACCATGATGAAGGTCAGCCCGTGCTCCTTCCACATCGTCTCCAGCACCTCCATGACCTCGTCGCGCATGGACTCGTCGAGGTTGCCGGTCGGCTCGTCGGCGAGCAGCACCTTCGGCCGCTTGACCAGGGCCCGTGCGATCGCCACACGCTGCTGCTGGCCACCGGACATCTCGCCGGGGAGGTGTCCGAGCCGCTCACCGAGTCCGACGGAGTCCAGTGCCTCCGCCGCCCGCCTGCGCCGCTCCGACGCCTTGCCGCCGAGTGGGACGAGCGCCGTTTCGACGTTCTCCTGCGCAGTCAGCGTCGGGATGAGGTTGAAGCTCTGGAAGACGAAGCCGATGTTCTGCGCGCGCACCTTGGTGAGCTTGGCCTCGCTGAGCTTCGCGAGGTCCACACCGTCGAGTTCGACGCTGCCGCTCGTGGGCCGGTCGAGACCGCCGAGCATCTGCAGCAGTGTGGACTTGCCGCCGCCGGTCGGGCCCTGGATGACGAGCCGGCCGCCGTCCTCGATGGTCAGATCGACACCGGCGAGCGCATGAACGGTGGACTTGCCGCGGGTATAGCGCTTGGTGACGTCTCTGAGGGTGTACATGGGTCAACTCCTGCTGGAACAGAGGGGGTGGGACGCCCGGGCGGGCTATTCGACGCGGCGCAGCGCATCCGCGGGACGCAGCCGGGAGGCCCGCCAGCCGCCGAAGGCACCCGCGATCAGCCCGCCCGCAACGGCCAGCGCGACGGCGATCAGGATGATGGACAGGGAGACCGGTGCGGTCAGCGCAATGTCGAGGGACTTGGCCGCGGCCTGCCGGCCGGGTCCTGCCATGCCGGCGCCGCCGAACATGCCGCCACCACCACCGCCGCCCGAGCCTCCGAGCTGCGCGGTGAGCGTGGGGCTGATCGCGGTCACGACGTACGCACCGGCGAGACCGACCGCGATCCCGAGGACACCGCCCATCAGACCGTTGACGAGGGCCTCGCCGACGACCTGGCGGGTGACCCGGCCGCTCTTCCAGCCGAGCGCCTTCAGCGTGCCGAATTCCCGCACCCGACGGCTGACCGCGGAGGACGTGAGCAGCCCGGCCACCAGGAACGCGGCGATGAGGACGGCGATCGACAGCCACTTGCCGACGCTGGAGGCCAGGTCTGACGCCGTGGACAGGGAACCGGAGACCGTGTCGGCGAGGTCCGCGGAGGTGGTGACCGTCGTGCCCGAGATGTTCTTCTGGATGGCGGACTTGACGTGGTCGATCTGCTGCGAGTCCGCGGCCTTGACGTAGACCGTGGTGACCTTGTTCTTGGAGTCGGCGAGGGTCTGCGCCTGCTTCAGCGGGATGTAGAGGTTGGCGGCCGCGTCGCCGCTGTCCGCCGTCGAGACGCCGACGATCTTGTACTTGGTCCCGGAGACGGTCACGGTCCTGCCGACCGCGAGCTTCTTCTCCTTGGCGTACGAGGCGTCGACGACCGCGACCTTCGCGTCGGTCTCGGTGGCCTTGAACGTACGACCCTTGGTGATCTTCGACGAGGTCAGCGGGCCGAGATCCTGCTTGGTGACGTCGGTCCCGTACACGGTGTACGAGTTGACGTCGAACGAGGCGCCGCCGCCCCTGACTTCACCCTGCGGCTGTGCACTACCGCCCCGGCCGCCTGGGCCGGCCGTGGCACCGGTTCCGTTCTGCTTGAACTCGCCGCGCTTGAACTGGCCGTCCACCTTCAGGACGGTCAGGCTGAGTCCGCCGACGGCGTCCGCGACGCCGTCCTGCGTGCCGACCTTGTCGACGGTGGCGGCGGACAGCGTCTGGAATCCCTGGACCATGACCCGGTCCGAGCTCTGCTTCGCGTCGTCGTCGTTGTCCTTGGCATCGAACTCGAACCGGGGCCGCTGGGCACCGGAGCCCGATGCGGCGGCGGCCTTCGTGACCGTCATGTCCGTGCCGAGGCCGTACAGCGATTCCAGGACCTTGTCCTGGGCCTTGCTCATGCCGGAGGAGACCGAACTGACGATGATGACCAGCGCAATACCGAGGGCGAGCCCCGAGGCGACGACCAGCGCGGCCTTTCTGCGGCGGCGCAGCTCGCGCCGGAGATAGGTGAAGAACATGGCGCGAGGCTATGAACCGGTCGTGATGGCGAGTTAAGGCCCGCATGAGATCCCGATGAGAACGGCTACGAACGCCACAGGGCGGCGGCACCGGGGGATCCGGATGCCGCCGCCCTGTGTACGTACGGGACTTCGGGGTGATGAAGTTGCTGCGTGAACCTCCCGCGGGGTCAGGCCGCGGAGCCCGCCTGCCATTCGGTCCAGTTCATGTTCCAGCCGTTGAGGCCGTTGTCGGGCGTGATGGTCTTGTCGGGGGAGTTCTTGACGATGACCACGTCGCCGACCATGGAGTTGTTGAAGAACCACGCGGCGGGCTGGTTGGCGTCACCCGCACCCTTCACATCGGCGAGGCCGACACAGCCGTGGCTGGTGTTGGCGCTGCCGAAGACCGACGGCGCACCCCAGTAGTTGCCGTGGATGAAGGTGCCCGACTGGGACAGCCGCATGGCGTGCGGCACGTCCTTGATGTCGTACTCACCCTTGCCGTCGTCGTCGGTGAAGCCGACCGTCGCACCGTTCATCCGGGTCTCCTTGAACTTCTCGGAGATGACCATCTGACCGTTGTACGTCGGGTTGTCGGGGGAACCGGCAGAGATCGGGATCGTCTTGATCGTCTTGCCGTCCTGGGTGACGGTCATGGTGTGCGTCGACGCGTCGACCGTCGAGACCTGGTTGCGGCCGACCTTGAAGGTGACCGTCTTCTGCTGCACACCGAAGACACCGTCCGCGCCCTCGACGCCGTCGAGCGCCAGCTTCAGCGTGACGGTGGAGCCGCCCGTCCAGTACTGCTCGGGGCGCAGATCGAGGCGCTGCGAGTTGAACCAGTGACCGACGACCTGCTGGCCGCTGCTGGACGTCACGGTGATTCCGGCCTGGACGGCCTTCCGGTCCGTGATCGGCTTGTTGAAGTTGATCGAGACCGGCATGCCCACGCCGACCGTGGAGCCGTCCTCGGGGGTGAAGTTCCCGATGAAGCTGTTGGCGGGCGACAGGGTGGTGAACGACGCGTTCTCGTGCGCCTCGCGGCCCTTGGTGTCCTCGGCCGTCGCGTTGATCTTGTACGTGGTGGAGCGCTCGAGCTGCGCGTTCGGGTGCCAGCTGGTGCCGTCGGCGGCCAGGGTGCCCGGGACGCTCGCGCCGGCCGACGTGGTCATGGTGACCTGGGTCAGCTTGCCCTTGGCGACGGTGACCTTCGCGGCGTTGTTGATGCTCGCGTTGGTCGCGCCGTTCTTCGGCGAGATCGCTATCTGCGCCTGGGACGCGTCCTCGGCCGCTGCCTTGTCGACTGCCGCCGCCTGGGACTTCTTCGAGCTCTCGTCGGTGCCGGAGCTCGAACCTTCGCTGCAGGCAGTGAGCACGAGCACGCCGCCGAGCAGGGCGGACGCGGCCATCAGGCCCTTGCGCCGCTTGCTGTCCGTCATCACACGCTTCTCCATCGTTGCCGAAATCCCCCATAACCCCGAGCGGAACCGTCGCAAGACGCATTCCCATCGATGCCGGGACCGTCCTGAGACGGATCCCCATCAATGTTCCAAGAACACCTGGCGGGGGCCCTCCGTTCCACATCCGCCTCAGATGTGGGGAACACCACTCATCGACGCAGCCGTGGCACCTGTGGTTCCAGTGACGGCACACACCGGCCCCGGACCGCCGGAAGCGGGCCGGGGCCGGTGCCTTCATCACCGGCTACGGCGCAACGTCGTCGTCCGCCTCCTCGCCGTCACGCTCGTCGTCGAGGTCCCAGTCGCCCGGGTCCTCGGGGTCGTAGTCGACGGTCTCGCTGCTCCAGGACGCCTGGGCCAGCTCGACCCCAGGCACCTCGCCGACGAGATCGAACGGGTCGACGAGGGAGGCGAGGGCCTCCGCCCCGTCTTCCCGTACCGCGGACTCGGCCTGCATACGTTCCTCGGCGTACTCGCCGTCCGGCTCGCCGTACTCGGCCGCGATGCTCTCCAGCGCGGTTCCGCTGAGGGCCTCCGCGTCGGTGATCTCCAGCACCATGTCCACGCGAAGGCGAACAAACCGTGATGTCTCAGAAGTGCTCATATGACGGAGCGTAGAGCTACCGGCAGTCACGACTTTCCTGCGACCCGCTGCTTTCATTAGCATCGGCACACACGGCTAACTCATGGCTCTCACAAGGGGGATCGAATCCGTGGCCATAGCTCGTCGCCCACTCCTGACCGCCACCGCCGCGGGCACACTGCTGTGCGCTCTGTGGTTCGTCCCCTCGGCGAACGCGACGGACGACGCGGCCGGCGGCGCGCCGAGCAGACCTGCCGGCGCGAGCTCCGAGGACGAGGCGGCCGGGCGGGCGCTGGCCGAGACCGGCACCGGGGTCGACACCACTGTGTATCTGATCGGTGGCACCGCGTTCCTGGGAATCGGCGCGGGCTTCGTCACGTACTCCACACGCCGCACCGCCGCGTTGTCCTCGATCGCCGGACGGGCCTGAAACTCCGGCCTGTCCGGCGATGAGCAACCTCTCCTAGGCCAGCGCCCCGGTCACCGGCTCCACGGCCGTGACCAGCTTCCCGCCCCGCACGAACGCCTCCGCCGCGGCCAGATCGGGCGACAGGAAGCGGTCCGGTCCCGGTCCCTCGACGCCAGCCGCCCGCAGCGCCTCGATGGCGGCCAGGGACGCGGGCGCCGGGGTGAGCCCCTGGGCGGCGCGCAGTTCTATGGCGCGGGTCGCCGCGTACAGCTCGACGGCGACGATCCGGCCGAGGTTCTCCACGGCGGTACGGAGCTTGCGGGCCGCCGACCAGCCCATGGAGACGTGGTCCTCCTGCATCGCGGAGGACGGGATCGAGTCCGCCGACGCCGGGACCGCGAGCCGCTTCATCTCGCTGACCAGGGCGGCCTGCGTGTACTGGGCGATCATCAGACCCGAGTCGACACCGGCGTCGCCGGCGAGGAACGGCGGCAGACCGTGCGAACGGTTCTTGTCCAGCAGCCGGTCCGTGCGGCGCTCGGTGATCGAGCCGAGGTCGGCGGCGACGATCGCCAGGAAGTCGAGCACGTACGCCACCGGGGCGCCGTGGAAGTTGCCGTTGGACTCGACCCGGCCGTCCGGGAGGACGACGGGGTTGTCGACGGCGGAGGCCAGCTCACGGTCGGCGACGATCCCGGCATACGCGAGGGTGTCGCGCCCGGCACCGTTGACCTGGGGCGCGCAGCGCACGGAGTAGGCGTCCTGGACACGCGGCGCGTCGTCCTGGTGGTGGCCGGTGAGGCCTGAACCGGCAAGCACCCGCAGCATGTTGTCGGCGCTCGCGCCCTGGCCCGGGTGCGGCCGGATGGCGTGCAGCTCCGGGGCGAGGACCTTGTCCGTGCCGAGCAGCGCCTCCAGGCTGAGCGCGGCGGTGATGTCGGCGGAGGTGTAGAGGCTGCGGAGGTCGGCGAGGGCCATCACGAGCATGCCGAGCATGCCGTCCGTGCCGTTGAGGAGGGCGAGGCCCTCCTTCTCGCGCAGTTCGACGGGGGTGATGCCGTGTGCGGCGAGCAGCTCGCCGGCCGGGCGCACGATGCCGTCGGGGCCCTCCGCGTCACCCTCGCCCATCAGCGTCAGGGCGCAGTGCGAGAGCGGCGCCAGGTCGCCGGAGCAACCCAGCGAGCCGTACTCGTGCACGACGGGGGTGATGCCGGCGTTCAGTACGTCGGCCATGGTCTGCGCGACCTCCGGGCGTACGCCCGTGCGGCCCGAGCAGACCGTCTTCAGGCGCAGGAACATCAGCGCCCGCACGACCTCGCGCTCGACGCGCGGGCCCATGCCGGCCGCGTGCGAGCGGACGATGTTGCGCTGGAGCTGGGCCCGCAGCTCGGGGCTGATGTGGCGGGTGGCGAGTGCGCCGAAGCCGGTGGAGACGCCGTAGACCGGCTCGGGCTTGGCGGCCAGCGCGTCCACGATCTCGCGGGCGGCGGCAAGCGCGCTCACGGCGGCTGCGGAGAGCTCGACACGGGCACCCGCGCGGGCCACGGCGATGACGTCCTCTGCGGTGGTACCGGACGTCCCCACCACGACTGTGTGCATATCCATATTCAGAAGCGTACGGATTGAATCCCTTCATGTCACTAGTGGTCGTGCGGTTGACCCCTTACCGGTCCGTTCGCGGATTCTGCCGGACGCCGCCCACGGAGCAGCCCTCAGGGCCGGCTCCCGCGCAGCCGGCGGCGGTCGTGGGCCGATTTCGGCGGCGAGTCGGCCAGCCGGATGACCTCGCCGTCGCGCCCCGCCACCACCGGTTTCGCGGAGCGGGCCGCCTTCGCCCGGTACTGGGCCGCGTCCGCCAGGCGGAACAGCCGCCGGGCCGAGGTCACCGGTCCGATCGGGTCACCGGTCGACGCAATGCCGCAGGCGACTCCGTCGCCCTGCTCCAACTCGGCTGCCCGGTCGCAGAGTTCGGTGGCCACCTCGATCACCTCGTCCGCGCCGGGGCCCACCGCCAGCAGGCAGAACTCATCACCGCCGAGCCGGGCGGCCAGGGCGCCGGGCAGCATCGCGCCGCATCGGGACAGCACCGAGCCGAAACGTTCCAGCAGCCGGTCGCCGACCGCGTGGCCCAGGGAGTCGTTGACCCCCTTCAGACCGTTCAGATCGCAGACGACCAGACTGACCACCGTGCCGTCGGTACGGTGCAGCTCCACCGCCTCGTCGAGCCGCGCGTCGACGGCCCGGCGGTTGGCGAGCCCGGTCAGCGGGTCGGTGAAGGCGAGCTTGCGGACCTCTTCGAGGCGCTCCGTCTGGGAGAGACCCGCGGCGACGACGGCGGCCAGCACGGTCGCGAAGTCCGCGTCCTCCCGCCCGAACACCGGCTCCCCCACCGGGCGCGCCACATAGAGCTCGCCCCAGGCCCGCCCGTGCAGGACGATCGGCGCGACCACACAGCAGCCGCGCTGCCGCCGCCGCAGGGCCGCCACGCGCTGATGGCGGTAGACGCGCCCGTACCCGTGCGCGCCCGCCACCGCCGAATCGGCTTCGCCGTCCCCGGCGTCGCCGACCGGCCCGTCGGCGGTCTCCACCCAGGCGTCAGGCTCGCCGCCCCCCGCCCACCGCTCATGCAGGAACTCGGTGATCTCCGGGAACTGATGCACCGGATACGTCTCGTCGTCGGGGAACTCCTCCTCCCCCTCGGCCCGTTCACCCGCGTTCACCAGCACCCGCAGCCGCCCCGGCCCGCGCTCCCACACGGAGAGCGCGGCGAAACTGCCGCCCAGGGCCTGGCACGCCCCCAGCGCGGCCGCCCGCCAGGACTCCGGCGGGGTGTGCGCCGCCGCCATTGCCTGCGCAAGCGAAACCACGGCCCGCAGCCGCGCATCATCACCACCCATCGCTACATCTTATGTAGATTTGCGAAGTCTTGATCAGTTTGCGGCATGGAAAGTTCCGCACTGCGCGTCGGAGTGGTAGCGCACTGTCACTCGCCCGGCCAGTTCGGCTTCCGCTTCTCGTTGAACGCGGCCACGCCCTCCGCCCGGTCCCCTGAGAAGGCCACCGACCGCCAGGCCGCGTCCTCCACCTCCAGACCGGCCCGCAGATCGAGTCCGTGCCCGAGCCGCAGCGCACGCTTCGCGGCGCGCAGGCCCACCGGCGAGTTGGCGGCGATCCGCCCGGCGAGCGTCAGCGCCTGCACCCGGTCCTGCCCCGCCTCCACCAGCTCGTCAACGAGACCCAACTCCCGCGCCTCCGCCGCCTCCACCCGCCGGGCGGTGAAGACCAGCTCGGCGGCGCGTGCCGCGCCGATCCGGCGCGGCAGCAACTGCGTCCCGCCGCCGCCCGGGATGACGCCGACCGAGACCTCGGGCAGGCCCACCACGGCCGTACGGTCGGCGACGATCAGATCGCAGGACAGCGCCAGCTCGAAGCCGCCGCCGAGCGCGAACCCGTGCACGGCGGCGACCGTCGGCATCGGCAGGTCGAGCACGCCGGTGTAGGCGGCGCGGGCGGTGGGCCGCTGGCGGACCAGTTCGGCGTCGGTGAACGAGTTCCGCTCCTTGAGATCCGCGCCTACGCAGAAGGCCCGCTCATGGCTGGAGGTGAGGACGGTGACCCGTACGTCCTGGTCGGCGGCGAGCGCGGCGCAGGCCGCGCCGATCGAGCGGGCCATGTCCGTGGACACGGCGTTCATGGCCTTGGGCCGGTCCAGGACCAGTTCGGCAACATGCTCCTGGCCCTCATGGACCCGTACGACGACGAACTCCCCGAACCGCTGCTCGGACGTGACGGTCATGGCTGCACCCCTCCGGTTAACGAGCGTTACCGGAGGATCCTAGGCCGCGCCCCGGACAGGGCCAGGCGTCAGGAGGCGCCTCGTCGCGCCAGCAGCCACGGTTCCACCACGCCGAGTCCGCGCACCGGCCGCTGCCACATCGGCTGCAGCCCGTACCGGTACTTCGGCACGACCAGCGGCTCCACACCCTCCGCGCGCTCCTTCTCGGCGGCCGCGGCCTCCTCCGCCGCCTGCGCCTCGGAAGCCGGGGCGTCACCCGTGCGCGTCAGCTCCTCGGCGAAAGCGCCGTCCACCAGTACGGCGTCCTTCGGCGCTATCGACGTGAGCCGGCTGGCGAGGTTCACCGTCGTACCGAAGACATCGCCCATCCGGGTCGTGACCGTGCCGAACGCGATGCCGACGCGCAGCGCCGGCATCGACTCGTCCTGGGTCATGGCCTCTATCAGGCGCAGCGCGATCTCGGCCGCCGTGCCCGCGTCGTCGGCGGCGAAGAGAACCTCGTCGCCGAGGGTCTTGATCAGCCGGCCGCCGTGCGCGGCGACCAGGTCGGCGGAGGTCGTCTCGAACGCCTCGACGAGCTCGCCGAGCTCCTCCTCCTCCAGCCGGCGGGTGAGCCGGGTGAAACCGACCAGGTCCGCGAAGCCGACGGCGAGCCTGCGGTCGACCATCTCGTCGTCGTCCGCGGCCTGCACCACGCGGCCGGTCGCGGCGGCGAGCTGACGCCGCCAGACGTAGATGAGGAACTCCTCCAGCTCGGGCAGGAGCAGCTCGACCAGCGGGTACGTGACCTCGGTACGGGTCATGCCGGGCTCGGGCGGCTCGGTCAGACCCTCCAGGAAGGAATCGATCTGCCACTCCGCCAGCCGGGCGGTGGTCTGCCCGGTGGACCGGGCGACCTGCACCGCCATCGGCTCGCTGAGCAGCCCGGCCTCGACGAGTCCCGCGAGCCGCCGCAGCGCCAGCACGTCCGCCTCGGTGAGCGCCTTGGCCTGCCCGATGTCGGCGAACCCCATGGCGCGCCAGAACCGGGACGCCAGGTCCATCGAGACTCCGGCGGTACGGGCCGCCTGGAACGGTGTGTAGCGACGCTCGGCGCCCAGGATCAGCTGTTCCAGCCGGATCGCGAGCGGATCGTCGGTCGGTTCGGCCGTGTGGTCGACTTCGTGATGCGGTGTCGCGTGGACCGAGGGTTCCGGTGGGGGCTCCGCGCCCGCGCCGGAGGTCGTGTCGTCGACGGTCACCAGCCGCCTCCTGCCCGTTCCCTGCGCACTGCCCTGCCGATCTGTCGGTGGATCGCCTCAACGATACGGCAGATGTGCGCTACCTCACGTCCTTAGGGCGTCCGGGTACGGGGTCGGCCGGGGGCGGGGGCCGTGGGGGGTGCTCTCCGGTGGGGGGTTTCCACGGGGCGGAGGGCCGAGGGCGTCCGGGTACGGGGTCGGCCGGGGGCGGGGGCCGTGGGGGGTGCTCTCCGGCGGGGGGTTTCCACGGGGCGGAGGGCCGAGGGCGTCCGGGTACGGGGTCGGCCGGGGGCGGGGGCCGTGGGGGGTGCTCTCCGGTGGGGGGGTTTCCACGGGGCGGAGGGCCGAGGGCGTCCCGGGGAACGACCCGCGCGGGCCCGGTACGCAGGCGCGGGGCCGATGGGGACCTCCGCGGGCGGAGGGCCGAGGGCGTCCCGGTACGGGGTCGGCCGGGGGCGGGGGCCGTGGGGGGTGCTCTCCGGTGGGGGTTTCCACGGGGCGGAAGGCCGACGGGCGCCCCTGGGAACAACCAGGGCCGGGCCCGGTACGCGGGTGGAGGGGCCATGAGGGCCTCGCGGGGTGGACCGAGTGTCCGGGGAGCCGCCGGGGCGCGGGCCCTGTGCGCGGGGCGTACGGCCGGTGGGAGCTCCTTGGGGGCGGGCCCGGGAACAAGCCGGGCTGCGGGCCGGTACGCGAGTGTGCGGCCGGTGGCGGGCTGCCTCGGGGGCGGGGCGCCGCCGAGCGCCCGGGGGAACAGCCGGGGCTCGGCTCGGCGCGCGGGGTGCAGGGCCTGTGAAGGTTTCTGTGCGGCGGTCTGGGCACCCGGGAGGAGGAGCCGGGCGCGAGTCCGGTGCGCGGGGTGCAGGGCCTGGGGGTTACCCCGGGTGCCGGTCTGGTCGCACCCGGGAAACGTTCGGCGCTGGGGCGGGGTGCCCGGCGGGCGCCCCGGCGTGGCTCTAGGTGAGGCCGCCTTCCGCGTCCCGTAGATGCACGATGTCGCCCGCCGACACCGCTTCCTGCAGGCCGTCGGCCGTGGACAGGATCAGGCGGCCGTCACCGTCGACCGCCACCGCCTCCCCGACGAGCGAGCGGTCGCCGGGCAACTGGGCCCGTACCGTTCTGCCCAGCGTCGCGCAGCCCGCCGCGTACGCCGCCTGCAGGCCGCTCTGCGCCGCGTCCCCGCCGGCCGCGCGCCACTCGACGTACCAGTGGTCCAACGAGCGCAGTACGCCGCGCAGCAGCGTCTCGCGGTCGGTGGAGACCGCGTCGGCCAGGGCGAGCGAGGCCGCCGTCGGGGCGGGCAGTTCGTCCTCGCGGAGGGTGACGTTGAGGCCGATGCCGATGACGACGCCGTCCCCGGCGCGCTCGGCGAGGATGCCGCCCGCCTTGCGTTCCTCGCCCTCCACGGTGACCAGCAGGTCGTTGGGCCACTTCAGTGCCGTGTCCACGCCCGCGGCCCGCGCCAGCCCGGTCGCGGTCGCGACCCCGGCGAGCAGCGGCAGCCAGCCCCACCGGTGGACCGGGACGTCGTCACCGGGGGTCAGGTAGACGGAGAAGAACAGGCCCGAGCGGGCGGGCGCCGTCCAGGTCCGGTCGAGGCGGCCGCGGCCCGCAGTCTGCTCCTCGGCGACCAGGACCGTGCCCTCGGTCAACTCTGCCGCCCGCGCCGCGAGGTCCGTGTTGGTGGACCCGGTGACGTTCACGACGTCGAGCGAGGTCCACAGCCCGCCCGGCCGCAGCAGCCCGCGGCGCAGCGCGGGGACGTTCAGGGGCGGCCGGTCCAGGTCCGACCAGCGGCTCGGTGACGCATCCGAAGGTGTCATGCAAGCCACCCTAGGTGTGGCAAACGACGCACTGCCGAACGGTATCCGCGCCGATACGCTACGGATCAGTAGCCATTCAGACCCTGATCGGCAGCTGCCGGACCGGCCGTCGTCGCGCACGCGGCCTCGCACGCAGCCGTAGAACCCACCAGTCAGTCGTCCCCGTGACCAGGCAGGGAGCCGCCACCCGATGTCCGAGCCGGAAGAGATCGACATCCACACCACCGCGGGCAAGATCGCGGACCTGCAGCGCCGTATCGACGAGGCCACGCACGCCGGTTCCGCACGCGCAGTCGAAAAGCAGCACGCCAAGGGCAAGTTGACCGCCCGCGAGCGGGTTGATCTCCTGCTCGACGAGGGTTCCTTCGTGGAGCTCGACGAGTTCGCCCGGCACCGCTCCACCAACTTCGGCATCGAGAAGAACCGCCCGTACGGAGACGGTGTCGTCACCGGCTACGGCACGGTCGACGGCCGCCCCGTCTGCGTCTACTCGCAGGACTTCACCATCTTCGGCGGCTCGCTCGGCGAGGTCTACGGTGAGAAAATCGTCAAGGTGATGGACTTCGCGCTGAAGACCGGCTGTCCGGTCATCGGCATCAACGACGGCGGCGGCGCCCGTATCCAGGAAGGTGTCGCGGCGCTCGGCCTGTTCGCCGAGATCTTCCGCCGCAATGTGCACGCCTCGGGTGTCGTCCCGCAGATCTCGCTGATCGTCGGACCGTGCGCGGGCGGCGCGGTCTACTCCCCCGCGATCACCGACTTCACGGTCATGGTCGACCAGACGTCGCACATGTTCATCACCGGCCCCGACGTCATCAAGACCGTCACCGGTGAGGACGTCGGCTTCGAGGAGCTGGGCGGAGCCCGTACGCACAACACCACCTCGGGTGTGGCGCATCACATGGCGGGCGACGAGAAGGACGCCATCGAGTACGTCAAGTCGCTGCTGTCGTACCTCCCGTCGAACAACCTCTCCGAGGCGCCCGCGTTCCCGGAGGAGGCGGATCTCGCGACGACCGACGAGGACCGTGAGCTCGACACCCTCATCCCGGACTCGGCGAACCAGCCGTACGACATGCACACCGCCATCGAGCATGTGCTCGACGACGGCGAGTTCCTGGAGACGCAGGCCCTGTTCGCGCCGAACATCATCACCGGCTTCGGGCGTGTCGAGGGCTTCCCCGTAGGCATCGTCGCCAACCAGCCGATGCAGTTCGCGGGCTGTCTGGACATCAACGCGAGCGAGAAGGCCGCGCGCTTCGTCCGTACCTGCGACGCCTTCAACGTGCCGGTGCTGACGTTCGTCGACGTCCCCGGCTTCCTGCCCGGCGTCGACCAGGAGTACGGCGGCATCATCCGCCGCGGCGCCAAGCTGATCTACGCGTACGCGGAGGCGACCGTCCCGCTGATCACGGTGATCACCCGCAAGGCGTTCGGCGGGGCGTACGACGTCATGGGCTCCAAGCACCTGGGCGCGGACATCAACGTCGCCTGGCCGACCGCCCAGATCGCCGTGATGGGCGCCCAGGGCGCGGTGAACATCCTGCACCGCCGCACCATCGCGGCCGTCACGGACCCCGACGAGGCGGAGGCGACCCGCGCCGAGCTGATCGCCGACTACGAGGACACACTGCTCAACCCGTACGTGGCGGCCGAGCGCGGCTACGTCGACGCGGTGATCATGCCGTCCGACACCCGGGCGCACGTGGTGAAGGGGCTGCGTCAGCTGCGTACGAAGCGGGAATCACTGCCGCCGAAGAAGCACGGCAACATCCCTCTCTAGAAAGGGTCCTGACCATGATCAAGGTCGTACGGGGCAACCCGACCCCGGAGGAGCTGGCTGCCGCGCTGGCGGTGGTCCAGGCGCGCGCCGTGGCGACGGCCGCTGTGTCGTCCGGCGCGCCGGCGTCGCCCGAGCAGTGGTCCGACCCGGGCCGGATCGCCCGGCGGGACCGGCCACGGCCGGGCCCGCGGGCCTGGGCGCGGACGTACTGGCCCGTCTAGGGTCTTTCGGTCCGGCACGCACATCTGCCGCGTTGTCGTCGGTCGCCGACGCTCCGCGCGGACGAGAGGCACCGGCGCTCGGCGGCCCTGCAGTCCGCCCGCGCACAGCGTGCTCGGAGGCCCGGACCCCCTGGTGGGTCCGGGCCTCCGCCGTGTCGCCGCGCAGGCGATCCGGTCCGTACGCATCAGGGCGGCTGAGTACCCGTACTCAGGCGCCGTGGCGGCGACCGCAGCAGGATCGGAACCATGCTGTGGTCCGATCCCGAGAACAAGCCGCCCAAAGAGCTGCGCGACGCCCAGGACATGATGCGGCGCGTGTGGCTGGTGCTTGCGCTCGCCATGGTGGTCGCGATGTTGGTGCTGGGCACACGCTGAGCCGCCCACCTCGTCCGCCCGTCGTGCGGACGCGTGATTCCCCGCCGCGCCGGGCCCTTCTACGATGGCCGGTATGACTGATCAGCGCCGTCTCGTACTCGCCTCCGCCTCACCCGCCCGCCTCAGCCTGCTGCGCCAGGCCGGGTTCGCGCCGGAGGCGATCGTCAGCGGTGTGGACGAGGACGCCCTGTCCGCCCCCACACCCGCCGAGCTGGCGCTGGTGCTCGCCGAGGCCAAGGCCGCCACCGTGGCCGCCCGCCCCGCGGTCGCGGGCGCCCTGGTCATCGGATGCGACTCGGTCCTGGAGCTCGACGGCGAGGCGCTCGGCAAGCCGGCCGACAGCGAGGAGGCCACCGCCCGCTGGAAGTCCATGCGCGGCCGGGCCGGGATCCTGCAGACCGGTCACAGCGTGATCGACACCGCGACCGGGCGCACGGTCTCCGCGACCGCCTCCACCGTCGTCCGTTTCGGCGAACCGACGGACGCCGAGATCGCCGCCTACGTGGCGTCGGGCGAGCCCCTCCACGTCGCGGGCGCCTTCACTCTGGACGGCCGCTCGGCCCCGTTCGTCGACTCCATCGAGGGCGACCACGGAAACGTCATCGGGCTCTCGCTGCCGCTGCTGCGCCGGCTCCTCGGCGAACTGGGACTCTCCGTCACCGACTTGTGGGTCTGATACCCACGAACGGGTTACGCGGGCGCCGGAGCACTCTCTTCGGCGCCGCCCTCCTCGTTCGGGCTACCGGTTCCGCTCCCGTTCCCGTACGCGACCAGCGTGAGCACGATCAGGCCGAGCACGACCATCATGAACACGAACGCGGCCCAGCCGATCAGGCCCACCGTCAGCGCGCCCAGCACTCCGTGCACCACTGCGCAGCTGATCAGGGCGGCCCGGCCGACACGCCCGGGAGCCCGGTCGCGGATGCCGGTCAGCAGCAGGACCAGGCCGCACAGCACCAGGTACAGCCCGGCGACACCGCCCATCACCCACGCCCCGGCGGACATGGCGGCCGGATCCAGTCCGGCGAGTGACATCTCCTGGTTGTCGACGACCGTGGCCATGATGCCGTTGACGAGCACCATGCCTGCGGCTTCCACGAACAGCACGATCGCGGCTACGAACGCCACCGGTCTGCGCACCACGGCGCTCACCCCTTGTTACCTGTAGTAAGTGCGGTAGCGCGGACCCTACTAACGGGTAATCATTCGGACAAGGGTTCCGACCACGTTCACTCGTCCCACTCGCCCCCATGCCCTCCGCACACACTGTTTACGCACCCCGCTTGTCGCGCCCCTCGTGCGTCGGGCAAAGAAACACTCGCTCGTTAGTAGGTACTCCACAAAGAATCGCCGGAAGCCGCCCCTCGATCGAACAGAGACCTGGACCACACCTCGTGGCTACTGTGCGGTCATGAATCCCGGCGTACCGTGGTGCCACAAGGGATTTCGCGCCTCGAGCAAGCCTCGCATCACGCTCCGTGTGGGCAAGCTCACCAATGGGGACGGGTCGTAAGGCCGTGTCGGTAGTCCCTAAACTCAGCTTGTTTCAAGGAGGGAGCCATCGTGCGCAAGGTGCTCATCGCCAACCGTGGCGAAATTGCTGTCCGTGTTGCTCGGGCGTGCCGGGATGCCGGGATCGGGAGCGTGGCGGTCTACGCGGACCCGGACCGGGACGCCCTGCATGTGCGTGCGGCCGACGAGGCATTCGCTCTGGGCGGTGACACCCCGGCGGCCAGTTATCTGGACATGGCGAAGGTGCTGCAGGCGGCCAAGGACTCGGGGGCCGACGCGGTCCACCCGGGTTACGGGTTCCTGTCGGAGAACGCCGAGTTCGCCCAGGCGGTGCTGGACGCGGGGCTGACGTGGATCGGTCCGCCGCCGCAGGCGATCCGCGATCTGGGTGACAAGGTGGCCGCGCGGCACATCGCACAGCGCGCCGGTGCGCCGCTGGTCGCCGGGACCCCGGACCCGGTGTCGGGTTCGGCGGAGGTCGTGGCGTTCGCGAAGGAGCACGGGCTGCCGATCGCGATCAAGGCCGCGTTCGGTGGTGGCGGTCGTGGGCTGAAGGTCGCGCGGACGCTGGAGGAGATCCCGGAGCTGTACGACTCCGCGGTCCGTGAGGCCGTCGCGGCGTTCGGGCGCGGGGAGTGCTTCGTGGAGCGCTACCTCGACAAGCCGCGCCATGTGGAGACGCAGTGCCTGGCCGACTCCCACGGCAACGTGGTGGTCGTCTCGACCCGTGACTGCTCGCTGCAGCGCCGGCACCAGAAGCTGGTCGAGGAGGCCCCGGCGCCGTTCCTGTCCGAGGCGCAGAACGCGGAGCTGTACGCGGCGTCGAAGGCGATCCTGAAGGAGGCCGGGTACGTCGGTGCGGGGACCGTGGAGTTCCTGGTCGGTGTGGACGGCACGATCTCGTTCCTGGAGGTCAACACCCGTCTGCAGGTCGAGCACCCGGTGACCGAGGAGGTCACGGGCATCGACCTGGTCCGTGAGATGTTCCGGATCGCGGACGGCGAGAAGCTCGGGTACGACGATCCGGCGATGCGCGGGCACTCGTTCGAGTTCCGGATCAACGGTGAGGACCCGGGCCGCGGGTTCCTGCCCGCTCCGGGCACGGTGACCGTGTTCGCCCCGCCGACCGGGCCGGGTGTCCGGCTGGACGCGGGTGTCGAGTCGGGTTCCGTGATCGGTCCGGCGTGGGACTCGCTGCTGGCGAAGCTCGTCGTGACGGGTGCGACCCGTGAGCAGGCGTTGCAGCGGGCGGCGCGTGCGCTGGCCGAGTTCAACGTCGAGGGCATGGCCACCGCGATCCCGTTCCACCGCGCGGTCGTCGCCGACCCGGCGTTCACCAGCGACCCGTTCCGTATCCACACCCGCTGGATCGAGACCGAGTTCGTCAACGAGATCAAGCCCTTCGCCGCCCCCGCCGACATGGAGGCGGAGGAAGAGACCGGCCGTGAGACGGTCGTCGTCGAGGTCGGCGGAAAGCGTCTCGAGGTCTCCCTGCCGTCCTCGCTGGGCATGAGCCTGGCCCGTACCGGACTCGCGGCGGGCGCCAAGCCCAAGCGGCGCGCGGCGAAGAAGAGCGGCTCCGCGGTCTCCGGCGACACCCTCGCGTCCCCGATGCAGGGCACCATCGTCAAGATCGCCGTCGAGGAGGGCCAGGAGGTCCAGGAAGGCGACCTGATCGTCGTCCTGGAGGCCATGAAGATGGAGCAGCCTCTCAACGCACACCGCGCCGGCACGGTGAAGGGACTCGCCGCCGAGGTCGGCAGCTCGATCTCGTCGGGCGCCGTCATCTGCGAGATCAAGGACTGATCCCGCACGAAGTGTTCCGGCGAGGCCCCTGCGCAGTCGTACCACCGACTCGCAGGGGCCTCGGCCGTTCGGCGGCCCGGCAGGAGGAGAGGCCGTCGGGTTGCGCGATGGCATCCTGGACCCGGGGGCGGAAAAAGGAGGACTGCGCAATGGCGATGAGCACGGCACAGACGCCGGGCCGGCCCATGCGCGCCGACGCGCGCCGCAACTACGACCGGCTGCTCGGCGAAGCCCGTACGGCGTTCGCGGAACACGGCACGGACGCGTCGCTGGAGGACATCGCGCGCCGGGCCGGGGTGGGGATCGGCACGCTGTACCGGCACTTCCCGAACCGGCACGCGCTGATGAGCGCGGTCTTCCAGGAGGCCCTGGGCTCACTCCTCACCCGCTCCCACGAGTTGGCGGAGGCAGCGAATCCGTGCGGCGGTCTGGTGGAGTGGCTGGGTGCGATCATCACTCATGCGGGTGAGTACCGGGGGCTTGCGCAGGCGCTCATGTCGACGTCGCGGGACGAGACTTCGGCTCTGTCCGACTGCAATGTGCCGCTGCGCGAGGCAGGGGCGCGGCTGCTGGCCCGGGCGCAGGCGAGTGGCACGGTACGGGCCGACGTGTCGATCGGTGACCTGATGCAGCTGACGAATGCGATCGCATTGGCGGCGGAGCAGGCGCCGGAGGACCCGGCGTTGGCGGACCGCCTGCTGACGCTGACGCTGCAGGGGCTGAAGGGGCCACGCGCGGCCGGGGGTTGAGGCGGACCGAAGCCGGGGCTGCACCCTCGCCCTCGAAGGCGCAAGGGCTGTCCCGTCATTCCCTGCGGGCGCACGGCGACACCTGCGACGTCTCGCCGCGTGGCAGGGACGCCCGAACACACCCCGTGCGAGGGCGCCCGCCCCTGGGCCCTGCAATGCACGCATCCGACGCCGCGCGCCGATCCGCCAGGGATCACAGGGCCGATCCACCAGGGATTGCCAGGACAGCCCTCAGCGGCGGCGCAGGTCCGCCACGCGGGCGCGGTCGCCCGGGGGCTGATCCGTCAAGGACGCGGCCGCACTGCGCAGTTGCGGACCGGGTCCGCCGTGCGTGCGACGCTGGCCGGGAAGCGGCATGTCCCGGCGCGCCTGGCGGCCCGGAGAGAGGGAGTCCGCCCCGGCGGGGCCCGTGCCCCCACCGGCCACCGCGATCTGCACACCCTGGTCCGCCAGGGCCTGCAGTTCGGTGGCGGCCCGGTCGTCATGGCCCGCGGGTTCGTCCGTCACCAGGCGGGTGATCAGGTCCGTCGGCACCGTCTGGAACATGGTGTCGGAGCCGAGTTTGGTGTGGTCCGCGAGGACCACCACCTCCGCGGCGGCCTGCACCAACGCCCGGTCCACGCTCGCCGAGAGCATGTTGGACGTGGACAGCCCACGCTCCGCGGTCAGCCCGCTCCCGGACAGGAACGCGCGCGACACCCGCAGTCCCTGGAGCGACTGTTCCGCACCACTGCCCACCAGGGCGTAGTTGGAGCCGCGCAGGGTGCCGCCGGTCATCACCACTTCCACCCGGTTGGCATGGGCCAACGCCTGGGCGACCAGCAGTGAGTTGGTGACGACGGTCAGGCCGGGGATCCGCGCGAGCCGACGGGCCAGCTCCTGCGTGGTCGTGCCGGCACCGACGACGATGGCCTCGCCCTCTTCGACGAGACCCGCGGCCAGGTCGGCGATGGCCGTCTTCTCCGCGGTGGCGAGATGGGATTTCTGCGGAAAGCCGGACTCTCGCGTGAAACCGCCCGGCAGTACCGCACCGCCATGCCGGCGGTCGAGGAGTCCTTCTGCCTCCAGTGCCCGCACGTCCCGCCGTACGGTCACTTCGGAGGTCTGGACGACGCGGGCGAGCTCGCGGAGCGATACTGCCCCGTTGGCGCGCACCATTTCGAGGATCAACTGACGACGTTCTGCAGCGAACACGAAACTGACAGTAACGTGACCCCGCGAGGGTTTTCAGCAGTTTGCGCCGAAAAACAGAAGTTGTACATGCAAGGGGCCGCCAAGTGGTATAGGCGGCCCCGTTGTTGTTCCCTACTGACCGGACGCGGCATGCCATCCGCCCGAGTTGCCGGGGGTTGCCAGGGATTGCCGGGTTTTCTAGGCCTCGCCGGCGCGCTTCCGGGTGTGCAGCTGACGTGCCACTTCTGCGATCGATCCCGACAGGGACGGGTACACGGTGAAAGCGTTTGCGATCTGTTCCACCGTCAGATTGTTGTCGACCGCGATCGAGATGGGGTGGATCAGCTCGCTGGCCCGCGGTGCGACGACACAGCCGCCGACCACGATGCCGGTGCCGGGACGGCAGAGGATCTTGACGAAGCCGTCCCGGATCCCCTGCATCTTGGCGCGCGGGTTGCGCAGCAGCGGCAGCTTCACCACGCGCGCGTCGATCGCCCCCGCGTCGACGTCCGCCTGGGTGTAGCCGACGGTGGCGATCTCCGGGTCGGTGAAGACGTTCGAGGAGACCGTCTTCAGGTTCAGCGGGGCGACCGCGTCACCGAGGAAGTGGTACATCGCGATCCGGCCCTGCATCGCGGCGACCGAGGCGAGCGCGAAGATGCCGGTGACGTCACCGGCCGCGTACACGCCGGGCGCGCTGGTGCGGGAGACCTTGTCGGTCCAGATGTGGCCGGACTCCTTGAGCCGGACCCCTGCCTCCTCCAGACCCATCCCCGCGCTGTTCGGGATCGCGCCGACCGCCATCAGACAGTGGGAACCGGTGATGACGCGGCCGTCGGAGAGCGTGACCTCGACCCTGTCGCCGACCCTCTTCGCCGCCTGGGCGCGCGAGCGGGCCATGACGTTCATGCCGCGGCGCCGGAAGACGTCCTCCAGCACGGCGGCCGCGTCCGGGTCCTCGCCGGGCAGCACCCGGTCGCGGGACGAGACGAGGGTGACGCGCGAGCCCAGCGCCTGGTAGGCGCCGGCGAACTCGGCACCGGTGACACCGGAGCCGACCACGATGAGCTCCTCGGGGAGCTCGTCGAGGTCGTAGACCTGGGTCCAGTTCAGAATGCGCTCACCGTCGGGGAGCGCGTCCGGGATCTCCCGGGGGTGGCCGCCGGTCGCGATCAGCACGGCGTCGGCGGTGAGCGTCTCCTCCGTACCGTCGGCCGAGGTCACCACGACCTTGCGGGAGCCGTCGGCGGCCTGGAGGCCTTCCAGCCTGCCCCGGCCGCGCATCACACGTGCACCCGCACGGGTGACGGAGGCGGTGATGTCGTGGGACTGGGCGAGCGCCAGACGCTTCACGCGTCGGTTGACCTTGCCGAGGTCGACGCCGACCACCCGCGCCGCCTGCTCGATGTGCGGCGTGTCGTCGGCGACGATGATCCCCAACTCCTCGTACGAAGAGTCGAAGGTGGTCATCACCTCTGCCGTCGCGATCAGGGTCTTCGAGGGCACGCAGTCGGTGAGCACCGACGCGCCGCCGAGGCCGTCGCAGTCGACGACGGTCACCTCCGCGCCGAGCTGGGCGCCCACCAATGCCGCCTCGTACCCGCCGGGTCCGCCGCCGATGATCACGATCCGGGTCACGAAAAGTCCGCCTCGCGTATGTCATCCCGCGGCCGTCTGCCGCCCCGGCCGGGGGTCCGGGGGATCACCCCGGGGGAATGCAGTACGTACTCCATTGTCCCGCACGCGCCAAGATGCTTCGCCCCGGGGCCCTCCATACGGGAGAGGGGCCCCCGGACGAGCCTGCGGCGGAGCCCTCGGCCCGGCCCCCGGGAGGACCCTCGCCAGGGTCTTCGTCACAGGAATCGCCGCTCGCGGGGCCACCTCCCGTACCCTCGATCCCATGTCGCTCTACGCCGCGTACGCCGGCAACCTCGACGCGCGGCTGATGACCCGCCGCGCACCGCATTCCCCGCTGCGCGGCACCGGCTGGCTCAACGGCTGGCGGCTGACCTTCGGCGGGGAGCAGATGGGCTGGGAAGGCGCGCTCGCCACGGTGGTGGAGGCGCCGCGTTCCCAGGTCTTCGTGGCGCTGTACGACCTGGCGCCGATGGACGAGGACTCCATGGACCGGTGGGAGGGTGTCGGCCTCGACATCTACCGGCGGATGCGGGTGCGGGTGCACACCCTGGACGGCGAGGAGCCGGCCTGGATGTACGTGCTGAACGCGTACGAGGGCGGGCTGCCGTCCGCCCGGTACCTGGGCGAGCTGGCGGACGCCGCCGAGTCGGCGGGCGCGCCGCACGACTACGTGATGGAGCTGCGCAAGCGCCCCTGCTGAGCCGCACACTTCCCCATGTTTTGTGTGAAAGTACGAAGAGGCGTGTGCAGACTCTCCGCATAGGCATCTACGCGCGTAGGGATTCACCGGCTACGCTCATCCGCGTGAACGCATCTGTTATTCCGGACAACATCCAGGGCGACCCGCACGCCGCCGCTGCCGACGCCGCCGCCCGACTGCGCGAGCTGACCGGCGCCGAGACCCACGACGTCGCGCTCGTGATGGGTTCCGGCTGGGCACCTGCGGGCGACGCGCTCGGCGCGCCGGAGGCCGAGTTCCCGGTGACCGAACTGCCCGGCTTCCCGGCGCCGGCCGTCGAGGGCCACGGTGGCACGATCCGCTCGTACCGGATCGGCGACAAGCGCGCCCTGGTCTTCCTCGGCCGCACGCACTTCTACGAGGGCCGTGGCGTCGCCGCCGTCGCGCACGGCGTGCGCACCGCCGTCGCCGCGGGCTGCAAGACCGTCGTCCTGACGAACGGCTGCGGCGGGCTGCGCGAGGGCATGCGCCCCGGGCAGCCGGTCCTGATCAGCGACCACATCAACCTGACCGCGGCCTCGCCGATCATCGGCGCCAACTTCGTCGACCTGACCGACCTGTACTCGCCGCGGCTGCGCGCGCTGTGCAAGGAGATCGACGAGACGCTCGAAGAGGGCGTGTACGTGCAGTTCCCCGGCCCGCACTACGAGACTCCGGCCGAGATCAACATGGTGCGGGTCATGGGCGGCGACCTGGTGGGCATGTCGACCGTGCTCGAAGCGATCGCCGCGCGGGAGGCGGGGGCCGAGGTGCTGGGTATTTCGCTCGTCACGAACCTCGCCGCCGGGTTGAGCGGGGAGCCGCTGAACCATGAAGAGGTGCTGCAGGCGGGGCGGGACTCGGCGACCCGGATGGGGTCCTTGCTGGCGCGGGTCCTGGACCGCATCTGAGCGGGCTTCACGCCTGCGGCGGGCGGTTCCCCCTACCCGCCCCTTGCCGAACCGGGGCCAGGCCCCGGGCCCCGCGCCTCGAACGCCGGCGAGGCCGAAAGGTCGGCCCGTCCGGCGATTGAGGAACGGGGGACCGGGGGCAGCTCCCCCGTAACCCACCCCACCCCCGAAAGGCGGACACCGTGCAGCAGGACCTCATCGCGCAGGCCAGGACCTGGCTCGCCGAGGACCCCGACCCCGAGACCCGCGACGAGCTCGCCAAGCTCATCGACACCGAGGACCTCGACGCGCTCGCGGCACGGTTCGCCGGCACGCTGCAGTTCGGTACCGCCGGGCTCCGTGGTGAGCTGGGGGCCGGCCCGATGCGGATGAACCGGTCCGTCGTCATCCGCGCCGCCGCCGGGCTCGCCGCCTATCTCAAGGCGCAGGGGCGGACCGGCGGCCTGGTCGTCATCGGGTACGACGCCCGCTACAAGTCCGCCGACTTCGCCCGCGACACCGCGGCCGTGATGACGGGCGCGGGCCTGCGGGCGGCGGTGCTCCCCCGCCCGCTGCCCACCCCCGTCCTGGCGTACGCCATAAGGCATCTGGGTGCCGTCGCCGGCGTCGAGGTGACCGCCAGTCACAACCCGCCGCGCGACAACGGCTACAAGGTCTACCTCGGCGACGGCTCGCAGATCGTGCCCCCGGCGGACGGCGAGATCGCCGACGCGATCGCCGCGGTCGGCCCGCTGGCCGGCGTCGACCGGCCGGAGAGCGGCTGGGAGATCCTCGGCGACGAGGTCCTGGACGCCTATCTGGCCCGTACGGACGTGGTCCTCGCCGCCGGGTCCCCGCGCACCGCCCAGGTCGTGTACACGGCGATGCACGGCGTCGGCACGTCCGTCCTGGCCGCAGCCTTCGCCCGCGCCGGCTTCCCCGCCCCCGTGCTCGTCACCGAGCAGGCGGAGCCCGACCCGGCCTTCCCCACCGTGGCCTTCCCCAACCCGGAAGAGCCCGGCGCGATGGACCTCGCCTTCGCCACCGCCCGGCGCGCGAACCCGGACCTCGTCATCGCCAACGACCCGGACGCCGACCGCTGCGCCGTGGCCGTGCCGGACGCCGCCGCGGACGGCGGCTGGCGCATGCTGCGCGGCGACGAGGTCGGCGCGCTGCTCGCCGCGCATCTGGTCGCCCGGGGTGCCACCGGTGTCTTCGCCGAGTCGATCGTGTCGTCGTCGCTGCTCGGCCGGATCGCCGAGAAGGCGGGCAACGGCTACCAGGAGACGCTGACCGGTTTCAAGTGGATCGCCCGCGTCGACGGCCTGCGGTACGGGTACGAGGAGGCGCTCGGCTACTGCGTCGACCCCGACGGCGTACGCGACAAGGACGGCGTCACGGCCGCTCTGCTCGTCGCCGAGCTGGCCTCCGTGCTCAAGGAGGAGGGCCGTACGCTCCTCGATCTCCTCGACGACATCGCGGTCGAGCACGGGCTGCACGCGACCGACCAGCTGTCGGTCCGGGTGGAGGACCTGTCGGTCATCGCGGACGCCATGCGGCGGCTGCGCGACACCCCGCCGACCGCACTCGCGGGTCTCGCCGTCACCTCGGCCGAGGACCTGTCGGAGGGTACGGAGCAGCTGCCGCCCACCGACGGGCTGCGCTACCAGCTCGATGGGGCCCGGGTGATCGTCCGCCCGAGCGGCACCGAGCCCAAGCTGAAGTGCTATCTGGAGGTCGTGGTGCCGGTCGGTTCGGCGGACGAGCTGCCCGACGCCCGCGCGAAGGGCGCCGAGCTGCTCGCCGGGATCAAGCGGGACCTGTCGGCGGCCGCCGGGATCTGAGCGGAACCGGACACCGTCATTCACGCATGCGGTACGTGAAGCCGGTGTCCGGTCCCACGCAGGTGCCCGGCGTATACCGGCCGAGTCCGAGGACAACACCCCCACACCTTCGAGGTGTTGGGGGTGATCGGGGCCGGAGCGCGGCAGCGGCCGCGCAGCCTGCGCCCTCAGCCGACCGCGAACAACACCACGAGCGCCACCGCGCCCACGACCGCCGGCGCGATCACCTCGTACGCCCATCGGACGACGACCGCCCCGGCGCCGTCGGCGCCGCCGTCCCCGGCCCGCTCGGCCATCTCCCGCAGGTCCCGCACCGTCTGGTCGGCCCCGGCGATCCGCGCCTTCGTGTCCCGCACATCCGCGTGCACGGACGTGCGCCGGTACGGATCGTCCTGCGCCTTCTGCGTCTGCTGCCGCGCCGCCTTCTTCCGCTGCCGCAGCGACACAGGCACCGCCCACAGCTGGAACTTCGTGCCGTCCTGCGTGAACAGTTCGCTGGAGTACCCGGCCCGCACATCCGCGACCGCCGTCCACGGCGCCGTGATCGTACGGAACGGGTTACGGATCCGGATGCGCCGGTCGTTCACGAACACCACCGGCCGCAGCGTGAACGCCACGATCAACGGCACGGCCGTCAGCAGCCCGGCGAGCGCCAGCCACGGCACCCGGCCGGAACCCCGGTACACGGCGTCGCCGCCGATCCACCCGACGAGCAGGAGCAGCAGCACACCGCCCACCAGCCCGGCGGGCGACCGGAACGTCCGGTCGGCGTAGGTCGGCTCGGCTGGGGGCGTGGGGCTCGTCATGGGCCCGATTCTGCCTGATGCGCGTAGGGCCCGCCGGAGCGGCCACCCGCCCACCGGTCCGGCACCCTCGCAAACCCGGAATGGGGGTCCCCCTGTACAGGCCGCTACGCGCGTAGATATGCTCATGTGGTGACCATGCCCACGACTGCACCCTCCACCACGGCCGAACGCGTGGGAGGTACCCCCCTCTCCGACGTGACCGCGTCCGACAGCGCGCTGCGCCGCTTCCTGCACGGGCTGCCCGGCGTCGACGCCGTCGGCCTCGAAGCGCGCGCGGCGTCCCTCGGCACCCGTTCGATCAAGACGACGGCCAAGGCATACGCGATCGACCTCGCCATCTCGATGATCGACCTGACGACGCTGGAAGGCGCGGACACCCCGGGCAAGGTCCGGGCTCTCGCCGCCAAGGCCGTCAACCCCGACCCGACCGACCGCACGACCCCGCACACCGCCGCGGTCTGCGTCTACCCCGACATGGCGGCGACGGCCGCCGTCGCCCTGGCCGGTTCCGGCGTGAAGGTGGCGTCCGTCGCGACGGCCTTCCCGGCCGGGCGCGCCGCGCTCGACATCAAGCTCGCGGACGTCCGCGACGCCGTGGCCGCCGGGGCCGACGAGATCGACATGGTGATCGACCGGGGCGCGTTCCTCTCCGGCCGCTATCTCAAGGTGTACGAGGAGATCCTCGCCGTGAAGGCCGAGTGCGCCCGTGCCGACGGCACCGACGCCCGCCTCAAGGTCATCTTCGAGACCGGCGAGCTGTCCACGTACGACAACATCCGCCGCGCCTCCTGGCTCGGGATGCTGGCGGGCGCGGACTTCATCAAGACGTCGACCGGCAAGGTCGGCACGAACGCCACGCCCGCGAACACGCTGCTGATGCTGGAGGCCGTGCGCGACTTCCGGGAGCAGACGGGTGTGCAGATCGGCGTGAAGCCGGCCGGCGGCATCCGCACCTCGAAGGACGCGATCAAGTTCCTCGTCCTGGTCAACGAGACCGTCGGCGAGGACTGGCTGGACAACCACTGGTTCCGCTTCGGCGCCTCCAGCCTGCTGAACGATCTGCTGATGCAGCGTCAGAAGCTCAGCACCGGCCGTTACTCCGGCCCCGATTACGTGACGGTGGACTGATCCCCATGGCATCTGCATTCGAGTACGCACCCGCCCCCGAGTCGCGGTCGGTCGTCGACATCGCTCCCTCGTACGGGCTGTTCATCGACGGTGAGTTCACCGACGCGGCCGACGGCAAGGTCTTCAAGACGGTCTCCCCGTCGTCCGAGGAGGTCCTCTCCGAGGTCGCGCAGGCCGGCGCCGCGGATGTCGACCGGGCCGTGAAGGCGGCCCGCAAGGCATTCGAGAAGTGGTCGGCGCTGCCCGGCTCCGAGCGCGCCAAGTACCTCTTCCGGATCGCCCGGATCATCCAGGAGCGCAGCCGCGAGCTCGCCGTTCTCGAAACCCTCGACAACGGCAAGCCGATCAAGGAGACCCGCGACGCGGATCTGCCCCTGGTCGCGGCACACTTCTTCTACTACGCGGGCTGGGCCGACAAGCTCGACCACGCCGGCTACGGACCGAACCCCCGGCCGCTCGGCGTCGCGGGCCAGGTCATCCCGTGGAACTTCCCGCTGCTGATGCTGGCCTGGAAGATCGCCCCGGCGCTCGCCACCGGCAACACGGTCGTCCTGAAGCCCGCCGAGACGACCCCGCTCTCCGCGCTGTTCTTCGCGGACATCTGCCGCCAGGCGGGCCTGCCCAAGGGTGTCGTGAACATCCTCACCGGGTACGGGGACGCGGGCGCGGCCCTCGTCGAGCACCCTGACGTGGACAAGGTCGCCTTCACCGGCTCGACCGCGGTCGGCAAGGCCATCGCCCGCCAGGTCGCGGGCACCGACAAGAAGGTCACCCTGGAGCTGGGCGGCAAGGGCGCGAACATCGTCTTCGACGACGCCCCGATCGACCAGGCCGTCGAGGGCATCGTCACCGGCATCTTCTTCAACCAGGGCCAGGTCTGCTGCGCGGGTTCGCGCCTCCTCGTCCAGGAGTCGATCCAGGACGAGCTGCTGGACTCCCTGAAGCGCCGGCTGTCCACGCTGCGCCTCGGCGACCCGCTGGACAAGAACACCGACATCGGCGCGATCAACTCCGAGGAGCAGCTCTCCCGGATCACGGCCCTGGTCGAGACGGGCGAGGCGGAGGGCGCCGAACGCTGGTCCGCCCCCTGTGACCTCCCGTCGTCCGGTTACTGGTTCGCCCCGACGCTGTTCACGAACGTCACCCAGGCGCACACCATCGCCCGCGACGAGATCTTCGGCCCGGTGCTGTCCGTGCTGTCGTTCCGTACGCCGGACGAGGCGGTCGCCAAGGCCAACAACAGCCAGTACGGCCTGTCGGCCGGCATCTGGACGGAGAAGGGCTCCCGCATCCTCGCGGTGGCGAACAAGCTCCGGGCGGGCGTCGTCTGGGCCAACACGTTCAACAAGTTCGACCCGACCTCGCCGTTCGGCGGCTACAAGGAGTCGGGCTTCGGCCGCGAAGGCGGCCGTCATGGCCTGGAGGCGTACCTCGCCCCGTCGAGCCCGGAGGGCGAGCGTCGATGAATGCAGCTGAGCACACTGACCGACTGAGCGTCTTCAAGACCTACAAGCTGTACGTCGGGGGCAAGTTCCCCCGCTCCGAGAGCGGCCGGGTGTACGAGGTGACGGACTCCAAGGGCAAGTGGCTGGCGAACGCCCCGCAGTCGTCCCGCAAGGACGCGCGTGACGCGGTCGTGGCCGCCCGCAAGGCGTTCGGCGGATGGTCGGGCGCGACGGCGTACAACCGCGGCCAGATCCTCTACCGCATCGCGGAGATGCTGGAGGGCCGCAGGGGCCAGTTCGTACGCGAAGTGGCGGATGCGGAAGGGCTGTCGAAGTCCAAGGCGGCGGCCGTCGTGGACGCGGCCGTCGACCGCTGGGTCTGGTATGCGGGGTGGACCGACAAGATCGGCCAGATCGTGGGCGGGGCGAACCCGGTCGCGGGCCCCTTCTTCAACCTGTCCACGCCCGAGCCGACCGGCGTGGTCGCGGTCGTGGCCCCGCAGGAGTCGTCGTTCCTGGGCCTGGTCTCGGTCGTCGCCCCGGTGATCGCGACCGGCAACACGGCCGTCGTCATCGCGTCCGCCGACGCCCCGCTGCCGGCGCTGTCCCTGGGCGAGGTGCTGGCCACCTCCGACCTGCCGGGCGGTGTGGTGAACATCCTGTCCGGGAGGACGGCGGAGCTCGCGGCCCCGCTCGCGGCCCACCAGGACGTCAACGCGATCGACCTGACCGGCGCCGACGCCGAACTGGCGAAGGAACTGGAGATCGCGGCGGCGGACAACCTGAAGCGAGTTCTCCGCCCGTCCGTCTCCCGCCCCGGGAAGGAGACGCAGGACGCCGCTCATCCACAGGCTGTGGACGGAGACTGGTCGGCCGACCCGGGCACCCACCGCCTGACGGCCTTCCTGGAGACCAAGACGGTCTGGCACCCCACGGGCGCTCTCGGCGTGTCGGGTTCGTCCTACTGACCGACGCGGCTGCGGCCCGCCCCTCCGGAACACTGCGGAAGGGGCGGGCCGCAGCCCTGTGCGCCGGGATCAGCCGTGCAGCAGTCCGGTGACCTGCCCCACCACCGGCAGGTCCTTCAGCGCGCCACCACTGGTCAGCGGATCGGTGGCGACGCCCGTGGAGAGCGGCTTGAAGTCGGCGACCTGCGTGCCCACCCCGTTCGCCAACGGGTCCACGCCCGTGTTGGCCAGCGGATCGAGCTGCAACTGCGTGATGGGCGAGACCGCGTGACCGAGCGCCCCGGTCGCGCCGCCGGTCGCCCCGCGGACCGCACCGAGACCGCTGTCGGCGCCCGAAGCCGGCGCGACGGGCAGCGGCGCAGCCTGCGCCGCCGCACCCCCCGCACCGAGCGCGGCGCCCACCGCGGTGACGGTCAGACCTGCGCGCAGCAGCGCACGGCGCCGGGACCTGGAAAGTGCATGTCGTGCCATGGAGTTCCCACCTGATCGAACCGATCGAGTAATCATCTGGGCACTCAGCGTAGTTGAGGTGTGATGCTGGATACCAACAAGGGCACCGGGGGGGTCCCTGCGCGGGGCGATGCCTCACACTGGTGTCCCGTGAGTCCCCAACCGATCCCGACCCGCGTCGTGCTGCTCGCGGGCCCCTCCGGCTCCGGCAAGTCCTCCCTCGCCGCCCGCACCGACCTTCCGGTGCTACGCCTGGACGACTTCTACAAGGAGGGCGACGACCCCACGCTGCCGCTGGTCCCGGGCAGTTCGGACATCGACTGGGACTCCGCACAGTCCTGGGACGCGGACGCGGCGGTCACCGCCATCACGGAGCTGTGCCGCACGGGACGTACGAAAGTCCCGGTGTACGACATCTCCACCAGTTCCCGGGTGGACCACGAGGCGCTCCACATCGAGCGCACGCCGCTGTTCGTGGCCGAGGGCATATTCGCGGCGGAGATAGTCGAGCGGTGCCAGGACCTGGGTGTCCTGGCGGACGCCCTGTGCCTGCGCGGCCGCCCGACGACGACGTTCCGCCGCAGGCTGCTGCGGGATCTGCGCGAGGGCCGGAAGTCGGTGCCGTTCCTGCTGCGGCGGGGATGGCGCCTGATGCGGGCGGAACGACGGATCGTGGCGCGCCAGACGGCGCTCGGCGCGTATCCCTGCGGGAAGCAGGAGGCACTGGGACGACTGGCCGCGGCAGCCGCCGGCCGCTGCCGCCGGGCCCCGGCGGCACGTGGCGTGGCCTGAGGGCTCACCGCGGTACTTCACACGTCCCGCAGCCTGAGTGCCAGCCCGCCTCCGAGCAGCGCGGCCACCGTCCATCCGGCGAGCACCCCCAGCCCGGCCCACGGGCCGATGGGCAGCGTGTCGAGATCGACGGTGGCCTGGACGGCGAGGCCCGCCGTCATCGGGGCGATCTGCTGCAGGTGCCGGTGCCAGTCCGGGTCGGTGACCAGTTGCGTGAGAATCGGCAGGACGAAGAGCAGGCCGAGCACGACCCCGACTGCCGCCGCCGAGTCCCGGACCGCGGTGGCCGTGCCCAGGCCGAGCAGGGCGATCAGCACCAGGTACAGCACCGACCCGGCTGCCGCGCGCAGCGTCGGACCGTCGGCCAGGGACAACAGCGCCTGGTCCTGCCCCGTCGTGAAACCGTTGCCCGGCAGTATCCGTCCCGCCACCAGCAGGCAGCCGAGCACCGCGACCGTCCCGGCGGCCAGCACCACCCCCATGAGGACCACCGCCTTCGCGGCCAGGACCGTGGACCGGCGCGGTGTCGCCATCACGGTGGTGCGCATCATGCCCGTGCCGTACTCGCCACTGATCATCAGCACGGCCAGGACGGCGACGACCGTCTGTCCGAGGTGGATCCCGGTCAGGCTGAGCCTGACGACGTCCTGATGACAGCCCGTCGACGGGCACTGCGCGGCCGCGGCCGTCGCGGCGCTCACCGCCACCGTGCACACGACGGTGGCAAGGAGCAGCCACCCCGGGGCCGTCACGGTGCGCAGCTTCGTCCACTCCGCGTGCAGGGTCTGTTTCATACGTCCCTCCGCCGCATCATGAACACCGCCGCGCCCAGCGCGACGGCCGTCCACCCGCAGAGCACCGCGAAGCCGCCCCACGGAGGCAGCGGGAAGTAGCCGAAGGCCGGTGTGTAGTCGCTGTCCACCTGCGCGTACTGCGGCATGTTCTGCTGGATGGCGAAGCCCGCCGCCGGGGTGAGACGCAGCAACCACTGCGAAGGGCCGGCCGGCAGGATCGAGGCGGTCGCGAGGATGTACGGCAGGACGATCGCCGCGAAGACCAGAGTGACGGCCCCGGCACTGCGCCGCAGCACGGTGCCCACGGCCATGGCCAGCACCGCGGCGACGGCGAGCAGAGCCGCCGTACCGGCCACCACACGCAGCTCCGTGAGCGTGCCGACCGGGAATTCGAAGCCGCCGGGGCGCACCAGCCACTCACCGGCCAGCACCGCTGCCGCCGCGGCGGGCAGCCCGGCCGCAAAGGTCACGGCACCGAGGACGACGGCCTTCGCCATCAGCGCCCCGCCCCGCCGCGGGCTCGCCATGAGGGTGGTACGGATCAGTCCGCGCCGGTACTCGGCGGTGATGAACGTCGCTCCGACGACGAGCACCAGGATCAGTCCGACGAACGTGCCGACCAGGCTGCGCTCGATGGTCAGCCCGCCCGCGGTCATGGGTCCGCCCACCACCGGTGCGATGTCGCCGGACCCGGTGACGGTGAAGGCTCCGCCGTCCCGGTGGAACGTGCCGTCCGACGCGAAGTCGTCGGCGGGTCCGCCCATCTGTTCACCGTGCCACGTCGCGTCCCCGGACTCCGCGCCGTCGAGAGCGACATGGTCGAAGACGCCGGTCGCCCGGGTGGGCGACCCGCGGTTGCTCAGCCCGCCGAACTTCTGGCTCGTCGACTGCGTGGCGGGCGGCGAGGCGGTGAACAGTCCGGCCTGCACCTGCGACGGCAGTCCGGTCAGCCGCACGGCGCCGATCTCGGTCCAGCGCGCCCCGTCGGACGACCGGTAGCCGGTCAGTGTGTCCCCGGACCGGGTCAGCCGCAGCCATTGCGGGGACGCGGCGGACACGGCGCCGGGGGAACCCGCCGTGTCGTGCATGTAGTTGTGCTGCATCCGCACGCCATGCCCTGCGGTGGCCATGACGGCCGCGTACGCCGACCCCGCCCGGCCGTCCGCCTCCAGGACGATCCCCCCCTTCGCCCACGGCGGCAGCCCGCCCTTCGCGCCGTCCGGGGCCAGCGACGTCATCCGTACGGTGATGCCGCCGTCCCCGGTCAGCGGCCGGTGCACGAAGTAGAACCGGTCCGTCACCGCCTCACCTCCCGGCCCTCTGGGGCCGGTGCAGGGCTGGTTCGGGTCCTCGCAGGTGGGCCGCCCGGTGTGGGCACCGCCGATCAGCCCGATCAGTACGGTCAACAGTGCCGCAGCCGCGAGACCGGCGACCCAGCCCCGCACCGTACGGAACTTGGTCCACTCCGCCCGCAGTTGCTGCGCGAATCCGGCGTGCCCGACCTGTATGCCGGAGCGGTACGAAGCAGGGGCAACGGTCGTCGTGCCGCTCATCGGGCCGGCTCCTCGACCGTCACGGCACGGAACTCGACGGCGTCCCTGGTGAGTTCCATGTACGCCTCCTCCAGCGTGGCGCGGTGCGCGGACACTTCCGAGAACGGCACCCCGCTCTCGCCGAGCAACGTCACGACGTGCTCCGCCGCCAGCCCGGAGACGGTGAGCGTGTCGCGGTCGGTGGCCGCCACCGTGGCTCCCGCGTACGCCAGCGCCGTCATCGCCTCCGACTGTGCCGAGGTCCGCAGCGTGACCCGGTCGCCGGACGCGGTCCCGATCAGCTCGCGCACACTGGTGTCGGCGATGACCCTGCCTCGTCCCACCACCACCAGATGATCGGCGGTGTCCTGCAGTTCGCTCATCAGATGGCTGGACAGCAGCACCGCCCGGCCCTGTGCGGCCAGAGCGCGCTGGAAGTCGCGCATCCACACGATGCCCTCGGGGTCCAGACCGTTGAACGGCTCGTCCAGCATGATCACCGGGGGGTCGCCGAGCAGTGCGGCAGCGATCCCCAGACGCTGCCGCATGCCGAGCGAGAAACCCGCCGTCCGTCGCCCGGCGACCGGACCCAGACCGACCTGCTCGATGACGTCGTCGACCCGCCGCGCGCCCAGGCCCTGCGAGTGGGCCAGCCACAGCAGGTGGTTGCGGGCGGTCCGGCCGGGCTGCAGTGCGGCGGCGTCCAGCAGCGCGCCGATGTGGTTCAGTGGATTCCGCAGTTCCCGGTACGGCTGACCACCGATCAGCGCGGTACCCGCGTCCGCGGTGTCCAGGCCGAGGACGACCCGCATCGTGGTGGACTTGCCGGCTCCGTTGGGCCCGACGAAACCGGTGACCTGTCCCGGCCTGACGGTGAACGTCATCCCGTCCAGCGCGAGGGTCGGCCCGTAGCGCTTGCGCAGGCCGGTGACTTCCACGGTTGCTTCCATGCCCGGCAGACTAGGCAGCACGGTGCCGCGCGGTCGTCACGCCGGACAGCGACCTCCGCCCTCCCTGACACGAGGGATGTCCGGCGCCACGGGTCCCTCACGAGAGGGATGCGAGGCCGCGCACCTGCGGCAAGAATGACCGACGTGGACGAACACCGGCAGAGCGGATGGGCCGAGCGGGGGCGGCGCATCGGTGCCGATCCCCGTACGCCTGCCGTGGCCGGAACGGCCCTGGCGCTGCTCGCGGTGACCGAGTCGTTCGCGCGGACGGCGGACAGCGGCGTCACGGTCCGGTTCGCCCTGTTCCTCGGCCTGCTCGCCCTGGCCACCACACTGCCGTCGGCGTTCCTGCGCCCTGCCGCGGCCGCGGCGTCGGTCACCGGGGCGACCGTGCTGTCCCTGGCCCCGTTCCGCTCCCTGACCGTCGCCGGACTCTGCGCCCAACTGCTCTTCCTGTACCGGCTGGGCCGTGCGGGGTCACCACGGTCGGCGGCTCTCCTCGCCATGCCGTTCCTGCCGCTCGCCCTCGCCCGGCTCGCGCCTTCGCACTCCGAGGCCGGCGTTCTCACCGTGCTGCTGACCTCGATCGCCCCGGTCGCGGCGTGGGCGGGCATCGCCCGCCGGACCCGCGGCGAGGCACTCACCCACAGCGCCGCGCACCGGGCGATGACCAGCACCCTCCTCGAACACACGGCACGCGGTGAACGCGCCCGGATCGCCCGCGAGTTGCACGATGTCGTCGCCCATCACATCTCGATGGTCGCCGTGCAGGCGGAGACGGCCCGGCTGACCACCCCCGGGATGCCCGCCGCCGGTGCGCAGCGGCTGTCGTCGATCGGCGACACCGCGCGGGCCGCGCTGACCGAGATGCGACGGCTGCTCGGCGTGCTGCGCGAGGACACCGGGTCCGACACGGCCGACCGGCAACCGCAGCCGGGCCTGCGACAACTGGTCGACCTGCTCGACGAGGCACGGGACGCGTCCGGGACGGGCACCCGCCTCATCGTCCGCGGCCGGCAGTCGGTGCTCGACCCGGGTGTCGAACTCGCCGCGTACCGCATCGTCCAGGAAGCTCTCACCAACGCCAGGCGGCACGCACCGGGCGCCGCCGTGGATGTGGAACTGCACTACACCGCCGACGGCGTCGCCCTGCGGATCCGCGACAACGGCCCGGGCCCGCCGACTCCGCCCCCGGCCGGCGGACACGGACTGGCCGGCATGCGCGAACGTGCCGCCGCGGTCGGCGGCGAACTGCGTACCGGCCCCGCGCACGGCGGCGGCTTCCTCGTCGAGACCGTACTGCCGACCCGGACGGAGGCCACCGGATGAGCGCCGAACCACAGCCCGCCGTACGGATCGTCGTCGCCGACGACCACCAGGTCGTACGCACGGGCTTCGCCGCCCTGCTGGACACCCAGCCGGACTTCGGAGTGGTCGGCACGGCGTGCGACGGGGCGGAGGCGGTACGGACCTGCGCCGCCCTCCGGCCCGACGTGGTCCTCATGGACGTGCGGATGCCGGGCACGGACGGAATCGAAGCGACAAGACAACTGGCCGCGTCGGTTCCGGACGGCCCCCGCATCCTCATCCTGACCACGTTCGACCTGGACGAGTACGTGTACGACGCCCTGCGCGCCGGAGCCAGCGGCTTCCTGCTCAAGGACGTCACCGCCGAGCGGCTCTTCGACGCGGTACGCGTCATCGCGGCCGGCCAGGCGTTGCTGGCACCGACGGTCACCCGCCGCCTGATCAGCGAATTCGCCGGCCGGTACCGCAAGCCGAACCCCGCACCCCCGGCAGCCCTCGCAGCACTCACCCCCCGGGAGACCGAGGTCCTGCGCCTGGTGGCGGAGGGCCTGTCCAACCCGGAGGTCGCGACGCGCCTGCTGATCACGGAGGAGACGGTGAAGACACACGTCAGCCGAATCCTGACCAAGCTGGCTCTGCGCGACCGGACCCAAGCGGTGGTGACGGCCTACGAATCAGGCCTGGTCGTCCTGGGCTCCCGCGGCTGAGCGCAGCACCTTCGAGCCCGCCGGCCCCATCCGGCCCGTTCCGGCGATCGGACGCCTCTCCGCCCTTCTGCGCTTGAGGACCGGCGTCAGGCGCAGAGCCCGGCAAGGACGCCACCCCCGCGCCCGCCGCCCCGAGAACACCTCAGGGCCGGACAGGACCCCCCGGCCCGTCCGACCCTGCTGTGTTCCCCCGTGAACCCCCGCTTCCCCCGAAGCGGCGGTCCCTCTTTCCCCCGGTTCCCCCCGCTGCCTTCAGGCCACCAGCTCGCCGAAGGACTCCTCCTCGTCACGGCCGAAGCTCAGCACCTCGTCCTCGCGCAGCCGTCGCAGCGACCGCCAGATGCTCGACTTCACCGTGCCGACACTGATGCCGAGGATCGACGCGATCTCCGGGTCCGTGCGCCCCTCGTAGTACCGCAGGACCAGCATCGTGCGCTGGAGTTCCGGCAGCCGCGCCAGCGCCTGCCAGAGCACGGCACGCAGTTCCGTACCGCGCATCGCGTCCGTGTCACCCGCCGTCTCCGGCAGCTCCTCGGTCGGGTATTCGTTCAGCTTGCGCCGACGCCAGGCGCTGATGTGCAGATTGGTCATGGTGCGGCGCAGATACCCGCCGACCGCCGCCTTGTCGCTGATCCGGTCCCATGCCCGGTACGTCGAGAAGAGGGCGCTCTGCAGGAGGTCCTCGGCCTCGAACCGGTCACCGGTCAGGTGGTAGGCGGTTGCGTACAGGGAGGCACGGCGCTCCTGGACGTAGGCCGTGAACGCCGCTTCGGCGTCCGCGGGCTCCGCCAGGGGCTTCCGCTCCCCCGGGCTCTCCCCGTGCACCGCTCCCCCATTGCCCCCCGCAGACGCGTCGACCACCGTCATGTACGACGTGTGCTGACGCCCGGCGCCACGAACACACCCCCGACCCGCGGCGCCGGACTTCTCGGTGCCCCTGCCGACGTCGTGGAGACGCGTGACAACTGCGCTTGAGGTGGTGCTGTGCAGTGCGTTCATCTCGCGCCCCCCGTCGGTGGAGTCCGTCCGTTCCATGTGCCAATGAGCTTGCCCGGGCAGTTTCATGGCGCTGTCCGCCGACTGTCACAGACCTGTCACAGGCCCTCCGACCGGCGTGCCGTCCGAATGAGAGGCCTCCAACGGTCGAACTGAGGCTCTCCCATGGGCCAGAATGACCCCCGTGCCTTTCCTGTTGCTGATCGAGGACGACGACGCCATCCGCACGGCCCTCGAACTCTCGCTGTCACGCCAGGGCCACCGTGTGGCCACCGCGGCTACGGGAGAGGACGGCCTGAAACTGCTGCGCGAGCAGCGGCCGGACCTGGTCGTGCTGGATGTGATGCTGCCCGGCATCGACGGTTTCGAGGTGTGCCGGCGCATCCGGCGCACCGACCAGCTGCCGATCATTCTGCTCACCGCGCGCAGCGACGACATCGACGTCGTCGTCGGACTGGAGTCCGGCGCCGACGACTACGTGGTCAAGCCCGTGCAGGGCCGGGTGTTGGACGCCCGGATCCGTGCGGTGCTGCGCCGCGGCGAGCGCGAGTCCACCGACTCGGCGACGTTCGGCAATGTGGTCATCGACCGTTCCGCGATGACGGTGACCAAGAACGGGGAGGACCTGCAGCTCACGCCGACCGAGCTGCGGCTCCTGCTGGAGCTGAGCCGCAGACCCGGACAGGCCCTGTCGCGGCAGCAGTTGCTGCGGCTGGTGTGGGAGCACGACTACCTCGGAGACTCCCGGCTCGTCGACGCCTGTGTGCAGCGGCTGCGCGCCAAGGTGGAGGACGTTCCGTCCTCGCCGACCCTGATCCGTACCGTGCGGGGCGTGGGCTACCGGCTGGACTCGCCGCAGTGACCGCTGCTGCCAAGCGCAGCCTGCTCGCCGGTCTTCGCTGGACCAGTCTGCGGCTGCGGCTCGTCGTCGTGTTCGCGCTGGTGGCGCTGACCGCCGCGGTGTCCGCGTCGGGGATCGCGTACTGGCTCAACCGCGAGGCCGTGCTGACGCGTACGCAGGACGCGGCGCTCGGGGACTTCCGGCAGGAGATGCAGAACCGGGCGGCGTCGCTGCCGTTGCACCCCACCAAGGACGATCTGCAGAACGCCGCCGTGCAGATGGCGAGCAGCAGTCCCGGCTACAGCGTGCTGCTCGTCGACAAGCGCGACGGCGACAAGCCGATCGTGGGCAACTCCAATCTGGACACGTTCACCCTGGACAACGTGCCGCTCTCGTTGCAGCAGCAGGTCAACCGGAAGCAGCCGGCGGAGGCGGGCAACACGTACCCGTACCACCTGTTCTGGCAGCGCACCTCGATCCGCGGTACGCCGTACCTGGTGGCCGGCACGAGGATCATCGGTGGTGGTCCGACCGGCTACATGCTGAAGTCGCTCGACCAGGAGCGGCAGGATCTCAACTCCCTCGCGTGGTCGCTGGGGATCGCCACCGGACTTGCCCTGGTCGGCTCGGCGCTGCTCGCGCAGGCCGCCGCGACGACGGTGCTGCGGCCGGTGCAGCGGCTCGGTGACGCGGCGCGCAAGCTCGGTGAGGGCAAGCTCGACACCCGGCTCGTGGTCTCCGGCACCGATGAACTCGCCGATCTTTCCCGTACGTTCAACAGAGCCGCGATCTCTCTGGAGAAGAAGGTCGCGGACATGAGCGCTCGGGAGGAGTCCAGTCGCCGGTTCGTGGCCGACATGTCGCACGAACTGCGCACCCCGCTCACCGCGATCACCGCGGTCGCCGAGGTGCTGGAGGACGAGGCCGACAGCCTCGACCCGATGATCGCGCCCGCCGTGCATCTGGTGGTCAGCGAGACCAGGCGGCTGAACGACCTGGTGGAGAACCTGATGGAGGTCACCCGCTTCGACGCGGGTACGGCCCGTCTCGTCCTCGACACGGTCGATGTCGCCGACCAGGTCACCGCCTGCATCGACGCCCGCGCCTGGCTGGACGCGGTGGATCTGGACGCCGAGCGCGGCATGATGGTCCGCCTCGATCCGCGCAGGCTCGATGTGATCCTGGCGAATCTGATCGGCAACGCGCTGAAGCACGGCGGATCGCCGGTACGCGTCGCGGTACGGACCGACGGCGACGAACTCGTCATCGAGGTGCGCGACCACGGCCCCGGCATCCCGGAGGACGTCCTGCCGCACGTCTTCGACCGCTTCTACAAGGCCAGTGCCTCCCGGCCGCGTTCGGAGGGCAGCGGGCTCGGTCTGTCGATCGCCATGGAGAACGCGCACATCCACGGCGGTGATATCACGGCCGCGAACTCGCCGGACGGCGACGGCGCGGTGTTCGTGCTGCGTCTGCCGCGCGATGCCGAGGATCTCACCCGCACCGTGCGGGACCGAGGAGCCGGGGCCGGCGACGAGGAGGGGGACGCGACGTGAGGCGCAGCAACCGTGGTACGCGCCGGGCGCGCCGCGCGGCCGGAGCGGTGGCCGGAGCCGTCGTCTGCGCCGTGCTGGCCGCCGGGTGCGGGATCAGGACCACGTCGGTGCCGGTCGACGCCGGGGCCGCGCCGTCCCGGGTGCCGTGCTCGATGTCCGCGGAGGACGTCAGCACACAGGCGATGCAGGGGATCCCGGTGCAGATCTATCTGATCTGTGCCTCTCAGCTGGTCACGGTGGACCGTTCGGTGCAGATCCACGAGGCGAAGTCCGACCGGATCCGGGTCGCGCAGGCGCTCCTCGACGAGCTTCAGGAGGAGCCGGCCACCGATGAGCGGCAGGCCGGCTTCTCCACGGACGTACCGGCGACCCTGCAGATCAGCGGGGCCCGCGGGGACGATCCGGCGGCCGTGCTACGGCTCAGCGAGCAGCCCGAGGACCTGCCGTCGGAGGCTCTGGCACAGATCGTGTGCACGTACGCGGAGAGCGAGTCGCTGGCCTCGGACGGCACGGTGCTGCTCGGCGGGCCGGGGAATTACGCGCCGCGCGCCTATCTGTGCACCTCGGAGACCAAGGCCCGGCCGGAGGCCGTGCCGACGCTCGGTGCGGCCAAGCTGTCCTGAGCGCCGGATCCCGCGTTGTCGTGTGGTCTTCGAGTCATCCTGGGGCGGGGCGGAACCGATCCTGCCGGTAGCCGCGTCTTGGGGGGCGTGCGTCAAGGTTCGGGCGGCCAAGCCGTCATCCGCTTCCGCGCGGTCGGGGTGTTCCTCCTCCTCGCGCATCTGCTGCTTGTCGGGTGGCTGACTCTGCGCCCGCTGGATGTGCCGTGGATGACGGCCGCCAATCTTCGTCCGTTCGCCGGCATAAGGACCGACCTGTCCCTCGGCCCGGCCGAGGCGGCGCACCGGATCGGTGAGGGGCTGCTGCTGCTGGCGCCGCTGGGGGTGCTGCTGCCCATGGCCGGGGGGCGGCTCCAGGTGTCTCCGTGGGCCTCGCTGGCCCGTACCGTCGCCGCCGGGTCGCTGATCTCGCTGGCGATCGAGCTGGCGCAGACCGGAGTGCCGGGTCAGGTCGTCGATGTCGACTCGCTGCTGCTGAACACCGTGGGGGTGGGGCTCGCCCATCTGCTGGTCGTGCCGGTGTGCCGGAAGCGGCTGCGCCGTCGCGGGCAGGACGGGGTACGACTGGTTCCGCGCCCCAGGGAGGAGACGCCCCAGGGGTCGACCCCGACGATTTCCAGGGTCGGTATCGCCCCGTAGAGCGACGCTTTGCCCCCGTTCGCCGGGCCACCATGGATACATGGGGAGCACGACGGAGCTGCTCCTCGGCAACGGTTCGCGAAGGAGCCCACCATGGCCGCACTTGCCCGCCCCCGTGACGGACGCATGATCGGCGGAGTGTGCGCAGCGCTGGCACGGCGCTTCGGCACGTCCGCGGGGACCATGCGCGTGATCTTCCTCGTCTCGTGTCTGCTGCCCGGCCCGCAGTTCCTGCTCTATCTGGCGCTGTGGCTGCTGCTGCCGGCCGAGAAGGCGTCGGCGGCCACCACCGCCTGGTAGCCCCGGGACATACGTGAGTGGGGCGGACACCCTGACCGGGTGTCCGCCCCACTCACGTATGTGCGAGGGTCAGCCGCCGAGCGGAAGACCGTTGGTCGACAGACCGCTGGTGCTCACACCACCGGCGGGCAGCCCGCCGAGCAGGCCCTTGGCCGGGGCGGCGGCGGCGTTGAGGATCTCGGTCTGGCCGCTGCCGAGGAGCTTCGCGGCCGTGTCCTGAACCGGCAGCGACTGCGTGGCGGTCCCCAGTGCGGAGCCGGCGATCGGCAGGGCGGTCGGCAGAGCGGAGTTCGCGGCGTCGACGGGAAGCGCGGCGGCGGAGGCCGTACCGGCGGCGGCAGCGGCGAAAGCGGCACCGAGAGCGGCGACACCGAGAGTCCTGGCAGCAGACTGCTTCATGTGAAATTCATCCTTGGGGAAGGGGATGCGAGCGGCTCTGCAAAATAGCCAGCACGCCACCGGTCCCGCAAACAAGGCGGACGCAGCAAACGGCCGGGATCTGATCTTCCCGGCCGTTTGTCACATAGGAGTAATTCAGCCCGCGGAAGCGGAAGATGCGCTGGTCGCAGAGGTCTGCTCGAAAAGCCACTCCGACTTCAGCTCGGCGTATCCGGGCTTGATCACGTCATTGATCATCGCCAGACGTTCATCGAAAGGAATGAACGCTGATTTCATCGCATTGACTGTGAACCACTGAATGTCGTCGAGCGTGTATCCGAAGGTCTCGGTCAGCCGCTCGAATTCCTGGCTCATGGTCGTACCGCTCATCAGCCGGTTGTCCGTATTCACGGTGGCCCGGAAGTGCAGCCTGCGCAACAGCCCGATCGGGTGCTCGGCGTACGAGGCGGCGGCGCCGGTCTGGAGGTTGGAGGTCGGGCACATCTCCAGCGGGATGCGCTTGTCCCGTACGTACGAGGCGAGACGGCCGAGCGTCACACTGCCGTCCTCGGCGACCTCGATGTCGTCGATGATGCGGACGCCGTGGCCGAGCCGGTCGGCGCCGCACCACTGGAGCGCCTGCCAGATCGACGGCAGCCCGAAGGCCTCGCCCGCGTGGATGGTGAAGTGGTTGTTCTCGCGCTTGAGGAACTCGAAGGCGTCGAGGTGACGGGTGGGCGGGTAGCCCGCCTCGGCACCCGCGATGTCGAAGCCGACGACGCCCAGATCCCGGTAGCGGTTTGCGAGTTCGGCGATCTCAAGGGCACGGGCGGCGTGCCGCATGGCAGTGAGTAGGGCACCCACCCGGATCCGGTTGCCGTCCAGCCGGGCCCGGCGCTCACCCTCGCGGAAGCCCTCGTTGACCGCCTCGACGACCTCTTCGAGGGTCAGCCCGGCTTCCAGGTGCTGCTCGGGGGCGTACCGCACCTCTGCGTAGACGACGCCGTCCGCGGCGAGGTCCTCGGCGCACTCCGCGGCCACCCGCACCAGGGCCTCACGGGTCTGCATGACGGCGCAGGTGTGGGCGAACGTCTCCAGGTAGCGCTCCAGCGAGCCGGAGTCGGCCGCCTCGCGGAACCAGATGCCGAGCTTGTCCGCTTCGGTCTCGGGAAGGGCCTCGTAGCCCGCGTCACGGGCCAGGTCGATGATCGTGCCGGGACGCAGACCGCCGTCGAGGTGGTCGTGGAGCAGCACCTTGGGGGCACGCCGGATCTGGTCGGGGCCGGGCACATGGAGGGTCGGGCTCATCATCTGGGCACTCTAGCGCCTACGCGCGTAGAGCGTCGCTCGCCGATACGTAACAGTGACCGCGAATACGGGTGGAGTACACCTGTCCTTCTGACACTGTTCTGTCATGGCACAGCGCGCACTCCCCCTGCCTGCTGCGAGGCTGGGACGGGCCGTGAAGACGGCCGGAGCACAACCTGCGGTCAGCGGCGTGGTCCTGCTGCTCCCGGACGGCGAGGCCGATTCGCACCGCCGCCCTTCCCCTCTGTCGTACGCGCTCCAGCTGCCGCTCGCCCGTACCCTGGCCCGCGCCGGCCAGGACGACGGGCTGGCCGCGCATGTCGTGCACTACCGCTGCCGCGGCTGGAACGCCACGGACGCGCAGCTCGCGGCGGACGCCGAGTGGGCGGTGGAGGAGGTCGTACGGCGGTACGGCGACGTCCCCGTCTGTCTGGCCGGACACGGCATGGGCGGCCGTGCGGCGCTGCGCGCCGGCGGCCATCCGGCGGTCAACTCGGTTCTGGCGATGGCCCCTTGGCTGCCCGAGGATCGGTCGTTGGAGCAGGAGCCGGTGAAACATCTGCTGGGCCGCCAGGTGTTGCTCGTCCACGGCACGAACGACGCACGCTCCGACCCCGAGTTGTCGTTCCGCCTGGCCCAGCGCGCCAAGAAGGCCAACCGGAACACCTGCCGCTTCGAGGTCCACTCGGACGGCCACGCCCTGCGCCAGCACCGCGCCGAAGTGGTGGCGCTGGCGGTGGACTTCGTACGGGGATCGCTGTTCGGGCGGACCTACGCCCGCCCGGTCGCCGACGCCCTGGCGGCGCCCCCGCCGCTGGGGCTGCGGATGCCGCTGGCCGCGGGGTTCGGGCGGTCGTTGGGGTCCTAGGGCGCGCGGGACGCCGTGGACACCCGGGACGCGCTGCGTGACGTCGTGCGCACTTCCGCCCGTCAGTCGGGCAGCAGATGCCCCCGGCGCGACAGCAGGAACTGTTTGAACGCCGCCACCGGGGGTGTGTCCGGGTGGCCGTCCAGCCAGGCCACGCCGATCTCGCGGGCCGCACGCGGGGCCGTGACCGTCAGCTCGACGACGCCCGGGCGGGCCACCGCGGGCGGCGGCAGCAGGGCGACGCCGAGGCCGGCGGCCACCAGGCCGCGCAGGGTCTCCGTCTCCTCGCCCTCGAACGCCACGCGGGGCCTGAAGCCCGCCTCCGCGCACAGGTCGTCGGTGATCCGCCGCAGGCCGTATCCCGGCTCCAGGGTCACGAACGCCTCGTCGGCGGCCTCGGCCAGGCGAATACGCCTGCGGGAGGCGAGCCGGTGGTCGTCGGGGACGACCAGGCGCAGCCGCTGCTCGTCGAGACGGCGAGCCACCAGGTCGGGGGCGTCCGGGACGGGTGAGGTGAGGCAGAGGTCCAGGCCGCCGGCCCGGAGCCGCTCGATCATCGCCTCGCCGTAGTTCTGCACGAGTTGGAAGCGCACGCGGGGGTGGTCGGCGCGGAAGGCCCGGATCAGTGCGGGAACGGTCTCCGAGCCCATCGTGTGCAGGAAACCGAAGGCCACCTTGCCGGCGGTCGGGTCGGCGTCGGCCCGTACCGAGTCCGCGGCCCGCTCCACCTCGGTGAGGGCCCGCTCGGCGGAGCCCAGGAAGGTGCGGCCCGCCGGGGTGAGGGAGACGGTACGGCCCCTGCGGGCGAACAGGGCGACGCCCAGGTCCTGTTCCAGCCTGACCATCGCCCGCGACAGCGTGGACTGCGGGACGCCGAGCTCGTGTGCGGCGCGGGTGACGTGCTCGTGGCGGGCCACCGCCTCGAAGTACGCGAGCCGCGGCGCGAGGACTGCGCGAATGTCTTCTTCGTAACTACTCGGTGACAGCCGAGGCTGTGAGCTGCGTTCATGCACCATGGGATTGATTATGGCTAGTTCGTGCATTGGACGCATGAATCAGAACGATCTACTTTCGAGATATGTCTCCTGCCAGTACCCAGGCGTCCACCCTCACGCTGGACGCCGCAGCCCCGTCATCGCCCGTCGTCCCCGCTGCCGCCGCCGTTCCGGACCGGCTGGAGCCCGGCGGCCCCGGCTACCGCCGGATGAGCTTCGCGCTCTTCGCCGCGGGTGTCGCGACGTTCGCACTCCTCTACTCCACCCAGGCGCTGCTGCCCGCCGTCTCCGCCGGTTTCGGCGCCACGGCCGGCCAGGCCAGCTGGACGGTCTCCGCGGCGACGGGTGCGCTGGCGCTGTGTGTACTGCCGATGAGTGCGCTCTCCGAGCGGTTCGGACGGCGGCAGCTGATGACCGCGTCGCTGACGGTCGCCGTACTGGTGGGTCTGCTCGTGCCGTTCGCCCCCTCGCTCGGCTGGCTGATCGCGCTGCGCGCCGTCCAGGGCGCGGCCCTGGCCGGGCTGCCCGCCTCCGCGATGGCGTACCTGGCCGAGGAGGTACGGCCGAAGGCGCTGGTGGCCGCGATCGGACTGTTCGTGGCGGGCAACAGCATCGGCGGCATGAGCGGCCGCATCCTCACCGGCTGGATCGCCCAGCTGTGGGGCTGGCGGGCGGCGCTCGGCGCGGTCGGGCTGCTGGCCGTGGCCTGCGCGGTCGTCTTCCACTTCATGATCCCGAGGGCCCGTCACTTCACGCCGGGCACGCTGAACCCGAAGGCCCTGGCGAAGACGGTGGGCGGACACCTCGCCGATCCGCTGCTGCGCAGGCTGTACGCGATCGGCGCCCTGTTCATGACGGTGTTCGGCGCGGTCTACACGGTGATCGGCTACCGGCTGATCGGCGAGCCGTTCAACCTCCCGCAGGGCGTCATCGGCTCGATCTTCCTGGTCTACCTCGTCGGTACGGTGTCGTCGGCCGCGGCCGGGCGGCTCGTCTCCCGGCTCGGCCGCCGGGGCGCGCTCTACCTGGCCGTCTCCACCACGGCCACCGGTCTGCTGCTCTCGCTCGCCGACCAGCTGGCCGCCGTACTGCTCGGCCTGGTCCTGATCACGGCGGGCTTCTTCGCCGGGCACGCGGTCGCCTCGTCGTCCGTGAGCCGGACCGCGACGAAGGGCCGGGCGCAGGCGTCGGCGCTCTACCAGTCCGCGTACTACCTGGGCTCCAGTGCGGGCGGCACGCTCGGCGCGATCGCCTTCCACGCCGGTGGCTGGGCGGGCACGGTGTCGATGGGACTGCTCGCGGTCCTCGGCGTCGTCTCGATCACGCTGTACGGGTCGCGGGTCGCCCGCGCCGAGCGACGCCGGCTCGTACCGGTGGCGTCCGTACAGAACTGAGACATAGGGCGCACAACCATCCACTCCCCGACGCGCGTCTAGCAGGCGGAACCACCGCACTGCGCGCGAAGGGGAGTTGGCGTACATGGGAGTCGTAAGGAACATACGGGGAGTCCGGATACGGCGCGCGGTCGCGCTGTCCGTCGCCGGACTGATGGCAGCACCGGCGCTCGTCCTCGGATCGGGCGCCTCCGCGCAGGCCGCATCCTGCACCACGTCCACCGGGCCGTACCAGAAGCAGGTCGAGAAATACCTGCACCGGACGGTCGACGGCAAGCAGTCGGCGGCCGACTGCAAGGCGATCCAGTCGTTCCAGCGCACCTACGGGATCACCCCGGACATCGGGTACGCGGGACCGATCACCTGGCGGACGATGCAGACGCTGACCGCCCAGAAGGCGGCCGGCAAGAACCCCAACAAGGCCGGGAAGTGCCCCACCAACAAGGGGCGCATCGCGTGTGTGGACCTGACCCGGCAGCTGAGCTGGATCCAGGACGGCGCCAAGCTGAAGTACGGTCCGGTGCCGATCCGCAGCGGGCGGAACGGATACGAGACCCGCACCGGGGCGAAGAAGGTCTACCTGCGGCACATCAAGCACTGGTCGTCGCTGTACCACGTGTGGATGCCGTACTCGCAGTTCTTCGACGGCGGGCAGGCGTTCCACTCGGTCGGTCTGAAGATGTGGAACCCGCCGGGGTCGCACGGCTGCGTCAACATGCGGGACGTGGACGCCAAGGCGTATTGGAATCTGCTGAAGAACGGCGACGACGTGTACGTGTACGGGCGCAAGCCCGGAACGTGACCGGAACGCGAGCGGCTTCGGCACTTCCACCCCTGTTGTCAGTGGCCTCCTGTAGCTTCCGAAGTGCCGGGTGAGCAGTGACACAACGCAACAGGGGTGGAGCGATGAGTGATCTGACGGCAGCAGCGGACATCGACAGCCGACTGGAGGGACACCGGGTCGAGCTGACCGGTTACTGCTACCGGATGCTCGGCTCGGCCTTCGAGGCGGAGGACGCCGTACAGGACACGATGGTGCGCGCCTGGCGCAACTTCGAGAAGTTCGAGGGTCGTTCCTCGCTGCGCTCCTGGCTGTACCGGATCGCCACCAACGTCTGCCTCGACATGCTGAACGCGGGGAAGAAGCGGGCCCGCCCGGTCGACCTGACGGGCCCGACACCGCTTGCCCGGGCCGCGCTCAACCCGCTGCCGGAGAACACCTGGCTGGAGCCGATGCCGGACGGGCGGATCCTGCCGTCGGCGGCCGATCCGGCGGAGGCCGCGGTGGCACGGGAGTCGGTGCGCCTCGCGTTCGTCGCCGCGCTGCAGCATCTGCCGCCCAAGCAGCGGGCCGTGCTGATCCTGCGCGAGGTGCTGGCCTGGCGGGCGAGCGAGGTCGCCGAGCTGCTCGACACCTCGGTCGCCTCGGTCAACAGCGCCCTGCAGCGGGCCAGGGCGACCCTCGCCGAGACCGGGGGACTGACCGCCGACACCGCGGACCCGCTCGACGAGGAGCAGCGCAAGCTCCTCGAGCGGTACGTGGCTGCGTTCGAGGGCTACGACATGGCGGCGCTGACCGCGCTGCTCCACGAGGACGCCGTGATGACGATGCCCCCGTTCGACCTCTGGCTGCAAGGGCAGCACGACATCACGGGCTTCATGGTCTCCCTCGGCGCGAGCTGCGAGGGCTCCCGACTGGTGGCGACCGCGGCGAACGGCACCCCGGCGTTCGCCCACTACAAGCCGGATCCGGACGGCCCCGGCTTCGTGCCGTGGGCGGTGCAGGTCATCGACATCTCGGACGGTGCGATCACCGGAGTGCACTGCTTCCTGGACACACCCCGCTGGTTCCCGCTCTTCGGTCTGCCCGACCACCTCGACGCAGGTGCGGCGTGAGGCACGGCATACGGCTGCGGCACGCGCTGGTGGCGGGCTGGGTGGTGCTGGCGGTCGGCGGCTGGGGGGCCACGCAGTGGCTGGGGGAACCCGTCGCCACCGAGGGACCCGGCCCGTCCCGTCCCCCTGCCTCCGGCGCCGAACCGGGACCTCAGCCGGAGCACGCCTGCGACGCCCACGCGGTGGCGACAGCGATGCCGGCACCGCGCCCCACGGCCCCGGCAGCCCCGCTGCTGGTCGTCTGCGCGCGGACCCACTGACCCGGAGGAACGGGACCCGGCACCTCAGCTCCGCTCCCCCGGAGTCACGACATCGCCGAGCCCCACCAGATCCAGCAGCGCCTGCAGTTCGGGCGGCGCCCTGCGCAGCCGCAGCTGTCTGCCACCGGCGCGGCGCGCGACGAGCCCCAGCCGGACCACTGCCTCGACCAGGGCCAGATCCGCCTGTATGACCCCGCCCACGTCGCAGTCCACCCCGGCACCCGGGTCACGGATCACGCCCTCGGCGTCGTACAGCAACGACTCCAGCTCGGCGCAGAGTGCCGGCACGGCGGCGCGTGTGACACGGCCGGTGACGACGAGAACGATCGAGGGCGTGGCTTCCACGTCAGGAAGACCGGCCGGGCAGCCGGAACTCATCGCTGAGCGGTCCCGCTCCCGGTGACGCTTCTCAGCCGGCGGGGAGGACCCCGGTGTCCTGGCCGTGGCCCGGCACGGGTCGGCACCGAGTGCGCCCACGGCGGTCACGGGGCCGACGGCGAGTGCGTCCACGGCGGTCCCCTCCTGGCGGGGCGTCACCGGGTCCAGCATGCCGAACGGGACCGGCGGCAGTCCACCGGTCCCGTTCACCCGTACGGGAAATCCCCAGGTCAGGCGATACGTTCCCGCACCACGGGGGTGGCGGTGAAGTCCGTGCCGGCCGGGTCGATGTCGAACGACCCGGGCAGGGCCTTCAGCGCGTACTCGAACTTCTCCGGGGTGTCCGTGTGCAGCGTCAGCAGCCGCTGGCCCTTGGTCACCGTGTCGCCCGGCTTGGCGTGCATTTCGATGCCCGCGCCCGCCTGCACCGGGTCCTCCTTGCGGGCCCGGCCCGCGCCGAGGCGCCAGGCGGCGACGCCGATGTCGTACGCGTCGAGACGGGTCAGTACGCCGGAGGTGTGGGCCGCCACCACGTGCTGCTCGCGGGCGACCGGGAGCGTGGCGTCCGGGTCGCCACCCTGGGCGGAGATCATCCGGCGCCAGACGTCCATCGCGGAGCCGTCGGCCAGGGCCTTCTCCGGGTCGGCGTCCTTGAGTCCGGCCGCGTCGAGCATCTCGCGGGCCAGGGCGAGGGTGAGGTCGATGACGTCCTTGGGGCCGCCGCCGGCCAGGACCTCGACCGACTCGCGGACCTCCAGGGCGTTGCCCGCGGTCAGGCCGAGCGGGGTGGCCATGTCGGTGAGGAGCGCGACCGTCCGTACGCCGCTGTCGGTGCCCAGCGCGACCATGGTGGAGGCCAGTTCACGGGCGTCCTCGATGGTCTTCATGAAGGCGCCGGAGCCGACCTTGACGTCCAGGACGAGCGCGCCGGTGCCCTCGGCGATCTTCTTGGACATGATCGAGCTCGCGATCAGCGGGATGGCCTCGACGGTGCCGGTGACATCGCGGAGCGCGTACAACTTCTTGTCGGCCGGGGCCAGACCGTCACCGGCGGCGCAGATCACGGCGCCGGTGGTGTCCAGGACGTCGAGCATCTCGGCGTTCGAGAGGTGGGCACGCCAGCCGGGGATGGACTCCAGCTTGTCGAGGGTGCCGCCGGTGTGGCCGAGACCGCGGCCGCTGAGCTGCGGCACAGCGGCTCCACAGGCCGCGACCAGCGGAGCCAGCGGCAGGGTGATCTTGTCGCCGACACCGCCGGTGGAGTGCTTGTCGGTGGTGGGGCGGGAGAGCGAGTCGAAGTTCATCCGCTCACCCGAGGCGATCATGGCGGCGGTCCAGCGGGCGATCTCCGTACGGTTCATACCGTTCAGCAGGATCGCCATGGCCAGTGCGGACATCTGCTCGTCGGCGACCTCGCCGCGGGTGTAGGCGTCGATGACCCAGTCGATCTGCTCTGGGGTCAGCTCGCCCCGGTCGCGCTTGGTGCGGATGACGGAGATGGCGTCCATGTCCTGGGAGTCCTTCCGGCCGGTACGTACGCAGGAGTCCCGAATGACTCTACGCGCATAGAGGGTGGATACGGGTGTGGCCCTCCCAGCGGACGGGAGGGCCACAGCAGTTCTACTTCAGATGGTCCGGACCGAAGGCCTGCGGCAGCATCTCGTCGAGCGTGCGGAGGCCGTCCGGGGTCTCCAGGACGAGCTCCGGTCCGCCGAACTCGAACAGCAGCTGCCGGCACCTGCCGCACGGGACCAGGATCGCGCCCGTCCCGTCGACACAGGTGAAGTGGGTCAGACGGCCGCCGCCGGTGGCGTTGAGCTGCGAGACCAGGCCGCACTCGGCGCACAGGCTCAGTCCGTACGAGGCGTTCTCGACGTTGCAGCCGACCACCGTGCGGCCGTCGTCGACGCGCGCCGCGACACCTACCGGGTAGCCCGAGTAGGGGGCGTACGCCCGGGACATGGCGTCCCGGGCGGCGACGCGCAGCGCGTCCCAGTCGACGTCGGCGGCCGCGGTCACTTGCCCTGCCCCTTGCGGTACCGCATGCCGTCCGCCTTCGGCATCCGCAGCCTCTGTGCGGAGAGCGAGAGGACGAGCAGCGTGACGACGTACGGGGTGGCGCTCACGAACTCGGTGGGCACCGTGTCCGTGGCGAGGTACCAGACCAGTACGGCAGCGGCGATGACGGCGCTGATCCCGCCCTGGACGAAGCTCTTGCGGTAGAGCTTCCAGGCGGCCAGCACGGCCAGCACGACGAACAGCAGGAGCAGCAGCGCATGGACGGACTCGCCGCCGTTGCGCAGCTGGAGCGCGTCGGCGAAGCCGAACAGGCCCGCGCCCATGGCGAGCCCGCCGGGCCGCCAGTTGCCGAAGATCATCGCGGCGAGACCGATGTATCCGCGGCCGCCGGTCTGGCCCTCGTTGTAGATGTGCGAGGTCACCAGGGAGAGGAAGGCACCGCCGAGTCCGGCCATGCCGCCCGAGATGATCACCGCGATGTACTTGTAGCGGTAGACGTTCACGCCGAGCGACTCGGCGGCGACCGGGTTCTCGCCGCAGGAGCGCAGCCGCAGTCCGAACGACGTCTTCCACAGGACGAAGAACGTCCCGACGAAGAGGATCACGGCCAGGATCGTCAGCAGCGACACATTGGTGACCAGACCGCCGATGATCCCGGCCAGGTCGGAGACGAAGAACCAGTGGTGCTTCTCGATCGAGTGCAGCCAGTCCGACAGGCCGGGGATCGTCACCGAGGTGATCTCGTCGGCCGGTGGCGACTGCTTGGGGCTGCCGCCCTTGGCCGCCGCCTCGCCCGTGTTGAACCAGAGCTTGGCGAAGTAGGTGGTGAACCCGACCGCCAGGATGTTGATGGCGATACCGGAGATGATGTGGTCGACGCCGAAGGTGACGGTCGCGACGGCGTGCAGCAGCCCGCCGACCATGCCGCCGATGACGCCGGCCAGCACGCCCAGCCAGGGGTTGGTCTGCCAGCCGGCCCAGGCACCGAAGAAGGTGCCGAGGATCATCATGCCTTCGAGGCCGATGTTGACCACACCGGCCCGCTCGGCCCACAGGCCGCCGAGACCGGCGAGCCCGATCGGCACGGCCATCGCGAGCGTCGCGCTGATCTGCCCTGCCGAGGTGACGTCCTCGGCGCCGGTGACGGCGCGTACCGCGGACAGCGCGAGCAGCGCGCCCGCGACGATCAGCAGGACGACGGGGAAGGACAGGCGGGTGCGGCCGCCCTTGCCACCGGAGACCCTGGGGGCCGCGGGCGGCGGGGTGGAAGTCGCCGTGGCGGTCACGCCGACACCTCCTGCTGGTCGGAGTTACGGGCGGCCTGTGCGGCGAGTTCCGCGCCGACCTTGCTCTGCTGGCGCTTGAGTCCGTAGCGGCGGACGACTTCGTACGCGATGACGACGCACAGGACGATGACGCCCTGGATGACGCCGACGATCTCCTTGTCGTACCCCTCGAACTCGAGCTTTCCGGTGCCGCGCTCCAGGAAGCCCCAGAGCAGCGCGCCGAGCGCGATGCCGACGGGGTGGTTGCGGCCCAGGAGTGCGATGGCGATACCGGTGAAGCCGATACCGATGGGGAAGTCGCCGCTGTACTCGTAGCTGTCGTTGAGGAGCGTCGGCATGCCGATCAGGCCGGCCACCGCGCCGGAGATCAGCATCGAGGTGACGACCATCTTCTTGACGTTGACACCACTGGCCTCGGCCGCGGAGTCGGACTGGCCGACCGTCCGCAGATCGAAGCCGAACCGGGTGCGCGAGAGCGTGAACCAGTAGGCGACGCCCGCGACGATCGCGATCACGATGAAGCCCCAGACGGGCGTCGGGGTGGTCGGGAACTCGAAGAAGTGCGAGGACTCCGGGAGCGGCTTGGTGGAGATCTTCGTGCCGGCCTCGTCGAGGTGACCGAGGCGGCCCTGCTGGAGCAGATAGCCGATGATCGCGGTCGCGATGGAGTTCAGCATGATCGTCGAAACGACCTCGCTGACACCCCGGGTGACCTTGAGGACACCGGCGATCCCGGCCCACATCGCGCCCACGATCATCGCTGTGAGGATGATCAGCGGGATCTGGAGGGCGCCCGGCAGCGTCAGCGCGCCGCCGAGGGCTGCGGCGAAGAAGGCGGCGAGGCGGTACTGGCCGTCCACGCCGATGTTGAACAGGTTCATCCGGAAGCCGACGGCCACCGCGAGACCCGCGAGGTAGTACGTCGTCGCCTTGTTCAGGATGTAGACCTGGCTGTCCGACTTCACCCCGTAGTCGAACATGATGCCGAACGCGCTGAACGGTTCCTTGCCGGTGAGGGCCAGCACGAGGGCGGTCACCAGGAACGCGACCACGATCGCGAGTACCGGGGCCGCGATCCCCAGGAGCAGCCGCTCCTTGTCGAACTTCTTCATCGGTCCTCTCCCCCGTCCCGGGGGTCGGTGTCGGCGGTGTCCGGACCGGACTCCGCATCCGTACCGGACTCGGCCGGCGCTTCGAGATGGCCCCTGGCCGCTCCCGTCATCGCCGAGCCCAGCTCCTCCGGAGTGATGGTCGCCGGATCGGCGTCCGCGACCAGCCGGCCGCGGTACATGACACGCAGGGTGTCGGAGAGCCCGATCAGCTCGTCCAGGTCGGCGGAGATCAGCAGCACCGCCAGACCCTCGCGACGCGCCTCGCGGATCTGGTCCCAGATCTGCGCCTGCGCCCCGACGTCCACACCCCGGGTGGGATGCGCGGCGATCAGCAGCTTCGGGGAGTGGCTCATCTCGCGGCCGACGATCAGCTTCTGCTGGTTGCCGCCGGAGAGCGAGGCCGCGGTGACCTCGATGCCGGGCGTTCGGACGTCGTACTCGCGCACGATCCGCTCGGTGTCGGCACGCGCGGCCTTGAGGTCGAGGAACGCGCCCCTGCTGTTGGGCTTCTCGGTGACGTGGCCGAGGATCCTGTTCTCCCACAGCGGGGCCTCGAGCAGCAGCCCGTGCCGGTGGCGGTCCTCCGGAATGACGGCCATGCCGTCCTCGCGGCGCTTGCGCGTGGGCGTACGGGAGATGTCGGCGCCGTCCAGGGTGAGCACCCCGTGGTCCGGCGAGCGCATGCCCATGATGGCGTCCACCAGCTCGGACTGGCCGTTGCCCTCGACGCCCGCGATGCCGAGGACCTCGCCCTTGTGGATGGTGAACGTGATGCCGTCGAGCACGGCACGCACCACTCCGTCCGGGTCGGTGGCGGTCAGACGCAGGTCGTCGACGGTGAGCATCGGCGTGTCGGTGACGGTCGACTCGCGGGTCTCCGGCGACGGCAGCTCGCTGCCGACCATCAGCTCGGCGAGCTGCTTGGTCGTCGTGTTCGCCGGGTCGGCGGTGCCCACCGTCGTACCGCGCCGGATCACCGTGATCTCGTCGGCGACGGAGAGGACCTCGCCGAGCTTGTGCGAGATGAAGATGACCGTCAGGCCCTCGGCCTTGAGCTCGCGCAGGTTGTCGAAGAGTGCGTCGACCTCCTGCGGTACGAGAACGGCGGTCGGCTCGTCGAGGATCAGGGTGCGGGCGCCGCGGTAGAGGACCTTGAGGATCTCCACGCGCTGGCGGTCGGCGACCCCGAGGTCCTCGACCATGGCGTCCGGCCGGACGCCGAGGCCGTACGCGTCGGAGATCTCCTTGATCCTGGCGCGGGCCCGGTCGCCGATCCCGTACAGCTTCTCGGAGCCGAGGACGACGTTCTCGAGGACGGTGAGGTAGTCGGCGAGCATGAAGTGCTGGTGCACCATGCCGATGCCGCGGGCGATGGCGTCGCCCGGGTTGTGGAACGAGACCTGCTCGCCGTCCACCGCGATGGTGCCCTCGTCCGGCTTCTGCATGCCGTACAGGATCTTCATCAGAGTGGACTTGCCGGCACCGTTCTCGCCGACGAGAGCGTGGACGGTGCCGCGGCGCACGGTGATGTCGATGTCGTGGTTGGCCACGACCCCGGGGAATCGCTTGGTGATACCGCGGAGCTCCACGGCATGAGGACTGCTGGACGCGTTGATGACGCACTCTCCTTGACAGGAGCGGAGGGCGGAGGCGGTGGGAGCGAGAAAAGGTACCGCGCCCGGGCGACGCTACGCGCGTAGCGCCACCGAATCGTTGGCCACCCGACAGCAGGTGGCGGACCGTGTGCGCACGGCTACGGAAAGGCGGGGCCCGGGCGCGTACGCGAAATCGGGGCCCGGGCGAGCAACCGAAGCAGCTCCCGCCGGGCCCCGATCAACAGAACGATCAGAGCGTGGTCTTGACCGTGATCGTGCCGTCGACGATCTTCTTCTTCGCCTCGTCGAGCTTCGCCTGGATGTCCGTGAGGTGGTCACCCGTGGTGGTCAGCGACACGCCGCCCTTGGCCAGGGAGTACGTCTGGACACCGGTCAGCGGCTTGCCGTCCTTGACGGACTTGACCAGGTCGTAGACACCGGCGTCGACGTTCTTGACGACCGAGGTCAGGATCGAGTCCTTGTACTTCGACAGCGCCGGGTCCAGAGCCTGGTCGGAGTCGACGCCGATGGCCCAGGCGCCCTTCTGACCCGCGACGGCCTCGATCGTGCCGGCACCCGAACCGCCCGCGGCGGCGAAGATGACGTCCGCACCCTTGTCGAGCATGCCCTTGGCGGCGGCCTTGCCCTTGTCGGGGCTGCCGAAGCCGGACAGGTCCGAACCGGTGGACAGGTACTGGATCTGCACCTTGGCCTTCGGGTTCGTGTCCAGGACACCCTGCTGGTAACCGGCGGCGAACTTCTTGATCAGCGGAAGGTCCACACCGCCGATGAAGCCGACCTGGCCGTCCTTCGACTTCAGCGCGGCCGCGACACCGGCGAGGTACGAGCCCTGCTCCTCGGTGAAGACGATGGAGGCGACGTTCTTGGCGTCGGAGACCGAGTCGACCAGACCGAAGTTCACCTTCGGGTACTTCGGGGCGATCTTGTCGACCGCGTCCTTGTACGCGAAGCCGATCGCGATGACCGGGTTGTAGCCGCCCTCGGCGAGCGACTCCAGACGCTGCTCGCGGTCGGCCGGGGTCTCACCGTTCTTGGCGGTGAGCTCCTTCGTCTCGGCGTTGAACTCGGCCTTGGCCTTGTCCAGACCACGTGCGGCGGAGTCGTTGAACGAGTTGTCGCCCCGGCCGCCCACGTCGAAGGCCATGCCGATCTTCATCTGGCCCTTGTCGGAGCTGGTGCTCTCGTCGGAGGACTCGCCACACGCGGTGGCGGTGAGCGCGAGAGCCGCAGTGATGGCACACGCAGCGGTGATCTTGGATACCCGGCGCAAGGGAAGGCTCCTTCAAACCTGACCGAAGCGCCTCTTCCGGCGCTGGTTTCGCCGCGATCGTAACGCGCGTAGATGTCAGATAAAGCCCTGTACGGAAGCCGTTATCGGATCGTCGCGAACCGGGGGTGACCTGTCCGGTTACGAACGGTTGCCGTCGAGCAAAGCCGCGGCGGTGAACAGCTCCACGCCAACGGTGATCGCCTCCTCGTCCGCATCGAAGTCTCCACGGTGCAGGTCCAGGCGCCGAGTGTCCCCCGGCGTACGCACTCCGAGCCGTGCCATGGCCCCCGGAACGTGCTCCAGATACCAGGAGAAGTCCTCCCCGCCGAGGCTCTGCTCGGTGTCCTCGATCGCATACGGTCCGCGGCGCACGGCCATGGCGGCGGCCAGCAGCTCGGTCGTCCCCGGGTCGTTCACGACCGGCGGGACCCCACGGACGTAGTTGATCACGGACTTGGCCCTATGCATTCCGGCCACCTCGTCGATGGCGGCATGGACCAGATCCGGCGCCTCGCGCCACGCCGCCAGATCCAGGCAGCGGACGGTCCCGGACAGTTCGGCGTGCTGCGGGATCACATTGCACGTGTGCCCGGCCACCAGCCGCCCCCAGGTGAGCGCGAGCCCCCAGCGGGCGTCGACCCGGCGGGCGAGCAGCGCGGGCACCTCGGTGGCCACCTTCGCGGCGGCGGTGACCAGGTCGGTGGTCAGATGCGGACGGGCGGTGTGACCGCCGGGTCCGTCCAGGGTGACCTCCAGCCGGTCGCACGCCGAGGTGATCGGCCCGGCCCGCAGCCCGACCCTCCCCACATCGACCCTCGGGTCGCAGTGCACCCCGATGATCCGCCCGACGCCTTCCAGCACCCCGGCCTCGATCGCATCGGCCGCCCCACCGGGCAGCACCTCCTCGGCCGGCTGGAAGATCAGCCGCACGGGGTGCGGCAGCAGCCCCTGCCGGTCGAGCTCGGCGAGGACGAGTCCGGCGCCGAGGACGGTGGTGGTGTGGATGTCGTGCCCACAGGCGTGCGCCCGGTCGGGAACGGTGGACCGGTAGGGGACACCGGTCTTGGTGTCCGGGATGGGCAGTGCGTCGATGTCCGCGCGCAGGGCGAGCATGGGCCGCGGGTCGCCCGCCCGCCGGTCATCGCCCTCGTCCGAGCTCCGCGCCCCTCCCGATGTGCCCACGTCGCAGATCAGCCCGGTCCCGGTGGAGAGCACCCGGGGTTCGAGCCCGGCCTTCTCCAGCCGGGCCTTGATGGCCGCGGTGGTGCGGAACTCCTGGTTGCCGAGCTCGGGGTGCATGTGCAGATCGCGCCGGAAGGCGATCAGCTCGGCCCGCAGGGGCTCGGGCAGCGTTCCGGGCAGGGCGGCGTCCTCGGGCGGCTCGGGATCGGACTCGCGGGACATCAACTGGTTCACCTGTTGAAGGGTAGGCCCCTTGCCCCCTCAACTGACCACAGATCAACAAAAGTTCAGCCGCATAGAGGAACAAAATACGGCGTCGGAGCGTGTGACGTGAGATGGAGGTGGGTAAACTCACCCGTTTCCCCCGAAGGTGTGCGCGATGCCCCCCGGACGGACCGGACTCCGCACGGCTTACGCTGCGTCGCCGGCCCGCTCGGTCCGAGTGTGCCGTACACCTGGGCGGGGCCGCGGGACGAGGGGCCTCCGGGCGGTAGCACCGGTCGCTGCCGGTCCGCCGTCCCGGGAGCCGCGTGAGGAAGACGGCCGGAGCGACGGAAATGACCGGTCCCGGGAGGCAGCCTGTCCGCTCGCTCCGCGAGCATGCGTTCCCATGCCCCCGATGCGGGCCGCACCGCGGAAATGTATTGCGTCATCGATGAAAAGGATCTCCTCCGGTGGGCGACACCGTGGAGAGTGCCTGCTCGAAAGCGGGTGACTCCGGCCTTTTCGTGGCGCGTTCGCAGGAGACAGCCGGCCGATCGACGCATTCCGCACCGTCCGGCACGAAGCTGGAGAGTGCGTGGGCAGCAGTGCGTCGTCGATGGAGGACAGGGCCGTGCGCCTGGCACGCCCCGCCGGCCGCTACGCCTCCGTGACCGCCGTCGCCCGCCACGGGGCCAGCCGCTGTACGTCGCGCGCCGTCTCCGTGACTCCGCTCAGGAATCCCTGCGCGCGCGGCGAAGCCGTGTCCCGCAGCCATTCCGGGGCGACGTCGCAGACCGCGACCTTGACCTCCGTGCCGACCAGCGCGAGTGGCAGTGTGTGGACAACCGTGGACGGGAAGCTCAGGACCGTGCGGCCGATCGGGCCGCGGCGTGCGATGAGTTCCAGAGGGAGGTCCGGACGGACGATCTCCAGGCCGGTGGCGGCTTCCAGGGCGTGGAGTTTGTCGGCGGACTCCCGGCGGTGGGCGAAGTAGCGGGTCGCGCCGTGGGTCCGGGCCAGGGCGGAGACCGCCTCCAGGTACTGCTCCTGGTCGATGACGCCTGTCTCGACCAGGGATGTACCGACCAGGTCCGAGCCCCGGGTGAGCAGTGGCGGACCGAAGCGGGCACGGGTCCAGGAAAAGGTGTTGGGGGTGACCGTGATGCCGGCCGGAGCCTCGACCGGCATCGCTGTGAATACCTCGACCGTACGGGTCCTCGACGGGGTGAAACGGCGGCGGGCGGTGGCCGTGACCGGAGCCAGGACCAGATCGCGCGCACCGGAGCTGCCCCGCCGGTGCCAGCGCACCAGTCTTTCGCCGCGCGCCAGTTGGGCGACGAACTCCATCGTGGCCGTGCCGTCGTCGACCACCGTGAGGTGGCGGGCGCGGACCATCGTGAGGAGCAGCTGCACATAGCGGGAGAACGGGTCGCCGATCACGATCCGGTCCGCCCTGCGCAGCAGTCCCGTCAGTGCGCGCAGGGTCTTCAGCGGCGCACCCGCGCCGCCGCGCGCCTCCTGCCAGCGCACGGTCGCGCCTTCGTCGCGGGCCAGCTCCGCCATCCGGCGCAGCTGCCCGCGCGACATCGGGTCGACCGGGGAGAGGACGACGACCGTCATGTCCGAGCGGACCAGGTCGTCGCCTCCCTCTGTGTAGGCCCACTCCAGGACGTTCAGGAGCTGGACCGGGCTCTCGACGAAGGCGAGGTTCACCGGTCGGCCCGTCAGACCGCGGCCGGCTCGGCGGCCGGGGCCGCCTCGGCGACGACGCCCGCGACGCGGCGGAGCTTCTTCATCGGGCCGAGCTCGGACTCGTACACCTTCTTGACGCCGTCACCGAGGGAGGCCTCGATCGTACGGATGTCGCGGACGAGACGGGTGAGACCCTGCGGCTCGACCGAGGCGGCCTGGTCGGAGCCCCACATGGCGCGGTCGAGGGTGATGTGACGCTCGACGAACGCGGCGCCGAGGGCGACGGCGGCGAGGGTCGTCTGGAGGCCGGTCTCGTGGCCGCTGTAGCCGATCGGGACGTTGGGGTACTCCTGCTGAAGGGTGTTGATGACGCGCAGGTTCAGCTCCTCCGCCTTCGCGGGGTACGTCGAAGTGGCGTGGCAGAGCAGGATGTTGTCGCTGCCGAGGACCTCGACCGCGTGGCGGATCTGGCGCGGTGTCGACATGCCGGTGGAGAGGATGATCGTGCGGCCGGTGGCGCGCAGCGAGCGGAGCAGCTCGTCATCGGTCAGCGAGGCCGACGCGACCTTGTGGGCGGGGACGTCGAACTTCTCCAGGAAGGCGACGGCCTCGGTGTCCCACGGGGAGGCGAACCAGTCGATGCCGCGCTTGGCGCAGTGGTCGGAGATGGCCTGGTACTCGGCCTCGCCGAACTCGACGCGGTGGCGGTAGTCGATGTACGTCATCCGGCCCCAGGGGGTGTCGCGCTCGATGTCCCACTGGTCGCGCGGGGTGCAGATCTCCGGGGTGCGCTTCTGGAACTTGACGGCGTCGCAGCCGGCTTCGGCGGCCACGTCGATCAGCGCGAGGGCGTTGTCGAGGTCGCCGTTGTGGTTGATGCCGATCTCGCCAGTGATGTAGACGGGCTGGCCGGGGCCGGCGGTGCGGGTGCCGAGGGTGCGCAGACGGGAGGTGCTCATGGGGGTGTTTCCTTACTTGGTGGTGTTGTTGGTGGGGGTGGACTGGTGGTTTGTGAGAGTGGGGCCGAGCAACCAGGCCGCGATTTCGCGGATGGCTCCGAAGCCGCCGGGGGTGGTCGTGACGGCGCGCGCGGCGGCGCGTACCGAGTCGTGGGCGCTGGCGACGGCGACGGGCCAGCCGGCGAGGGCGAAGCAGGGCAGGTCATTGACGTCGTTGCCGACGTAGAGCACCCGCTCGGGCGCGATGCCCTGCTCGTCGCACCACTGCTTGAGCGCGAGGTCCTTGCGGTCGATGCCGTGCAGGACGGGGATCCTGAGCTTGTTGGCGCGGGCGGCGACGACCGGGTTCTGCTCGGTGGACAGGATGAGGAGGTCGAGCCCGGCCTTGCGCAGGGCCGCGATGCCCAGGCCGTCGCCTCGGTGGACGGCGACGATCTCGCGTCCGTCGGCGTCGATGAGGACACGGTCGTCGGTCTGGGTGCCGTCGAAGTCGAGGACGACCGCGTCGATGTCGTCGCGGGTCGGCAGCGGCGACGGGTCGAGGAGCGGCGCGAGGGCGCGGGCGCGGGCCAGGTCGTGCGGGTCGTCGATCTCCAGGACCCGGGCGGGGTCGGTACGGACCAGCGCGGTGTCGCCGAAGAAGCGGTGGCGGTGGGTACGGAACCCGGCGACGTTCATCGCGTACGCCGCGCCGGTCTCCAGCAGGTCCTCGGGGCGGTCCTGCCGCATCTGCCGGACGCCCTTGTCGTGGTTGACACCGTAGGCGTGGTCCTCGACGGCGGTGCCGTCGCGCCATATGAAGCCGTGGAAGGGGGCGACGGTGACGGCCGTGTCGGCGCCTTCGCGGGCGACCGCCGCGGCCACGCCGTCGACGTCCTCGCGGGTGAGGAACGGGCTGGTGCACTGGACCAGCAGCACCACGTCGACGGTGCGGTCGCGCATCGCCTCGTACGCGTCGAGGGCGTGCAGCACGGCGTCCTCGCTGCTCGACCTGTCGCCCGCGATGGCCGCGGGACGCTGCACGCAGTGCAGCCGTTCGGAAGCACCCAGCGCGTCACCCGCGGCCCGTGCGGCAGCGGCGATGGCCGCGTCGTCGGTCGTCACGACCACGTCGGTGACCTCAGTCGATCCGAGACAGGCCTGCACCGCGCGGGCGACCAGCGGTATGCCGCCGACCTGGGCGATGTTCTTGGCAGGGACGCCCTTGGATCCGCCGCGGGCGGGGATCACGGCGAGCACGGTCGGGGTCGGGGTCATCTCTGCTCCTGAAGTGGTGTTCACAGTTCGCCCATCCGCCGGATCACGGGGGCGACCCGCTGGACTCCCTGCCGGTACGCCCCCCGCGCCGCCTCCCGGACGGCGTCGCGGACCGCGCCCCGCACCCCGCCGGTCTCGCGCGGCGCCGCTGCGCCCGGCAACGGGTGACCGTCCGGGGCCAGGTGGTGGCGGGCGAGGATGCCGGGGAGGTAGCCGGGGGCGGTGGCGGGTGTGTAGTACGGAGTCAGGTCGGGAAGGCGGTGCTCGGCCAGCAGCGCGTCGACGCGGGCACGAGCGGTGTCGTACGCCGTGTCGTACGTGCCGTCGGCGGCGACACCCTGGCCGGCCAGCCACTTCTCGTCGGGCTCCGGGTGGGAGCCGCCGTCGAGCCGGTCCCACGAGGTGAGCAGGCCCGAGCCGATGAAGTGGTGGTTGCCGAGGGTCTCGCGGACACCGAGGTCGGTGAGGACCGCGGTCGGGATGCGCCGGTGCAGGGACTCCAGCGCGGCGGTCGAGGAGACCGTGACCAGCAGGTCGGTGCGGTCGAGGACCTCGCCCATGTGCCCGTACACCAGGCTGAAGTTCGGCGGCAGCCCGCCGGGAAGCTTCTCCGCGAGCCGCTGGTACGGAAGTTCTTCGATGTGTGTGGTGTGCTCACCCGGCTTGGAGCGCAGCTTCAGCAGCACCTCGCGGTCGGGGTGCAGCCTGGCGTGCTCGACGAGCCGGCGCAGCAGGTACGTCCGGTCGGCCCGGGAGGCCGGTACGGAGGGCTGGGCTGCGAACACGACCGTGTCGCGGCCCTCCTGCCGCCGGTGCGGCGCGCCGCCGAGGAACGGCAGTGCGGCCTCCGTGACGGCCGAGGCGTCGGCGCCCACTCCCTCGTACACCGCGCGGAAACGCTCCGCGTCGTGCCGGGAGTTGGCGAGGACGACGTCCGCCCCGTGTCGCAGCAGCAGCCCGTCGGCGAGCTTCTCGTAGACGACACCGACATAGCCGGTGACGACGACGGGCCTGGCGGCCAGCCGCAGGGCGGCGAGGCCGTGCAGCATCGCCTGGACGGCGCCGCCGACCAGGGCGAGGACCACCATGTCGTACCCCTCGTTGCGCACGGTGTCCAGGAACTCGACGGCCGTCACCTCGCGCACCCGGCCGGTCTCGATCCCGACGTCGCCGACCTCGGCGAGCTGGCGCGGGGTCGGGGTGGCGCGGCCGCGCAGCAGCAGGCCGCTGATCTCGACCGGCCGGTCCGCTGCCCGGGGCGCGTCCGGGGCCCCGGTGGTCAGGCGGCGCGCGGTGAGCGCGCCCCATTTCCACCGGGTGTCCGAGTCGGCCAGTACGGCTACCCGGAGCGCCGTCGTCTTGCTGGTACGTGGGGGCACGTCCTAGAAGTTAGGAAGGCATTTCGATTGGCGGCCCAACGTGGCGGCAACAGATGGTTAACAGCCCGCCGACTGTTGGCGAATCAGCTCCACAAAAGCCCCGTAATCCACTCGGATTCGGGCCGGTTCACCATTCCGACATTCGTCGTTCACCTGCCGTCCCTCCTGGGGCCAGTGCAAATGACGAGCGCCCCCCTAGCGTGTGAAGGGTGGTTAAGCTCTCCGTAATCGTGCCGTTCTACAACGTGCAGACATACGCTCCCGACACCCTGAGAAGCCTGCGGGCCAACGCCCGCGAGGACTTCGAATTCATCCTCGTCGACGACTGTTCGACCGACGGGACCGCGGACATACTCCGCCGCGCCGAGGACGAGATTCCGGGGGTGGTCGTACGCAGACACAAGCAGAACGGCGGACTGGCCACCGCCCGGAACACCGGTCTGGACGCGGCTCGCGGTGAGTACCTCACCTTCCTCGACGGCGACGACTGGCTCGCACCCGGCTTCTACACCGACCTGCTCGCCCGGACCGAGGCGCTGGGCTGCGACTTCGTCCGTACCGACCATGTCCAGGCCGACGGCAGGACCCGTACGGTCCACCGGGTCCCGCACGGCCGCAGGGGCGAGGTCATGGACCCGCGGGACGCGATCCTGCCCGCCGGGCGCACCACCTCGGTCGACTATCCGTACGCCTGGGCGGGCCTCTACCACCGCCGGCTCCTGGACCGCGGTCTGCTGCACTTCACGGACGGTCTGCGTACCGCCGAGGACCGGCCGTGGATCTGGCGGCTGCACCGCGAGGCGGATTCCTTTGCGGTGCTGGGGCTTCTCGGCATTTTCTACCGGCGTGGCGTCGCCTCGTCACTGACCCAGATCGGCGACGTGCGCCAGCTCGATTTCATCCGCTCATTTGATCAAGTCGTACGGGAAACAGCGACGGACCGCGATGCGCAGGCACTCCTGCCGAAAGCGGTCCGTACCTATTGCGCGATCATTTCGCATCACATGAGTTCGATGGAAAGGTTCGAACCTTCTGTGGCCCGTGCCCTGAAATCGATGAGCGCCGGAGCGCTCAAGCGGATGCCGCAGGACGTGCTGGACGACGCCCTCGACTCGATGGACCTGCAGCGCGCGAGCCTGCTGCGCCGGCTGCGCCGGCGGCCCGTCACCGCCAAGGAGGTGGCGGCCGCATGAGCAGCAGCCGGACCCGTACGACACAGATCTTCTTCGCCTCCACCCTCTACGGCGCGGCCACGCTCACCGCCGCCCTGGACGCGGGCGTCTTCGCGGACGCCGACCGCCGCATCCTGCTCGTCTCCAACAACGCGGCGATCCCGGAGACGACACCCGCCGTCGACGCGATGCCCGGGTTCGACGCGCTGCGCGGCCGGTTCGACGACGTCGTGTCCTGGAACGCGACCATCGCCCCCCACCATCCGAGCGGCTGGGCCCCGCGCCCCGACGACGTACCGCTCTGGGAACGGCATCTGCGCCTCGCCTGGGGCCTCGGCGACGACGACATCGAGCTCGCCATCGAGTCGATCCAGGTCAACCCGGCGATGGCGATCGCCGAGATCTTCACCGGCGTACCGATCGATGTGTACGCGGACGGGCTGATGAGCTACGGCCCGACCAGGAACAAGATCGACCCGCTGATCGGCACCCGGGTGCGGCGACTGCTCCACCTCGACCTCGTGCCGGGGCTGAAGCCGTTGCTGCTCACCGAGTTCGGCGTGACGTCGCAGATCGTGCCGACCGAGGCGTTCCTCAAGGTGCTCGGTGAACTGGGCGACGCCCACGATGTCGCGGCGAACGTGCCGTCCGTGGACGCGCCCGCGCTGCTGCTCGGCCAGTACCTCTCCGCGCTCGGCCTGATCAGCGCGGCGGAGGAGGAGAAGCTGCACCTGCGGATGATGCGGGGCGCGGTCGAGCTCGGCCACACCCGGCTGGTGTTCAAGCCGCATCCGACGGCCCCGGCCCAGTGGTCGCAGGCCATGGAGACGGAGGCGGCCGAACTCGGCGCGGAGCTGACCGTGCTGGACTCGGGGGTGCTGACAGCGCCGGTACTCGCCGAGGTGCTGTACCAGCGGATGCGGCCGGCGCTGGTCGTCGGCTGCTTCTCGACCGCGCTGCTCACGGCGTCCGCGTTCTACGGACTGCCGGTGGCACGGGTCGGTACGGAGACGCTGCTGGAGCGGCTGTCCCCGTTCGAGAACAGCAACCGGGTCCCGGTCACGCTGGTGGACGCGGTGGTACCCGACCTCGGCGACCGGGGCGCGGTCACGGAAGGGGTGGCGGTCGCGCCGGCCGAGTTGAACGAACTGATCACCGCGGTCGGCTTCACGATGCAGCCGAAGATCTATCCGCAGCTGCGGTCGGCCGCGGAGCGGTATCTCTCCGCCCATCTGACGGCCACGACCTGGCGCTATTTCAAGCGCAAGCGGCTGACTTCGCTGGGGCTGCCCGGCGGGGTGCCCGCGCAGTTCGCGTTCCTGCCGCGGAATGCCGCGGTGCGCAGGGTCGCGCGACGGGCGAAGTCGTTGCGGAGGGTCGTGCGACGGTAGGTGGCCGTGCGGCCACCGGAGACGGGGCCGGTCGACCGGGGCCGCTGTCTCCTCGATCGCCGGGCGGGCTTCGGGCCCGCCCGGCGATCGACGGCAAGGCGAAGGGGGCGGGGTGCCCGGTCGGCGCCCCGCCCCCTTCGTCGTGTCGTCAGACGCGCACGCCGCCCTGGATCACTCGGAGGTCCGCGGCGTTCGCCTCGGTGACCTTCCACAGTTCCTGCTGCCGCCCGTGCACGTCGGCCACCGCCGCCGCATGGTCGTCCAGCAGCCCGGCCGCCCGCTCCACGAGCCGCGCCCCGAGGTGCCGGTCATGGACGGAGATACCCCACTCGGGCCGCTCGATGTCGGACAGGAAGTACGCCATCTTCGGGTGCGAGATCAGGCTGATGATCGGCGTCCCGCAGCCGAACGGGATCATGCCCGCGTGCCCGCGCATCCCGATGACCAGCTTGGTCCGGGCGTACGTGGACCGGATCTCGTCGTTCTCGAAGTCGTACATCGGGATCACCGGCAGCGCGATGCCGTGCTCGCGGCGCAGGTCGAACGCGATGCGCTCGTCGTCCAGCGAGTGGGCCGCGCACTGCACCTCGGCGCGCTTGCCGAGCTCCTTCACCGCGGTGGCCATCTCGGCGAGGAAGTGCGCGTAGTCGTGGCCGAAGCGGAGTCCGGACCGGTCGTACGCGGCGTTGATCAGCACCGTGTTCTCGCGCTCCACGGGGTCGGTCCAGCCGTCCACCAGCTGCCGGGTGACCGTGGTCGGGCAGGGCTGGAAGCGGACCTTGTCGTGCAGCGACGTCGGCAGCAGCTCGCGGACCTTCTCGATCGAGCCATGGTTGCGCAGCCCGAAGAACGAGGCGCGCTCCACCAGCTTCCGCAGCGAGGAGAGGAACCGGTCCCGGCCGTGGCCGTACGCCTGGCCGTCGAAGGCGTTGAACCCGACCGCGTACACCATGACGGGTACGTCGATACGCTCCAGCAGTTCGTCGGGGACGTTCCACTGCCAGCCGCTGTTGCCGTTCGGCGCGGTGTCCGGGATGAAGAGTCCGCCGCCGCCGATGACCAGTCCGCGGCGGGCGTTGACCCGTTCCAGTGCGGCCTCGTCGAAGAGCCGGTGGGCGTGGACGGAGTGCCAGCGGGCCGGGCCGGTGTCGCGGCCGAAGGCCAGCCGGACGCTCTCCGGGAGCAGCTTGTCCCCGGCGTTGCCCTGTCGGTCCATGTAGAAGGCGACGTGCGCGAGCTGCTCGGCCGCCGGTCCCTCGACAGGGGCCGCGACGTCCTTGGTGCGCTTGTACATCAGCCGGTTCGCCCGGTGCGTCGGGTCGACGCCGAGCCCTTCGAGGGCGTACTGCGCTGCGGTGGCGTCGTCGCCGTGGATCCAGGCGATCTGGGCGAGGCGGGAGAAGGCGGTCGCGGCCCGGTTGGGGGCGGCGCTTGCCAGCAGGAGCTGGGCGCGGGCCTCCTCGTAGCGCGAGACGCTCATCAGCGCGTGGCCGAGCACCTCGTGCGACCAGGCCTCGTCGACGGGGATCCTGACCCCGCCGAGCAGGTCGGCCGCCTCCTGGTACTCACCGGCACCGATGTGTGCGGCGGCGACCCGGCGGGCGTTCTCGGGGTCGGCGGTGCGCCGGACGTGCGCGGTGCCGTAGTGCACCAGCAGGTCGTGGTGCTTGGCGCCGGGCAGCGCCAGGTACGCGGCGTGGAACTCGGCGTCGGACAGTTCGAATTCGCGCCAGCGGTCCTCGGCCTGGCCGTAGCCGGCCTCGCCGCCCTGCCAGGGCTTGTGCCGACCGGTGAAGTGCAGGATCGCGGTGGTGTCGGGCACCGGCAGGTCGCCGGAGAGCCGCCGCTTGACGAAGTTGTAGCGGGCGTCGAGCTGCACGAAGTCACCGTCGAGCACGGCGTTCAGGATGCCCTGGTCGTGCTTGTCGAGTTCGTACGTGCCCTTGCGGCCGACTTCGTCGATCTTCGCGCAGAAGTCGTCGCTCAGATACTCGCGCTGGATGACCAGCAGACCGCTGTTGAGTTTGTGCTGCCCGTAGAAGAACTGCGGAACCGCGGCAAGCCCGTCGCGCAGCGTCAGCAGTTCGCCCAGATCGCCGAGGACCACCATGTCGGTGTCCAGGGTGATCACGGTGTCGTAGTCGCGCACCCGGAAGACGTCGAGGATGAAGTACGCCTTGCGCACCAGGTAGTTGTCCTGGTCGCCCTTGGCGTACGTGTCGTAGTGCGCGGCGTCGACCCGGCGGAAGTCGATGCGCGGGTGCAGCGCCCGGATCTGTGCGACGGAGGCGGGGCGCAGCCCGTCGTGCAGGACGATGAAGTCCTCGCAGACCGCCGGGTTGGACAGGGCGAGGCTGCGCAGCAGGGCGAGGAAGCCGGGCAGATAGTTCTCGTCCACGAAGCTCGCGAAGGCGACGCGGCGCTTTCCGGTGAGTGTGTTCGCGGGGGCGGGGGCCTGGGGTACGGGCGCGCCGGTCGTGATGGGCGTCGTCGTCATCGCAGTCGGATCCTCATATCGGTGACGCTCTGGGCGCGTTCCATGACCCACGCCTTTTCGCTGGTGTACTCGTGCACGGAGGTGATGGGCATCTTCATCGCGGCGGGCAGCCGGTAGGCGCCGCTCTCGTAGAAGTCGAAGCCGATCAGGTCGAGCTGCGTGCTGACGTCCAGGTAGTCCAGCAGCCACAGCATGTTGAAGCCGCTGGTGGGGATGGCCGGCCAGACATCCGCGCCGACCTTGCCGATGTCGCGGAGCGGCCAGCGCAGCGATTCGTCGCCGAGGTACTTCTGGGCGCCCGGCACCAGCCGGTTACGCAGCGAGTACTTCCAGTCGCCGGAGGTGCCACCGAAGACCAGCCGGGTGTGGACCTTCTGGTCCCAGTTGAACCCGTGCTTGTGGATGGTGGCGTGGATGTCGGTGCGCTTGCCGGTCGCCGACGGGTCGATCTTGTACGAGTTGAAGCGCACGACCAGGTCGTACGCGTCGATCTCGGCGCCCATCGAACCGGTACCGACACGCTGCGAGTTGGCGATCAGGCAGATCGACTTGCCCGCGATGCGGTTACGGAACTCGCCGAGCGTGGTCCATTCGACGCCGCCGAAGGTGGGGTCGCCGATCGGTCCGCGCATCCGGCTCCGGCGCTGCTCGGCGTAGAGCGCGATGAGGTCCGTGAGAGGGGCGACGTCGCCGGTGCCCGCGCTGCCTCGGGGGCTGCCGCCGCTGCCCGCCGCGCCGCTGACCTCCAGCGCGAGGCCGAGGTACTGGGCCAGGGCCTCCTGGATCTCCGGCACCGGCGCGCCGGCCCGGTCCTGGGTCAGAAGTGCGCCGATCAGCCGGGGCCGTGCCTCGTTCCAGGATCCCCGATCGTGCAGCTCCAGTCCCTCGGCCCAGGAATCGGTGACGGAGCCGCCGACGAAGGCCGCGGCCTCGGGGCAGTCACGCTCCAGCCTCCGCAGCAGCTCGCTCTGGCGCTCCGCGCCCACTCGCAGTCCGGCCGTCTTCGCCGCGACCCCGAAGCCGTCCTCGTCGGTGAGGTCCAGGTAGTGCTCGTACGCCTCGACCGCGGCGGTCTCCGCGCCCATCGCCTCCAGGGTCCGGGCCCGCAGCCGCCAGCCCGCCCGGGAGCGCTTGCGCTGGGTGAGCACGGTGTCCGTGATGAGGATCGCGAGCTTCAGCTCGTCCTCGTAACCGCAGTCCAGCGCCTTGTTGCCGACCGCGAGCAGCGGGTCGAGCAGCTTGTCGCCGAGCACCAGAGCGGAGCCCGCACCACCCTTGGCGGTGCGCCGCAGCAGCGGGATCGGGGAGACCGCGGAGGACGTCTGCTCCATGCCGGCGTGGGTGGCCAGCAGATTCCGCAGGGCCTCCGCGAGCGCCGTACGCCGCCGGTCGAGCCCGGCGACCAGCTTCCCGCTGTGCGCGGCGCAGGCGCGCAGGCAGGTCTCCAGTTCCGTCGGCTGGACGGTGGCGAGGTGGGACGTGCCGCCTTCGGGCGGGAGCGAGTCCTCCGCGTCACGCTGCCGTGGCCAACGGGTGCGGGCTTTCGTCATGGCGCTCCAAGCGTCTGGTGCCCGTGGGGGGATGGGGCATATGGAGGGGTGCAGATGTTCGGCAACCGTTTGAGGTTCCGTAGCACGGTAAGAAACCTGAACGGCCGCAAGATGAACTCGCCCTGTCAGCACGGGAAACTGCTCCCCTCTCGTCCGTTTCGGGGCCTCGGAGCGCCCTAACCTGTCCCTTCGCCACTGTGGGAAGGGAAGGCCGTGACCATCACTCCGGAGAATCCGGGCAGGACCCTCGAGCGGGTTCTTGCCGCACCGGCGCCGGTTCCGGCGCCACCGCGCCCGTCGTCACCGCAGCAGCCGGACGGCGCGGACCGCCGGCCGGCGCGATCCAGGCCCCGTCTGCGCGCTCTGGACGGGCTGCGGCTGGTCGCCGCGCTGATGGTCGCCGCGTACCACTACGGCGGCCGGGGCGGCGACATCACCAAGGCGTGGGGGACCTCCGCCGCTTCCCTGTTCCCCACCGCCCACACCTGGTTCGCCTACGGCTGCCTCGGGGTGCAGATCTTCTTCGTCATCAGCGGCTTCGTGATCTGCATGAGCGGCTGGGGGCGGTCGCTGACCTCGTTCTTCGCCTCCCGGGCGGCCAGGCTGCTGCCCGCGTACTGGGCGGCGGTCCTGCTGGTGACACTGGTCTTCGCGCTGCCCGCGGTGGCGTACAACGCGGTCTCTCCCAGCGATGCGCTGGTGAACCTGACCCTGCTGCAGCAGCCACTGGGCGTGGACCGGGTGCTCGGTGTGTGCTGGACGCTGTGGGCGGAGATCCGCTTCTACGCCCTCTTCGCCGTGTGCGTGGTGCTGCCGGGGGCCAGCAGGCGACGGATCGTGCTGTTCTGCGCCGCGTGGACGCTGGCCGCGGCGCTCGGCAAGGCCTCCGGCGAGCCGCTGGCCGATGTGGTCCTGATGCCCGAGTACGCCCCCTTCTTCATCGGCGGCATCGGGCTCTACCTGGTCCACCGCAACCGGCGGGACGCCACGGCCTGGGGCATCGTCGGGGTCAGCTGGCTGCTCGGCCAGCACTTCGCGGTGGACGCGCTGTGGCACCCGGCGGGCCCCCACGACTTCTCGTACCGCTCGTCACTGGTCATCATCGCGATCGTGACCGCCGGCTTCGCCGCGGTCGCCGCGATCGCGCTCGGCGCCCTCGCCCGCTTCGACCGCCCTTGGCTCACAGTCGCGGGAGCGCTGACGTACCCCTTCTATCTCGTCCATGAACATCTGGGGTGGGTGGTGGTGAGCGCGTTGCACCGGCGGCTCGGCATCCCGGCGGCGGTGACGGCGGTGCTCACGGTGGCGCTGATGCTGGCGCTGGCGTGGCTGCTGCACCGGTACGTGGAGCGGTGGTGCACCCCGCTGCTGCGCCGGTCCCTGAGCGGCGGGTCGGGCCGCCCGGCCTGACCACGGATCAGCGCACCCCGTACGGTGCCTCGATCCCTGCGACGATCAGCCGCAGGCCGTCCTCGAACCGTTCCTCGTAGTGGGCCGCGGGCTTCGTCACCCTCTGCCCGCTGCCCGGCACGGCGGACTTCCAGCTGGTGGCGCAGTTCAAGGAGGGCGAGCCGGACACCTCCGTCGAGGGTGTACGCACTCTGGTCGCCGCCCGTACCCATCTCGACGTGGACGACATCACCGAGGTGCGCTCGGCGCATATCTGGCACCGCTCGGCCTCGGCTCCGGGCGCGGTTGGGTTCCCGTGTTCGAGGCCGTGGAAGGGCGAGCGCGGGGGTCCGCCGGGAGATCCCCGGCGAGGAGTACGTACGCGCCCTCATGCTCCCGCAGCGCAAGATCCGCAACGTGGGCGACGGCGCGTGGCACCGGTGAACCGGCCCGCCCGCCTCACACGCTGCTGAGCGAGAGCTTCGCCGCGAAACCGAGGAACAGCACACCGGCAGCCGAAGTCGCGCCCGCCGACAGCCGCTTGCGGCGGCGGAACGCGGCGGACAGCCGGGTGCCGCCGAATATCAGCGTCGACAGGTAGAGGAAGCTGGCGATCTGCAGCAGTGTGCCCAGCAGCAGGAAGGACAGCGCCGGATAGGCGTACCCGGGGTCGACGAACTGCACGAAGAAGGAGATCAGGAACAGGATCGCCTTCGGGTTGAAGAGGCTCACCACCAGCGCCCGCCGGTACGGCCGCTCCACCGTCCCGGCCGCCGTCTTCGCCCCGTCCGGTCCGGCCGCGTCGTCGGTCAGCTCGGCGATCTGCCGGTGCCGCTCGCGCCACATGGACACCGCGGCCCGCAGCATGCCGATCGCCAGCCAGGTCAGATAGCCCGCGCCCGCGTACTTGACGATGGCGAAGAGCACCGGCGTGGTCTGCAGCAGGGAGGCGGCGCCGAGCGCGGACAGTGTCATCAGCACCGTGTCACCGGTCCACACACCGGCCGCCGCCACATACCCGGTCCGCACACCGCGGCGGGCGGCGACGGAGAGCACGTACAGCGAATTCGGCCCCGGCAGCAGAACGATGAGAACAAGGCCGACGAGGTAGGTCGGAAGATCAGTGACACCCAGCATGAGAACGAGTGTCGCACGCGGGTACGACACTCCCCTCGGCCGATGTTCCCGCCCGGTGACCGTGCCGACGGATCAGAACGCGTCCGTCGGCACGTACGTCCCCCACACCTCCCGCAGCGCGTTGCACACCTCGCCGACCGTCGCCCGCGCAGCCAGTGCGTCCTTCATCGGGTAGAGGACGTTGTCCGTCCCCTCGGCCGCCTTCTTCAGCCGGCCCAACGCCTCGTCGACCGCGCCCTGGTCGCGCTCGGCGCGCAGCTTCGCCAGCCGGGCCGCCTGCTGGGCCTCGATCGCCGGGTCTACGCGGAGCGGCTCGTACGGCTCCTCCTCGTCGAGCTGGAAGCGGTTGACGCCGACGACGACGCGCTCCCCGCTGTCCGTCTCCTGGGCGATCCGGTAGGCGCTGCGCTCGATCTCGCTCTTCTGGAAGCCGCGCTCGATCGCGTTGACCGCCCCACCCATGTCCTCGACCTTGAGCATCAGGTCCCTGGCCTCGGCTTCGACGGCATCGGTCATCGATTCGACGACGTACGAACCGGCGAACGGGTCGACGGTGGCCGTGACGTCCGTCTCGTACGCCAGGACCTGCTGGGTGCGCAGGGCCAGCCGCGCGGACTTGTCGGTCGGCAGCGCGATCGCCTCGTCGAACGAGTTGGTGTGCAGCGACTGCGTACCGCCGAGAACCGCGCCGAGCCCCTGGACGGCGACGCGCACCAGGTTGACCTCGGGCTGCTGGGCGGTCAGCTGGACGCCCGCGGTCTGGGTGTGGAAGCGCAGCATCAGCGACTTGGGGTTCTTCGCACCGAACTCCTCCCTCATCACCCGGGCCCAGATCCGGCGGGCGGCACGGAACTTGGCGACCTCTTCGAGGATCGTCGTACGGGCGACGAAGAAGAAGGAGAGACGTGGGGCGAAGTCGTCGACGTCCATGCCGGCCGCGACGGCCGTACGGACGTACTCAATGCCGTCCGCGAGAGTGAACGCGATCTCCTGCGCGGGCGAGGCACCGGCCTCCGCCATGTGGTAGCCGGAGATCGAGATGGTGTTCCACTTCGGGATCTCGGCCTTGCAGTACTTGAAGATGTCGGCGATCAGCCGCAGCGAGGGCTTGGGCGGGAAGATGTACGTGCCGCGGGCGATGTACTCCTTCAGGACATCGTTCTGGATGGTGCCGGTAAGCCGGTCGGCCGGAACACCCTGCTCCTCGCCGACCAGCTGGTACATCAGGAGGAGCAGCGCGGCGGGCGCGTTGATCGTCATCGAGGTGGAGACCTTGTCGAGCGGGATCCCGCCGAACAGGACCCGCATGTCCTCGACCGAGTCGATAGCCACCCCGACCTTGCCGACCTCTCCCGACGCGATCGGCGCGTCGGAGTCATGGCCCATCTGGGTGGGCAGGTCGAAGGCGACGGACAGGCCCATCGTGCCGTTGGCGATCAGCTGCTTGTAGCGGGCGTTCGATTCGGAGGCCGTGCCGAACCCGGCGTACTGACGCATCGTCCACGGCCGGCCGGTGTACATCGACGGGTAGACACCACGGGTGAAGGGGTAGGCGCCCGGCTCGCCCAGTTTGTCGTCGGCGTTCCACCCGTCGAGTGCGTCCGGCCCGTACACCGGCTCGATGGGCAGTCCCGACTCCGACTCGCGCGTCATCTGCTGTGCCTCCCGCTGGAGCTACTTACTGGTAACCAACGACCCTCGCGACGGACTGTAGCGGCGGGCGTGCGACCCATGGAGAGGCACGGGCTGGGACCTTGCTCACAAGGTGCGTCCTACGGCCTTCCCCACCGCACTCACCATCATGCGCGGGCTTTGGCAACCGAGCAGAGCGGGAATTCGTCCCAACAGGTACCGAAGGAGGCAGGGGGCCGACGATGACACACAGAACCGGGCACGGTGCAGGGACGATTGGCCGGACAGCAAGGCGCCCGGGCGGTGCAGCGGTGGCTGCCGTCGCCCTCGTCGCTCTGACGGTCACCACCGCGGGCTGCAAGGCGCAGCCCGCCAACGGGTCCCCGGCGGCCACGTCGTCACCGCCCAGGACCTCCGCACCGGCGAGCGACGACGCCAAGCCCGCCGAGACCGCATCGAAGCCGGCGGCCTCACCGACACCGTCCGCCACGCCGAAGCCCGACCCGCAGGGGAAGACGCTGATGGCGACCGGCTCCCAGGGCAAGCAGGTACGGGAACTGCAGGCCCGGCTCCGTCAGATCGGCCACTTCGACCGCACCCCCACCGGTTACTACGGCACCCTCACCGTCGCCGCCGTGCAGTCCTTCCAGGGCAAGCGCGGACTGTCCCGTACGGGCAGGACGGACACGCTCACCTGGCAGAAGCTGCTCGGCATGACCCGGAAGCCGACGGCCGCCGAGCTGAACCCGCCGGCCTCCCGCCCCGTCGCCGAGCCCGACAAGCGCTGCCTCACCGGCCGGGTGCTCTGCATCAGCAAGAACAGCCGGACCCTGTCCTGGATGATCGACGGCCATGTCGTCTCGACGATGGACGTACGGTTCGGCTCGCAGTACACGCCGACCCGCGAGGGCACCTTCTCCATCTACTGGAAGTCCCGGCACCATGTGTCGACGATCTACCACACGGCCATGCCGTACGCGATGTTCTTCAGCGGCGGCCAAGCCGTGCACTACTCGGCGGACTTCGCGGCCCGAGGCTACAGCGGCGCCTCCCACGGGTGTGTGAACGTCCGTGACGAGGGGAAGATCGCCGCACTCTTCGACCAGGTCCGCACCGGCGACAAGGTCGTCATCTACTGGTGAGGACGAAGAGGGGAAGGGGGCGCGGGCGGGACCGGGGGAACGTGTCCCGCCCGCGCCAGGTGCGCTGAGCCGAAGGTACGGGGGGAACCCCGGCTCTGTGCGCTGCCGATGACCAGTCGGCTCACTCTGTACTGCGCCGACGGCTCGGAAAATGTCACACCCGGTGGCAGCGGAGCGGCCGGCGCGGCTCAGCGAGTCGACGCAGTGGTGCCCGGGGCGGCCGCGAGCGCGGGGGCCGACGGCGTCGCAGCGGCGGGTTTGAACCAGAGCGACCGGACCGCGTCCGGGCCGTCGTCGCCCGTGTCCTCGCCGGTTCCGCTGCCGTCGCCGCTGCCCTGTTGCGCGTAACCGCCGTCTCCGTCGGGCCGCTCCAGGACGCGCTTGCAGAACCGGCCCAGGTTGCCGGCGCCCCTGGCCATCACTACGAGGCGGCGCCTGCGGTCGGCGTCGAGGTCGCCGTCGCGGTAGTCGCGGCAGGCCCTGACGGTCCGGTCCAGCCATTTGCCGGACGTCCCGTCCCGGCCGCCGCCGGAGGTGCTGTCGCGGGAGGTCCCGTCACCGGAACGGGGGGCGGCGTCGACGTCTTCCCCTTGGCCGTCGCCGTCCGTGCCGCCCCGGCCGTCCGCGTCGTTCGCACCGTCGTCGCCCTTGCGGGTTCCGTCGCCGGAGGCGGACGGGCCGGCGAGGTCCGGGGAGGTGGCCGGGCCCGGGGAAGCCGGCGGCGGGACGGGCGTCTCGTCGGTCGTGGGCCCGGATCCCAGCTCCCCCGGGGAGGCGGGCGCCGATACGGAGGAGGCGGGCAACGGGTCGGCGTGCCCGCCGAACGGACCCGGGAGCACGCCCGTGCCCGCGGCGACGGCGACCCCGCCGAGGGCGAAGCCCGCGAGGGAAGCGGCAAGACCGAAGTGGAGGGACCGTCGCCAGCGCCGCGGACGCACGCCACCGCCTGCGGGGCCGAAGAACGACGAGGAGGACCGGGCAGAGGAGGCGGGTCCGATACGGATCGCTCCGAGCGTCTCGGGCGGTCCGGGATGCACACCTCGTCCTGGCTGCCCCATCTGCTCCGGCCGCCCCGGCTCGCTGCTCTGCGTGGCGTACCCCGCCGCCTGCGCCGCCTGTGTCTCGGACCGTCCCCGCGTACGGGCGGCACGCGGCACTGCACGGAAGGCGGCCAGCGCGGCGGCCTCACCCGGCAGTTCGCCGTCGGCCGGACGGGCTCCACGGGCGGCGGCCAGCGCGGCCATGAGCCGTGCGGCCTCGGTACGCGCGTGACTGCCGACGGGATCGACCGGTTCGCCGCGGAGCAATCTCTCCGCCGCGTCCTTGTCAAGCCATTCGTACTGTTCGTCGGCCATCACATGTTCCTCTGCGTCCACGGACGCGAATGCGTCACACCGGCGGACGCCGTCAGTCCGGTGCGCGAGACGCGCTGCGCGGGTACGGCATCGAGCTCCACCGCCTTTCCTGCCGCGCTCCCGTGCGGGTGGGAAACGCCGCGCCCGTCGCCGTTCGTGCCGGTCTCGCCGCTGTCGGCGTGGAGCAGTTCCGCCAGCCGTTTCAGCCCGCGGTGCGCAGCCGTACGAACCGCCCCCGGCCGCTTGCCGAGCGTCTGCGCCGCACTCTTCGCGTCCAGGCCGACCACCACACGCAGCACCACGGCCTCGGCCTGGTCCTGCGGCAGCTGGGCGATGAGGGACATGGTGCGGCCGGTGGCCAGGGCCTCCATCGCCTCGTCGGCGGTGTCGGACTCGGCCGGTTTCTCGGACAGCTCCGTCTCGTCGCCACCGACCGCGGGGCGCCTGCCACGCATCCGCAGATGATCGAGGGCGCGGTTACGGGCTATGCGCGCCGCCCACCCCCGGAACCGGTCGGCGTCGCCGCTGAACCGGTCGAGGTCCCGCGCTATCTGCAGCCAGGACTCGGACGCCACGTCCTCGGCGTCCGGCTCACCCACCAACGTCCGTATGTAGCCCAGCAGCCGCGGCTGCACTGCGCGGTACACAGTACGGAAGGCGTCTTCGTCCCCGTCCTGTGCCGCGAGCACCGCGGCGGTCAGCTCCGCGTCGTCCCCCAGCACTCCCTCAACCCGCCCTGCTGTCCTGAATCGCAGCTGGTCACCACTGCCGCGCCACCCTGCGCGACTCAGCACGCTACGTCCTTCGCGGGGGTCGCGTCCATGACTTGTACAACCCGCAACCTTTCACGGACACCGAGCGGTGTGACAGAAAACGCAGTCGCGGCGCTGAGATGAGTACGGGGTCGCCATGCGGCCCTGCGGAAGACGACCGGGGCCTCTCCTGTGGGGGGTGGCGGCCCCGGTCGTCCTCGTCAACTTCGCGAGTACGTACGGCACTCCGTCGCCCGAGCGGGATCGATCACGCCGGCCCGCGCCCACGCACCCGCCGCGACGTCGCCGCGCGGAGCACCCGCTGCCCCTCGGTCGAGACGCCGAGCGCCTGGCGCAGCCCCGCCCCCGCGGGGGAAGCCCCCGCGGTCTCCGCCAGCATCTCCAGGATCCGGATCTGCCGGCGCACCTCCCCGGCGACCAGCGGCCCGGCCCCCGTCGGACCGTCCTGGCGGCAGCGCCGCAGCAGATCGTCCCCGGCAGCGGGCATCGCGTCCTGTCCGAGGTGGACCTGCAGGGCCAGGAGCGAGCAGGCGTCCGCCCAGGCCCGCAGCCCCGGATCCGTCCGCTCCGCAGGCGCTTCACTGAGCAGCTTCCGCATCGCCGGCACCGTCCCGTCCGACCCGGACGGCACGTCGTTCAGCGCCGCGCGGGCCTCGGCCAGACGGTCCGCCCATTCGTCGCCGTCGGCGCAGCCCGCCCAGAGGGGACGCAGGGGGTCGGGGTCGGCGCCCTCCGCCGGCTGCGGCAGGCAACGGTCGAGGCAGGCGATCCCGCTCGCGACCAGTGCCCGCTCGTCCGCGGCGGCGATCAGTTCCAGCAGGCTCATCGGCTTCTCCCCCGTCGGCCTGTCCCCGTACGGGTGCACGGGGACGCGGCGCTTGCCGCTGCCGCATACCGCTTACAGCGTCGAATGGCTCGAAATCGTCACTGTTGGAGTCCGAAATCGCACCCTCCAACGGGGGTTCGTCCACCACCGGCCCTCAGCCGGTTCGTCCTCAGCTGAGTGGATACACGCCCAGTGCCGCCCGCTCGCCCTGCATCCGGGTCAGTTTGCGCACGAAGAGGATCGCGAAGACCGCCGCCACGATGCCGAACGCATCGGCAGCCAGCATCCGGCCGGCCGCGTCCATGACCTCCTGCGCCTCCTCCGCCTTCATGTACTGCTGGGAGGCGTACCGGGAGAAGACCGACGAGCAGACCCAGGCCCCCCACCACAGATTGACCGGAGTCGTGGAAACCGAGCGCCAGCTGCCGTCGGTGTGGGTCTGTGCGCTCGCGGTCCAGATGCCACCCGCGATCCGACGCGGCAGCACCAGGTTGGCGACCGGGACGAACCAGGCGCCGACCGCCCATCCGGGCTTCATCTGCTGCATGCTCGCGTCGAACACCTCGGCGTTCAGCCGTACCCGCCGGAACCAGAGGATGAAGACGACGCCGGTGGCCAGCATCACCAGGAGTTGGAGGACCCCTGAGGCCGCGTACAGGTTGTCGGCACGATCCGCCTCGCCGTCGTCGAGCGTCGCGAGGCCGCTGTCCAGCGCATCGCCGAGCAGACTGCGGATGTTCAGCCCCGCGAGCACGGCGAGCAGGTCGGCCGCGGCGGAGACCACGAGCAGGATGACGACGGCCTTCGCGAGCCCGTCGGGTGAGCGCAACTGCTGCTGCGGCGACGCGAAGGGCGGAGCCGCAGGCATCGGCGCCGAGGCCTCGGCCGGCCCGGCGCAGAGGATGCAGAGCCCCTGCGCGGTGACCGGCGGTCTGATACGGCAGGTTGAGCACAGCATGAAGTGGACCCCCCAGAATTCTGATCTTTCCGCAAGAACGCGCGTCTCTCCCCCGGAGCGCACGGCAAGCGGAATGTAGCCCCGGCCCCCCGTGATGTCCATCGGTATCCGGTACGGCCCGCTCAGCCCGTCTTGTCGATCGTCCCGGCGAGTGCCTGGAACTGATTCCAGGTCAGCGCCGGTTTCCGCGGATCCCAGAGTTTCTGGGCCGTGGCCCGCAGTGGCATCCGGATCCCCGCCGCCACCTGGGCCGGGGTCTGCGCCCGCGGCAGGTCGCCCCAGACCGCGAACCGGCCGCCCAGGATCTGACCCGAGTAGCGGGCCGGCACCGGCCGGGTGCCGCGCAGGACGAGCGGCGTCCACTGCTCGTAGATCCGCTTCCCCGTCGGATAGACGAACTGATTGGGCTGGCCGAGCACGTAGTAGAGGAACTCGTCGTTGAGGTTCACCACCCGGCGGCCCTCGTTCAGGTACTCCTCCGGCGGCCGGGCGCCGTACTCCTTGCCCGTCCAGTACTCGACCTCGATGTCCTTGTCGGCCCGGACGATTCCGTCGCGGAAGAAGCCGTCGTTCCAGGCCTTGGGCTGCAGACCGTGCGGGCGCACCACCGCCGCCCGGTCGTTGAGCCATCCGGTGGCGAGGTCCTTGATGCCTGCCGCCGAGCCGTACTTCAGCTGGGCGGCGCGCTGCAGCTGCGGGTACGAGACGGCGGGGTCCTGGACCGTCAGCGCGCGGTATTCGTCGCCGCCGAGATGCCAGTACCTGCCACCGAAGAGCTCCGCGAACTCGCCGATCAGCTGGTCGATGAGTTTTGCCGAGTCGGGACGGGAGATGTCGATCGACCCGGTCGATCGCACGCCCGCCGTGTTGCTCAGCTGGAGTTCGGGGTGGGCACGCAGGACGGCGCCGAGATGGCCCGGGGAGTCGATCTCGGGCACGACATCGATGTGCAGCCGGCCGGCGAGGGCGAGGATCTGGCGGACCTCCGCCTTGGTGAGATGTTCGGGCGACACGATCTCGGGGTGGGTGTCGGACTCGATCCGGAATGCCTGGTCGTCGGAGAAGTGCAGACCCAGCTGGTTGAGCTTGAGGTCGGCCATCTCGCGCAGCCGGTCCTCGATCCAGCCCACGCTGTAGTACTTGCGCGCGATGTCCAGGTTGAGCCCGCGCTGCGGCCGGTCGGGGCGGTCGCGCACCTCCCCCTCGGGCATGGTGCCGTCCGCGCGCAGCGACTGTTTGAGGGTGCGGGTTCCGTAGAAGACACCCGCCTGGTCAGGGCCGGTGATGGTGACCCGTCCGTCGTGGGTCTTCAGGGTGTACGACTCGGGGGCGCCCTTGCCGGAAGTTCCGAGGGCCAGCTCGACATCGCCCGCACGGGCGGGGACGGCGCCCCGGTAACGGATCTTCAGCTCCTCGGCGAGCAGCTGCGCCTCGTCCGCGAGCGCCCCGCTGCCGCCGCCGATCACGACGGAGCTGTCCGGCCCCGGCTTCCAGCCGGGGCCCCGGGCGGCGATGTGTTCGCGTACGGCGGGGATGGTGCGGGGTGCGGTGGAGAGCGGGTAGCTACGGGTCGGCGAAGGGGACGTGTGCGACGGCGTGCTGGCCACGGCCGTCCCACCCTGGCGTCCGGTGTCGGACACGTCCGGCCAGACGACGAAGGTGATCGTCACCGCGGCCGCCGCGGTGAGGGCGGCGCCGGCCACGAGCGCACCGCGTGAGGGCGACATCGGTCAGAAACCTCCGGTATAGGGGTCAATCGGGTAAAAGAATGGAGATAGCCGGGCATTCTCCTCGGGGATTCGTCCATCGGGCATTCCGAAACTCTCACTTCCGGGTGATATTCGCGCATCCGTCGGACGGCCGTTACCCAGCCTCGCTAGCGTTGGATCACATTCATCTCTCCCTCACCCCGCATCCCCTGGTCTCTCCCGTTCCGCCACCCCAGGGCCACAGATGCCGATGATCCGAGGAGCCCACGCTGTCCAGGCCCAGCGAGTCCCACGCCGGCCTCCCCGAACCACCGCCGCAACACGATGTCCGGCCCGCCGTGCCCGTCCAGAACAGCCGTCCGGCCCCGGCCCGCTTCAGCGCCCCGTCCCGCGGCCTGGACCGGTTCAACACCGCATCACTCGCCGCCGCCGAAGCGGCCCTGCTCGGTTGCTTCGGCAGTCACCGCTGGGCACAGCGACTGGCCGCCCACCGCCCGTATCCCGATCTGGGCGCATTGCTCGCCGCAGCCGACGAGGCGGGATACGACCTGGCCCCGGCCGATCTCGCGGAGGCGCTCGCCGCCGAGGACTCCCCTGGATTGCATCACGCCGCGCACCCGTCCGCACATCTCGCGCTGAGCGCCGCGCATGCCGCGTACGAGTGCCGCTTCGGCCATGTCTTCGTGATCTGCCTGGACGCCTTCCTGCCTTCCGAGCACCCGGACCAGGTTCTGGCCGGCATCCGGGCCAGGCTGGGCCACGAGCCGGACGAGGAGCGGGTGGTCACGGCGGACGAGATGCGCAGACTGGCGCGGGGCCGCATCATCGAGCTGATGACGGACAAGGACCCGGCGGACACGCCCTGAAGGCCGGACACTCCTGGGGTCTTTCGTGTGCGTGCCGGACCCTGCGAGCCCAGCATGATCCGAACGAGCGGCCCTAGCCCGTCCGTGCCTGTTTGATTGCCACTTTGATCACACCAGAGGCCCCCGCGCGAACGAACCGACAAACCGTCGCTACGATGGCCGGGGCCGGTGGACCGTACCCGGCCGGGTCAGACCGACAGTCAAGCCGGCCGACCCCAATCCCCGCTCCCGGAGGGTTCTTCCGTGCCGGCTGGAACGCTGTACCGCGGCCGGGAAGGCATGTGGTCCTGGGTGGCTCATCGAGTCACCGGTGTCCTCATTTTCTTCTTCCTGTTCGTACACGTCCTGGACACCGCTCTCGTCCGCGTCTCCCCCGAGGCCTACGACGACGTCGTGGCCACGTACAAGACGCCGATCGTCGCGCTCCTCGAATACGGCCTGGTGGCCGCAATTCTCTTCCACGCGCTGAACGGTCTCCGCATCGTCGCCGTGGACTTCTGGGCCAAGGGCCCGCGCTACCAGAAGCAGATGCTCTGGTCCGCCGTGGGTATCTGGGTCGTGCTGATGGTCGGGGCCCTGTACCCCGTCCTCGGCCACGCCGTACGCGAAGTCTTCGGGAGCTGAGGCCAATGTCCACCGAGTCCTCCGCCGCGATCGGCTCCGTCGAAGGCGTCAGCCTCTACGACGTCGACCATCCGGCCCCGGTCATCGAGCCCCCGCGTAAGCGGACGGGCAAGAGCCCCAAGGCTTCGCGCACCAACTTCGAGATGTACGCCTGGCTCTTCATGCGCCTGTCGGGCATCGTTCTTGTCGTCCTGGTCATCGGCCACCTGCTGATCCAGCTCGTGCTGGACGGTGGCGTCTCCAAGATCGGCTTCGCCTTCGTGGCGGGCCGCTGGGCCTCGCCGTTCTGGCAGGTCTGGGACCTGGCGATGCTGTGGCTGGCCATGCTCCACGGCGCCAACGGCCTCCGTACGGTCATCAACGACTACGCCGAACGGGACAACACCCGCTTCTGGCTGAAGATGCTCCTGTACACCGCCACGGTGTTCACCGTCCTGCTGGGCACGCTGGTGATCTTCACCTTCGACCCGAACATCCGCTAGGCGCCGGGCCAGAGGGACCAGAGGAAATCATGCAGATCCACAAGTACGACACCGTCATCGTCGGCGCCGGCGGCGCCGGCATGCGCGCGGCCATCGAGTCGACGAAGCGCAGCCGTACCGCCGTGCTCACGAAGCTGTACCCGACCCGCTCCCACACGGGCGCCGCGCAGGGCGGCATGGCCGCCGCGCTCGCCAACGTGGAGGAGGACAACTGGGAGTGGCACACCTTCGACACCATCAAGGGTGGCGACTACCTGGTCGACCAGGACGCCGCCGAGATCCTGGCGAAGGAGGCCATCGACTCCGTTCTCGACCTGGAGAAGATGGGCCTGCCGTTCAACCGCACGCCCGAGGGCAAGATCGACCAGCGTCGCTTCGGCGGCCACAGCCGTAACCACGGCGAGGCCCCGGTCCGCCGGTCCTGCTACGCCTCGGACCGCACCGGCCACATGATCCTCCAGACGCTGTACCAGAACTGCGTCAAGGAGGGCGTGGAGTTCTTCAACGAGTTCTACGTCCTTGACCTGCTGCTGCAGGAGGACCCCGAGACCGGGCTGAAGAAGTCCGCGGGCGTCGTCGCGTACGAGCTGGCGACCGGCGAGATCCATATCTTCCAGGCGAAGGCGATCATCTTCGCCTCCGGCGGCACCGGCAAGTTCTTCAAGGTGACGTCGAACGCCCACACCCTGACCGGTGACGGCCAGGCCGCCGCGTACCGCCGCGGTCTGCCGCTGGAGGACATGGAGTTCTTCCAGTTCCACCCGACGGGCATCTGGCGCATGGGCATCCTGCTGACGGAGGGCGCCCGTGGTGAGGGCGGCATCCTCCGCAACAAGGACGGCGAGCGCTTCATGGAGAAGTACGCGCCCGTCATGAAGGACCTCGCGTCCCGTGACGTCGTGTCCCGCTCCATCTACACGGAGATCCGTGAGGGCCGCGGCTGCGGACCCGAGGGCGACCACGTCTACCTCGACCTCACGCACCTGCCGCCGGAGCAGCTGGACGCGAAGCTCCCGGACATCACCGAGTTCGCGCGTACGTACCTCGGCATCGAGCCCTACACGGACCCGATCCCGATCCAGCCGACCGCGCACTACGCCATGGGCGGCATCCCGACCAACGTCCAGGGCGAGGTGCTGGCCGACAACACCACCGTCGTCCCGGGCCTGTACGCCGCCGGCGAGGTCGCGTGCGTCTCCGTGCACGGCGCCAACCGTCTGGGCACCAACTCGCTGCTCGACATCAACGTCTTCGGACGCCGGTCGGGCATCGCCGCCGCCGAGTACTCCGCGAAGAACGACTTCGTCGAGCTTCCCGAGAACCCGGCGCAGCTGGTCGTCGACCAGGTCGAACGACTGCGCAATTCGACGGGCTCCGAGCGGGTCGCGACGCTCCGTCTGGAGCTGCAGGAGTGCATGGACGCCAATGTGATGGTGTTCCGTACCGAGCAGACCATCAAGACGGCCGTCGACAAGATCGCCGAGCTGCGCAGGCGCTACCTGAACGTGTCCATCCAGGACAAGGGCAAGCGGTTCAACACGGACCTCCTGGAGGCCATCGAGCTGGGCAACCTGCTCGACCTGGCCGAGGTCATGGCGACCTCCGCGCTGGCCCGCAAGGAGTCCCGCGGCGGTCACTACCGCGAGGACTACCCGAACCGCGACGACGTCAACTTCATGCGCCACACCATGGCGTACCGCGAGGTCGCCGACGATGGCACCGAGTCGATCCGGCTCGACTACAAGCCGGTCGTCCAGACCCGCTACCAGCCGATGGAGCGTAAGTACTGATGGCAACCCCGACTCTGGACAAGGTGGAGGCGGAGTCCGCCGCCTCCCCGTACATCACGGTCACCTTCCGGATCCGCCGCTTCAACCCCGAGGTCTCCGACGAGGCCCAGTGGCAGGACTTCCAGATCGAGATCGACCCGAAGGAGCGTGTTCTCGACGCCCTTCACAAGATCAAGTGGGACATCGACGGGACGCTGACGTTCCGCCGCTCCTGCGCGCACGGCATCTGCGGCTCCGACGCGATGCGGATCAACGGCAAGAACAGGCTCGCCTGCAAGACGCTGATCAAGGACATCAACCCGGAGAAGCCGATCACGGTCGAGGCCATAAAGGGCCTCACGGTCCTCAAGGACCTCGTGGTCGACATGGACCCGTTCTTCCAGGCCTACCGTGATGTCATGCCGTTCCTCATCACCAAGGGGAACGAGCCGACGCGCGAGCGTCTGCAGTCCGCCGAGGACCGCGAGCGGTTCGACGACACCACCAAGTGCATCCTGTGCGCCGCGTGCACCTCGTCGTGCCCGGTGTTCTGGAACGACGGCCAGTACTTCGGCCCGGCGGCGATCGTCAACGCGCACCGTTTCATCTTCGACTCGCGTGACGAGGGCGGCGAGCAGCGCCTGGAGATCCTCAACGACCGTGATGGTGTGTGGCGTTGCCGCACCACCTTCAACTGCACGGACGCGTGCCCGCGTGGCATCGAGGTCACCAAGGCGATCCAGGAAGTGAAGCGCGCCCTGATCACGCGCCGCTTCTGACCGTTCGGCTGCACCAGTTGCACTGGAGGCCCCGCTTTTCCGCGCCAACGCCGCGGGAAGCGGGGTCTCTTGCTGCGCTCCTCGAGGCTTGACGGTACGGTCGTGCGGAACCGGACACCGGTTCGCCGCCCCCGGCGCAGCAAGGCGCGGGGCGCGCAAGCTTGATCGAGAGCGGGGAACGTTGAGCGATCCGAATCCGTACGCGGACGACTCAGACAAGTGGGGACCTCCCCAGCAGCCGGGCAATCCGCCCACCGTCCCGGACGCCCAGGGGTACGGCTACCCGGGTGCGGGCACGCCGAGCGCGGGCACGCCGACGTACGGCTACCCACAGCAGCTGCCCGATTCCGCGGCCCAGCAGGGCCCCGGATACGGCTACCCGAACGCGAACCAGCCGGCCGTCCAGCCGCCCCTGCCCGGTTACGGCTTCCCGCCGCAGCAGGGTGCGGGTCCCGGCGGCGGTGCGCCGATGCTGTCGTTCGGTGACATCACCGTCATGAACGACTCGATCGTGACCCCGTCCGGCACGATGCCACTCAAGGGCGCGGTGTGGACGGCCACCGACATGTCGCGCACCGAGGAGAAGATCCCGACGGTCGCGATCGTGCTCGCGATCGTCTTCGCCCTGCTCTGCCTGATCGGGCTGCTCTTCCTCCTGATGAAGGAGAAGAAGACGACCGGCTTCATCCAGGTCTCGGTGACCAGCGGCGGCCGGCATCATTCCACGATGATCGCGGCGACCGGCCCGGAGACCTTCCAGATGGTGATGGCCCAGATCAACACGGCGCGTTCGATGAGCATCTGACGGTCGGTACGGAGACGAACGGGGGGCGGGGCCGGGCACCGGCAACGCCCCTGCCGGCGTCGCGACGCGGAGCCGTTCAGGCGGCGTGGGCGCCGGCGGCACTCAGTCCCACCGTGCGTCGTCCCGGTCCTCCGCGACGACCATGATGCGCCGCAACATGTCGTTGAGCAGGGTGCGTTCGTCCCGGTCGAGGACACCGAGCAGCCGGTACTCCTCATGGCCGAGGAAGTCCATCGCGCCGAGCCAGGTCGAGCGGCCCTCCTCGGTGAGTTCCACGTTGACCCGTCGCCGGTCCGTGGTCGACGGCGTACGACGCACGAAGCCGCGCCGCTCGAGCGCGTCCAGCCGGCCGGTGACGGAGGCGGGGGCCAGGTCGAGGTCGGCGGCGAGCTCGGAGGGGGCCGCCCTCCCGCCGCGTCCGGCGAGCTTGTGGAGCGTGTCGAACTCCTGGCGGTCCAGGTCGAAGTCGATCAGGGACTGTTCGCGCACCCGGCGCAGATGGACCGAGAGCTTCTTCATGCGGGTCACCGCACCCTCGACATCGGGATCGAGGTCGGGAAGCACAGGCTTCCACCGCTCCACATGTCCGTCGGTCCAGTCGCTTCGCTCCATGAGGAAAGGGTACGCCCGGAGCCTCGATTACTTCGGAGTCAGATATTTCGTTGACGAAAAGTTCGGTGCCGAAATAGATTCCTGCGCATGCCGCATCCCCTGCGCACGCGCGCCTTCCGCCTGCTCTTCATCGGACGCACCCTCTCCCTCCTCGGCGACGCCGCCATCCCCACCGCACTCTCGCTCGCGGTCTACCTGGCCACCGGCTCGACCGCCGCCCTCGCCCTGGTCCTGGCGTGCGCGATGGTGCCCAAGCTGATCCTGCTGCCGCTCGGGGGCGTGGTCGGCGACCGCTTCAACGCCCGTACGGTCGCACTCACCACCGATCTCGTACGGTGCGCGACCCAGCTCTTCGTCGGGCTGGAGCTGCTCGGCGGCGCGCCCCGGCTTTGGCAGATCGCCGTCGCCGAGGCGATCGGCGGGGCGGCGAGCGCGTTCGCCATGCCGACCTCGTCGCCGCTGATCATCGGAACCGTGGAGGCCCCGGCCCTCCTGGGCGCCAACTCCCTGATGGCCGTCGTGAACAGTGCGACCCGGGTGGCCGGACCCGCGCTCGGCGGAACTCTGATCCTCACCGCGGGTCCGGGCTGGGCCTTCGTGCTGGACGCCGCGAGCTTCGCGGTGAGCGCCGCGCTGCTGTCCGCCATCAAGGTCCGGCACGTGCCGATCCCGCACCGATCGGTGTTCAGCGACCTCAAGGAGGGCTGGAGCGAGGTCCGCGGCCGCGACTGGTACTGGACGAGCCTGATCGCGCACGCGGTCTGGAACGGCGCGGCGGCCGTGCTGATGACCCTGGGCCCGGCCCTCGCCGTACGGGAGATGGGCGGCAAGACCGTCTGGATCGCCCTGCTCCAGACCGGCGCGATCGGCCTGCTGCTCGGCTCGCTGCTGGCCGGCCGCGCCCGCCCGCGCCGCCCGGTCCTGGTCGCCAACCTGGGACTCGCCACCTACGCGCTCCCGCTCGGTCTTCTCGCGGCGGGTGCGCCGGCTGCGCTGACCATCGCCGCCTACGGCATCGCACTGGCGGGGCTCGGCTTCCTCGGCCCGGTCTGGGACACCGCGGTCCAGTCCGCCGTGCCCGCGCACGCGCTGGCCCGCGTGACGTCGTACGACTGGCTGCTGTCCCTCGCCGCGATGCCGCTCGGCTACGCCCTGGCCCCGCTCGCCGCCTCGGCCTGGGGGGCCGAAGTCCCGCTCTCCGTCGCCGCGGTGGCGGTCGGCACAGCCTGTCTGGCCACCGCGGCGGTACCGGGCGTACGGCGCTTCAAGGCGTCGGCCGCGAAGTCCGGGACCGCACGGAAGGACCACCCCGGAGTACCCGCTTGAACATGTTCAAATACAGGTCTACAGTCCATGACACCAGCTTTTGAACGCGTTCAAGGGAGGGTGGGGCATGGACCTCACTGTTGTCGCGTACGTCATCTACCTGCTGATCAGCGTGGCGCTCACCGTCTGGGTCGCCCGCACACTGAGCCGAAACGGCAAGGTCTTCCTCGCCGACGTCCTGCACGGAAACGAGAAGCTCGCCGACGCCGTCAACCACCTGCTGGTGGTCGGCTTCTACCTGGTCAACCTGGGCTTCGTCACCCTCTACCTGAAGAGCTCCGACGCGGTCGCCGACGCCCGCGGGCTCTTCGAGGCGCTCTCGGTGAAGGTCGGCGTCGTCCTGCTCGTCCTCGGAGTGATGCACCTCGGAAACGTCTACGTCCTCAACAAGATCCGCCGCCGCGGGCTGATGGAGCGCGGGCAGACCCCGCCCGTACCGCCGCAGGGCTGGACGGGCCCCACCGGCCAGGGCCCGTGGGCCGCACCCGCCACCGGCCGGTGACCGGGCAGGCCACGGCCCCGTTCGACGGGCGCCCGACGCCCGTCGAGCGGCTCACCGTGCTCTACGACGCGCAGTGCTCGCTCTGCGTCCATCTGCGCCACTGGCTGATGAAGCAGCGTCAGCTCGTCCCGCTCGATCTCGTCCCGGCGGCCTCCGAGGAGGCGCGGCGCCGTTTCCCCGGACTCGACCACGCAGGGACGCTCGCCGAGATCACCGTCATCGGCGACCGGGGGCAGATCTACCGCGGGACCTCCGCCTGGATCGTCTGTCTCTGGGCGCTGGCCGAACACCGGCCGAAGGCCCACTGGCTGGCCACTCCGGCGGGCCTGCCGTTCGCCCGGGCGTCGGTGCTGGCCGCCGCGAAGTACCGGTCGATGACGGCCGCACCGTGCGGGTCCGGGGACGAGGCCTGCCAGGTCCCGGACCTCGAAGGCTAGGCGCACATCCCCTGGTCCGGGCGGATACCCTCGGGGGCGTGGTGAAGGAAGTGAAGGACGTGAAGGAAGTCAAGGCTCCCAAGAGCGAGCAGACCCGCACACTCATCCTCGAAACTGCGCTCCGGCTCTTCGAGGAACGCGGTTACGACAAGACGACGATGCGGGCCATCGCGCAGGAGGCCGGGGTTTCCGTCGGAAACGCCTACTACTACTTCGCCGGCAAGGAACACCTCGTCCAGGGCTTCTACGACCGGCTCGCCGCCGAGCACGAGGCGGCGGTCCAGCCGGTCCTGGCCGGTGACAAGGATCTGGCCGTACGCATCCGGGGGGTGCTGCTCAGCTGGCTCGACGTGGCCGAGCCGTACCACCGCTTCGCCGCCCAGTTCTTCAAGAACGCCGCCGACCCGGAAAGCCCCCTCTCCCCGTTTTCGAAGGAGTCGGTCGCAGCCCGGGAGGCGGCGATCTCCATCCATGAACGGTGTCTGGCCGGCTCCAGCACCAAGACCGACCCCGACATGGCGGAAGAACTGCCGCAGTTGATGTGGCTGATACAGATGGGTCTGGTGCTGTTCTGGGTGTACGACCGGACGGAGGGCGCCGAGCGCAGCCGCCGTCTCGTCGAACGCACCGCCCCGATCGGCGCACGAGCGATCGCGCTCTCCCGGTTCCGGGTGCTGCGACCGCTCGTGCGTCAGGTCCACGACGTACTGACGGAGTTCCTGCCCGGGACGGCCGGGTGACCGGCGGCGGATCCCGGGGCAGCCCTTAGATCCAGTCGAGTTCCCACAGCCGCCAGATGCCTGTGCCGTCCGACAGGTACTGGGAGCCGGAGACCTCGGTCGTGCTGACGACGTAATCCTTCTTCTGCCACAGCGGTACGAGCGGCACGTCCTCGCCGACCAGGGCCTGAAGGTCCCTGAAGTCCCCCGCGGTGCGGCTGCGGTCGCTGTACTGCAGCGTGGCCGAGATCAGCTGGTCCATCTTCTTGCTGGTGTAGCCGTTGTGAAGGCTGGTGTCGCGGCCGACGAGGGGCTGGCTGAAGGTGTCGGGGTCCGGATAGTCGGGCAGCCATCCGACGGTGTACGCGTCGTACTTGCCCGCCGCGTACCCCTTCTGGAACGCCTGCCATTCCACCGCCTTGACCGAGACCTTGAACAGTCCGTCCGCCTCCAGCTGGCGGCGCAGCTCGGCGGTCTCCTTGGTGTACGCGTCGTCGGCGCGGTAGGCGAAGTTGATGTGAAGCGGGATCTGTACCCCGGCCTCCTCCATCAGCTTCCTGGCACGCGCCGGGTCGGGCGTCGGGTAGTCGTCGAAGAACGGCGTGCTGTGCCCGATGTAGCCCTGCGGGATCAGCGAGTAGAGCGGCTCGACGGTGCCCTTGTAGACGTCGGTCACCAGCGGTCCGCGGTCGATGATCGACGCGATGGCCTGCCGGACCTTCTTGTTGGCGAGCGGTGCCCCGGGGCGCACGTTGAAGACCATGTTGCGGATCTCGGCGCTGTCCGCCTCGGTGATGTGCATGTCGGGGTCGCCGGGGTTGAGGTCGGCGAGCGTGGCGGGCGGCAGCTGCCGGTGCGTCACGTCGACCTGCCCGGACTTCCAGGCCGCCAGGAGATCGTCCGACTGCTTGTAGTAGCGGACGTCGACCGGGACTCCGGTCTCCTTCAGTGCGCCCTTGTACTTGGGGTTCGGGACCAGTTCGGCCTTGGTGCCCGGCTCGTACGACTTCAGGATGTACGGCCCCGAGCCGTCGGCCGAGTTCCCGGTGCGGAGCTTGTCCGCCGGGTACTGGTCGCGGTCGACGATCGAACCGGCCCCGGTGGCGAGCTTCTGCGGGAAGGTCGCGTCGCGCGAGGAGAGGTTGAAGGTGATCGTGCGGCCTTCGGACACCACGTTCTTCAGGCTGGGGAACAGCACCGAGGGGCCGACGTCCGTCTTGATCTTCATCATGCGCTCGATGGAGTACTCGACATCGGCGGCGGTGACCTTCCGGCCACTGGCGAAGGTCAGATCGTCGCGCAGCTTGCACTGGTACGTCTGCAGCTTCTGACCGATGAACCCACAGCTCTCGGCGGCGTCCGGCTCCGGGACGATCGCCCCGGACTTGAACGTCATGAGGGACTGGTAGACGTTGCTGTACATCGCCCAGGAACCGGCGTCGTAGGCACCGGCGGGGTCGAGCGAGGTCACCTCGTCCGTCGTGCCGACCGTGATCGGATCCTTGTTCACCTCGTCCGAGGGAAGCAACTGCCAGGCGCCGACGCCTGCGATGACCAAAACCGCGAGAATCGCGAGAATCCGTACCCGGATCGACCGCATTGCCGTGCTCTCCCTTACCAGCCCCACCCGGGCAGATGTGCTCAGAAACGCACATCACCACATGCGCGAACCCAGCCAATCACACGATTTTCACATCTGGAAGAGGGAATCCGCACCTCTTAGCCATTTCTTTGGCAGTTGAAACCTCTGATGAGTCGAACGGCCGAAAAAGATGGAGATGCTGTGTGGTTGTGCCGCGCACCCGCCGATGCGGTCCCGCGGCACATCGGTGCGGTGCGGCTGTGCGGTGGCGCGCCGGTGAGGCTCCGTCCGCGACTACGCCTGCCGGGAGGCGAGCTGTACGACGGTGATGTCGGAGGGGGCACCGACCCGCACCGGCGGCCCCCAGGCACCCGCGCCCCGTGAGACGTACAACTGGGTGTCGCCGTAGCGTTCGAGCCCGGCGACCGTGGGGTTGGCCAGTTCGGCAAGGTAGTTGCCCGGCCAGAGCTGGCCGCCATGGGTGTGGCCGGAGAGCTGGAGGTCCACCCCGTGCGCGACCGCGTCGTCGATGACGACGGGCTGGTGGGCGAGGAGGACGGAGGCGCGGGTACGGTCCCGGTCACCGAGGGCTCGCTCGAAATCAGGCCCCTGCCCCTCGCTCTCCCCGGCGACGTCGTTGACCCCGGCCAGATCGAATCCGTCTATCTCGACCCGCGCGTTCTCCAGCGGGTGAAGCCCCAATTCCCTTACGTGATCGACCCATTGGGCCGCACCGGAGAAGTACTCGTGATTGCCGGTGACGAAGAAAGCCCCATGACGGGCGGTCAGGCCCGCCAGCGGTTCGGCAGCCGGGCCGAGGTCGGCGACGGTTCCGTCGACGAGATCGCCGACGACAGCGATCAGATCGGGCTGGGTCCGGTTGATCGTGTCGACGATCCGCTGGGTGTGGGGGCGGCCCAGGATGGGCCCGAGGTGGATGTCGCTGACGACGGCGATCCGGAAACCGTGCGCGGACCGGGGCAGCTTGGCCAGCGGGACGGTGACCCGCTTGACGCGCGGACCGCGGAGCACGCCGTAGGTCCCGTATCCGACGGTCCCGAGTCCGGCGACGGCGGCGGCGCCGCCTACGGCCCGCGCCACGAACAGACGACGGGACGGGTGGACGGCCACGGACGGCGGGGCGGGGGCTTCGACGACGAGGGTGGCCGGGGGTGCAGGGGTCCCACTCGCGGGCGCTTCAGCCGGAGATGAGCCCATTTCAGCCGCATCGCTCCCGGCCCTGCCGGCCGTACCGCCATCCGCCGCGCGGCGCGCGAGCACCCACCGCAGAACCGGCCGCACCGCCTCGCCGACCAGCAGAGCGAGCGTCAGATACAGGAGCGCCGCCAGCCAGAGGAAGCCCGGCCAGGCCAGCGTCTGCTGCAGCCGGAACGGTGCGCCCGCGCGCCCGGCGACCAGAGCACCGATGCTCAGCAGCGGCAGCAGCCAGGCCGCCACGGTGCCCGCCCGGCGCAGCGCGCTGCCCGGCGTCGTCGTGTCACCGACAAGCCGACGCCACACATAGCGGTGCACGCCGACCAGCAGCGCGAGGACCGCGATCGCCACCGGAACGAAGACCACTGCCACTTGCGCTCCCCCTGGGTTCCGCACGTCTGTGTTTCGTACGCCTATGTCCGGTTGCCGTGCGGCCGGTTATGCACGTTCGCGTCGCAGAGCCCTGAGTCCGCGCAACCCGATCACGCCGACCGCCGTCCCCAGAAGAAAGGACGTGATGGCGAGCAGCAGATGCACCCAGAAGTACGCAGTCGGGTCACCCGCGTCGTCGAAGGCAAGTCCACTGCCGTCTTTCCAGAGATTCTTGGCGAAAGTGACCCAAATGCACCAGCTCCACAGCCCGAAGGCGAGCAGGAACCAGGAGACGGGCCGGGTGAGCTTCATGAATCCAGTATCGCCACCGGGCTCCGGCCGGGGCGCTCGGGGTGGGCTGTCCTGGCGGTCCGGTTGGCCGGTCCGGCGGTCCACATCCCCCTGCACATCATCTGCCTGTACGTTTCCGACCGTGCCTGCTCTGAAAAAGACCGTGTTGACGGTCACCTCTGCCGTCCTGCTGTCCACGTTTGTCGTCGACCCCGCGTCGGCGGTCAGCAAGGACACCACCGACGATCCGAAGCCGACCGCCCCGATGTCGAAGGTCGGTGGCAAGCGGCTCGGCCTCGTCGGCACCCAGGTCGATCTGGGGCCCGACGCCCCGGTGCTGCCGAAGGACCTCACCGGACGGTCCTGGATCGTCGCGGACGCGGAGAGCGGCGAGGTGCTCGCCTCGCACAACCCGCACTGGCGGCTGCCCCCGGCTTCCACGCTGAAGATGCTGTTCGCGGACACGGTCATGGACGCGCCTGAGCTCCAGCCGAAGACCTTGAAGCACAAGGTGACGAACCAGGATCTCGCCGATGTCGGTGAGGGCAGCAGCCTGGTCGGGGTCAAGGAGAAGCTGACGTACACGGTCCACGACCTGTGGCTCGGCGTCTTCCTGCGCTCCGGCAACGACGCGGTGCATGTGCTGTCCTCGATGTACGGCGGCGTCCCCAAGACCGTCGCCGCCATGCAGGAGCACGCCGACGAGTTGCAGGCCCTCGACACACACGTCGTGTCGCCCGACGGCTACGACGCCCCCCGCCAGGTCTCCAGCGCGTACGACCTCACGCTGTTCGCCCGCAGCGGACTGCAGAAGGAGGACTTCCGCGAGTACTGCTCGACCGCCACGGCCGAGTTCCCCGGCGAGAAGAAGGCCGGCAAGAAGCGCGAGGCCTTCCAGATCCAGAACACCAACCGGCTCCTCACCGGTGACGTCGGCGTCGAGCCGTACAAGGGCATCGCGGGCGTCAAGAACGGCTACACCACTCACGCGGGCAACACCTTCACCGGTGTCGCCGAACGCAACGGCAAGGTGCTGCTCGTCACCGTCATGAACCCGAAGTCCAAAGAGAGCCACGCCGTCTACAAGGAGGCCGCGAGCCTGCTCGACTGGGGCTTCGAAGCGGCCGGCAAGGTGACCCCGGTCGGCGAACTGGTCCCCCCGAAGTCCGCGGAGACCGGAACGGGCAAGGGCATGGAATCGGGCGGCGGACAGAGCACGACCGGCGCCAACGGCGCGACGAACGAGGTCAAGCACGGCTCGGGCACCACCAGGGCGGCCGCGGCCGGTGCGGGCTCCGGCGGGGTCGGGATCGCCCTCGGGATCATCGGCGGAGTCCTGGTGCTGCTGGCCGGCGGGGTGTTCCTGGTCAACCGGCGCTGGCCGCTGCCGGACCTGGTGCGCCGCCTTCCTCGCCGCTGACGTCCCCGGCGCCCTCCTTCGTGTGCGGCCTGCTCGGCGTCGCCGTCCAGGCGGCGCAGAACAGCAGCAGTTTCGCGGTGAGGTTGATCCACAGCAGGAGGGCGACCGGCACGCCGAAGGCGCCGTACATGCTCTTCGACGCGACGCTCTTCATATAACTGCCGAGCAGCAGCTTGAGAAGTTCGAAGCCGATCGCGCCGATCACCGCGGCCGTCACCAGCCGGCGGTGCGGCGGCTCGACGCCGGGCAGCAGCGTCAGCAGATAGAGCAGCAGCAGGAAGTCGGCCAGGGCCGCCACCCCCAGGGCGGCGACCTGCAGCAGCACCCCGCCGGCCCCCTGGTCGGAGATGCCCACCAGGCGGGCGGTCCAGCCGACCGCGGTGGAGCCGGCCGTGGAGGCGGCGAGGGTGACGAGCGCCGCCCCGCCGAGGCCGACCAGCAGTCCGGCGTCCTTGAGCTTACGGACGACCGGATTGCCCTCGTCCACGTCGTCCATCTCCCAGACCGCGCGCAGACAGTCGCGCATCGCACCGATCCAGCCGACACCGGTGAGGAGCAGCAGCACACCCGCGACCAGCCCGACCGTGCCCGCGTGGGCCACCAGACCGGCGATGCCGAGCTGGTCGGAGATGCCGGGCACCTGCTCGGCGACCTTGTCCTCGATCTTGTGCAGCTGCTCGGTGGAGAGCATCGCCGCGCCGACCGCCGCGCCGACCGCGATCAGCGGGAAGAGCGCCAGGAAGCTGATGAAGGTGATCGCAGCGGCGAGCCTGGCCCAGTGGACCCGGTCGAGCGTTTCGTACGAGCGCCAGGCGTGCGTCGTCATCAACCACGAGACGGGTGGCCCGATGACGGGGAGTTTCTTCAGCCAGTCCATGACGTGCGCGTACCCTCCTGGGCGCGAAAAACCGGTGGGCGGTCCTCGCTGCACTCTTCCGGTCGGCGGCGGACGGTTCGCATCCTGAATGGATGACGTCCTTTCAAACACCCATTTCGGTGAGTGTTGTAACAAATCCCTCAAAGGTGTTTTCCCTGGCGATACGGTCACCACCATGTCCGTCGACACCGTGTCCCTGACCGGCTGGGGCCGCACCGCCCCGACGACCGCACTGCGGTTCCGCCCACGTACGTACGAGGAGGCGGCGGTCGCGGTACGCGGCTGCGGACCCCGGGGTTCCATCGCCCGTGGCCTCGGCCGGGCCCATGGCGACGCGGCGCAGAACGCGGGCGGCTCCGTACTCGACATGACCGCGCTGAACCGGATCCGTACCATCGACGCCGCGGCCGGCCTGGTGGTGTGCGACGCGGGCGTGAGCCTGCACCGGCTGATGGAAGTGCTGCTGCCGCTCGGCTGGTTCGTGCCGGTGACCCCCGGGACCCGCTACGTCACGGTGGGCGGCGCCATCGGCGCCGACATCCACGGCAGGAACCAGCACCTCTCCGGCTCCTTCTCCCGACACGTACGGGCCATGGAGGTGCTCACCGCCGACGGCACGATCCGGACGGTGCGGCCCGGCACCGACCTCTTCGACGCGACCGCGGGAGGCCTGGGACTGACCGGGGTGATCCTTTCGGCCACGCTCCGGTTCCACCCCGTCGCGACGTCATTCATGTCGGTCGACACCGAACGGACCGTCGACCTGGACGACTTGATGGCCCGGCTCACCGCCTCCGACCACCGCTACCGCTACTCGGCCGCCTGGATCGACCTCCTCGCCCGCGGCCGGGCGACCGGGCGCTCCGTACTCACCCGCGGGGAGCACGCACCCCTGCATGTGCTCCCGGCGCGCGACCGGCGCACGCCGCTCATGTTCCGCCCCGGCCGGCTGCCCGCGGCGCCTGCGTTCGTACCGGACGGACTGCTCGGCCGTACCTCGGTCGCCCTGTTCAACGAGCTCTGGTACCGCAGAGCCCCCAAGTTCCGCACCGGTGAACTCCAGAAGCTGTCCACGTACTTCCACTTGCTGGACGCCGTACCGCACTGGAACCGGGTCTACGGCCGCGGCGGATTCGTGCGGTACCAGTTCGTCGTCGGACACGGACAGGAGGAAGCGTTGCGCCGCATCGTCCGGCTGATCTCGCAGCGCCGCTGCCCGTCGTTCCTCGCCGTGCTCAAGCGCTTCGGGGACGGTGATCCGGGCTGGCTGTCCTTCCCGATGCCGGGCTGGACGCTCGCCCTCGATCTGCCTGCCGCCCTGCCGGGCCTGGCCCGCTTCCTCGACGGGCTGGACGACGAGGTGGCGGCGGCGGGCGGCCGCGTCTGCCTGGCGAAGGACTCCAGGCTGCGCCCCGAGACGTTGGCCGCCATGTATCCGCGACTGCCCGAATTCCGGGCGCTGCGCGCGGAGGTGGACCCGAGCGGGGCGTTCCGCTCGGACCTGTCCCGCCGCCTCGCGCTCTGAGCCCGTGCTACGCCCGCCGGCTCTCCTCCCCCCGCCTCTCACCAACTCGCGGTCCGCCGCCCCCGCTAGGAGTGTTTTCATGAAGGACGCCTTCGGTGCCCCGCAGTCCCTGCTCCTGCTCGGTGGCACGTCCCGGATCGGGCTGGCGACCGCGCGCCGTCTGATCGCCCGCCGCACCCGCACGGTCTGGCTGGCCGGACGCCCCTCGCCCGGACTGGAGTCGGCCGCGGCGGAACTGCGCGCTCTGGGCGCGTACGTCCGTACCGTCGACTTCGACGCCCTGGACTCCGAGTCCCACGAGACCGCCCTCGGCAAGATCTTCACCGAGGGCGACATCGACATGGTGCTGCTCGCGTTCGGCATCCTCGGGGACCAGGAGCGCGACGAGGAGGAACCGCTCTCCGCGGTACGGGTCGCCCAGACCAACTACACGGGGGCCGTGTCCGCCGGTCTGGTGTGCGCCGGCGCACTCCAGGCACAGGGGCACGGATCGCTGGTGGTGCTGTCCTCGGTGGCGGGCGAGCGGGCCCGCCGTGCCGACTTCATCTACGGATCGAGCAAGGCGGGACTGGACGCGTTCGCCCAGGGGCTGGGCGACGCCCTGCACGGCACCGGGGTGCACGTGATGGTCGTACGCCCCGGCTCCGTACGGTCGGGGACGACGGCGGGGACGGCCGGGGCACCGCTCGCGACGAGCCCGGAGGTGGTCGCCGACGCGATCGTGACGGGGCTGCGGCGGCGCTCGGAGACGGTGTGGGTACCGGGGGCCCTGCGGATCGTGATGTCGGCGCTGCGCCATGTGCCGCGGCCGCTGTTCCGGCGTCTTCCGGTCTGAGCGGCACCGTCAAGCGGCGCGGCGGACCGCGGCAGCGCGGTCCGCCGGCACCAGCGGCGTCAGGGCCGCAGGGACGGCGCGTCCACGGAGCAGCCGCCCTGCGCGGGTACCGCGGGAGCAGAGCCCCCCGCCCCGAACGGGAATTCGTTGATCTTGCGCCAGACGGCGTCCGGACCCTGCTCGTACAGCGCGAAGGAGCCGCAGGTCCAGGACGCCTCGTAGTCGGAGAGCTCCGCGTACGCCCGGTCCATCGCCTCCTCGGCGATGTCGTGCGCCACGGTCACATGCGGGTGGTACGGGAACTGCAGGTCGCGCATCAGCGGGCCGGACGCGTCCCGCACCCGCTTCTGCAGCCAGGCACACGCCGACGCGCCCTCGACGACCTGGACGTAGACGACCGGTGACAGGGGGCGGAAGGTCCCCGTCCCGGACAGCCTCATCGGAAAGGGGCGGCCGCCGGTCGCGATCTGGGCAAGATGCCGTTCGACCGCGGGCAGGTCGGCCGCCTCGGCCTCGGTCGGCGGGAGAAGGGTGACGTGGGTGGGAATGCCGTACGCGGCAGGGTCCCCGAAGCTCGCGCGCCGCTCCTGGAGCAGGCTGCCGTAGGGCTCCGGGACCGCGATCGAAACGCCGAGCGTTACGGTCCCCACGTCGTTCTCCTCAATCTTCGAAGGTCGATGGCCGGCTTCGCGCCGTCACCGGAGTCGGTCTCCCGTCGCCAGTGTGCCGCCTGCGGCCACTGTCCCGCCAGGGTCCTTGGACTCAGTGCTTCGCGGGCAGAAAGCCCATCCGGTCGTAGGTCAGCGCCAGGGTCTCGGCGGCCACCGCCCGGGCTTTCTCCGCACCCTTGGCCAGGATCGAGTCCAGCGACTCGGGGTCGTCGAGATATTCCTGGGTGCGGGTCCGGAACGGTGTGACGAACTCGACCATGACCTCTGCGAGGTCGGTCTTCAACGCACCGTAGCCCTTGCCCTCGTACTTCTGCTCCAGATCCGCGATACCGGACCCGGTGAGGGTGGAGTAGATGGTCAGGAGGTTGCTGACGCCCGGCTTCCCGGTGCGGTCGAAGCGGATGACCGTGTCCGTGTCGGTGACCGCGCTCTTGACCTTCTTGGCCGTGGCCTTCGGCTCGTCGAGGAGGTTGATCAGCCCCTTCGGGGTGGCCGCCGACTTGCTCATCTTGGACGACGGGTCCTGAAGGTCGAAGATCTTCGCCGTCTCCTTGAGGATGTACGGGTCCGGGACGGTGAAGGTGTCACCGAACCGGGCGTTGAAGCGCTCGGCGAGGTCGCGGGTGAGCTCGATGTGCTGACGCTGGTCCTCGCCGACCGGGACCTGGTTGGCCTGGTACAGCAAGATGTCCGCGACCTGGAGGACCGGGTAGGTGAAGAGGCCGACGGTGGCGCGGTCGGCGCCCTGCTTCGCGGACTTGTCCTTGAACTGCGTCATCCGGGACGCCTCGCCGAAGCCCGTGAGGCAGTTCATCACCCAGCCGAGCTGGGCGTGCTCGGGGACATGGCTCTGGACGAAGAGCGTGCAGCGTTCCGGGTCGAGCCCGGCGGCGAGCAGCTGCGCGGCGGCGAGGCGGGTGTTCGCACGAAGCTCGACGGGGTCCTGCGGAACGGTGATCGCATGCAGGTCCACGACCATGTAAAAGGCGTCGTGGGACTCCTGCAGCGCCACCCACTGGCGGACCGCACCGAGGTAGTTGCCGAGGTGGAACGAGCCTGCGGTGGGCTGGATTCCGGAGAGCACGCGGGGGCGTTCAGAGGCCATGAAACTCATTGTCTCAGGTACGGAACCGATCTCCGGCAGCCGGTGTATGAAAGGTGTGAGGACGCAGGAGGGGGCCCTGCAGAGGGGCTGGGAGGGGGGTCGCGCCGTCGACGGCGGGGGTACGGACCGCGCTCCCGGGCGTGCCGAGGGGCAGGTCGAGGGGCGGGCCGGGCAGCAGGCCGGGACTCGGGCCGCAGCGGCGGCGAGAGCACCTGCCGAGGCCGAGGCTGCGGTGATCGCTCGTGTGCGCGCCGGGGAGGCGGAGGCATACGCGCAGCTCGTGCGCGCCCACACGGGCGGATCCGGCGGTGGCGGCGCTCGCGGAGGAGCGGCGGACGCTGCTGACGGCCGCGCTCGACGAGCTGCGGGCCAAGAATCCGGCGCGGCTGGTCAAGCTGTTCACGGAGCTCGGACTGATGGGGAAGACGAACAACCAGGACGCCTGTGCGAGGTTGTTCCCACAGGCCTGGGACAACAAGAAGAGGTCCGCCCCGATGGACCCGCTGGCCGGCCTCGCATCGGAACCGGAGACTTCCCCGTCCGCTGCGCCGCCGGCTTCTGCGGACACCGCCAGGGCCGCCGGCGCCGCCGGCCGCTTCGACGACGGCGTGTGGTGGGCCGTACCCGGGCTGGTGGCGGGGCGGCGCTCGCTCTGGCCCTGCGACACCTGGCAGCCCGGAAGCGCGGTGACAGCGGAGGAGGCGGAGGCTGGGGCGGCCGCGAGAGCGGCCCACGGCAGGAGCTCCTGGACCTCTGACTGCGGTATCTCACGGGCGCGCCATGGATTGAAGGTTTCCTCCCCGGAGATCCGACCGACGATACAAAGTGGGCACCACCCCGGCCCACGCCGCACGACGAACGGAGATCCCGTGTCGACCACGGAAACCGCCATCGCCTCCGCCGAGGCGCACAGCGCGCACAACTACCACCCGCTTCCGGTCGTCGTCGCCTCGGCGGAAGGCGCTTGGATGACCGATGTCGAAGGCCGGCGCTACCTCGACATGCTCGCCGGTTACTCGGCGCTCAACTTCGGCCACGGCAACCGACGCCTGATCGAGGCGGCCAAGGCACAGCTGGACCGGGTGACCCTGACCTCGCGCGCCTTCCATCACGACCGGTTCGCCGACTTCTGTGCGCAGCTCGCCGAGTTGTGCGGCATGGAGATGGTGCTGCCCATGAACACCGGGGCGGAAGCCGTGGAGACCGCGGTGAAGACCGCCCGCAAGTGGGGTTACCGGGTGAAGGGCGTCCCGGACGGCATGGCGAAGATCATCGTCGCGTCGAACAACTTCCACGGCCGGACGACGACCGTCATCAGCTTCTCCACGGACCAGGAGGCGCGGATGGACTTCGGCCCGTACACGCCGGGGTTCGAGATCGTGCCGTACGGGGACCTGACCGCGCTGCGTGCGGCGATGACGGACAACACCGTGGCGGTGCTGCTGGAGCCGATCCAGGGCGAGGCCGGGGTGCTGGTACCGCCGCCCGGCTACCTCCCGCGGGTGCGTGAGCTGACCCGCGAGCGGGATGTGCTCTTCATCGCGGACGAGATCCAGTCGGGTCTGGGCCGGACGGGCAAGACCTTCGCCTGTGAGCACGAGGGCGTCGTGCCGGACATGTATGTCCTCGGCAAGGCGCTGGGCGGCGGTGTGGTGCCGGTGTCGGCCGTGGTCTCGTCGGCCGCGGTGCTCGGGGTGTACCGGCCGGGTGAGCATGGCTCGACGTTCGGCGGCAACCCTCTCGCCTGCGCGGTCGCGCTGGAGGTCATCGCGATGCTGCGCACCGGCGAGTTCCAGCAGCGGGCCGCAGAGCTGGGCGACCACCTCCACCAGGAGCTGGGGCTGCTGGTGGGTGGCGGCGCGGTGGAGACGGTGCGGGGCCGCGGGCTGTGGGCGGGAATCGACATCGCCCCGGGTCATGGCACGGGGCGGGAGATCTCCGAGAAGCTGATGGACCGCCGGGTACTGGTCAAGGACACCCACGGTTCGACGATCCGGATCGCCCCGCCCCTGGTGATCAGCAAGGAGGACCTGGACTGGGGCCTGGAGCAACTGCGGGAGGTGCTGCGCGGCTGACGCCGCCGGACCGGTGGGGCCGGCCCGGCCCGCCCCACCGGTGTCGCTACAGGATGACGTGGGGCAGGAAGCGTGCGTACTCGTCGGTCACCGGACCCGCCGATTCCCGGATGCCGAGCCCCGCGGACTCGTCCTCGACGACCCAGGCGCCCAGCACGACCCGGTTGCCGTCGAAGTCCGGCAGCGGGGCCAGCTCCTGGTAGCAGCAAGGCTCGTCCCGTATCACCACGGGGCTTCCCGGCTCATGGATGGTGACACCGGCGCCCTCACGGCCGAGCAGCGGCTTGGCGACATAGCCGTTGCCACCACCGCCGGTCCCGTCCCCGGCCAGTTCGCGAGGACCGTCGAGATAGGAGGGCAGCAGATTCGGGTGACCCGGATAGAGCTCCCAGAGGATGGCCAGCAGCGCCTTGTTGGAGAGGAGCATCTTCCAGGCGGGCTCGATCCAGCAGGTGGTGCCCGTGCCGCCGCCGTTGTCGAGGGTGTCCAGGACATGGGGGCCGAAACGATCGGTCGCCAGCCACTCCCACGGGTAGAGCTTGAAGCAGCTACGGATGAAGCGGAGCCGATCGTCGACGAACCGTCCGGTCAGCCGGTCCCAGCCGATCTTTTCCACGGACAGCGCCTCCGTGTCGATCCCGGCCTGTTGGGCGGTCTCGCGGAGATACGCGACCGTCATCAGATCCTCACCGAGTTCGTCCCCCTCGGAGTGGGCGAAATGCAGCGGTCCCGGTGGCAGCAGTGCGGCCTGTCGCTTCCATGCCGCGACGAGACGTTCATGAAGGGAGTTCCACTGGTCGGCGTCCGGGAAGCGGTCTTCCATCCAGAACCACTGGGCACTGGCCGCCTCCACGAGTGAGGTAGGGGTGTCGGCGTTGTACTCCAGCATCTTCGCCGGACCGGTTCCGTCGTAGCGCAGGTCGAACCGGCCGTACAGTGACGGCAGTTCGGCGCGGCGCTGCCACGACTCGGTGATCAGAGCGGCCAGTCGCCGGTCGGTGATGCCGAGGTCGGCGAAGCGGTCGTGCTCGACGATGTGCGCGGCGGCGGCCAGGCACATCGTGTGCAGTTCCTCGACCACGTCCTCCAGCGCCTCGACCTCGGGGAGCGAGAAGACGTAGTACGCGCTCTCGTCCCAGTAGGGGCGCAGCGATCCGTCGGGGTAACGGGTCAGCGGATAGACGATCCCCTGCTCCTCGACGGTCTCCTGCCAACGGGGTCGCGGTTCGGTGGTGCGGCGTTCCATGACCGGTCAGCCGCCGCCCGTACCGGAGCAGCCGAAGCCGCCGCGATCGACGGCGGACTTGTCGAAACTACCGCCCTGGACCTTGCCGCCCTTGGAGCTGCCGCCGTAGTAGTAAGTGCCGTGACCGCTGCTGCTCTTGCACTCGTAACTGGGCAGCTTGGAGTGGGTCACCGGGTCCACACACCGCTTGTCCGGCTCCGATCCGCACGAGGTGATCGCCGCCGCGAGAACCCCCATGGAACCGAGCACCACCGTGCTCGACCTCACCCTGCGCTTGGCCATGCTTCCGTCTCCCCCATGGTTCCGTTACAGCCGTAGGACCGTCCGTCAGATTAGATGGCCGCCCGGGAAGGCGGGAACCGGGTGCGGTGCGGACCGCCCCGTGGAGTCCTCATGTGCTTTTTGGGCTGATCTGCACACCCGGTTTCGCGGTGTGCTCCGGTACGGCCTCCGTTCTCCAGGCCGTTGCCGCACGGGCCGGCGCGGGGCCGGAAAGACACGGATGCCGGCGTCGGGGCGCGCGGATGGCGGGTGCGCGCGAGGGCGCCGGCCGGGGGTCCGGTTACTACGACAGCACCCGGCAGAGTGCTTCCAGAGCGCCCGCCCAGGCGCTGTCGGTCGGGGCGCCGTAGCTGATGACCAGCGCGTCGTTTCCCGCCTCGGCGTCCGCGTGCCGGAAGCGGGACATGCCTTCCAGGGCCAGTCCCTGAAAGGCCGCGGCCTGGATCACCGATCGCTCGCTGCCGTCCGGGAGTTCGAGGACGGCGTGCAGACCGGCGGCGATCCCGCTGATCCGCAGCGCGGGGGCCTGTTCCGCCAGCGCCGCGACGAGCTGGTCCCGGCGCCGTCGGTAGCGCAGCCGCATCGAGCGCACATGACGGTCGTACGCGCCGGACCCGATGAACTCCGCGAGCGTCAGCTGGTCCGGCGCGCTCGACACCCAGTCGATTTCGCCCTTCGCCTCGGCCACCTCCTTCACGAGTTCCTGCGGCAGCACCATCCAGGCCAGTCGCAGCCCCGGCGCCAGGGACTTGCTGGTCGTCCCCATGTAGACGACCCGTTCCGGGTCGAGGCCCTGGAGGGCGCCGACCGGCTGCCGGTCGTAGCGGAACTCGCCGTCGTAGTCGTCCTCCAGGATCAGACCGCCCGCACCCCGCGCCCAGTCCACGGCCGCGGCCCGCCGGTCGGGATGGAGCGGCACCCCTGTCGGGAACTGGTGCGCGGGAGTCATCAGCACCGCACCCACCCCGCGCATCCCGGTCAGCTCCCCGGTCCGGCAACCGAGTCCGTCGAGCGGCAGGCAGGGCGTGCGCAGGCCGGCGTCCGCGAGCAGATTCCAGTGCGCGTCCAGTCCGTACGACTCGACAGCCACCTCCCGCACCCGCCGCTTCCGCAGCACCTTCCCCATCAGCATCAGCCCGTGGAGAAAGCCGGAACAGATCACGATCCGCTCCGGGGCCGCGTACACCCCGCGGGCCCGCGCCAGATAGTCGGCCAGGACGGTGCGCAGCTCGATGCGCCCGCGTGGATCGCCGTACCCGAAGGCGTCGTTGGGCGCGGCGGTCAGGGCGCGCCGGGCCGCCTTGAGCCAGTCGGCGCGCGGGAACGTCGACAGGTCGGGCGAGCCGGGCATCAGGCTGTAGGCGGGACCACGCCGCACCGGCCGGGAGCGCGGGGCCGTCGCAACCGGTCGACGTGGCTCGGCCCGCTGCGCGACCCGGGTGCCCGAACCCTGCCGGGCGGTGAGCCAGCCCTCGGCGACCAGCTCGGCGTAGGCGTCGGCCACGGTGTTCCGGGCGATCCCCAGGTCGGCGGCGAGCGTGCGGGACGAGGGCAGCCGGGTCCCGGGCGTCAGCCGCCCGGTCCGTACCGCCTCCCGCAGCGCGCTCATCAACCCGGCCCGCAGCCCCGCCGCGCCTGCCGGGTCGATGTGCAGGTCGGCTCCCAAAGCGGCCCATGAATCCGTCATGGAAATGGACCATACTCCTGCGCCATCTGCACCGTAGCGTGGTACCCATGACAACGAACGAGCACAACCACCCGACCTCCGACTACGCCCCCGAGCACAGCCCCCGCCTGCAGTGGGCCGAGCTCGCCCCCGATGTCTTCAAGGCCATGGTCCGGCTGGAGACAGCATCAAGTAAGGGCCTGGACCCGATCCTCGCCGAGCTGGTGAAGATCCGTTCCTCGCAGCTCAATCACTGCGCGTTCTGCCTCGACATGCACACCAAGGACGCGCTCGCGGCGGGCGAGTCGATCGAGCGGATCGTCCAGCTCAGCGCCTGGGAGGAGTCGCGGCACTTCTACACGGAGAGGGAGATCGCGGCGATCGAGCTGACGGAGGCCGTGACGGTCCTGACCGACGGTTTCGTGCCGGACGACGTGTACGAGAGGGCCGCAAAACACTTCGACGAGGCCGAGTTGGCCCAGCTGATCGCTGCCATCACGGTGATCAACGCCTGGAACCGGTTCTCCGTGGCCACCCGCATGGTCCCCGGCCACTACACTCCCAGCGACACGAAGCACTGACCGGACCGCGTAGCGTCGCCGCCCCGCCGCCGCACCGCCCCTCCGCCGCCTCGCCCCTCCCGGGAGCCCCGCGATGACCGTCTCCGTCTTCCGCGACCTGCACCACGGCCGCACCCCAGGAGACCCGCTGGTCCTCCCCGGTCCATGGGACGCCGCGAGCGCCCGTGTCTTCGCCGACGCCGGTTTCCCGGCGCTCGCCACGCCGAGCGCCGGGGTCGCGGCCTCGCTCGGGTACGAGGACGGAGCGACACCGGCCGCCGAGATGTTCGCGGCCGTGGCCCGGATCGTGCGCGCCGTTCCCGTACCCGTCTCGGCGGACATCGAGGCCGGTTACGGGCTGTCGCCGAAGGAACTCGTGAGGCGGCTCCTCGACACCGGTGCGGTCGGCTGCAACCTTGAGGACTCGGCCGACGGCGTCCTGATGGACCCGCAGCGGCAGGCGGACCGGCTGGCGGAGGTACGCGGCGTCGCGGGCGATCAGCTCTTCGTCAACGCTCGCGTCGACACGTACGTGCGCGGCGTCCCGGACGGCACCGACCCGGAGACGGAGACGATCGCCCGCGCCCGGCTGTATGCGGCAGCCGGTGCGGACTGCCTCTACCCGATCGCCGCACCGCCCGAGTCCCTTCCCCGTCTGGCCGCCGCCATCCCGGCGCCGCTCAACGTCTTCGCCCTGCCGGACGGCCCGACCCCGCGCCGGCTCGGCGAACTGGGCGCCGCCCGCATCACGTTCGGCCCCGGGCTGCAGCGCCAGTCCATGGCAGCCGTCCGCAGGATCGCCGACCGGTTGCACGCGCTCTAGCCGCCCGCGCACCGAGCCCGCCAGGACCTAGCCGTGGGCCTGTCTGCCTCCGAAGGCAGCAAGGGTCCGTTCCAGCATCGGCATGGCCCGCACCACGTTGCGGGAGCGGATCAGGGCGTCCCATGCGGGTTCGAACTTCTTCCAGCCGCCGGCGTACGCCAAGTGCCTCAGCCGCTCGTGCGTGCCCGGCTGTGCGGCCGCGCCGCGCCAGATGTTCGACCAGCGGTAGAAGTCCCGGTACGCACGCCAGTAGCCGTCCTCCAGCTGACGCGGGGTCATCCCCTTCGGACGGTGGACGACATGGCGGGTGTCGTAGAGATCCCAGTCCCGGTGGACGATCCGGTCCTCGGCCTCCATCTGCTTCCACAGGCCGGTGGACGGATACGGCGTCATGATGTGAAAGGTGGCCGTCTCGATGCCCTGCTCGACGGCCCACTCCACCGTCCGGTCGAAGACGTCCGGGCCGTCGTGGTCGAGACCGAAGACAAAACTGGCATTGACCATGACCCCGGCGTCATGGAGCCGGCGGACGGCGGCCGCGTAGTCCTTGCCGATGTTCTGGTCCTTGCGGCGTTCGGCGAGATTCGCGCTGTTGACGGTCTCGAAGCCGACGAAGAGGCTCCGCAGCCCCGCGTCCACGGCCCGCTCCAGCAGGTCGGGCTGGAGGACGGACTTCACGGTGCCGGCCGCCTGCCAGAGCCGCCCCGTTCCGGCCATCCCGTCGAAGAGCGCCTCGGCGAAGCGCCGGTTGCCGAGCAGATGATCGTCGAGGAAGTACAGGTGCTTGCCGGGCAGCCGCTCGATCTCGGCAAGAGCGTCGTCCACGGCCTGCGTGTAGAAGGACTTCCCGCCCTCGAAGAACGCGTCCTTGTAGCAGAAGTCGCAGTGGTGCGGGCAGCCGCGCGAGACGACGATCGAGTTGGGCACCAGGTACAGGTTCCGCTTGATCAGGTCCCGTCGTACGGGTGGCAGTCCGGCCAGGGTGCGCAGCCTGGAGTCGTACCGACGGCCCGGCGCACCGTCCCGGAACTCCTTCAGGAACAGCGGCCAGGTGTCCTCCCCCGGCCCGGTGAAGATCGTGTCCGCGTGCGCCGACGCCTCGTCCGGGAGCGAGGTCACGTGGAGGCCGCCCATGGCGACGTGGACACCCCGGGCGCGGAAGTGGTCGGCTATCTCGTAGCTGCGCCGGGCGGAGGTGATGTACGGCTGGACGACCAGCAGATCGGGGCTGTCGAGCGCCTCGATGTCGACCCGTTCGACATGCTCGTCGAGGAGCGTCACCTCATCGTCCGGATCCAGGTAGCCGGCGAGGGTCGCCAGGCCGAGCGGCGGGAAGAGCGAGTACTTGATCGGCCGGAAGAGCGGGCTGGTCGCCTCGGTCAGGGCCGGAAGAATCATCGTCACGCGCATGACAGCCCAGACGGCGCAAGCCGTATCCGCAGTTCCCGCTCACGGACGTTCCCGCCGGCGGCCCGGTGCGAACGCGGCCGCCCCCGGCAGCGAGTGCTGCCGGGGGCGGTGAGGTACGCGCCAGGAGGCGTACGGATCAGATCAGACCGAGCTCGCGAACCGCGTCGCGCTCCTCGGCGAGCTCCTGCACCGACGCGTCGATACGCGCACGGGAGAACTCGTTGATGTCCAGGCCCTGGACGATCTCGTACTTGCCGTCCTTCGTGGTGACCGGGAAGGACGAGATGAGGCCCTCGGGCACACCGTAGGAGCCGTCCGACGGGATACCCATCGAGGTCCAGTCGCCGGGGGCGGTGCCGTTGACCCAGGTGTACACGTGGTCGATGGCGGCGTTGGCGGCCGAGGCGGCCGAGGACGCGCCACGGGCCTCGATGATCGCGGCGCCGCGCTTGGCAACGGTCGGGATGAAGGTGTCGGCCAGCCACGCCTCGTCGTTGACGAGCTCGGCGGCGTTCTTGCCGGCCACCTCCGCGTGGAAGATGTCCGGGTACTGGGTCGCCGAGTGGTTGCCCCAGATCGTCAGCTTCTTGATGTCGGACACGGCGGCGCCGGTCTTGGCGGCCAGCTGCGAGATCGCGCGGTTGTGGTCCAGGCGGGTCATCGCGGTGAAGCGCTCGGCCGGTACGTCCGGGGCGGCGGCCTGCGCGATGAGCGCGTTGGTGTTGGCCGGGTTGCCGACGACGAGGACCTTGATGTCGTCCGCGGCGTTGTCGTTGATGGCCTTGCCCTGCGGCTTGAAGATGCCGCCGTTGGCGGAGAGCAGGTCGCCGCGCTCCATGCCCTTCGTACGGGGGCGGGCGCCGACGAGCAGAGCGACGTTCGCACCGGCGAAGCCGACGTTGGCGTCGTCCGTGATCTCGATGTTGCGCAGCAGCGGGAAGGCGCAGTCGTCGAGCTCCATCGCGGTGCCCTCGGCGGCCTTCAGGCCCTGCGGGATCTCCAGGAGACGCAGGTTGACCGGCACGTCCGGGCCGAGCAGGTGGCCGGAGGCGATGCGGAAGAGCAGCGCGTAGCCGATCTGGCCGGCTGCGCCGGTCACGGTGACATTCACGGGAGTGCGGGTCATGGCGATCTCCGTTAGACAGCTGGCGGTGGGGGTCCCTGCCCCTGGTGCTGGACATCCCTGAATCTTGATGTGAAGAGATATCCAGCGATCAGGCTATCCGACCCGGAACCTCCCGGCCGCCCGGCCCCCTGTGGCACCGCACACAACCGGTCACGCACCGCTCACCGCGACCGTGTCTCGTCCGGCGGCGACGGTGCACTCCTTCGTCCCGGACGCGCGCGCAGACCCTGGCCTCCGCGGCCTTCCTGCCGGCGATCACGGGGGTGTACGCGTCCGTGTGCGTGCCGGCGCCACCGCGTGGTGCTGCCCCGCGGCCCCTCCTGCGGTGACGGAGAGAGCGCACCGAATCATTCGAGAGTCCGGCTCGCACCGTCGCGCGCCCCCTCTCCTGCCCTGCCCTGCGTTGCGCCGGCCTGCCGCCGTTGCGCGGCGATCACACCGTGCCGGAATGGTCACTTCCGTGCCACAGGCCACAGGGTTTCCTTGAACCGTCGTTCCCCGTCGACAAGGCTTGATCCAGGTCGGGGCAAGGCCGCTCAAGTCACCACTTTCCGGAGCTTTTTCGCTCCCGTGGGCCCCGGCCGCAGGTGTCCGTCCCTTATCGGGGGAGGGGGCGGACACCGCCTGCGGGACGGAAGGCCGCCGGGCCGAGCTCCGGCAGAACTCGGGCAGAACTCAGCGCGATGCCATCTCCTGCTGGAGGCTGACGTCCAGCGCGTCCAGGAACTGTTCCGTGGTCAGCCAGGGGGCGTCCTCGGAGATCAGCAGCGCCAGATCCTTCGTCATCCGGCCTCCCTCGACGGTCTCGACGCAGACTCGCTCCAGCGCCTCGGCGAACGCGATGACCTCGGGCGTGCCGTCCAGCTTGCCGCGGTGCGCGAGACCGCGGGTCCAGGCGAAGACCGACGCGATCGGGTTGGTCGATGTCGCCTCGCCCTGCTGGTGCCGGCGGTAGTGACGGGTGACCGTGCCGTGCGCGGCCTCGGCCTCGACGGTCCTGCCGTCGGGTGACATGAGGACCGACGTCATCAGGCCGAGCGAGCCGAATCCCTGCGCGACGGTGTCGGACTGGACGTCGCCGTCGTAGTTCTTGCACGCCCAGACGTAGCCGCCCTCCCACTTGAGCGCCGAGGCGACCATGTCGTCGATCAGACGGTGCTCGTAGGTGAGTCCGGCCTTCGCGAACTCCGCGGCGAACTCGGCGTCGAAGACCTCCTGGAAGACGTCCTTGAAACGACCGTCGTACTTCTTGAGGATCGTGTTCTTCGTGGACATGTACACCGGGTACCCCCGGTCCAGACCGTAGCGGAACGAGGTGCGCGCGAAGTCGCGGATCGACTCGTCGTGGTTGTACATCGACAGTGCGACACCGGCGTCCGGGAACTCGTGTACCTCGACCTCGACCGGCTCGGAGCCGTCCTTCGGGGTGAACGTCATGGTGAGCGTGCCCGGCCCCGGGATCTTCAGGTCGGTGGCACGGTACTGGTCGCCGAAGGCGTGACGGCCGACGACGACGGGCTTGGTCCAGCCCGGGACGAGACGGGGCACGTTCTCCATGATGATCGGCTCGCGGAAGACGACGCCGCCGAGGATGTTGCGGATCGTGCCGTTCGGCGAGCGGTACATGGCCTTCAGGCCGAACTCCTCGACCCGGCCCTCGTCCGGCGTGATCGTGGCGCACTTGACCCCGACGCCGTACTGCTTGATGGCGTGGGCGGCGTCGACCGTGACCTGGTCGTCGGTGGCGTCGCGGTGCTCGATGCCCAGATCGAAGTACTTCAGCTCGACATCGAGGTACGGGAGGATCAGCCGGCCCTTGATGAAGGACCAGATGATGCGGGTCATCTCGTCACCGTCGAGCTCGACGACGGGGTTGACCACCTTGATCTTGACCATGGAGTGGAACGCCCCTTCCGTGGTTCGGTAAATTATCTCGACGCCAAGATACTCGACATCGAGATAAATGGCCACGGTCTGCTGCGCAAACGACGCGGCCCCCTCGCACCCGGGGTGGGTGCGAGGGGGCCGGTTCGGCGCTACGAGGAGTACGTGGCTTCCTGGACGCACCCGGCGCCGGATGTACTCGGCGCCGTACGGGGGTCAGCGGATCGTGAAGCGGACCGCGTGTTCCAGGAACGGTACGTCCAGCCACGGCTTGGGCTGCGCCACGAGTGCGAGCAGCACGATCAGAACGCCCAGCAGTCCGTACGTCACCAGGTCGGTGAACCGGGAACGGACCGCCAGCATGCCCACCGAGGGAACCACGCAGCGCAGCACGGCTCCACCGATGAGGGCGACGCCGATCAGTATCGTGCCGATCCTGAAAGCCTGCCCGAAGGGGTTGACGGCAACGATCAGCAGGCCGATCCCGGCGGTGCAGAGCACGGCGAGCAGTGGCCACTGGCGGGCCGGGGCGGGCGCGTCCCCGGACGCCGCCCTGCCGCCGCCCTCGGGGCGCGCGGTGTCCCGGGTGAACGAGGGGAACCGCCGCGACGGGCGGGGCTCGACACGCGGGCCGTCGCCGGGAGCCGAGTCGCCGTCAGCGGGATCGCCGCCGGGGCCGACGCCCGCGTCTTCGGCCGTCACCTCGGCAGCGGTTTCGCCGTCCGCGGCTTCGCCGTCCGTGGCCTCTTCACCCGCAGGCCCGGCGTCCGGTCCCTCGGCACCGGCTCCCTCGACCGCAGCGCCCACACCCTCGCCAGGCACGTCCTCGGCACGCTCATCCGCACCGCGCGCGTCTCCGCCCGGCGGCACCGGAATCGCCCGGTCCGCCGCGGCGGCCGGGTCGGCCGGACTCGTACCAGCACCCATGGGGTTCCTTCCGGATCAGGTCGGTCGGCTCAGTCGGCGGATACGGAAGTCGCGGCAGCCGCATCGCGCTCGGCCGCCTCGACCACGTTGACGAGCAGCTGGGCACGGGTCATCGGGCCGACACCGCCCGGGTTCGGGGAGATCCACGCGGCGACCTCGGCCACCCCGGGGTGCACATCGCCGACGATCTTCCCCTCCTCGTCCCGGCTGACGCCCACGTCGAGCACGGCCGCGCCCGGCTTCACGTACTCGGGCCTGATGATGTGCGGCGAACCCGCGGCGGCGACGATGATGTCGGCCTGCTTGATCTGGGCGGCGAGGTCACGCGTGCCGGTGTGGCACTGGGTGACGGTGGCGTTCTCGGACTTACGGGTCAGCAGCAGCGGGATCGAACGGCCGATGGTGACACCGCGGCCGACGACGACGACGTGCGCCCCGTTGATCTCGACGTCGTGGTGGCGGAGCAGCTGGACGACGCCCTGCGGGGTGCACGGCAGCGGGCCCGTCTCGTTCAGGACGAGCCGGCCGAGGTTCATCGGGTGCAGACCGTCGGCGTCCTTGGCCGGGTCCATCAGTTCCAGGACACGGTTGGTGTCGATGCCCTTGGGGAGAGGGAGCTGCACGATGTATCCCGTGCAGTCGGGGTCGGCGTTGAGCTCCCGTACGACGTCCTCGATCTCCTCCTGGGTGGCGGTGTCGGGGAGTTCGCGCTGGATGGAGCCGATGCCGACCTGAGCGCAGTCGCGGTGCTTGCCGTTGACGTACCACCTGCTGCCCGGGTCGTCCCCGACGAGCAGGGTTCCCAGGCCAGGGGTGATGCCCTGTGCCTTGAGGGCCGCCACGCGGACGGTCAGATCGGACTTGATCGCGGCTGCGGTGGCCTTGCCATCGAGAATCTGGGCAGTCATAGTGCCCATCCTCGCGGATGACCCCACCCGCATACCAATTCTGGGTCGCCACAGTGGCCATCAGATTGCGCTTGCACAACACATACGGCAATCGACTGGACAAAAAGCCGACGTCAAGACCACGATGAGCCGCGCAGTACCGCGGGCAGTGTCGGGGGGACAGACCGTTCTGATTGCGCATGATTCCTCCGTCCGGACCGCATCGTCCCCACACTTTCGCAACGGAGGAATTTCGCCATGAGCAACGGCGACCCGAACAACCCCTACGGTCAGCAGCCGGGCGGGCAGCCGGGCTACGGCTACCCCCAGCAGGCCCCGCAGGGCGGGCAGCCGGGCTACGGCTACCCCCAGCAGGCCCCGCAGGGTGTTCCACAGCAGGGTTACGGCTACCCCGCGGCACCGCCCGTCCAGGCCGGTTACGGCATCCCGGGCGCCCCGCAGGAGATGCCGGGAGGCGTGAAGGCAGCCCGCGTCATGCTCTACGTGATCGCCGGCCTACAGGTCATCGGCGCGATTGTCTTCGCGATCGCTGCTGTGGCCGTGAACGCCGCCAAGAACGACGCGTCGCTCAAGGAAGATGTCCAGTTCCAGCAGCTCGCCGACTACTCGGGCAACGCCCTGTGGGCCATTGTGGCCTTCGCGGTGCTGTGGGGCGTCTTCGCCGTGTTCCTCGCCGTGAAGTTCGGCAAGGGCACCAACGGCATCCGCATCACGGCCATGGTCTTCGGTGTGATTACCGCGATCCTCGGTATCTACCCGTTCATCATCTTCGGCCTCGTCCACACGGTTCTCGCCGTCCTGATCATCGTCTTCGTAGCGAAGCAGGACGGTGGCGCCTGGTTCAACCGCCAGCAGCAGCCGCAGTACTGATCCGCTCAGGACAGGCACCGGCAACGGCCGGCATGTCGAACAGCGCAGAGGGCGCCCCCGGAGACCAGCTCCGGGGGCGCCCTCTGCGTTCATGCCGCTCAGTGGAAGAAGTGCCGCGTACCCGTGAAGTACATCGTCACGCCCGCCTTCTTCGCGGCCTCGACGACCAGCTCGTCACGGACCGAACCGCCGGGCTGGGCCACGGCCTTGATGCCGGCAGCGGTCAGGATCTCCAGACCGTCCGGGAACGGGAAGAACGCGTCCGAAGCGGCGTACGCACCGCGCGCACGCTCCTCGCCGGCCCGCTCGACGGCGAGCTTCGCGGAGTCGACGCGGTTGACCTGGCCCATGCCGACGCCGACCGAGGCGCCGCCCTTGGCGAGCAGGATCGCGTTGGACTTGACCGCGCGGCAGGCCTTCCAGGCGAACGCGAGCTCGGCGAGCTCGTCCTCGGAGAGCGCCTCACCGGTGGCGAGGGTCCAGTTGGCCGGGTCGTCGCCGTCGGCCTGGAGCCGGTCGGTGACCTGGAGCAGCGCGCCGCCGTCGATCGGCTTGACCTCGACCGTGGACGTCGGGGCGTCGGGGCAGCGCAGCACGCGGATGTTCTTCTTGCGGGCGAGGATCTCGACCGCGCCGTCCTCGTACGCCGGGGCGACGATGACCTCGGTGAAGATCTCCGCGACCTGCTCGGCCATGGCGACGGTCACCGGACGGTTTACGGCGATGACACCGCCGAAGGCCGACAGCGGGTCGCAGGCGTGCGCGTTGCGGTGCGCCTCGGCGACGTCGTCGGCGATCGCGATGCCGCACGGGTTGGCGTGCTTGATGATCGCGACGCACGGCTCGGCGTGGTCGTACGCGGCACGGCGCGCGGCATCCGTGTCGGTGTAGTTGTTGTACGACATCTCCTTGCCGTGCAGCTGCTCCGCCTCGGCCAGGCCGCCGGTACCGGACGTGTAGAGCGCGGCGGGCTGGTGCGGGTTCTCGCCGTACCGCAAGACGTTGCTGCGCTCGTACGTCGCACCGAAGAAGTCGGGGAAGCCCGTGTCGTCGGCGGCGGCGTAGTCGTCCGCGAACCAGGAGGCGACGGCCACGTCGTACGCGGCCGTGTGCTGGAACGCCTCGGCGGCGAGCCGCTTGCGGGTCGTCAGGTCGAAGCCGCCCGCCTTGACCGCGGCGAGGACGTCGGCGTACCGGTCAGGGCTCGTGACGACGGCCACGGACGGGTGGTTCTTGGCCGCGGCGCGGACCATCGACGGGCCGCCGATGTCGATCTGCTCCACGCACTCGTCGGCGGAGGCGCCGGAGGCGACGGTCTCCTTGAACGGGTACAGGTTGACGACGACGAGGTCGAAGGGCTCGACACCGAGTTCGGCGAGCTGCTCGCGGTGGGCGTCCAGGCGCAGGTCGGCGAGGATGCCGGCGTGTACGCGCGGGTGCAGCGTCTTGACGCGGCCGTCGAGGCACTCGGGGAAGCCGGTGAGCTCCTCGACCTTGGTGACCGGCACGCCGGCGGCGGCGATCCTCCCGGCGGTCGAGCCGGTGGAGACGAGCTCGACGCCCGCCTCGTGCAGACCGCGGGCGAGGTCTTCGAGCCCCGTCTTGTCGTAGACGCTGACCAGGGCGCGGCGGATGGGCTTATTCACCGACATGACCGAGATGAACCTTTCGTCCCTCAATGCGATAGCCGTTATGGGCGAGCCGCCCCACGACCTCGACGAGCAGCTTGCGCTCGACTTCCTTGATGCGTTCGTGGAGAGCGGCTTCGCCCTCCGGCGTGTCCTCTTCGGTCACCTCGACCACGCCCTGCGCGATGATCGGACCGGTGTCGACGCCGTCGTCGACGAAGTGGACGGTGCACCCGGTGACCTTCGCGCCGTACGCGAGGGCGTCACGCACCCCGTGGGCACCGGGAAAGCTGGGGAGCAGGGCGGGGTGGGTGTTGACGAACCGGCCGCCGAACTCGGCGAGGAACCGCTTGCCCACGATCTTCATGAAGCCCGCGGACACCACGAGGTCCGGGCGGTGCGCGGCGGTGGCGGCGGCGAGCGCCGCGTCCCACTCCTCGCGGGTGGCGTAGTCCCTGACCTTGCAGACGAAGGTCGGCAGCCCGGCGCGCTCCGCCCGTTCCAGACCGACGATGCCGTCGCGGTCGGCGCCGACCGCGACGACCTGGGCGCCGAAGCCCGCAGGGTCGTCGCCGATCGCATCGAGCAGGGCTTGGAGGTTCGTACCGGAACCGGAGACCAGCACGACCAGGCGGGCCGGACCGGCGGGAGGGGGCGGGGAGGCCACGGCTGGGCCCTTTCTCGCGTGGTGAAGCAGAGCGACGCTGTTTGTAGGGTCGTTATTTGTAGGGTCGTACGAAAGAATCGCGCCCCTTGATACGGGGAACTCTACGAAGGAGCCGACCGCCAGCAACGATACCGGCACATCGGGGGACCCCCACTGGACGGGGGTGAGGGGCCGGATCACAGGGGAGATCCAAGGGAGATCGAGGGAGAGATCGCAGAGGGAGTGGGTCCGGGCGGAAGATATCGGCCTCCGGCGTCGTGCTCCCAGCTTTCGGCCCCTCCTGGCCGGGAGGTAGCGTCAGGGGACAGCGACCGTCCGTCAGGGCGGAAATGACGAGATGGGGAAGACGTTCACCATATGCCGGACCGACGCCGCCGCACCGCCTTCCGCCACCCGCTGCCCGAGCGGACCTCACTGCTGCTGCGGGAACGCCAGTCCCCGACGGGCTCCTCCTCGTCCTCGGATCCTTCGGATTCGTCGGACTCCTCGAACAAGAAGGACGACAACCCCTTCGCCCCCCCGCCGGAGAACCGCCCCGACCAGCCGTGGCGGCCGCGCCGCCCGTCGCCCGGCTCCAACGGGAGCGGGGACGAGGGTGCGAACGGGAACGGTGAGGGGTCGCCCGACGGCGGCTCCTCCGACGACCGGCCGGTCTGGGGCAGCCAGTGGAGCAACCACCAGCCGGGCCGCCAGAGCGGCGGTTTCGGCGGTCGTCCGGGCGGCCAGGGCGGCCCGAACGGTCCAGGCGGTCAGGGCGGCCCCGAGGGCGGTCCCGGCGGGCTGCGCTGGGATCCGACCGACCCCGCCCAGCGGCGCGCCCGCTACGCACTGCTGGCCGGCATGTGGGCCTTCTTCTTCGCGATCTTCGACTTCCCGGAGATCGCTCTGCTGCTCGGCGCACTCGCCGTGTACTGGTCGATCAGCTCGCTGCGCGCCAAGCCGAGGACCGCAACGGCGACGGAGAGCGCCGACAGGACCGCCGGTGCGCGTTCCGGTTCCGGTTCCGCTCCGGCCGGGGGGCCGGCTCCCGGAGCCGGGACCGCCGCCCCGTACGCACAGGGCCAGGGCAAGCCGCAGACGACGGCTGCGGTCAGCGGTCTCGTCACGGCGCTGCTCGCGCTCTCGATCGTCGCGATGACGTTCACGGTGCAGCTGGTCTACCGCGACTACTACACCTGCGTGAACGACGCCCTCACCAAGTCCGGACAGCTGGCCTGCAACGACCTGCTGCCGAAGCCGCTGGAGCCGTTCTTCGGCGTCAAGAACTAGCACTTTCCGGACTGTTCGCCGGCCCGGCCTCCGGAGGCCGGGCCGGCGGCGTCCCCGGGACCTTGGGGAGCGCTACCCAGGGGGAACCCCCGGATGCCCAGGGGGAATCCCCGGCCGTCCGCTCGTGCCACGGGTCGGTCGGCAGAAAGTCGTACGGCACGGCGCCCGCATCCTCCTGGTACCAGGACGCCGCCCCGGGCACGGGCCCGGACGGCGAAGGCGGTGACACGGATCCGGAACCGGCCCCGGCCGGGGGTCCGGTTTCCGCGCCCGTTCCGGTGCCGGGTCCTGACTCCGACGCCTCGGCCGCATCCTCGCCCCCACGCCTGCGCCACCACCGCGGACCGCTCCGGCGCCGCTCCGCAGCCTCCACATCGGCCAGGAAGTCGAGCACCGACCTGACCTCCCCTCCCCCGCTCCCGTCGTCGGCGTACTGCCGCAGCCGCCAAGCCCGTAGCAGCAGTGCCCCGGGGACACCGATCAGCGCCGTCCACGCCGGCGCCGCCGCCCCCGTGAGCCACCAGGCCGGGCCGAACTCGGCCAGCGCCCCGGTACCCATCGGTCCGCCCGCAGCGGCGGTCAGCGCCGCCGTCCCGACACCGCATCCCACCGCCGCCAGGGCAGCTGTCAGCGCGGTCTCCCACAGACCGCATGCCTCCCCGTCACGCCCGGCGAACCGAGCGATCGCCACCCCGGCCGCGACCGGAACCGCCGCGGCCGCCCAGTTCAGGAGCGTCCCGGGGCCGTGGGCCGGTACCGCCGCCAGCAGGGGGAAGTCCGGCAGCGCCGGTCGCCCGGTGAAGGCGAGCGGGGTGACCGTGGACGCCGTACCCAGTGCGAAGCCGGGCCCGAGCCCGTAGGCAGCTCCCCACACCGCCGCGTTCGGCACGAGCGCCATCGCCAGCAGCAGCACCGCGGACCGGCCCGCCCAGTCGCCGGAGAGCCCCAGGAACGATGCCTGTACCTGCTCCGCGTGCCACACCAGTGACGCCGCGACCAGCAGCGCGCCGCCGCCCAGCAGCACCGCCGTCCCGGCCGCCGCCGCCCGGAACACCGCCTCCGCCCGCTCCGCGAACCGGGTCCGCGCCATCGCCTCGTGCAGTCGTACCGGCGCCCAGGACGGTGGCGCGATCGGACGCCCGGCCGCCGTCCACACGCCCGCTCCCGCCGCACCCGCCACCGCGGGAACCAGCGGGAACAGGAGCGAGGACGGCCGCGCACCCATCGAGCCGCTCTTCGCATAGAACGCGACAACCGTCGCGACCAGCAGATAGCCGCCGGTCACCAGACAGAAGACGCTCCCGGCCGAGGGTGGGGTCGGCCCCTCGTCGTCGGGCTCCATCACATCGCAGGCGGCCCGATGCACCAGCCACATCAGCACAGCGGTGAGCAGTAGCGGGACCACACCGACGGGGGCGGGGGCGCCGCTGAGGGTGTCGGTTCTGACGAGTACGGCGCCGTGCGCCAGCAGCCAGATCCCCGCTGCGGCATGCAAGGCGCCGCCGGGGCCGCTGTCGGAGGCCGGGGAGCTGATCCACACCATCATGACGAGCACGGCCAGCGAGCCGAGCCCGAGCCCCCCGGCAAGCATGCCCCGAAGAAAGGCGGAGACCAGCACGGCGGACCGGCCCCGCTCAGCCGACAACGACGGGGTGCGTTCGGTCATTTGGGTCACATCGCAATGCTCCCAACGACACGCACTTTTTTCGTGTAACGGGCGGATAGCCGCCGTGTCGCTCAATATACGTTTATGTACTTATTGGCCCTATTCGGGTCCGCCAGGGGACCTTCATGACTCACGGCGCCACCGATGCGGCCGCCCCCTCACCGCTGCCCTCCTCCTAGGAGCTACGCAGTCTCCGGCCGCCCGAACCCAAGCCACCGGGAGCACCACCATGGCCCCGACCGACCCCGGCACCACCCGGGACCAGCCCATCCCACCCGTCTCCTCCGCCCCCACAGCCCCCACAGCCCCCACGGACTCGAATTCGACCGGCCCGACCCCCGCCGATGCATTCGATGACCTCTACGTCGGCCTCGCCACCGCCCTCTTCCGGCAGACATATCTGCTGACCGGTCACCCGGACCTCGCCAAGGAGTCCGTCGAGCGGGCCTTCGAGCAGGCCTGGCAGCGCTGGCCCGAGGTGGCGGTCGACCGGGACCCGGCCGGCTGGGTGCGGGCGGCCGCGTACGAGTACGCGATGTCGCCCTGGCACCGGCTGCGCCGCGCCTACCGCCACCCGGACCGGCAGTCGGCAGCCGATCCCGGCTCACGAGCCCTGCTCGACGCGCTGCTCGACCTGCCGCCGGCGTACCGGCGCACCCTTCTGCTCCACGACGGTGTCGGCCTGGGTCTGCCGGACACCGCAGCGGAGACGGAGGCGAGCACCGCGGCGGCGGCGGGCAGGCTGGTGACCGCGCGGGCCGCGGTCACCGAGCGGATGCCCGAGCCGGCGACCCCGCTCTCGCCCGACGAGGAGTCCGCGCTGCTGCACGAACAGCTGGGCACGCTCGCCCTCGCCCAGCCCGTGGCCCCGCTGCTCACTCCCCATGCGGTCCGCACCAGCAGCGAGAACAAGGCCAGACTCTGGACACAGGCGGCCATCGCCCTCACGGCAGTGCTCGTCGGCCTGGCGGCGGTCACCATGGTGACCGCTCCGCCGCGGTACGAGAAGCCGCCCTCGCCCGCCGAGCAGGTCGGGGGCGTGCCGCCCCGCGGTGGTCCGCAGCGGCTGACGACGCAGGACCTGGAGATGCAGAGGAAGCTCGACGAAGAGCTCGTTCACGGCCCCGCGCGGCTCGTCCCGCAACTACGGTGACCGACCCTGCGTCACGCCTGGATCGAAACGGATCGAAACGGCGCGGGCCCGTACCCCCGAAAGGGGATACGGGCCCGCGCAGTGGACGCGATCAGCGATACAGCTGATCGGCTGCGACGCAGCTGTCAGGCACCGAGGATCTCGCGCGCCAGCTTGGCGGTCTCGGTCGGCGTCTTGCCGACCTTGACGCCGGCGGCCTCGAGGGCCTCCTTCTTCGCCTGGGCGGTGCCGGAGGAGCCGGAGACGATGGCGCCGGCGTGGCCCATGGTCTTGCCCTCGGGGGCGGTGAAGCCCGCGACGTAACCGACGACCGGCTTGGTGACGTTCTTCGCGATGAAGTCCGCCGCGCGCTCCTCGGCGTCGCCACCGATCTCGCCGATCATGACGATCAGGTCGGTCTCGGGGTCGGCCTCGAACGCCTCGAGGGCGTCGATGTGCGTCGTGCCGATGACCGGGTCGCCACCGATGCCGACGGCGGACGAGAAGCCGATGTCACGGAGCTCGTACATCATCTGGTAGGTCAGCGTGCCGGACTTCGACACGAGACCGATGCGGCCGGGCTTGGTGATGTCGCCCGGGATGATGCCGGCGTTGGACTGGCCGGGGGTGATCAGGCCGGGGCAGTTCGGGCCGATGATCCGGGTCTTGTTGCCCTTCGAGCCGGCGTACGCCCAGAAGGCGGCCGAGTCGTGGACGGCGATGCCCTCGGTGATCACGACGGCGAGGGGGATCTCGGCGTCGATCGCCTCGACGACGGCGGCCTTGGCGAAGGCCGGCGGCACGAAGAGGACGGACACGTTCGCGCCCGTCTTCTCCATCGCCTCGGCGACGGAGCCGAAGACCGGTACCTCGGTGCCGTCGAAGTCGACGGTCGTGCCGGCCTTGCGCGGGTTCACGCCACCGACGATGTTGGTGCCGTCGGCGAGCATGAGCTTGGTGTGCTTCATGCCGGTGGCACCGGTCATCCCCTGGACGATGACCTTGCTGTCCTTGGTGAGGAAGATAGCCATGGTATTGGAGTCCCTCGTCCTTACTTCGCAGCCGCGGCGAGCTCAGCGGCCTTGTCGGCCGCGCCGTCCATGGTGTCCACGCGCTGCACGAGCGGGTGGTTGGCGTCGGAAAGGATCTTGCGACCCAGCTCCGCGTTGTTGCCGTCGAGGCGCACGACCAGCGGCTTGGTGACCTCTTCGCCCTTCGACTTCAGGAGCGCCAGAGCCTGGACGATGCCGTTGGCGACCTCGTCACACGCGGTGATGCCACCGAAGACGTTGACGAAGACGGACTTGACGTCCGGGTCGCCGAGGATGATCTCGAGGCCGTTCGCCATGACCTCGGCGGAGGCACCGCCACCGATGTCGAGGAAGTTGGCGGGCTTCACGTTGCCGTGGTGCTCACCGGCGTACGCGACGACGTCCAGCGTCGACATGACCAGACCGGCACCGTTACCGATGATGCCGACCTCGCCGTCGAGCTTGACGTAGTTGAGGTTCTTGGCCTTGGCGGCAGCCTCGAGCGGGTTGGCCGCGGCCTTGTCCTCGAGTGCCTCGTGGCCGGGCTGACGGAAGTCGGCGTTCTCGTCGAGAGACACCTTGCCGTCCAGCGCCAGGACGTCGCCGGAGGCGACCTTGGCGAGCGGGTTGACCTCGACGAGGAGCGCGTCCTCGGCGACGAAGGTGTCCCACAGCGTCACCATGACCTCGGCGACCTTCTCGGCCACCTCGGCCGGGAACTTCGCCTGGGCGACGATCTCGCGGGCCTTCTCGATCGTGACTCCGGTGTTGGAGTCGACCGGGACCTTCGCGAGGGCCTCGGGGGTATTCTCCGCGACCTCCTCGATGTCCATGCCACCCTGCACCGAGGCCATGGCCAGGAAGGTGCGGTTGGTGCGGTCGAGGAGGTACGAGACGTAGTACTCCTCAAGAATCTCCGGCGCGGTCTCGGCGATCATCACCTTGTGGACCGTGTGGCCCTTGATGTCCATGCCGAGGATGTCGGTCGCACGGGCGACCGCCTCGTCGGGGGTGGCGGCCAGCTTGACGCCGCCGGCCTTGCCGCGGCCGCCGACCTTCACCTGCGCCTTGACGACAGACTTGCCGCCCAGCCGCTCGGTCGCCTCGCGGGCTGCCTCAGGCGTGTCAATGACTTCACCGGCCAGCACCGGTACACCGTGCTTGGCGAAGAGGTCCCTCGCCTGGTACTCGAACAGGTCCACGCGCGTCCGTCCCTTTTCAGTGGTCTCGCGGTTCGTTTTCTGCGTGGGCGTGCCGCGAGGGGCAACGTGACTGCTCTGTCACAAGGAAGGCGCACACGGTGTCCGGTTACGCGGCATGTCCATCTCGCAGGTTATCCCCGAGCTCCACAGGACCCTAAATCGCAGCTCACACCTGGGCGGTGATTACGGTCACAGATCATGCTGGTAGCCGCGTCGCAGTGGACAAAACGGCACGTGAGCGGTGGTGAGGAGAGGCGACCCGGGGCCGGGCGGTGCCCGTGGTCCGGACGGAGTGGTCCGAACACGACGGGGAACCGCCCGGCGACGGGCCGGGGACTGCCCTCAGAGGTCCGAGAGGTCTCAGATCCCCTGGGCCGGGTACTGCGGAGCGGTGGAGGACGGCACCACGTCGGTGACGAAGTCGGGGGCGATCGATGTCAGACCCTGCACACCGTGCGCCGCGTCGTCCACGGCCGGGCGCGTGTCACCGCCCGCCGTGCCCACGACGCCGCCCGCGAACGGCTGCACCCGCGCGCCGACGCCCTGCGCCAGCGGCATCACCTGGGTCGCGACGCCCTGTGCGAACGGGGCGACCGCGTCACCGGTCAGCCCTTGAGCCAACGGCTGCACCCCGGAGACCACACCCCCCGCGAACGGCTGCACGTCGGAGACGACCGCCCCGGCGAACGGCTCCACCTCGGAGACGACGCTCCCGGCGAACGGCTGCACGTCGGAGACGACACCTCCGGCGAACGGTTGCACCGCACCGACCGCGCCGTACGTCAGCGGCTGGACCTCGGCCGTGACGCCGTGCCCGAAGGGCAGGGCGGCCTCCCCGACGACGCCGTCGGCGAACGGAGCGACCTCGGAGACCACTCCCTGAACCAGGGTGCCGATGTCTCCGAGCGCCTGGTCGACGACCGGCAGCACCGCGGAGACCGCCTCGACGGCGATGGGCGGGAGCACGGCGTCGGAGGTCTGAGCGACGACCGGTCCGGCTTGGGCGAGAGCGCCCTGGGTGGTGCCCTGGACAGTGCCCTGCGCGGTGGTCGCGGTGCCGGCGGCGGCGCTCTGCACGTAGCCGGGGATCTGCTCGATCGGACCGAAGAGGTAGTCGATCGGCGCGTCGGGCGCGGCCGGGACATCGTGGCCGGGAAGGCTCTGCAGATCCTGCAGGTCCTGCAGGGCGCCTGTGCCGGACAGACCGGACAGATTCTGCACGGTCCGTGCGTCCTGGACGTCCACGCCGTCGGCGCGGTCGACGGAGCCCGTGAGCTTGCCTGTCACGCCGGCGACCTGGCGCTCGAGACCTCCCTTCACGCGGTCGACCTGCCCGGCGGCCTTGGCGCCGGGGCCGGACGTCGCCTGCGTGACCACGGCCCCGGCAGCTGCCTTCGCGTCGGCGGTCTCCGTCCGCACGGTGTCCTTGAGCTCCGCGACGCCGTCGACCGCGTCGGCCGCGTTGTCGGGGGTGGAGAGCGGAACGGAGACAGGCAGCTCGTCCGCACTGGCTACGGCGGTCCCGAGGGCCCACATTCCGGTTGCCGTGGCGGCGACCGCTATGGAACGGCGGATGTTCTGGTGCATGTGTGTCAGATCCTTCGAATACGTTTCGACGGTCCGGAGTCGTCCGGACAGCGGGCAGACCTGTTCCGCCCCCGCGCGGCAGGTCGAGGCGGGGGAACGGCCTGCCCTAGCCGGGGAATTCGAGGATGTCGCCGGACCGGTCGCTCATCGGGGCGGCGGTCGCCGGAAGACCGGCACCACGTACGAGCCCGAAGGAGGCACCGCCCGCGAACGGAACCGCGTGCTGCTCGCCGCCGCGTGGCCCATGGGCCTCGGTGATGGAGGGGTGTACGAAGCCACCGCGGGGATCGAGGGGCGCCCGCTCGGGAGCCGGCCCGTACGCGGGTACCCGGCTCTCCGTCCCGCTCGCGGAGGTGCCGCTCAGCAGGTCGGCGAAGTTCCGGCCCTGGCCGGCCTCGGAGGTGTACCCGCAGACCGGGCGCGGTGCGGCTGCGGCAGCGCGCGCGGCGCCGACACCGGTGGAACCGTGGCCCGGGCGCCCATCGGCAGGGGGCTCGACGGCTGTGAGGGGAAGCAGCAGCCGGGCGGGCAGCGCCCACATGTCCGGGAGCACTCCGGCAGCGCTGTCGACGGCTGTGCCGACGCCCTCGACCACCTCACCGACCGGCCGGGCGAGATGCCGGACGGTGTTCCGCGTCGTCCTGACGACCGACCGGGCACCGGCAACGGCGACGGACGTCGCGGAGTCGGTGGAATCGGAGGTCGTGGCGGAGGTGCTGGAGGTGAAGGAGACGGCGGACACGGAGGCACTGGAAGCCGTGGAGGCACTGCGAGCCGCGGAGGCACGGGGAGACAAAGTGACGGAAGCGGCGGTGACGGAAGCGGCCTTCGGCCCGGCGTGCGTTTCAGCAGCCGGAGCGCCCGACGGCTCTGCGGTCGGAACGTGTGTCCGCGCCGGGGCGGAGGCGTCCGGGATCCCCGTCGCCGGTTCGGCGTTCGCCACGTCCACGGGCTCGGCTGCCGCATCGGCGGCTCTGCCCTGCGCCCCTGCCCCGTGCACAACTGCCTTCCCGGCGACGGGAAGCGACGGAACGGGTGCCTGCGCCGCATGTGCCTCGGCTCCGAAGACGACGCCGAGGGCCAGCAGTCCGCCGAGGAACAGCACCACCTGCAGCGCGCGCCGGCCGACCGGCCCGCGCACCGGGCGCGGGTCGGCGACAGAACGAACAGCTGCAGCGGTCACGCCGGAGTGAGCCCTCCCAGATGACGCGGAGTGCGGAACGCAGTCCTCCGCGGACGACGGGACGATGCTTGCACGACCCTCCCGGGTTGACGCAAGTCCCTTGTTACTGATGGGTCTCCTTGTCCGGTATGGGCAGTGGTCTCTTCTCCAGTGCCGCGGCCATCACCTCCGGGAAGAGATCCGGGGTGCACGCGAACGCCGGCGCGCCCAGTGCGCCGAGCGCCGCCGCGTGTTCACGGTCGTAGGCGGGCGCACCCTCGTCGGACAGGGCGAGCAGTGTCACGAACTGCACACCGGAAGCCTTCATCGCGGCGACGCGCTTCAGCATCTCGTTGCGGATACCACCCTCGTAGAGGTCGCTGATGAGGACGACGACCGTCTCGGCCGGGCGGGTGATCCTGGACTGGCAGTAGGCGAGTGCCCGGTTGATGTCGGTGCCACCGCCGAGCTGGGTACCGAAGAGCACGTCGACGGGGTCGTCGAGCTGGTCCGTGAGGTCGACGACGGCCGTGTCGAAGACGACGAGCCTGGTCCGCAGCGTCCGCATGGAGGCGAGCACCGCGCCGAAGACGGAGGCGTAGACGACGGACGCGGCCATCGATCCCGACTGGTCGATGCAGAGGATGACGTCCTTCTTCACCGCCTGCGCGGCCCGCCCGTAGCCGATGAGCCGTTCGGGGACGACCGTGCCGGCTCCGTCCCCGCCGGGTAGCGGCAGGTAGTTCTTGAGGTTGGCCCGGATGGTGCGGTCCCAGTCGATGTCACGGTGACGGGGCCTGTTGATCTTCGCCGAGCGGTCGAGCGCGCCGGTCAGCGTGGCCCTCGTGCGGGTGGCGAGCCGCTTCTCCAGATCGTCGACGACCTTGCGTACGACGGCTCGTGCCGTCTCCTTCGTCGTCTCGGGCATGGCTTTGTTGAGCGAGAGCAGCGTTCCGACGAGGTGGACGTCCGCCTCGACGGCCTCCAGCATCTCCGGCTCCAACAGCAGTGCGGACAGACCCAGCCGGTCGATCGCATCGCGCTGCATGACCTGGACGACGGAGCTGGGGAAGTACGTACGAATGTCTCCGAGCCAGCGGGCGACGGAGGGGGCGGAGCCGCCGAGCCCGGCCGAGCGGTCGCTCCCGCCCCGGCCGCCGGGCCTGCCCCCGCCGCCGTACAGCGCGTTCAGCGCGCCGTCCATCGCGGCGTCCCGTCCGGTGAGGGTGCAGCCTGTGGTCTCGGCGCTGTCCCCGCCGAGCACCATGCGCCAGCGCCGCAGCCGTTCGCCGTCCCCCGCGCCGCGTCCGGCCGCTGCCCCGGTCCTCGATGTGTCCGTGGCCGTCGTCATCCTGTTGCCCCCAGCGGTTCCATTGCGTTGTCGACGGCGTCCGCGACGGCACCCTCGGCGTCCTCGGCGTCCAGCCCCAGCAGCAGCCGCAGTACGGGCACCACCGCGTCCGCCCGTTCCTCGTCGAGGGCGGGGCCGAAACCGGGGGCTGTCGTGCCGGTGACGGTCCCGGCCGGCCCGCCGGTGGCCGGGCCCCGGCGTACGAGCTCGCCCAGCGTGCGCCGTACTCCCGGTTCGTAGGCCGAGAAAGTGCGGCGCAGCAGCGGCAGTACATCGGTGAACGTGTCCGCGGGGACGCCGGCCAGCCAGGCGTCGACCAGGCCGAGCAGCCGCTCGTCGTGGACGAGGAGCATGCCGCCCCCGGCGGCCCCGCCGACGAAGCCCTCGATCCACGCCGCTGCGTCGGCCGGGGGCGTGCCGGGCGACAGGGCGAGACCCATCAGCCGGGCCGCGTCGTCCTCTTCGAGTCGCCCCTCGTCGAGCAGCAGCCGGGCCGCCCGGCCCCGGATGATGCCGGCGACGGTGTCCCGGGCGGCCAGCTTGTGCAACACGGCCGTCCAGCGCTCGCGGAGCCCGTCCGCCGGTACCGCACCGGCGAGGAGCCCGATCGCGGTATGCACCCCGTCCACCTGGCGGCGCAGTTCGGCGGCGCCGTCGGCGTCGAGTCCGGTGCAGGCGGGCGTCAGTCCGACGCAGATCCGCTCGGCGAGCCCGGCGGCGACCTCGGCGAGCGCCGCCGTGTCCGTGGACCGTACGTCGCCGTACCGCAGGGTCCGGGCCAGGGCGGGCAGCGCGTCGGCGAGGTGGCCGACGTCGGCGTCGAGGGCGGCCCGGTCGGCGAGCGCCCGCATCACGACGGGCAGTGCGTCGGGCAGTTCGGCGAGGAGGCAGCGCTCGGCGAGCGCGGTGACCTCGGCGAGCGCGGTCGCCGACCCGGCCTCCGATTCCGCTTTGGCGGTCGCCGCGGTGAGCACGGTCGTCCCCCAGGTCCCGGCCTCGGCGACCTGTACGTACAGCTCGGGCTCCCAGCGCAGCCGCCAGCTCTCCCGGAATGTGCCGGTGCTCCCCCGGCCGGCAGCCGGTTCGCCCCAGCCGACAGCGAGGAGCTGGAGCCGGTGCAGCAGGCGGCTGCGGGCCGCGTCGGTGTCCTTGCGGAGATCGAGCTCCAACTCGCGCTCCAGCGCCTCCGGTTTGAGCCGCAGCGTGCGCTGGAGCCGGGCGAGGTCGCGCTGCAACGGCACTGCGGGGGCGGTGTCCGGCACCTCTCCGAGCGTCTCACCGACGATGAGCCGGTCCTGTACGAGTGCGAGCGGCACATCGGAGCCCTCGCACATCACGGCCCGGATCGCGTCGGTCGTCTCGCCCAGCCCGGCGAGCGGCCGGCCGCGCAGGGCCGCGAGCGTCCCGGCGAGCCGCACGGCCTCGATGACATGGGCGGACGACACGAACCGGTCCTCGTCGCGCAGGAGTCCGGCGACCTTGGTCATCCACCGTTCGATCGGGCGGTCGGGGGCGCCGAAGAGGTGCCCGTACCAACCGGGCGAGTCGATCCCCGCCCCGTAACCGCTGTGCCGGGCGAGCCGTCGATGGGTCCAGGGCACCCAGGTCAGCTCGGTCTTGACCTTGGGCAGCCCCTTGAGGAGGGCCCTGTCGGCGGTGACGGTCGTCCCAGCTCCCAGCGCGGGCACATGCCAGGCTCCGCAGACGACGGCCACATCGTCCCCGAACTCCTTTCGCGCGGCGCGTAGTTGCATCCGCATGTACGCCTCCCGGACGGCGTCGCGGGGGTGCCCACCGTCCCCGTACACCTCGCGCAGCGCCGTCATCGCCTCGCCGAGCGCGACGAACGGGGCCCGTGGGTCGGCGAGCCGCCCGTCCGGTGCGCGGTGCTCGACGACGTCCTCCCACCAGCGCTCGGGGTCGTCGTACCCGGCGGCCTCGGCGAGGACCCTGATGGGGTCGACCGGAGACGCGGCCACCGCCCCGACGGCATCACCGTCACCCGCTCGCCCCTCATCCTGGTCGTGGTCCGTATCCGGGGCCGGGGCGTCCGTCATGGCCAGGGAGTGCGCCGCGGGCAGGTCGATGAAGCGGACCGGCACGTCGTGGCGGAGCGCCCAGCGGATCGCGACCCACTCGGGCGAGAACTCGGCGAGCGGCCAGAACGCCGCCCGGCCCGGGTCGTCCACCGCATGGGCGAGCAGCGCCACCGGCGGCCGCATCCGCTCGTCGGCGGCGAGCGGCAGCAGTGCGTCACCCTCGGGCGGCCCCTCGACGAGGACGGCCCGGGGCCCGGCGGCGTCCAGCGCGGCACGGACCGCGCGGGCCGAGACGGGACCGTGGTGCCGGATCCCGAGCAGCAGCGGCCCGGCGGCGGGCGCGGCCCCGGTCACGCGGAGACCTCGCGGCAGGCGCGGTAGAAGTCCTTCCAGCCGTCCCGCTCGCGGACCACCGTCTCCAGGTACTCCTGCCAGACCACCCGGTCCGCCGCTGGGTCCCGGACGACGGCGCCGAGGATGCCGGCCGCGACATCGCCGGGGCGCAGCACCCCGTCGCCGAAGTGGGCGGCGAGCGCCAGGCCGTTGGTGACGACTGAGATGGCCTCGGCCGTCGACAGCGTGCCGGAAGGGGACTTGAGCTTGGTGCGGCCGTCGGTCGTGACACCGTCGCGCAGTTCACGGAAGACCGTGACCACCCGGCGGATCTCGGCCATGCCGTCGGGGGCGGCGGGCAGGTCGAGCGAGCGCCCGATCTGGTCGACGCGCCGGGACACGATGTCGACCTCGGCGTCGGGCGTGGCAGGCAGCGGCAGCACGACCGTGTTGAACCGGCGGCGCAGGGCACTGGACAGTTCGTTGACCCCGCGGTCGCGGTCGTTGGCCGTCGCGATGACGTTGAACCCGCGGACGGCCTGGACCTCCTGGCCCAGCTCGGGGAGCGGAAGCGTCTTCTCCGACAGGATCGTGATGAGCGAGTCCTGCACGTCGGCGGGGATACGGGTGAGTTCCTCGATCCGCGCGGTCATGCCCTCGGACATCGCACGCATCAGCGGACTGGGCACCAGTGCGTCGCGGCTTGGCCCGTGCGCCAGCAACTGCGCGTAGTTCCACCCGTACCGTACGGCTTCCTCGGGCGTGCCCGCCGTGCCCTGGACCAGCAGCGTCGAGTCGCCGCTGACGGCGGCCGCCAGATGCTCGGAGACCCATGTCTTGGCGGTGCCCGGAACCCCGAGGAGCAGCAGGGCGCGATCGGTGGCGAGCGTCGTCACGGCGACCTCGACGAGGCGGCGCGGGCCCACGTATTTGGGTGTGATCACTGTCCCGTCCGGCAGGACGCCGCCGAGCAGATAGGTGGCCACGGCCCAGGGCGACAGCTTCCAACGCTCGGGCCGCGGGCGGTCGTCGGCGGCCGCGAGCGCCTTCAGCTCGTCGGCGAAAGCGTCCTCGGCGTGCGGGCGCAGAGCCTCTGCGCGAACGCCGGCGGTGGTTTCGGACACGGTCATGGATCCCCCTCCAGATCGGTCGACCGGATGTGGTTCCCACCGTGCACCATGCCACTGACAGTCGACCGCTCCCACAGCCTTTCCGCAGGTCGGGGCGATTGTCAGTGCCGCGTCCTACCGTCGTTGCCATGCTGCAAACTCACGGGGGAGAACCCTTGCGCACCGCTGCTCCGGTGGTGCGCTGGACGGTGGAGCAGGTCCTGGCCCTGGCTCCTGACGAGCCGTCACGCAAGGCCGGCGGCAAACTCGGTTCGGCCGGCCCGTGGTCCGGCGCGGGCTGCGACGGATCGGGTGCGGTGTGGGGCCTGTGCAAGGGGAGCGGGAGCAAGCCGTACCGGGCGGTGGTCGATACGACAGGCCCCGCGTACAGGTGCAGCTGCCCCAGCCGGAAGTTCCCGTGCAAGCACGCGCTGGGGCTGCTGCTGCTCTGGGCGTCGGACGAGGCGGCCCTCGGGCGGGCGGAGGTGCCGGACTGGGCCGGGGAGTGGCTGGACGGCCGTCGCGGACGGGCGGCGCAGAAGACCGAGCCGGCCGGGGACGGCGCGGGCCCGGCCGACCCGGCGGCCGCCAGGCGGCGAGCCGAGCGCCGGGCCGAGCGGATCACCGGCGGTGCGCAGGAGTTGGAGCAGCGGCTGACGGATCTGCTGCGCGGAGGCCTGGCGGCGGCCGATCAGTCTGGGTACGGGCTGTGGGAGGAGACGGCGGCCCGCATGGTGGACGCCCAGGCGCCGGGACTGGCGGGCCGGGTCAGGGAGTTGGGGACGATCCCGGCGTCCGGTCCCGGCTGGCCGGTGCGACTGCTCGAGGAGTGTGCGCTGCTGCATCTGCTGGACACCGCGTGGCTGGGTATCGACCGGCTGCCGGAGCCGCTGGCGGCGACGGTCCGCACGCGGGTGGGGCTGACCGCCTCCGCCGATGGCCCACCGGTCCGCGACCACTGGCTGGTCCTCGCCCAGTACGACACCCCGGACGGCAAGATCGTCACGCGCCGGATCTGGCTGTACGGAAGGGACTCGGGCCGCACCGCACTGCTGCTGTCCTTCGGGGCGGCCGGACGCTCCCCGGGCCAAGCCCTGCCGGTGGGCGTCTCCATCGACGCCGAGCTCACGCCGTACCGGGGGGCCGGGCAGCTGAGGGCGGACCTGGGCGGACAGTTCGGTGCGCCGGTACCGACCGGCACTCCCCCGCCCGGCTCCACGGCGACGGCCGCGGTCGCCGCGTACGGACGTGCCCTGCGGAACGACCCCTGGCTGGAATCCTGGCCGGTCACCCTGCGCGGGGTCATACCGGTGCCGTCGGGCGACGGCTGGCAGCTGGTGGACGCTGCAGGCGATACGGCCCTGCCCGTCGCCCCGTCGGCACTGTCCCGGCCGGGTCTGTGGAAGCTCGTGGCGATCTCCGGAGGCGCTCCGGTCACGGTCTTCGGCGAATGCGGCCACCGCGGCTTCGACCCGCTCGCGGCCTGGGCCTACAGCTCCGACGACGGTGCGGCCGAGACCGTGCCGCTCATCTGACCCTGGAGGAGGACCGATGCCCGGTACAGAACCGATGCCCAGTACGACCACCGCTTGGGAAGAGCTCGTCACATCGGCGCTGCTCGGCACCGACCGCCGACCGCTCGCGGCGGCAGCCGGGCCGGGGCCGGTCGCGCTGCTGGACGCGGCGGCGCTGCACACGGTGCGACGCAGAGCCGGACTGCGGCCCGCGGCCGCAGCCGCCCGGCCCGGGACGGCGCCCGCCGACCCGCGGCCGGCCCTGCCGCCCGCCGCGCGCCGAAGGCTCGCCCAGCTGCTCGCCGACCGGTCGTCGTCGAGCGGTGCGGGCGGCCGGCGCGGCGCTGCGCCCGATCTCACGGAGCTGATCCCGCAGTGGCTGGCCGCCGCCGGCCTGCGCGGTTTCCGGGCCCCGGCGTCGCTGCTGCCACCCCTGCTGGACGCGGCCCGGGCCCGTACCGACCTGCGGCCGCAGGCTCTGGCGTTCGCCGGGCCGCGCGGGCTGTGGCTGGCCGGGCTGAACCCCGAGTGGAAGTTCGCGCTGCGCGGCTCGTCGGGAAGCTCGCTGCTGCCCGAGGTGACCGACGCCGATGCGGTGCACCGGCTGTGGGAGGAGGGTCTGTTCGCCGAGCGCGTCGCCCTCCTCGGGGCCGTACGGGCGCACGATCCGGGTGCTGCGCTCGCGCTGCTGACCAGCACGTGGCCGACGGAGCGCGCCGAGGACCGGCTGATGTTCCTGGACTCGTTGCGCGCCGGGCTGTCCGCTGCGGACGAACCCTTCCTGGAGCAGGCCCTCTCCGACCGCAGCCGCAATGTACGCGCGACGGCCGCCGAGCTGCTGTCCGCACTCCCGGAGTCGGCGCTGGCCGGGCGGATGGCGGCCCGCGCCTCCTCGTGCGTGAACCCTGACCTGGCAGCGGGCGCCGCGACCGTCGCCGTGGAGGCCCCGCACGAATGCGACGCCGCGATGCAGCGCGACGGCATGGTGGCGGTGCCGCCGTCCGGACGGGGCGAACGATCATGGTGGCTCGGCCAGCTGGTGGAGGCGACCCCGCTGTCCGTCTGGCCGGCGCGGTTCGGCGGGCGTACGGCGCAGGAGATCGTCGCCCTGCCCGTCGCCGACGGCTGGGGCGAGGAGCTGCACGCCGCCTGGTGCCGGGCTGCGGTGCGTCAGCGCGACCCGCAGTGGGCGCGCGCACTGCTCGGCGCCCCTTCGCTCCCCCCGTCGAACGGGCCCGGTACGGCGTCGCTCGCGGAGCGGTCGAAGCTCCTCGCCACGCTGCCCGGCGCGGGACGGGCCGCGTGGGTGGCCGATTTCGTCGCCGCGCACGGCCTGTCGGAGGCGTTCCAGCTCCTGGGCGTCTGTCCGGTCCCCTGGGCGGAGCCGCTCGGCAGATCGGTCGTCGACGCGCTCGACATCGCCCGCGACGCCGGTAGTTACCCATGGAGCTTCAGCGGCGTCATGGGGCTGGCCGAGCGCTGCCTGAATCCGGCGGAGGCGGACCGCCTGGAGGTCCTCACGACCACCCCGGACGAGCCGGAAGACGCGTCACCGGGCGCGGCCGGCTACTGGTCGGAGGCGTTCCGGCGCCTCGTCTCCACGCTGCGGCTGCGCGCGGCGATGGATGCGGAACTGGGGGCGGAGACGGTATAGGCGGGCCTGGGGGCCGGTGCGTCCAGGAGGGCGGCCGGTCTGCGCGTGGCGCGCGGGCCCCGAACTTCTCCCCGGGACACAGGGCCGCCGGACCGCGTGCCGCTGGGGACGCGACAGGCGGGCCGGGGCGGGCGTCGACCCGGCCGGGGCGGGCCGGACCGCCCTCTGCCGGGGTCAGGCTTCTGCGGGCTGGCGGACGTTCGCATTCACCCAGTCGACGATCGATGCCGTCGTCGCTCCCGGGGTGAAGATCGCCGCGACGCCCTGCTCCTTCAGCGGCGCGATGTCCGCCTCCGGAATGATGCCGCCGCCGAACACCTTGATGTCCTCCGCGTCGCGCTCCTTGAGCAGCTCGATCACCTTGGCGAAGAGCGTGTTGTGCGCGCCGGAGAGGATCGAGAGGCCGATCGCGTCGGCGTCCTCCTGGATCGCGGTGTCCACGATCTGCTCGGGCGTCTGGTGCAGCCCGGTGTAGATGACCTCCATACCGGCGTCGCGCAGCGCCCGCGCGATCACCTTGGCGCCGCGGTCATGGCCGTCGAGGCCCGGCTTGGCCACCACCACACGGATCGGACCGGTCACACCCATCACTGCCTCCACATGCGTCTCCCGTGCCTGAAAGGGCCAGGGATGTGAACGAACGTTATCGACAGCATCCCGCAACCCGCCGTTTCGCGGTGGACCGGGAGGGGGAAATCACACCTGGGACATGTTCGCCAGGCTCCGTTACCGCATCACGCGGCACACCCGCGCGCGGGACGGACGCCGGGGGAGCCGCTACGAGGCCGCCGTACCACCGCGCCGCCAGCCGCACGGCACGGCGGTACGGCACCAGGGGCCCGACCAGCCCCCGCACACACCTCTGCCACGGCGCCCATGAGGGCATACGGGGACCGGAGCCGCCTCCCCGTGCGCCGAGCAGGAGGTCGGCCATGAGGGTCATGAAGGTCCTGCCTTTCCTTCCATCGATGCTGCGCGAGCCGTGTCTGCGCCGCACCTGGCTGTCATCGGCGCTGCTGAGGGCAACCGCACTGGAGCTGATCGTGCTCGCCGGGCATGTCCTCCTCTACCCCGCGGGCATCACCAGCGAGCGACGGGACCCCGCGCACCCGTCCGAGCCGCCCGTCGAGCCGTCCAGCGCACCGGCCGGTACCCCGGTCCTTCCCGTCGAGAGCCCCGACCGGCCGCCCGTCGTCCTGCTCCACGGGTTCATCGACAACCGCTCCGTCTTCGTCCTGCTGCGCCGCTCCCTCACCCGGCACGGCTGGCACCATCTGGAGTCCCTCAACTACTCGCCGTTGACCTGCGACATCCGTACCGCCGCCGAGCTGCTCGGCCGGCACGTCGAGGAGATCTGCGACCGCACCGGGCACCATGAGGTCGACATCGTCGGGCACAGCCTCGGTGGCCTGATAGCCCGTTATTACGTGCAGCGACTCGGTGGTGACCGACGGGTCCGCACCCTGGTCACCCTCGGCACCCCGCACGGCGGCACGGCCGTCGCCCCGATGGCCAGTGCACATCCGATCGTGCGCCAGATGCGCGGCGGTTCCGCCCCGATAGAGGAGCTGCGCCGGCCCGCGCCCGGCTGCCGGACCCGGTTCGTGAGTTTCTGGAGCGAGCTGGACCAGGTGATCGTCCCGGCCGAGGCGGCCTGCATCGACCATCCGGATCTCGACGCCCGGAACGTACGCGTCAGTGGGATCGGCCACCTCGCACTGCCGGTCCACCCGGCGGTCGCCGCCGGGATCCGCCAGGCGCTCGAGTCCCCGGAAGCGGCCCCCGGACTCGCGGGTACCGCGTCGGTGGCCTGAGCAGGACCGGAATCCTCACCGCGCAAGGCCGCCACGCCGCGATGAGAGCGACGAGGGTCGTTCATCCGCGCCCTGGGCCGCCCGGGCAGGGCTCATAAATAGAACGCGTTTCGAACATAGAGCCAAAGCTCTGTGCACAGTCCGTCGAAAGGCGGCCGATTGCCCGTTTCCTGAGCGGCTAAAACCTGACGAAGATTGTCGCCGTCGCATACCGGCGGGTACAGTCGCGGCCACTGCTTTCCCCCTGGGATCCCCCACCGGACCCAGACCCAAGGTCCTGCTGCCGAGGCGAGAGAGAAGTTGGTGAACGACCAGCACCCCCACGCCGGGTATGTCGGTTACGACAGCCACTCCACGGGCAGCTTCGACAACGACCCGCTCTTCGGCTCCCTCCCGGGCAGCTACGACGGCACGTACGACACCACCGGCTACAGCAGTGGTTACGACGGCGGTTACGACGCCGGACAGGCCGGATACAGCGGCCATTACGACTCGAGTCAGTGGGACACCGGCGCGCATCAGACCGCCGCGTACGACCCCTATGCCGCCTACGGGACCCAGCAGCCGCAGCAGTACGCCACGACCGCGACCTGGATGCCGGATGCCGGCGGCATTCCCGCACAGGGCGGCGCCCCGGATTCGTCGGGCCAGTGGGGCACCAACGGCTGGTATCAGGACGGCCAGTGGGCGACAGCCGGGACGGCCGCCTACGACACCGGTGCGTACGACGCCACCGCCTGGAACACCGGCGCCACGCCCGAGCACGATCAGCAAACCGCGCAGACCACGCACAGCGCGCACGAGTCGTACGAACCCGAACAGACTGCCCACGGCGCCCAGGAGTCGTACGAGGCGCATGAGTCGTACGAGACGGACGCGGACCAGGGCTCCTACGATCCGTACGAGCCCTACCGCACCGCCGAGTTCAGCCTGCCCGACACGGACCCGGCCGGCGCCACCGACATCGTCGACGACAGTGACGGCAACGACAGCGATGGCCTCGACACGGACCGCGCGGCAGGCCGCAGCGACGACGCCGCCCGTCCCGTGAGCCGCCCCAGCACCCGTGGTGGCAGCCGCAGTCGGCGTCGCAGCCCCGCGAAGCGTTCCGCACTCCTCACCGTCGCCGTTCCGTCCGCCTGCGTGATGAGCGTCGCCGGTATCGCCGCCGCCTCCGTCGGCGGGCTCGGCAGCGGCGAGGAGAAGGACGACACCATGTCGATGGCGGCCGCCGACCCCGGCACCGTCAAGCCGGTCGCCGCCAACAACAAGCTGGACACCCAGCTCGCCAACCTCAGCGCCGACGCGGAGAACTTCGCCGACCGCGCCAGCCGTACCCAGGAGCGCATCGACCTGAAGGAGCGGCAGGCGGCCGAGAAGAAGAAGCGCGAGGAAGAGGCCGCACGCAAGGAGGCTCTGCGGCCCAAGTTCCTCCTCCCGGTCGCACAGCACGGCCTCAGCGCCTACTTCGGCCAGGCAGGCGTCAACTGGATGTCCGTGCACACGGGCATCGACTTCCCCGTCTCGTACGGCACTCCGGTGATGGCCGCGACGGACGGCACCGTACGCACCCAGTGGAACAGCGCCTACGGGAACATGGCCATCGTCACCATGGCCGACGGCACCGAGACCTGGTACTGCCACCTCAGCAGCACCAAGATCCGCTCGGGCCCGGTCAAGGCCGGTGAGGTCATCGCGTTCTCCGGAAACTCCGGTAACTCCACGGGCCCGCACCTGCACTTCGAGGTCCGGCCCGGTGGCGGCGCGGCCATAGACCCGCTGCCCTGGCTCCGCAGCCACGGCCTCGACCCGACCTGAGCGGCCGCAAGGATCCACGGCGAGAGGTGACAGGCGCTCCACCGCCCCGCCACCACCGCCGTCACTGCCCCCAGGGGCGTCCTGCCTAGAGCTTCTCCACCGGCGCGTACCGCAGCAGCAGCTTCTTCGGCCGTTCGTCCCCGAAGTCGACCGTCGCCTTCGCCTGGTCGCCGATCCCCTCGACCGCCGTCACCGTGCCGAGCCCGAACTGGTCGTGCGTGACCCGGTCCCCGGCCACCAGCGTGATCGTCGGCTTGTCCGAGGTGCGCCTGGTCGCGAAGCCCGAGGGGCCCGAGCGTGAGCGCGACGAGGACAGCGACGACGTGATCCCCGACGTCGGTCCGGCCGGGGCCGCCATCGGTCCGGTCCGCTTCCATTGCAGATGCTGGTCCGGAATCTCCTCGAGGAACCGCGACGGCGGGTTGTACGACGGCTGCCCCCACGCACTGCGCATCGCCGCCCGGGTCAGATAGAGCCGCTCACGGGCCCGGGTGATCCCGACGTAGGCGAGGCGCCGCTCCTCCTCCAGCTCCTTGACCTGTCCCAGCGCACGCATGTGCGGGAAGACGCCGTCCTCCATCCCGGTCAGGAACACCACCGGGAATTCGAGGCCCTTCGCGGTGTGCAGCGTCATCAGCGTGATGACGCCGGAGCCGTCCGTGTCCTCGTCGGGGATCTGGTCGGAGTCGGCGACGAGCGCGACCTTCTCCAGGAATTCGGCGAGCGTGCCCGCACTCGCGCCTTCCCCTGTGTCGGACTCTCCCCGCTCCTGCTCGAACTCGAGCGCGACGGCGGCGAGTTCCTGAAGGTTCTCGATGCGGGTCTCGTCCTGCGGGTCGGTGGAAGCCTGGAGTTCCGCGAGGTAGCCGGTCCGCTCCAGGACCGCCTCCAGCACCACGGCGGGGCCGGCGCCCGACTCGACGATCGTGCGCAGCTCCTCCATCAGCGTGTTGAACCGCTTGACTGCGTTGGCCGAGCGGGCCGCCATGCCGTACGCCTCGTCGACGCGGCGCAGCGCCTGCGGGAACGTGATCTTCTCGCGCAGCGACAGGGCGTCGATCATCGCCTCGGCGCGGTCGCCGATGCCGCGCTTCGGCACGTTCAGGATGCGGCGCAGCGGGACGGTGTCCTCGGGGTTGGCGAGGACCCGGAGGTAGGCCAGGATGTCCCGGACCTCCTTGCGCTCGTAGAAGCGCACGCCGCCGACGACCTTGTAGGGCAGGCCGACGCGGATGAAGATCTCTTCGAAGACGCGGGACTGCGCGTTCGTCCGGTAGAAGATGGCGACATCGCCCGCCTTCGCGTCGCCCGCGTCGGTCAGCCGGTCGATCTCGTCGGCGACGAACTGTGCCTCGTCGTGCTCGGTGTCGGCGACATAGCCGGTGATCCGGGCGCCCTCGCCCGCGTTCGTCCAGAGGTTCTTGGGGCGGCGGCTCTCGTTGCGTTCGATGACCGCGTTGGCCGCGGAGAGGATCGTCTGCGTGGAGCGGTAGTTCTGCTCCAGCAGGATCGTCGTCGCGTTCGGGTAGTCCTCCTCGAACTGGAGGATGTTGCGGATGGTCGCGCCACGGAAGGCGTAGATCGACTGGTCCGCGTCACCCACGACGCACAGCTCGGCGGGGGCGTCGGCCGGTCCGGCCGGGCCCACCAGTTCGCGTACGAGCGTGTACTGCGCGTGGTTGGTGTCCTGGTACTCGTCGACGAGGACGTGCCGGAAGCGGCGGCGGTAGTGCTCGGCGACGTCGGGGAACGCCTGGAGCAGATGGACCGTCGTCATGATGATGTCGTCGAAGTCCAGTGCGTTGGCCTCGCGCAGCCGGGACTGGTACATCGCGTAGGCCTGGGCGAGCGTCTTCTCGAAGCCGTCCGCGGCCTGCCCGGCGAAGGTCTCCTCGTCGATCAGCTCGTTCTTCAGGTTCGAGACCTTCGCCGTGAACGACTTCGGCGGGAAGCGCTTCGGATCGAGGTCCAGATCGCGGCAGACCAGAGCCATCAGCCGCTTGGAGTCGGCGGCGTCGTAGATCGAGAACGACGAGGTGAAGCCGAGCTTCTTCGACTCGCGGCGCAGGATCCGTACGCACGCGCTGTGGAACGTCATGACCCACATGGCGTTGGCGCGCGGTCCGACGAGCTGTTCGACGCGCTCCTTCATCTCGCCCGCGGCCTTGTTGGTGAAGGTGATCGCCAGGATCTGGCCGGGGTGCACCCCGCGCTCGGCCAGCAGATGGGCGATGCGGTGGGTGAGCACCCGGGTCTTGCCGGATCCGGCCCCGGCGACGATGAGCAGCGGCGACCCTGCGTGCACGACGGCGGCGCGCTGCTCGGTGTTCAACCCGTCGAGCAGGGCGGCGGCGTCGATGACGGGGCGGTGGGCGCCGTCCCGGTAGTACGCGTCCCTGGGCGGCGGGGGCGCGTCGAACACGCCCGCGAAGAGGTCCTCCGGCACCGCCTCGGGTGCGGAGTCCTCGGGGGGCGGCGGGGGCTCTTCCTCCGAGTGCTGGAGGCCGGCCAGGAAGCTGTCGTCAAAGAGGCTGCTCATCGCTTGACGAGTCTAGGCCGCCGCACCGACACCGTGCGGCCGCATGGCGAACCGCACCCGGCGCACGGGCACATACGGAGACCGCGCACCCACACCGCGTAAGCGAAGAGAGGGGCGCCCGGCCCGCACGCCCGTCCCTGTCGCCAAGGTCACGAAAATGTATCGGGCATATCGAACATCAACCTTCACAGCAGCACCACGGGTTGGCTAGCGTGCTCGGTCGGGCGGCCCGTACCCCCTGAGGCGAACCACGCCGAGCGGGCTCCCACGCCGAATCCGGCCTGCCCTCACGGGAGTTCGGAACCGGGGACCCACACGCACCACCGGGGTGAATCGGTCCATATCTCTACATACGGACCGTAGGGCAGCCTTCCGTTCCGCCCGAACCCGACAGCTAACCCGGTAGGCGGTCCACGGAAGGAGATGCCGGCCTTGGCGTCGCATCGCAAACCGCGCACCCGGGTGCGCTCCACCACGCCCGCCGTCGGGCTCACGACGGCCGCCCTGGCAGGTGTGACGCTGCTCTCCACACAGAGCGCCACGGCCGCCCCGGCCTCGCCGAAGCCCAGCATCGAGGACGTACAGAAGAAGGTCGACGACCTCTACCGGCAGGCGGGTACCGCGACCCAGCAGTACAACCAGGCGAAGGAGGCCTCCGCCGCACAGCGGGGCAAGGTCGACGCGCTGCTGGACGAGGTCGCAAAGCGTGCCGACAAGCTGAACGATGCGCGCAGGGAGCTCGGCAACTACGCGGCGGCGCAGTACCGCACCGGCTCCATCGCACCGAGCGCCACCTTCTTCCTGGCCGATGACCCGCAGTCGTACTTCGACGAGAACCAGCTGATGGCCCGGATGGCGGGCCGGCAGCAGAAGGCGGTCACGGACTTCCGTACGCAGCAGGCCGCGACGTCGAAGAAGCGCGCCGAGGCGGCGAAGAGCCTGGAGACGCTCACCGAGTCGCAGGCCACGCTGCGGACCAGCAAGGAGAACGTCCAGAAGAAGCTGGGCGAGGCCCGCGTGATGCTGTCGAAGCTGACGGCCGAGGAGAAGGCGCGGCTCGCGGCGCTGGAGCGCAAGAAAGAGGCGGAGGCCAAGCGCAAGGCCGAGGAGCTGGCCCGTCAGCAGGCAGCCGCCAAGGCCGAGGCGGACCGCAAGGCCGAGGAGGCCGCGCAGCAGGCCGGATCCGGCGGCGACACGGGAACGGGCGCCGGCACGGGGACCGGCTCGGACAGCAGCGCCACCACGAAGGCCGACAAGGTCCTCGCCTTCGCCCGAGCCCAGATAGGCAAGCCGTACGTCTGGGGCGCGACGGGTCCCTCGTCGTACGACTGCTCGGGGCTGACCCAGGCCGCCTGGAAGGCGGCGGGCGTCGACATCCCCCGCACCACCTGGGACCAGGTGGAGATCGGCACGCGGATCGCGACGGCGGATCTGCAGCCGGGCGACCTCGTCTTCTTCTACGACGACATCAGCCACGTCGGCATCTACAAGGGCGACGGCATGATGATCCACGCTCCGAAGCCGGGCGCGAACGTCCGCGAGGAGTCGATCTACTACATGCCCATCTACGGCAGCGTGCGGCCCGCGTAGCCGCGGCCCCGGACAGCGACGAGCCCCCGCCGGAAGGATCCGGCGGGGGCTCGCGCCATGAGGGACAGGGACCGGCCCGGGCGGCAGCGGCCGGCTCAGGTCCAGAGCGTCGCGATGAAGATGTTGGCGACCGTCAGCCCGCCGACCGCCGCGAAGACGCCCTTCTCGACCTTCTCCTCGTCCCGCTTGACGTACACCAGCGCGAGGATCACGACCAGGACCGCCAGCTTCACACCGATCTTGATGTTGTTGACCGGCTGGTCGTCCGCCTGGTTGAGCCCGACCAGTGCGATGCCGGTGACCAGCATGGTCAGCGCACCGTGCAGCATCGCCGGGACGAAGCGGGCCGTCCCCGCACCCATCGCCTTCATCTGGGTCAGGAAGCCGCCCAGGAGTGCGGCGATACCGATGATGTGCAGCGCGACGAAGACATTGATGAGTACGTCCATGGGGCCGCAGCCTAGCCGGGGCCGCAGCACGGCCCTCCGGCGAGGTGGGGGCTCCTAGACGTTTCACTTGCATCTGTACCAATTGCCTTACTCTGGTGCGTTTTCTCCGATCACTTGATGACATCGCCTCGCCAAATTCGGGCAATAGCCGTCATTACGACTCTTCGGCGTGCCCCGGGTTTAGCGTCCCTATCCAGGTGACCGGCTTCTCCGACGCTCCGCACCCGGGCGGCGGTCCGGTCACCCCGCCGAAGAGTCCGGCGGCGCGCGGCTCCCCCTGCCGGCGTCGCCGTCGGACCTCCGCGGGCCCGCCGGTAGGCCCCGACGGGCAGTCGACAGCGAGGAGCCCCGCCCCCGTGGCAGCGCATCGGAAACCCAAGCAGCGCCCGTGTACCGGCTCTGCTGCCCGCACCGCAGCCACCCTCGCGTTCGCCGGGGCCGCAACCGCCGCCGCCCTGCCGGGTGCCGCACACGCCGACCCGCAGCTCACCCCCGCCCAGGTCAAGGCCAAGGTGGACCGGCTCTACCACGAGGCGGAGGTCGCCATCGAGCAGTACAACGGCGCGAAGGAGAAGGCGACCGCCACCGCCAGGTCCCTGGGCGCGCTGCGCGACGAGGCCGCCCGCAGGACCGAGCGCCTCAACGCCTCCCGCAACGCACTCGGTTCGCTCGCCGCCGCGCAGTACCGCACCGGAGGCATCGACCCCGCCGTACAGCTGGCGCTCTCCTCCGACCCCGACGACTACCTGCAACGGGCCTCGTACGTGGACCGCATCGCCGACCGGCAGGCCACCGAGGTCTCCAAGGTGCAGCGGCAGGTCACCGAGATCGCCCAGCTGCGCGCCGAGGCGAAGGAGGAACTGGCGGCACTGGGCACCCGCCAGGCCGAATTGAAGAAGCACCGCACGACGGTCAGGGCCAAACTGGCCGACGCCCAGCGGCTCCTGGACACCCTGTCGCCCGCGCAGCGCGCCGCGTACGAGCAGTGGGACACCGCACGCTCCGCCGCCGGCCACGCCGATCGCAGCAACCGGCGCGCCGGCGCCGCGCAGGCGGCCCCCCACGCCCGCGCCGCGGAGGCCGTCGCGTTCGCCTACGGGGCGCTGGGCAAGCCGTACGTCTGGGGAGCGACCGGTCCGGCCTCGTTCGACTGCTCCGGGCTGACCCAGGCCGCCTGGCGCTCCGCCGGCGTCTCGCTCCCGCGCACCACGTACACGCAGATCGACGCCGGACAGCGGATCTCCCGTTCCGAACTCGCCCCCGGCGACCTGGTGTTCTTCTACTCCGGCGTCAGCCATGTCGGCCTGTACATCGGCGACGGCCTGATGATCCACGCGCCGCACCCCGGAGCGCCCGTCCGCATCGCGCCGATCGACGAAATGCCCTTCGCCGGGGCGACCCGGGTGGCATAGGCTCCCGGCTGCCGCAGCCCCGAGTCCCACCGGACCGGTCGAAGGAGATTCGCACATGCCCATGGACGCAGACGTCCAGAGCCACGCCCGTACGCTCGCCCTGCGCTCCCCCGACCATCTGCGGATCGGCCCGTTCACCGTCCGCCACAACCCCGGCTGGCAGCTGAAGTACGCCAATTACGCGATCCCGGACCAGGGGGCCGAGCCGACGGCGGCCGATGTGCAGGCGCTGATCGCCGCGTTCCGCGAACGGGACCGGATGCCGCGTCTGGAGTATCTGCCCGGTGGGGCACCCGCGGTCGAACCCGCACTGCTCGCTGCCGGTTTCACCGTCGAGAACCGGGCCCCGATCCTGGCCTGCACCCCCGGCGACCTCCTGCCGCCGAAGCCGGTGGACACCCTCGTCATCGCCGAACCTGCCACCGACGCGGAGTTCGACGCCGCCGCCCGCGTACAGCACCACGGCTACGGCGGGACGGGCGAGCCCGAGGGCGGCGAGGCGGCCTGGCTGCGTGACGCGGCGGCGGGCGGTGGCGTGGCGGCCCTCGCCACCGTGGACGGCGTCCCGGCGGGCGCCGGCGGCTGCTCGGTCCCCGTCGACGGCCTCACCGAACTGGCCGGTCTCGCCGTCGCCGACGCGTTCCGCCGCCGGGGCATCGGCGCCGCGCTCTCCGCGCATCTGACCGCGACCGCGTTCGCGCGGGGCTGCCGGGTGGTGTGGCTGGAGCCGGGCGACGCCGACGTGGAACGGATCTATGCGGGCATCGGATACCGCAGGATCGGCGAGAAGCTGAACATCTCGCTCGACCCCGCCTGAAAACCTCCGGCACCTCGGCCCGCCGGAACGCTTCCGGTGCCCCGGCCCGCCGGAACGCTTCCGGAGTTCAGACCAGCCGTCGGGCCGTCGCCCACCGCGTCAGCTCGTGCCGGTTCGACAGCTGGAGTTTCCGCAGCACCGCCGAGACGTGCGACTCGACCGTCTTCACCGAGATGAACAGCTGCTTGGCGATCTCCTTGTACGCATAGCCGCGGGCGATCAGCCGCAGCACCTCACGCTCGCGCTGCGTCAGCCGGTCCAGGTCCTCGTCGACCGGCGGCGCGTCCGTCGAGGCGAACGCGTCGAGGACGAAGCCGGCCAGTCTGGGCGAGAACACGGCGTCGCCCTCCTGGACCCGGAAGACCGAGTCGATCAGGTCGGTGCCGGTGATCGTCTTGGTGACGTAGCCGCGGGCGCCGCCGCGGATGACGCCGATGACATCCTCGGCGGCGTCCGAGACGGACAGCGCCAGGAAGCGCACCGGGTTCTCGACCGCACCCATCAGCGGGGCGCAGCGACGCAGCACCTCGACGCCGCCGCCGCCCGGCAGGTGGACGTCGAGGAGGACGACCTCGGGGCGGGTCGCCGTGATGACGGTGACCGCCTGGTCGACGTCGGCGGCCTCGCCGACGACCTCGACGCCGGTCTCCTCGGTCCGGCCGATCTCGGCCTGCACCCCGGTGCGGAACATCCGGTGATCGTCGACGAGCACGACCCGTACCCGGCGCTCCGGGCCCCCGGTTGCCTCAGTGGTCTCCGTCATCGCTCGCCCTCTCCATCTCCAGCTCGACTTCCGTGCCCCCGCCGGGCACCGAACGCAGCCGCGCCGTACCACCGTTGCGCTGCATCCGGCCGATGATTGATTCTCTTACGCCCATTCTGTCCGCCGGTACGGAATCCGGATCGAACCCCGGTCCCCGGTCCCGTACCGAGACGAAGACCGTACGGCCCTCGACCTCCGCGTAGACCTGCACGGCGCCGCCCTCGCCACCGTACTTCGCGGCGTTGACCATCGCCTCGCGTGCGGCCTGCATCTGGGCGGCGAGCTTCTCGTCGAGCGGGCAGTCGCCGACGACGACGACCTCCAGCGGGACGCCGTGCTTGTCCTCGACCTCGGCGGCGGCGCGCTTGACCGCTTCGGCGAGGGTCTCCGGTTCGTCGCCCTCGTCCTTGCCGGTGCCCTGGGGGTTGTACAGCCAGTTGCGCAGTTCTCGTTCCTGGGCACGGGCCAGCCTGCGGACCTCGCCGGGGTCCTCGGCGTTGCGCTGGATCAGGGTGAGGGTGTGCAGGACGGAGTCATGGACATGGGCGGCGACCTCGGCCCGCTCCTGGGCCCTGATACGCATCAGGCGTTCCTCGGAGAGGTCCTGGGTCATGCGTACGAGATAGGGACCGGCCAGCAGCGCGATACCGGTGAGGACGGCGATCGCCGCGGTGAGGACATTGCCGAGCTGAGCCGCGGAGCCGCGTACCACCATGAAGCCGGCGAGACCCAGGCCGACCAGGGCGACCCCGGCCAGCCCGCGGGCCAGATGCAGCACCCGGCGGCGGCTGCCCACCTCCATCCAGCGGGCCCGCCGGGCGTTGTCGGCCTGCCGCCACACCAGGACGGAGCCCGCACCGATCAGCAGCGTCGGCCAGATGTAACGGTCGGCCTTGCTGCCCATGTCGACGTTGCCGACGAAGACGACAGCGCCGATCAGCAGCGCTATGAGGGCGAAGACCTGCCCCTTGTCGGGCTTGCGGAGCCGGCGCCGGCCGTCCGCTCCGGTCTCGAAGACGGAGCGCGGCGCCTCGACCCCACCGACACCGAGCGGGACGACGATCCAGAACACGGCGTACAGCAGCGCGCCGAGGCCGTCCGCGAAGAAAAGGCCGAGGAAGACGAACCGCACCCAGGCGACGGGCAGCCCGAGATGCCCGGCGAGTCCGCGCGCGACGCCGCCCAGCATCCGCCCGTCGGCGCTGCGGTACAGCTTGCGCAGCGGTGGCTCCTCAGGGTCGGCGCTGAGGGAGCTTGCGGCTCGGGGCGTGGCGGCTGGCATGCTCCGATCGTCACATGCCGGGGTGGGCGGCGGCATCAGGGTCGGCCCCCCACTCGACCCTGAGACGGCCGGTCGTGCGGAGTCCCGAAGACCTCCCTTCAGGGTCCGGCGCGGCCAATATCAGGGATCGGCCAGGGTCGGCGCGGGTGCCGCGGGAGCGCACGGCCCGTCACCATGGAGCCATGACCGTTCCCCAGGACGCCGCCCCCGGCGTCGCGCCGCCCCCCGCACCCGGTCCGCAGCTGCAGCGCACCTCGCGGCAGAAAGTGGTGGCCGGGGTGTGCGGTGGGCTCGGCCGGTACTGCGACGTGGACCCGGTGATCTTCCGGATCGTGCTCGGTGTCCTGTCGGTGACCGGTGGCCTGGGCCTGATCTTCTACGGCTTCGCGTGGCTGCTGATCCCATTGGAGGGCGAGGAGGAGAACGAGGCGCGCAGGCTGCTGTCGGGCCGGGTCGAGGGGGCGTCGCTGATCGCCGTGCTGTTCGCGCTGATCGGCTGCGGGCTCTTCCTCTCCATGCTGGGCAACGGCGGCACGCTGGCGTTCTCCGCGATGCTGACGCTCGCGGTGATCGGCTGTTTCGTCTGGACGCAGGGCCGGAGGACCGCGGCCCCCCAGGACCCGCTGCACCCGGCGGCCGCACAGGCGGCGGCGGACGCACCACCGGAGGTGAAGGCGCCACCGTCGCCGGCCGGCCCCTCCTGGTGGCGGGATCCGATCATCAAGGACGGCACCTCGGGGCCGGTGGGCGCCGGCTATCTGTGGGGGCCGGCGGACACGGTGCTCGACGAGGGCACGGTACGGCCCCGCAGGGCCGTGGCGGACGCGCCGTTCCGCACGCCCGAACGGGCACGGGCGGACCGGGGGCCGCACTCGATCGGCGGCCTGGTCTTTCTGTTCGCGCTGATCGCGGGTGGTCTGTCCACGGGCCTCAGCTGGGAGACCCATCCGCTCGGCACGAGCCTGCAGTTCGGTCTGGCCGCGGCGCTCGCCGTGTTCGGTGCCGGCATGGTGGTCAGCACGTTCCTCGGCCGGACCGGGTTCGGCACGCTGCTGCTGGCGATGATCACCGCGGTGCTGCTGGCGGGCGCAACCTCGCTGCCGCATGACATCAGCACCAAGTGGGTGCGCGAGGAGTGGCGTCCGGCCTCGGTCGCCGCGGTACAGCCGCGGTACGAACTGGGCTCCGGGGTCGGCACGCTCGACCTCACCAGGGTGCCGGTCCCGAAGGGCGACACGGTCAGCACCCGGGTACGGGTCGGCGCCGGCCGGGCGGTCGTCGTGGTACCGGAGGCGGTGACGGTCCGGGTACGGGCGGAGGCCGGAGTCGGGGACATCCGGCTGCCGGGCGATGCACCGGGCGACGTGGACATCAGGCCGGCGCAGAACGAGCACCGGACGATCGCTCCGCAGGCCGGCGTCACCCCGGCCGGCACGGTCGAGCTGGATCTGGAAGTCGGTATCGGACAGGTGGAGGTCACTCGTGCTGCGTCATGAGATCCGGCCGGGGCGCGCGGTGGCGGGCGTCGCGATGCTCGCCCTGGCGGCCGGCTACGCGGCGGACGCGGCGGGCAGCTGGGACGCCCCTTGGACCTTCTTCTTCCCGGTGTTCTTCGGCGGCCTCTGGCTGGCCGCCACCACGACGTGGGTGAGCTACCGGATGCGGCGCCGCCGCGACGCGAAGAAGGCGTCCACGGAGAACGACGCTGCGCCGCCGAGCACGAGCGGCAGCCAAGCCATGAGGTAGGCCAGGTCGTTGCCGAAGTAGTACGGATCGGCCTGCCAGCTCACGGTCAGCCACAGGCTCAGCGAGATCAGTGCCCCGCCGAGTGCGGCGAGCCGCGCCCACAGCCCGATCAGGGTGCCGATGCCGACGGCGAGTTCACCGAAGGCGATGGCGTACCCGAACGCTCCGGGGTTCTTCAGCGAGAGGTCGACGAGGGCCGGGATCGCGGACGAGTCACGTACCGCGTGCATCATCTCGCCGACGGAGCCCGACCCGGAGGCACGGAAGAAGGTACTGTCCGTCAGTTTGTCGAGCGCGGCATAGATGAAGGTGACGCCGAGAAATATGCGCAGCGGCAGCAGCGCATGCTCCCGGGCCAGCTCCCGCAGACTCCTCGTCTCACCCAGACCACGTGTATTCGTGCCGTACCCATGCATAATGACCCCGCCTTCCGTCGACCCGTTACCAGACCATACGTACGCGGTGAACGCGCTGCTCACCAGCCCTACGGTTCGATCGGACGCAATCGGCGGCGATCCGCCCGGCCGTTCAGTCCGTGACGTCGATCTCGACCCGATTCGTCTCCACCCCGGCGGCCGTCACGACCTGTACGTCCACCAGTCCCGGTTCGACCTCCACCGGCACCGGCACGGTCAGCACCGTGTCCGCCGGGTTGGCGAAGCCGCCTGCCACCGGGACCAGCGGGACATGGACGTGGACCCGGCCGATCCGGACGACCACCCGGGCCAGCCGGTCCGGCGCCCCGGCGCCGGGCGGTACGAAACCTGCACCGCGGATCTCGATGTCGTCGCCGGTACGGATCGGCGCGTCCAGATCCCCGGGTTCCCGGGCCCGTACGACGGACAGCACGACCGGGCGCCCGCCCTCCGTGTACTTGCCGGCGAAGTACGTCGCCGCGGAGACGGCCACCAGCAGGGCCAGCCCCCAGGGCAGATCGGGCAGTTGCTCGGGCCGGCGGGCCAGCCGGACCACGGCGAACAGTACGGCGACGGCGTTCACCAGCACGTACTGAACGTCGGTGAAACTGCCCCGCCCGGAGTCGTCGGTGAGGAGATCGGCGGCGCGCGGCCGGTCGGCGCGCAGCTTCTGCAGACGCCCGGCAAGGGCGCGTACGGTCACCACCCGGCGCACGACCACGGCAATGGCGCACACCAGCGCCAGCGCGGTGAGCACTCCGGCGCCACGCGCCAGCTCCAGACCGTCGATCAGCGCGTCGCGCTCCGCATGACCGGAGGCGCCCGCCAGCTGGAGGGCGAGGACGAGTACGGAGAAGACGGCGAGCAGTACCCAGGCCACGGCGACCGCACGGGAGGTGGAGAGCCGGTTGTCCTCGCCGATCAGCGGGGCGAGGACGCCGCCGCGAGCCCGGTGGAATCGGGCGGCGCCGGTCAGCAGCCCGGCGGTGACGAGCGCGGCCACCAGACCGGCGGTACGGGCCGTCGACCAGCCCGCACCGATGGCGGTGCCGGCCTCGCCGATGGCGAGCAGGGCGACGCCACCCCAGACGACGGCCAGAGTGCGCACCCATACCTGGTGAAGCCAGGCGTCGCCCGCCTCGCGGCTGCGCTCGGCGACCGTACGGGCCGACTCGGTCAGCTCGTCGGAGACCCACTGGCGGGTCGCGGACGCGGACCGGGCGATGCCGGTCGGCAGCCCCTGGCCCGCGGCGAGTTCGTCCCGCTTCGCCAGGAAGGCGGCCACCGCGCGCCGGTGTCCCTCGCGCGCTCCGTGCGGGCAGTCGCCGCACGTACAGCCACCTCCGTGAGTGCCTTGTCGTGCCTCGTCCAACGCCACGGAGAACGCCGCCCTTTCCCGCCCACGTACTGCCAACTGACCACCGATTGCTGCGAATTGTGCCGTACGGGACGGCCCGGGACCGCATCGGGGCCGCCGGGACGCGCGGATCGTCAGAATGTTCGGGAGATCCTCTTCCACAGCGGCTGGTAGTTGATCCAGGCCACCAGGTCGCTGCCGAGCTGTTCGCGGGTGGCCACCGCCTCCCGGTGCTCGATCAGAACCGGCTTCCCGGCCGCCCGCGCGGTCAACTGCACCTGGCAGGAACGCTCCATCGTGATGAACCACCAGGCTGCCGCGTCCACCGAGTCGCCGACCGTCAGCAGCCCGTGGTTGCGCAGGATGATCGCCTTGCGGGCGCCGAGCGCGGCCGCGATCCGCCGCCCTTCCTCCTCGTCGACGACGACCCCGGTGTAGGCCTGGTAGACCGCGTGGTCCTCGTAGAAGGCGCAGGACTCCTGGGTGATCGGCTCGATGAACTCACCGAGCGCGGACAGTGCCCGCCCGTGCAGGGAGTGCGTGTGCGCGACGGCGACGACGTCCGGGCGGGCCCGGTGCACCTGGGCATGGACGGCGAACGCCGCCTGGTTGACGTGGTGGCGGCCTTCGACGACCTGCCCGTCACCGTTGACCAGGATCAGTTCGTTCGGCAGGAGCCCGTCGAAGGGGGCGCCGAACGGGTTGACCCAGAAGCAGCCGGTGTACTCGGGGTCCCGCGCGGTGATGTGACCGGAGACGCCGTCCTCGTACCCGTACGCCGCGAACAGCCGCAGCGCCCCGGCCAGCCGCTCCTTGCGGTACGCGCGTTCCTCCTCGACCGACTGATGGACGGGCGGCATCGCGAACTGCAGCTGTTCCACGGGTATCGGTGCGGGCTCGGGCATGGCGACTCCTCGGGGCTCCCAGGGCGTACGGGACCGGAAGTTACCGCCGGTCGCCGCAGGTGGCCAGAGCGATCACGCACCGATTCGGGAACGGTCAGGCGCTCAGCACGAGGTAGGCGAGGGTGAAGTCCCCGCGGTAGCCGCCGTAGTAGCCGGTACGGCGGGCGTCGACCTCGGCGATCACCTCGTCGTACAGCGGGTGCCCGGGGTTCTCCAGCGCCCAGCGCTCACCCCGCCCGATCGGCCCGTTCGACTCGAAAAGGTCCCATTCGCGCTGGTCGGCGACGGTCACCTGGAGTGCGCGCAGCCCGACGGACTCGGCGAGCCTGATCAATTCGAGCAGCGAACCGAAGTCGCCGGGTTCGGCACCGATGCCGGCGAGTGCGGCGGGGGACGGCTCCCGCAGCCAGATCCCGTCGCCGTACAGCACCCGCCCGCCGGGCCGGACGGCGGCACGCAGGGCCTTCAGCGCCTCGGCGGTCGAGCCGGGCCAGGCATGGGCGGACCCTATGGACACGGCGAGGTCGTATCCGCTCTCGGTCCACTCGGTGGCGGGCGTCGCGTGGAACCGTACGCGCTCCGCGAGCCCCCGCTCCTCGGCGAGCGTCCGCCCGCGCGCCACGGCGTCGGGATCGGTCTCCACACCGTCGCCGGTGCTGCCGGGAGCCGATGTCACCAGGCGCATCAGCAGTTCGCCCCAGCCGCTGCCGATGTCCACGATGCGCGCGCCGGGGGCGGGCGCACAGGCCGAGATCAACTGCGCGGCGTGCTCCTCGGAGAGCGGGGTGTTCCAGGTCAGTCGGTAGTTGTGCGGCGCGGAGATGATCGGGCGGATCTGTTCGGAAGACATGGTCGCGGAGCCTCGCACGGACGTGCAGGCGGTGCAATCGGTTTCTCGGCCGGTACGACGATGCCGCCGCTCAGACGAATGAGCGGCGGCATCACGTCGACCCTGCGGGGAGGGCTACTCCCACTCGATGGTGCCCGGCGGCTTGCTCGTCACGTCGAGCACGACGCGGTTGACGTCGGCGACCTCGTTCGTGATGCGGGTGGAGATCTTCGCCAGGACCTCGTACGGCAGGCGCGACCAGTCGGCCGTCATGGCGTCCTCGGAGGAGACCGGGCGCAGGACGATCGGGTGGCCGTAGGTGCGGCCGTCGCCCTGGACGCCGACCGATCGGACATCGGCAAGGAGGACCACGGGGCACTGCCAGATGTCACGGTCGAGTCCGGCCGCGGTCAGCTCCTCCCGGGCGATGGCGTCGGCCTCGCGCAGCAGGTCGAGCCGGTCCTTGGTGACCTCGCCGACGATCCGGATACCGAGACCGGGGCCGGGGAACGGCTGGCGCTGGACGATCTCCTCCGGCAGGCCGAGTTCCTGGCCGACCATCCGGACCTCGTCCTTGAACAGCTGGCGCAGCGGCTCGACGAGCTTGAACTCGATGTCGTCGGGGAGACCGCCCACGTTGTGGTGGGACTTGATGTTGGCGGTGCCGGTGCCGCCGCCGGACTCCACGACGTCCGGGTAGAGCGTGCCCTGCACGAGGAACGCGACGTCCTCGCCGGCCGCGCCCGCCTCGGCGACGAGCTCGGCCTGGGCCTGCTCGAAGACGCGGATGAACTCGCGGCCGATGATCTTTCGCTTCTGCTCGGGGTCGGAGACCCCGGCCAGCGCCTTGAGGAACCGCTCCTCGGCGTCGACGACCTTCAGCTGGACGCCCGTGGCGGCCACGAAGTCCTTCTCGACCTGCTCGGTCTCGCCCTTGCGCATCAGACCGTGGTCGACGTACACGCAGGTGAGCTGGGAGCCGATGGCCTTCTGCACGAGGGCGGCGGCGACCGCGGAGTCCACGCCGCCGGAGAGGCCGCAGATAGCGCGCTTGGTGCCGACCTGCTCGCGGATCAGGGCGATCTGCTCCTCGACCACGTTGGTCGTGGTCCAGGTCGGCTCGATGCCGGCGCCGCGGTAGAGGAAGTGCTCCAGGACCTGCTGGCCGTGCGTGGAGTGCAGCACCTCCGGGTGGTACTGGACGCCGTACAGCTTCTTCTCGTCGTTCTCGAAGGCGGCGACCGGCACGACGTCCGTGGACGCGGTGACGGTGAAGCCCTCGGGGGCGGCGGAGCAGGCGTCGCCGTGCGACATCCACACCGACTGCTCGGCGGGCGTGCCCTCGAAGAGTGTGGAGCCGGTCTTGGAGACGGTCAGCGGGGTGCGGCCGTACTCGCGGGCACCGTTGTCGTCGACGGTGCCGCCGAGCGTGGTGGCCATCAGCTGGAAGCCGTAGCACATGCCGAAGACCGGGACCCCGGCCTCGAACAGCGAGCGGTCGAGGCTGGGCGCGCCCTCCGCGTACACCGAGGAGGGGCCGCCGGACAGGATGATCGCCCGGGGGTTCTTGGCCAGCATCTCGGCCACCGGCATGGTCGACGGGACGATCTCGCTGTAGACCCGGGCCTCACGGACGCGTCGGGCGATGAGCTGGGCGTACTGCGCGCCGAAGTCGACAACAAGGACCACGTCGGGTGCGGTGTCGGGGGCGGCGGGGGGTGCTGCTGGCACGGGGCGGCCTTCCGGCGGTGAAGGGGGGTCGGTCCTCCCGATTCTACCGGGGTTGCGAGGGAGACCCTGCTCGCGTCCGAGGGGACGGGGTCGCCGGCCGCCGTCACCACGGCGTCTCACCATCCGGGCGCCGCGTTGGACCACCGGCGGGGGCGGGTCCATACTGGCCTCATGCGTCAGCACACGACCTACGTCTTTACCTATGGCACCCGGCCCGCCGGCTGCCATGGTCGTGCTGCTTGAGCCACTGACAAGCAACGTTCCAGGCGCCCCGGGCCGACAGGCCCGGGGCGTTCTGGCATTCCGGGTCCGATCGCTCCGGGGGGCCGCACCCCACCAGGACACCAGGAGTCATGGAATGAACAGCACCGCCGTCGCCGCGAACAAGCTCGCCGAGAAGCCCCTCACCGAGAAGACCGGTGCGCACACCGACGAGGCCGCCGCTCTGATCGCCGGAGCCCGGGAGCGCATCGATTCGCTGGACGACCGGATCATCGGGCTCGTACAGGAACGGATGGCCGTCTCGGCGGTCATCCAGGAGGCCCGGGTCACCTCCGGCGGCCGCCGGGTCAATCTCTCCCGCGAGATGGAGATCCTCGGCCAGTACCGGGACGCGCTCGGCAAGCCCGGCACCTCGCTCGCCATGACGCTGCTGGAGCTGTGCCGCGGCCGCGTGTGAGTGAGGCAGTCGCACCGGCCGCGGGGCTGTACGGGCGTATCTGCGTTCGGGCCGACTCTCACCCGTACGGCGCGTGACCGGGCGCACGGTGACTTCGTTGGTCCCGGTGTCCGTGCCAGCCAGGGGCGGCTTTCGAAGAAACCACGCGTGGCTCCGCTGGAGCGTGTGGCGTACTGCAGGTACGCCGTGGGACCGCGCTCCAGCGTGCGTGACCGGTCGGCAGGGGACAGCAGCCCGGTCACCCCAAGAACGGTCGGCTCCGGGGACGCCCGGAGCCGACCGTATCCGGTCGAAGCAGCCATTATCGGGCTCAGCCCGGCCGACACGGCACAAAGCGGGGCAAGACTCCCCTCGTATCGCACCACCCCTGACCTGGGTCGACGCCACTTCTGTGCCTCCGCACGCCGGGGGGGCGGACCCGGTGCACCTCACTCCGCGGCGCTCCCCCCGGTGCCGCTTCCAGGTGCCGGCGCCGCCCCGACACCGGCGCTGATCGGCAAGGGCCCCATGGACCGGTTCGCGGCCCACGGGGCCCTCGGTCATGTCGTGATCCTCTCGTGGCTACCGGCTCCTGAACGCGCAGCGAGACCGTCGCGCCGACAGGGCGACGGCGGCGCACCACAGGTGCCGGAGGGGCCGAAGAGGCAGGCGTGACGGGCATCACATAAGGATTCTGTGAGTATCCGGACAACCATTAGCCCGGACCAATGGTCATGCATGCAGAACACCGGCCCCACCCGTGACCCCACAACGCGGAAGGCCCTGTCCCTGCACCCGTGCCGCACCCCGGTGCGATGTTCGTCGTGCGGCGCCGCAGGAACGGTGACGCCGCCGCGTAACGGGCGACATCACCGGTAGGCGTGAGGGGCTGCACTCGGAGGGGGGTGCAGCCCCTTTCCGCTGCCCTGCTTCTCCCCTACTTGTCTGCGCTCTTCCTCGGCGGGACCGCGGGCAGGCCCAGGAACGGCAGTTTCAGCGCGCCGAAGGCCTCCTTCGGCACCGCCGGCGCCTTCGGTTCGACCGCGGCCAGCCGCTCGTACGCCTCGCCCTGCGCCGGACGCGGGTCCGCCTCGCCCTTGTTGGGCCAGAACGACATGGCTCGCTCGGCCTGCGCGGTGATGGTCAGCGACGGGTTGACACCGAGGTTCGCGGAGACCGCCGAGCCGTCGACGACCGAGATGCCCGGGTGCCCGTACAGCCGGTGGTACGCGTCGATGACCCCTTCCTCGGCGCCGGCACCGATCGGGCAGCCACCGAGGAAGTGCGCGGTGAGCGGGGTGCCCATGAGTTCGCCGACGTTCGACCCGGCGAAGCCGTTGATCTCCTCGGCGAGCAGGGAGGCGCTGCGCGTGGCCTCCTCGATCTGGGTCGGGTTGGGTGCGCCGTGCCCTTGGCGGGCGGTGAGCAGGCCCTTCCCGATGCCGCCCGGCTTGCGGTACGTCGTCAGGGAGTTGTCCAGCGACTGCATGACGAGGCCGATGATGGTCCGCTCCGACCAGCGCCGGTTGGAGAGCGACCGCACGGCGAGGGCCGGGTGCCTGGCCATGTTGCCGAGCCAGCCCAGCACCCGGCGGCCGCCGTACGGCACCTGCAGGATCGACATCGCGCCCATGGCGTTGGAGCCCTTGCCGTAGCGGACCGGCTCGATGTGGGTGTTCTCGTCGGGGTGGATCGACGAGGTGATGGCGACGCCCTGGGTGAAGTCGGCCTTCTCGGTGCCGTGCTTCTTGCGGTAGCGGCGGTCGCTGGTCTGCGAGCCGACGAGCGCCTCGGAGTTGGTACGGGTCAGCTCGCCGAGCCGCGACGACAGCCGGGGCAGCAGCTCCTGGTCCTTCATCGCGTGGAGCAGGGTCTGGGTGCCGTACGTGCCCGCCGCGACGACCACCTTGCGGGCGCGCAGCAGCGTCGGCCTGCCCTTCCTGCGGCGGTCCGTCGGGACGGTGGTGACGTGGTAACCACCCTCCGGGTCGTCCGTGATCGCGACCACCGAGGTCATCGGGTGGATGACCGCTCCGGCCTTCTCGGCAAGGTGGAGGTAGTTCTCGTTGAGGGTGTTCTTCGCGCCGTGACGGCAGCCCGTCATGCATTCGCCGCACTCGGTGCAGGCCTTGCGGGCGGGCCCCGCTCCCCCGAAGTACGGGTCGGCGACCGTTTCACCGGGCTTCGCCCTCGCCGTACCGTCGGCGTCCTTGCCGTCGCCGAAGAAGACGCCGACCGGGGCGAGATGGAAGGTGTCGCCGACCCCCATGGCCTGCGCGGTCGCCTTCAGATGGACGTCGGACGGGGTCATCGTCGGGTTGAGCCGGACTCCGAGCATCCGCTTGGCCTGGTCGTAGTACGGCGCCAGCTCGTCCTGCCAGTCGGTGATGGCGGCCCACTGCCGGTCCTCGAAGAACGGTGCCGGGGGTACGTACAGCGTGTTGGCGTAGTTGAGCGAGCCGCCGCCGACACCCGCCCCGGCGAGCACCATCACATTGCCGAGCAGATGCACACGCTGGATGCCGAAGAGCCCGAGTGCGGGGGCCCACAGGTAGTTCTTGATGTCCCAGGAGTTCTTGGGGAGGGTTCCGGGGGTGAAGCGGCGGCCTGCCTCCAGGACCCCGACCCGGTACCCCTTCTCGGTCAGCCGCAGGGCCGACACCGCACCGCCGAAGCCCGAGCCGACGACGAGGACGTCGTAGTCGTACGCCGCGTCGTCATCGGTCTCGCCGGCCGGTTCGGCCTGATTCTGGGCAGGGCTGTCCTGGGACATGGCTCTCCTCGGTACGAAAAGGGCAGAAGGTGCCGCGGTGTTACGGGGGTCAGCGCAGGCGGAACGCCTTCATCGCCTTCAGGCTGCGGCTCATGAACGCCGCGTACTTCTCGTCGTCCATCCCGAAGGAGGGGGCGAGCGGGATCAGCCTCTGCTGGGCGACGGTCTGGGCCTCGGTGTACTTGAGGATGCCCTCGGAGCCGTGCCGCCGGCCGAGACCGGAGTCCTTCATACCGCCCATCGGGGACTGCACGCTGCCGTACGCGGGGGCGTACCCCTCGTTGATGTTGACCGTGCCGGTGCGGAGCCGGGCGGCGACCTGGTGACCGCGCTTGGAGTCCTTGGTCCAGACGCTGGAGTTCAGGCCGTACGGGGTGGCGTTGGCGAGGGCGACGACCTCGTCCTCGTCGGAGAAGCGGTAGACGGAGACGACCGGGCCGAAGGTCTCCTGGGTGCAGACGGCCATCGGCGCCTCGACGCCGTCGAGGATGGTCGGCTCGTAGAACAGCGGGCCGATGTCGGGGCGGGCGACACCGCCGGCGACGAGCGTGGCGCCCTTCTCGACGGCCTCCGCGACATGCTGGGTGACGGTCTCCAGCTGGCGCTCGCCGACCAGCGAACCCATGTCGGCGCCGTAGGCGAGGGAGTTGCCGAGCCGCATGGCCTTCGTGCGGGCGGCGAACCGCTCCACGAAGTCGTCGGCGACCGACTCGTGGACGTAGAGCCGCTCGATGGAGATGCAGAGCTGTCCGGCGGAGGAGAAGCAGGCGCGGACGGCGCCGGCGGCGGCCTTCTCCACGTCGGCGTCCTCGAGGACCAGCATGGCGTTCTTGCCGCCGAGCTCCAGCGAGACGCCGACCAGACGGGCGGCGGCGCCCTGGGCGACCTCGCGTCCGGTGCGGGTGGAGCCGGTGAACGAGACGTAGTCGGCGTGCTTGACGACCTCGGGCCCGACGACCGGTCCGTCACCGAGGACGACCTGGAACACCTCGGCGGGCAGCCCGGCCTCGATCAGCAGGTCACGGGCCCAGAGCGCGGTCAGCGCGGTCTCCGTGTCGGGCTTCATCACGAGGGCGTTCCCGGAGACGAACGCGGGCAGCGCATCGCCGACGGAGAGCTCGAACGGGTAGTTCCACGGTGCGATCTGACCGATGACACCGCGCGGCTGGCGCAGTTCGGTGACCTTGGTCAGCGTGGGTACGACACCGGTGTGCCGCTTCGGCTTCAGGTACGAGGCCGCCCTGCGCCCGTAGTGCCGGGCGGAGACGGCGACCGCCTGCACCTCCTCGTGGGCGTGCAGCCGCGCCTTGCCGGTCTCCAGCTGGATGAGGTCGAGGACCTCCGCCTGCCGCTGGAGCACGAGGTCGTGGAAGCGGAGGAGGACGGCGGCCCTGGTCCGGACAGGGGTGGCGGCCCAGGCGGGCTGGGCGGCGCGGGCCCGCTCGAAGGCGGTCGCGACGTCCTCGGGCGTGGCCTCGGGCAGGTCGGCCAGCTTCGCCCCGGTGAACGGGGTGTGGTTGGCGGTACGGCCGGAGCCGACGACACCACGGGTCAGCTGGGCGACCACCTCGGGTGTCACCACATCGGCGGCCGTGCGCACACCCGCGGGGGTGGCGGCCACGGGGTTGGTACCGAGGGGGGCGGCAGATGCCTGCGAATCCGTCGAGTCCGTCATGAGGGCGAGGGTATGTCCAGCCCACCGCTTTGGGTACCCGTCGGTAATAGGTTTTCACACTCCCCACAAACGAGCCAGTGATCACTGGCAACAAAGCCCCTGATCAGGGAGCTACTGCGGTTTGTGGCCGGTGGAATCCCTCGGGTCTCAGCCGGCGTCGGCCGGTGCGCGCCAGCTGCGCACCATCGTGTCGAACCGCTCCCGGGTGGTGTCCCAGTCGTCGGACGGACCCGTCATGTACAACGCGTACTCCGGGCCGCCCTCCCCCGCGTAGTACATCTGGTCGATCGCGTGGCGCGGGCCCGGGTGGTCCTTGGACTCGGTCCAGGTGAACTCCCAGAGGGAGCCGGGCCGATCGCGGTAGTAGTTGGAGTGCAGGGTCTTGCGCTCGTACCCGGGCAGCCGCCCGGTGAGGTCCTTCTCCAGGTTGAGCATGTGCATGTACGAGTTCTCGAAGTCGGGCTCCGGGTCGACGCTGATCCGGATGTAGTGGTTGCCGTCGTCCGGGGTGTAGTCGACGTTCTGGCCGTCCGCCCGGCGCTTCCAGCCGTCGGGGACGACCAGGCTGAACCCCTCGGGGTCGTCCTCCCGGTGCCAGCCGTCGGGCACGACCGCGGTGGACGGTGCGCTCTTCGATGCCTCGGCCGAAGGCCTCGGCGAAGTGCTGCTGCCGGGCGCCGAACCGCTGCGGGTGGAATCCGGCCCCGAGTTGTCGCCGTACTTCATCGCGGCCAGCCCGGCACCACCTCCGACCAGTGCGGCAAGGGCGACGACCAGGATCGCCGTACGCCAACGGCCGCGGCTGCGGCGGGTCACCGGCGTGGCGGTGAACTGCGGGACGGCGGCGCGCGATTCCGCTCCGGAGCCGACCGGGCCGTCCTGGCCCATCGAGCGGAGGGCTTCCTCGGACACCCGCTGGGTCGGGACGTAGGCCTGCGCCGCCCGGGGCTCGCGGCCCTCCATCGCCTGCAGCAGCATCCGCTCCGTCTCGGCCGCCGACGGCCGGTCCGCCGGGTCCTTACGGAGCAGTGCGGTGATCACCGGTGCGAGCGCCCCGGCCCGGGCGGGCGGCGGCGGCTCCTCGGTGACGACGGCCTGCATGGTGGAGATCGGGGACGTACGACGGAACGGCGAACACCCCTCGACCGCGGTGTAGAGCGTGGCGCCGAGGGACCAGAGGTCGGACGCGGGGCCGGGGTCGCCGCCCCGCACCCGCTCGGGCGCCAGATAGTCGATGGAGCCGACCAGTTCACCGGTCCTCGTGATCGTCGAGTCGCCCTCTATCGCGGCGATCCCGAAGTCGGTGAGCAGTACCTGCCCGTCACGGGCGAGGAGTACGTTGCCGGGCTTCACGTCACGGTGCAGCACACCGGCGCTGTGCGCGGCGCGCAGGGCACTCAGGACATGGAGGCCGATCCTGGCCGCCTCGCGCGGCGCGATCTCGCCGCTCTCCTTGGCGGCGTCGGCGAGTGACGGCCCGTCGACGTACTGCATGACGATCCAGGGCCGGTTGTCGTACTCGACCACGTCATGGACGGTGACGACGCCGGGGTGGGTGATGCGGGCCGCCGCCCGGGCCTCCTTCTGGGTACGGGCATGCAGCACGACCCGGTCGGCCTCCGCGACGTACAGCCCGGCGGTCAACTCCTTGACAGCTACCGTGCGGTGCAGCACCTCGTCGTGGGCACGCCACACCTTGCCCATGCCTCCGCGCCCGAGGACCTCACCGAGCCGGTATCTTCCGGCCAGTACCAGCCCCGCGCCCGTTCCTTGTGATCGGTCCACTTGTCCCCGCCCCGTTTCCTTCGGCTGCCAGGTTACGGAGAGGAGGTACGGCCACGGAACCTCGCATCGCTCACGAGACCTCACTGTGATGCTTGTCGCCCGGCCGACCGCGTCCCTGCCGGCGATTCAGGAGGTCACGCGGTAGGAGGAGATGGCCTGTTCGTAGATGGCCGTCACCTTGTCACGCTCGCTGTCCGGACCGAGCACCTGGAGCACGTGGTAGCGGCCGTCGACGATCATCGCGAGGTTGCGGACGTACACCTCGCGTCCGGTGTCGTCCTGCCAGGTGAACTGCCCCTCCGCCATGGCCTGTCGGCCGACGTCGATACGACGCAGCCCCGTCGCCGAGGACCAGCTGGAGTCCCGGAAGGGCTGCAACTCCCGCTCCTTGTCGCGCTGGTAGACCAGTGGATCACCACCGTTGGCCCGCACGGTGTCGCGCCCCGGCACGACCAGCAGACTGAACCCGTCGCTGCCGTAGCGTATCTGCCGGTCCGCGTCGATTGGGCTGCGCTGCCAGCCCTTCAGCACGCCGACCTCGAAGCCCTCCTCGTCCTTGCGCAGGGTGTATCCGGGGGCGAGCGCGACGGCGGAGCGGCTGGTCTGCGGCTTCTCGGTGCCGGGCGGCGGCGACGACCGGGGTGACTGCGACGGCGACTTCTGGTCGGACGTGCCGGGGGCGCCGGTGTCCGTGGCGGCCGGTCCCGATCCCTTTGAGTCGGCTCCGGTGCCGGCCTTGGGCATGAACATAACGGCGTACGCGATGGCCGCGGCCAGGGCCAGCAGGATCAGCACGAGCAGCAGCCGCCCGAGCCGCCGCGGCGCGCGCCCGTCACCCTGCCGCGGACGGGGCGAGGTGCGCAATGCCTTGGGCCCCTTGGGCTCACGCGGAGCCCTGGGCGCCCTCTCGGCCCGTGGCCGCTCATACCGGTCGGCTCTCTCCCTCGTCTGGCGGTGGCGGCCGTGCGCCGGGGCGCTGCCCAGGCGGCCGCGGCGCTTGCGGACCAGCTCGCCCCGGCGGCGTACGACGGGCAGCCGGGTCTCGTCGACGGACGGCAGGGGCACGACGTCGAGGCCGGCCTCGGGCTCGGGCGCCGACCGTACGAGAGAGCGCAGCCAGCCGCGCAACTCCTCGAAGTCCGGGCGCTCGGTGGGGTCCTGGCGCAGCAGCGACTCGACGACGGGGCGCAGCGGACCGCACTCCTCGGCGAAGGCGGGCGGCTCGCCGCAGACCATCTGGACGAGCTCGGCCGCGTTCTCCTCGGGGTACGGGGCATGGCCCTGGACGGCGCGGTAGAGCAGGGCGCCGAGCGCCCAGAGGTCGGTGGCGGGGCCGATGGGCGGTGCCAACTGCCAGTTCTCGTGGACCGGTCCTGCCTGCTCGGGCGCCCAGCGCTCGGTGACGGCACCGACGACGGCGATCCGGGTCTGCCGGGCGCGCTCGGCGGCCAGGGTGGTGGCAGGGCCGCGGTAGGCGGAACTCCCCCGGTCACCGGCGACGATGTCGTCCCATCGGCCGGAGGTGGCCTGCTGCGGCTGCTGGTGCCGGCGTTCCACTGCGGAGGTGGTGCCGTGGCGCCGGGCGTCGGCGCGCAGGGCGTCCTCGTTGGAGCCTCCGGCGGGAACGGGGCGCCCGAAGTCGGCGCCGTCGCCCCAGGTGCCGGTCAGGTGCATCCGCCGGCCGGGCGGCCCCTGCCCACGGTGACCGCCGTTGCCGTCGTCGCCGCTGTCCGGGATGCCGTACTCGTTGTCGTCCTCGTCGTCGCCCTCGTCGTCGTACGGGTCGTCGGCGGTGGGGCCCCAGCCGTCCGTCGGCTGTACCGGCCCGGTGTCGGGCCGTCCGGAGCGCTGGACGGGGACGATGCCGGTCTCCTCCGCTTCCTCCGCCCTACTCGTCCCGGCCTGTCGCCGCTCCTCGCTGACGCGCGCGGCGGCGCGGGTACCTGCCCGGTAGGCGGCGATGGCTCCGGCGCGTGCGGCCCGCAACTCCGCGGCGCTGACCGCACCGTGAACGTCGGGATTCGGCGGCCGTCGTACGGCTTCCAGCTCACCGGCGGGGTGGCGCGAGGCCGGCAGCCCGACCGGGTCGACGGAGTCGACCGGATGACCGACAGCCTCGCCCGGCCCGGCGATCCCGGCCGGACCGGCGGGCGGCAGCGACGCGACGGGCGGAACGTACGGACCGGTCGGGCCCGACTCGACCGCGGGCCGCCCGTACGCGTCCTCGTCGTCGGGCTGCGGCGTCGGCACGTACCCGCACAGCGCCTCCTCCGCGGCCCCGGCCGCCAGGCCGGTCAGCACGACGCGTCCGTCGTCGCAGATCAGCACCGTACGGACGGTGATGTTCCGGTGGGTCCAGCCGTGCGCGTGCAGCACCCGCAGGGCCGTCAGCACATCGGAGCCGATCTCGGCGGCCCGGTACGGATTCAGCGGCCGCTCGGCGAGCAGCGCGGCCAGCGGGCGGGCGGCGACCAGTTCACTCACGATCCAGAGCGACCCGTCCTCGGCGAACACATCGAAGACCTGGTCGAGCCTCGGATGGTCGGGCACCTGGGCGGCGGCCTGGGCGGCCTCTATCGCGCGCCGGACCGCGGGGTCCGTGGACCGGCGCACCGCACGTCCGGTGGTCCGACGGGCCGTCGAGGGCAGCCCGTCGGCGTCGAGCACCTCGGCGTCCACGACCTCCGGCAACGGCAGCTGGCGCACCAGGACTTCCTGGCCGCTGGCCGTGTCGAACGCCCGGGTCTCGACCAGTTCGTACTCGTCCGACGGAGGCAGCGGCAGGCGGTAGCGGTCGGCAAGCACCCGACCCGCATAGTCGTCCACGACGCCTCCCCAGAGCGCGCTGTCCCCCCGGCCACGAACCCCGTACCAACCCGTCAATTGCGGTCACTTACCGTGCAATTGACCTCTGCATTCGGCTGCGTACGGTTCTCAAGCTCTCACAATACGTGGCAAGTGCCGACCGTGCCGCAGGGTCGCCGCAACCCGGTTCTCAGTCCTTGGGCTTGAACGTGGCGAAGGCCGTCTCGCGCAGCGTCCGGCACTCCTTCGCGTTCCACTCGCTCGCCTTGCAGCTGATCATGATCGAGTAGCCGTGCGTGTCGTCGGCCCGGAAACCGCGGTTCAGCACCCGGACCCGCTGGCCCTGCTGCGTACGCTCGAACTCCCAGTCGGCGACGGTCGGGTAGCCGTTGAACTCGACCTTCCTTATCCCGAGGTGCCGGTAACCGTCGCTGCTGGCCGCGACGGCGCCCCTCGCGGCGTTCCAGGCGGCGGCGGCGTCCGTCCCGGGAGAACTGTTGTAGTCGATCTGGACGCGCGGGAATCCACCGCCGACGGCGTAGATCTGACCCGAGTTACTGCCCGCGATCTTGTAGCGCGTGAAGTTCTTGGGCATCGCCATCGTGAAGTGGAACTGCTTGTTGGTGACCGTCCTGTACCCGTCGGGCAGCGCGTCGCCGGCCTTCGAACTCCCGGTCCCGGAGTCGTCCGACCCCTTGCCCGAGTCGTCGTCCTCGTTCTTGCCCTTGCCCTTGCCCTTGCCCTTGCCCTGATCGCCGCTCGGGTCCTGGCCCTGGTCCTTGCCGCTTGCGTCGCCCTTGTCCGTGTCCGCGGAGACGCCGCCTGCCGAGGCGGAGGTGCCGCCCTTGGTGGAACCGCTGCTCCCGTTGCCCTTGTCGTCCCCGCCGAGCGTGAGCGCGAGGACCGTGCCGAGCACGGCGAGCACGATGACGACCGCGATGATCGCCAGAGTGCGGCGGGGCACCACGTCCGTGATGGAAGCCCGGACCGGCGCGCTCGACGATCCGCCCGGGCGCTGCGGGGGTACACCACCGACGGCGGAGGCCGGCGAAGCCGTGGTCCGGTCCGGAGCCGAAGGAGCGCTCCCCGGCGCGGTCGGGGCGGCGGGAGTGGACGTCGAGGTGGCAACAGCCACACCCGCACCGGCGCCGGGCGCCGCCTTCGCGTTCCGCACGGAGCGCAACGCGCCGCGCAGGCGGTCACGCGCGCCCTCCCCGGCCTCCCCGAGCTTCGACGCCCCCTTGGTGCGAGGGGCGGCGACGCGGCCGGGCAGCGCCATCACCTGGGTGGAATCGGCCGGCGGCGGCACCACAGGGGCGGGCTTGTCGGCTGCGTGGATCACATCGTTGAGCAGGGCCCGCGCGCCCGCGTCGTCGAGTCGCTGCTCCGGGTCCCTGGCGAGCAGGCCGTAGATGACCTCCTCCAGCGGCCCCGCGTTCTTCGGCGGGTCGAGCGGCTCGGTCATCACCGCGGTCAGCGTCGCGATCGCCGACCCCTTGTCGTACGGCGGGGAACCCTCGACGCTCGCGTACAGCAGTCCGCCGAGCGACCACAGGTCGGCGGGTGGTCCGGGCTTGTGACCGCGGGCGCGTTCCGGCGAGATGTACGAGGGGGCACCGACGAGCATGCCCGTCGAGGTGACGGACGGGTCGCCCTCGACCTGCGCGATGCCGAAGTCGGTCAGGACGACCCGGCCGTCCTCGGAGATCAGCACGTTGGACGGCTTCACATCGCGGTGCAGAATGCCCTCGCGGTGCGCCAGACGCAGCACGTCGAGGATGGCGAGCCCGACCTCGGCCGCGCGCCTCGGCGTCAGCACACCGTCCTCGCGCACCACCTCGGCAAGCGACTTGCCCTCGATGAGTTCCATCACGATCCACGGCCGGTCGTCCTCGTCGACCACGTCGTAGACCGTCACCGCGCCGTTGTTGCGGATCCTGGCGATCGCCTTCGCCTCGCGCAAGGTGCGAGTGATCAGTCGGCGCTTCTCGTCGTCGTCGATGGCCGACGGGAACCGCAGCTCCTTTACCGCCACCGTGCGGCCCAGCGTCTCGTCGACGGCACGCCAGACCGTGCCCATACCGCCCCGGCCCAGCACCTCCCCGAGCCGGTACCTACCCGCAAGGAGACGTCCATCCGTGTCCCGTTGGGGCTCCCGTGCCTGCTCCGCCTCCGACATGCGTCCCCTCTGCGATCAACCCGCCCTGGCAGAGCGTTCATTGTCCCTCACCCCGGGACCGGTCATGGTGCCGGGTCCGTGGTCCGTCATGATGTGGCCGGAGGAAGGGACTCCCTGCCATGCCGATAATCAGGTCGCTGCTCATCACCCCATTGGTGATAACGCTGCTCGGCCTCGGAACGGCGAGCCTGCCCAGCGAACCACATCTGACTCCCGCAGCCTCCTACCTTCCCCGGCTCGTCGCCCAGGGCGGCGCCCCGACTGCGGCCCTTCTGGCCCATCGCGCCTCCACCGCCCCGTACGACACCTACCGTTCGACAGACCCCGGCATCCGGCTGCAGGACCGGTTCCGGGCAGGCAGCATCACGAAGACCTTCGTCGCCACGGTCGTCCTCCAACTCGCCCGGGAGAACAGGCTGCGGCTGTCGGACACCGTGGACCGGCATCTGGCGGGACTGGTCCACGGAAAAGGCAACGACGGACGCCGCATCACCCTGCGCGCCCTGCTCACCCACACCAGCGGCCTGTACAGCTACACGGCCGACACGGACGCCCATCCCGTCACCGCCACCGCCGCCGTGCGTGCGTCCGTCGCGCACCGCCCCACGAACACCACCGGCGGTTTCGCCTACTCCAACACCAATTACGTCCTGCTCGGCCTCGTCGTCCAGCACGTCACCGGACACAGCTACGCCACCGAGATCCGCCGCCGCATCATCAACCCCCTCCATCTCACCGGCACGTCGCTCCCCGGCGCCCGCACCGTGCTGCCCGCACCGCACGGTCGCGGCTACTCGCGTGATCCGGCCGACGGCAGCCTCCGCGATGTCACCGACCTCGACCCGCGCACCGCGGGCGCCGCGGGCGAGCTCATCTCCACACTCGCCGATCTGAACCGCTTCTACGCTGCCCTGCTGGGCGGGCGCCTGCTCCCGCCCGCCCAGCTGAACACCCTGCTGGACACCGGTGCGACGGACGGGATCTATGGCATGGGCATCTATCCGCAGAAGCTCTCCTGCGGCACCACCGTCTGGGGCCATAACGGCCATATAGCGGGCAGTTACGTCCGCACGGCCGCCACCCGCGACGGCCGGCACACCCTGACGTTCCGCATCAACACGGACAACCTGTCCGATGCGACGCTCGAACCGGCCCTCCTCGAAGCCGAGTTCTGCCGACCTCACCAAGGGCCGTCCGGTACGTCACGGCCGGGCCGCGGACCGGCTCAGACCGGCACTATGTCCGGTGCGCCGAGCCGCGCCGCGTCCGCCGTCTGGTCGTCCGGCTGACGCTGCGACTCCCGCTCCGCCTGCACCCGCTTCTCGTAGTGCTCCACCTCCCGCTCGATCTGGCTCTTGTTCCACCCCAGCACCGACCCCATCAGCTCGGCGCAGAGCCTCGCGCTGCGGGTGCCCCGGTCGAAGGTCTCGATGGAGATCCGGGTCCGCCGCGTCAGCACGTCGTCGAGATGGCGGGCCCCCTCGTGCGAGGCGGCGTAGACGATCTCGGCCTTCAGGTAGTCGTCCGCCGCGGGCAGCGGCTCGCCGAGCGAGGGGTCGGCGACGATCAGTTCGAGGATCTCCTCGGTCATGGATCCGAACCGGTTCAACAGATGCTCCACTCGGGCGACATGGAGCCCGGTGCGGGCCGCTGTCCTCGCCCGCGCGTTCCACAGGGCCCGGTATCCCTCCGCGCCCAGCAGCGGGATGTCCTCCGTGACACAGTCCGCCACCCGCTGGTCTAGGCCGTGGACCGCCTCGTCGACGGCGTCCTTCGCCATCACCCGGTACGTCGTGTATTTGCCGCCCGCGACGACCACGAGCCCCGGCAGCGGATGCGCCACCGTGTGCTCGCGAGAGAGCTTGCTGGTCGCGTCCGACTCACCGGCCAGCAGGGGGCGCAGCCCGGCATAGACACCCTGAACGTCGTCCCTGGTCAGAGGGGTGTTCAGGACCGCGTTGACATGTTCGAGCAAGTAGTCGATATCGGCGCTGGACGCCGCCGGATGGGCCTTGTCCAGGTCCCAGTCGGTGTCCGTCGTCCCGACGATCCAGTGGCGGCCCCACGGGATCACGAACAGCACGGACTTCTCGGTCCGCAGGATCAGACCGGTCGAGGAGTGGATGCGGTCCTTCGGGACGACCAGATGGATGCCCTTGGACGCCCGGACATGGAACTGTCCGCGCTCGCCTATCAGCGCCTGGGTGTCGTCCGTCCACACCCCGGTGGCATTGACCACCTGTTTGGCCCTGACCTCGTACTCCCCGCCCGCCTCGACGTCCTCCACCCGCGCGCCGACGACCCGCTCACCCTCCCGCAGGAAGCCGATCACCCGCGCCCGGTTCGCCACGTGCGCCCCGTAGCTGGCTGCGGTGCGCACCAGTGTCGCCACATAGCGGGCGTCGTCCATCTGGGCGTCGTAGTACTGCAACGCTCCGACCAGTGCGTCCTTCTTGAGCGCGGGCGCGACCTGCAGGGCGCGACGGCGGGAGAGGTGCCGGTGCACGGGCAGCCCGCGACCGTGTCCCGACGACACCGACATCGCGTCGTACAGCGCGACACCCGAACCGGCGTAGAGCCGCTCCCAGCCCTTGTGCTGCAGCGGATAGAGGAACGGCACGGGCTTCACCAGATGCGGGGCCAGCCGCTCCAGCAGCAGCCCACGCTCCTTCAGCGCCTCCCGTACGAGCGCGAAGTCCAGCATCTCCAGATAGCGCAGCCCGCCGTGGATCAGCTTGCTCGACCTGCTCGACGTGCCGGAAGCCCAGTCGCGCGCCTCGACCAGCCCGGTCGAGAGTCCTCTCGTGGCCGCATCCAGCGCCGTCCCGGCGCCGACCACGCCCGCTCCCACGACCAGCACGTCCAGTTCGCGCTCGGCCAGCGCGGCGAGCGCCTCGGCACGCTCCGCGGGTCCCAGTGTCGCTGTCCTCACTGCTGCCTCCCGGTAGATCGGGGTGGTCCGGCACAGGGATGCGGTCCGACCGCGGGGTCGGGTGCCCGTGCCCATCACTCGATTCTGTCCGCGGTCCGCCACTTCAGCCACCGCCTGTGGACAACACCCGGTCGACTAGAGCCGCACAATGCGACATATAGGTCATATTTACGCCTAGTGTGACATTGCACTGTCCTCAGCGGTTGCGCTTTCTGCCTTCATGGTCTTAGGGAAGGACGGCCACCCACATGCCCGCAGACCTCGCCATCATCGGACTCGGTCACCTCGGCCTGCCCCTCGCCCAGGCCGCCGTCGCCGCCGGCATCCAAACCGTCGGCTACGACACCGACCCCCGCCCGTTCGCCGAGCTCTCCGCCGGCCGCACACCCGTCGAAGGCTCGCTCTCCGCCTCGGAGATCCGCCGGATGCTCTCGGGGGGCTTCCGGCCCACCGCCGACCCGGCCGAGCTCGGCCGGGTCCGTACCGCCGTGATCTGCGCGCCCACCCCCCTCGGCGCCGACCGCACCCTCGACCTCACCGCCGTCGGCGACGCCGCCCGAGCCCTCGCCGCCCGGCTGCGCCCGCACACCACCGTCCTGCTCGAATCGGCCGTGCCCCCCGGCACCACCGAGAACTTCGTGCGCCCCCTCCTCGAAGAGGGATCGGGGCTGCGCGCCGGCCGCGACTTCCACCTCGCGTGCTCCCCCAGCCGCCTCGACCCCGGCAACCGCACCCACGTCTACAGCAACACCCCCAAGGTCATCGGTGGACTCACTCCGGCCTGCACCGAATCGGCCGCCACCTTCTACGGCCGGCTCACCGACAAGGTCGTACGGGCCCGCGGGCCGCGCGAGGCGGAGATGACGAAGGTCCTGGAGACCAACTTCCGGCACGTCAACATCGCGCTGGTCAACGAGATGGCGGTGCTCTGCCACGACCTCGGCGTCGACCTCTGGGACGTCATCCGGTGCGCCGAGACCAAGCCGTTCGGCTTCCAGACGTTCCGTCCGGGTCCCGGCGTCGGCGGTCACTGCCCCCCGGTCGACCCGGGCTTCCTCCCGTACAGCAGCCGTACCCCCGGCCACCCGCTGCGCATGGTCTCGCTCGCCCAGGAGATCAACGACCGGATGCCGAGCTACGTGATCCAGCGCTGCGCCACCCTGCTGAACGAACACGGCAAGTCCGTCCGTGGCGCCCGGATCCTGCTCCTCGGCGTCACCTACAAGCCGGATCTCGCCGACCAGGAGGCCTCCCCCGCCCGGGAGATCGCCAACCGGCTGATGGACATGGGTGCGCAGATCGGCTACCACGACCCGCACGTCCTGGACTGGCGCGTCCGCGAACTGCCGGTGCCGCGCGCGGACTCGTTGTACGAAGCTGCGTCGAGCGCGGACCTGACGGTTCTGCTCCAGCACCACCGTACGTACGACCTCCAGGGCCTCGCCGTGAAGGCCCAACTCCTCCTGGACACCCGGGGAGCCACCCCGGCAGGAGCGGCGCACCGACTGTGAGGGCGGCGGTCCCCCCAGGGATTTCGGTGGGCGGTGTCGGAGACGGCTGCTAGCCTGCGGCGTCACTTCTCGCACAGTCGTGCGCTTCCGTCCCAGGGGGGATCCAGCACCATGAGTCAGCCCGCGCCACCGCCGAACCAGCCGCAGCAGCAGCCGCACGACGCCCAGCCCGGCGGCGGCAACCCGTTCGCCGGTCAGCAGCCCGCCCAGCCCGGCGGCGGCACCCCGTTCGCCGGTCAGCAGCCCGCCCAGCCCGGCGTCCCCACCGGCAACCCGTTCGCCGGTCAGCAGCCCGCCCAGCCCGGCCAGTTCGGCGGCGTGCCGTTCACCCCGGCGGCTCCCGCCCGCAACAACGTGGCCCTCGGCCTGCTCGCCGCGGTCGTCGCCGCCCTCGTCGCCGCCGGCATCTACGGCGGGATCATCGGCGCCACCAAGCACGAGATCGGCTACGCGGCCGTGGGTGTCGGTTTCCTCGTCGGCCTCGCCGCGGGCAAGGTCGGCGGCCGCAACCCCGTGCTGCCGGTCCTCAGCGCGGTGCTCGCGCTGGTCTCCGTCTACTTCGGCCAGCTGCTCGGTGTGGCCATGATCAACAAGTCGGACAGTGTGCCCCTGTCCGAGGTCTTCCTCGATCACTTCAGCGAGCTGAACTCCCTGTGGAAGGCCGACATCGACCCGATCGCCTTCCTCTTCTTCGCTCTCGCCGCGTTCGCCGCGTTCTCCGGCGCCAAGAAGGCCGCAGGCTGATCCGGCTCATACGGGAGGGCCCGAACCGCTCATGCGGTCCGGGCCCTCCCGTATGTCCGAGAGAAATCAGCGGCGGTGCTGCGAGTCCGCCACCGTCACCTCGACGCGCTGGAATTCCTTGAGGTCGCTGTACCCCGTCGTCGCCATCGCCCGGCGCAGTGCACCGAAGATGTTCATCGAGCCGTCAGGGGTGTGCGAGGGGCCGGTGAGGACCTCCTCCGTCGTGCCGACGGAGCCCAGGTCCACCAGCTTGCCGCGCGGCACGTCCTCGTGGACCGCCTCCATGCCCCAGTGGCGTCCACGACCGGGCGCGTCCGTCGCACGGGCCAGCGGGGAGCCCATCATCACGGCGTCGGCACCGCAGGCGATGGCCTTCGGCAGGTCGCCTGACCAGCCGACGCCGCCGTCCGCGATCACGTGCACGTACCGCCCACCGGACTCGTCCATGTAGTCGCGGCGGGCCCCGGCCACATCGGCGACCGCGGTCGCCATCGGGACCTGGATACCGAAGACGTTGCGCGTGGTGTGCGCGGCGCCGCCGCCGAAGCCGACGAGGACACCGGCCGCGCCGGTACGCATCAGGTGCAGGGCCGCGGTGTAGGTGGCACAGCCGCCGACGATCACCGGGACGTCCAGCTCGTAGATGAACTGCTTGAGGTTGAGCGGCTCGGCCGCACCCGAGACGTGCTCGGCGGAGACCGTCGTACCGCGGATGACGAAGATGTCGACACCGGCGTCGACGACGGCCTTGGAGAACTGCGCGGTGCGCTGCGGCGAGAGCGCGGCGGCGGTGACGACACCGGAGTCGCGCACCTCCTTGATGCGCTGCCCGATCAGCTCCTCCTGGATCGGCGCGGCGTAGATCTCCTGGAGGCGGCGGGTCGCCGACTCCACGGGCATCTCGGCGATCTCGTCGAGGAGCGGCTGCGGGTCGGCGTGCCGGGTCCACAGGCCTTCGAGGTTGAGGACACCGAGACCACCCAGCTCACCGATCCGGATCGCGGTCTGCGGGGAGACCACGGAGTCCATCGGAGCGGCCAGGAACGGCAGCTCGAACCGGTAGGCGTCGATCTGCCAGGCGATCGAGACCTCCTTCGGGTCGCGGGTGCGACGGCTCGGCACGACGGCGATGTCGTCGAAGGCGTACGCCCGGCGGCCGCGCTTGCCGCGCCCGATCTCGATCTCAGTCACGATGGTGTGGCCTTTCAGTTCCCTAGGCGTACTGTCTGCGTTTCCCAGTATCCCCGACACACAGGTGAGGGGCGGTCCCAGTACGCGCGGACCGCCCCTCACCTGTTCTGTTGCGTTACTTCCTGCTGTAGTTCGGCGCTTCGACCGTCATCTGGATGTCGTGCGGGTGGCTCTCCTTGAGCCCCGCCGACGTGATCCGGACGAACCGGCCGTTGGCCTGGAGCTCCGGGACGGTGCGGCCGCCGACATAGAACATCGACTGGCGCAGACCGCCGGTGAGCTGGTGGACGACCGCGGAGAGCGGGCCGCGGTACGGGACCTGGCCCTCGATGCCCTCGGGGACCAGCTTCTCGTCGGAGGCGACGCCCTCCTGGAAGTAGCGGTCCTTGGAGAACGACTTGCGGTCGCCACGCGTCTGCATCGCGGCGAGCGAACCCATGCCGCGATACGACTTGAACTGCTTGCCGTTGATGAAGAGCAGCTCGCCCGGGGACTCCTCGCAGCCCGCCAGCAGCGAGCCGAGCATCACGGTGTCCGCACCGGCCACCAGCGCCTTGGCGATGTCTCCGGAGTACTGCAGGCCGCCGTCGCCGATGACCGGGACACCGGCCGCCTTGGCGGCGAGCGACGCCTCGTAGATCGCGGTGACCTGCGGAACGCCGATGCCGGCGACCACGCGGGTGGTGCAGATGGAGCCGGGGCCGACGCCCACCTTGATGCCGTCGACGCCCGCGTCGATCAGCGCCTGGGCGCCGTCACGGGTGGCGATGTTGCCGCCGATGACGTCGACACCCGACGCGTTCGACTTGATCTTGGCGACCATGTCGGAGACGAGACGGGAGTGGCCGTGCGCGGTGTCGACGACGATGAAGTCGACGCCCGCCTCGACGAGTGCCTGGGCGCGCTCGAAGGCGTCGCCCGCGACGCCGACGGCGGCTCCGACCAGCAGCCGGCCTTCCTTGTCCTTCGCGGCGTTCGGGTACTTCTCCGCCTTGACGAAGTCCTTGACGGTGATGAGGCCCTTGAGGACCCCGGTGTCGTCGACCAGCGGAAGCTTCTCGATCTTGTGGCGGCGCAGCAGCTCCATGGCGTCCACGCCGGAGATGCCGACCTTGCCGGTGACGAGCGGCATGGGCGTCATGACCTCGCGCACCTGGCGCGAACGGTCCGCCTCGAAGGCCATGTCACGGTTGGTGACGATGCCGAGGAGCTTGCCCGCCCCGTCGGTCACCGGCACGCCACTGATGCGGAACTTGGCGCACAGCTCGTCGGCGTCGCGCAGGGTCGCGTCCGGGTGCACCGTGATCGGGTCGGTGACCATGCCGGACTCGGAACGCTTCACCAGGTCGACCTGGTTGGCCTGGTCCGCGATGGAGAGATTGCGGTGCAGCACACCGGCGCCACCCTGGCGGGCCATGGCGATGGCCATGCGGGCCTCGGTGACCTTGTCCATCGCGGCGGACAGCAGCGGGATGTTCACCCGCACGTTCTTCGAGATGTACGAGGAAGTGTCGATCTGATCGGGCGCCATGTCGGACGCGCCGGGCAGCAGCAGCACGTCGTCGTATGTCAGCCCGAGCGTCGCGAATTTCTCGGGCACTCCGTCGACGTTTGCAGTCATGACACCTTCCCCAAATGGCCTTGATCGGTGCGGATGTCCATGCTAACGGCCTCCGGGGGTGTCTCATTCCACGAGCAAGATCACCTAGAGGTTCTGTAGCTTCGTACGGAACTCCGTTCCGGGGTGAAGCCGGTGTCACTCACTGCTCGGCGAGGGCCCGCAATCTGCTCAGCGCGCGGTGCTGGGCGACCCGGACGGCGCCCGGCGACATGCCGAGCATCTGCCCGGTCTCCTCGGCGGTCAGACCGACGGCGACCCGCAGAACCAGCAGCTCACGCTGGTTCTCCGGGAGGTTGGCGAGGAGCTTCTTGGCCCAGGCGGCATCGCTGCTGAGAAGCGCGCGCTCCTCGGGCCCGAGCGAATCGTCCGGCCGCTCCGGCATCTCGTCGGAGGGAACGGCGGTCGATCCCGGGTGCCGCATGGCGGCGCGCTGGAGATCGGCGACCTTGTGGCCGGCGATGGCGAAGACAAAGGCTTCGAAGGGTCTGCCGGTGTCCTTGTAGCGCGGCAACGCCATCAGCACCGCGACACAGACCTCCTGCGCCAGGTCCTCCACGAAGTGGCGGGCATCACCGGGCAGCCGGTTCAGCCGGGACCTGCAGTAGCGCAGCGCGAGGGGATGGACATGGGCCAGCAGATCATGGGTGGCCTGCGCGTCTCCGTCGACGGCACGGTGCACCAGAGCACCGATCACCGTCGTCTCGTCGTCGCGCATCGGACCATGGTGCCTCGGTGCCGCTTCTTCCGTGGCACCGCGTCCGTAGTTGTGCACCGAAGCGTTATGAGCGGGTGCGCCGGAAGTCATGTCCTGCGCCCTCCCCTTCCGCTCGACCGAATCGTTCCCGAGGAACTCCACATCTCAAGGATGCGGCATCGGCCGGGAAGCGTCACATACCGCGGGGGCCCGGCTCCCGATCTGCGGCCCGGCGCCCCCGTCCCCCCGTCCGCCGGAGGGCGGACGGGGACACCCCCTACCGGCCATCGCCGGTCATCAGCGCACCAGGCCCCAGCGGAAGCCGAGCGCCACGGCGTGCGCCCGGTCCGAGGCGCCGAGCTTCTTGAAAAGCCGCCGGGCGTGCGTCTTCACCGTGTCCTCCGAGAGGAAGAGCTCGCGCCCGATCTCCGCGTTGGAACGGCCGTGGCTCATCCCTTCGAGCACCTGGATCTCACGCGCGGTGAGCGTCGGCGCCGCACCCATCTCGGCCGACCGCAGCCGACGCGGGGCGAGCCGCCACGTCGGATCGGCCAGCGCCTGGGTGACGGTCGCCCGCAGCTCCGCGCGGGAGGCGTCCTTGTGCAGATAGCCGCGGGCCCCGGCGGCGACCGCTAGCGCGACACCGTCCAGGTCCTCGGCGACGGTCAGCATGATGATCCGCGCCCCGGGGTCTGCGGAGAGCAGCCGCCGGACCGTCTCCACACCTCCCAGACCGGGCATGCGTACGTCCATCAGAATGAGATCCGAACGGTCGGCACCCCAGCGGCGGAGAACTTCCTCGCCGTTGGCCGCCGTCGTCACACGCTCGACGCCGGGCACGGTCGCGACCGCGCGACGGAGCGCTTCTCGGGCAAGCGGGGAGTCGTCGCAGACGAGGACGGATGTCATGACCGTCCTCCGCAGCTGATGCGCGTCACCTTGAGCCTCCAGGCTGATACAAGTCGTCACCTGTGCGGTTGACACTCTCGGACATCTGCCCGATCGCTTTTTTCGTCAACCGCCTCCGCCCTCTCAACGATGGTCACTCGAAAGAGTTACGGGTCCGACGACCAGGTTCGGCACTCTACGTGAGGAGTCGCACACGGAGGAGAGCCGCGCGGATTGTCCAGTCGTCAATCGAAGCTTCACCTGAAGGTATGCCCCATTTAGCGGGTTTTCTTCCCTTTTGCTGGTGTCTGTGGATAGATTCGCAATCAGTCATATTTACATCTACTTACACCGTAGATGTACGGTCATGAGCACGGTCACCGACGAACGACTACCGCGTAGCCGACTCAGCATGGTTTCGAGGGGACAAGCAATGGCAGATTTCTCCCGCCTTCCCGGACCAAACGCCGATCTGTGGGACTGGCAGCTGCTGGCGGCCTGCCGTGGGGTCGACAGCTCGCTGTTCTTCCACCCGGAGGGTGAGCGCGGAGCGGCCCGGAGCGCCCGCGAGAACTCGGCGAAAGAGGTCTGTATGCGATGCCCGGTACGCGCCGAGTGCGCAGCGCACGCCCTGGCCGTACGTGAGCCCTACGGAGTGTGGGGCGGGCTGACCGAGGACGAGCGCGAAGAGCTCATGGGACGGGCCCGCAACCGACTGATCGCGACAGCAGGGGCGCCTTCGGGGTTGACCGCCTCCTCGGGGCACGGCTGACCCGCGAACCGCGCGAAACAATCGAAGAAACGTTCCTGCACTCCCTAGCGGGCGGCCGCCAGGGAAAGCTGGTCCAGCGTGGCCGCGACGGCCGGGACCTGCGCCAGATCCGGGAGCGTGAGCGCGACGATCTCACGCTCGACCGCCGGCTCCACCGTCACGGTGCGGGCCCCTTTGGGACGTACCGATTCGATCGCCAGCTCCGGCAGCACGGCCACCCCCAGGCCGGCGCCGACCAGGCCGATCACCGCCGGGTAGTCGTCGGTGGCGAAGTCGATCCGGGGGGTGAAACCGGATTCCTCGCAGACCTCCACCAGTTGACGACGGCAGCGCGGGCAGCCCGCGATCCAGGACTCGTCGGCCAGTTCACCGATCCCCACCGCATCCGCGCCGGACAGCCGGTGCCCCTCGGGGACGAGGCCGATCAGCCGGTCGGTGAGCAGCGGACGTACGACCAGGTCGTCCCATTCGGCGCCCGAGGTGCCGTAGCGGAACGCCAGCGCGATGTCGCAGTCCCCCTCCCGGAGCATCTCGACCGAGCGCGGCGGCTCGGCCTCGACCAGGGAGACCCTCGTACCGGGGTGGGCGGCGCGGAGGGCGGCGAGGGCACCGGGAACCAGCGTGGAGCTGCCACTGGGGAACGAGACCAGCCGGACCCGGCCGGCCCGCAGCCCGGCGATCGCGGCGATCTCCTCCTCGGCGGCGGTCAGCCCGGCGAGGATGCCGGAGGCGTGACGTACGAGCGCCTCACCTGCCTGTGTGAGCCGCATCTCGCGACCCGTGCGGATCAGCAGCGGGGTACCCGCGGAGGACTCCAGAGCCTTCATCTGCTGGCTGACCGCGGGCTGGGTGCAACCCAGTTCCCGCGCGGCGGCGGAGAACGAACCGGTGGCGGCCACGGCGCGCAGGACACGGAGATGACGGGCTTCGATCACCTCTCAACCATAAGGCCCTCTTGGGGAGGAAGCCAATAACCGGCCTGTGACTTTGAGGCGGGGTGGTTACCGTTGCTCCCTATGAAGCCGATGAAACTGCTGACCGTGAACGTGGGACGTCCCAAGGCGGTCGCCCACACCGACGCCCCCGGCGGCGTCACCGGGATCGACAAACGGCCGGCCGACGGCCCGGTACGGGTCACCGATCCCGGACCCAAGGGCACCGGCGGCAGCGGAGTGGCCGGGGACGCGGTCTGCGATCTGCGCCATCACGGCGGCACCGACCAGGCCGTGTACGCGTTCGCCCGCGAGGACCTCGACGCCTGGGAGAGCTCGCTCGGCCGCACGCTGGCCAACGGCGCGTTCGGCGAGAACCTGACGGTCTCCGGACTGGACGTGAGCGGCGCGAAGATCGGCGAGCGCTGGCGGATAGGCCCCGACCTGGTGCTGGAGGTGACGTCCGGCCGCATTCCGTGCCGTACGTTCGCCGGTCACCTCGACGAGAGCCGCTGGGTCAAGCGGTTCACGCAGGCGGCCGCTCCGGGTGCTTACCTGCGCGTGATCGAGCCGGGCGAGATCCGGGCCGGGGACCCGGTCGAGATCGTGCACCGGCCGGACCACGACGTCACCGTGCAGCTGGAGTTCCTGGCCGCGACGACGCGCCGGGAGCTGCTGCCGGAGCTGCTCCCGGCCCGGGACGCGCTCCATCCCCGGTCGCTGCGCTCCGCTCTGAAGTACGTGGAGTCGGCGGCCACGGGCGAGTGATCCCCGCGGTGGGCGTGGCACTAACGTGCCGCGTATGACGACTGCACTGATTACGGGCGCCACCGCGGGGATCGGGGCCGCCTTCGCACGGCGGCTCGCGGCCGATGGACACAACCTGGTGCTGGTGGCGCGCAACACCGAGCGGCTCCGGGAGCAGGCCACCGAACTGCACGACCTGCATGGCATCGAGGCCGAGGTGCTGACCGCCGACCTGTCCGAGGACGACGGGATCGCCTCTGTCGAGGCGCGACTGACGGATCGTCGGCAATCCGTCGATCTACTGGTCAACAACGCCGGGTTCGGCAACAAGGGCCGTTATCTGGAGGTGTCGATGGCCGATGAGCTGAAGATGCTGAAGGTGCACTGCGAGGCGGTGCTGCGGCTGACCTCGGCGGCCGCGGCCGGAATGAAGGAGCGCGGGCGGGGCGGGGTCGTCAATGTGGCCTCGGTGGCGGCGTTCGTACCGCGCGGGACGTACGGCGCGTCCAAGGCGTGGGTCGTGCAGTTCACCCAGGGCGCGGCAAAGGATCTCGCCGGGTCGGGGGTGCGGCTGATGGCGCTCTGCCCCGGCTTCGTACGGACCGAGTTCCATGAGCGGGCCGGAATGGGGACCGGCAACATCCCGGGCTGGATGTGGCTCGACGCGGACAAGTTGGTGGCGACGGCGCTGGCGGATCTGGCGCGCGGCAAGTCGGTCTCGATCCCGGACGCGCGGTACAAGACGTTGATGGGGCTGGTGAAGGTGGCGCCGCGCGGCCTGCTCGGCGGGGTCACCTCCAAGACGGGCCGCAAGTACGGACCGCAGTGAGCGGGTTCTTATCGGATGCGGCGGCCCGCACAGGCGCCGAGGTCTGGCGCGGGGGGCTTCGTCCTGTTGCCGAACCGGTCCTCGCCGCCGTCGTTCTCGATGACGGCACGGGCGGCGAGGGCGGGACCGCTCCACCCGAACCGTCACGAACCCCGTGTCCCAATAAAATGGAACCATCCCATCCAGGCTCGTGAGACCGGGAGACGCCATGAGATTCGTACAAGTAATCGACTGCAAGACGGAGCGGTTCGATGACATGGACCGTCTCATGGACGAGTGGGTCGAACAGACCAAGGGCTCCCGGACCGCCACTCACAGCCTGATCGGCAAGGACCGCTCCGACGGGTCCCACTACGTGGAGATCGTCGAATTCCCGTCGTACGAAGACGCGGTGGCGAACTCCAAGCTGCCGGAGACCGACCGGATCTTCCAGGAAATGGTGGCGCTCTGCGACGGGACGCCCACCTTCACCGATCTCGACGTGATCCGCGACGAACAGTTGAACCAGACACTGTCCCGCCGGTTCTTCCACGAGATCGCCGTCGGCGGCAACCTGGACGCCATCGACGAGGTGTTCGCGGTCGACTACGCCGACCACGACATCGCCAAGGAAGAGGACACCGTGATCGGATCCGGCAACCTCCGGAACGATCTCATCGGATGGCGGGCCGCCTTCGACTTCTCCTTCGACCTGGACCGGCAGATCTGCGAGGGCGACGACGTCGTGACGCTGTGGACCTGGACCGGCACCCACAAGGGCGACTTCATGGGCATCCCACCGACGGGCAGGCAGTGCATCATGACCGGCACCACGATCTTCCGGTTCAGGGACGGCAGGATCCAGGAGGGCTGGTGGCACGAAGACGTCATGGGCCTGATGCGCCAGCTCGGCGCGCTCGACTGAACCGCGCTCGACCGGGCACCGAGGAAGACCGAAGGCCCCCTGTTCCCGCCGCTGAGCGGCGGGAACAGGGGGCCTTCTACGGCTGTACGCCGGTTCGGCCACGCGTCAGTGCGAGTGACCGTGACCGCCGTGACCGGCCTCGGCCTCTTCCTCGGCCGGCTTCTCGACGACCAGGGTCTCGGTCGTGAGCAGCAGCGACGCGATGGACGCGGCGTTCTCCAGCGCGGAGCGGGTGACCTTGACCGGGTCGATGACGCCGGCCTTCACCAGGTCGCCGTACTCGCCGGTCGCGGCGTTGAAGCCCTGGCCCTTGTCGAGCTCGGCGACCTTCGAGGTGATGACGTAACCCTCGAGGCCCGCGTTCTCGGCGATCCAGCGCAGCGGCTCGACGGCGGCGCGGCGCACGACCGCGACACCGGTGGCCTCGTCGCCGGTCTTGTCGAGGTTGCCCTCGAGGACCTTGACGGCGTGGACCAGAGCGGAGCCACCACCGGAGACGATGCCCTCCTCGACCGCGGCGCGGGTCGCGGAGATGGCGTCCTCCAGACGGTGCTTCTTCTCCTTGAGCTCCACCTCGGTGGCGGCGCCGACGCGGATCACGCACACGCCGCCGGCCAGCTTCGCAAGGCGCTCCTGGAGCTTCTCGCGGTCCCAGTCGGAGTCCGTGGAGTCGATCTCGGCCTTGATCTGGTTGATACGGCCCTTGACGTCGCCGGGCTCGCCGCCGCCGTCCACGATGGTCGTGTCGTCCTTGGAGACGGTCACGCGGCGCGCCGTGCCCAGCACGTCCAGACCGGCCTGGTCGAGCTTGAGGCCGACCTCCTCGGCGATGACGGTCGCACCGGTGAGGGTGGCGATGTCACCGAGCATGGCCTTGCGGCGGTCACCGAAGCCCGGGGCCTTCACCGCGACGGCGTTGAAGGTGCCACGGATCTTGTTGACGACCAGGGTCGACAGGGCCTCGCCCTCGACGTCCTCGGCGATGATCAGCAGCGGCTTGGAGCCACCGGCCTGGATGACCTTCTCCAGCAGCGGGAGCAGCTCCTGGATCGAGCCGATCTTGCCCTGGTGGATCAGGATGTACGGGTCGTCGAGGACGGCCTCCATACGCTCCTGGTCGGTCACCATGTACGGGGACAGGTAACCCTTGTCGAAGGCCATGCCCTCGGTGAACTCGAGGTCCAGACCGAAGGTGTTGGACTCCTCGACGGTGATGACACCGTCCTTGCCGACCTTGTCCATCGCGTCCGCGATGAGCTCGCCGACCTGCGAGTCCTGCGCGGAGAGCGCGGCCACGGCGGCGATGTCGGACTTGTCGTCGATCGGCCGGGCGGTCGCGAGGAGCTCCTCGGACACGGCCTTGACCGCGGCGTCGATGCCCTTCTTCAGGGCGGCCGGGGAAGCACCTGCGGCAACGTTGCGCAGGCCCTCGCGGACGAGCGCCTGGGCGAGCACGGTGGCGGTGGTGGTGCCGTCACCCGCTACGTCGTTGGTCTTGGTCGCCACCTCCTTCACCAGCTGGGCACCGAGGTTCTCGTACGGGTCGTCGAGCTCGACCTCGCGCGCGATGGTGACACCGTCGTTGGTGATGGTGGGAGCGCCGAACTTCTTGTCGATGACGACGTTGCGGCCCTTGGGGCCGATCGTCACCTTCACCGTGTCGGCAAGCTTGTTGACGCCACGCTCAAGGGCGCGACGGGCGTCCTCGTCGAACTTCAGAATCTTCGCCATGGGAGCTGAGCTGTCCTCTCGAACGAACTGCGCCCCCGACCGCCGGCTAGTTATTTCGCAGGGGGCCAGGGGCGCAGAACATAAGCAAACGTGGGTGAATTACTTCTCGACGATCGCGAGCACGTCGCGGGCCGAGAGGACGAGGTACTCCTCGCCGTTGTACTTCACCTCGGTGCCGCCGTACTTGCTGTAGAGCACGATGTCACCGGTGTTGACGTCGAGCGGAAGACGCTCGCCGTTCTCGAAGCGACCCGGGCCCACGGCCAGGACGACGCCCTCCTGGGGCTTCTCCTTGGCGGTGTCCGGGATGACCAGGCCAGAGGCCGTGGTCTGCTCGGCGTCGAGCGGCTGGACCACAATGCGGTCCTCAAGCGGCTTGATGGCAACCTTGGAGCTGGTGGTCGTCACGATCCGGCCTCCCCCTTCGGAGATCTCGGGGTTAACTGCGGGGTTAACTGTCTGGGGTGGCGACCAGGTGGATCCGTCGTCGCGGGTGCCGGACCTGCCAGTCGCGCAGTACTGCTGGCACTCTCCACTGGGGAGTGCCAGAGCCGAGACTATGACCGCGATTAGCACTCGGTCAAGCGGAGTGCCAATTACGTGCGGTCGTGGCGCGGCAGCCCAGGCCAAGGCCCCGCGGTGCGGGGGCCGGAGCATGCACCCTCGGCGAGGCCCGCGGGGTGACGTTCAATGGCGCGCGAAGCCCGCGGGCACGCGGCTACCGCCGCTCGCACCCGTCGCCGGAGTCCATGACGTCGGGGTCCACGGCGTCGTACGATTCCGGCCGGTCCGACCACCGGTGCCGCTGCCTCGGCGGCGGCGACGGCCGGGAGTCCACGGACTCCTGCGGCTGGTCCCGCCGCCCGCAGGCGGTGCCGGCCCACGACCCGGGTGCCCCGTGATCACCCCGCGCACCCGCCTTCGGCACCGACTCCGACATCCCCCCGGGCCCCGCCGCCGGTGCGCGGTGCGGGCCCTGCACCTTCTGCGCGGCCTTCCGGCCCAGTCGTTCGATCGGGTCGACCGACTGCGCACACCCGGCGGTGGCGGTCAGCAGAGCACCGGCCGCCAGCAGTCCGGCGAGCAGCCGCCGCGCCCGGCTCATACATGGCCCCCCGGCCGTGTCACGGCGTACCCCTGGTCCGAAATGGTCTTCATGACCGCGGGGCGAACCTCGCATCCCGGCCTCCACCGCAGGTCATCCCGCATGCGACGGATCGAGCCCGGCCTCCGGCCCGTCATGGCAAATTCTTCCTTTTGTCGTAAGACCACATGATCTCGGATACTGGCAGCAGCCAATCGATCACTCGGCCCGACACCGCCGCCGGACCCCGGGCGGTCCCCCGGCTGGCTCACAATGGGCCGGTGAACGCCTTCGCCCCGACCGGCCCGACAGACCCGCGCGACCCGAGCGACCCGAGCACCCCGTCCGGTGCCGCCGACCCGCTCACCGACCCGCTCGCCGCCTTCACCGCACTGCGCGCCCCGGAGGGCACGGCGCTCCTGACCGAGCTGCGGTCCTACGACCCCGCCCAGGAGCTCGCCACCGCGACCCGGCTGCGCCGCAGCCACCCGGCCGCGCTGGTTTCGGCGGCGCTGGGGCAGGCACGGCTGCGGCAGCGGGCGGTGGCGAAGTTCGGTGCCGAGGACGCGTACCGGATGTTCTTCACGCCGAACGGTGTCGAGCAGGCGACCCGTACGTCGGTCGCCACGTACCGGGCCGGCCGGTTCGCCGCAGCCGGCGTCCGCAGCGTCGCCGACCTCTGCTGCGGGATCGGTGGTGACGCCATCGCGCTCGCCCGCGCGGGCATCTCCGTCCTCGCCGTGGACCGTGACCCGCTGACCGCCGAGGTGGCCCGCGCCAACGCCGCCGCGCTCGGGCTGGACGCCCTGATCAAGGTGCGGTGCGCCGATGTCACCGAGATCGACACCGCCGCGTACGACGCCGTCTTCGTCGACCCGGCCCGGCGCGGCGGACGCGGCAGGATCTTCGACCCGGAGGCGTACTCCCCGCCGCTCTCCTGGGCGACCGGCGCCGCGCTGAAGGCCCCTGTCGCCGCGCTGAAGATCGCCCCCGGCATCCCGCACGAGGCGGTCCCGGCCCGGGCGGAGGCCGAGTGGATCTCGGACGGCGGCGATGTGAAGGAGGCGGTGCTCTGGTTCGGCGAGGGATTCACGGCCGGTTCGTACCGCGCCACGCTGCTCCCGGCCGGCGCGACCCTGTCGGCTCCGGCCGCGCTGCCCGCTCCGCCCGTCGGCCCGGTCGGCCGCTATCTGTACGAGCCGGACGGTGCCGTCATCCGTGCGCATCTGGTCGCCGACATCGTGGAGCGCTCGGGCGGCCGGCTGATCGACGAGACGATCGCGTACGTCACGAGCGACGAGCCGTACAACTCCCCGTACACCTCCGCGTACGAGATCACCGACCGGCTGCCGTTCAACATGAAGAAGCTGAAGGCGCTGCTGCGGGAGCGGAAGGTCGGCGTCCTGACCGTCAAGAAGCGGGGCTCGGCCGTCGAACCGGAGGAGCTGCGCCGCAAGATGAAGCTCCAGGGCCCGAACGCCGCGACCGTGTTCCTGACCCGGGTCGCCGGAGCGCCGACCATGCTGATCGGCCACCCCGTGCGGCCGGAGTCGCCCTAGGCCAGGTCGGTCAGGTCTTCCGCGTACACCTGGGAGAGCGGCTGCGGGCCCACGTACTGCTGACAGTTGCACTGCCCGGCTTCGAAGCGGACCGGCTTCTTGCTCTCGTCCCAGGCCGTCGGCACCTCGATCCGCTCATGGCACTTGCCCTGCTTGTCGTGCTTCGCAAGGTGGTGCGTGCAGCCGCAGACCGGCTCCGGCGGCCGGTTCGCCGCCTCGACGGCCAGGCGTTCCTGCTTGCTCGCCTCCAGCAGTTCCAGCTTGCGGGTGTGCCGGTTGCGCAGCGCCGTACGGACGTTGTCGACCGCCCATCCGAAGCCGCCGGTCCAGAAGATGATGAGCACCCACCAGTACCACTCCATGTGACACCCTCCCCCTGTGCAGATCCTGCTACGCGGCCAGGATAGGGGCGTAGGCGGCGGTGGGCGCCGACGACGACGGAGAACGACGGCTCGGACCCGCTCGCCCCGACGAGCACCCGACCGCGGTGCACGAACGCCTTGGTGACGCCGATCGGACCGAGCGGCCGGCCGATCGTCCGGAGGCCCACGGACGACAGGTGGGACGGGCGGGGTCGGTCGACAGCGGGGAGCCCCGCCCGTCCCGGTCCGGGTCAGTCGTACTGCTCGCTGTCCAGGTAGTCGTCGTACGCGTCGGGCTCGCCGGCCGAGCCGATGCACTCGGGGTCGTGGACGGCCTCCGCCACGTCGGGATCGTGCTCCGGCTCACCGCTGTAGTCGTACTGATCGGACATGGCGCCTCCTCTCTCGACGGGCACCCGATGCGCCCGGTCGCACGGTCAACGAGGCCGCCGAACCACCCGGTGCGCCCGCGCGATCGGACTGACTCCATGCGGATGACCGGGGCCACCTCAGTGGCGTACAGCTCGAGCTGCTGATCGACCGGGTGCGGCGGCGGACCGGCCGGGTCGGTCACGGCCCGGTACGTCAGGCGTTGAGCAGCGCCTGGATGTCGAGCTTCCTCATACCGAGCATGGCCTTCATGGCCCGGTCCGCCTTGACCCGGTCCGGGTCGGAGAGCGCCTCGGACAGCCCGCGCGGGACGATCTGCCAGGACAGCCCGTACCTGTCCTTGAGCCAGCCGCACTGGCCCTCCTCGCCGCCGTCGGTGAGCTTGGCCCACAACTCGTCGACCTCCGCCTGCGACTCGCAGTCGACGGAGAGCGAGATCGCTTCGGTGAAGGGGAACTGCGGGCCGCCGTTGAGCGCGACGTACTCCTGGCCCGCCAGCCGGAATTCGACGGTCATGACCCCGCCCGGCTCGCCCGGCGACGCCTCCGTGTAGTACGTGACGCCCAGCACCTTCGAGTCCCCTCCGAAGATGGAGACGTAGTGGTTCGCGGCCTCCTCGGCCTGGTTGTCGAACCACAGGAAGGTCTTGATCTTCTGCATGGCCTGCTCCTCGGCGACTCGTACGGGGGATGGTTGTGCAAGGTAGACCCTGCCGCCGCCCGGAACTCATCGCGGAGCGCCGCCCTCCTCCGCCTCCTTCTCCGCCCGCGCCAGCAGCAGCGCCCGCTCGCGTGCGTTACGGGTCAGCCCCGCCGCCCGTACGAATTCCGCCCGCGCCTCGTCCGCGCGCCCCAGCCGTGCCAGCAGATCGCCGCGCACGCTCGGCAGCAGGTGGTACGCCGCCAGCGCCGGGTCACCGGTCAGCGCATCGACCAGTGCGAGCCCGGCCTCGGGGCCCTCGGCCATCGACACCGCGACGGCGCGGTTCAGTTCCACCACCGGTGACGGGGCCGCCTTGGCCAGCAGGCCGTAGAGCGTGGCGATGACCGCCCAGTCCGTCTCCTCGTACGTCACCGCGTGGGCGTGGCACGCTGCGACGGCGGCCTGCAGGGCGTACGGGCCGGGGGCCCCGCCCAGCGCGTTCGCCCGCTCCAGGGCCGCGTACCCGCGCCGGATCAGCAACCGGTCCCAGCGGGACCGGTTCTGGTCCGCGAGCAGGACGGGCTCGCCGCCCGGGCCGGTCCTGGCCGCGGTGCGGGACGCCTGGAGCTCCAGCAGGGCTGCCAGGCCGTGCACTTCGGGTTCCTGCCCCATCAGCCCGGCGAGCACCCTGGCCAGCCGCAGCGCGTCCTCGCAGAGCCCCGGGCGCAGCCAGTCGTCGCCCGCGGTGGCCGCGTACCCCTCGTTGAAGATCAGGTAGATCACTTCGAGCACGGAGCCGAGCCGGGCCGCGCGGTCGGCGCCGTACGGCACTTCGAAGGGGACGCCGGCCCGTCCCAGGGTGCGTTTCGCACGGACGATGCGCTGGGCGACGGTCGGCTCGGACACCAGGAACGCCCGGGCGATCTCGTCGGTGGTGAGGCCGCCGAGCAGCCGCAGGGTGAGCGCGATACGGGCTTCGGTCGACAGCACGGGGTGGCAGGCGGTGAAGATCAGCCGCAGCAGGTCGTCGTCGATGTCGTCGGTGCCGGCGATGTCGTCCGGCCCGGGCGGCCGCACGTCCTCCAGCGTCCGCCCGACCTCGGCGAGCTTGCGGGCGTACGTCTCCTTGCGGCGGACCAGATCGATCGCGCGGTGCTTGGCGGTGGCCGTCAGCCAGGCGCCCGGCCGGTCCGGGACACCCGACTCAGGCCACTGCTCCAGCGCCGCGACCAGGGCGTCCTGCGCGAGTTCCTCGGCGATGCCCACGTCCCGCACGATGCGGGCGACACCGGCGATGATCCGCGCGGACTCGATCCTGAACACGGCCTCGACCGCCGCGGTCGCGCTTGCTTCCGTCACGGCCACCCATCAGAGCAGCCGACCGGAGGCGGAGCAAGCGCGGCCGGGCCGGGGCCGGGAGCGCGTACTCGCTCAGCCCTCGGCGATCTCGCGGACCTCGGCGGTGACCGTCCAGTTGTCCGGGTGGATCTCCAGGAACCGCTTGGTCCACTCCAGGGCCTCGGGCCTGTCCTTGCACTGCATGATGGCGTAGCCGCCGACGACTTCCTTGGTCTCGGTGAACGGCCCGTCGGTGTAGCTCAGCTTGCCGTCCTCCCAGCGGACCCTCGTCCCCTGCGAGGTGGGGGCGAGCCCCGCGGTGTCCAGCATGACCCCGGCCTTGGTGATCTCCTCGAACAGCGCCCCCATGCGCGCCTCGAACTCGGGGTCGGGGGTCTGGGCGGGCAGGTTCTGCTCATCGATGCGGATCATCGACAGGAAGCGCGGCATGGTGACTCCTCGGTACGGGAGGGCGGGGGCTTTCCCTGCCTCTCACCCTTGCGTCGAACGGGAGACGCCGCAATCGACGCACCTCCGGAAGATTCTTTCGGCCCTTATCGCAGGGACGCCCAGAGCCTGCTCGCGGCGGGCTCCTGCGCCACCACCCGGTTGAGGTCGGTCGGGGCCGCGACGACAGGCATGGTGACCGTGGTCAGCCCGGTCGCGGGGACGGCGCCCAGGCTCTGCGCCAGGCCCCTCAGCTCGCCGAGCGAGTCGAGGCCGGTGTCCGTGGTCAGACTGCCGGTGACCGCGTCCGCCATCGAGTACAGGCCGGCCGGGTCGGTCAGCAGATCGGTCTTCCCGGCCTCCTCCAGCAGCGCCTCGACCAGCTGTTGCTGGAGCTTGATCCGGCCCAGGTCGCTGCCGTCGCCGATGCCGTGGCGGGTGCGGGCGAAGGCCAGGGCCTGGGTGCCGTCGAGCCGGTGCGTGCCCGCGTCGAGGTGGAGATGGCTCCTGTCGTCGTCGATGTCCTGCGTCGTGGTGACGGTCACCCCGCCCAGCGCGTCGACGAGACCGGCGAAGCCGGCGAAGTCGATCTCGATGTAGTGGTCCATCCGGACGCCGGTGAGCTGCTCCACCGTCTTGACCGCGCAGACGGGGCCGCCGACCGCGTACGCGCTGTTGAACATCGCGTGGTACGTCGTCGGAGTGGCGCCGCCCGAAGGGGTCGGACACGAGGGACGCGTCACCAGGGTGTCGCGCGGAATGCTGACGACGGTGGCCTTCGTACGGTCGGCGTCGACATGGACGACCATCGCCGTGTCGGAGCGGGCGCCCGTGCTGTCACCGCCGCCGAGCGCGGAGTTCTCGCTGCCGCTGCGCGAGTCCGACCCGAGAACCAGGATGTTCAGCGCACCGGTCGGCAGCGGGGATGCGGAGGCCGACGGCGACGCCGAGGGGGCCGCGGTCGGGACGGTGACGGGCGCCCTGGCGGGGCGGTCGTCGCCCAGCGCGCTGTCGATGTCCACGCTGCGGATGTTCTGGTTCAGATGCCAGTACGCCCACCCCACCCCGGCCGCGGCGAGCACCAGGATGCAGCCCATCACCGCCGCTGCCGCCTCGATCCGACGGGAACGGCGTCTCTTGTCTCCGGTCACGCCGAGGAACGTAAGTCCGAACTATTACGCCCGGAACCCTTGTTCGGTTTTCTTTCGGGAAATCTCAGGATCCGTTGAGTTTTCTCATGTCCGACCGATATCCCGCCCGGTGTCCGGACCGGCGACCTCGAACCGCCAGCGGTGCACCGCACGGGTGATCAACTCCGGCTCGGGCTCGGGAAGTTCGGGCAGCACGTCGCCGTACGCCGCCTCCCACCAGGTGATGACCAGCACCCGGTCCTGCGGCGCGCACAGCAACTCGTACCGCAGCGGCTCGTACGCCAGCTGACCCGTGCGCGCCCGCGCCCACTCCAGCAGCTCGGCGCCCCGGCCGGCCACGGCCCGGGCCTCCCACATGAGGGCGACGGTCATGAGTAGAGGTTGTCCTTGCTGACCTCGTGCACGTGATCGTGGTCGTGGTGCTGCGCACTGCCCGGCACATGCGTGTCCGTCACCGGCAGCGATGAGTCCGCCGAGAGTTCCAGGTCCGACGCCGACCGGTTGCGGGCCACCATCTCGGCACCCAGCGCCGCGACCATCGCACCGTTGTCCGTGCACAGCCCCGGCCGCGGCACCCGCAGCCGGATCCCGGCCCGTTCGCACCGCTCCTGGGCCAGCGCCCGCAGCCGCGAGTTGGCCGCGACCCCGCCGCCGATCATCAGGTGGTCGACGCCCTCGTCCTTGCACGCCCGGACGGCCTTGCGGGTGAGCACATCCACCACGGCCTCCTGGAAGGACGCCGCCACATCCCGCACCGGCACCTCCTCGTCCGCGGCCCGCTTCGCCTCGACCCAGCGGGCGACGGATGTCTTCAGGCCGGAGAAGGAGAAGTCGTACGCGGGGTCGCGCGAGCCGCTCAGTCCGCGCGGGAACGCGATGGCCTTCGGGTCGCCCTCCTTCGCCAGCCGGTCGATGACCGGCCCGCCGGGGAAGCCGAGGTTCAGCACCCGGGCGATCTTGTCGAAGGCCTCGCCCGCCGCGTCATCGATGGTCGCGCCCATCGGCCGTACGTCGTTGGTGATGTCCGGAGCGAGCAGCAGCGACGAGTGTCCGCCGCTGACCAGCAGCGCCATCGTCGGCTCGGGCAGCGGGCCGTGCTCCAGCTGGTCGACGCAGATGTGCGAGGCGAGGTGGTTCACGCCGTACAGCGGCTTGTTCAGCGCGTACGCGTACGCCTTCGCCGCCGATACGCCGACGAGCAGCGCGCCCGCGAGCCCGGGACCGGCCGTGACGGCGATGCCGTCGAGGTCGCGGGCGCTGATGCCGGCTTCCTTCAGGGCGCGTTCGATGGTGGGGACCATCGACTCCAGGTGGGCGCGGGAGGCGATCTCCGGGACGACGCCGCCGAAGCGGGCGTGGGTGTCGACGCTGGACGCGACGGCGTCGGCGAGCAGCGTCGTACCGCGGACGATACCGACGCCGGTCTCGTCGCAGGAGGTCTCGATGCCGAGTACGAGCGGTTCGTCAGCCATCAGTCAGTCTCTGTCTCTTGTACGGGCTCTTGTGCGGGCTCTTGCACCGTCAGGCGCATGACGAGCGCGTCGACATTGCCCGGCTGGTAGTAGCCGCGGCGGAAGCCGATCGGTTCGAAGCCGAAGCGTTCGTACAGCTTCTGCGCGCGGGTGTTGTCGACCCGGACCTCGAGCAGCACCTCGGCGCACTCGAAGGCCGTGGCGTGCTTCAGCAGGTCGGTGAGGAGTTCCGAGCCGAGGCCGCCGCCCCAGTGGTCGCGGGTGACGCCGATCGTCTGGACGTCGGCGAGGTCACCGGCCGCGGCGAGTCCCGCGTACCCGACGATCCGGCCGGTGACCGGGGACTCGGCGACGACGTAGCGCCGGGTCGCCTGCGGTCCGCGGGCGTGCGCCAGCTCGGACCAGAACATGCCGGCCGACCAGGCGTCCTCCGGGAACAGCTCGTGTTCGAGCTCCAGCACCGGATCGATGTCCCACCAGCGCATTTCACGCAGTACGGCAGTCGGGGGCGTCACTTCGGGGTGACCACCTTGTAGTTCTTCGGGACCTGGGCGTCGGGCCTGCGCAGATACAGCGGCTGCGGCGGCAGCAGCTGCCCTCCCGCGGCGAGACGCTCGGCGGCCAGGGCTGCGAGCGCACCCGCGGAGACGTGCTCAGGGCCGCGGGCGTCCGGGAACGCGTCGGGGTAGAGCGCCGCGCCCGCCCCGACCACCGGAAGACCGGCGAGCTGTCCGGCGATGTCGGCGGGCCGGTCGACGGCGGGTTCACCGGTGCGGGTACGCGGGTCCTCGTACCGCGCCCAGTAGACCTCCTTGCGGCGGGCGTCCGTCGCGACGGCGAACGGCCCCTCCAGACCGCTGCGCCCGGCGGCGTACGCGAGGGCGTCCAGCGTGCACAGCCCGTACACCGGCACGGAGAGCACCGAGCCGAACGTCGCGGCCGTCACCAGCCCGACCCGCAGGCCCGTGTACGGCCCCGGGCCGACGCCCACGACCACCCCGGTCACGGCGTCGAGTCCCGTCCCGGCCTCGCCGAGGACCCGGTCGACAGCGGGCAGCAGCAGCTCCCCGTGCCGTCGGGCGTCGACCTGACTCGACTCGGCGACGACGGCGGTCCCGTCGTGCAGGGCAACGGTGACGGCGGGGGTGGCGGTATCCACAGCGAGCAAGAGCACGCAAACAGCCTACGGCTCCGGCGACGGCACCACGGCTCCCCGTACGGAGTCCCGTTCCCACCGGTCGCTGCTGCTACCGTCACCCGGTGTACGCGGGTACGACGTAAACGCTTGTACGACATGCGACATACGAAGCGCTTGCGTGACAGACGACAGCGAAAGGGGCGCGCACGGTGGCAAGGGGCAGCTCGGGAATCGTGGCCGGGCTCACTGCGGCGGCACTCGCCGCGGTCGGCTTCCTGGCCTACCAGGCATCGGCGAACGTCCCCGAGACACTCGCCGCCCCCAGTCCGAAGGCGACCAGCACCGCCCCGCCCGCCGGCCACGCCGCCGGGCACAAGGACAAGAAGCACCCCCTCGCGGTCCCCACCGACTCCGGCACCGGGGCGCGGGTCGTGTACGCGCTGGACGACCGGCGGGTGTGGCTGGTCAACGCGAAGGGGAAGATGATCCGGTCCTTCGCGGTCATGCCGAGTTCCGTGAACCCGCGGCCCGGGTCGTACAAGGTGCGTTCACGCACGGGCGTCATCAAGGGCTCGGACGGCGTGCCGATCGAGCACGTGGTGCTGTTCGCGATGGCCGACGGCGGCGTGCCCGTCGGGTTCAGTGCGGCGCAGGACGGCTCCATGGAGAGCCCGGACCCGAAGCTGAGGACCGGCGGGGTACGGATGAAGCGGGCGGACGGCAACGCCATGTGGGCGTTCGCGACGGTCGGCGCCAAGGTGGTCGTGGTCCCGTAACGCCCGGGCGGAAGCCGGCTGCGCGCCGTCGCGCGCGGAAACCCGCTACGCGGCGTCGCGCTCCTCGGACGCCGACGGCTCCCCTGGCTCCTGCCGTTCCTCGGACGGCGGGGTGGAGACCGCGGTGGCCGCGGCGCAGGCCGCCAGCAGATCCTTCATCGACACCGCGGACGGCACTGGCGGCTGCGGCTGCGCTTCACGCTCGGGCGTCGGCATGGATGCCTCCTGGCACTCCGGTGGAAGGCGCGGTTAGGTAGACCTAACCTGCTCTCGGCATCCATGTGACCACGCCCGGCCCGCCCCGCGCAACAATATGCCGACACCCTGTCGGAAAACTGTCGGAGCGGGGTCAGTGCGCCGCCTCCAGCTCCGCCCGCAGCCCGGACCAGCGCGCGCCGATCCCGAGCAACGTCACCGAGCGCCGTTCGTCGTCCGTGTCGCCGACCGCACGGTGGATCACCACGTGCAGCCGGTCGTCCGACAGTTCCTCGACCTTGCCGTCGCCCCACTCCACGACCACCACCGACTCCGGCAGCGACACGTCGAGGTCCAGGTCCTCCATCTCGTCGAGACCGCCGCCAAGCCGGTACGCGTCGACATGGACAAGTGCCGGGCCGGTGCCCAGCGGCGGGTGGACGCGGGCGATCACGAAGGTGGGAGAGGTCACGGCGCCGCGCACCCCGAGCCCCTCACCGAGGCCCCTGGTCAGCGTCGTCTTCCCGGCGCCGAGCTCACCGCTGAGCATCACGAGGTCGCCGGGGCGCAGCAGGCCGGCGATCCGGCGGCCAAGGGCCTGCATCTGTTCGGGAGAGGTGACGTCGAGGCGGGCGGTGACCGGGGTTTCCCCGGCCGGGGCTGCTCCGGCCTGCGTCTCCCCGGGCACGGCGTGTGCGACCGGGGCGTTCGCGGCGTCAGCCGCCAGGCTGTTGTGCGGTGCTTCCATGCCCGCCAACGTTAGCCGCTGCGGGTACGGCTCCGATCCGGACCAGCAGGTCCGCCATCCGGTCCGTCACCGTTTCCGGGTGCTCCAGCATCACCAGATGTCCGGCGTCCGGCACGATGACCAGCTCCGCTTCCGGCAGCTCGACGGCGATGGCCTCGCTGTGCGAGCTGGGCGTCACCAGGTCCTTGTCGCCCGCCAGGATCAGCACCGGGATGTCACGGAACGCGGGCAGCGCGCCACTCTTGTCGTGCTCGGTGAAGGCCGGGTAGAACTCCGCGACCACGTCGATCGGGGTGGACTCGATCAGCCGCTCGGCGAACCTCTCGACCGCCGGATCCACGTCCCGTGAACCGAACGAGTACCGCTTGATGAGCCCGGCGAAGAGATCGGCGGTCGCCCGTCTGCCCCGCTCCACCAGCTCCGCCTGCGAGCCGAGCGCCTTCAGCACCCCGGGCAGTACCCGTCGCACGGCGTTCACGCCCGCGATCGGCAGCCCGAAGTTGACCTCCCCGAGCTTCCCGCTCGACGTGCCGACGAACGCCACGGCGGCGACCCGGTCCCGGATCAGCTGCGGGTACTGATCGGCGAGCGCCATGATCGTCATGCCGCCCATGGAATGCCCGACCAGCAGGAGCCGGCCCTCGGGGGCGGCCGCGTCGATGACCGCCTTCAGGTCGCGGCCGAGCTGGTCGATGCCGACCGTCACACCCTCGGCCTGGGCCCGGCCGCGCTCGGAGCGGCCGTGGCTGCGCTGGTCCCAGTGCACGGTGCGAACCAGGCCGCGCAGCGCCGCCCGCTGGAAGTGCCAGGAGTCCTGGCTGAGGCAGTAGCCGTGGCTGAAGACGACGGTGACGGGCCCGGGAGTCTTGCGGCCGAAGAGCCGGCGCCGCCGCGGTCCGGTCCCGGCGGCCCCGGCACCGGCCCCCGGTCGGGTGCCCGCGCCCGTACCACCGTCCGGTTCGACCTCGTCGGTCTCGTAATACAGCTCGGTGCCGTCGTCGGCGGTGGCCCGGCCGGGCATGCCGCGGAGCGACCCGTACGGCCCCGAGGCGTCCAGCGCCAGCCTGGCCCTCCTGCGCATGCCCCGGCCGACAGTCATCCGCTCGACCGCGACGCCGGCCGCCGCACCGGCCGCGATCACGCCTATGGCGGCTCCGGCAATGCCTGCCCGGCGCCAGCCGACCGCCACAACGGCCGCCGTCGCCATCGCGTCCCCCGCACTGCTCTCGCTCACCGTGCCGTGCTCCTCGTCGATCGTTGTCCGTCAGGTCTGGTCAGGAGATGCAGGACGTGCCGGATCGGGCTGGATCAGGTCGGATCGGGCGGGGTCTCGTTCTCGTCGGCCGGGCTCTCGTTCACATAGACGCGCGGTACCCGCCCGCCGATGCGGGTGACGATCTCGTACGCGATCGTGCCGGCCGCCTCCGCCCAGTCCTCGGCGCTCGGCTCGCCCCGGTCCCCCGGGCCGAACAGCACCGCGTCGCTGCCCACCTCCACGACGTCCCCACCGAGGTCGACGACGAACTGGTCCATCGCCACCCGGCCCGCGACCCGCCGCAGGGCGCCGCCGACGAGGACCGGGCCGCGCCCGGAGGCGTGGCGCGGGATGCCGTCCGCGTAGCCGAGCGGGATCAGGCCGAGCGTCGTCTCGGCGGACGTCGTGTAGTGGTGCCCGTAGCTGACACCGTGACCCTCCGGCACCTGCTTGACCAGGGCGACCGACGCGGCGAGCGTCATCACCGGGCGCAGCCCGAAGTCCGCCGGGGTGCCGAGCTCGGGGCTGGGCGAGATGCCGTACATGGCGATCCCGGTCCGTACGAGGTCGAAGTGCGACTCGGGGACCGTCAGCGTCGCCGGAGAGTTCGCCATGTGCCGTACCTCGGGTTCGACGCCCGCCTTCTCCGCGTACGCCAGCATGTCCCGGTACACGCCCAGCTGGGCGGCGATCGACGGGTGGCCGGGCTCGTCGGCGCAGGCGAAGTGGGACCAGAGACCGGTGATCCGGACCGTGCCCGCCTGCTCGGCGGTGCGGGCGGCGGCCACCAGCTCCGGCCAGTCGGAGGGCTGGCAGCCGTTGCGCCCGAGGCCTGTGTCCGCCTTGAGCTGGATGCGAGCCGTGCGGCCGGCCTCCTCGGCCGCGGCGACGACCTCGCGCAGCGCCCACATACCGCTCACCGACACATCGATGTCGGCCTCGATCGCCTCGCGCCAGGGGCCGCCCGGCGTCCACAGCCAGCACATCACCCGGCCGCCGAGCCCGGCGGCGCGCAGGGCCAGTGCCTCGTGCGGTGTCGCGGTGCCGAGCCAGGTCGCCCCGGCTTCGAGCGCGGCCCTGGCACAGGGCACCGCCCCGTGCCCGTACGCGTCGGACTTGACGACGGCCATGAGTTGCGCGCCGGCCGCCCGGGCACGCAGCGCGCGCACGTTGGCGCGCAGTGCGGCGAGGTCGATCTCGGCACGGGCTCTCAAGGACGCTGTCTCGTTCATCGCGCCCAGTCTCTCAGAGGCGTACGACAGGGCCCTCAGGTACCGGGCCCGAGGCGCGTCAAGGGCGTCCGGACCACGCACGACGCCGCCGACGTCACCGGTGGCGCAGCTCATGTTCGACATGGTCGACAAGGACCGGGACATGACTGTGCGGGACGTCCTTCACCGCGGTGACCAGGGTCACCGGCCCGCCCGCGCGGACCAGTTCCACCAGCTCGTCCACCGCCGCCGTGTGCACGGGGTCGGCGAGCTCGGCACGGTAGCGGTCGACGAAGTCGTCGTAGCGGGTGCCGGTACGGTCCTCGTGGTACCAGGAGCGGAGTTCGTTCGACGGGGTGAGGTCCTTGAGCCACCGGTCGATCCTCGCCCGGTCCTTGGCGACGCCGCGGGGCCAGAGCCGGTCGACGAGGACACGGGTCCCGTCACCGTCCTCCTGTGGGTCGTAGACCCGGCGTACCCGTACGGAACTGCTGCCCACGGTCGACCACTCCTCACCGGCTCCGATCTGCGGTTCCCTGCCTGCTGGTGCTCAGGATCGCTCAGGCCCGTACGTCCCGCCACGCCGCGGGGATCGCGTCCGCGACGTCCTGCGCGGCGACCGGTCCGCCGTCCGAGGCGTGCCGGGCCGCCAGACCGTGCAGATGGGCACCGACGGACGCGGCGTCGCGCGGGCCGAGGCCGGCGGCCAGCAGGGATCCCGTCAGCCCGGAGAGGACGTCGCCGCTGCCCGCCGTGGCCAGCCAGGGGGTGCCGGTCGGATTGACCCGTACGGGAGTGTGCTCGGCGTCGGTGGCGACCAGCGTCGTCGACCCCTTGAGCAGCACGGTGGAGCGGTAACGCGCGGCGAGTTCCCGTACGGCGGCGAGCCGTCCCTCCTCGACCTCCTCGCGCGGGACGCCGAGCAGCGCGGCAGCCTCCCCGGCGTGCGGGGTGAGCAGCGTCGGAGCGGTGCGCGACCGCACGACGGAGGCGTCGAGCAGCCGCAGCCCGTCCGCGTCCACCAGCACCGGGACATCGGCGGCCAGCACGTCGGCGACCGCCGACACGGCCGCCGTACCGTCACCGAGCCCGGGGCCGACGACCCATGCCTGCACCCGCCCCGCCTTCGACGGCGGCCCCGAGTGGACCAGGGTCTCGGGGTGCCGGGCGATCACGGCGTCGGCGCCCGGGCCGACGTACCGCACCGCCCCCGCACCGCCCCGCAGCGCCCCGCCGACGGCGAGCACCGCCGCCCCCGGATACCGGGCGGACCCGGCGACGATGCCGACGACCCCGCGCCGGTACTTGTCGCTCTCACTGGCGGGAACGGGCAGCAGCGCGGCGACGTCCGCGTACTGCAGCGCCTCCAGATCGGGCACGGCGGGCAGCTCGTCGTCGAGCCCGATGTCGACGAGGCGCAGCGCGCCCGCCCGGTCGGCGGCCGGGTCGATGAGCAGCCCCGGCTTGTACGTGCCGAAGGTGACCGTCGCATCGGCCCGCACAGCGTCGCCGAGCACCTCGCCGGTGTCCGCCTCGACACCGCTGGGCAGATCGACGGCGACGATCGGCGCCCCGGTCGCCTCGAGGACTCGCACCAGCGCGGCCGCACCCTCACGCAGCCCACCACGGCCGCCGATGCCGGTGATGCCGTCGACGACGAGATCGACACGGCCGATCAGGTCCGTGCTCACCCGGTCGGCGCCGTCCACCCGCCCGCCCGCCGCGCGGAGCGCCGCGACCCCGCCCTCGTGGGCCCGGTCCGGCGCGGTCAGCAGGGCGCGGACGCCCGCGCCGCGCCGGGCCAGCCGGGCCCCCGCGTACAGCGCGTCGCCGCCGTTGTCGCCGCTGCCGACGAGCAGGACGACCCGGGACCCGTACACCCGGCCGCTCCGCCGCAGCAGATCGGCGCAGGCCGCCGCGAGACCCGCGGCGGCCCGCTGCATCAGGGCGCCGTCGGGCAGCCGTGCCATCAGGGCGCGCTCGGCGGCCCGTACGGTCTCCACGCTGTACGCAGTTCGCATACGGTCAACCCTCCGCGATCACCACGGCCGACGCCACCCCCGCGTCATGGCTCAACGAGACGTGCCAGTGCTTCACGCCCAGCTCGGCCGCGCGCGCCGCGACCGTGCCGACGACGCGCAGCCGGGGCTGCCCGCTGTCCTCGACGAACACCTCGGCATCCGTCCACAGCAGGTTGCCGGGCGCCCCCAGCGCCTTGGCGATGGCCTCCTTGGCGGCGAACCTGGCGGCCAGCGAGGCGATCCCGCGCCGCTCGCCGCTGGGCAGCAGCAACTCGCTCTCCAGGAACAGCCGCTGAGCCAGATGCGGCGTACGCTCCAGTGCCGCGTCGAACCGTTCGATCTCCGCCACATCGATCCCGACCCCGATGATCACGCGCTCACTCACTCATTCATTGGTTCACTCGACCGTCACGGACTTCGCCAGATTGCGCGGCTGGTCCACCTCGTTGCCGCGGGCGGTGGCCAGTTCGCAGGCGAAGACCTGCAACGGCACGGTTGCCACCAGTGGCTGAAGCAGCGTAGGCGTAGCGGGGATCCAGATCAGGTGGTCGGCGTACGGAACGACCGCTTCGTCGCCCTCCTCCGCGATGACGACGGTGCGTGCGCCACGGGCCCGGATCTCCTGGATGTTCGACACGATCTTCTCGTGGAGCACCGACCGGCTGCGCGGCGACGGCACGACCACGACGACCGGCAGATCGTTCTCGATGAGCGCGATCGGTCCGTGCTTGAGCTCACCGGCCGCGAAGCCCTCGGCATGCATGTACGCGAGTTCCTTGAGCTTCAACGCGCCTTCGAGGGCTACCGGGTATCCCACGTGGCGCCCCAGGAAGAGCACGGTGTCCTGGCTGGCCAGCGAGCGGGCCAGCTCGCGCACCGGCTCCATGGTCTCCAGGACCCGTTCGACCTGCCCCGGGACCTCGGAGAGCTGCCGGACGACGGTCCGGATCTCGTCGCCCCACTTCGTGCCGCGGGTCTGGCCGAGGTAGAGGGCGACGAGATAGCAGGCGACGAGCTGCGTCAGGAACGCCTTGGTCGAGGCGACGGCGACCTCCGGTCCGGCGTGCGTGTACAGCACCGCGTCGGACTCACGCGGAATGGTCGAACCGTTCGTATTGCAGATGGCGAGGACCTTCGCCCCCTGCTCGCGGGCGTGCCGCAGAGCCATCAGCGTGTCCATCGTCTCCCCGGACTGGGAGATCGCGATGACGAGGGTGCGCTGGTCGAGGATCGGGTCGCGGTAGCGGAACTCGCTGGCGAGCTCCGTCTCGCAGGGCAGCCGGGTCCAGTGCTCGATGGCGTACTTCGCGATCATCCCGGCGTGGAACGCGGTCCCGCAGGCGACGATGACGACCTTGTCGACCTCCCGGAGCACGTGCGGCGGGATGCGCACCTCGTCGAGGTGGAGCGAGCCCGCACGGTCGATCCGGCCCAGCAGGGTGTCGGCGACGGCCTTCGGCTGCTCGGAGATCTCCTTGAGCATGAAGTAGTCGAAGCCGCTTTTCTCGGCCGCGGAAGCGTCCCAGTCCACGTGGTACTTGCGGACATCGGCGGGCTGTCCGTCGAAGTCGGTGACCGTGACGGACTCCCGCCGCAGCTCGACGACCTGATCCTGCCCCAGCTCGATCGCGGACCGGGTGTGCGCGATGAACGCGGCCACATCGGAGGCCAGAAACGCCTCCCCCTCCCCGACCCCGACCACCAGCGGCGAGTTCCGCCGGGCCCCCACCACCACGTCCGGCTCATCGGCATGCACGGCCACCAGGGTGAACGCCCCTTCGAGCTGCCGGCAGACCTGCCGCATCGCCTCCGCCGGATCGCCGCTCGACGAGTACGCCTCGGCGAGCAGATGGGCGACGACCTCGGTGTCGGTCTCGGACGCCAGATCGTGGCCGCGCTCGGCAAGTTCGGCGCGCAGCGCGGCGAAGTTCTCGATGATGCCGTTGTGCACGACGGCGACGCGCCCCGCGTTGTCGAGATGCGGGTGGGCATTGGCATCGGTGGGAGCGCCGTGGGTGGCCCAACGGGTGTGCCCGATGCCGGTGGTCCCGGCCGGAAGAGGCCGCTCCACCAGTGCCTTCTCCAGATTGACGAGCTTCCCGGCCTTCTTCACGGAGGCCAGCCCGCCGTCCGCGAGAACGGCGATGCCCGCGGAGTCGTATCCCCGGTATTCCAGGCGCTTGAGCCCGGCGACAACAACATCAAGCGCGGACTGCCCACCGACGTACCCGACGATTCCACACATAACGATCCTTTCGTGGTCGCCCTCCCCTCGCTTGGCATCGTCGCAGAAGGGGCGCTGGGCGGCCGGGATCCGTCGGGGGAGTCGCGGCAATCCTCTGCGAGCCGCATCCCCAGGCCCGCTCCCCCTCCTGCGCCAACGCCGAAGCGCCGCGATCCGCCGGCCGCTCGGGCGCGGGCCTCGCACCCGGCACCGCCGATCCGGTACGCCTCGCCCGGCGGCGGTCTTTGGCGGAGAGGTGGACGGCGGCGGCCCCGGCGGAGGTCAGTGCCGGGATGTCGGCGGGGCGCACCCCGCCGCCAGCCATCACCTGCACCCCGGGCGCGGCGGCGACCATCGCGGCGATCGTCGTCAGCCCCTCGGCCGCGGTGGGGGCACCGCCCGAGGTGAGAACCCGGGTGAAACGGGAGCTGATGGTGAAGGCCGGAGTCTGAGGCGGCCCGGTCTCGGTCGCCACCCGTGTGCTCCGGTGCTACGTGCCCTGTGTGGCGCAGTACCGGAGCGCGCCCTCCGAGGCCGGCCCCCGCTCCCCGGTCACCCGGGGATCCACACCCCACGTGACCGACCCCACCCCCCACTCCGTCAAAACTCCCGCAACAATGAACACGTGATCACTTCGCCGCCACGGAGCACCCAGCGACGCGCCGAGCACGCTTCGACGCCGTACGTCGACCTGTCGCGCGCCGAATGGAGTGCCCTGCGCGACAAGACACCGCTGCCGCTGACCGCCGCCGAGGTCGAGCAGCTGCGCGGGCTCGGGGACGTCATCGACCTCGACGAGGTGCGGGACGTCTACCTGCCGCTCTCCCGGCTCCTGAACCTCTACGTCCAGGCCACCTCCGGCCTGCGCGGCGCCCTCAACACCTTCCTCGGGGACGCGGGCAACGGCCACGGAGCGCAGCGCGGCACACCTTTCGTCATAGGGGTCGCGGGCAGTGTCGCCGTCGGCAAGTCCACCAGTGCCCGTATCCTCCAGGCGCTGCTGGCCCGCTGGCCCGAGCATCCTCGCGTCGAGCTGGTGACCACGGACGGGTTCCTGCTGCCGATGAAGGAGCTCCAGGCGCGCGGGCTGATGTCGCGCAAGGGGTTCCCGGAGTCGTACGACCGACGCGCCCTGACCCGTTTCGTCGCCGACATCAAGGCCGGCAAGGACGAGGTGACGGCGCCCGTCTACTCGCACCTGATCTACGACATCGTGCCGGGCGAGCGGCTCACGGTACGCCGCCCCGACATCCTGATCGTCGAAGGCCTCAACGTGCTGCAGCCCGCGCTGCCCGGCAAGGACGGCCGCACCAGGGTCGGGCTCGCCGACTACTTCGACTTCAGTGTGTACGTGGACGCGCGGGCCGAGGACATCGAGACCTGGTATCTCAACCGCTTCCGCAAGCTGCGCGAGACCGCGTTCCAGAACCCGTTCTCGTACTTCCGTAAGTACACACAGGTCTCCGAGGAGGAGGCCATGGAGTACGCCCGCACGATGTGGCGGACCATCAACAAGCCCAACCTGCTGGAAAATGTGGCCCCCACCCGGGGCCGTGCCACCCTGGTGCTGCGCAAGGGCCCGGATCACAAGGTCCAGCGTCTGTCACTGCGCAAACTCTGACAACCCGACCTCCCCGGAGTACCCGCGTGCTGCACCTGCGCCTGATCGTCCCCGCCGACCGTACGGACGAGGTGCTGCATCTCGTCGAGCACACCGTCGGCGCCACGCATCTGGTGGTACTGCCCAAGGCCGCCCGTGACCCGGCGGGCGACGTGGTGCTGTTCGATGTGGCGCGCGAGGCGGGCGACGAGCTGATCAGCGCCCTGCGCGCACTCGGTGTCGACGAGTCCGGATCGATCACCGTCGAGCACTCGGACCTGACGCTCTCCTCCCTCGCCGACCGGGCCAAGGAGGAGGCGCCGGGCGAGGGTGTGGACGCCGTGCTGTGGGAGAAGCTGACGGACGCGACCCACGAGGAGTCGACGTTCAGCGTCACCTATGCGGCATTTCTCGCGGTCGCGACGATGCTCGCCGCCTGCGGTGTGATGCTCGACAACGCGATCCTGATCGTAGGAGCGATGGCCGTGGGCCCGGAGTTCGGACCGCTGGCCGGTATCTCCACGGCGCTGGTGCAGCGCGCCCCGCGTCTGGCGTGGCGTTCGCTGTGGACGCTGATCGCCGGGTTCGCCGTCGCGATAGTGGTGACGGTCGGATTCGCCTGGATGATGAACGCCTTCGGGCTGTTCACGGAGGCGATGATCGAGGCGGCCCGGCCCAACACGGCGTTCATCTGGAAGCCGGACTGGATGTCGTTCGTGGTGGCCTTCCTGGCGGGCATCGCCGGGACGCTCTCCCTCACCTCGACGAAGTCCGGGGCGCTGATCGGCGTCGCGATCTCGGTGACGACCGTGCCGGCGGCGGCCAATGCGGCGGTGGCGTTCAGCTACCGGGACTACGGGCAGATGTGGGGCTCGGTGGGCCAGCTGATGGCGAACCTCGCCGGGATCGTGCTCGCGGGGACGCTGACACTGCTGCTCCAGAAGGCGCTGTGGGCGGTCCGGCGCCGTCGGACCGCCGCCGTCCCGAGCGCGGGCCAGGCCTGAGAGAAGCGCCCGAGGGGCCCGATGCGTGTATCGGGCCCCTCGGGCGTTCGGTGACAGCGGGACGACGCGCTACCCGAGCGCGGACTTCACCACATCGGCCAGCCGCCCGGCGACGGACCGCGCCTGCTCGATGTCGGCCGCTTCGACCATGACCCGGACCAGGGGCTCGGTGCCCGACTGGCGCAGCAGCACGCGGCCGGTGTCGCCCAGCTCGCGCTCCGCCTCGTCGATCGCGGCCGCCAGCTCCGGCGACGTCTCCACCCGGGACTTGTCGACGTCCGGGACGTTGATCAGGATCTGCGGGAGCCGCTGCATGACCCCGGCGAGCTCGGCGAGCGTGCGGCCGGTGGCGACGACCCGGGCCGCCAGCAGCAGGCCGGTCAGCGTGCCGTCACCGGTCGTGGCGTGGTCGAGGACGATGACGTGGCCGGACTGCTCGCCGCCCAGCGCGAAGCCCTCGGCCTTCATCGACTCCAGTACGTACCGGTCGCCGACGGCGGTCTGGACGACGTGTATGCCCTCGCGCTCCATGGCGATCTTGAAGCCGAGGTTGGACATGACCGTTCCGACCACGGTGTCCTTGCGCAGCTGTCCGGCCTCGCGCATGGCGAGGGCGAGCACGGCCAGGATCTGGTCGCCGTCGACCTCCTCGCCCGACGCGTCCACGGCGAGGCAGCGGTCGGCGTCACCGTCGTGCGCGATACCGAAGTCGGCGCCGTGCTCGACGACGGCGGCCTTCAGCAGGTCCAGATGGGTGGACCCGCAGCCGGCGTTGATGTTCAGACCGTCGGGGGCCGCACCGATCGTGATCACCTCGGCGCCGGCCCGCGCGAAGGCCTCGGGCGAGACCCGGGCGGCCGCGCCGTGCGCCTCGTCGAGGACGATCTTCAGCCCGTCGAGCCGGTTCGGCAGGACCGCGACCAGGTGCGCCACATACCGGTCGAAGCCCTCCGCGTACTCCGTGACACGGCCCACACCGGCACCGGTCGGACGCTCCCACGGCGCACCGGTGCGGTGCTGCTCGTACAGGGTCTCGATCCGGTCCTCGAGCTCGTCGGAGAGCTTGTGGCCCCCGCGGGCGATGAACTTGACCCCGTTGTCCGGCATGGCGTTGTGGCTGGCGGAGAGCATCACGCCGAGGTCGGCGCCCAGCGCGCCGGTGAGGTACGCCACCGCGGGGGTGGGCAGCACACCGACGCGCAGGACGTCCACGCCGGCGCTCGCCAGACCGGCCACGACAGCGGCCTCCAGGAACTCTCCGGACGCGCGTGGGTCACGGCCCACCACGGCTGTCGCCCGCCGCCCACCGTCGAGGGTGCCCGTCTCAGCAAGCACATGCGCCGCAGCGACCGACAGACCGAGCGCGAGCTCGGCCGTCAGATCCGCATTGGCGACACCGCGTACACCGTCCGTGCCGAAGAGTCGTCCCACTGGTGTCCTCCGAAGATGCTCCGAAACCGAACCGCAAAAACAAAACAAGCCATCACAAGTCAAAACGACTCAGGGCAAGACGCAAGGCGAGACGCGTGGCGACGCGAGAGGTGATGCCGACCAGGGCGGGCCTATGAACGTCTCATGCCGTTATACGCCCGAAGGCGTCTATAGACGAACGCCCCGGAAGCACGAGAAGTGCCGCCGGGGCGAACGTATAAAACAGCTGAGCAGGCGGATTAGCGCTTGCTGTACTGCGGGGCCTTACGGGCCTTCTTGAGACCGGCCTTCTTGCGCTCGACCGCACGGTCGTCGCGGGAGAGGAAGCCGGCCTTCTTCAGCGGGGCGCGGTTGTTGTCCACGTCCGCCTCGTTCAGCGCACGGGCGACACCGAGGCGCAGGGCGCCGGCCTGACCCGAGACGCCGCCACCCGAGATGCGGGCGATGACGTCGTAGCGGTTGTCGAGCTCGAGCACCTTGAAGGGCTCGTTGACTTCCTGCTGGTGCACCTTGTTGGGGAAGTAGTCCTCAAGGGTGCGACCGTTGATCTTCCACTTGCCGGTGCCCGGAACGATCCGGACGCGGGCGATGGCGTTCTTCCGACGGCCAAGGCCGGCGGCGGGCTGCGGGTCGCCGAAGCGGGACGCCAGCGACTCGCTGGTGTACTCGCCCTCGACGGGAACCTCCGACTCGAAGGTGGTCACCTCGGCGAAGACCTCTTCGCCCTCGGTGCCCTCGACGGGGTTCTCAACAGTGGTCTCGGCCACGATTCTCCTCAGATCTTTCTTTACGTCTTAGGGGGAGGCCGGAACTACTGCGCGACCTGGGTGATCTCGAACGGGACCGGCTGCTGAGCAGCGTGCGGGTGCTGGTCGCCCGCGTAGACCTTGAGCTTCGAGAGCATCTGACGGCCCAGGGTGTTCTTGGGGATCATGCCCTTGATGGCCTTCTCGATGGCCTTCTCCGGGTTCTTGGAGAGCAGCTCGTCGTAACGCACGGAGCGCAGACCACCCGGGAACCCGGAGTGGCGGTACGCCATCTTCTGGGTCTTCTTGTTGCCGGAGAGGTGAACCTTCTCGGCGTTGATGATGATGACGAAGTCGCCCATGTCCATGTGGGGGGCGTAGATCGCCTTGTGCTTGCCTCGGAGGAGGTTCGCCGCCGTGGTGGCCAGGCGACCCAGGACGATGTCCTCGGCGTCGATGATGTGCCACTGGCGAGTGACATCGCCGGGCTTGGGGCTGTACGTACGCACTTCGTAGCCTTCGCTTCTTCAGTGGATGAGGTCCAGACACATGGCACCCCTGAAGCGATCATGCAGCTGGGGCCCACAATGCCGGGAACGCTGCCCGTATGCGAGCCACTGGTAACTGCTCCAGAGAACCTACGTAAGGGCTCTTCGCGTGAGAACGACGAAGCCGATACGTATAACAACCCCCGACAGTACCCGCACCGCCCGGGACGGGTCAAAACGCGCCGGCCCTACCGTTCCCGCTCGACCCTGCGCTCGTCCCACACCGGCTCCGTGGTCTCGCGCACCACCCCGTCCGAACCGAACACCAGATAGCGGTCGAACGACTTCGCGAACCACCGGTCGTGCGTGACGGCCATCACGGTCCCGTCGTACGCCTCGAGCCCGTCCTGCAGCGCCTCCGCCGACTCCAGGTCGAGGTTGTCCGTCGGCTCGTCCAGCAGCAGAGCGGTGGTCCCCGCCAGCTCCAGCAGCAGGATCTGGAACCGCGCCTGCTGCCCGCCGGACAGCTTCTCGAAGGGCTGGTCCCCCTGCCGCTCCAGCTCGTACCGGCGCAGCACGGACATGGCCCCGCCCCGGTCCTTCGCGTGCTCGGTCCACAGGATCTCGACGAGTGTGTGCCCCATCAGCTCCGGATGGGCGTGCGTCTGCGCGAAGTGCCCGGGCACGACCCGTGCGCCCAGCTTCCACTCGCCCGTGTGCGCCACCGGCTCCCCGGCCAGCAGCCGCAGGAAGTGCGATTTGCCCGACCCGTTCGAGCCGAGGACGGCGACGCGTTCCCCGTAGAAGATCTCCAGGTCGAACGGTTTCATCAGCCCGGTCAGCTCGAGCCCCTTGCAGGTCACGGCCCGCACCCCGGTCCGGCCACCGCGCAGCCGCATCTTGATGTCCTGCTCGCGCGGCGGCTCCGGCGGCGGCCCCGCGTCCTCGAACTTCTTGAAGCGGGTCTGCATGGCCCGGTAGCGCGACGCCATGTCGGGGCTGATCGCCGCCTGCTGCCGCAGCCGGTGGACCAGCGCCTTCAGCCGGGCGTGCTCCTCCTCCCAGCGCCGCAGCAGCTCCTCGAACCGCGCGAACCGGTCCTTGCGGGCCTGGTGGTACGTATCGAAGCCGGCGCCGTGCACCCACACATCGCTGCCCGCCGGGCTGGGCTCCACGCTGACGATCTTCTCGGCGGCCCGGGACAGCAGCTCCCGGTCGTGGGAGACGAAGAGCACCGTCTTCCGCGTCTCCTTGAGCTTCGACTCCAGCCAGCGCTTGCCGGGGACGTCGAGGTAGTTGTCCGGCTCGTCGAGCAGCAGCACCTCGTCCGGACCGCGCAGCAGCGCCTCCAGCACGAGCCGCTTCTGCTCACCTCCGCTGAGCGTCCGCACCTCACGCCACTGCGCCTTCTCGTACGGAACACCGAGCGCGGCCATGGTGCACATGTCCCAGACGGTCTCGGCCTCGTATCCGCGGGCCTCCGCCCAGTCACTGAGGGCCTGCGCGTACCTCATCTGCGCGGCCTCGTCGTCGACGGTGAGGATCAGCTCCTCGGCCCTGTCGACCGCCTGCGCGGCCTCGCGGATACGCGGCTGGGCGACGGATACGAGCAGATCCCTGACCGTACGGTCGTCCCGGACCGAGCCCACGAACTGCGGCATCACCCCCAGGCCGCCGCTCACCGACACAGTGCCGCCGTGCGGCTGGAGCTCCCCGGACAGGAGTCGCAGCAGCGTCGTCTTCCCGGCGCCGTTCGCCCCGACGAGGGCGACGACGGCCCCGTCCGCGACCCGGAACGAAGCATCGCCGAGCAGCACCCGCCCGTCCGGTAGGTAGTACTCCAGATGGCCCGCTTCAAGATGTCCCATGCACAGCATTGTCACGGCCCGCGAAGCTCTGGCCCAACCGGTTTACGTTCCGTCTAGGATTCGCCGCATGAGCTTTGGGCAAGGGGGACCCTCCTGGGGGCCCGGGGGCAATCAGACTCCGGACTGGGCAGCGCTGGCCGAGGCATCCGCCGCGCGGAGCCGTCGTAAGAAGTGGCTGCTGATCGGCGGCGGCGCGCTCGCCACCGCCGCGGTCGCGGCAATCGTCGCCACAGCCGTCATCTCGACCAACAACAACGGCAACTCCACCGGCTCGGACACGAGCGCCGGCCAACTGCCGGGACCCGCCGATCTGCCGACCGACTCGGCCGCGCCAGAGCCGTCCTTCTCCACGGTGGCGCCGCCGCCCCCGCCGGACCCGAAGGACTACGTCTCCGACGTGAAGAAGGACAAGGCGCCGCTCACCATCGACTCCTTCTACCCGGGCAAGAAGCTGACGATGGGCGACCGCGTGTACGCCAAGGGCGCCACGCACCGCACCACGAACTGCGCGGCGACCACGCAGGGCGCACTCGGCTCGATCCTCACGAGCAACGGTTGCGACCAGGTCATCCGTGCCACGTACAGCAGGGCAGGGGTCGCCGTGACCGTCGGCGTCGCGGTCTTCGAGACGGAGGCACAGGCGAAGAAGTCCGCGCAGCAGGCGTCCGGCGGCCTGGCGTCGCTGAGCGGCGCGGGCGTGCCGACGTTCTGCCGCGGCGGTTCGATCTGCCGTCGTACCACCAACTGGTACGGCCGCTACGCCTACTTCACCATCGGCGGTTTCACGAACGGCAAGAACGTCTCCAAGGCCGACAAGAACGTCTTCACCGTCGGCGACGACCTACGGAACTTCACGTTCCGTCAGATACGGCACCGTGGCGAGGTCCAGGCCTCCGCCGCGGCCACCGCGTCGACCGGCTGATCCGGTCCCGAAGACGTCGTGCGCCTCCCCTTCCTGCTCACGCTGCCCCGGGTACTGCGCCACAGCGCCACGATCGGGGCGGACCTGCCGCCGGACGAGGCCGTGGTCGTCGACCCGCCGGACGCACCGCTGCGGGCGGCACTGACGGCGGCCACCACGGGCGACCACGGCCCCGCCCGTGACCTCCTCGCCGCGACCCGCGCGCACGCCCAGTGGGAGCTGAGGGACGGGTACGTCACGCGTCTCGCCGAGGCCGCGCTCCACAACCCCGGCTGGCTCAACGCGTGGCTGGACGCGGCGCCGGAGGATCCGGACGCGGCCCTGGTCAAGGCCGAGCTCTGTATCGATCAGGCCTGGGAGATACGTACGGCGGCCCGCGCCCAGCATGTCTCGCGCGACCAGTTCCAGGCCTTCTTCGCGCTCCTGGAGGACGCGGCCCCGGTGATCGGCGCGGCGGCCGAACTCAACCCGGCCGACCCGGTCCCCTGGCGCATCGCCCTCACCCACGCACTCGGCAGCCAGGCCCCGCGTGACGTCTTCGACGACTACTGGGCCGAGGCCGTCGCCCGCGATCCGCACCACTACGGCTGCCACGCCGCGGCCCTGCAGTACCTGTGCGCGAAGTGGCACGGTTCGCACGAGGAGATGTTCGCCTTCGCCGAGAGCGCGGCCGACACCGCCCCGCCCGGTTCGAAGCTGCACGCGCTGCCCCTGTCGGCGGCGCTGGAGTACGAGGTCCTCACCACCGGCCCGACGGCCCCCTCCGCGGGCCCCGACCCGTTCGCGCCCCGCGTGGCGGCCGCGGTCACCCGCGCTCTGGCCCTCTCCGCCGAATACGCCACGGGCAGCCGCGAGGCCGCCGGCTTCCGCAACCAGCTGGCTCTGATGCTGCTGCGCCAGGACCGCTGGCACGACGCCCTCGACACGTTCCGCGCCATCGGCACCGCCGCCACCAAGTACCCCTGGGCCTACTTCGGCGACGACCCGCGTCAGGAGTTCCTCGAGACCCGCTCCGGCGTCCGCATCCATGTCGCGACCAGGACCCCGTTCTTCGCCCGCCCCTCGAACCCCCACTCCGTACCGGCCACCGGCTGGACGGCGGACGCCCCCTGCGCGCTCGCGATAGCGGCCGCCCGCCCGGAGGAAGTGGCGCAGGCCGCGCTGATGTGCGGCATCTCCCTGCGTACGGCCCCGGCATCGGCGACGCACACCTACATCGAGGCCGTCCCCGACCTCAAGCCGGCCAAACGCTCGGTCCTGTCCACGGAGGACCGGCTGACGACGGCGGCCGACAACTTCACCACCGGTGAGAAGTGGCCCACGCTGGTGCTGCGCCGCACCCCCGAGCGCTGCGGCTTCACCGTGTTCCACAAGGGCAGACCGCTGGCAGCGCACGAGTGGAACACCACGTCCCCGGCTCCCGACCACACCACGGTCACCGCCACGGCCGCCACGCTGTCCCGGCTCTACGCCGTCGCGGACCCTCGCCCGCTGACCCACATCCTCCGCTCCACCGGCAATCCGCCCCGGCACCAGTCCGACCTGCTGGCCGCCCTGGCCCTCCCCCCGCTCCCCGCGGACTTCGGCACCCGCCCGGAGATCCTGGACACCCTCCCCGGCGCCCGGGTCCTCAGCCGTCGCGGACTGCTCGCCGGGATGCGCGACACGATGACGACGGAGGACGGCAGCCACCCACCGGCCCCCGGCACCTACGAACCCCGCCCGGCCCGCTGGTGGCTGCTTCGCGTCCTGGGCCTGCCGCTGTTCACGGCGGCCGCGGCCTACGCCTGGTGGACCCCGGGCATCGGCCCGGTCCGGTCGACGCTGTCGACGCTCACCGCTCTGTTCCTGGCGGGACAGCTCACAGCAGCATGGCGCCGACGGCGGGCACATGCGGGGACGACGACGTCCCGCTGAGGCCGGTCCGCGTCAGCAGCACCCGCGTCCCGGCAGCGACCGTACATTGCGCGCCTCCTTGTTGCGCGCGGCAAGCAACTCATCGGCCGGGTAGGCGACTTCCTCCAGCGTCAGGCCGTGCGGCCGCACGACATGCACTCCCGGATCCCGCACCCCGGCAGCCAGCACCTGGGCGGGCCACGGGTCGGGGCGGCGCCCGTCACCCACGAACAGCATCGCCCCCACCAGCGCACGCACCATGTTGTGGCAGAAGGCATCGGCCTGCACGGTCCCCGTGACGACCCCGGTCTCCGCGTCCCGTAGCCAACTCAGCTTCTGCAGCGTACGGATGGTCGTCGCGCCCTCGCGCTTCTTGCAGTAGGCGGCGAAGTCGTGCTCCCCGAGCATCCGGGCCGACGCCGCATTCATCGCGTCCACATCCAACGGCCGGTCGTGCCAAAGCACATGACCACGCGTCAGCGGATCGGTCCCACCTGGCCGGTCGGAGATCCGGTATGCGTACCGCCGCCACAACGCGGAGAAGCGCGCGTTGAACCCCACCGGAGCCTCGGCCACCCGCCAGATCCGCACGTCGGGTGCCATCCGCCCGGCCATCCGCCGCAGCAGCAGTTCGCCGTGCTCGGCCCACACCTCGGCCGGCAGGTCGACATGCGCGACCTGGCCACGGGCGTGCACCCCGGCGTCGGTGCGCCCGGCGACCGTCAGGTCGTACGTCCGCGACGACCTCGTCACGGTCCGCAGCGCGTCCTCGATCTCCCCCTGCACCGTGCGCCGGGCGGTCTGCTTCGCCCAGCCGGAGAAATCCTTGCCGTCGTACGCAAGGTCCAGCCGTACCCGCACGAACCCGGGCTCTACTTCGTCACTCACCCAACGATCCTCTCAAGCCTGAACATACGGAACGGGCCCGCCACCGCCCCGAAGGGTGGTGCGGGCCCGTCCAGTGGTCTCAGAACGCTCAGGCGTCCTTGGACTCCTCCGCCGGAGCGGCGTCCTCGGTGGACTCGGCCGGGGCCGCGTCCTTCTTGAGGGAGTCTTCCTTGACCGCACGCTTGGTCGCGGCCTCGGCCTCACCGGTGGCCTGCTGCGCCACGGTCAGCGCCTCGACCAGCTCGATGACGGCCATCGGGGCGTTGTCGCCACGACGGTTGCCGATCTTGGTGATGCGCGTGTAACCACCGGGGCGGTTCTCGTAGCGCGGGGCGATCTCGGTGAAGAGCGTGTGCACGATGCCCTTGTCCGTGATCGACTGCAGAACGAGGCGACGGTTGTGGATGTCGCCCTTCTTCGCCTTGGTGATGAAACGCTCGGCGACCGGACGCAGGCGGCGGGCCTTGGCCTCGGTCGTCGTGATGCGGCCGTGCTCGAACAGCGACTTCGCGAGGTTGTTGAGAAGAAGCTTCTCGTGCGCGGCGCTGCCGCCCAGACGGGCACCCTTTGCGGGACGCGGCATGGTGTTTCTCCTTGTGTGCTGCACCGGCCGTATCAGGTACCGGTGTCAGTTCCCGTGAAGCGGCCGCCTCACGGAAGATCATGGGCCGTCGGGGCTCATCGAGCCCGTCCGGCGATCGAGGCCGGAGCCTCACCCCGGTCGGGGCGCCCGGAAATCCGGACGCACCGACCGGAGGCGTACTAGTACTGCTCGGTCTCGACGAAGCCCGCGTCCGCGTCGTCGTCGGCGCCGAAGGCGTCGGCAGCGGCGGTCGGGTCGAATCCGGGCGGGCTGTCCTTGAGCGCCAGGCCCATACCGGCCAGCTTCGCCTTGACCTCGTCGATCGACTTCGCACCGAAGTTGCGGATGTCGAGCAGGTCGGCCTCGGAACGAGCGACGAGCTCACCCACGGAGTGGATGCCCTCACGCTTGAGGCAGTTGTACGAACGGACCGTGAGCTCGAGCTCCTCGATCGGCAGCGCCAGATCGGCGGCGAGCGCGGCGTCCGTCGGGGACGGGCCCATGTCGATGCCCTCGGCATCGATGTTGAGCTCGCGCGCCAGGCCGAACAGCTCGACCAGGGTCTTACCGGCCGACGCCATGGCGTCACGGGGACGCATGGCCTGCTTGGTCTCGACGTCGACGATCAGCTTGTCGAAGTCGGTGCGCTGCTCGACACGGGTCGCCTCGACCTTGTACGTGACCTTGAGCACCGGCGAGTAGATGGAGTCGACCGGGATACGGCCGATCTCCTGGCCCGCCTGCTTGTTCTGGACGGCGGAGACGTAGCCGCGACCGCGCTCGACGGTCAGCTCCATCTCCAGCTTGCCCTTGCTGTTCAGCGTGGCCAGGACCAGGTCCGGGTTGTGGACCTCGACACCGGCCGGCGGGGCGATGTCAGCAGCGGTGACCAGGCCGGGACCCTGCTTGCGCAGGTACATCACGACCGGCTCGTCGTGCTCCGAGGAGACGACCAGCTGCTTGATGTTGAGGATGAGGTCGGTGACGTCCTCCTTGACGCCCGGCACGGTGGTGAACTCGTGCAGGACACCGTCGATCCGGATGCTGGTGACAGCAGCGCCGGGGATCGAGGAGAGGAGCGTACGGCGGAGAGAGTTACCGAGGGTGTAGCCGAAGCCCGGCTCCAGCGGCTCGATCACGAACCGGGAGCGGAACTCGTCAACGACCTCTTCGGTCAGCGAGGGACGCTGAGCGATAAGCATGCTTGGATCCTTCAGTCGTGGGCGCCCACTATTTGACGCCCCCAGATACTGACAAGGGTACGGGCGGCACGACCCGAAAGAGCCGTACCGCCCGGACCCACGAGCTCTCCTACTTGGAGTAGAGCTCGACGATCAGCTGCTCCTGCACCTGGGTGTCGATCACCTGGCGCTCGGGCAGGGAGTGCACGAGGATCCGCATCGTCGACGGCACGGCTTCGAGCCATGCCGGAACGGTGCGCTCGCCGGCCTCGGCCTGGGCCACCTGGAAGGGGGTCAGGGCCTTGGACTTCTGGCGGACCTCGATGACGTCGTTCGCGGCGACGCGGGCCGACGGAATGTCGGTCTTCGTGCCGTTCACGGCGATGTGTCCGTGACGCACCAGCTGACGGGCGTGGTCGCGGGACTTGGCGAAGCCGGCCCGGTAGACCACGTTGTCGAGGCGGGTCTCAAGGATGCGCAGAAGGTTCTCACCGGTCTTGCCGGACTTCTGGTTCGCTTCCTTGTAGTAGTTCACGAACTGCTTTTCAAGGACACCGTAGATCCGCGAGCACTTCTGCTTCTCACGAAGCTGAAGAAGGTACTCGCTGTCCTTGGTGCGCCCGCGTCCGTGCTCACCCGGGGGGTAAGGACGGATCTCGATCGGGCACTTCGCGCTCTCGCACTTGCTGCCCTTAAGGAACAGCTTCTGCTTCTCCCGACGGCAACGCTTGCAGTCGGCCCCGGTGTATCGCGCCATTTTCCAGTTGTCTCCGTTGCTTCAGTGCGTCAGACGCGACGGCGCTTGGGCGGCCGGCATCCGTTGTGCGGAGTGGGGGTGACGTCCTGGATCGAACCGACCTCGAGGCCCGTGGCCTGGAGGGAGCGGATCGCGGTCTCGCGGCCGGAGCCCGGACCCTTCACGAAGACGTCGACCTTGCGCATGCCGTGCTCCTGCGCGCGGCGGGCGGCCGACTCGGCGGCCATCTGCGCGGCGAAGGGGGTGGACTTGCGCGAGCCCTTGAAGCCGACGTGTCCGGCGGAGGCCCAGGAGATCACGTTGCCCGCGGGGTCCGTGATCGAGACGATCGTGTTGTTGAACGTGCTCTTGATGTGCGCGTGGCCGTGAGCGACGTTCTTCTTTTCCTTGCGACGCACCTTCTTGGCTGCGCCCTGACGACCCTTGGGGGGCATGTCTTGACTCCAGATGGAGAGGGGAGGTGATCGGTCCTACAGCGAAGACCGCTGGATGCTGCAACGGCCCGGGGATCCGGACTGCCGCAGTGCGTCCGCTGAGGACTACTTCTTGCCCGGCTTCTTCTTACCGGCGATCGCGCGACGCGGGCCCTTGCGGGTACGAGCGTTCGTGCTGGTGCGCTGGCCGTGGACCGGAAGGCCACGACGGTGACGCAGACCCTGGTAGGAGCCGATCTCGACCTTGCGGCGGATGTCGGCCTGGATCTCGCGGCGGAGGTCACCCTCGGTGCGGAGGTTGGCGTCCACGTACTCGCGGATCTTGACCAGGTCCTCTTCGGCCAGGTCACGAACGCGGGTGTTCGGGTTCACACCCGTGGTGGCAAGGATCTCCTTGGACCGGGTGCGCCCGATACCGAAGACGTAGGTGAGGGCGACCTCCACGCGCTTTTCGCGCGGGATGTCAACACCTGAAACGCGTGCCATTCAATGGCTCCAGTTGTTATTTCGGGGGTCTTCCGCAGTGCCACTCCCGACCGCCGACCGCTCCGTGGAAGGAGAGGTGGTACGTCCGGGTCTCCGGCCCCCGCCGGAGGTGTCGTCAGCCGTGGCTTGGACGGGCTCTGCGTATGTACGTATTACGTGCGTCGCGCGAAGTACTGCGAGATGCAGGGGGTCGTGCGTCAGCCCTGGCGCTGCTTGTGGCGCAGGTTGTCGCAAATGACCATGACCCGACCGTGACGGCGGATCACCTTGCACTTGTCGCAGATCTTCTTGACGCTCGGCTTGACCTTCATGGGATGTCAGGTTCTCCGGGTCAGTGCCACCGCCCTGCCGAAACAGGGCGTGAGCAAGATCTACTTGTATCGGTAGACGATCCGGCCACGCGTCAGGTCGTACGGAGAGAGCTCCACCACGACCCGGTCGTCCGGGAGGATTCGGATGTAGTGCATCCGCATCTTGCCGGAGATGTGCGCGAGGACCTTGTGACCGTTCTGGAGTTCCACCTTGAACATGGCGTTCGGGAGGGACTCGATCACGGTGCCCTCAATTTCGATGGCACCTTGCTTCTTGGCCACGCTTCGCCTTTCGAATCGGCTACCTTGATCGACCCTCTGCCCCGTATGTGGACACACGGATGCACGAGAGCCGACGAGTCAGTCTACGTCAGCGGACCCCAAAAGACGAATCCGTCAAGTTTGCCCACCAGAGTAGATCCTTAGACCTGCCGGGACACGGGTTCTCGGCCCAGCGGGTCCGGCGCGGCTTCGAAGCCGGACCCTCCTCCACGCAGCCCTCGCGGGCTCGGCGCCGGGGCGCCTCACAGGCTTCGGCCGGCTGCGCCGGACTCCGTCCGCCGGCTGAGCGATCAGCCCAGCGGGTCCGGCGCGGCCTCGACGCCGTACTGCGCGAGCTTCGCGCGGCCGCAGTCGGGGGCCGTCAGGACCAGGGGGCCCTCCTCGGTGAGGGCGATCGAGTGCTCCCAGTGGGAGGACCACGTGCCGTCCGTCGTGATGACCGTCCAGTCGTCCTGGAGTACCTCGGTCTGCGCCGTACCGAGCGAGACCATCGGCTCGATCGCCAGGCAGACTCCGGGCACGAGCTTGATGCCCTTGCCGCGCTTGCGCGCGACATAGTTCAGCAGGTGCGGGTCCATGTGCATCTCGGTGCCGATGCCGTGGCCACCGTAGTCCTCGATGATCCCGTACTTGCCGGTGGCCGGGCGGGGCTGGCGGCGGATATAGGACTCGATCGCCTTCGAGATGTCGACGAGGCGGTTGTTCACCTTCATCGCGGCGATCCCGGCCCACATGGACTCCTCGGTCACCCGGGAGAGCTCGATGAGCTCCGGAGCGTGACCGGTGCCGACGAACGCGGTGTACGCGGCGTCGCCGTGCCAGCCGTCGACGATCGCGCCGGCGTCGATGGAGATGATGTCGCCGTCCTTGAGGACGGTCTTGTCGTCCGGGATGCCGTGGACGACGACCTCGTTGACCGAGGTGCAGATGGTCGCGGGGAACCCGCCGTACCCGAGGAAGTTCGACTTCGCACCGTGGTCGGCGATCACCTTGCGCGCGACCTGGTCCAGGTCCTGGGTGGTGGCACCGGGCACCGCCGCTTCCCGCGTGGCCGCGTGAATGGCAGCGACCACCAGCCCTGCCTCACGCATCTTCGCGATCTGCTCAGGGGTCTTGATCTGCACCATTACGCGGCGCCTCTCTGCATCGGACGGGTATCGAAGGGTGACGGGTGCTGCGGCGTACTCCACGATACGGCGCGAACAGAGCCGGCCGCGGCGCCCAAGGACGCCGCGGCCGGCTGTACAGCTACTACGAGTGCTTCCTCAGTCCTCGCCGGACTTGTCGAGGGCCTCCATCGCCCGCTCGGTCACGTCCGTGACCTTGCCGAGCGCGGAGATCGTGACCACCAGGCCCTGGGACCGGTAGTAGTCGATGATCGGCTCGGTCTGCGTGTGGTAGACCTCGAGCCGGGTACGAACCGTGTCCTCGGTGTCGTCGTCGCGCTGGTACAGCTCGCCGCCGCAGATGTCGCAGACACCCTCGGTCTTCGGCTGGTTGTACGTGACGTGGAAGACGTGCGAACCGTCGTTCCGGCAGATGCGGCGGCCGGCAATGCGCTTGACCACCTCGTCCTCGGGGACCTCCAGGTCCAGGACCGCGTCCAGCTTGGTGTCCTCGTCCTTGAGCATCGCGTCAAGGGCCTCGGCCTGTCCCACGTTGCGGGGGAAGCCGTCGAGGAGGAAGCCGTTCGCGGCGTCCGGCTGGGCCATGCGGTCCTTGGCCATCCCGATGGTGACCTCGTCCGGCACCAGCTGGCCTGCGTCCATGTAGGCGCGGGCCTGCTTGCCAAGGTCAGTGCCCTGGCTGATGTTGGCGCGGAAGAGGTCGCCCGTGGAGATCTGCGGAATCGACAGGTTCTTGGCAAGGTACGCAGCCTGCGTTCCCTTGCCGGCACCGGGCGGCCCGACGAGGACGATTCGCATCAGCGGAGGAACCCTTCGTAATTGCGCTGCTGGAGCTGACTCTCAATCTGCTTCACGGTCTCCAGACCCACACCCACGATGATGAGGATGCTCGTCCCGCCGAACGGGAAGTTCTGGTTAGCGCCACCGAAGCCTGCCAACGCCATCGTCGGCACCAGAGCGATCAGACCCAGGTACAGCGAGCCCGGCCAAGTAATCCTGTTGAGCACGTAGCTCAGGTACTCGGCAGTAGGTCGACCAGCCCGGATACCCGGGATGAAGCCACCATACTTCTTCATGTTGTCGGCGACTTCCTCGGGGTTGAACGAAATCGCCACATAGAAGAAGGCGAAGAAGACGATCAACAGGAAGTACGCCGTGATGTAGTACGGGTGGTCGCCCTTGACGAAGTGATCCTTGATCCATGTGGCCCAGCCCGCCGTGGAGTTGGAGAACTGGACGATCAGGGCCGGGATGTAGAGCAGCGAAGAAGCGAAGATGACGGGAATCACACCCGCCTGATTCACCTTCAGCGGGATGTACGTGGACGTACCCCCGTAGGACCTGCGGCCGATCATGCGCTTCGCGTACTGCACCGGAATCCGGCGCTGGGCCTGCTCGACGAAGACCACGAGGGCCACCATCACGAAGCCGACCAGGATGACGGTGCCGAACTCGATCCAGCCATCGGCCAGCTTGCCGCTCTGCTTGATGGCCCACAGGGCGCCGGGGAAGCTGGCGGCGATCGAGATGAACATCAGGATCGACATGCCGTTGCCGATACCGCGGTCGGTGATGAGCTCACCGAGCCACATGACGGCTGCGGTGCCCGCGGTCATCGTGACCACCATGACGATGGTCGTGAAGATGGAGTGGTTCGGGACGATCTGGTCGGCGACCGGGCAGCCGCTGAACAGCGCGCCGCTGGTGGCGGTGGCCACCAGGCCGGTGCCCTGGAGGATGGCGAGCGCGACGGTCAGATAACGCGTGTACTGCGTGATCTTGGCCTGGCCGGACTGCCCCTCCTTCTTGAGCGCCTCGAGTCGGGGAATGACCACGGTCAGCAGCTGAAGAATGATGCTGGCCGTGATGTACGGCATGATGCCGAGCGCGAAGATCGTGATCTGCAGCAGTGCACCACCGCTGAACATGTTCACCAGGCCGAAGAGGCTGTTGTTGCCCTTACTTGCCTGGTCAACACAGGTCTGGACGTTCTCGTAGCTCACTCCCGGTACCGGGATGTGCGCCCCGAGCCGGTAGAGCACGATGATGCCGAGCGTGAAGAGCAGCTTCTTGCGCAGGTCGGGCGTCTTGAACGCCCGGGCGAACGCGGTGAGCACGGTGCCTCCTGCGACCCCCGCGCAGAGCGAGAGGTGACGGTCTTGAGGATCGACGAATACGTAACAGTCAAAGATTCCCGGGCGTGTGCCCAGGGGTTACCACAGCAACAGTGCTGGCCACCTTACCGGCGACCATGCCCCCCTAGGAACGACCAACCGGGGATGCCCCAAATAAGAGGCATCCCCGGTCGGATGTTCAGGCCATCGAGTTGTCCGAGTTGTCTCAGACGAGCTCAGTGACGGTGCCGCCGGCGGCGGCAATCTTCTCCTTGGCGGAGCCGGAGACGGCGTCAACCGAAACCTGCAGCGCCACGGAGATCTCGCCCTGTCCGAGGACCTTGACGAGGTGGTTGTTGCGCACCGCACCCTTGGCGACCAGGTCGGCCACGGTGACCTCTCCACCCTCGGGGTAGAGCGTCGCGAGCTTGTCCAGGTTCACGACCTGGTACTCGGTGCGGAACGGGTTCTTGAAGCCCTTGAGCTTCGGGAGACGCATGTGGAGGGGCATCTGGCCACCCTCGAAGCGCTCCGGAACCTGGTAGCGGGCCTTCGTGCCCTTGGTACCACGGCCAGCGGTCTTACCCTTGGACGCCTCACCACGACCCACACGGGTCTTGGCGGTCTTGGCGCCCGGGGCAGGCCGGAGGTCGTGGGCCTTCAGCGGGTTGTTCTCCGCCATGTCAGTCGACCTCCTCAACCGTCACGAGGTGGCGGACGGTGTGCACCATTCCGCGGAACTCGGGGCGGTCCTCCTTGACAACCACGTCGTGCAGGCGCTTGAGCCCGAGCGAACGAAGGGTGTCGCGGTGGTTCTGCTTGCTACCGATGTACGACTTCGTCTGCGTGATCTTGAGGCGAGCCATTACGCACCCGCTCCCGCACGTGCACGAAGCAGAGCCGCGGGGGCGACGTCCTCGAGGGGCAGACCACGGCGAGCCGCGATCTCCTCGGGACGCTGCAGGCCCTTGAGGGCCGCCACGGTCGCGTGCACGATGTTGATCGCGTTGTCGGAGCCGAGCGACTTCGACAGGATGTCGTGAACGCCGGCGCACTCCAGAACGGCGCGCACCGGGCCACCGGCGATAACACCGGTACCGGGGGAAGCAGGCTTCAGCAGGACGACGCCCGCAGCCTTCTCGCCCTGGATCGGGTGAGGAATGGTGCCCTGGATACGCGGAACCTTGAAGAAGTTCTTCTTGGCTTCTTCCACGCCCTTGGCAATGGCCGCGGGAACTTCCTTGGCCTTGCCGTAACCGACACCGACGGTGCCGTCACCATCGCCCACCACGACCAGCGCGGTGAAGCTGAAGCGACGACCACCCTTCACAACCTTGGCGACGCGGTTGATCGCGACAACGCGCTCAACGTACGCGGTCTTCTCGGCGGCAGCTGCGCCGCCGTCACGGCCCTTCCGGTCCCGCCGCTCGCCGCCACCGGCACCGCTTCCGCGGCGCTGGGGTCCAGCCATTGGATTTACCTCTCTCTGTTACGTCCGCTGTGCGTAGGAACCGGGGCTTAGAACTTCAGCCCGGCTTCACGGGCGGCGTCAGCCAGAGCGGCAATCCGCCCGGCGTACTGGTTGCCACCGCGGTCAAACACGACGGCCTCGACGCCTGCAGCCTTGGCACGCTCGGCGACCAGGGCGCCGACCTGCTTGGCCTGGGCGCTCTTGTCACCCTCGCCACCACGGATGGACACGTCCAGGGTCGACGCCGACGCGAGCGTGTGGCCCGCGATGTCGTCGATCACCTGAGCGACCATGTGGCGGTTGGAACGCGTCACGACCAAGCGGGGACGCTCCGGCGAACCGGAGATGTGCTTGCGGACGCGAATGTGGCGACGCTTGAGGGCAGCGCGCTTGTACGCGTCACCCTTGGCGATCTTTACGCCGTATGCCATGGCTACTTACCAGCCTTTCCGACCTTGCGGCGGATGACCTCGCCGGCGTACTTGACGCCCTTGGCCTTGTACGGGTCAGGCTTCCGCAGCTTGCGGATCTTGGCCGCGGTCTCGCCGACCTTCTGCTTGTCGATGCCCTCGACGGAGAACTTCGTGGGGGACTCCACCTTGAAGGTGATGCCCTCCGGGGCCTCGATCAGGATCGGGTGGCTGTAGCCCAGGGCGAACTCCAGGTTGGAGCCCTTCGCCTGGACTCGGTAACCGACACCACTGATCTCGAGCGCCTTGGTGTATCCCTGGGTCACACCGGTGATCATGTTCGCCACCAGCGTGCGGGACAGGCCGTGAAGGGCCTTGTTCTGACGCTCGTCGTTCGGGCGGACGACGTTCAGGACGCCGTCCTCACCCTTGGTGACCTCGATCGGCGACGCAACGGTGTGCGAGAGGGTGCCCTTGGGGCCCTTCACCGCGACCGTGCGGCCATCGATGGTGACGTCCACACCGGCGGGAACCTGGATGGGGAGCTTGCCGATTCGCGACATGAGCTATTCCTCCGTTCCCGACTACCAGACGTAGGCGAGGACTTCCCCACCTACGCCCTTCTTCTGAGCCTGCTGGCCGGTCAGGAGACCGTGGGACGTGGAGATGATCGCCACGCCCAGGCCGCCGAGGACCTTCGGCAGGTTGGTGGACTTTGCGTATACACGCAGACCCGGCTTCGAGATTCGCTTGATGCCGGCGATCGAGCGCTCGCGGTTCGGGCCGAACTTCAGCTCGAGGACGAGGTTCTTGCCGACCTCGGCGTCCTCGACCTTCCAGCCGGTGATGAAGCCCTCCTGCTGGAGGATCTCCGCGATGTGCGACTTGATCTTGCTGTGCGGCATCACGACGGAGTCGTGGTACGCCGAGTTCGCGTTACGCAGACGCGTGAGCATGTCTGCGATGGGATCAGTCATGGTCATGAATTGGCCTTCGGCCTCTCTCGCCGGGGTTTCCTGTATGCGCCATCCCTCTCCCCACTCAGTGGCGGGACGGGTGCGGTGCGGGGACCTACGGCGTAGTAAGTCGGTCTTGGGCGGCAGGCGCCCAACCCCACAAGCCTACGGCATGTGAGGCCGGGCTCCTGCCGACCAGATGCTTACCGAGAGCTTCCGTCAATTCCCAACGCCCGGAGGGCGAAGAAGAATTACCAGGAACTCTTGGTCACGCCCGGCAGCTCGCCACGGTGAGCCATCTCACGAAGGCACACGCGGCACAGGCCGAACTTGCGGTAGACGGAGTGGGGCCGGCCGCAGCGCTGGCAGCGGGTGTACCCGCGAACGCCGAACTTCGGCTTACGGGCGGCCTTAGCGATCAGAGCCTTCTTCGCCACGGTCAGTTCTCCTTGAACGGGAAGCCGAGGTGACGAAGGAGGGCACGACCCTCGTCGTCATTGGTCGCCGTGGTGACCACGGTGATGTCCATGCCCCGGACCCGGTCGATCTTGTCCTGGTCGATCTCGTGGAACATGACCTGCTCCGTGAGACCGAAGGTGTAGTTGCCACGGCCGTCGAACTGCTTCGGCGACAGGCCACGGAAGTCACGGATACGCGGCAGCGCGAGCGACAGCGTACGGTCCAGGAACTCCCACATCCGGTCACCACGAAGGGTGACGTGGCAGCCGATCGGCTGACCCTCACGCAGCTTGAACTGCGCGATGGACTTGCGGGCCTTGGTGACGGCCGGCTTCTGGCCGGTGATCGTGGTGAGGTCGCGCACGGCGCCATCGATCAGCTTGGAGTCGCGGGCGGCGTCGCCCACACCCATGTTGACCACGATCTTGACCAGACCGGGAACCTGCATGACGTTCTCGTACGAGAACTCCTCACGCAGCTTGCCGGCGATTTCCTCGCGGTAGCGCGTCTTCAGACGCGGCGCAGTGGTGGCAGTCATCAGATGTCCTCACCGGTCCGCTTGGCAACGCGGATCTTGTTGCCCTCGTCGTCAAAGCGGTAGCCGACGCGGGTGACGACCTTGTTGCCGTCCTTCTCCACGACCAGCTGCACGTTGCTGACGTGAATCGGGGCCTCGGTGGTCACGATGCCGCCGGTCTGCGAACCGCGAGCCGTCTGACCGGCCTTGGTGTGCTTCTTGACCCGGTTGACACCCTCGACGAGGACGCGGTCCTGAGCGGGGTAGGCCACGATGACCTTGCCCTGCTTGCCCTTGTCCTTACCGGTGATGACCTGAACCAGGTCGCCCTTCTTGATCTTCATGCTTACAGCACCTCCGGCGCGAGCGAGATGATCTTCATGAACTTCTTCTCGCGCAGCTCACGGCCCACCGGGCCGAAGATACGGGTGCCGCGGGGGTCGCCGTCGTTCTTCAGAATGACGGCGGCGTTCTCGTCGAAGCGGATGTACGAGCCATCCTGACGACGACGCTCCTTGACGGTGCGAACGATGACGGCCTTGACGACGTCACCCTTCTTCACGTTGCCACCGGGGATCGCGTCCTTGACGGTGGCGACGATGACGTCACCGATGCCCGCGTAGCGGCGACCCGAACCACCGAGAACACGGATGGTGAGGATTTCCTTCGCACCCGTGTTGTCGGCGACGCGAAGTCGCGACTCCTGCTGGATCACGTCTATCTCCTGATCGTCTGCCGGTTCCCGGCGGGGTTCGAACCTGATCGGGTGCGAACCCCACCGAGCCTGGCGGAACTTGCCTGAGGGGAGTGCCCCTCAGGAATTACTTGGCCTTCTCGAGGATCTCGACGACGCGCCACCGCTTCGAGGCGGACAGCGGCCGGGTCTCCATGAGGAGGACACGGTCGCCGACGCCGGCGGCGTTCTGCTCGTCGTGCGCCTTGAGCTTGTTCGTACGGCGGATGACCTTGCCGTACAGCGCGTGCTTGACACGGTCCTCGACAGCGACGACGACGGTCTTGTCCATCTTGTCGCTGACGACCAGACCCTCACGGGTCTTGCGGAAACCGCGGTCGGTGTTCGTCTCAGTCACAGTCTTCTCGCTCATCAGGCGCTCTCCACCGTCTCGATGCCCAGCTCGCGCTCGCGCATCAGGGTGTAGATCCGGGCGATGTCCTTACGGACGGACTTGAGCCGGCCGTGGTTCTCGAGCTGACCGGTCGCCGCCTGGAAGCGGAGATTGAACAGCTCTTCCTTGGCCTCGCGGAGCTTGTTGAGGAGCTCCTCGTTGCCCAGCTCGCGCAGCTCGGACGCCTTGGTACCGGCCGACATCACGACTCACCTGCCTCGCGCCGAACGATCCGGCACTTCATCGGAAGCTTGTGAGCAGCGCGGGTAAGCGCCTCACGAGCAATCTTCTCGTTCGGGTAGGACAGCTCGAACATCACCCGACCGGGCTTGACGTTCGCGATCCACCACTCGGGAGAACCCTTACCGGAACCCATGCGGGTCTCGGCAGGCTTCTTCGTCAGGGGGCGGTCCGGGTAGATGTTGATCCAGACCTTGCCGCCACGCTTGATGTGGCGGGTCATCGCGATACGAGCTGCCTCGATCTGGCGGTTCGTCACATACGCCGGGGTCAGCGCCTGGATGCCGTACTCGCCGAACGCAACCTGCGTGCCACCCTTGGACATACCGCTGCGCTTCGGGTGGTGCTGCTTGCGGTGCTTGACCCTACGGGGGATCAGCATTTCGGTCAGGCCTCCGTTCCGGTGCTCTCAGCCGGAGCAGCGGCGGCGGGAGCCTCGGCCTTGGGGGCCTCGGCTGCCGGCGCGGACTGCTGCGGCTTGCGACCGCGACCGCCACGCTCGCCACCGCGGCCACCACGGCCGGCCGGGCGGTCAGCGCCGCCACGGGCCGGGCGGTTGCCAGCGCGGGCAGCAGCGTTCTCGGCGCGGACCTCGGCGATGTTCTTGACGTCGCCCTTGTAGATCCAGACCTTCACACCGATGCGGCCGAAGGTCGTCTTGGCCTCGAAGAAGCCGTAGTCGACGTTCGCACGGAGCGTGTGCAGGGGCACACGGCCCTCGCGGTAGAACTCCGAGCGGGACATCTCGGCGCCGCCGAGGCGGCCACCGCACTGGATCTTGATGCCCTTGGCGCCGGCCTTCATCGAGCTCTGCATGCTCTTACGCATGGCACGACGGAAGGAGACGCGGGAGGAGAGCTGCTCGGCGACGGCCTGGGCCACCAGCTGAGCGTCCACCTCGGGGTTCTTGACCTCGAGGATGTTCAGCTGGACCTGCTTGCCGGTCAGCTTCTCCAGCTCGCCACGGATGCGGTCGGCCTCGGCGCCACGGCGACCGATGACGATGCCCGGGCGGGCGGTGTGGATGTCAACGCGGACGCGGTCGCGGGTGCGCTCGATCTCAACCTTCGAGATGCCGGCCCGCTCCATGCCCTTCGTCATCATGCGACGAATGGCGACGTCTTCCTTGACGTAGTCCTTGTACAGCTTGTCGGCGTACCAACGGGACTTGAAGTCCGTGGTAATGCCGAGCCGGAACCCGTGCGGGTTTACCTTCTGGCCCATTACCGGGTTCCTTCCTTGCTGCTGACGACCACGGTGATGTGGCTGGTCCGCTTACGGATCCGGTAGGCACGGCCCTGAGCACGCGGACGGAACCGCTTCAGGGTCGGGCCCTCGTCCACGTACGCCTCGCTGATGACCAGCGAAGAGGCGTCGGTGTGGTCGTAGTTGTGTGCAGCGTTGGCGATGGCGCTGTCAAGCACCTTGCCAACCGGCACGCTCGCGGCCTGCGGGGCGAAACGCAGGACCGCCTGAGCCTCCGTGGCATCCATGCCACGGATGAGGTCCACCACGCGGCGGGCCTTCATGGGCGTGACGCGGATGTACCGCGCCTGGGCCCTGGCTTCCATGGTTGTCCCTTCGGTGTAAGTCATAGTCAGTCACCCCGCGTTAGCGGCGCTTCGACTTCCGGTCGTCCTTGACGTGGCCGCGGAAGGTGCGAGTCGGCGAGAACTCGCCGAGCTTGTGGCCGACCATCGACTCGGTGACGAACACCGGGACGTGAATCTTGCCGTTGTGCACCGCGATGGTGTGACCCAGCATGGCCGGGACGACCATCGAGCGACGGGACCAGGTCTTGATGACGTTCTTGGTGCCTGCCTCGTTCTGTACGTCCACCTTCTTGATGAGGTGGCCGTCGACGAAGGGCCCCTTCTTGAGACTGCGCGGCATCTAAACCCGCTCCTAGCGCTTCTTGTTCGTCTTGCGGCGGCGGACGATGTACTTGCTCGATGCCTTCTTCGGCGAGCGAGTACGACCCTCCTTCTGACCCCACGGCGAGACCGGGTGGCGACCACCGGAGGTCTTGCCTTCACCACCACCGTGCGGGTGGTCAACCGGGTTCATCGCGACACCGCGGACGGTCGGGCGAACGCCCTTCCAGCGCATGCGGCCGGCCTTGCCCCAGTTGATGTTCGACTGCTCGGCGTTGCCGACCTCGCCGATCGTGGCGCGGCAGCGGGCGTCGACCAGGCGGATTTCACCCGACGGCATACGAAGGTGGGCCATGGTGCCCTCCTTCGCCAGCAGCTGCACGGAGGCACCCGCGGAACGGGCGAACTTCGCGCCGCCGCCGGGCCGCAGCTCGATGGCGTGGATGGTCGTACCGACCGGGATGTTGCGCAGCGCCAGGTTGTTACCGGGCTTGATGTCGGCGGCCGGGCCGTTCTCGACACGGTCGCCCTGCGACAGTCCACGCGGCGCGATGATGTAGCGCTTCTCGCCGTCCGCGTAGTGCAGGAGCGCGATGCGCGCGGTGCGGTTCGGGTCGTACTCGATGTGCGCGACCTTGGCCGGCACGCCGTCCTTGTCGTGACGACGGAAGTCGATCACTCGGTAGGCGCGCTTGTGGCCACCGCCCTGGTGGCGAACGGTCACACGACCGGCGTTGTTACGGCCGCCCTTGCTGTGCAGGGGGCGGACCAGCGACTTCTCCGGCGTGGACCGCGTGATCTCGACAAAGTCGGCGACGCTGGAGCCACGACGGCCCGGGGTCGTCGGCTTGTACTTGCGGATACCCATTTCTCAGTCCTCGTCCGATTTCGGACGATCCAGACCGCCCTTAGGCGGTCGGACCGCCGAAGATGTCGATACGGTCGCCCTCGGCGAGGGTCACGATGGCGCGCTTCGTGTCGGCGCGCTTGCCGAAACCGGTCTTGGTGCGCTTGCGCTTACCCTGCCGGTTGATCGTGTTGACCCCGGTGACCTTGACCGAGAAGACCGCTTCCACGGCCTGCTTGATCTGGGTCTTGTTGGAGCCGGGCGCGACGATGAACGTGTACTTGTTCTCGTCGAGCAGCGCGTAGCTCTTCTCGGAAACGACCGGCTTGACGAGAACGTCGCGCGGGTCCGTGAAGGTCTTGCTGGTTACGGTCGCCTCGCTCATCAGGCGTCGCTCCCTTCGGTCTCATCGGCCTTGGGGCCAGACACGAAGGACTCGAAAGCGGCCTGGGTGAAGACCACGTCGTCGGAGACGATCACGTCGTACGTGTTGAGCTGGCCCGGCTCCAGGATGTGCACCTGGGGCAGGTTGCGGGCGGACAGCCACGCGGCCTCGTCGGCGCGGTCGACGACCAGGAGCAGGTTCTTGCGCTCCGAGATCTTGCCGAACAGCGTCTTGGCGGCCTTCGTGGAGACTGCACCGTCGACCACGCCGGTGACGACGTGGATACGGGAGTGGCGTGCCCGGTCGGAGAGGGCACCGCGCAGGGCGGCGGCCTTCATCTTCTTCGGGGTGCGCTGCGAGTAGTCACGCGGCTGCGGGCCGTGGACGACGCCACCGCCGACGAACTGCGGCGCACGGGTCGAACCCTGGCGGGCGCGGCCGGTGCCCTTCTGGCGGTACGGCTTGCGGCCACCACCACGGACTTCGCCGCGACGCTTGGTCTTGTGCGTGCCCTGACGGGCAGCAGCCAGCTGAGCGACAACGACCTGGTGGATCAGCGGAACGCTGGTCTTCGCGTCGAAGATCTCCGCGGGGAGCTCGACGGTACCGGCCTTGTCGCCTGCCGGCGAAAGGATGTCAATGGTGCTCATTACCTCAAGCCCCCTTGGCCGCGGTACGGACCAGGACGAGGCCGCCGTTCGGACCGGGGACTGCGCCCTTGATGAGGAGCAGACCCTTCTCCGCGTCAACCGCGTGGATGGTCAGGTTCTGGGTGGTGACGCGCTCGTTGCCCATGCGACCCGCCATGCGCATGCCCTTGAAGACACGGCCGGGGGTGGCACAGCCACCGATGGAGCCGGGCATGCGGTGCACACGGTGGGCACCGTGGGACGCCTTGCCACCCTTGAAGTTGTGGCGCTTCATCACACCGGCGAAGCCCTTGCCCTTGCTCTTGCCCGTGACGTCAACCTTGACGCCGGACTCGAACACTGCGGCAGTGACCTCCTGGCCCAGCGTGTACTCGCTGGCGTCAGGGGTGCGGAGCTCCACCAGGTGGCGGCGCGGGGTCACGTCGGCCTTGGCGAAGTGGCCCTTGAGGGGCTTGTTCACCTTGCGCGGGTCGATCTCGCCGAAGGCGATCTGGACCGACTCGTAGCCGTCGCTGTCGTTGGTGCGGACCTGGGTGACGACGCAGGGCCCGGCCTTGACGACGGTCACCGGGACAACCCGGTTGTTCTCGTCCCAGACCTGGGTCATGCCGAGCTTCTCGCCCAGGACGCCCTTAATGTTCTTAGCCATCTCGCGCGTCACCTCAGAGCTTGATCTCGATGTCGACGCCGGCCGGCAGGTCGAGACGCATCAGCGAGTCAACCGTCTTCGGCGTGGGGTCGAGAATGTCGATGAGGCGCTTGTGCGTGCGCATCTCGAAGTGCTCGCGCGAGTCCTTGTACTTGTGCGGCGACTTGATGACGCAGTACACGTTCTTCTCAGTGGGCAGCGGCACCGGGCCTGCGACCGACGCACCAGTGCGGGTCACCGTCTCGACGATCTTCTTCGCCGAGGAGTCGATGACCTCGTGGTCGTAGGCCTTGAGCCGGATGCGGATCTTCTGTCCCGCCATGGCTACTAGTAGTCCTGTCTCTCGAAACGCTCTGGAACCCGAGGGCTCTCGTAACTCCACCTCCGACCCACGCGGTCGGGCGTGTCGCATCCCCTCTACGCAGAACTCCCGGAGGAATTCCCAACCAAGGGGGTGCGGGCCGTAGGACCGCGGAACCGGGGGCGGAACACCCACCGGGTGCCTGGTCGGCGCCCCACTGTCACTTCCCGGAAGATTCCCGTACGTCCGGCCCGCATGGGGCCGACGAGTACTGTGGGACTCGCTTCCGGTCCTCCCGGCGGGAGGCGTGCAGCATTGACACTCAACCGAGCAACCTGGTCAGTGTGCCATATGCGGCACGGCGCTGGCCAATCGGGCGGAGGATCTTACCCCCCGTGGCCGACTGGTCAAACGCGGCCGGACGTCACCGGGGAGCTGCGGCGATGCCGACAGGTCCGGACACGGCCATTCGGGGCCGGCCCGCCACCGTGACCAACAGCACGCAGGACGCCGGTCACCGGATCCGCTCCGGCCTGCCGCAGGGCCGCTGGAATACTCCGGTCATGAATACGATCATCAAGCCGGCCTGGACGCTGCGCCCGGCGGAACCGGCGGACCTCGAGGCCATGACCGAACTCCGGGCCCTCGTCATGCGCCCGGATCTGGAACGCCTAGGCCGGTACGACGAACATCGCGTACGGCAACGGCTGCGGGACATCTTCGCGCCCGAGCACACCTCGGTCATCCTTGCGGACGGCGAGTTCGCCGGCTGCGTCACCATGCGTCCGGTCGAGAACGGCTGGTGGGTGGAGAACTTCTACCTGTCCCCCGTTCTCCATGGCCAGGGGATCGGCTCAGCCGTCCTGCGAGCTCTGCTGGAGCGCGCCGACGCGGACGGGGCGGACGTCCGCCTCGACGTCCTGCAGGGCAGCGCGGCCCGTCGGCTGTACGAACGTCACGGGTTCACGCTGGAGCACGAGGACCCGATCGATGTCTATCTGGTGCGCCGCTCCGGCGTGTAGCCGCGACACGCGCCGTCGCCGCCCCGATCGCCGTCTAATCTGCCGCGGGAAGCGGCACCCGACCCGCCGCTCGGACGTGATGAGCGGACGGAGTGCGGCGCGTGACGGATCGATCCAGCCTTGAGTGCGGCAGTGGCGGGGTACGGCGGCGCAGCGTCGTCCGGGCCGCCGCCGCGGCCGCCCTGACGGGAGTCGGCGCCTGTTCCGTACCGGTTCCGCGGCGCAGCGGCCCCATGGCGGACCCGGCCCCCGGCCTCCCGGTCGCCGACGCCCGGCCGGCCCTGATGATGCAGATCCTCGCCCACCCGGACGACGACCTGTACTTCATGAACCCGGACACCCAGCAGGCCCTGACAGCCGGGACACCGCTGGTCTGTGTGTACCTCACCGCCGGTGAGGCCGTCGGCCTCAACAGGATCCCCGGTCGGGCGCGGCCCGCCCCCGACCGGGCCGCGTACTCCTCGGCCCGGCACCAGGGGCTGCGCCAGAGCTACGCGGCCCAGCTCGGGCTGCCGATGTTCACCCGCTGGCACAAGTCCGTCCTCGGTCTGGCCGGCGGGCACCGGGCGGAGCTCAACACCCTGCAGGGCGGCGGCCGGCGGGTCGAGCTGATCTTCCTCAATACGGCGATGCACATCGGCCGCAGCCGGCTCGGGCTGCCCAGCCTCTGGCACGACCGGGCGCTGACCCTGCGCACCGTCGTCGCCGCCGACTCACCGTTGGAGCGGGTGGGCGCGTACACGTACGACGGACTGGTCGATGTCCTCGTCGGGCTGCTCGACCGGTACCGGCCGACCGTCGTCCACACACTCGACCCGGACCCGGACATCCAGCACAGCACCGAGGCCGTCCGCCGGCAGGACATCGAGCAGCCCGGCTACTCCGACCATGCCGACCACACCGCGGCCGCCTCGTTCGCCTGGGCGGCGCTGATCCGGTGGGTGGCCCGCGCGACCGAGGACGGCGGGGGCGTGCCGCGGTTCGTCACCACCGCGTTCCGTGGCTACTACAACCGGCACTGGCCGAAGAACCTGCCGGGCGGGGTGCTGAAGGAGAAGGCCGCGCACCTGGTCCCGTACGGCGGCGAGGCCGACTGGCGGTGCGGGAACCGGGCGGGCTGCGGCGACTACAACGTCGGCGGCGACCATCCCCTGACCAACAGGAAGGGCTGGGTCCGCTCCACCCGGTACCGCTATCCCGGCCCCCGCCCCGCTGTCACCGCCGAACCGGACGGGCGGCTCGCCGTCTACGGGGTGCTGGGGCTGCGAGTGGCGCGGTGGCGCGAGAGCGCGCCCGGCAGCGGGGCCTGGGACGGGCCGGAAGATCTCGGCGGCGGGCCCTTCGCACCGGTACTGGGCCAGGCCGTGACGGCGGACGGCAGGCTGTTCCTGTTCGGGCTGCGCTTCGTGGCGCTCGCCGGACACGGGGCGGAGAACGAACGGGAGATCGCGCTCCTGGAGCAGAGCTCCCGGGGCGGCGGCTTCCGTGCCTGGCGCGGACTGGGCAACCCGGAACCGGCCCCGGACCGGGGCCGCCGGATCGGCGTCCCATTGGCGGTGACCGCACCCGACGGGCGGGTCCATCTCTTCGTACGGAACGCGGACAAGGGCGTGAGCACACGGGTGCGGGACGCGTCCGGCCGGTGGGGCGAGTGGATGGACCTGGGCGGCGGCGAGGTCCAGGACGGGCTGAGCGCCGTGGTGGACGGACACGGCCTTGTCCATGTGTACGGGGCCGGTCGTCACGCGGTGCACCACTGGACGCAGGAGACTCCCGGAGCGCGGCTGACCGCCCGACGGGAGATCGAGGGGGTGCCGGTGCCGGGTGACGGGCCCGCCGCTCTGATCACGACGGACGGTCCCGTCCAACTGCTGTACCGGGCAGCGGCGCGGGCCCGGCTGACGGCCGTCACCGGGAGGACGGTGGTGGAGCGGACGGACTTCGACGGGTACGGGCCGGTGAGTGTCGCCGACCCGCCGCTCGGGCCGGTGCTGCTGGGCCGCACCGAGGAGGGCCGGCTCCAACTGCGTACCGGCGGACGACTGTCCGTACGGATGCAGGGGCCGGTGGCGCTCGACGGTCCCGCGCTGTACGTCGCGGGCCTGGGACGCCCGGCGGTGGTCGGCCTGGGACCGGACGCCGTCCCCTGGCTCTGGCATCCGTGACCATGCGCACCGGGGAATGCCGAAGGGCCCCGGTCCACCGCTTGCGCGGCGGGCCGGGGCCCTCCTTGGTGCTCTGTGCGGAGCAACCAGGTCAGACAGTCAGGTAATTACTTGACGATCTTGGTGACCTGGCCGGCGCCCACGGTCCGGCCACCCTCACGGATGGCGAACTTCAGGCCCTCTTCCATGGCGACCGGCTGGATCAGCACGACGTTCATGACGGTGTTGTCGCCCGGCATGACCATCTCGGTGCCCTCGGGAAGGGTCACAACGCCCGTCACGTCCGTGGTACGGAAGTAGAACTGCGGGCGGTAGTTGTTGAAGAAGGGGGTGTGACGGCCACCCTCGTCCTTCGACAGGATGTAGGCCTGGGCCTCGAACTCGGTGTGCGGCGTGACCGAACCGGGCTTGATGATGACCTGGCCGCGCTCGACGTCCTCGCGCTTGATGCCACGGAGGAGCAGACCGACGTTCTCACCGGCCTGGCCCTCGTCGAGCAGCTTGCGGAACATCTCGATGCCGGTGACCGTGGTGGTGGTCTTCTCCTGCTTGATACCGACGATGTCGACGGTCTCGTTGACCTTCAGGACACCACGCTCGATACGACCGGTGACGACGGTGCCACGACCGGTGATCGTGAAGACGTCCTCGATCGGCATCAGGAACGGCTTGTCGACGTCACGCTCGGGCTGCGGGATCGCCTCGTCGACGGCGGCCATCAGGTTCAGGACCGACTGGCCCCACTCCTTGTCGCCCTCGAGCGCCTTGAGCGCCGAGACCTTGACGACCGGCAGGTCGTCGCCCGGGAACTCGTACTCGGAGAGGAGCTCACGGACCTCGAGCTCGACGAGCTCCAGGATCTCCTCGTCGTCCACCATGTCGGCCTTGTTCAGGGCGACGACGATGTACGGAACGCCGACCTGGCGGGCCAGGAGCACGTGCTCCTTGGTCTGCGGCATCGGGCCGTCGGTGGCGGCGACCACGAGGATGGCGCCGTCCATCTGCGCCGCACCCGTGATCATGTTCTTGATGTAGTCGGCGTGACCCGGGCAGTCGACGTGCGCGTAGTGACGCGACTCCGTCTGGTACTCGACGTGCGCGATCGAGATCGTGATACCGCGCTGGCGCTCCTCAGGAGCCTTGTCGATCTGGTCGAAGGCCGAGGCCTCGTTCAGGTCCGGGTACGCGTCGTGCAGCACCTTGGTAATGGCGGCCGTGAGGGTCGTCTTACCGTGGTCAATGTGACCGATGGTGCCGATGTTGACGTGCGGCTTAGTCCGCTCGAACTTCGCCTTCGCCACTGGGTCCTCCTGTGGAGTGGTTCTGTACGCCTTGCTTCATCGGCGCCAGGTGATCTTTGCTGGGATGCCGGGGCCGGGGGCATTCACCGCATTGCTTGCGCTCTGCGACGAATGCCCCACCAGGCTCCGGTGACAAGCCTAAAGCGTGAGCTCGGGAGAGTTACTCGCCCTTGGCCTTCGCGATGATCTCCTCGGCGACGTTCCGCGGAACCTCGGCGTAGGAGTCGAACTGCATCGAGTAGCTTGCGCGACCCGAGGTCTTGCTGCGGAGGTCTCCGACGTAGCCGAACATCTCCGAGAGCGGCACGAGGCCCTTCACGACGCGAGCGCCGCTGCGCTCCTCCATGGCCTGGATCTGGCCACGGCGGGAGTTGAGGTCACCGATGACGTCGCCCATGTAGTCCTCGGGCGTGGTGACCTCGACGGCCATCATCGGCTCGAGGAGCACGGGGGACGCCTTGCGGGCACCCTCCTTGAACGCCTGCGAACCGGCGATCTTGAAGGCGAGCTCCGAGGAGTCGACCTCGTGGTAACCACCGTCGAGAAGGGTGACGCGGACGCCGACCATCTCGTAACCGGCCAGGATGCCGAACTGCATGGCTTCCTGAGCACCCGCGTCCACCGAGGGGATGTACTCACGGGGGATGCGGCCACCGGTGACCTTGTTGACGAACTCGTAGGACGCGTCGCCACCCTCGATGGGCTCAAGGGCGATCTGCACCTTCGCGAACTGGCCGGTACCACCAGTCTGCTTCTTGTGCGTGTAGTCGATGCGCTCGACGGCCTTGCGGATCGTCTCGCGGTACGCGACCTGCGGCTTGCCGACGTTCGCCTCGACGCGGAACTCGCGCTTCATGCGGTCGACGAGCACCTCGAGGTGAAGCTCGCCCATACCACCGATGATGGTCTGGCCGGTCTCCTCGTCGGAGTGCACCTGGAAGGACGGGTCCTCCTCGGAGAGGCGCTGGATGGCGACACCCAGCTTCTCCTGGTCGCCCTTGGACTTGGGCTCGATGGCGACCTGGATGACCGGCGCCGGGAAGTCCATGGACTCCAGGATCACCGGGTTCTTGTCGTCACACAGCGTCTCACCGGTGGTGGTCTGCTTCAGGCCCATGACGGCGATGATGTCACCGGCGCCCACCGACGCGATCTCCTCACGCTTGTTCGCGTGCATGCGGTAGATCTTGCCGATGCGCTCCTTCTTGCCCTTGACCGAGTTCAGCACCGCGGTGCCGGCCTCGAGGCGACCGGAGTAGATCCGGACGAAGGTGAGCTTGCCGAGGTGCGGGTCGCTAGCGATCTTGAACGCCAGGCCGGAGAACGGCTCGTCGTCCGAGGGCTTGCGCTTGACGACAACCTCGGGGTCCTTGACGTCGTGGCCCTCGATGGCCTCGACGTCCAGGGGGGAAGGCAGGTAGCGGACGACCGCGTCGAGCAGGGGCTGGACGCCCTTGTTCTTGAACGCCGTGCCACAGAACACCGGGGTGACGGTGACGGAGCCCGCGCCGCCCTTCGATGCGAGGGTGATCCGACGGATCGCCTCGTGCAGCTGCTCCTCGGTGGGCTCGACACCCTCCAGGTACAGCTCCATCATCTGGTCGTCGTTCTCGGAAACGGCCTCGAGCAGCTTGCCGCGCCACTCCTGAGCCGCCTCGATGTGGGTGTCCGGGATGTCGACGGTGTCGTACATCTCACCCTTGACGGCCTCTTCCGGCCACACGAAGGCCTTCATCGACACGAGGTCGACGACGCCCTTGAAGTCGGCTTCGGCACCGATGGGGAGCTGCATGACGAGCGGGACCGCACCGAGGCGGTCGACGATCATGTCGACGCAGCGGTGGAACTCGGCACCCGTGCGGTCGAGCTTGTTGACGAAGCAGATACGCGGCACGCCGTAGCGGTCCGCCTGACGCCAAACGGTCTCGGACTGCGGCTCGACGCCGGCGACACCGTCGAACACGGTGACAGCGCCGTCGAGGACGCGGAGCGAACGCTCCACCTCGACGGTGAAGTCGACGTGACCCGGGGTGTCGATGATGTTGATGGTGTGGTCAACATCGTTGAGCGGCCAGTGACAGGTCGTCGCGGCGGACGTGATCGTGATGCCGCGCTCCTGCTCCTGCTCCATCCAGTCCATCGTGGCAGCGCCGTCGTGGACTTCACCGATCTTGTACGAAACACCGGTGTAGAACAGGATCCGCTCAGTGGTGGTCGTCTTGCCCGCGTCGATGTGGGCCATGATCCCGATGTTGCGGACCTTGGCCAGGTCAAGCGAAGTGGTGGCCATAAGGCTCAATCTTCTCTCGGTCTCGATGTGGGTAGCGACTACCAGCGGTAGTGCGCGAAGGCCTTGTTGGACTCGGCCATCTTGTGGGTGTCCTCGCGCTTCTTGACGGCAGCGCCAAGACCGTTGGAGGCGTCGAGCAGCTCGTTCATGAGGCGCTCGGTCATCGTCTTCTCGCGGCGGGCGCGGGAGTAACCCACGACCCAGCGAAGTGCGAGGGTGGCGGCGCGACCGGGCTTGACCTCGATCGGCACCTGGTAGGTGGCGCCACCGACACGGCGGGACTTGACCTCGAGCGAGGGCTTGACGTTCTCAAGCGCGCGCTTCAGCGTGATGACCGGGTCGTTGCCGGTCTTCTCGCGGAGGCCTTCCATGGCGCCGTACACGATCCGCTCGGCAGTGGAACGCTTGCCGTTGAGCAGGATCTTGTTGATCAGCGAGGTGACAAGAGGAGAACCATAGACCGGGTCGATGATGACCGGGCGCTTCGGGGCGGGGCCCTTACGAGGCATTCTTACTTCTCCTTCTTGGCGCCGTAGCGGCTGCGGGCCTGCTTGCGGTTCTTGACACCCTGGGTGTCGAGCGAGCCGCGGATGATCTTGTAACGAACACCCGGCAGGTCCTTCACACGGCCACCACGCACGAGCACGATGGAGTGCTCCTGCAGGTTGTGTCCCTCACCCGGGATGTAGGCCGTGACCTCGATGCCGGAGGTCAGACGCACACGCGCGACCTTACGGAGTGCCGAGTTCGGCTTCTTCGGGGTGGTCGTGAACACACGCGTGCAGACGCCGCGGCGCTGGGGCGAACCCTCGAGCGCGGGCGTCTTGTTCTTCTCGACCTTGTCCTGCCGGCCCTTCCGGACCAGCTGCTGGATCGTAGGCACTACTTCTCCGGTTTCTGTGTGCCGTTCGTGAAACTAACCTGGAACGTCACCGACCCACGCGGTCGGGTGTGTCGAATGCTGCAGGCTTCTGCCCTGGGGCAGAAGAGGCGCAGATTGCGGTGGCCAAAGACAGGCTCGCCATGCGGTTGAGGACACGCACACGAGCCCAGGCACACCCCAGGCACAAGGTCTGAGCGTACCTACCTCACGGACTCCGGTCAAAACAAATGCTGTCCACGACGAAACGCTGCGCGTGACATTGCCGACAGTACCGCTGTTCCGGCATCGGCGGGCAACGCCGCAGGGCGGTCACCCCGTACGAAACGGGGTGACCGCCCTGCGGACGGGACATGCGCCTTACTGGTTGTACGGACCGTAGTCGTAGTCCTCCAGCGGAACGGCCTGGCCGGAGCCCGTGCCGAACGGCGAGTAGTCGATGTCGTCGTAGCCGACGGCCGAGTACATCGCGGCCTTGGCCTCCTCGGTCGGCTCGACCCGGATGTTGCGGTAGCGGGACAGACCCGTACCGGCCGGGATGAGCTTACCGATGATGACGTTCTCCTTGAGACCGATCAGGGAGTCCGACTTGGCGTTGATCGCCGCGTCGGTCAGAACCCTGGTCGTCTCCTGGAAGGACGCCGCCGACAGCCACGACTCGGTGGCGAGCGAGGCCTTGGTGATACCCATCAGCTGCGGACGGCCGGAGGCGGGGTGACCGCCCTCGGTGACCACACGACGGTTCTCGGTCTCGAACTTCGAGCGCTCGACGAGCTCGCCCGGCAGCAGCTCCGCGTCGCCGGACTCGATGATCGTCACCCGGCGCAGCATCTGCCGGATGATGATCTCGATGTGCTTGTCGTGGATCGACACGCCCTGCGAGTTGTAGACCTTCTGGACCTCGCCGACCAGGTGGACCTGGACCGCGCGCTGACCGAGGATCCGCAGCACGTCGTGCGGGTTGGTGGCACCCACGGTGAGCTTCTGGCCCACCTCGACGTGGTCGCCCTCGCCCACCAGCAGACGGGCACGCTTCGAGATCGGGAACGGCGTCTCGTCGCTGCCGTCGTCCGGGGTGACGACGATCTTCTTGGTCTTCTCGGTCTCCTCGATACGGACGCGGCCGGCCGCCTCCGAGATCGGGGCGACACCCTTGGGCGTACGGGCTTCGAAGAGCTCGACGACTCGGGGCAGACCCTGGGTGATGTCGTCACCGGCCACACCACCGGTGTGGAAGGTACGCATCGTCAGCTGGGTACCGGGCTCACCGATGGACTGGGCGGCGATGATGCCGACCGCCTCACCGATGTCGACCAGCTTGCCGGTGGCGAGTGAGCGTCCGTAGCAGAAGGCACAGGTGCCGACCGCGGACTCACAGGTCAGGACCGAACGGGTCTTGACCTCCTCGACGCCGGCGCCCACCAGGGCGTCGATCAGGACGTCACCGAGGTCGACGTTGGCAGGCGCGATGACCTTGCCGTCGACGACGACGTCCTCGGCGAGCATGCGGGCGTAGACCGAGGTCTCGACGTCCTCCGTCTTGCGGAGCACACCGTCCGCACCCTTGACGGCGATCTTCAGCTTGAGGCCACGGTCGGTGCCGCAGTCCTCCTCGCGAATGATCACGTCCTGCGAGACGTCCACCAGACGACGGGTCAGGTAACCCGAGTCGGCGGTACGCAGGGCGGTGTCCGCCAGACCCTTACGGGCACCGTGCGTGGAGATGAAGTACTCCAGAACGGTCAGGCCCTCACGGAACGACGCCTTGATGGGACGCGGGATCGTCTCGTTCTTCGCGTTCGACACCAGACCACGCATACCCGCGATCTGACGCATCTGCATCATGTTTCCTCGGGCACCCGAGTCGACCATCATGAAGATGGGGTTCGTCTTCGGGAAGTTCGCGTTCATCGCCTCGGCAACCTCGTTGGTCGCCTTGGTCCAGATCGCGATGAGCTCCTGCGTGCGCTCGTCCTTGGTGATCAGACCGCGCTCGTACTGCTTCTGGACCTTCTCGTCCTGAGCCTCGTAACCCGCGACGATGGCCTTCTTGGCCTCGGGCACGACGACGTCGGAGATGGCCACGGTCACACCGGAACGGGTCGCCCAGTGGAAACCGGCCGCCTTCAGGTTGTCGAGCGTCGCCGCCACGATGACCTTGGGGTAGCGCTCGGCCAGGTCGTTGACGATCTCGGAGAGCTGCTTCTTGCCCACCGAGTAGTCGACGAACGGGTAGTCCTCGGGCAGCAGCTCGTTGAAGAGCGCACGGCCCAGGGAGGTACGCAGCCGGAACGTGTCGCCCTGCTGGTACTCCTGCTCACCCTCCTCGGCAACCGGCGGCACCCAGCCACGCGGCGGGATGGTGCCCACCGGGAAGCGGATGTCGACCTTGGCCTGGAGCGAGAGCTCGCGGGCGTCGAAGGCCATGATTGCCTCGGCCGTGGAGCCGAAGGAACGGCCCTGTCCGACGACCTTGCGCTCCTCCTCGTCCGTGGTGAGGAAGAACAGGCCCAGCACCATGTCCTGGGTCGGCATGGTGACGGGACGACCGTCGGCCGGCTTCAGGATGTTGTTCGAGGACAGCATCAGGATGCGGGCCTCGGCCTGCGCCTCCGCGGAGAGCGGCAGGTGCACGGCCATCTGGTCACCGTCGAAGTCCGCGTTGAACGCGGTGCAGACGAGGGGGTGGATCTGGATGGCCTTGCCCTCGACCAGCTGCGGCTCGAAGGCCTGGATGCCGAGGCGGTGCAGGGTCGGTGCACGGTTCAGCAGCACCGGGTGCTCGGCGATGACCTCTTCGAGGACGTCGTACACCACGGTGCGGCCGCGCTCGACCATGCGCTTGGCCGACTTGATGTTCTGCGCGTGGTTCAGGTCGACCAGGCGCTTCATCACGAACGGCTTGAAGAGCTCCAGCGCCATGGCCTTCGGCAGACCGCACTGGTGCAGCTTCAGCTGCGGACCGACGACGATCACGGAACGCGCGGAGTAGTCCACACGCTTACCGAGAAGGTTCTGACGGAAACGACCCTGCTTGCCCTTGAGCATGTCGCTCAGGGACTTCAGCGGGCGGTTACCCGGACCGGTGACCGGGCGACCACGGCGGCCGTTGTCGAACAGCGCGTCGACGGCCTCCTGCAGCATCCGCTTCTCGTTGTTCACGATGATCTCGGGGGCACCGAGGTCAAGGAGACGCTTGAGGCGGTTGTTGCGGTTGATCACACGGCGGTACAGGTCGTTCAGGTCGGAGGTCGCGAAGCGGCCACCGTCCAGCTGCACCATCGGACGCAGGTCCGGCGGGATGACCGGCACGCAGTCGAGCACCATGCCCTTGGGGCTGTTGCTGGTCTGCAGGAACGCGGAGACGACCTTGAGGCGCTTGAGCGCGCGGGTCTTCTTCTGGCCCTTGCCGGTACGGATGATCTCGCGGAGGCGCTCGGCCTCCTCGTTGAGGTCGAAGGACTCCAGGCGCTTCTGCAGGGCAGCGGCACCCATGGAGCCGTCGAAGTACGTGCCGAAGCGGTCACGCAGTTCGCGGTAGAGCAGCTCGTCGCCCTCGAGGTCCTGGACCTTGAGGTTCTTGAAGCGGTTCCACACCTCGTCGAGACGGTCGATCTCGCGCTGCGCACGGTCGCGCAGCTGCTTCATCTCACGCTCGGCACCTTCGCGCACCTTGCGGCGCACGTCGGCCTTGGCACCCTCGGCCTCGAGCTCGGCCAGGTCGGTCTCGAGCTTCTTGGCGCGAGCCTCCAGGTCGGAGTCGCGACGGTTCTCGACCTGCTGACGCTCGACGGAGACGTGCGCCTCCAGCGAGGGCAGGTCACGCGTACGGCGCTCCTCGTCCACGAACGTGATCATGTACGCGGCGAAGTAGATGACCTTTTCGAGGTCCTTCGGCGCGAGATCAAGCAGGTAGCCGAGGCGCGACGGGACGCCCTTGAAGTACCAGATGTGAGTGACGGGAGCGGCAAGCTCGATGTGGCCCATGCGCTCACGACGCACCTTGGCGCGCGTGACCTCCACGCCACAACGCTCACAAATGATGCCCTTGAAGCGGACACGCTTGTACTTGCCGCAGTAGCACTCCCAGTCCCGGGTCGGACCGAAGATCTTCTCGCAGAAGAGTCCGTCCTTTTCGGGCTTGAGCGTGCGGTAGTTGATGGTCTCCGGCTTCTTCACTTCGCCGTGCGACCAGGTCCGGATGTCGTCCGCGGTGGCAAGGCCGATCCGCAGCTCGTCGAAGAAGTTGACGTCGAGCACTTGTCGTCAATCCCTCTTTCGGGGTCGAGTCTCAATCAATGGTCTGAACGGGTCCGGGGCAGGGCCGGGGCCTCATGAGCGAGGCCCCGGCCAGACCCGTCAGACCTCTTCGACGCTGCTCGGCTCGCGCCGGGACAGGTCGATACCGAGCTCCTCCGCCGCGCGGAAGACGTCCTCGTCCGTGTCACGCATCTCGATGGACATGCCGTCCGAGGAGAGCACCTCCACGTTGAGGCAGAGCGACTGCATCTCCTTGATGAGCACCTTGAAGGACTCGGGGATGCCCGGCTCGGGGATGTTCTCGCCCTTGACGATGGCCTCGTAGACCTTCACGCGGCCGGTCACGTCGTCGGACTTGATCGTCAGCAGCTCCTGGAGGGCGTAAGCGGCGCCATATGCCTCCAGCGCCCACACCTCCATCTCACCGAAGCGCTGTCCACCGAACTGAGCCTTACCACCCAGCGGCTGCTGGGTGATCATGGAGTACGGGCCCGTCGACCGAGCGTGCAGCTTGTCGTCGACGAGGTGGTGGAGCTTGAGGATGTACATGTACCCGACCGAAACCGGGTCCGGGAACGGCTCGCCGGAGCGGCCGTCGAACAGCTGGGCCTTGCCGGAGGGCTGCACCAGGCGGTCGCCGTCGCGGTTCGGGATCGTGGCCTCGAAGAGACCGGAGATCTCGTCCTCGCGCGCACCGTCGAAGACAGGCGTGGCGACGTTGGTGCCGGGGGCGACCTGGTCGGCGCCGATGGCCTGCAGGCGCTTGGCCCACTCGTCACCGAGGCCGGAGACGTCCCAGCCACGGCTGGCGAGCCAGCCGAGGTGGATCTCCAGGACCTGTCCCGGGTTCATTCGGGACGGGACACCCAGCGGGTTGAGGATGATGTCGACCGGGGTGCCGTCCTCCAGGAACGGCATGTCCTCGATCGGGAGGATCTTCGAGATGACGCCCTTGTTGCCGTGACGGCCGGCGAGCTTGTCACCATCGGTGATCTTGCGCTTCTGCGCGACGTAGACGCGGACCAGCTGGTTCACGCCCGGCGGCAGCTCGTCGCCCTCTTCGCGGTCGAAGACGCGGACGCCGATGACCTTGCCGATCTCGCCATGCGGGACCTTCAGCGAGGTGTCGCGCACCTCGCGCGCCTTCTCACCGAAGATCGCGCGGAGCAGGCGCTCCTCGGGGGTCAGCTCGGTCTCACCCTTGGGCGTGACCTTGCCGACGAGGATGTCACCGGCGACGACCTCGGCACCGATACGGATGATGCCGCGCTCGTCGAGGTCGGCGAGGACCTCTTCGGAGACGTTCGGGATGTCCCGGGTGATCTCCTCCGGGCCGAGCTTGGTGTCACGGGCGTCGACCTCGTGCTCCTCGATGTGGATCGAGGAGAGGACGTCGTCCTGCACGAGGCGCTGCGACAGGATGATCGCGTCCTCGTAGTTGTGACCCTCCCACGGCATGAACGCCACGAGCAGGTTCTTGCCGAGCGCCATCTCACCGTTCTCGGTGGCCGGCCCGTCGGCGAGGACCTGGCCCTCGACGACCCGGTCGCCCTCGGAGACGACGACCTTCTGGTTGACCGAGGTGCCCTGGTTGGAGCGCGAGAACTTGGCGATGCGGTACGTGGTGTACGTGCCGTCGTCGTTGGTGACGGTGATGTAGTCCGCGGAGACCTCCTGGACGACACCGTCCTTCTCGGCCTTCAGGACGTCACCGGCGTCGGTGGCGCAGCGGTACTCCATGCCCGTGCCGACGAGCGGGGCCTCCGACTTGATCAGCGGCACCGCCTGACGCATCATGTTCGCGCCCATGAGGGCACGGTTGGCGTCGTCGTGCTCCAGGAACGGGATCATCGCGGTGGCGACGGACACCATCTGGCGCGGCGAGACGTCCATGTAGTCGACGTCGTCGCCCGGGATGTAGTCGACCTCTCCGCCACGACGGCGGACCAGGACGCGGGGCTCGGTGAACCGCATGTCCTCGGAGAGCGTCGCGTTCGCCTGGGCGATCACGAAGCGGTCTTCCTCGTCGGCGGTGATGTAGTCGACCTCGTCGGTGACCTGGCCGTCGACGACCTTGCGGTACGGCGTCTCGATGAAGCCGAACGCGTTGACCCGTCCGTACGAGGCGAGCGAACCGATCAGACCGATGTTCGGGCCTTCAGGGGTCTCGATCGGGCACATGCGTCCGTAGTGGGACGGGTGCACGTCACGGACCTCGAAGCCGGCCCGCTCACGGGAGAGACCACCCGGGCCAAGAGCCGACAGACGGCGCTTGTGGGTGAGACCCGACAGCGGGTTGTTCTGGTCCATGAACTGCGACAGCTGGCTGGTGCCGAAGAACTCCTTGATGGAGGCGACGACCGGCCGGATGTTGATCAGGGTCTGCGGCGTGATCGCCTCGACGTCCTGAGTCGTCATGCGCTCACGCACGACGCGCTCCATACGGGCCAGACCCGTACGGACCTGGTTCTGGATGAGCTCGCCGACGTTACGCAGACGACGGTTGCCGAAGTGGTCGATGTCGTCGGTCTCGACGACGATCGAACGACCGGACTCACCGACCGTCTCGGTCTCCCCGGCGTGCAGCTTGACCAGGTACTTGATGGTCGCGATGACGTCGTCGGAGGTGAGCACGCCGGCGTCCAGCGGCTCTTCGGCGCCGAGCTTCTTGTTCACCTTGTAGCGGCCGACCTTCGCGAGGTCGTAGCGCTTCGGGTTGAAGTAGAGGTTCTCGAGCAGCGTCTGAGCAGCCTCGCGGGTGGGCGGCTCGCCCGGGCGCAGCTTGCGGTAGATGTCGAGCAGCGCGTCGTCCTGGCCCTGGGTGTGGTCCTTCTCCAGGGTGGCGCGCATGGACTCGTACTCGCCGAACTCCTCGAGGATCTGCTCGGTGGTCCAACCGAGAGCCTTCAGGAGGACGGTCACGGACTGCTTGCGCTTGCGGTCGATGCGGACACCGACCATGTCGCGCTTGTCGATCTCCATCTCCAGCCAGGCACCCCGGGACGGGATGATCTTGGCGGAGAAGATGTCCTTGTCGGACGTCTTGTCGATCGAGGAGTCGAAGTAGACACCCGGCGAGCGCACGAGCTGCGACACGACGACACGCTCGGTGCCGTTGATGACGAAGGTGCCCTTGTTGGTCATGAGCGGGAAGTCGCCCATGAAGACCGTCTGGGACTTGATCTCGCCGGTCTCGTTGTTGGTGAACTCGGCCGTGACGAAGAGCGGGGCGGCGAACGTGAAGTCGCGCTCCTTGCACTCGTCGATCGAGTTCTTCGGGGGCTCGAAGCGGTGGTCGCGGAACGTAAGCGACATCGACCCGGAGAAGTCCTCGATCGGTGAAATCTCCTCGAAGATCTCCTCCAGGCCGGACTTGGTGGGGACGTCTTGTCCACTGTCCAGAGCAGCCTCGACGCGAGCCTTCCAGGCGGCATTGCCGAGGAGCCAGTCAAAGCTCTCGGTCTGCAGCGCGAGGAGGTTCGGAACCTCGAGGGGCTCCTTGATCTTTGCAAAAGAGATGCGCAGCGGGGCGGTGCTGGCACCGTTGTTCGTATTCGCGGTCGAGGCGTTGCGCGAGGCGGCCAAGAGGGGGTCCTTCCGAGGGCTCGGACTCACTACGCGCGTACCGGTCCCAAGTTGGACACGGTGACAAATTCCCAGGTCAGGGACGATCGGTCATCGGTGTTCAAGCATTGGGCATGCCCCTGGTGACGGGCAGGAGGCAGCTAACAGGCAGCGCAAAGGGTCAGTGTAGCCAAACGGCACACTGATGTCCAGTCCGGGTTCTCAGAGACCCTCGAAGCTCGCAACAGCTGTTCTCAACACCTATGAATCGCCCTCGCGCGGATGCGCTCTTCTTTACTGCCCTCTTCGCCAACGATCCATGCATCGGATCCGGATCGAGTGACGACGCGTCCTGAGAATTGCGCGCCGCGTGCGGTTCGTCAAGGCCCCCCTGCCGGAGAGAGCCCCGAGACCCTCGTCCGCAGCCCCTCAGCACCGGCCGCAAGCCCCCGTCGGAGGCGTACGGCGAAGATCACGATACTCGTCAGCCACGGAAGAGCAAGGCGAGCGCCTCGGGTACGCCGAAGGGCGACCACCCGGATGGGTGATCGCCCTTCGCGATGTGACATCCGTGCCGTACGGCACGAGCAGTCCAGACGAGTCAGAGGACTCGCAGGGTCACTTGACCTCGACCGAGGCGCCAGCGGCCTTGAGGGACTCGGCAGCCTTCTCGGCGGCCTCCTTCGCGACCTTCTCGAGGACCGGCTTCGGGGTGCCGTCGACGAGGTCCTTGGCCTCCTTCAGGCCCAGGGAGGTCAGCTCACGCACGACCTTGATGACCTGGATCTTCTTCTCGCCGGCGCCGGTGAGGATGACGTCGAACTCGTCCTGCTCCTCGACGGCCTCGGCGGCGGCGGCAGCGCCACCGGCGGCGGCAACGGCGACCGGAGCGGCAGCCTTGACGTCGAACTTCTCCTCGAACGCCTTGACGAACTCGGAGAGCTCGATGAGGGTCAGGGTCTCGAACTGCTCGAGCAGCTCGTCCTGGGACAGCTTCGCCATGATGGCGTCCTTCCACTAAGTCGGCAGGTGCCGGGTGTATATGAAGGCGGGCGTACGGGCCCGCTGCGAGCCGTGGAGCGGAGTGTTACTCCGCCACCTCGGCGTCGGCGGGAGCCGGCGTACCGGCACCGCCCTGCTCGACCTTGGCGCGAAGGGCGTCCGCGGTGCGGACGAACTCCGACAGGGGGGCCTGGAAAGTCGCCGCGGCCTTGGCCATCGACGCCTTGATTCCACCGGCCACCTTGGCGAGCAGAACCTCGCGGGACTCGAGGTCCGCAAGCTTCTTGATCTCATCGGCGGACAGCGCCTTACCGTCAAGGACACCGCCCTTGATGATGAGGTTCGGGTTGTCCTTGGCGAAGTCACGAAGACCCTTCGCCGACTCCACCGGGTCACCGGTGACGAAGGCAACCGCCGTCGGGCCTGCGAACAGGTCGTCCAGCGTGTCGATCCCGGCCTCGTTGGCCGCAATCTTGGTCAGCGTGTTCTTCACCACGGCGTACTGGGCGTTCTCACCGAGCGAACGGCGCAGCTGCTTGAGCTGTGCCACGGTGAGACCCCGGTACTCGGTCAGCACAGCGGCGTTCGAGCTGCGGAACTGGTCCGCGAGCTCGGCTACCGCGGCAGCCTTGTCGGGCCTTGCCATGAGCGTCGGCCTCCTTCCGGGTGATGAGGACCGCTCAGAAGGGGCCGGGAAAGACGAAACGCCCCGGCACAAGTGCCAGGGCGCAGCTCGACCGGACAGAAGTCCGGGAGCGTTCCACAGTCACCTGCGCAGGTCGTCCGCACTCGACGGATCCTTCGGTCACTGTCCCCTCTTGCGAGAGCACAGCAACGACCAGCGGTCTTTGGCTTCTGTAGGAGAGTACGCGACGGGGGTCGCGCCGAGCAAATCCGTCCCGGTTCGGGCGGTGCGGGAGGTTTAAGACGCGCCCGCAGCGCCGTGCCTGCTGCTGCTCCAGAAGCTTCTGGAAGTCGACGGTGTCGGAGGCCGGGGGCTCCTCGACCGTGACGTCGGTGCCGTAGTCGCTGTAGAACACCGTGGAGTTCAGCTCGCCGGTCTTCATCCGGCCGCGCTCGGTCTTCTTCAGCAGCAGCTCGTCCTTGTCGACCCAGATGTCGACCTTCTCCGTCGTGATGCCGGCGTCGCTCAGCTGCTTCTTGAGCTCGGCGAGCTGTTCGCCGTCGATGGCGGAGTTCTTGGTGCTCAGCTCGGCGACGTCGACCGTGCCGGAGTAGTGGGTCGTGGCGACGCCCCGTACGTCCTCCTGGCCGACCTTCTTCACGTCCCCCGAGGCCAGCAGCGCCCGCACTCCCTGGCCGGGGGTGCTGCTCTGCAGCTGGTCCTTCATCACGTCGCCGGAGGCCCATGGTGCCGCCGGTGTACGTGATCTCCATGCTGCCCGTCATGCCGTCGGACCAGTCCATGGCACCGGTCTGCTTCATGGACATCGTCGTGCCCATCACCGTGCTGCCCTCGATCCTGGCGGAGCTGGCACCGCTGGTCTTCTTCTGCACACTGCGCAGCGCCGCGATCGGGTCGGCCCTGACGACGCCACCGGCGCCACTGCCGGTGTCGTCCCCTCCCCCGCAGGCCGCCACCGATGTCAGCGCCACCAGCACCGCAGCCGACAGACACACGCGTCGCACGGTCATCGTCGTCATCGTCTTCTCCACCCTCGCTCCGTACGGTCGCCTCACGCCGACGCACGGCGCGGACGGCCACATCTGCGTACGAGAACGAGGACGGGCCCCGCACCTCGAAAGGTTGCGGGGCCCGCCCATGTCACACGAGACGCGGCTTTCGTACGAGCGCGGAGGCTCAGACGGCGGCCGGGTCCTCCTCGACGAGGAGGTTACGGGTGCGGTTGGCGTCCAGCGGGATGCCGGGGCCCATCGTGGTGGCCAGGGTGGCCTTCTTGATGTAGCGGCCCTTGGCGGCGGACGGCTTCAGACGGAGGATCTCCTCCAGCGCTGCGGCGTAGTTCTCGACCAGCTTCGTGTCATCGAAAGAGACCTTGCCGATGATGAAGTGCAGGTTCGAGTGCTTGTCGACGCGGAACTCGATCTTGCCGCCCTTGATGTCGTTGACAGCCTTCGCGACATCGGGGGTGACCGTACCGGTCTTCGGGTTCGGCATCAGGCCACGCGGACCGAGCACGCGGCCGAGGCGGCCGACCTTGCCCATAAGGTCCGGAGTGGCGACGACGGCGTCGAAGTCCAGACGGCCCTTCGCCACCTCGTCGATGAGCTCGTCGGCGCCGACGATGTCGGCGCCCGCGGCTTCCGCGGCCGCAGCACGGTCACCGGTCGCGAAGACCAGGACCCGGGCGGTCTTGCCGGTGCCGTGCGGGAGGTTCACGGTGCCACGGACCATCTGGTCGGCCTTGCGCGGGTCTACACCCAGGCAGAACGCGACCTCGACGGTGCCGTCGAACTTGGTGCTGGCGGTGTCCTTGGCGAGACGGACGGCCTCGAGGGGGGCGTAGTTGCGCTCCCGGTCGATCTTGGCGTCCGCAGCGCGGAGGTTCTTGCTGCGCTTCACTGCTGCTCCTGTGGTTTCAGGTATGGAGGCGTGGTGCGGGCCAGCGCTTGGCCCTACCACTGAGGGACTACGGGGCTGATCAGCCCTCGACCGTGATGCCCATGGAACGGGCGGTGCCGGCGATGATCTTCGACGCGGCGTCCAGGTCGTTGGCGTTCAGGTCGGGCAGCTTGACCGTGGCGATCTCGCGGACCTGGGCGCTCGTGAGCTTCGCGACCTTGGTCTTGTGCGGCTCGCCGGAGCCCTTGTCCACACCTGCGGCCTTGAGGATGAGCTTGGCAGCCGGCGGGGTCTTCGTCACGAAGGTGAAGGAGCGGTCTTCGTAGACCGTGATCTCCACCGGCACGACCATGCCACGCTGCGACTCGGTCGCGGCGTTGTAGGCCTTGCAGAACTCCATGATGTTGACGCCGTGCTGGCCGAGCGCGGGGCCGACCGGCGGGGCCGGGTTGGCCGCACCGGCGTTGATCTGGAGCTTGATAAGCCCCGTGACCTTCTTCTTCTTGGGAGGCATTGCTCTCTCCGGGTCCTAGTGAGAGTTTTTCGCCGTCATCCGGATCATCCGGATGCAGGCATACCGCACAACGATAACGGGTATAGCTGCGCGACCAAAAACCGAGCAGGTCAGAAAGGCTGTAGAGCCCCTCTGACCTGCTCGGTAGGCATGTGTCCAGAAGTCGGCGAAAACCGTCAGTTCTTCTGGATCTGGTCGAAGCTGAGCTCGACCGGGGTCTCGCGACCGAAGATCTCGACGAGGCCCTTGACCTTCTTCGAGTCGGCGTTGATCTCGTTGATCGTCGCCTGCAGCGTCGCGAACGGGCCGTCGGTGACGGTGACCGAGTCGCCCACCTCGAAGTCCAGCACCTGGACCTCGACCTTGCGGGAGGGAACCGGCTTGCCCTCGGCCTCGGCGGCCTCGCGGGCGGCCTTCTCCTCGGCCTCCGGGGCGAGCATCTTGACGATCTCGTCCAGGGTCAGCGGGTACGGGTCGTAGGCGTTGCCCACGAAGCCGGTGACACCGGGAGTGTTGCGCACGACGCCCCAGGACTCGTTCGTCAGGTCCATGCGCACCAGGACGTAACCCGGGAGCTTGTTCTGACGGACGTTCTTGCGCTCGCCGTTCTTGATCTGGACGATCTCTTCCTCGGGCACTTCGGCCTGGTAGATGAAGTCCTCGACGTTGAGCGAGACGGCGCGCTGCTCCAGGTTGGCCTTCACACGCTTCTCGTAACCGGCGTACGTGTGGATGACGTACCACTCGCCGGGGAGACCGCGGAGCTCGTCACGCAGAGCGGTGACGGCGTCGACCGGAGCGGCCGGCTCGGCCTCTTCCTCGGTCTCTTCGTCGCCCTCGGCGGCCTCGTCCTCGCCGGACTCCTCGTCGGAGTCGGCCGCGGCGGCCTCGTCCTCGACGTGCACGGCGGCCTGCTCGGCGGGCTCACCCGCGGCGTCGGCGTCGGCAGCTTCGGCCTGGTCCGGCTCCACAGCGTCAGCCGCCTCGACGATCTCGGCCTCGTCCTCGGCGGACTCGAAGGCGCCCGCCGTCGGCTCGACGGCGTCGTTCAGGTTCGGGTCAGACACGGTGGCTGCTTCTTCCTGGATACAAATGGGTGGAACATGCGAAAGGGGCGCCCATGAGGCGCCCTCCGCGGGATCAGCCGAAGACGTACTTGATGGCCCGCTGGAATCCGAAGTCAATCACGGTCACAAGACCAATCATGACGACCACGAAAACAATCACCACGGACGTGTACGTCGTCAGCTGATTGCGAGTCGGCCAGACAACCTTGCGCAACTCGGCGATGATCTGGCGGTAGAACAGCGCGAGACGACCCATGGGGCCCTTCTTTCCACGCTTGCCGCCCTTCCGAGTCCTCTTCTTGGACTCGGGTACTTCATCCTCAGCATCAGGCATGTCGATGGAGCCCACGGCGTCCGTCACGCTTCTCACCTGATTCCGGGTCATGGCCGTGCCGCGCCCGGTGGAGCCGCACGGCGGTGCATTGAAGTACGTACATGCGCACACATCCTGGCGAAGGAGTGTGTAGCAGGGCCGGAGGGACTTGAACCCCCAACCGCTGGTTTTGGAGACCAGTGCTCTACCAATTGAGCTACGACCCTTTGTGGTTTCCACCAACCTACCGCATCTCCCCCGATGCTCCGGGTGCAGGAACGGTGCGGCTGGTGAAGGCCAACGACAGGTGAGTGTACGTGCTCAGCGGCCCGGCGTCGAACAGATCGCTCCGGACAACTCCTGTCCGGTTCTTGTCCGCATGCTGTCCAGGTGCTGTCCGGTCCCTGAAACCCCTGTGCCGTCCGGGATTGCGGTCTGGGAGCATGGGCCCATGAGCGCTGCAACTTCTCCCTCCGAGCGCCGGGTCTCCGCCCGCATCGGTGCAATCTCCGAGTCCGCCACTCTGGCCGTCGACGCCAAGGCCAAGGCCCTCAAGGCCGCCGGCCGCCCAGTGATCGGCTTCGGTGCCGGTGAGCCCGACTTCCCGACCCCCGGCTACATCGTCGACGCCGCGGTCGAGGCCTGCCGCAACCCGAAGTACCACCGCTACACCCCGGCGGGCGGGCTCCCCGAGCTCAAGGCCGCCATTGCAGAGAAGACGCTGCGCGACTCCGGGTACCAGGTCGACGCCTCCCAGATCCTGGTGACCAACGGCGGCAAGCAGGCCATCTACGAGGCGTTCGCCGCGATCCTCGACCCGGGCGACGAGGTCATCGTCCCGGCGCCGTACTGGACCACCTACCCCGAGTCGATCCGTCTCGCCGGCGGCGTCCCGGTGGACGTCGTGGCCGACGAGACCACCGGCTACCGAGTCTCCGTCGAGCAGCTGGAGGCGGCGCGCACCGAGCGTACGAAGGTCGTGCTGTTCGTCTCCCCGTCGAACCCGACCGGTGCGGTCTACAGCGAGGCCGACGCCAAGGCCATCGGCGAGTGGGCCGTCGAGCACGGACTGTGGGTGCTCACCGACGAGATCTACGAGCACCTGGTCTACGGCAGCGCGACGTTCACCTCGCTGCCCGCGCTCGTGCCCGAGCTCCGCGAGAAGTGCATCGTGGTCAACGGCGTCGCCAAGACGTACGCGATGACCGGCTGGCGCGTGGGCTGGCTGATCGGCCCCAAGGACGTCGTCAAGGCCGCGACCAACCTGCAGTCGCACGCCACGTCCAACGTCTCGAACGTCGCCCAGGTCGCCGCGCTGGCCGCCGTCTCCGGGAACCTGGACGCGGTCGCCGAGATGCGGACCGCCTTCGACCGCCGCCGGCAGACCATCGTGCGGATGCTCAACGAGATCGACGGCGTGCTGTGCCCGGAGCCCGAGGGCGCGTTCTACGCGTACCCGTCGGTGAAGGCGCTGCTCGGCAAGGAGATCCGCGGCAAGCGCCCGGCCACCTCGGTCGAGCTGGCGGCGCTGATCCTGGACGAGGCCGAGGTCGCGGTCGTCCCGGGCGAGGCCTTCGGTACCCCGGGCTACCTGCGGCTGTCCTACGCACTCGGCGACGAGGACCTCGTCGAGGGCGTGTCTCGGCTCCAGAAGCTGCTGGGCGAGGCGAAGGACTGACCTCCGCGCCGTTGCTCAGGTGCCCCCCGGCCTAGGCCGGGGGGCACCTTTTTGTGCACGCTTTCGATCGAGCTGTCGTACGAGCTCGCGTTCGAGGATCAACTCGATGGGGAATCCCGCTACCGCGACAGCCCAGGAGTGCGGCAGGATCTTCGAATGGAGCGTGACGTACGGCTGTTGCCCAAGGCCCATCTGCACTTGCATTTCACCGGGTCGATGCGGCCCACGACGCTGCTCGAACTCGCCGACAAGTACGGCGTACGACTGCCCGAGGCACTGACCGGCGGCGAGCCGCCCAGACTGCGGGCGACGGACGAGCGCGGCTGGTTCCGCTTCCAGCGGCTCTACGACATCGCCCGGTCCTGCCTGCGGTCACCCGAGGACATCCAGCGGCTGGTGCGCGAGACGGCCCAGGAGGACGTCGCGGACGGCTCCGGCTGGCTGGAGATCCAGGTCGACCCCACCTCGTACGCCCCGCTGCTCGGCGGGCTCATCCCGGCGATCGAGATCATCCTGGACGCGGTGGACTCCGCGGCGCGCGAGACCGGGCTCGGGATCCGCGTGGTGATCGCGGCGAACCGGATGAAGCACCCGCTGGACGCGCGGACGCTGGCCCGGCTCGCGGTGCGGTACGCGGACCGTGGTGTCGTCGGCTTCGGGCTCTCCAACGACGAGCGGCGCGGGATGGCGCGCGACTTCGACCGAGCCTTCTCCATCGCCAGGGAGGGCGGGCTGCTGGCGGCTCCGCACGGCGGCGAACTGGCCGGCCCGTCGAGCGTGCGGGACTGCCTGGACGACCTCGACGCGGCCCGGATCGGCCACGGCGTCCGGGCCGCCGAGGACCCGCGGCTGCTGCGCGAGCTGGCTGAGCGCGGGGTGACCTGCGAGGTGTGCCCGGCGTCGAACGTCGCCCTGGGCGTCTACGAGAAGCCTGCGGACGTACCCCTGCGCACCCTGTTCGAAGCCGGCGTGCCGATGGCGCTCGGCGCGGACGATCCGCTGCTCTTCGGGTCCCGCCTCGCCGCGCAGTACGAGCTCGTACGGCGCCACCACGCGTTCACCGACGAGGAGCTGGCGGAGCTGGCACGGCAGTCGGTGCGGGGGTCGGCGGCGCCCCCCGACGTGCGGGCACGGCTGCTGGCGGGGGTCGACGACTGGCTGGCCAAGCCGGCCGACTAGCCGCCTCTTCCTGCGGGCGCCCCCGTGGGTGCCCGGGCCGGCCCGGTGCGTGGGCTCAGGCCTGTGTGCCGATCCCGTGCAGCACTGTCCGCGCGACGGACGCCGCGAACTCGTCCAGAGACTGCGGCGGCCGGCCCTCCTCCGTCGCGTCGTACGCGAACGCGCGCTGGGCACAGGCGCCGAGCAGCAGCGACGCCGCCGCGTAGGTGTCGGCGCCGGACCGCACGCGGCCGGCCGCCTGTTCGCTGCGGAGATAGCCGGCGACGCCCCGGATGGGCACGTGCGGGCCGGTGCCGAGCTCGCGCATGGCCGCGTCGTGGCGACTCTTGAGCCGCGGCTCGGCATAGAGCGAGGCGGCGATCGGGAAGCTCTGGGCGTAGAAGAGCGCTGCCTCGCGGGCGATGTCGGTGAGATTCTGCTCGACGGTCCGCTCCCCCGCCCCCGGGTCGGCGGTCAGCCGCCGCAGCAGCGGGTTGAGCTTGGGCAGCCGTTCCTTGAGCACGGCCACGAACAGTTCTTCCTTGCTGGGGAAGTGCTTGTAGAGCGCCGCCTCCGAGCAGCCCGCGGCCCGGGCGATCTCCTTGGTGGTGGCCCGGGCCAGGCCGATGGTGAGCATCAGCTGGTGGGCGGCGTCGACGATGCGGACGCGGGCCGGCTTCTGCTCCATGGGCACTCCAATGAGGCTTGACGCGTGGTGAGTATCCGCTCACTCTAGGGGTGAGTGAATACTTACCCACCCGGGGAGGGTGCGCAATGAGACTCACGGTGTTCGGCGCGACAGGCGGCATCGGCCAGGAGATCGTCCGCCAGGCCGTGGCAGCGGGCCACGACGTCACGGCGGTGGTCCGCGATCCGGCGCGGCTGCCGGTTCCGCTCTCCGACGTCACGGTCCACACCGCGGCGCGGCTCGACGATCCGGAAGGGCTGCGCGAGGCGGTCGCCGGGCGGGACGCGGTGCTCTCGGGGCTCGGCTCACGCGGCCGGAAGGCCGACGGGATCGCCGAACGGCTCACCGGCTCGGTGATCCGGGCGATGGAGGCCGAGGGGACGCGGCGGCTGCTCGTGGTGAGCGCGGCCCCGGTCGCGCCGAAGCCCGCGGACGACCCGCTGCTGGACCGGATGATGCTGAAGGCGATCGGCGCGATCCTCAAGGAGGTCTACGCCGACCTGACGCTGATGGAGGATGCGCTGGCCCGCAGCGTCACGGCCTGGACGTCGGTACGGCCGCCGAAGCTCACCAACGGTCCGCTGACGGGAACGTACCGGACGGTCTACGGCAGCAACCCGCGCAGCGGCAGGTCCATCTCGCGGGCCGATGTGGCACACGCGATGCTGGCGCTGATCGACGATCCGGCGGCGGTCGAGCAGGGCGTGGGCGTGGCGTACTGACGCCCCTGTCCCGAACACCTCAGCGGCCCTCGAAAGGCCCGGAAGACGGGGACTCAGAGGCTGACGCCGACCGTCACCGGCTCATTGACGAGCGTGACGCCGAAGACGTCCTGGACCCCCGCCACCACCTCGCGGGCCAGCGCGAGCAGATCCTCGGTGGTCGCCCCGCCGCGGTTGGTGAGGGCGAGCGTGTGCTTGGTGGAGATACGGGCCGGGCCGGCGCCGTACCCCTTGGTGAAGCCGGCCCTGTCGATGAGCCAGGCCGCCGACGTCTTGGTGTGTCCCCCGTCCGCGGGGAAGGCGGGGGGCGTCACCTCGGGGCCGAGCCGGTCCTTCGCGCGGGCGAGGAACGCCGCGTACTGCGCGGCGTCCAGGATCGGGTTGGTGAAGAAGGAGCCCGCCGACCAGGTGTCGTGGTCCTCGGGGTCGAGCACCATGCCCTTGCCGGCGCGGAGCCGCAGGACGGTCTCGCGGGCAGCCGCCGCAGGCACCCGTTCGCCCTGCTCCACGCCCATGGCGCGGGCCGTCTCGGGGTACTTCAGGGGCGCGGAGAGGCCACCCGCGTCTTCCAGCTCGAACCGGACACGCAGCACCACGAAGCGGTCGGGTTCGGCCTTGAAGCGACTGTGCCGGTACGAGAATGCGCACTCGCCGTTCGGGATCGTGACCGTCTCGCGTGTGTACCGGTCGTAGGCGACGACCTCCGTGATGGTCGACGCCACCTCCTGACCGTACGCACCGACGTTCTGGATCGGCGTCGCGCCCGCGGAGCCGGGGATGCCGGCCAGGCATTCGATACCGGCCAGACCGGCCTCGACGGTCCGGGCGACGGCGTCCGTCCAGACCTCTCCGGCGGCCAGCTCCAGCGCCGTGCCGACCAGCTCGAACCCCTTGGTCGCGATGCGCAGGGCGGTGCCGTCGAAGCCCTTGTCGCCGATGACCAGGTTGCTGCCGCCGCCGATGACGAGGAGCGGCGTGCCGCTGTCATCGGCCTCGCGCACGGCTGCGACCACCTCGGCGTCGGTAGTCGCCGTGAGGAGGCGGGCCGCGGGGCCGCCGAGCCGGAAGGTGGTCAGGGGGGCGAGGGGGGCGTCATGGAGTTCCTGCACGGGGACAAGAGTACGGTCCGTGGCCCCGCCGCTCGGGCGGGGCCACGGACCGCGTAGGTACCGGGCCATGGATCAGGCGGCGACCGGAGCCCGCCCCTCGGCCGACTCCGCACCGGCCTTCGGAGCCGGCTCCGGGTCCGCCCCGGGGGCCGTTGCGGTGCGGCGGCCCGGGATCAGCAGGGCGGCGGCCGCGGCGAGCGCCACCACCCCGGCGCCGATCCAGACCGCCGGAACAGTCCCGTCCGTGAAGGACTGCGCGGAGCCGTAACCGCCCTGCGCCGAGAAGACCGAGCCCAGCACCGCGACACCGAGGGCGCCACCGACCTCACGCAGCGAGTTGTTGGCGCCGGAGGCGATGCCCTGCTCGGCGGGGCGGACGCTGGACATCACCAGGCTGGCGGCCGGCGCGAAGTAGAGCGCCATTCCGATACCGCCGATCATCAGGGCGGGCAGCTGCGCGGTGTACGGGGCGTCGGGGGCGATGATCACGGCGAAGAGGGCCAGTCCGACGGCCTGGAGCGCGAGACCTGTGACGACGACCGGACGGCCGCCGAACCGGTCGGAGAGATATCCGGCGATCGGGGCGACCAGCATCGGCATGCCCGTCCAGGGCAGCATGCGCAGCCCGGCCTCGCTCGGCGAGTAGCCCAGTACGCCCTGGAAGTACTGGCTGAGCAGGAAGATCGAGCCGAACATCCCGAGGAACATCAGCAGGCCGGCCATGTTGATCCCGAAGAAGCCGCGGTTGCGGAAGAGCCGCATGGGCAGCATCGGGTTCTTCGCGTGAAAGCCGTGGTGGATGAATCCGCCGATCAGCGCGGTACCGGCGATCAGCCCGGTGAGAACCGTGGCGCTGGTCCAGCCGTCGGCGTTGGCGTTGACCAGCCCGTAGACGATGCCGAAGAGGCCGCCGCTGACCAGGAGGGTGCCGGGAACGTCGAGCCGGGCGTTCGGGGCGTACGACTCCGCCAGACGCAGCCGGGCCAGCGGCAGGAGAACCAGGCCGATCGGCACGTTCAGCCAGAAGATCCACTGCCAGGAGAGGTGCTCGGTGAGGCTGCCGCCGATCAGCGGCCCGCTGGCGACGGCCAGTCCGGTGACGGCGCTGAAGATGCCGAGCGCCATGCCGCGGCGGGCGGCCGGCACGGCGGCCGTGAGCAGGGTGAGCGTCAGCGGCATCATGATCGCCGCACCGACCCCCTGGACGGCCCGGAAGGCGATCAGCTCGTTGATCCCGGACGACAGGGCCGCGGCGGCGGAGGCGCCGGTGAAGACGGTGAGCCCGGCGAGGAAGAGCCGTCGCCGGCCGAACCGGTCACCGAGGGCCGCACCGAACATCAGCAGAACGGCGAAGGTCAGGGTGTACGCGTTCACCGTCCATTCGAGCTCCGCCAGTTCGCCGCCGAGGCTCTCGCGGATGGAGGGCAGGGCGGTGGTGACGACGAGATTGTCGAGCGCCGCCATGAAGCCGGCGACGCTTGTGATGACGAGGGCCCAGACCGCTCCTGAGCGGCCTGCGGTGTGCTGGTTCACTGCTCCCCCTGAGGGTTAGTTATTGATGACTAACTTTGATGGGCAGAAAACCGGGCCGAACCCGGGTCGCACTGTTCAGGCGGTCGGCCGAGCCGAGGGATAGAAGCCGGCCCAGACCCGGTGGTCGGGCGGGAAGCCGAGCGAGGCCAGGGTGTTGACGAGCATGCCGTAAGCGAGGAACGTCGTGGTCCCGCCGATATCGGCGCCGAGCGCGAGGTGGACCTCGTCCCACATCCGCAGCCAGCCGGCCCGCGCCGACTCGCCGAACTCGTGATCCCCGGCGGCCTCGGCCGCGGCGATCGCCGCGTACATCTGCATCTGCATCAGTAGCTTGTCGGGGTCGTCGACGATGAGGCGCTGATACGCCGCCGCCATGGCCTGTAGCGCCTCCTCGCCCTCCAGGCCCTCCCCGGCCTCGGCGAAGACCTTCCGGGTGTCCGCCAGGCAGCGGTCGGAGGCGGCGAGGAACATGGCCTGCTTGCTCGGGAAGAGGCGGAAGAGATACGGCTGCGAGACACCGACCCGCTTGGCGATCACCTCCGTGGAGGTGCCGTCGTACCCGCCGCGGGCGAACTCGGTGATCGCCGCGAGGATGACGCTCTCGCGCCGCTCGTCTGCACTCATCCTGGCCATGCAGCTAAGTTAGTACTCAATCACTAACTTGGTCAAGCGGTAGGTGTGAGACCAGGAAAGCCGCACAGGAGCCCACGCGTAAGGGGCACCCACCATGGGCGGGTGCCCCTTACGCACGGATCGGCTCAGCGGCTCAGGCGAGCCGCACAACGGCGCGGGACATGCCCAGCACCTTCTTGTCCTCACTCATCGCAGTCAGGTCCACCCGCACCTGGTTGTCGTCCAGCAGGGCCGCCACCTTGGCACCGACCTCGACCAGCGCACCCTTGTCGTCGTTCGGCACGACGACCGGCTTGGTGAACCGCACCCCGTACTCCACGACCGCACCCGGGTCCCCGACCCAGTCCGTGACCACCCGGATCGCCTCGGCCATGGTGAACATGCCGTGCGCGATCACATCCGGCAGCCCGACCTCACGCGCGAACTTCTCGTTCCAGTGGATCGGGTTGAAGTCACCGGAGGCACCCGCGTACTGCACCAGCATCGCGCGGGTCACCGGGAACGACTGCGCGGGCAGCTCCGTACCGACCTCGACCGACTTGTACGCAACCTTCGCCGTCATCACGCCTCCTCGGCGGCGCGCGCCACCAGCTTCGTCCACGCGGTCACGACAGGCTCGCCGGCCTCGTCGTGGACCTCACCACGGATGTCGAGGATGTCGTTGCCCGCCAGGGACTTGATGCCCTCGATCGTCGAGGTGACCGTCAGCCGGTCCCCCGCCCGCACCGGACGCACATACGCGAACTTCTGGTCACCGTGCACGACCCGGCTGTAGTCCAGGCCCAGCTGCGGGTCCTGCACCACCTGCCCCGCAGCCTTGAAAGTGATCGAGAAGACAAAGGTGGGCGGCGCGATCACATCGGAATGCCCGAGCGCACGAGCAGCGTCAGGATCCAGATACGCCGGATTGGAGTCGCCCACCGCCTCGGCGAACTCACGGATCTTCTCCCGGCCGACCTCGTACGGCGCGGTGGGCGGATAGGTCCGCCCCACGAAGGACTGGTCGAGCGCCATGGGCTCGCTACCTCCTGGTGGAAAGACGAATGGGCCGAAGAGCGGCCCCGCACGGAACAGCCCTGTACAACGACACGAGGCCGCCCCCAGTGGGGACGGCCTCGTGTACGAGCCTGATTCAGCGGGTTTCGCGGTGCGCAGTGTGCGAGTTGCAGCGCGGGCAGTGCTTCTTCATCTCAAGACGGTCCGGGTTGTTACGCCGGTTCTTCTTGGTGATGTAGTTCCGCTCCTTGCACTCCACGCAGGCCAGCGTGATCTTCGGGCGGACGTCGGTGGCAGCCACGTGAGTGCTCCTTGGACGGACGGATGGACGGATGAACGCAAAAAAGAGTAGCCGATCGAAGGACCGACCCCACAATCGGCTACCGTAAGTAGCGGTGACCGGACTTGAACCGGTGACACAGCGATTATGAGCCGCTTGCTCTACCGACTGAGCTACACCGCTTTGATGCCGGGTCCCCCCGCCGTGAGGCGGGGTTCCCCGATCACCAGAGCCCCAATACGGAATCGAACCGTAGACCTTCTCCTTACCATGGAGACGCTCTACCGACTGAGCTATTGGGGCGAGCGATGAAGACATTACACGGTCCCTCGCCGATCGCCCAAATCCGTTTCGGAGCCCCCCACCGAGACGTAGATCGCCACCGCCCCGATCCCTTTGATCGGCCACTCGTCCCCAGCCGGTCGAACCCCGGACCGGCCACCTGATCAGCGACTTGATCCATCCCCGGCCACCCCCGGTCCGGCCACCGCACCGACCGTCCCGGCCCCCCACACCTGCCCCGTACGCCGCACCAGGCCACACCGGTACGACTATTTCGCCCCTGCTCGAACCGGGACGAACACGCCCCTAGGCTCGACTCACTCTGCGTGATCTTGCCACCCATTCAGGAGCACGATGCCCGACAGCCAGCCACGGCAGCCGGACGACCCCGCCGCCGACTCGGCCAGCACCACCGAAACCACTCCGCTGGTGCTGTGCGGCGCCCGTCTCATCGACGGCCGCATCGTGGACGTACGGCTCGGCGGCGGCCGCATCGAAGCCGTCGGCACCACAGGCAGCCTGACCGCACCCGGCGCCCGCGTGGACCTCCGCGGCTACCTGCTGCTCCCCGCCCCCGCCGAGCCCCACGCCCACAGCGACACCGCCCTCACCGCCGACAGCGCGGGCCCCCACAGCCCCGGACCCGCCTCGCACCACCCCGAGGACATCCAGCGCCGCGCCACCGAAGCCGCCCTCCTGCAACTCGGCCACGGCGCCACCGCACTGCGCTCGCACGTACGGATCGGCGACGCAACCGGGCTCGCCCCGCTCGAAGCGATGCTGCAGGCCCGCCACTCACTGCGCGGACTCACCGACCTCACCCCGGTCGCCGTACCCCGCCTGCTCACCGGAACCGCGGGCGCCGACAGCCTCGCGATGCTCCGGGACGCGGTGAAGATGGGCGCAGGCGTGGTCGGCGGCTGCCCCGACCTCGACCCCGACCCGGCCGGATACGCCGAAGCCGTCCTGGACATCGCCGCCGAACACGGCTGCCCCGTCGACCTGCATACGGACGGTGACGATCCCGCCCGCCTCACCCGCCTCGCCGCCATGGCAGCCGGACTGCGGCCCGGAGTCTCGATCGGCCCGTGCGCCGGCCTCTCCCACCTCCCCCCGCAGACCACGATCCGCGCCGCCGATCAGCTCGCCGCCGCCGGAGTGACCGTCATCTGCCTCCCTCAGGGCGGCTGCTGCGGGGCGGAACGCCGAGGCACGGCACCGGTACGGCTCCTGCGCGCGGCCGGGGTACACGTCGCGGCCGGCAGCGGGGCACTGCGCGACGTCGCCAATCCGGTCGGCCGAGGTGACCCGCTGGAGGCCGCCTACCTGCTCGCCTCACAGAGCGGACTACGGGCCGAGGACGCGTACGGCATGGTGTCCGCCGCCGCCAGAAGGGCCATGGGGCTGCCCGAAGTCCGCGTCGAAGCGGGCTTCCCCGCCGAACTCCTGGCCGTACGCGGCGAACAACTCCCGGGCGTGCTCTCCCTCGCGTACAGCCGGATCGTCGTGCACCGCGGACGAGTAGTGGCACGTACGAGCGCAGTACGCGAGTACTGCGACTCGGAGACCGTCGTGGCCCTCGACCTGCCACGCCAAGGACGACCGGATTCCGGACCGGGCGGCGGGCCTTGAGCGAGGCGGCGCGCTGCGGCGTACGGTCGTGACCATGCGCATTGTCATCGCAGGTGGACATGGTCAGATCGCGCTGCGGCTGGAGCGGCTGCTCGCTGCGCGCGGAGATGAAGCGGCAGGCATCATCCGCAATCCGGAACAGAGCGGGGACCTCCGGGCGGCCGGCGCCGAACCGGTGGTCCTGGACCTCGAATCGGCCACCGTGGACCGGACGGCGGAGGTCCTGCGCGGCGCCGACGCAGCGGTCTTCGCAGCCGGCGCCGGCCCCAACAGCGGTACGGAACGCAAGGACACGGTGGACCGCGGCGCGGCGGTGCTCTTCGCGGACGCCGCGGAACGGGCCGGCGTACGGCGCTACATCGTGGTGTCGGCCATGGGTGCCGATCCGGACCACCCGGGCAACGAGGTCTTCGACGCATACCTGAGAGCCAAGGGCGCCGCCGACGCGTATGTACGTTCCAGGACAGCGCTCGACTGGACGATCCTGCGCCCCGGAATGCTGACGAACGACGCCGGTACCGGCCAGGTTCAGCTGTCCGTCTCGACGGGACGCGCACCGGTGCCGCGCGACGACGTGGCGGCGGCGCTGCTGGAGCTGCTCGACACCCCGGCGACGGCCGGCCTGACACTGGAACTGGTCTCGGGGAGTGTGCCGGTGACGGTGGCGGTGAAGGACGTCGCGGGGAACTGAGCGACCGGCTGCGCAGCTCCGGGTTCCCGGAATCCGTTCGACGGTGAACACGCGGTCACCGTCGAACGCCCTCCGTCCTCCCCTCGCCAACTCTTGATCGCGCGGGTGTTCTCGGGCGACGCGGCCGGACGGTCGGAGTCGTGCAGCGACCCTGTTCCGTACGGCCACCTGACGCGTCGTGTGACCTCCATGAAGCCACCGGCCAACAGCTGACCGCACGCCGACCGGCGCAACGCACGGGTCGGCTGAGCAGTCCCGTCGCCCAGGCCGGGCAGACGACGAACGGTGCCGCCCACTCGGCCCGGGCGGCGGTAGCAGCCCTCACCGCGGACACCACTCCCACCGGCGCCGAACCGCCAGCGCCTGGCCTGGTGGCAGCCGGAGAACTTCGACACGAACCTCGCCATCGTCGACGAGCTCACCACGTTCGCCGACAGCAAGGGCGCTCTCCTGTCGCAACTGGCGCTGGCGTGGCTACTCGCGAAGAAGGACTACCTCGTCCCCATCCCGGGCTCGCGCAACCCCGGCCACGTCGCGCAGAACATCGCCGCGGCCGGCCTGACGCTGACCACCGAGGACCTCGCCCGCATCGCCGAAATCGTCCCCGAAGGCGGCCTCGGCGGACGATTGAGCTGACACCAGCACGTGCCCGTTGCCTGCCCACGCCTCTGGTACGGGCAGACAACTCCCGCGATAGAAGCCAACGCCGTGGATCGTCCAGATCCGCCGGGCAGCGTCCAGCGACAGCAGCTTTGCAGTCCGGGCCCGGCGTGCCCGCGGACCGGGCGCCCGGGCCCCATCGCCGTTCGCGGCAGGCCCTAGGCACCCAGACCGAAGATGGGCAGACCACACGGGCCGCGGCAGGCAGGGCAGCTGAACGGGAGCAATCCGCACGCGCTCTGCGCCCCCTTACCCGAAGGGGCATACAGCACCGTCACCAACCGGTCGCATGCAGGGATCTGTCGACCCGTCCACCGATCACGGACATGCCACCGTACCGACGGAATGCGCGCGGCAGGCGTGCCACGCCATCGCGGTTCTGTTCCGGGCGTACGCGAAGGTGCTCGCTGGAACCTGACCCACGGCCATCTCGATGCCGCCCGGGTCCACCTGACCGGCCTGCCGAACATCGGCCATTCGGCGGCGCTTGTCCCGTCCGGTCAAGGAAGGATTGATCTCCTCCGGTCGGTCTCGGCCGGCGACGGCTCGGCGGCAGCGTTTACCCGTTCTGGCCGTCCCTCCCCCTCCTGCCCTGATGACCAGGCCTACCGTTATGGCCGTCTTCCCCGTATCGCCCGGGCTTGCCGTCCCTGCCTGGCGGGCCGGACGGGCCGCGCGGACCGGGGGGGCCGGACGGACCGGAGGCACTGGGCTCGACCAGGTGCGCCTGGAGGTCCATGTGCTCTGTCTGCAGATCGTCGATCTGCATTTGGTGGGCGACGAGTGCAGCCGACTGCGCGACAAGCACGAAGATCAGTACGGCGCCGAGCACAAGGGGCCGCCACGATCTACCTGGCGCTTCGTTTACGCTACTCACAGCATCCCTCGCAGTGCGTGACGGTGAAAGTGAAAATGCCGAAGATCCGGCGGAGGCGGACCTCCTCATCAAGTACCTGCCGCGGCGACCTCACAGGCCCAGTTCGTCCGCCCCTGCACGGAGCCGCTGAAGCACGCCATTGAGGCGAAGCGCGACCTCACGGTTCACCGGCACAAGACAAAAGCCACGGAGTCGAACGCAGGGCGGCGCGCCAGCCTTTTGCCAACCACCGGATCGACTACCTCACCAGCGCCCCGGTGCCACAGCTCGTCGTGTATTGCCGTCCGCAACTGCGAGTACCCCCGTCCGGTGACGGCAGGGTCGAACATCTTCTAGTGCCTGACGGAGGAACCGCCCGGGAGGGCTCTGTCGTCGGCCTCCCCACGGCGCCCCTGGGACTCAGTCGGCGCTGGCTCGGCTGCGGCGGCTTGACCGTCCGTCCCGTCCTTGCCCGGCGAGCCGTCCCGCCCCTCCCTCCCGTCCCGCCCGTCCCGCCCGTCCTGCCCGTCCTTCCCGTCCTTGCCTGGTGGGCCGGCGGGGCCGGAGGGACCAGGAGGGCCGGACGGACCGGAGGCACTGGGCTCGACGAGGTGTTCCTGGAGGTCGATGTGCTGCACTTGCAGATCATCGATCTGCCCTTGCTGGGCGACGATCACAGCCGACTCCGCGACGAGTACGACGATCAGGGCCGCCCCGAGCACATGGGGGCGCCACGGTTTACGCAGCATTTCAGTTACCCTGCTCACGTGATGCCTCACTATGCGTGACGGCGAAAGTGTAAACGACGAAGATCTGGAGGAGGCGGACCCCCTCATCGAGTGTCTGCCCCGTGGCGGCCTCGAAGGCCCACACACACTGGTCAAGGCCGGGACCGCGCGAATCAGGGTGAGCCAAGGTGAACGCGCAAGGGGTGCCCCTTACCGACAGACACCCTTCCGGCCAGCACGCACATACGCTGAACCGCTGCGGTGGTTGCGGGATTTGAACCCACGGTGACTCACCACGACGGCTTGCTTCACAGTCCGCGCCCAGGTGCCGTGCCCGCAGACCAAGCACTTCCTCAGTCGCTGGATGTAGCACCCCACTCCCACCCCACAGAGCCCGACCGGGAGTTGCGGAGCGCTGCCTCAGGACGCGCTCGACCGTGGCCGGTGTCATTCGTGCCAGGAACGAGCCCGCCGCCGTCATGAGTGGGCGGGACACCGTCGCCCAGGCATGCAGAAACCCCCGCCGATCTGCTGTGTTAGCAGGTCAGCGGGGGATTCTCGTTCTGTAGCGGCGCCAGGGTTCGAACCTGGGTAGGCTGAGCCGGCAGATTTACAGAGGGCTCCCCTTGACCCATTTCACCTGCAGCTTCTCCGTCGCGAGACACCCCTGGGGCACACCTGGGGGAGGGCCCCAAGAACACCGCGGGAGACCCTCGCCCGTTTCGAGCGCTGGTCGGCCGTTCGACCAAGGCCGCTCACATTTCACTTGGCGACTAACTTGGTTGGCGACGCTTTGCTGACACGCCACCTTCCGCCCACCCCTCGGGTCGGCTGCGTCGAGCGCGCCAGCTCCACACTGTGTGCCCGACGAGAGCGACAGCGGAAATGATCGCAGCAACGCGAATCGTGTTCCAGGTTATGGAGAACGTCATCCCTTGCGAGTCAGCCTCTGTACTCAAGCGCTGAGTGGCCTCGAAGAAGGCGATCAATGGAACGAGCAGGCGGAAGAGAAGGCCACCAACTCCGGGCGTTCGCGCTACGTTGCCCACGAGTCCCACAGGCGCACCGAACACGAAAGCCGCTATACCCCACACGAGAATTTGCCCCTGGCTGGAGGCGCCGGGTTCCATTCCGGCCGGAACGGAGGCGACAGGTTCCATTCCGGCCGGAATGGTGGGGTTCATATCCTTAAAAAGGTAGTACGTGACTACGCCGATAGCCAACCCCAAAGACGACAGCGACGCCGACTCGATCTTGGATCGGCGGAAATAGCCCACCGAGAATGCGAAACAGGCCCACGGCCAACCACTAGAAAAAACAGTGCTCACGGCGACGCAAACGGGATCATCCCATTTCCCAGCCACGGGGCCCACTAGGCCAAGTAGCAAACCCGCCCCGAGAGACAAGGCGACCGGCGCAACGCGAGTGCGCAGGAAGCGCATGTCCTCTCCTCCCCGTTCAGTGGGTAATCAGAGTTGGAGATGGCGCCACTCTGAGGCTGCGCGGGCAACCGAACGGCCCCCGAGCGGTGCACCAACCTACCGCAACTTCCGGGGAGCTACCGCTTGGTGTGGGGATCAGAACCTGCAGCCTCCAACCGTGGTCGGTGGCTGATACTTAACGCTCGACTCAGGGCACGTCGTTCCTATGGCAGTGGACTTAGGCTTTTAGGTTAGCTCCGAAGACCCCGCCGAAGCAGTGAGCCACCTCTTGGACCTCACCGCATTTCCCTACGGGGGCTATATTTCGCTCACGATGCGAGAGGATTTGCCAGGCTGTTCCGTCGGAAGAAACCACTCGGAGGGTTGACTGCACAATCGCGGGAGCGAAGGTGCACGTAAAGGGATTCACTGTTCGTTTTCATGGTATAGTCCTAATGAATTTACAGGACGCCGCAAAAAAAGGGGAATGGCGTGAATACCGAGAAGGTTACGGCTCGACGTCTTACGGCCGACGAGGTTTTCGAATTGGGCCTCCAGGACGGCATCTTCGTCTCGGCGGAGATGGATGGCCTTCCTCTCGACTCCTACGCCCCGGCTTTCCTTACGAGGCCGGGTAAGAATTTCGAGGGAGGGTCCTTCACCGCGAGGACGATCTTCGGTGAGGAAATTCATATTCTCCCGGACAACGTCGAAGAGCGCGGGATCTGGATTGCCGACAAGGCAGGGGAACAAATCGAGGTTCTCCAGAGTGCGGGCGTCCTCCTGAACCTCGCCCTCTTCGTGCCCGACGGGAACAAGGAATCACTGGAGTCGCTCTACTCCGCCGCACGGGAAGCATTCGGCGCGGGGATCGTTCAGCGCTGGAGCGAGGAGACCGTCGCGGTGCCGGACGTCAAGGTCGACCTGTACGAGGAGCCGGCCCGGGGGCGGAAGAACACGAACAGCCAAAACCGCGACCGCCGTGCCCTGGACATCTACCCGACCCGAGTGCGGTTCCTGGAGCCCAGCGAGGGCTGGAGGTTCATTGTCGAACCGCACAAGGAGATCGTCGATGACACACCGACGATCTGACCTGATGGCCGGTTAGCCTCGATCTTTCGCGGGAGCCCGTCAGCTTGCTGACGGGCTCTTCTTCGCTTGTTGTCTGCCGAGGAAGTCGACCCCGAGAGCGTCGCCAACCCCCGCCAGGCGCGCTCACTGCTCAAGGGTATTCGGGAACAGGGGCCGCGTGGCGCGCACTTGGAGGTGTTCTTCGGGTGCCTGTACTACGCGGCCATGCGGCCGGCCGAGGCAACAGCCCTTCGTCGCGAGCAATGCCACCTGCCGGAAACGGGATGGGGCACGCTGACGCTGCGCCAGGGGGCCACTCGAGCTGGGCGGAACTGGACTGACGACGGGCAGGCGCACGAGATGCGTCACCTCAAGGCTCGGGCGGTCAAGGACTCTCGGCCCGTACCGATCCCGCCACATTTCGTACGGCTGCTGCGCCAGCACATCGCCACTCACGGAGTCGCTCCGGACGGTCGGCTGTTCCGGACGAGTCGTGGGGGGCTGCTCCAGGGGACTGGATACGGCGAGGTCTGGGCGCGAGCCCGCAAGGACGTGCTGACCGAGCAGGAGGCCGCGTCTCTGCTCGCGCGCCGCCCTTATGGTCTGCGCCATGCCGGGGTCTCGTTCTGGCTCAGTTCCGAAGTGGATCCGATGGAGTGCGCGCGGCGGGTGTGGCACACCATCGCCGTTCTGTTCCGGGTGTACGCGAAGGTGCTGGCGCAGACGCAGGAGCGTGCCAACCATCGGATCGATGCGGCACTGCGTGAGTGGAATGAACCGGAGTGAGGGCCGTCTGTTCCCCCGAGGGGACAGGTGGGGGGACACGGCCGGTTCAGAGGCGGGATACCGGCGGTATGAGGTGAGACAAGTCGCCCATTTCAGGCCCCTCCCCCAGCCGTGTCCCAAGCATGCAGAAACCCCCGCTGATCTGCTGTGTTAGCAGGTCAGCGGGGGCTTCCCGCTCTGTGGCGGCGCCAGGGTTCGAACCTGGGTAGGCTGAGCCGGCAGATTTACAGTCTGCTCCCTTTGGCCACTCGGGCACACCGCCTCGAACGACGCATCAGAACTCCGTTTGACTGGGGCTCCTTGGCGACGACGTAAACGATACCTGATGACCGGGGGTGCTCCGCCACCTGATTGATCAGTGCTCGCGGCGGTCGGCGATGGCTAGGCTTTGCCCTGTACCCACCGCATACGACGCAAGGAGCCACACGTCATGGCCGACTCCAGTTTCGACATCGTCTCGAAGGTCGAGCGGCAGGAGGTCGACAACGCCCTCAACCAGGCCGCCAAGGAGATCTCGCAGCGCTACGACTTCAAGGGCACGGGCGCCTCGATCTCCTGGTCCGGCGAGAAGATCCTGATGGAGGCGAACGGCGAGGAGCGCGTGAAGGCGATCCTCGACATCTTCCAGTCCAAGCTGATCAAGCGGGGCATCTCACTGAAGTCGCTGGACGCGGGCGAGCCGCAGCTGTCCGGCAAGGAATACAAGATCTTCGCCACGATCGAGGAAGGCATCTCCCAGGAGAACGCCAAGAAGGTGGCGAAGATCATTCGCGATGAGGGCCCGAAGGGCGTCAAGGCGCAGGTCCAGGGCGACGAGCTGCGGGTCAGCTCGAAGAGCCGGGACGACCTGCAAGCCGTGCAGGCGCTTTTGAAGGGGCAGGACTTCGACTTCGCCGTGCAGTTCGTGAACTACCGGTAGGTCTTTCGGCCGCCCGCCCGGTCGGGCGCGGCGCGGCGCGGGGTCGGGGCATGGTCAGGCCGGGGTGGCAGGTGCCGGCCGGCCTCGCACCTCCGGGTGCGATGACCGAATACCGCCGGTCGTAGGGGGCGGGCGGGCGCAGACTTGTCCGTGCGGAACGGTGAATCGGGCGATTCACGCGATTCGGGTGGCTCGGCAATTCGCCGCACTGTACGGAGTCGCTCTGTCGGAGTCGCCCGGTACGGATGAAGAGAGGGACCGGCATGACCATGTACGCGACCGTCGACAGCCCGCTGGGCGAACTGCTGCTGGTCGGCGAGGAAGCAGCTGCCGAGGCGGGCGGTGTGGCGCTCGCGTCGCTCTCCATGCCCGGCCAGAAGGGTGCCGTGGTCCTCCAGGGCGGCTGGATCCACGCGCCGGAGGCCTTCGCCGGGATCGCAGCTCAGCTGCGGGCGTACTTCGAGGGCCGGCTGACTCACTTCGACATCGCGTATGTGGAGGGGCAGGGCACGGAGTTCCAGCGCCGGGTCTGGAGTGCGCTGGACACCGTCCCGTACGGGGAGACGGTGTCGTACGGACAGATTGCCGAGCGGGTCGGCACTCCCGGGGCGGGCGTGCGGGCCGTGGGGACGGCGATCGGGCGCAATCCTCTGCTGGTCGTACGCCCGTGTCATCGGGTGATCGGTGCGGACGGGGCACTGCGGGGTTACGCAGGCGGTCTGGAGCGCAAGGAGCGGCTGCTGGGACTGGAAGGTGCCCTGGTGGTGCGCTGAGGGGGCGTGCTGCATGGGTGTGCGCTGGGCGGCTGAATGCCGAACGGCGCTGAGTACCGGATGGCGGTGTGCTGAATGGCGGGTCTCTTCCCCAGGCCGCGGACCGTTGTGGCGCCGGGGGCGGTGCATGTGCCGGAGTGGCTGTCGGTGGAGCGGCAGCGGGAGCTGGTCGAGGCGTGCCGGGGGTGGGCGCGGGGGCCTGTGCCGCTGCGGCACACGGTGTTGCCGGGCGGCGGGGTGATGTCCGTGCAGTCGGTCTGCGTGGGCTGGCACTGGCAGCCGTACCGCTATTCGCGTACCGCGGATGATGTGAACGGCGCCCAGGTGGCCGAATTCCCGGACTGGTTGGCAGAGTTGGGGCGGGCAGCGCTGGTCGAGGCGTACGGGCAGGAGTACTCGGCCGAGGTGTACGCACCGGATACCGCACTGATCAACTTCTATGACGGTGCGGCAAGGATGGGCATGCACCAGGACAAGGAGGAGCGGTCGGTCGCTCCGGTCGTCTCGCTCAGCATCGGCGATACGTGCGTCTTCCGATTCGGCAACACGGGGGACCGTGGACGGCCTTACACGGATGTGGAATTGGCTTCCGGTGACCTGTTCGTCTTCGGCGGACCGTCACGCTTCGCGTTTCACGGCGTGCCGAAGGTCCGCCCCGGAACGGCTGATCCTGCGACGGGTATGAGCGGTGGCCGGCTCAATGTGACCTTGCGCGAGACCGGGTTGGGCTGACCGGGCGCGGGCGGGCGTCAGTGACGCTCTCGTGAGTTCCCGAAGAGCAGCCGGTAGACGATGAGCAGCACCAGTGAGCCGCCGATGGCGGAGACCCACGTCGTGGTGTCGTAGAAGTCGTTGGATATCGGGCGGTCGAGGAAGTGCGACGATATCCAGCCGCCGATGAAGGCGCCGATGATTCCGATGATGGTGGTGCCGATCAGCCCGCCGGGGTCGCGGCCGGGGAGCAGGAACTTGGCAATGGCTCCGGCCAGCAGTCCGAGAATGATCCAACCGATGATGCTCATGTTGCCGAACCTACCCTTCGCCTGGTTGTGAAACCCAAGACGTTTCACGGGCCTGCGTGGTTGCCGGTCGAGCAGAAAGAGCGGCAGGTCACAGCGGGCTCAGGTGCGGGCGTTGTAGTCCGGCCAGGGTTGCGGTTCCGGTGCGTCGTCGTCGGTCTCCTCTCCGTACCAGCCGGTTCCGTCCAGCAGGGCGACGAGGAACTGCTGCCCGGAGAGGGCGGGTCCACCGATGAGCCGCGGCAGCCCGTGGCCCGGGCCGCCGGCGGCGATGCGGTTGCGGAGGGCGGAGGGCAGTGGCGTCGGGGAGAAGCCGGAGGCCGCTGCCGCACCGGCGACGCCTTCGGTGGCGGGGACTGCGGGGAGCGGGCGCTTCTCCCGTCGCGGGGCGGTGTGCGCCGGCTTCTCGCCGGCTGTCGGCAACTGCTCGGTGGCGTTCATGGGTTCATGGTGGACGACGGCACTGACAGTGGGCCGTCGACGGGTCGACGAGGTGGTCCTCGGCGGCTGAGCCGCCTCGCTGTCCGGTTGTCCGGCCTGCGTCAGCGTCCGGCGAACGGCTGGTCGGTGCGGACGATTTCCTTGCCGAAGGGCATGAGGGAGACCGGGATCAGCTTGAAGTTGGCGATGCCGAGTGGGATGCCGATGATCGTGAGGCAGAGCAGGATGCCGGTGGTGATGTGGCCGAGGGCGAGCCACCAGCCGGCGAGGATCAGCCAGAGGACGTTGCCCACGCAGGAGGGCGCGCCGGCGTCGCGGCGGTCGACGACCGTGTAGCCGAAGGGCCAGAGGGCGTAGACGCCGATGCGGAAGGCGGCCAGGCCGAACGGGATGCCGATGATGGTGATGCAGAGGAGGACGCCGGCGGCTATGTAGGCGAGGAACATCCAGAAGCCGCACAGGACCAGCCATATGACGTTCAGGATTGTCTTCACGGGCGATGACCTGCCATCTGCTCGAGTCGGGCGATGCGCTCGGCCATCGGCGGATGTGTCGAGAACATCTTGGACATCCCCTGGCCGGGGCGGAACGGGTTCGCGATCATCATGTGGCTCGCGGTCTCGATCTTCGGCTCGGGGGGCAGGGGGAGCTGTTTCGTTCCGGCGTCCAGTTTGCGCAGGGCGCTGGCGAGGGCCAGGGGATCGCCGGTCAGCCGGGCCCCCGAGGCATCTGCTTCGTACTCGCGGGAGCGGCTGACGGCGAGCTGGATGACGGAGGCGGCGAGGGGGCCCAGGATCATGATCAGCAGCATGCCGAGGATGCCGGGGCCTTCGTCGTCGTTGGATCGGCCCACGGGGATCAGCCAGGCGAAGTTCACCAGGAACATGACGACGGAGGCGAGTGCTCCGGCGACGGATGAGATCAGGATGTCGCGGTTGTAGACATGGCTGAGCTCGTGGCCGAGGACACCGCGCAGTTCGCGTTCGTCCAGGATCTGGAGGATGCCTTCGGTGCAGCAGACCGCCGCGTTGCGCGGGTTGCGTCCGGTGGCGAATGCGTTGGGTGCCTGGGTCGGGGAGATGTAGAGCCGTGGCATGGGCTGCCGCGCTGCGGTGGAGAGTTCACGGACGATGCGGTACAGCTGTGGTGCTTCGAACTCGCTGACCGGGCGGGCCCGCATGGCTCTGAGTGCGAGTTTGTCGCTGTTCCAGTAGGCGTAGGCGTTGGTGCCTATTGCTACGACGAGCGCGACGACGAGGCCTGTACGTCCGAAGAAGCTGCCGATGACGATGATGAGTGCTGACAGGCCCCCGAGGAGTACGGCGGTTCTCAGCCCGTTGTGCCGGCGGTGCACGGTACGCCCTCCAAGTGGTGCAGCAGGGGAACCCTTTGCTGGTGGTGCTCCACTCCCCAGTGGAGCCTCCTGTACTGGTCAACGCCAGGCGAGGAAAGCTAGTTCCCTTGTGCGCGCGGCCGGAGGGCGGGCCGTGTCCGGCGGCTTGTCCGGCTGTTGGGGCCGGAGCAGGCATTGGGCCGTACGGGTGTCGGGGGGCGGTGCGGGGCGGCGGCGGGTGGGTCAGCGCTGGGCGGGGAGCTTGGCGAGCGCGAGGGCCTCGGGGTCGGGCTCGACCTCGCTGGTGCAGTGGGCGCAGCGGGAGGCGATGGCGGGGATCTCGGTGTAGCAGCGGGGGCAGTCGCGCAGGGCGGCCTTGATGTCGACCTTCTGGTCCTTGCTGGACGCGAAGCGGCTCTGGACCTTGGTCATCGGGACGACGACGCAGAAGTAGAGCACCGCGGCGGTGATCAGGAAGGCGATGGCGGCGGCGAGGAACTTGCCGTACGGGAAGATGGCGCCCTCGACCGAGAACTCGGCCGTGCTGAAGTCGCCGACGGAGCCGGTGGCGAGGCCGATCAGAGGGGTGATGAAGGCGGTGCTGAAGCCGGTGACGACTGCGGTGAACGCGGCTCCGACGGCGAGTCCGATCGCCATGGAGATGACGTTTCCGCGCAGGATGAAGTCCTTGAACCCGTTCAGCACTGCTCTCGCTCCTCTTCGCCGTATGCGTGTGTGTCGTACGTCTGTGTCGTTGTGCGGGCATGACCATGCCCTGTTCGGTCCGCCCGGGGCAAACCGATCTTGGGCGGGGCGTGCGTCAGAAGAGGTTGACCGCGGCGAACCGGAATACGAGCTGCGGGGCGCCGGAGAGCACGATGCCGACTGCGGCGGTGAGGGCGATCGCGGTGGTGAGGGAGACGGGCACCGCTACGGGTGTGCCCAGGGGCTGGACCGCCGTCGCCGGCCCGTCGGCCAGGGCGGCGACCGGGGCCGGAGCGGCCGGCTCGGTCTCTTCCGGGGCGCGGAACAGCGCCGCCGTCCACTGCAGGTAGTAGTAGAGCGCGATCACGACGTTCACGGCCATGACGACGGCGAGCCAGCCGAGTCCCGCGTCCACGGCCGAGGAGAAGACCGTGACCTTGGCGAAGAGACCGACGATGCCAGGCGGGAGGCCGGCCAGGCAGAGCAGGAAGAAGCCCATCGCTAGGGCGGTGAGGGGGCGGGTGGCGTACAGGCCCCGGTAGTCGGAGAGGCGGTTGTCCGGCTTCGTGCGCGCGACAAGTGCGGCCACGGCGAAGGCGCCGAGGTTCACGACGGCGTACATGAGGGCGTACGCGACGGTCGAGCCGATCTGTTCGTCGCTGGAGTAGGCGGCGGAGGCGATCGGCACCAGGAGGTAGCCGGCCTGGGCGATGGACGACCAGGCGAGCAGGCGTACGGCGCTGCGGGCGCGGGTGGCGGTCTGGCGCAGGGCCGCGACGTTGCCGACGGTCATGGTGAGGGCCGCGACGACGGCGAGGGCCGGTCCCCAGACGTCGGCGTACGACGGGAACGCGATCACGGTGACGAGGATCAGCCCGGAGAAGCCGACGGCCTTGCCGACGACCGACAGGTAGGCGGCGACCGGCAGCGGGGCGCCGACGTACGTGTCGGGGACCCAGAAGTGGAACGGTGCGGCTGCCGTCTTGAAGGCGAAGCCGACGAGGGTGAGGGCGACGCCCGCCTCGGCGAGGGTGGAGAACTGGTCGGGGACGTCGTGGAGGCGGGTGGCGAGTTCCGTGAGGTGGAGGGTGCCGGTCGTGGCGTACACGAAGCTGACGCCGAGGAGCATCACCGCGGTCGCGACGACGGAGGAGAGGAAGAACTTGAGGGCCGCCTCGGAGGAGCGCCGGTCGTCGCGCTTGATGCCGACGAGGGCGAAGGCGGGCAGGGACGCGACTTCGAGGGCGACGACGAGGGTGGCGAGGTCGCGGGCGGCGGGCAGGAGTGCGGCGCCTGCCGCGGAGGACAGCAGCAGGAACCAGAATTCGCCGGCGGGGAGTCTGCGCGTGTCACCGAAGGAGAGCAGCGCGGTGAGCAGGGCGCCGCCGAGGACGAGGACCTGGATGATCAGCGCGAAGTGGTCGGCGGTGTAGCTGCAGGCTTCGGTGCCGGTTCCCGTGGTGAGGCAGAAGGTGGAGTGGTTGCCGTCGCGCAGCGGGATGAGGAGGGCGAGGGCGGCGACGAGTCCGGCGACGCTCGCCAGGCCGAGGAGGGGTTTGCGTTCCTCGGGAAGGAAGAGGTCGGCGACCAGGACGATCAGGGCGACCGTCGCGACGACGACGGGGGGCGCGATGGCCAGCCAGTCGACGGACTGGACGAGGCTGGTGGTGCTGTCGGCCGCTGTGGTCACGACTTGCCTCCTGCGAGGAGCTTCTGCACGGCCGGGTCGGTGAGGCCGAGGAGGACGGCGGGCCACAGGCCGGCGAGGACGGTGAGGGCGGCGAGCGGGGTCCAGGCGGCGAACTCGTACGTCTGGATGTCTGCGATCCGGTGCGCCTCCTCGTGCCTCTTGCCCATGCAGACGCGGCGCACCACGATGAGCATGTATGCGGCGGTGAGCAGGGTGCCGAACGCGCCGATCGACATGAAGGTGAGGAAGGCCGGGCGGCTGAGGCCCGGGGCCGGGTCGAAGGCGCCGAACAGGGTGAGCATCTCGCCCCAGAATCCGGCGAGCCCGGGCAGGCCGAGCGAGGCTACGGCGGCGAAGGCGAGGAGGCCGCCGAGGCGGGGGGCACGGCCGTAGAGGGCGGCTCCGCTGGCTCCGGAGAGGGTGTCGAGGTCGGCGGTGCCGTACCGGTCCTTGACGGCGCCGACCAGGAAGAACAGCAGGCCGGTGATGAGGCCGTGGGCGATGTTGGCGAAGAGCGCGCCGTTGACGCCGGTGGGGGTCATGGTCGCGATGCCGAGGAGTACGAAGCCCATGTGGCCGACGGAGGAGTACGCGATCAGGCGCTTCAGGTCGCCCTTGGAGCCGGGGCGGGCGAGAGCCAGGCAGGCGAGCGACCCGTAGACGATGCCGACGACTGCGAACGCGGCGAGGTACGGCGCGAACGTGTGCATTCCGTCGGGGGTGATGGGCAGCAGGATGCGGACGAACCCGTACGTGCCCATTTTCAGCAGGACGCCCGCGAGGAGCACCGAGCCGACGGTCGGGGCGGCGGTGTGGGCGTCCGGCAGCCAGCTGTGCAGCGGCCACATCGGGGTCTTCACGGCGAGCCCGATGCCGATCGCGAGTACGGCGATGACCTGCACGGACGAGGTGAGCCCACGGCCGTTGTCGGTGGCGAGTGCCACCATGTCGAAGGTGCCGCTCTTCAGCCCGATGAGGAGCAGGCCCAGCAGCATGATCACGGAGCCGAGCAGCGTGTAGAGGATGAATTTCCAGGCGGCGGCCTGCCGCTGTGCGCCGCCCCAGCGGGCGATGAGGAAGTACATCGGGATGAGGACCATCTCGAACGCCAGGAAGAACAGCAGCAGGTCGAGGACGGCGAAGGCCGCAAGGGTGCCGGACTCGAGGACGAGCACGAGTGCGACGAAGGCCTTCGGGGAGGGCCCGTCGGGCATTTTGAAGTAGCTGTAGAGCGCGCAGAGGAAGGTCAGCAGCGCGGTCAGCACGAGAAGGGGGAGCGAGATGCCGTCGATGCCGAGGTGGATCCGGACGTCGAGCGCCGGGATCCAGCTGATGTCGGTGGTGGCCTGCATCTTCGACGGGTGGTCGTGGTCGAACCCGAGGGCCAGCACGATCGCGGCGATGAGGATCGCACCGGTGACGGTCACGCCGTGGCGGAGCACGGCCTGGTCGGAGTTCTTTCCCCGCAGCCCGGGCGGGGCCGGCAGGAGGGCGGCGACGGCACCGATGAGAGGGCCCACGACGATGAACGCGAGAAGGAACTGCATCACGGATTCGCTGATATCGATCACGGCTCACGACCCGGCGTTGACGGTGGCAAAAACGACGGCGGCGATCGCCAGGACAAGGGAACCCGCGAGCAGTGCGCTGAGGTAGGTCTGCACATTGCCGGTCTGGGCGCGGCGGACGGCGATGCCGAGCAGGCGTGCGCCGGTGCCGGAGCCGCGCACGTACGTGTCGACGACCTCGCGGTCCAGGAAGCGGACGAGGCTCGCCGCTGCCTGGACGGGGCGGACGAACAGCTTGGTGTAGAGGGCGTCCAGGTGGAAGCCGGTGGCGGCGTGGCGGTGCAGGGGGCCGAGCAGCAGACGGCCGGGGTCGGCCGGGTCGGGGGCGCCCGGGGTGTCGCCGTAGCCGGCGGTGTGGTGGGTCATGGCCTCGGCCTCGACGAGTGCGGGTTCGGCGTCGGGGTGGGCGGCGACGGCACCGACGGGGATGCGGGCGGCGAGGGCCGTGGTGTGGCGCCAGGCGGCGTAGGTGACGAGGCCGCCGACGAGGGCGACGCCTGTGGAGAGGACGGCGGTGGTCACGGTCGGGGTGAGGCTGTGGCCGTCGAACCAGTCGGTGATCACGCCGACGGTCAGCCCGAAGGCGATGGTGGGGACGGCCAGGACCCAGAGGACGGCGGTCATCGCGACGGGCTGCCTGCCGTGGTCGGGGACCTCGGCGCCGCGGCCGCGGAAGGCGAGGAGCCAGAGGCGGGTGGCGTATGCGGCGGTGAGGACGGCGGCGAGCAGTCCGGCGACGAGGACGGTCCACCCGGCGGCGGCCGGGGCGACGTGCCGGTCGCCGAGCGCGGTGTGTTCGGCGGCGACGAGGACGGCTTCCTTGGAGAAGAAGCCGGCGAACGGCGGGATGGCGGCGAGCGCGAGGAGGGCGACGGTCATCGTCCAGTAGGCGTCCGGAATGCGCTTGGCCAGTCCGCCCATGCGGGACATGGCGGCCAGCGAGTTGGTCCCGGCGGCGTGGATGACGACGCCCGCCGCGAGGAAGAGGACGGCCTTGAACGCGCCGTGCGAGAGGAGGTGGAAGACGGCGGCTCCGCGGTCGCCGACAGCCAGTGCACCGGACATGTAGCCGAGCTGGCCGATCGTCGAGTACGCGAGGACGCGTTTGATGTCGTCCTGGGCGAGCGCTGCGAGCCCTGATCCGATCATCGTGACCGCCGCCATCACGGCGAGGACGACGAGGGCGGCGCCGGATTCGGCGAAGACGGGGAGGAGCCGGGCCACGAAGTAGATGCCGGCGGCGACCATCGTCGCGGCGTGGATCAGCGCGGAGACGGGGGTCGGGCCCGCCATCGCGTCGGGCAGCCAGGTGTGCAGCGGGAACTGCGCCGACTTGCCGGCGACCCCTGCGAGGAGCAGCAGTGCGATGACGGTGGGGTGGTCCAGGCCGCCGTTGGCGACGGCGCCGAGGATGCCGGTGATCCGGAAGGTGCCGGTGTCGGCGGCGAGCGCGAACAGGCCGATCAGGAAGGGGACGTCGCCGAGCTTGGTGACCAGGAAGGCCTTGAAGGAGGCGGCGCGCGCTTCGGGTGTCTCCCAGTAGTGGCCGACGAGGAAGTACGAGCAGATGCCCATGATCTCCCAGCCGACCATCAGCACCATCAGGTCGCCGGAGTAGACGACGAGCAGCATCGCGGCGGTGAAGAGGGAGACGAGGGCCGCGTACGAGGGGTAGCGGGGGTCGTCGCGCAGGTAGCCGGTCGAGTAGATCTGGACGCAGGTCGCGACGAGCCCGACCAGGACGGCGACGAGGACCGCGAAGCCGTCGAGGTGGAGGGCGAGGTCGATGGGGACCGAGCCGGTGGGGGTGAGCCGGGTCGCGGCGTCGATGGCCGGGCCGCCGCCCTGGCGTGCGGCGACGACTACGGCGAGTACGGCCGCGACGAGGGTGGGGAGGACGGCGAGGGGGCGCACGTAGCCGGGGGCGGTGCGGCCGAGGAGCAGGCCGGCTGCGGCGCCGAGGAACGGGAGGAGGGGGACGAGGACGGCGAGGGTCGTGGTGGTCACGCGGGGGCCTCTGCCTTCTTTGCCTTCCCTGCCGGAGCAGTGGCCTGGTCTTCGGTGCTGTCGCCGGGGAGGGCTTCGGCGGCGTCGGTCTCGGCGGTGTCACGGAGGCGGTCGACGTCCGAGCTGCCTCGGTTGCGGTAGACGGCGAGGACGATCGCCAGGCCGATGCCGATCTCCGCCGCCGCGATGGCGATGGTGAAGAGGGTGAGGGCCTGGCCGGAGTGCAGGGCGTCGCGGAGCCAGACGTCGAAGGCGACCAGGTTGAGGTTGACGGCGTTGAGCATCAGCTCGACGGACATCAGGACCAGGATCGCGTTGCGGCGTGCGAGGACTCCGTACAGCCCGGTGCAGAAGAGGAGGGCGGCGAGCACGGCGGGATAGGCGAGGTGCATCAGCTCTGCTCCTTACTGCGCTTGCGGGACAGGACGATCGCGCCGACGAGGGCGGCGAGCAGCAGGACCGACAGCGCTTCGAAGGGCAGGACCCAGTGCCGGAAGAGGAAGGCGCCGGTCGCCTCGGTGGACCCGTGGGCCGGTCCGTCCAGGTCGATCCAGGTGGTGCGGAAGGCGTCGACGACGACCCAGACGAGGGCCGCCGCGGCGGCGACCGCCACGCCGAGGGCCGCCCAGCGGTTGCCGGAGTCGGCGTCCGGGGAGCGGCCGATCGGAGCCTTGGTAAGCATCAGCCCGAAGAGAAGGAGGACGACGACGGAACCGACGTAGATCAGCACCTGCACCCAGGCGATGAACTCTGCGGTGAGCAGGAGGTACTCGACGGCGAGACCGCCGAGCGCGACGACCAGCCACAGGGCGGCATGGACCAGCTGCTTGGTCGTGACGGTGATGAGGGCCGCTCCGAGGGTGGCGATGCCGACCAGGAGGAAGGCGATCTCGATGCCGGTCGGGGAGAGGAAGCCGGGGTGGGCCGTGGCCGCGGTGGCTGCGAGTGTCACTCCTCTCCCTCTTCCTCTTCGTGGGCCTGCTGGGACGGCTGGGCTGCTTCCTTGGCCTGCTCGGCCTCCTGGGCGCGCTGGGCTTCGAGTTTCTCCGCCGTCTTGCGGGCGGCGGCGATCTCCTTGGGGTCCTCCGCGCCCGGGTCGAGCGCGGGCGGTTCGGGCACCGTCCACATCCATTCGCGGAGCTTGTCGCGCTCGTGGGTGAGGTCGTGGATGTCCGTCTCCGCGTACTCGAACTCCGGCGACCAGAACAACGCGTCGAAGGGACAGACCTCGATGCAGATACCGCAGTACATGCAGAGCGAGAAGTCGATCGCGAAGCGGTCGAGGACGTTGCGGCTGCGCTCGCGGCCGCCCGGGGCGGCGGCGGGCACCGTCTCCTTGTGGGAGTCGATGTAGATGCACCAGTCCGGGCACTCACGGGCACACAGCATGCAGACCGTGCAGTTCTCCTCGAACAGCCCGATGACACCGCGGGAGCGGGGCGGGAGTTCGGGCTGGACGTCCGGGTACTGCGCGGTGACCGTCTTCTTCGTCATCGTCCGCAGGGTGACGGCCAGGCCCTTGGCCAGGCCTGAGCCGGGGATCGGAGACATCAGCTGATCGCCACCTTCACGATGCCGGTGAGCGCGATCTGCGCGAGGGCGAGCGGGATGAGTGTGGTCCAGGCGAGCTTCTGCAGCTGGTCCTCGCGGAGGCGGGGGTAGCTCACCCGCAGCCAGATGACGACGAAGGCGAGGACCGCGGTCTTGAGGAGCGTCCAGACCCAGCCGAGTCCGTCGGCGCCGAGCGGGCCGTGCCAGCCGCCGAGGAAGAGGACGGTGGTCAGTCCGCAGAGGACGACGATGCCCGCGTACTCGGCGAGCAGGAACAGTGCGAACCGCAGGCCGGTGTACTCGGTGTACGCCCCGAAGATGATCTCCGAGTCGGCGACCGGCATGTCGAACGGCGGTCGCTGCAGTTCGGCGAGTCCGGCCACGAAGAAGACCAGGGCGCCGACGATCTGCCAGGGCAGCCACCACCACTCGAAGGCATTGACGATGCCGGGGAGGGACACGGTGCCGGCCGCCATCGCGACGGATGCCGCGGCGAGCAGCATCGGCAGTTCGTAGGCGAGGAGCTGCGCGGCGGTGCGCAGGCCGCCGAGGAGGGAGAACTTGTTCGCCGATGCCCAGCCGGCCATCAGCGAGCCGAGCACTCCTACGCCCATGACGGCGAGCACGAAGAAGATGCCCGCGTCGACCACCTGGCCGACCGCGCCCTCGCTCGGACCGATCGGGATGGCGACGAGCACCAGGAGGTACGGGAGGAGGGCGACGGCCGGCGCGAGCTGGAAGATCCGGCGGTCGGCGTCGGCCGGGACGATGTCTTCCTTCTGGGCGAACTTCACGCCGTCGGCGACGAGTTGGGCCCAGCCGTGGAAGCCACCCGCGTACATGGGGCCGAGGCGGCCCTGCATGTGGGCCATCACCTTGTGCTCGGTCTGGCCCACGACGAGTGGGACGACCATGAACACCCCGAAGACGATGACGAGCCGGAGGGCGACGTCGAGTACGTCGTTCACGCGGTATCGCCTCCGGCGGGGGGGTTGGGGGTCGGCTCGGGTGCGGGGTCAGGGTTCGGGGTGTCGGGCTCGTCCGAGGTGTCGGACTGTTCCGAGGTGTCGGCGGCGGGGCCGCTGGGCGGGGCCTCTCCCCTGCCCGCCCCTTCCCGGAGCGGGGGTTCCGCCCCGGCTCCCTCGCTCCTCGGGCGCCGGAGGGGCTGCGAGGTGCCCGGATCCTGCGAGGTGCCCGGTTCCTGGGAGGTGCCGAGGGGCTGGGAGGCACTCGGCTCCTCGGTCTTGCCGACGGTCCGGGAGGTGTCCTCTTCCGAGGTCTCGTCGAAGGCCGGGCGGGCCTTGTGCCAGGGCGCGTCCGTGCTGCGGGGCGCCGGTGCCGGTTCCGCCGGTGCCGGTGTCGATGCCGTCGCTCCCGGTTCCGTCGCTGCCGGCTCGGGCGCCGCCGCCGGCTGGCTCGCCGAGCCCTGGGACGCACTGCGGGTGCGGCGCGGGGTCGCGGTCAAAGGTGCGGTCTCCGTGCTCGCGGCCGGCGCTGCCGCCTCCGGCTGCTGGCTCGCCGAGCCGTCGCTCACACTGCGGGCGCGGCGCACCGGGCGGTCGCCTGCGGTCCTGGCGGTGCGGGCCGGGCGGGTCGGGGCCGGCGGAAGCTGCCCCTTGAGGGGGCCCCACTCGTTCGGATCGGGGACGCCGGGCGGCAGCATCGTGCGTCGCTTCGGTCCGCCGTGTTCGGACTCGCCCGGCTCCTTGGCGCCCGGCCAGGCCTTGGCGACCCGGGCCGCCAGCACGAAGTCCTTGCGCAGCGGGTGGCCCTCGAAGCCCTCGGGCAGCAGCAGCGGCACCAGATGCGGGTGGCCTTCGAAGCCGATGCCGAACATCTCGTGCGTCTCGCGCTCGTGCCAGGCGGCGCCCGAGTAGACACCGACGGCCGTGGGAAGGACGGCAGCGTCGTGCGGGACGGTCGTACGGATGAGGAGTCGGCGGACCTTGCCGTGTGCCGGAGCGGCGACGTGGGCGCAGACGCGGAAGCCGGTGCCCGGTTCGTCGACGGCGCTCAGCCAGTCGAAATAGGTGCAGCCCAGCCGGTCGCGGGCCGTTTCGAGGGCGGCGATCCAGGCGCTGGCCGGCACGTCGACGGTCAGCAGGTCGTACGCGTGCTCCGCTGTGGCGTCCTCGCCGAAGAGTTCGGTGACGGCGTCCGGCAGGCTGTCGTACGCGTCGGTGGCGGGAGTGCTGGTCACGTCCGGTCCTCCCCCGGTGCGGGCGGGGCGGCGACCAGCCCGCTGCGCAGTGCGGCGGTGGAGGGCCGGCTGCCGCCGCCCGTCCCGTACCGCTCGCCCAGCGACTCGCGGGCGATCTTCTCCTGCAGCTTGAGGATGCCCTGGAGCAGGGCCTCCGGCCGGGGTGGGCAGCCCGGTACGTAGACGTCGACGGGGATGATCTGGTCGACGCCCTTCGTCACGGAGTACGAGTCCCAGTACGGGCCGCCGCAGTTCGAGCAGGCGCCGAAGGAGATGACGTACTTGGGCTCGGGCATCTGCTCGTACAGCCGTTTCACGGCCGGGGCCATCTTGTCCGTCACCGTGCCGGAAACGATCATGAGGTCGGCCTGGCGGGGGCCCGGGGCGAACGGGATCACGCCGAGCCGGATGAAGTCGTGCCGGGCCATGGACGCGGCGATGAATTCGATGGCGCAGCAGGCGAGGCCGAAGTTGAAGACCCAGAGGCTGTAGCGGCGCCCCCAGTTGAGGACCACCTTCATCGGCTCCGGCGCGAGCCGGGACAGCACGCCGAGCCGCTTCGGCTCCGGCAGCAGGGTCGTTTCGGGCCGGGGCTGCGGCTCGGGGGTCTGCGGGCTCGTCACGTCCATTCGAGGACGCCCTTCTTCCATGCGTAGAGCAGTCCCACGGCCAGGAAACCGAGGAAGATGAACATTTCCACCAGCGTCGTCGCGCCGTATCCGGGCGCGGCGAATACGGTCGCCCATGGAAACAGGAAGATCGAGTCGACGGCGAAGATCACGTACAGGAAGGCATAGACGTAATAACGGACCTGTGTATGTGCCCATCCTTCACCCACGGGGTCCACGCCGCACTCGTACGTGAGGAGCTTTTCCGGTGTCGGGACCACGGGGCGCAGCAGTCGTCCGGCTCCGAAGGCCACGGCCACGAACAACACGCCGATCAGCGCGAGCAGTCCGACCACCGAGTAGCTGTCGAAGTAGTCCGACGCGAGAACGGTCGATTCCGGCAGGTCCGCCACGTAGGCCACGTCCGCCCCTCCGCTCCCTCATACCTGTTCGACGATCTGTACGCACGGGAGTCTAGGCCCTGCTAAAGAGACGTTAAGCAGCCGCGTCTGGCAAGAGGTGGGGTTATCCCTACTTCACCCCACCCATGAACCCCATGGCGTGCGCAGGTCCGGCCCGGCAGGCTGGGCGTATGACCATGAGCCCCCCGGTGCCCGACGGCGACCGGCTGCCGCCCGCCCGCTTCGCCCTCGATCCGTGGACGTGGAAGGAGATCTCCTATCTCCTTTCCAACCTGCCGATGGCGCTCGCCGGGTTTGTTTACACAGTGTTCATGATCGGTGTCGGCGTGGGGCTTTCGGTCACGGTGATCGGTCTGCCACTGCTGGCCGCCGGGCTGCAGGGGGCGCGGCTGCTCGGCCGGGCGGAGCGGGGCCGGGCCCGAGGGTTGCTCGGGATACGGATCGACGAGCCGAGTTCGGTGGCGCTGGCCCGTCACGACCAGGGCTTCTTTCCGTGGCTGTGGACGAGTCTCAAGGATCCGGTGGGCTGGCGAGCGGTGCTGTACTCGTTCATCCGGCTGCCCTGGGGCGTGCTCACGTTCACGGTGACGCTGGTGAGTCTGTTCGTCCTGTGGCCCGTGCTGCCCTTCACCGCGCGTCTGCTCACCAATGCGGACCGGGCGATGGCGCGCGGGCTGCTCTCGCCGTCGGACGAGCTGGAGCGCCGGATCGCCGAGCTGGAGTCGGACCGCGGGGTGGTCGTGGACACGGCCGCCGCGGACCTGCGGCGCATCGAGCGCGACCTGCACGACGGCGCCCAGGCCCGCCTCGTCGCCCTGGCCATGGATCTGGGCCTGGCGAAGGAGAAGCTCACCGACGACCCCGAGGCGGCCGCCCGCATGGTCGACGAGGCCCACGGCGAAGTGAAGGTCGCCCTGCAGGAGCTCCGGGATCTCGCCCGCGGCATCCACCCCGCCGTCCTCACCGACCGCGGCCTGGACGCTGCGCTCTCCGCCATCGCCTCCCGCTGCACCGTCCCCGTGCGGGTCGAGGTGGACCTGCCGGGGCGCCCGGCGGAGGCGATCGAGGGCATCGCCTACTTCACCGTCTCCGAGCTGCTGCAGAACGTGAGCAAGCACAGCGGCGCGCGCTCGGCGTCCGTCGAGGTCTGGCGGTCGGCGGAGCGGCTGCTGATCCGGGTCAGCGACGACGGCCGGGGCGGGGCGCGGATGGACGGCGGTACGGGGATGTCGGGGCTGGCGGAGCGGCTGGGAGCGGTCGACGGGCTGTTCGTCCTCGACTCGCCGGCCGGCGGGCCGACGACGGTCACCGCGGAGCTGCCCTGGCGGGACCGGGACCAGGGGCGGCGGCCGGACCGGGACCGGGACGGCGCGGGCGCCGCGGAGCGCCATTAGCCGCAGCCCGGAGGCCGGGGGTGGGGAAAACCCCCGGTCGAAGAGGGATACCGGCCTCATGGTGCCTCCTCCCGCAGAACAGCACCCTTGATGTATCAGCCGCTGTACGGGCTGTACCGGACAAGACCACCGCCGAAAGAAGAAACGGACGGCACCCATGGCCACGGCATACGGACCGGACACTCGGGACCATCAGCGGTCCGGTGTCGGCCCCGGGGACAACCCCCCGGTGAAGCACTTCTTCCCGGCGGTGCTGCGCGCGCCGCTGGAGGCGAGGACCTGGCGCGAGTTCGGATATCTGCTGCTGAGTCTGCCGATCAGCGTGGTGCTCTTCAGCTTCGCGATCACCATGACGTCGCTGGGCGCGGGCCTGCTGATCACCTTTCTCGGCATCCCGGTCCTCGCCCTCGGTCTGGCGATGTGCCGAGGCTTCGGCGTGATGGAGCGGGCCCGGGCACGGGGGCTGCTGAAGCTGGAGGTGGCGGAGCCGGCTCCGGTGCGCGGCAGGACGGGCGGCCTGATGTCATGGGTGGGGGCGGTCCTGAAGAGCGGGGTGTCCTGGCGGCATCTGCTCTACGCGCTGCTGCACTTCCCTTGGGCGGTCTTCGCCTTCACCGTGTCGTTGACGTTCTGGACGTACGGGTGGGCGGCGTTCAGCTACCCGCTGTGGCAGTGGGTGTTCCCTGCGTACGTGGGGGCCGACGGCATTCAGCTGTACGGCGACGCCACGCACGACGTCTACCTCGACTCGACGTTCGATCTGGCCGCGACCAGCGCGTGCGGCCTGGTGCTCGTCCTGCTCACCCCGTGGATCATCCGCGGTCTGGCGTCCGTGGACCGGGTGATGGTGCACGGGCTGCTCGGGCCGTCGCGCCTGGCGTCGCGCGTCGTCGAGCTGGAGTCGGACCGCGGGGTGGTCGTGGACACGGCCGCCGCGGACCTGCGGCGCATCGAGCGCGACCTGCACGACGGCGCCCAGGCCCGCCTCGTCGCCCTGGCCATGGATCTGGGCCTGGCGAAGGAGAAGCTCACCGACGACCCCGAGGCGGCCGCCCGCATGGTCGACGAGGCCCACGGCGAAGTGAAGGTCGCCCTGCAGGAGCTCCGGGATCTCGCCCGCGGCATCCACCCCGCCGTCCTCACCGACCGCGGCCTGGACGCTGCGCTCTCCGCCATCGCCTCCCGCTGCACCGTGCCGGTGACGGTCGAGGTGGACCTGGCATCCCGGCCTGCACAGGCGATCGAGGGCATCGCCTACTTCACCGTGTCCGAGCTGCTGCAGAACGTCAGCAAGCACGCGCAGGCGACGCGCGCGACGGTCGACGTGTGGCGTACGGCCGGCCGGCTGCTGCTCCAGGTCACCGACAACGGGCGGGGCTGCGCCAATCTGTCGGCGGGCAGCGGTCTCGCCGGTCTGGCCGAGCGGCTGGACGCGGTCGACGGTGTCCTTGTCGTCGATTCCCCGGTGGGCGGCCCGACGAGGGTCACGGCCGAGCTCCCCTGGCGTGGCTGAGGCGTCGCGCCTCGCGGAGAACGCGTCACGCAGAAACATTGTCGCGCAGCACATCTCGCACCGCACATCCATACGCAGGTACGAATCGTCGTGCGGCGCCCGGATCTCGTCCGGGCGCCTCCGTCGCGTCCCCCGCCCGCACACAAGCATCCGTCACAGCCCCCGCTCGCGGACCGATGCTGGGATGCTGGGGGCACGAGGGACGGATCGGGTCGGCGGTGGAGCCGACGGACAGCAACAGGGGGACAGGGCGTCGTGGTGGAGGACAGGGTGCGAGTGGTCATTGCCGAGGATTCGGTACTGCTCCGGGAGGGGCTCACCCGATTGCTGACCGATCTCGGGCACGACGTCGTCGCGGGGGTGGGGGACGCCGAGGCTCTGATCAAGACGGTGGGCGATCTTGCCGGGCAGGGCGAGCTGCCCGATGTGGTCGTCGCCGATGTGCGGATGCCGCCGACCCACACCGACGAGGGCGTACGGGCGGCGGTGCGGCTGCGCAAGGAGTACCCGGGCATCGGGGTCCTGGTCCTTTCGCAGTACGTCGAGGAGCAGTACGCCACCGAGTTGCTGGCCGGCAGCAGCCGTGGTGTGGGCTATCTGCTGAAGGACCGGGTGGCGGAGGTCCGTGAGTTCGTGGACGCCGTGGTCCGGGTGGCGCAGGGTGGCACGGCGCTGGACCCTGAAGTTGTGGCTCAGCTGCTGGGCCGGAGCCGTAAGCAGGACGTCCTGGCCGGGCTGACGCCGCGCGAGCGCGAGGTGCTCGGTCTGATGGCGGAGGGGCGGACCAACTCGGCGGTCGCGAAGCAGCTGGTGGTGAGCGACGGCGCGGTGGAGAAGCACGTCAGCAACATCTTCCTGAAGCTCGGCCTGTCGCCCAGTGAGGGGGATCACCGACGGGTCCTGGCCGTACTGACCTACCTCAACTCCTGATTAGCTGACACTCTGTCAGGTAATGGCCCGTGGCCGTGCCCGGTCGCGGAATGAGCGCCCGCGAGCGCCCGGACACGCCGCCTGACGACCCAGGGGGTTCGTGAAATATGGCAGAACGGCACGAAAAGGCGTCTCATAGTGGCGTCCACCATGTGACCGGTCCGGGGAAGGCGACCCTTACCGACGTAGGGTGGGCCTTGGGACCGCCGGCGGGCCGGAGGGTCCCGAGCCGCCGCCCCGAGGGAGGTCCAGTTCAGTGACCAGCCAGGTCAGTAGCCCAGCCGACCAGGCCGATGAGGCCAACGACGCCGATCAGGCCAGTGAGGCTGTTCTCGGGGAGCAGCGAGCCCCCCGGTCCGCAGCACCGGGCGCCGACGGGAAAGAGATCCGCCGCCTGGACCGGGTGATCATTCGCTTCGCGGGTGACTCCGGAGACGGCATGCAGCTCACAGGTGACCGGTTCACCTCCGAGACGGCGTCGTTCGGGAACGACCTGTCGACGCTGCCGAACTTCCCGGCCGAGATCCGGGCCCCCGCAGGCACCCTGCCGGGCGTCTCGTCGTTCCAGTTGCACTTCGCCGACCATGACATCCTCACGCCGGGCGACGCACCGAACGTGCTGGTCGCGATGAACCCCGCGGCGCTGAAGGCGAACATCGCCGATGTGCCGCGCGGCGCCGAAATCATCGTCAACACGGATGAGTTCACCAAGCGCCCGATGGCGAAGGTGGGCTACGAGACCAGCCCCCTGGAGGACGGCTCGCTGCAGGCGTACAACGTCCATCCGGTGCCACTGACGACGCTGACGATCGAGGCGCTCAAGGAGTTCGGGCTCTCCCGCAAGGAGGCCGAGCGTTCGAAGAACATGTTCGCGCTCGGGCTGCTCTCCTGGATGTACCACCGGCCGACCGACGGCACCGAGGCGTTCCTGCGGGCGAAGTTCGCCAAGAAACCGCAGATCGCCGAGGCGAACGTGGCCGCGTTCCGGGCGGGCTGGAATTTCGGTGAGACGACCGAGGACTTCGCGGTCAGCTACGAGGTGGCGCCCGCGTCGCACACCTTCCCCACCGGTACGTACCGGAACATCTCCGGGAACCTCGCCCTGTCGTACGGGCTGATCGCCGCGAGCCGGCAGGCGGATCTGCCGCTCTACCTGGGCTCGTACCCGATCACCCCGGCCTCCGACATCCTGCACGAGCTCAGCAAGCACAAGAACTTCGGCGTCCGCACCTTCCAGGCGGAGGACGAGATCGCGGGCATCGGCGCCGCGCTCGGCGCGGCGTTCGGCGGCTCGCTCGCCGTGACGACGACGTCCGGGCCCGGTGTGGCCCTGAAGTCGGAGACCATCGGTCTCGCCGTCTCGCTCGAACTGCCGCTGCTCGTCATCGACATCCAGCGCGGTGGCCCGTCCACCGGTCTGCCCACCAAGACCGAGCAGGCGGACCTGCTCCAGGCGATGTACGGGCGCAACGGCGAGGCCCCGGTGCCGATCGTGGCACCGAGGACCCCGGCCGACTGCTTCGACGCCGCGATCGACGCGGCCCGGATCGCACTGACGTACCGCACACCGGTCTTCCTGCTCTCGGACGGCTATCTGGCCAACGGCTCCGAGCCGTGGCGGATCCCGGACATCGACGAACTTCCGGACCTGCGCGTGCAGTTCGCCACCGGGCCCAACCATGAGCTGGCCGACGGCACCGAGGTGTTCTGGCCGTACAAGCGCGACCCGCACACCCTGGCCCGCCCGTGGGCCGTTCCCGGCACTCCCGGTCTCGAACACCGCATCGGCGGCATCGAGAAGCAGGACGGCACCGGCAACATCTCGTACGACCCGGCGAACCACGATTTCATGGTCCGCACCCGCCAGGCGAAGGTCGACGGCATCGAGGTCCCCGACCTGGAGGTCGACGACCCGGCCGGCGCCCGGACCCTGGTCCTGGGCTGGGGCTCCACGTACGGCCCGATCACCGCCGCCGTCCGCCGGCTGCGCGCGGGCGGGCATCCGATCGCCCAGGCCCATCTGCGCCACCTCAACCCGTTCCCGAGGAATCTCGGCGAGGTGTTGAAGCGTTACGACAAGGTGGTCGTCCCGGAGATGAACCTCGGCCAGCTGGCTACGCTCGTCCGGGCGAAGTATCTGGTCGACGCGCACAGTTACAACCAGGTCAACGGCATGCCGTTCAAGGCCGAGCAGCTCGCGACAGCTCTCAAGGAGGCCATCGATGCCTAACACCGACCAGGCACTGCCTACGGGGCTCCCCGCCCTGCAGTTGGTGCCCAAGGCCGAGGCCAGGCAGTCCATGAAGGACTTCAAGTCCGACCAGGAAGTGCGCTGGTGCCCCGGTTGCGGTGACTACGCGGTCCTCGCCGCCGTGCAGGGCTTCATGCCCGAGCTCGGCCTGGCGAAGGAGAACATCGTCTTCGTCTCCGGCATCGGCTGCTCCTCCCGGTTCCCGTACTACATGAACACGTACGGGATGCACTCGATCCACGGCCGCGCCCCGGCCATCGCCACCGGCTTGGCCTCCTCGCGGCGCGACCTGTCCGTCTGGGTCGTCACGGGTGACGGCGACGCGCTGTCCATCGGCGGCAACCACCTGATCCATGCGCTGCGCCGCAATGTGAACCTGAAGATCCTGCTGTTCAACAACCGGATCTACGGGCTCACCAAGGGCCAGTACTCACCGACGAGCGAGGTCGGCAAGATCACCAAGTCGACGCCGATGGGCTCGCTCGACGCCCCCTTCAACCCGGTGTCGCTGGCCCTCGGCGCGGAGGCGTCGTTCGTCGCCCGCACCGTGGACTCCGACCGCAAGCACCTCACGAGCGTGCTGCGCGAGGCGGCGGCCCACCCCGGTACGGCGCTGGTGGAGATCTACCAGAACTGCAACATCTTCAACGATGGCGCGTTCGAGGTCCTCAAGGACAAGGACCAGGCCGAGAACGCGGTGATCCGGCTGGAGCACGGGCAGCCGATCCGCTTCGGCACCGGGCAGTCCAAGGGTGTCGTACGCGACCCGGCCACCGGTGACCTCAAGGTCGTCGAGGTCACCGCGGAGAACGAGTCGCAGGTCCTGATCCACGACGCGCACGCCGCCAGCCCCACCACGGCGTTCGCGCTGTCCCGGCTCGCCGACCCCGACACCCTGCACCAGACCCCGATCGGGGTGCTGCGCAGCGTGGAGCGTCCGGTCTACGACACGCAGATGGCCGAGCAGCTCGACACCGCGATCGAGCAGAACGGCAAGGGCGACCTGGCCGCGCTGCTCGCCGGTAACGACAACTGGACGGTCATCGGGTAGCGCCCTGCCCTCGGATCGGCGCACGAGCCGGCAGGACCCGGATGAAAGGCGCCGGGACGCGGACGGGCACACCGTACGGGTGCCGGACCGGGGAGTCTTCACCGCTCCCGGTCCGGCACCCGTTCTCATGTGCCCATGGCCCTGGACCGTCCCGCGTACCGCGTCAAACGGCATCTGCTCGGCAAGCCCCTCACCACCGAGCGCATCAGCGACGAGAAACTGAGCAACCGGACGGCGCTCGGGGTACTCGCCTCCGACTGCATCAGTTCGTCCGCGTACGGCTCCGAGGAGATGCTGCGGGTCCTCGTGCCCGTCGTCGGCGCGGCGGCCTTCACCCTGCTCATGCCGGTGACCGGCGCGATCCTGTTCGTCCTGCTGCTCCTGACGCTCTGTTACAGCGATGTCGTCATGATCTACACCCGGGCGGGCGGTTCGTACGTCGTCGCACGGGAGAACTTCGGGCCGAACATCGCGCAGATCGCCTCCGTGGCCCTGCTCGTCGACTACATCGTGACCGTCGCCGTCCAGGTCTCGGCCGGCACGAACGCCCTCATCTCGCTGGCCCATCTGATCGGCGGCGGCTGGACCGGCCTGGACCATCTGCAGCTGCCGGTCTCCGTAGCGGTGATCGTGCTGCTCGCGTACGGGAATCTGCGTGGCATCCGCGAGGCCGGCCGGACCTTCGCACTGCCCGCCTATCTCTTCATGGCCGCGGTCGGTCTGGTGCTGGTCGTCGCCGGGGCGCGCGGGCTGACGGGCGGGCTGCCGCACGCCGATCTGCACGCGCCGGGGGTGGTGCCGCTGGGCACGCCGGGCAACGGCTGGCTCTACGGCGCCTCGCTCTTCATCGTGCTGCGGTCCTTCGCCAACGGCGGCTCGTCGCTCACCGGACTCGAAGCGATCTCCAACGGCATCTCCGCGTTCCGCGAGCCGCAGGGCCGCAACGCCCGCCGCACGCTCATCACCATGAGCTGTGTACTCGGCGTCCTCGTCCTCGGCGTCTCCACCCTGGCGCATTTCACGCACGCCGTCCCGTACACCGACGGCACGCCGACCGTCATCGCACAGGAGGCCCATCTCGCCTTCGGCAGCGGACCGTTGGGGATGGTCGGGCTGACCTTCGTGCAGCTGGCGACCGCCCTGGTCCTCTATACGGGTGCCAACACGCCCTTCACCGGCTTCCCGTTCCTCGCCAGCTTCGTGGCCGCGGACCGGTTCCTGCCGCGGGTGCTGACCCGGCGCGGGCACCGGCTGGCGTTCTCCAACGGAATCATCGCGCTGACCGTCGTCTCGCTGGCGCTGCTGCTGGTCACCGGCGCCAGCGTGGACAAGCTCGTGGCGCTGTACGCGATCGGTGTGTTCACCGCGTTCACCATGGCCGGGTCCGGCCTCACCGCGTACCACCTGCGCCGCCGCGAGCCCTACCGCCGGGTGAAGATCGCGGTCAACGCGCTGGCCGCGGTCATCTCGGCCGCCGTGGTGCTGATCTTCGCCATCACCAAATTCACCGAGGGCGCCTGGCTGGTCGTGGTGGTCTTTCCGCTCGGCGTCTGGGCGCTGACGCGGATCAACCGCGAGTACCGGCGCGAGGCCGCCGCGCTCCAGAGCATCCAGGCTCCGGGCGCCGACCGGCCACGGGTCCGGCGCCATCTGGTCTTCGTCCTCGTCGACACACTCGACCTGGCGACGCTGAAGGCGCTGCGGTACGCCCATGAGCTGCGGCCGGACGAGATCCGGGCGGTGCACTTCTCGATCGACGAGGCACACGGCAGACGGCTGGCATCCCGCTGGGAGGCGACGGCCGCGACGTCCGTGTCGCTGGAGCTGGTGGCGTGCCCGGACCGGCGGCTGCGTCACGCGATGAAGGAGCTCGCGACCCGGACCACGGCCGACGGGCAGACCTCGCTGACGGTGCTCGTACCGCGGCGGCTGTATTCCAACGCGCTCGGGAAGATCCTTCACCGGGGCACCGGCGAGGCGATGGCCATCGCGCTGGAGCAGCTGCCGCACGTGGCGGTGACGATCCTGCCGTTCGACGTCTCGCGCGCGCTGCGGGCGCTGGCGGAGGGGCGGGCCCCTCAACCCGACTGAGCGCCACCTGCCCCTGGAACCGACCGCCCGCGAGCCGCCTCAGCCCGGCTGGTCGGGCGTCGCCTTCCGCGCGTCGTACGACTCACGGGCCGCGTGTACGGCGTCGAGGCGCCGCTCGGTCCAGCGCGCCAGCCCCCACACCTGCTCGGCGGCCTCCTTGCCCAGCTCGGTGAGCGTGTAGTCCACCCGTGGCGGGATCACCGGCTTGGCGTCCCGGTGCACGAATCCGTCCCGCTCCAGTGTCTGGAGGGTCTGGGCCAGCATCTTCTCGCTGACGCCGCCGACCTCGCGGCGCAGTTCGCTGAACCGGTACGAGCGCTCCAGCAGCGCCGCGAGGACGAGGACGCCCCAGCGGCTGGTGACGTGTTCGAGCACCAGCCGGGAGGGGCACATCTGCCGGTTCACATTCGGCATCCTGCTTACGCTCATACCAGTACCTTACTTCAGAGTGGGTACTTTCCCTCAGTTAGTGCTGCCCATAAGGTGAGCGACAGAGAACCCGAACGAGGACCAGAGCGCCCAAAGAGGAGAAACCCCCCATGAGCATCGTCGTCACCGGAGCCACCGGAGAGCTCGGCCGTCTCGTCATCGACGAGCTGCTGGCCACCGTGCCCGCGAGCGGGATCGCCGCCGTCGTCCGCAACAAGGAGAAGGCCGCCGGCCTGGCCGCCCGCGGCGTCGAGCTGCGGATCGCCGACTACGACCGGCCCGAGACCCTCAGCGACGCCTTCAAGGCCGGGGACCGGGTCCTGCTCATCTCCGGCAACGAGGTCGGCAGGCGCGTGCCGCAGCACACCGCCGTCATCGGAGCGGCCAAGGCGGCGGGCGTCGCACAGCTCGCGTACACCGGCGTGCTGGGCGGCCCCGACGCCGACTTCCGGCTGGCCGCCGAGCACAAGGTCACCGAGCGGCTGATCCTCGACTCGGGCCTGCCCCACACCTTCCTGCGCAACGGCTGGTACACCGAGAACTACACGGCGAACCTCGCCCCCGCCCTGGCACACGGCGCCGTCGTCTCCAACGCGGGCGAGGGCCGGGTCGCCTCCGCCACGCGCGCCGACTACGCGGCCGCGGCAGCCGCCGCGCTGACCGGCGAGGGCCACCTCGGCAAGGCCTACGAGCTGAGCGGCGATGTCGCCTGGTCGCTCGCCGAGTACGCGGCCGAGGTGTCGGAGGCCACCGGCAAGGAGATCGCGTACAACGACGTCCCCGCCGCCGTGCACCAGGAGATCCTGGTCGGCGCCGGCCTGCCCGAGGACTTCGCGGCGATCCTGGTCGACGTCGACGAGGCGATCGCGCGCGGGCTGCTCGCCGGGACCAACGGCGACCTGGCCCGCCTGATCGGCCGCCCGACGACGCCGCTCGCCGAGACGGTGGCCGCCGCGGTCGCCGCCGCGTAGGGCGTTCCTCGACCGGGCCCGGCCCGGCGTCATGACCGTATCGCAATACGGGTATGACACCGGGCCCTCGTGGCGTTACCGTCGTGCAGTTGGCGGTGCAGCCGAATGGCTGACGCGGAGGATGCCGGGAGGGCCCGTGGCGGGGACAAATGAACAGCGGGCGGGCTTGCTGTCCGGCTTCGGCGCGTACGGCCTGTGGGGCCTGGTCCCCCTCTTCTGGCCGCTGCTGAAGCCGTCCGGGGCGATCGAGATCCTCGCCCACCGCATGGTCTGGTCGCTCGCCGTCGTCGGCCTCGCGCTGCTCGCGCTGCGCCGCTGGGCATGGATCGGCGAGCTGGTACGGCAGCCGAAGAAGCTGGGACTGATCGCGATCGCCGCGGCCGTCATCACCGTCAACTGGGGTCTGTACATCTGGTCGGTGAACAACGGCCATGTCGTCGAGGCGTCACTCGGCTACTTCATCAACCCTCTGGTGACCATCGCCATGGGCGTCCTGCTTCTCGGCGAACGGCTGCGCCCGGTGCAGTGGGTGGCGGTCGGCACCGGCGTCGCGGCGGTGCTGGTGCTGGCGATCGGATACGGGCGTCCGCCGTGGATCTCGTTGACCCTGGCGTTCTCCTTCGCGACGTACGGCCTGGTGAAGAAGAAGGTCAACATGGGCGGCCTGGAGTCGCTCAGCGCGGAGACCGCCGTGCTGTTCGTGCCAGCGCTCGGGTATCTGCTGTGGCTCGGGGCGCAGGGCGACGCGACGTTCGTGTCCGCGGGTGCGGGCCATGCGGCGCTGCTCGCCGCGACGGGTGTCGTGACGGCCGCACCCCTGGTCCTGTTCGGGGCCGCGGCGATCCGCGTACCGCTCTCCACACTGGGCCTGCTCCAGTATCTGGCTCCGGTCTTCCAGTTCGGCCTCGGCATCCTGTACTTCCACGAGGCGATGCCGCCGGAGCGGTGGGCCGGGTTCGCGCTGGTGTGGCTGGCGCTCACGCTGCTGACGTGGGACGCGTTCCGGACTGCGCGGCGGACGAGGACGCAGGCGGCGCAGCTCGCCGCGTCGTCGCGGCCGCAGCCCCCGTCGCAGCGCCTTCCGCAGGAGCTTCCGGCGGACGGGGACCCTTCCCCGTACGCAGCCCAAGGGCAGTGATCGGCGCACCGGGCGTCACCGGTGGGCCGGATCGTGGTTGCGCGCGCCGCCCGCGAAGCCGGGGTGACCACGGCCGACAATCAAATGTGACTCGGTTGCTTTTTTAACTCCGTTGCGTTTTCCTGGATGTCCACGGAAACGCAATCGAGGAGTGCCCATGACCGCATCCCCGCCCCCGGCCGCCGTCCTGATCGTGGGGGCCGGACCGACGGGACTCACCCTGGCTTGCGACCTCGCCCGCCGCTCGGTCCCCGTACGGATCATCGACAAGTCCCCCGAGTTCCCGCGCAGCTCGCGGGCCAAGGGACCCAACCCCCGCTCCCTGGAGGTCCTGGCCGATCTCGGTGTCGTCGAGGCGATCATGGCCGCCGGCTCGGCGCCGCTGCCCATGCGCAAGTACCGGGACGGGGTGCCGGTCGCCGACGCCGACCCGTTCGCCGCATCGCGCCCGGCACCCGACGCCCCGTACGACCGGCCATGGATGATCGCCCAGTGGAAGCTGGAGGAGATCCTGCGGTCCCGCCTCGCGGAGTACGGCGTGCAGGTGGAGCTGTCCGCCGAGGTGACGGGGCTGAGGGAGGGACCGGACTCGGTGACCGCGTCGGTCGCCGACGGCAGGGACATCGAGGCGCGTTACGTGGTGGGCTGCGACGGCGGCCACAGTGCGGTACGGAAACTCCTCGGCATCCCGTTCGAAGGGCGGACGAACGAGGAGCAGATGATGGTCTGCGGCGACGTCGAGGCGGACGGCCTCGACCGCGGCTACTGGCATCAGTGGTTCGACGAGGACGGCGCCGTGATGCTGTGCCCGATCCCGGGTACGCCGTCGGGCTGGTGGTTCCAGGCGGGACCCGAGACCGATGCCTCGGGAGCACCCGTCCCCCCGTCGCTGGAGAGCTTCCGCCGGCTCTTCGCCCGGCACACCGGACTGCCGGCCACCCACCTGTCGAACGCCACCTTGCTGTCCACGTACCGGGTCAATGTCCGCATGGTCGACCGCTACCGGGTGGGCCGCGCGTTCCTGGCCGGCGACGCCGCGCACGTGCACTCGGTGGCGGGCGGCCTGGGCATGAACACCGGGATCCAGGACGCGTTCAACCTGGGCTGGAAACTCGCGCTGGTCATCGGCGGACAGGCAGGACCGGCCCTGCTCGACACCTACGAGGAGGAGCGGCTGCCGGTCGCCTCCTGGACGCTGGACATCACCTCCGAGCGGCTGCGGGCGACACTCGAAGCGATCAAGGAGCCGGGCGGCGGGCTGGACGCGGCGGCCACCCCGGAGACCACCGGCCTGAGCCGCGGCTACCGCTGGAGCTCCCTCTCCGACGACGGCACGGGCAAGAACTCCACCGGTCCGCTTCGGGCTGGAGACCGCGCTCCTGACGCCCCCTGCCGCAAGAACGCGACCGGCGCACCGATCCGCCTGTTCGACGCATTCGCCGGACCGCACTTCACCCTGCTGGGCTTCGGCGCGGGCACGGCCGGGGCGCTGCGGGAGGCGACCGCGAAGTACGGCGACGCGTTGCGGGCGTACGCGCTGGACCCGGCGAACACGGACGGCCTGGCCGACGACGAGGGCCATGCCCACTCGGCGTACGGGATCGTGCCGGGTGAGGACACCCTCGTCCTGGTCCGGCCCGACAACCACGTGGGTCTGATCGCTCCGGCCACGGACGGCCGGGCCGTGGTGGACTACCTCGACCGGCCGGCGTGAGTCAGCAGCCCCTGCGCAGCGGAGTGAAGGACAGCTTGGCGCCCTCCTTGAGCTCGGTGGCCTTGCGGTAGACGTCCGACTCGACCTCGTACCAGACGTCGTCCTTGGCGGCGTTGCCGCCGACGTTGTCGAGTTCGACGCACCAGCGCGCCCGGCGCACGACACGGGTGTAGCGCGTGGTGCCCTGCTGGACCTTCTTGCAGTCCTTGTACGAGTCGTCGGTGTACCAGGTCCGGGTCCTCTTCCGGCGGCCTGTGCCGCTGGTGGAGGTGTGCTTGACCTTCCTGACACGGGTCGTGCAGCGCTTGACCATCCGCGGCCGGGTGCCCGTGGTGGTCCTCCGCGTGACGTGGCGGGTGTCGTCGCGCAGTCCCGAGACGGTCCGGTCGGCCGGGCTCGGCACGGCGCCGTCGACCACCCCCGAGCCGACGGAACCCGTGGGCACAGCGTGGCCGCCGGGACTGCCGTGCTCGTCGGGGCTGCTGCCGCAGGCGGTGAGCACGGCGGCCAGGAGGACGGCGGCGAGGACCGGGCGCATACGGATCCGGGCCGTCGAGGTCCTGACGGACCGTATGGACTGGCTGCTGTCGGGCGGGTTGGTCACGTGGCGCCTGTTCTGGACGGCGGGGCAGTGGGGACTGTTGTCACCACTGGCTGACCTGCGCGAAGGTACCTCACGGCCGACGGCGTGGGGCGTCGCGGGTAACGGTCCGGGCCGCCGGCCGGGGCGCAGGCGTCCCGAGCGCCGGGCAGTGGCCAACCTCCGGAGAGAGGAGCGCAGTTCACGGGCGCACGCCGGTGCACCGCCGCTCACCGTGAGATCCGTCCGAGCCGGGGCCGGCTCTCCCCCGCCATCCGCACCGGACCGGCGGGGGCGTGCAGCACGTCGTACCGCGGATATCTGCCGTGACAGCCGGCAGGGAGCGGCTCCAGGCACAGAAGGCCGGGGCCGGAGCGATCCGGCCGCCCTTCGGAGGCGTGAAGTACCGTTCCCGGCGCGCCGGTTGCCGACTCTCTCAGGTAACCACTACGAACGGTTTCCATGACCCTGCACTGGAAGCTAGTCATCGATGCCACGGACCCGCACGCCCAGGCCGACTTCTGGGCCCTGACACTCGACTATCCGGTCGAGGACCACAGCGCGCTGATCGAGCGGCTGCTCACCCTCGGAGTCGTATCGGAGGAGGCCACCGTGGAGTCGCACGGCCGCCGGGCCTGGCGGGACCTCGCGGCGGTACGGCACCCGGACGATCCGTACGAGGAGGAGAGCGGCACGGGCCTCGGGCGCCGGCTGCTGTTCCAGCGCGTTCCGGAAACGAAGTCGGGGAAGAACCGGCTCCATCTGGACGTGCACGCCGGCCCGGGACGACGTGACGCCGAGGCAGCGCGGCTGGAGGGTCTGGGGGCGACACGACTGCACAAGGTGGAGGAGCCGGGGGGCACCTGGTGGGTGATGGCCGATCCGGAGGGCAACGAGTTCTGCGTGCAGTGACGCGGCGGGTCCGGGCCTCCCGCTCTGCGCGGTTCCTCCGGCTATGCCCCTGCCGGGTCGCCGCCGCGCGCCGAAACCCGGACCGTCCGCGCAGGTCAGGGCCGTACGGCAGGAAGCGGATCTCCCTAGGCTTGGCACATGCCCATCCCACCCGCATATGCCCTCGTCGCGACGGACCTGGACGGCACCCTGCTGCGCCACGACGACACCGTCAGCCCCCGCTCCCGTGCCGCGCTCGCCCTGGCCGCGGCGGCGGGGGCGCCCCATCTCGTGGTCACAGGGCGGCCGGTGCCGGGAATACGGAACCTGCTCGCGGAGCTGGACTACCGGGGTCTCGCGGTCTGCGGCCAGGGCACACAGCTGTACGACGCCGGAACCGGGCGCATGGTGCACGCGGCCACGCTGGACCGGGACCTGGCCGACACCGCGCTCGGCAAGATCGAGGCCCAGGTGGGTCCGGTCTTCGCCGCCGTGGACCAGGACGGGCCCGAGGGCCGGACACTGATCGAGCCGGGCTATCTGATGCCGCATCCGGCTCTCCCCGCCCAGCGGACAGGCCACCGGGGCGAGTTGTGGGCCACCCCGATCGTCAAGGTCCTCGTCCGCCACCCCGAGCTCACGGACGACGCGCTGGCCGCCGCGGCCCGCGCCGTCGTCGGCGACCTGGCCACCGTCACACTGTCCGGCCCCGGCACGGTCGAACTCCAGCCGTACGGCATCGACAAGGGCACCGGGCTCGCGCTGGCCGCGGAGGCCCTGGGCGTGGATCCGGCCGCCACGATCGCGTTCGGCGACATGCCCAACGATCTGCCGATGTTCCGCCGGTCCGGGTACGGGGTCGCGATGGCCGACGCCCATCCGGACCTGCGTGCGGCGGCGGACGAGGTGACGGCGTCGAACGGGGACGACGGGGTCGCGGTCGTGCTGGAGCGCGTGTTCGGCTGAGCCGCAACCCGGAGCGGCAACCGTGCGGCGCCGGAACGACGTCGGCCGGCGGAGGCGGGGCGCGAACCCGTTCCCAAAACTATATGCACACGCATATAGTGCAGGCGCACACAGTCACAGCACGCAACCGTTCACGGGGGACCAGCCATGATCGCTCGCACGTTCCTGTTCCTGCTCGGCAGCAGCCGCACCGACGGCAACACCGAGGAGCTCGCACGGCTCGCCGCCGAACAGCTGCCGCCCGAGGCCGAGCAGCGCTGGCTGAACCTGAACGAACTGACGCTCCCCGACTTCGAGGACCTGCGGCACGACGGTGACGGCCGCTACCCCGCCCCCACCGGGAACGCCGCCACCCTGCTGGACGCGACGCTCGGCGCGACCGATCTGGTGCTCGCGTCACCGCTGTACTGGTACGCCATGTCCACCTCCACCAAGCGGTATCTGGACCACTGGTCGGGGTGGATGCGGGTGCCCGGCCTCGACTTCAAGCAGCGGATGGGCGGGCGGACCCTGTGGGGCGTGACGGCGCTGGCGACGTCCGACCGCAGCGTCGCCGAGCCGGCGACGGGGACGCTGCGGACCATCGCCTCGTACATGCGGATGGAGTGGGGCGGGATGCTGCTGGGAGTCGGCACCCGGCCCGGTGACGTACTGGGCGACACGGCAGCCGTCACCCGCGCCAAGACCTTCTTCGGCTGACGGCTCCTCACCTCACGGTTCCGGAGCACCCACCGCCCGGAGCACGTGCGTGACCAGTGCCGCGACCGTCGCCTCGTCCTGGCTCGGTTTGCGCAGTACATGGCGGTAGTAGACCGGTCCGTAGAGCATCTCCACGGCCAGCGGCAGATCCGCGCCCGGCGGGATCTGGCCCTGCTCCTGGGCCCGGCGCAGCCGGGCCACCGCCGCGGCGAAGCGGGGTTCGATCAGCTGGGTCCGTACCGTTTCGGCGAGTTGGTCGTCGTGGTGGAGTTCGGAGAGTATCCCGGCGTAAGCCGGGCCGAACGGCGGCGTGGAGAGCAGTCTCACCGCGCCTGTCACATGGGTACGGATGTCGGCGGCGATGTCGCCCGTGTCGACGAACGGCGTGGCGTCGACCAGCGCCTCCGTGAACGCCTCCAGCAGCACCGCGCTCTTCGACGGCCACCAGCGGTAGATCGTCTTCTTGCTGACGCCCGCCCGGGACGCGATCGCCTCGATGGTGACGCGGCCGTACCCCTTCTCCGTGCACAGTGCGAGGGCTGCGTCCAGGGTCGCCCGTCGTGATCGCTCGCTACGGCGCAGTGAACTCGGCGATGTGATCATTCCGTGAGCATAGGGGTGTCGAGTCCAATCCTTGTTGACAGGGCGTCGTCAGAAGTCGAACAATACAGAGGCGGAAACGGAACGTAGCGTGTCGTTCCTGCTGTTCGCACCGTTCGTGCCGTTCGTGCCGCGACGAGCCGATCGGGGGACGGCTCGCCCGGCCGACGGCACGGGCGGAACCGCGAACCCCCCGTCGCTCAGGCCGTGATGTCCTTCGCTGTGAAGCGCGCCCAGGCGGCCGAGCCGAACACCGCCGCGTACAGCCCCTGCAGCCCCAGGTTCTTGACCACGTCGTCCCAGTAGACGGGGTCGCGCAGCAGGTCCGCGAAGGACAGCCAGTAGTGCGGGAACAGATACGGGTGCATACCGCTCAGCTGCGGGATCGAGTCCAGGATCTGCACCGTGATCAGCACCCCGACCGTCGTGGCCATCGCCGCGATCCCGCTGCCGGTCAGCGTCGAGATGAACAGCCCGAGCGCCGCGAACCCGATGAGCGACGCCGCCACCGCCACCGCGATCAGCCCGGCCCGCAGCAGCCCCTCACCGAAGCCGATCTGCGTCCCGGAGATCGTCGTGACCTCGCCGACCGGGAACAGCAACGCCCCGACGGCCAGTGCCGACGCCGCCACGACCACCGTCGCGACCAGGCAGAACACCAGCGTGGAGGCGTACTTGGCGAGCAGCAGCCGGGTCCGGCCCGCGGGCGCGACCAGCAGATAGCGCAGGGTGCCCGCACCGGCCTCGCCCGCGATCGAGTCCCCCGCGACCACGCCGACGGCCATCGGGAGGAAGACCGGCAGGGTCACCGAGAGGGCGGCGAAGACCAGGAACAGGCCGTTGTTGGTCACCTGGGAGAGGAACGCCGGACCGCCGCCCCCGCCCGGGCCGGCCGACGAGCCGTCGCCCGTCTCGATCCTCACCGCGATCCCGATCAGTACGGGGACGGCGGCCAGCACCCCGAGAAGCGCGAGCGTGCGCCAGCGGCGCAGCGTCGTGGTCAGTTCGGAGCGGAGGATCCCGAAGGTCCACAGCGGGTTGCGGGACCGGACCGCCCCCACCGGTCCGACCGTTTCAGCCTGCGACATCGAAACCCTCTCCGGTGAGTGCGACAAAGGCGTCCTCGAGCGAGGCCCGCTCGACGCCGAACGACCGTACGCGCACCCCGCCGCGGACCAGCGCCCCGTTCAGGTCCGCCAGTTCGACGTCGGCCGGCGGGGCCTCGGCGCTCACCCGGTCACCGTCGGCGGTGATGCCGGTGACGCCGAGCTCCTTGAGGATGCGGGCGGCGTCGCCCGCATCGGGGGTGGTGACCGTGAGCCGGCCACGGGTGCCCGCCGCGAGGTCGGCCACCGGGCCCTGGGTGATCAGCCGGCCCCGGGCCATCACCGCGGCGTGCGTACAGACCTGCTCGATCTCGTCGAGGAGGTGAGAGGAGAGGAAGACGGTGGTGCCGTCCGCCGCCAGTTCCCGGACCAGGGCGCGGATCTCGCGCATCCCCTGCGGGTCCAGTCCGTTGGTCGGCTCGTCCAGGACGAGGAGGCGGCGCGGCTGGAGCAGGGCGGCGGCCAGGCCGAGGCGCTGCTTCATGCCCAGCGAGTACGCCTTCGCCTTCTTGCCTGCCGCCGCGCCGAGCCCGACCCGGTCCAGCGCGGTCGCGACCCGGGCCCGGCGGGTGCGCGGATCGGCGGTCGGGTCGGCGGAGTCGTACCGTACGAGATTGTCCCGGCCGGTCAGGAACCCGTACAGCGCGGGCCCTTCGATCAGCGCTCCGACCTGCGGGAGTACGGTGCGGGCAGCGCGCGGCATGGGGTGGCCGAGGACCCGGGCGGTGCCGGACGTCGGGTCGATGAGGCCCATCAGCATCCGGATCGTGGTGGTCTTCCCGGAGCCGTTGGGCCCGAGGAAGCCGAAGACGCTGCCGGCCGGGACGCTGAGGTCGAGGCCGTCGACGGCGAGCTGGCCGCCGCGGTACCGCTTGGTGAGACCGCGGGTCTCGATCACGGCCGATCCGGTCCGGGGCACCACCTCGGACTCGATCATGGCGCCGGTCTCTGTCATGCGTGACTCCCCATGGGTCGGATGACCGACCGCCCCGCCGTACGGTGCGTACGGCGGGGCGGTCGCGCGGTGCGGGATGTGCGGACCGCCCGGGCAGTACGGGTGGTGCCGGGGCGTCAGTTGGCGCTGTCGGCCGCCCTGACGAGCGCGTCCTTGGTGACCAGCCCGACGTAGACCTTGCCGTCGTCCGTCATCAGTGCGTTGACCAGGCGGGTCTTGAAGACCGTGCCCGAGCCGAACTTTCCGGTGACCTTGTCGCCGAACGAGTCCAGGAACTGCTGTGCCGCAGGCGGCACATCGCCGGACTTCGGCGACGTCGGGACCGGCCGGCCGCCCGGCGCCTCGATCTCCGCGACCGCGCTCCAGCCCTCACCGATCACCTTCACCCCCTTGCCGCCGGCCAGGCCGTCCAGCCCGGCCGGTCCACCCGGCCCCTTGAACTCCGGTGCCTGCTTACCGGCTTGCCGCTGCGCCTTCGCGTCGTCGGCCTCGGTCACCTTGGCGCCCTTCGGCGGGGTGAACGTGAACGAGGAGGCGGCGGGCTTCGCGAAGTCGACGCCGGTGAACCCGGCGTCGATCACGGCCTTGCCGCCGCTGCTCGGGGAGAGTGTGAACTTCAGCGGTACGCCGTTCTTCGCGTCGACCGCGACCGTGATCGCGCCGATCGTCGAGCCGCTCTGCTTGGGCTTGATGACCAGCTTGTACGCGTCACGTCCGGCGACCTGAGCCGTGCCGTCGACCGTCACCGACGTGGTGGGGCCGGCCATCTTCAGCGCCTCTTCGGCGAACGCCTTCGGCGTGGCCGGCACGCCGTCCGGGACCGTGGCCTCGCCGCGCTTCCCCGCGTGGCCCGAAGCCTTGTCGCCGGTCGCGTGGTACGCCTCGTTGGACTTGCTGTCGTACGCCCAGACCTGGTCCCCGTTGCGGATCACGCTGTACTCGGCGGCGCTGTCCAGTATCGAGACGCGCTGCTTGTCGGGGCCGTCGGTGGCCACCCGCAGCGTGTGCGTGCCGGAGGCGAGCTCCGTCATCTTCTCCTGCGGGTCGGCGCTCGAACCGCCGTGCGCTCCGTCGCCCTGCGCCAGCGAGCCGGCGAGCCCGCCCAGCGAGGGGATGCCGAGGTCCGTGCTGATCTTCACCGTGCCGGAGAGCTGCTCGGTGTCCGAGGCGGCGATCTTCTCGATGAGCTGCTGCGCGGTGATCTTCGGCAGATCGGGGTCACCGGAGTCCGCGAGCGCCGGGACCAGCCCGATCGTCGCGGCCGCCACCCCCGCCACCGCGACCGGGACCACGTAGCGCGCCGCCCTGCGGCGGCCGGCCATGGTGCCGCCGGCCTCGTCCGCGGCGTTGCCGGTGGTCTCTGCGCTGTCGTTCGGTGCCATGTGTGCCCTACCTCCGTGGTCGGCGGCTTCCGTCCGGATGCACTCGTCCACTCCGTGCCGCCATTCTCACCCGTTTTGGTCAGGAGTGGTTGTTCTCCATCTGACCAAATTCGAGGTGTCGAAGCGTCAGCCCGCGGGAGCAACTCCGCATACCTCTGCGGTATGACACCACCCGGCCGGGCCTTCCCCGACCCGTAGGGGTCGGGGTGCACAGCACGCCTGCCGGGGGTCAGCCCGCGCGGTGCACCACCGCGTCGCACAGCTCTTCCAGCGCGGCCTTCGCATAGCACTCGGGCAGCGGCGCCAGCGTCGCCCGCGCCTCCTCGGTCCACCGGATGGTGTCCCGCCGGGCCTGCTCCAGCGCCGGGTGCGCGCGCAGCCGGCAGAGCGCCTCGGCGAGCCGGTCGTCGTCGCTGAGGTCGCCGTCCAGCAGCTCCAGCAGCTCCAGGTCCTCCGGCTTACCGTCGGCCGCCGCCTGCGCCCGCAGGTGCAGCACGGGGAGCGTCGGGATGCCTTCACGCAGGTCCGTGCCGGGGGTCTTGCCGGACTCGTGGGAGTCGGAGGCGATGTCGAGTACGTCGTCGGCGAGCTGGAAGGCGACGCCGAGCCGCTCCCCGTACTGGGTGAGGATGTCGACGGCCGACTCGTCGGCGCCGGCCATCATCGCGCCGAACCGGCAGGCCACGGCGATCAGCGAGCCGGTCTTGCCGCGCATCACGTCCAGGTAGTGCTCGACCGGGTCGCGGCCGTCGCGCGGCCCCGCGGTCTCCAGGATCTGGCCGGTGACCAGGCGCTCGAACGCCTCCGCCTGGATGCGCACGGCCTCCGGACCGAGGTCGGCCAGTATGTGCGAGGCGCGGGCGAAGAGGAAGTCGCCGGTCAGCACGGCCACCGAGTTGCCCCAGCGGGTGTTGGCGCTGTCGACGCCGCGGCGTACGTTCGCCTCGTCCATGACGTCGTCGTGGTAGAGCGTGGCGAGGTGCGTCAGCTCGACGACCACGGCGGACGGCACGACACCTGGCGCGTCCGCGTCACCGAACTGGGCGGACAGCATCGCCAGCAGCGGCCGGAAACGCTTGCCTCCGGCCCGTACGAGATGCTGCGCAGCCTCTGTGATGAAGGGGACGTCGCTCTTGGTGGCATCGAGCAGCCCCGCCTCGACAGCTGCCAAACCGGTCTGGACATCGGCCTCAAGAGCCTGGTCCCGCACGCTCAGTCCGAACGGCCCGACGACGGTCACGAGGGGATCTCCTGTCTGCTGACGATCACACGGAATGTCGATGTGTCGCTGTCATCACTCAAGTCAGCGTATCCGGTCCCCTTTGGATCACCGTGGGCGCCTTCCCGCCACCGCCGGTATGTTCGGCTTGTCCAGGAGCCCCGCGCAGCCGAACGGGCCCGGCCGCCTCCCGGCGACGCCCGGGCCCTTTCCGGCCGTCCGGAGGCTAACGCCCCGGTCCGGCTGAGAACTCCGGGTGGCCGCCGCCGTCGGGATGACGCCCGGCCCGGTCCGGTACGTGCCGTCCGGCGTCACCTGGCCGGGCGCAGCCACGACGCCGGGTTCCCCGTCGCCCCGGAGTCGCGCCGTACGGCCGGTCGTCGGCGGTGCGGTCCAGGCCACCCGCCGGCGCCGCCGCCCGAACGCCCCATACCCCCCGCCCACCGAGGTACGCCATGCACATCCGCACCCGGTTCCCCTACGACACCGCCCACGAGGATGTCTGGATCCCGCTGCCGGACGGCACACGGCTGTACGCCCGGATCTGGCGGCCGGTCACCGGCGACCCCGTACCGGCGCTCCTGGAGTACCTGCCGTACCGGCTGAGCGACTGGACGGCGCCGCGCGACCGGCAGCGCCACCCCTGGTACGCGGGCCACGGCTACGCCTCCGTACGCGTCGATGCCCGTGGGCACGGCAACAGTGAGGGGCTGCCGGGGGACGCGTACGACGCGACCGGGCCGGCCGACGGGGTCGCCGTCGTCCACTGGCTGGCCGGGCAGGAGTGGTGCTCCGGCCGGATCGGCATGTTCGGCATCTCCTGGGGCGGCTCCGTCTCGCTGCGGATCGCCGCGCTCGCCCCCGAGCCGCTGAAGGCGATCGTCACGGTCTGCTCGACCGACGACCGCTACGACAACGACGCGCACTACATGGGCGGCTCGGTCCTCGCCGTCGGCATGCACGCCCGGGCGGCCACCACGCTGGCCTTCGCAGCCCGGCCACCGGACCCGGCGCACGTCGGCGACGGCTGGAAGGCCATGTGGCTCAAGCGGCTCGAAGCGGTCGGCCCGCCCGTCCACACCTGGCTGGCGCACCGGACCCGCGACGCCTACTGGGCCCACGGCAGCGTCTGCGAGGACTACTCCGCCATCGAGGCGCACGTGCTCGCCGTGGGCGGCTGGCACGACCCGTACCGCGACACCGTGCTGCGGCTCGTCGCACACCTCGACCCGGCGAAGGTGCGCGGACTGATCGGACCGTGGTCGCACCAGTACCCGGACCGCGGCCTGCCGCCGGGGCCGTCGATCGGCTTCCTCCAGGAGACGCTGCGCTGGTGGGACCAGCATCTGAAGGGTGAGGAGACCGGTGTCATGTCCGAGCCACTGCTGCGGTCCTGGATCAGTGAGTCGCACCGGCCCGCGACGGTGTACGAGACGCTTCCCGGCCGGTGGGCCGGCGACACCGGCTGGCCGTCGAAGAACGTCGCGACGGTCGTGTACGCCCTCCGGGGCGGCCCGCAGACCGTGCGCTCGCCGCAGCAGACCGGGCTGGACGCCGGGCGCTTCGTCCCGTTCGGCAATGACGCCGATCTGCCGCCCGACCAGCGGGACGAGGACGCCAAGTCGGTCTCGTTCGAGTTCCCGGTCGAGGACGCACCCCTCGAGATCCTGGGCCGCCCTCGGGTGAAGCTCCGGATCCGGATGGACGTACCGCGCGGCCAGGCGATCGTCCGGCTCTGCGACGTCGCACCCGACGGGGCCTCCACGCTCGTCACCCGCGGCGTCCTCAACCTGTCCGCGCGGCACGGCCGCGACCGGTCCGACGACTGGACGCCCGGCGCGACCGAGGACGTCACCTTCGAGCTGAACGGCATCGGGCACGCCTTCGCGCCCGGCCACCGGATCAGGCTCGCCGTCTCGTCCTCGTACTGGCCGTGGATCTGGCCGCAGGCCGGTTCGGCGGGGTTCACCCTGGACGCGGACGGCAGCCTCCTCGAACTTCCGGTGCGCCACCGCACCGAGGAACCCTCGATCACATTCGAGGAGGCGGAGCAGGCTGAGCCGCTCCTCGTCGTCCTCCCGGTGACGCTCGACGAGCCGCGCCCCGAGCGCCTGGTGGTCCGCGATGTCGCCAAGGGTGAATGGCGGCTGGAGGTCGACCCGCGCTACGGCGGCACACACGTTCACCCGGACGGCCTCGAATTCACCGAGGAGGGGGTGGATGTGTACACGATCCAGGAGAACGACCCGCTGTCGGCGCGCACCCGCTCCGACTGGACGATCAGGCTTCACCGGCCGGAGACGGCCTGGGACGTGAGGATCGAGACGCGGTCCGAGATCAGTGGGGACGAGCACGACTTCCTCACCTCCGACGAGATGGTGTGCAAGGACGGCGATGAGATCGTCTTCCACCGCACCTGGGTGAAGCGGATCCCCCGCACGGCGAGATGAACCACCGCCGCACCCCGTCCGACGTGGGGGTATGGCGGAACTTTCCGGGAATGCGGCGAAGTTGGGACACTGCCGCACGGTGGCCACACCGACGTAACGTGTCCCCCAAGCGACCTGGAAAGCGAGGCAGCACCACATGCCCGAGCAGAGCAGCCCGCTCGATCTGGCCGAGGGCGATCCCTTCGGTCCGCACAACCTTCCGTACGGCGTGTTCTCCACGACCGGCCACCCCGCCGAGCGCCGGGTAGGTGTCCGCATCGGCAACCACGTGCTGGACGCCGGAGCCGCGGCACATGCGCTCGGCTCGCCCTACGCGCAGCTCCTCGCCCAGCCGGACCTGACCGCGCTGCTGTCGGCCGGCCGCACCGCCTGGCGGGACGTCCGGCGGGCGCTGACCGCGTGGGTGACGGTCCCGGCACACCGTGCGGACATCGAGCCGCTGCTGCATCCCGTCGAGTCGGTGACGCTCCATCTGCCGTACCAGGTCGCGGACTACGTCGACTTCTACGCGAGCGAGAACCACGCCACCAACGTCGGAAGGATCTTCCGCCCGGACGGCGACCCGCTCACCCCCAACTGGAAGCACCTCCCGATCGGCTACCACGGCCGGTCCGGCACCGTCGTCGTCTCCGGTACCGATGTGGTGCGCCCCGCCGGCCAGCGCAAGGCACCCTCCGACCGCGCCCCGGTCTTCGGCCCCTCGGTCAAGCTGGACATCGAGGCCGAGGTCGGCTTCCTCGTCGGCGTGGGTTCCGAGCAGGGCCGGCCGGTCGAGCTCGGCGACTTCCGTGACCACGTGTTCGGGCTCTCACTGCTCAACGACTGGTCGGCGCGGGACATCCAGGCTTGGGAGTACGTCCCGCTGGGCCCGTTCCTCGGCAAGTCCTTCGCCACGTCCGTATCGGCGTGGGTGACCCCGCTCGAAGCCCTGGAATCGGCCCGGATCGCACCGCCCGCCCGGGACTTCCCGCTCCTCCCCTATCTGGAGGACGGAGGCGAGGAGGAGCCCGACGGCCTCGACCTGCGGATCGCCGTCGCGATCAACGGACAGCTGGTCGCCGAGCCGCCGTTCGCCACCATGTACTGGACGGCGGCGCAGATGCTGGCGCACATGACGGTGAACGGCGCGTCCCTGCGTACCGGCGACCTGTACGGTTCCGGCACGGTCAGCGGCCCCGAGGCGGGCCAGCGTGGCTCACTGCTCGAACTCACCTGGAACGGACGCGACCCGCTGGACCTCCCGGACGGCAAGCGGACGTTCCTGGAGGACGGCGACACGGTGACGCTGACGGCCTGGGCGCCCGGCCCGCACGGCACGCGGGTGGGTCTCGGCGAAGTGACGGGCCGAATCGTGCCGGCGCCATGACCCCCGCTCACCCGGGACTCACGCTCCCCGAGGAACTGCTGCTGCTCGCACTGGACCCACAGCGGGGCAAGCCGTACTGCCGCAACCGCTTCCTGGAGTACGGGGTGGCGGGCGCGGTCCTCGCGGAGCTGGAGTTCCAGGGCCGGATCACCGAGCAGCTCGGGCGGATACGGGTGATCAACCAGCTGCCTCCCCAGGACCCGCTCCTCGCTCAGGTCCTGGGGAGTCTGCCGCCCCCGGACAAGGGCGGCTTCGCGGGCGGCGTCAGCGCGAAACGGTGGATCCGGCGGACCGGCCGGCACGTCGAGGAGCTGTGCCTGGACCACCTGGTCGACCGCGCGGTGCTGCGCAGGGAGACCCACCGCTTCCTCGGTCTGCTGCCGTACCACCGCCACCCGGCAGTGGCCCCGGACCTGCCTGCCTCGGTCCGGGAACGTTTCACGGCCGCCCGGACGGCCGGCTTCCCGGACCGGCGCAGCCGCACGCTGGCCGCGCTGGTCTCGGCGATCGGCCTGTCCGGCGCGGTGGCGCGGGGCGGCTGGAGGGCCCGTTCGGAGATGCGTGGCTTCATACGCGAGGAGTGGGCCGCGCACGCGGTGCACCGGAACGTCCGCCAGGACAAGGCGAACCGGAGCGGCGGGCGCGCGGGCGGCAGCGGAGACGGAGGCGGAGGCGGTGACGACTGACCGGGCGCGGGGCCGGCCGCGGCGTGGGGCGGTCGGCCGCAGCCGGGGCCGACCGTCTCCGGCGCGCACTCCGTGGACGGCCGCGAGGCTGTCCGCCACCGCCCGGCCGCGGACTCACTCGTACTCGGGCGGCTCCTCGTCCCATCCGAACTCAGGGTCCGCATCCGGGAGCGCGGCTGCGGCCGGGCGTGGAGCCGCCGGCTGACGGGTGGCCTCCACCGGAGGCGCGGCCGGCTCCCCGTCGCCCGGCGCGGACGCCCCGGCCTCCCCGAACGACGCGAGCACCTCCAGCACCCCCTCGCCGTACGTCGCCAGCTTCTTCTCGCCGAGGCCGCTGATCGTGCCCAGCCCGGTGAGGGAGCCGGGGCGCACGGACGCGATCTCCCGCAGCGTCGCGTCGTGGAAGATGACGTACGCCGGGACGCCCTGCTCCTTCGCCTGGGCACCGCGCCAGGCGCGCAGCGCCTCGAAGACCGGTACGGCCTCCGGGGCCAGCTCGGCGACGGCCGCCGCCTTCGGGCTCCGTTCGCCCTTCGAGGAGCGCGACGCGGGCTTCGGCGCCTCCTTGCGCAGCCGCACCTCCCGCTCCCGGCCGAGCACCGAAGCGCTCTGTCCGGTGAGCACCAGCGTGCCGTACTCGCCCTCGACCTCCAGCAGGCCCTGGGCCAGCAACTGCCGCACCACACCCCGCCATTCCGCCTCGGACAGCTCCTCGCCGATCCCGAACACCGACAGCTGGTCGTGGTCGAACTGGATGACCTTCGCGGTCTTGCGGCCCAGCAGGATGTCGATGATCTGACCGGCGCCGAACTTCTGGCCGCGCTCCCGCTTCAGCCGGACCACGGTGGACAGCAGCTTCTGCGCGGCCACCGTGCCGTCCCAGGTCTCGGGCGGGGTGAGGCACGTGTCGCAGTTGCCGCAGGCCGCCTTCTGGGGCTCCTGGCCGAAGTAGGTCAGCAGCCGGGCGCGGCGGCAGTCGGCTGTCTCGCACAGGGCGAGCATCGCGTCGAGGTGGGCGCCCGCGCGGCGGCGGAACGCCTCGTCACCCTCGCCGCCCTGGATCAGCTTGCGCTGCTGCACGACGTCCTGGAGTCCGTAGGCCATCCAGGCCGTGGACGGCAGCCCGTCGCGGCCCGCGCGGCCGGTCTCCTGGTAGTAGCCCTCGACGGACTTCGGCAGGTCGAGGTGGGCGACGAACCGGACGTCCGGCTTGTCGATGCCCATGCCGAACGCGATCGTCGCCACGACGACCAGGCCGTCCTCGCGCAGGAACCGCGCCTGGTGGCGCGCCCGCGTCCCGGCGTCCAGACCCGCGTGGTACGGGACGGCCTCGATGCCGTTGCGACAGAGGAACTCGGCCGTCTTCTCCGTCGAGTTGCGCGACAGGCAGTAGACGATGCCGACGTCCCCCGCGTGCTCCTCCTTCAGGAAGGACAGCAGCTGCTTCTTCGGTTCGGCCTTCGGCACGATCCGGTACTGGATGTTGGGCCGGTCGAAACTGGCGACGAAGTGCTTCGCGTCGGGCATGCCGAGGCGCTGGGTGATCTCCTGGTGCGTGGCGTTCGTCGCCGTCGCCGTCAGGGCGATCCGCGGTACGTCGGGCCAGCGCTCGCCGAGCACGGACAGGGCCAGATAGTCCGGCCGGAAGTCGTGGCCCCACTGGGCGACGCAGTGCGCCTCGTCGATGGCGAAGACGGAGATCTTGCCCCGCGCCAGCAGACCGAGGGTGGAGTCCAGGCGCAGCCGCTCCGGTGCCAGATAGAGCACGTCGAGCTCACCGGCGAGAAATGCGGCCTCCATCACGCGGCGCTCGTCGAAGTCCTGCGTGGAGTTGATGAACCCGGCGCGCACGCCGAGCGCCCGCAGCGCGTCAACCTGGTCCTGCATGAGGGCGATCAGCGGAGAGATCACGATGCCCGTACCGGGTCTCACCAGGGCCGGGATCTGGTAGCAGAGGGACTTCCCGCCACCGGTCGGCATCAGGACGACGGCGTCACCGCCCGCCACCACATGGTCGACGACCGCCTCCTGCTCGCCGCGGAACGCCTCGTAGCCGAACACCCGATGCAGCGTCCGCAATGCGTCGCTCTCGGTCACACCCATGGTCACGCCCGTCCCGCTCATCGCTCTGTCCCCCGAGGTCCGCCCTGTTCCGTCCGGCACCGACCCTGCCACGATAAGCGCCGCCTACGACAACGCCGGACGGGCTTGACTTCTGGGGCCCGTCCGGCGTTCGCGTGGTCTCTGCGCGTTACCGCACGAACACTCCCGCCTGGCTCGCCAGGTCGAGGAAGTACTGCGGGGCCAGGCCCAGCACCAGCGTGACCGCGACGCCGACCGCGATCGTCGTCATCGTCAGCGGCGACGGGACGGCGACCGTCGGGCCGTCCGCCTTCGGCTCGCTGAAGAACATCAGCACGATGACCCTGATGTAGAAGAACGCGGCGATCGCGGACGAGATCACACCGACCACGACCAGACCGCCTGCCCCGCCCTCCGCCGCCGCCTTGAAGACCGCGAACTTTCCGGCGAAGCCCGAGGTCAGCGGGATACCGGCGAAGGCCAGCAGGTACACCGCGAAGACCGCGGCGACCAGCGGCGAGCGCCGGCCGAGCCCGGCCCACTTCGACAGGTGCGTGGCCTCGCCGCCCGCGTCGCGCACCAGGGTGACGACGGCGAACGCGCCGACGGTCACGAAGGAGTACGCGCCCAGGTAGAAGAGCACCGAGGAGATGCCGCTGGGGGTCGTCGCGATGACACCGGCGAGGATGAAGCCGGCGTGCGCGATGGACGAGTAGGCCAGCAGCCGCTTGATGTCGGTCTGGGTGATGGCGACGATCGCCCCGCCCAGCATCGTGACGATCGCGACGGCCCACATGACCGGCCGCCAGTCCCAGCTGAGGCCCGGCAGCACCACGTACAGCAGGCGCAGCAGCGCACCGAACGCGGCGACCTTCGTGGCCGCGGCCATGAAGCCGGTGACCGGGGTCGGGGCGCCCTGGTAGACGTCCGGGGTCCACATGTGGAACGGGACGGCACCGACCTTGAAGAGCAGCCCGGTGAGGATCATCGCGCCGCCGATAAGCAGCAGCACGTCGTTGCCCATGGTGTCGGCGAGCGCCGGGTCGATCTGGGTGACGGATCCGTCGACCACATCGGCGACGGCCGCGTACGAGACGGAGCCCGCGTAGCCGTACAGCAGGGCGATCCCGAAGAGCAGGAACGCCGACGAGAAGGCGCCGAGCAGGAAGTACTTCACCGCGGCCTCCTGCGACATCAGCCGCTTGCGGCGGGCGACGGCGCACAGCAGGTAGAGCGGGAGGGAGAAGACCTCCAGGGCCACGAAGAGCGTCAGCAGGTCGTTGGCCGCCGGGAAGACCAGCATGCCCGCCACCGAGAAGAGGAGCAGCGGGAAGACCTCGGTGGTGGTGAAGCCCGCCTTGACCGCGGCCTGCTCGCTCTCGCTGCCGGGTACGGACGCGGCCTGCGCGGCGAACGAGTCGACGCGGTTTCCGTGCGCCACGGGGTCGAGCCGGCGCTCGGCGAACGTGAAGACGGCGACCAGCGACGTCAGCAGGATGGTGCCCTGCAGGAACAGGGCGGGTCCGTCGACGGCGATGGCACCCATCGCGGCGATGTATGCCTTCGTCGTTCCGTATCCCCCGGCCGCGAGGCCGACGACCGCGGCGAACGCGGCGGCGAGGGCGACGACGGTCAGGAAGACCTGCGTGTAGTAGCGGGCCCGGCGCGGCACGAAGGCCTCGACGAGTACGCCGACGACGGCGACACCGATCACGATGAGGACCGGGGTCAGCTGGGCGTACTCGATGACCGGCGCGTTGAACTTCTCTTTCGGGGCGGCCGATGTCACCCCGCCCGCCATTGTCCACAGGCTGTGGACAGCTGTTGCGCTCACTTGGCGGCCTCCACCTCAGGCTGGGGGTCCTTCTTCTGGACGTCCGACATGGTGTGCTGCACCGCGGGGTTGACGATCTCCGTCAGCGGCTTCGGATAGACACCCAGGAAGATCAGCAGCGCGATCAGCGGGACGACCACCACCAGCTCCCGGGCCTTGAGGTCGGCCATGCCCTGGACCTCGGCCTTCACCGGGCCCGTCATCGTCCGCTGGTAGAGGACGAGGACGTAGAGCGCGGCGAGCACGATCCCGGTGGTGGCGACGATGCCGGCTGCCGGGTAGGCGCTGAACGTGCCGACCAGGACCAGGAATTCGCTGACGAACGGCGAGAGCCCCGGCAGCGACAGGGTCGCGAGCCCGCCGATCAGGAAGGTGCCGGCCAGGACCGGCGCCACCTTCTGCACCCCGCCGTAGTCGGCGATGAGCCGCGAACCGCGCCGGGTGATCAGGAAGCCGGCCACCAGCATCAGCGCGGCGGTCGAGATGCCGTGGTTGACCATGTAGAGCGTGGCGCCCGACTGTCCCTGGCTGGTCATCGCGAAGATGCCCAGGATGATGAAGCCGAAGTGGGAGATCGACGCGTAGGCGATCAGCCGCTTGATGTCGCGCTGGCCGACGGCGAGCAGCGCCCCGTACACGATGCTGATCAGCGCCAGGACCAGGATCACCGGCGTCGCCCACTTGCTGGCCTCCGGGAACAGCTGGAGGCAGAAGCGGAGCATCGCGAACGTGCCGACCTTGTCGACGACCGCGGTGATCAGGACGGCGACCGGGGAGGTCGCCTCCCCCATGGCGTTGGGCAGCCAGGTGTGCAACGGCCAGAGCGGGGCCTTCACCGCGAAGGCGAAGAAGAACCCGAGGAACAGCCAGCGTTCGGTGCTGGTCGCCATAGAGAGCGAGCCGTTGGCGCGGGCCTCGGCGATGTCGGAGAGCGAGAAGGTGCCCGCGACGACGTACAGGCCGATGACGGCGGCCAGCATGATGAGCCCGCCGACCAGGTTGTAGAGGAGGAACTTCACGGCTGCGTAAGAGCGTTGCGCCGCGGCGTTCTCGTCACTGCCGGTGTGGGCCCGGTCCCCGAAGCCGCCGATGAGGAAGTACATCGGGATGAGCATGGCTTCGAAGAGGATGTAGAAGAGGAAGACGTCGGTGGCCTCGAAGGAGAGGATCACCATCGCTTCGACCATCAGGATCAGGGCGAAGAAGCCCTGGGTGGGGCGCCAGCGCGAGGACTTCGTCTCCAGGGGGTCGGCGTCGTGCCAGCCGGCCAGGATGACGAACGGGATCAGCAGGGCGGTGAGCGCCATGAGCGCCACCCCGATGCCGTCCACACCGAGTTCGTACCGGACGCCGAAGTCCTTGATCCAGGCGTGCGATTCGGTGAGCTGGTAGCGGGCGCCGCCGGGCTCGAAACGGGCGAGCGCGACGCCCGCCAGGACGAGCGTGGCCAGCGAGAAGAGCAGCGCCAGCCATTTGGCGGCGGTGCGCCGGGCGGCCGGGACGGCTGCGGTGGCGATCGCGCCGATCGCCGGGAGCGCAGCCGTCGCTGTCAGGAGGGGAAAGGACATGTGATCAGACCGCCCTCATCAGCAGGGTCGCGGCGATGACGACCGCCGTACCGCCGAACATCGAGACCGCGTAGGAACGGGCATAGCCGTTCTGCAACTTGCGCAGCCGGCCGGAGAGCCCGCCCATCGACGCCGCCGTGCCGTTGACGACGCCGTCGACCAGGGTGTGGTCGACGTACACCAGGGAGCGGGTGAGGTGCTCGCCGCCGCGGACCAGGACCACGTGGTTGAAGTCGTCCTGCAGGAGGTCACGGCGGGCGGCCCGGGTGAGCAGCGAGCCACGCGGGGCGACGACCGGTACCGGCCGGCGTCCATACATCGTCCAGGCGATGGCGACGCCGATGACGAGCACCACCATGGTGGCGGCGGTGACGGTCGCGGCACCGACCGGCGATTCTCCGTGGCTGTGGCCGGTGACCGGCTCCAGCCAGTTCAGGAAGCGGTCGCCGATGGAGAAGAAGCCTCCGGCGAAGACCGAACCGAACGCCAGGACGATCATGGGGATCGTCATCGACTTCGGGGACTCGTGCGGATGCGGCTCATGGCCTTCCGCGTCGGGCTGCCACCGCTTCTCGCCGAAGAACGTCAGCAGCATCACGCGCGTCATGTAGAACGCGGTGATCGCGGCACCCAGCAAGGCGACGCCGCCGAGGATCCAGCCCTCGGTGCCGCCCTTGGCGAACGCCGCCTCGATGATCTTGTCCTTGGAGAAGAAGCCGGACAGGCCGGGGAACCCGATGATCGCCAGATAGCCGAGGCCGAAGGTGATGAAGGTGACCGGCATGTACCTGCGCAGGCCGCCGAACTTCCGCATGTCCACCTCGTCGTTCATGCCGTGCATGACCGAACCGGCGCCGAGGAAGAGCCCGGCCTTGAAGAAGCCGTGCGTCACCAGGTGCATGATCGCGAAGACATAGCCGATCGGGCCGAGCCCGGCGGCCAGGATCATGTAGCCGATCTGCGACATCGTCGACCCGGCGAGGGCCTTCTTGATGTCGTCCTTCGCGCAACCGACGATCGCACCGAAGAGCAGCGTGACCGCACCGACGACCACGACGACCAGCTGTGCGTCCGGCGCGGCGTTGAAGATCGCGCCGGAGCGGACGATCAGGTAGACGCCCGCGGTCACCATGGTGGCGGCGTGGATGAGGGCGGAGACCGGGGTCGGACCCTCCATCGCGTCACCGAGCCAGGACTGCAGCGGCACCTGGGCCGACTTGCCGCAGGCGGCGAGCAGCAGCATCAGGCCGATCGCCGTCAGCTTGCCCTCGCTCGTCCCCCCGGTCGACGCCAGGACGGGACCGAAGGCGAACGTGCCGAACGTGGTGAACATCAGCATGATCGCGATCGACAGGCCCATGTCGCCGACCCGGTTGACCAGGAACGCCTTCTTGGCGGCGGTGGCCGCACTGGGCTTGTGCTGCCAGAAGCCGATCAGCAGGTACGACGCCAGACCGACGCCCTCCCACCCGACGTACAGCAACAGGTAGTTGTCGGCGAGGACCAGCAGGAGCATCGCCGCGAGGAACAGGTTCAGATAGCCGAAGAACCGGCGCCGCCGCTCGTCGTGCTCCATGTAGCCGATCGAGTAGATGTGGATCAGGGTGCCCACACCGGTGATCAGCAGCACGAACGTCATCGACAACTGATCGAGCTGGAAGGCCACATCGGCCTGGAAGCCCTCGACCGGGATCCAGCTGAACAGGTACTGGTGCAGCGCCCGGTGCTCGGCGCCCTTCCCCAGCATGTCGACGAAGAGCACCGCGCCGACGACGAATGAAGCGGCGGCGAGCAGCGTGCCGATCCAGTGTCCGAAGCGGTCCAGCCGACGGCCTCCGCAGAGCAGGACGGCCGCTCCGAGCAGGGGCGCCGCGACAAGCAGCGCAATGAGGTTGTCCACGATTCAGCGTCCCCTTACAACTTCATCAGGCTGGCGTCGTCGACCGAGGCCGAGTGGCGGGAACGGAACAGCGACACGATGATCGCGAGCCCGACCACGACCTCGGCGGCGGCGACGACCATCGTGAAGAAGGCGATGATCTGGCCGTCGAGGTTGCCGTGCATCCGGGAGAAGGTGACGAACGCGAGGTTGCAGGCGTTGAGCATCAGCTCGACGCACATGAACACCACGATCGCGTTCCGCCTGATCAGCACCCCGGACGCGCCGATGGTGAACAACAGAGCGGCGAGATAGAGGTAGTTGACCGGATTCACTTGGCGACCCCCTCTTCTTCGTTGTCACGGCCGAGCCGCTCCTCGGAGCGCTGCTCCAGGGCCTTGAGCTGGGCGAGCGACTCGTTCGACACGTCGCGGATCTGGCCGCGCTTGCGCAGCGTCTGCATGACGGTGAGCTCGGACGGGGTGCCGTCCGGGAGCAGACCGGCGATGTCCACCGCGTTGTGCCGGGCGTAGACACCGGGTGCGGGCAGCGGCGGCAGGTGCTGGCCGCGTACGCGCTCCTCGGACATCTCCCGCTGGGTCTTGGCCCGTTCGGTGCGCTCGCGGTGGGTGAGCACCATCGCGCCGACCGTCGCCGTGATCAGCAGGGCGCCGGTGATCTCGAAGGCGAAGACGTACTTGGTGAAGATGAGGCTGGCGAGCCCCTCGACGTTCCCGCCGTGCGCGGCGTTGGCGGTGCCGAGTCCGTTGAAGCTGTTCAGGGATGCGTGGGCGATGCCCGCGATCAGCAGGACACCGAAGCCGAGTCCGCACCCCGCGGCCAGCCAGCGCTGCCCCTTGAGGGTCTCCTTCAGTGAGTCCGCCGCCGTGACACCGACGAGCATGACCACGAAGAGGAACAGCATCATGATCGCGCCCGTGTAGACGACGATCTGGACGACACCGAGGAAGTACGCACCGTTGGCGAGGTAGAAGACCGCCAGGACGATCATGGTCCCGGCCAGGCTCAGCGCACTGTGCACGGCCTTCTTCATCAGTACGGTGGACAGCGCGCCGAGCACGGCCACCGTGCCGAGCAGCCAGAACTGGACGGTCTCCCCGGTCGACATGAGGGAGGTCGCGGCGAGGCCGGTCATGCGTCCACCTCCTGGGCCGCACCGTTGTTCTCGTTGTCGCCGTCGGACGGCTTCTCGCCCTTGGAGACCGCGACCTGACGCTCCGTACCCGGCGCGGCCTCCGTCACCAGGCCCCGGTAGTAGTCCTGCTCGTCCGTCCCCGGGAAGATCGCGTGCGGGGTGTCGACCATGCCTTCCTCCAGGCCGGCGAGCAGCTCACTCTTGGTGTAGATGAGGCTCTCGCGGGTGGTGTTGGCGAGCTCGAACTCATTGGTCATCGTCAGCGCCCGGGTCGGGCAGGCCTCGATGCACAGTCCGCAGAGAATGCAGCGCGCGTAGTTGATCTGGTAGACGCGGCCGTAGCGCTCACCCGGGGAGTAGCGCTCCTCGTCGGTATTGTCCGCGCCCTCCACATAGATGGCATCGGCCGGACAGGCCCAGGCGCACAGCTCGCAGCCGACGCATTTCTCCAGACCGTCGGGGTGACGGTTGAGCTGATGCCGGCCGTGGAAGCGCGGCGCCGTCACCTTCTGCTGTTCCGGGTACTGCTCGGTCAGCCGCTTCTTGAACATGGCCTTGAAGGTCACGCCGAAGCCGGCCACAGGGTTCTGGAACTTCTCCCCCGAGGGTTCCGATGACTCAGGCACCGTCAGCCTCCTTTCCGTCACTCGGACTTGCGCCCATCTGACTGCCGTCACTCTGAGTATCCGACCCACCACTGACAACGAGCTCCCGCTCATGCCGCGGCCTGCGGCGCGGTACCGGCGGCAGGGTCTGTCCGGGCAGCGGTGGCACCGGGAATCCGCCCGCCATCGGGTCGAACGCGGGTCCTGGTTCCGGTGCCGGTTCCGCCCCGGCCCCCTTGCCCGAGCGGTCCCGGAAGATGTCGGCGACGAAGGAGATCAGCAGGATCGCGATCACGGCGCCCGCCACGGACAGCAACAGCGTGTTGAAGTCGTAGCCGTCGTTGCGCAGCGCCCGCACGGTCGCGACCAGCATCAGCCAGACCACGGAGACCGGGATCAGGATCTTCCAGCCGAGCTTCATCAGCTGGTCGTAGCGGACGCGGGGCAGGGTGCCACGCAGCCAGATGAAGAAGAACAGCAGCAGCTGGACCTTGACGACGAACCACAGCATCGGCCACCAGCCGTGGTTCGCCCCCTCCCAGAAGGTGCTGATCGGCCACGGGGCCCGCCAGCCGCCCAGGAACAGGGTCGTGGAGACCGCGGAGACGGTGACCATGTTGACGTACTCGGCGAGCATGAACATCGCGAACTTGATCGACGAGTACTCGGTGTTGAAGCCGCCGACCAGGTCGCCCTCGGACTCCGGCATGTCGAACGGGGCACGGTTGGTCTCGCCGACCATCGTGACGATGTAGATGATGAACGAGACCGGCAGCAGGATGATGAACCAGCGGTCGTGCTGCGCCTCCACGATCTTCGAGGTCGACATCGACCCGGAGTAGAGGAAGACGGAGGCGAACGCCGCGCCCATCGCGATCTCGTACGAGATCATCTGCGCGCACGAGCGCAGGCCGCCGAGGAGCGGGTACGTCGATCCGGAGGACCAGCCGGCCAGCACGATGCCGTAGATCCCGACCGAGGCGACCGCGAGGATGTAGAGCATCGCGATCGGCAGGTCGGTGAGCTGCATCGCCGTACGGTGGCCGAAGATCGAGACCTCGTTGCCGGACGGGCCGAACGGGATCACCGCGATCGCCATGAACGCCGGTACGGCGGCGACGATCGGCGCGAGGACATAGACGACCTTGTCCGCCCGCTTGACGATGACGTCTTCCTTCAGCATCAGCTTGATGCCGTCGGCGAGCGACTGGAGCATGCCCCAGGGGCCGTGCCGGTTGGGGCCGATGCGCAGCTGCATCCAGGCGACGACCTTGCGCTCCCACACGATGGAGAAGAGCACGGTCACCATCAGGAACGCGAAGCAGAACACCGCCTTGATGACGACGAGCCACCAGGGGTCGGTGCCGAACATCGACAGATCCTCGGCGGCGAGTACGGCACGGTCGGGTGCCGCGGCCAGTTGAGCGAGGGCAGTCACGCTCGCACCTCCGGTGTGACGTCGGGAGTACCCGGGGCGGCGGGACCGATCCGGACCAGGCCGCCGGGGTGGGCGCCGGTGTCGGCCGGGACACCCCGCCCGACGGAGTTCAGCGGCACCCAGACCACCCGGTCCGGCATGTCGGTGACCTGCAGCGGGAGTTCGACGCTGCCGGACGGTCCGGTGACGGCCAGCAGATCGCCGTCCTTCACCCCCGTCTCGGCGGCGGTGACGGCGGAGAGCCGGGCGACCGCGGCGTGCCGGGTGCCGGCCAGCGCGGCGTCGCCCTCCTGGAGCCTGCCCTGGTCGAGCAGGAGCCGGTGGCCCGCGAGGACCGCCTCGCCCTCGCCGGCCCGGGGCAGCGGCTGCGCCGACTCCTGCGGGTCGGAGGCGTGTGTGCCGGCCCAGCCGCCGAGCCGGTCCAGCTCACGGCGTACGGACTTCACATCCGGCAGCGCGAAGTGGACGTCCAGCGTGTCGGCCAGCATGTGCAGGACCCGGGCGTCCGTCGGGGCGGGCGTCCGCGTCAGCTGCTCGGGCTTGAGGGCTGCCTCGAACATCCGGGCCCTGCCTTCCCAGTTGAGGAAGGTGCCGGCCTTCTCGGCCACCGCGGCGACCGGGAACACCACGTCGGCCCGCTCGGTGACCTCGCTGGGCCTCAGCTCCAGCGAGACGAGGAAGCCGACCTGGTCCAGTGCCTCCAGGGCACGTGCCGGGTCCGGCAGGTCGACGGCCTCGACGCCGGCGACGAGCAGCGCGCCCAGTTCGCCGGTGGCCGCGGCCTCGAGGATCTGGCCGGTGTCGCGGCCGAACCGGCCGGGCAGTTCGGCGACGCCCCAGACGGCCGCCACCTCGTCCCTGGCCCGCGGGTCGGTGGCCGGACGGCCGCCGGGCAGCAGCGACGGAAGCGCGCCCGCCTCCACCGCACCGCGCTCGCCGGCCCGGCGCGGGATCCACACCAGCCGGGCCCCGGTCGCGGTCGCGGCCCGTACCGCGGCGGTCAGCCCGCCCGGCACCGCGGCCAGTCGCTCGCCGACCACGATCACGGCGCCCTCGCCGCGCAGCGCCTCGGCGGTCGCCGCCCCGTCGCCGTCGAGTCCGACGCTGCCCGCGATCGCGTCCAGCCACTCGGTCTCGGTGCCGGGTGCGGCGGGAAGCAGCGTGCCGCCCGCCTTCGTCAGTCCGCGGGTGGCGTGCGAGGCGACGGCGAAGGTGCGCTGGCCGTGCTTGCGGTTGGCCTTGCGCAGCCGCAGGAAGACGCCGGGGGCCTCCTCCTCGGACTCGAAGCCCACCAGCAGTACGGTCGACGCCTTCTCCAGCGTGGTGTACGTGAGGCCGCTGCCGTCCAGGTCACGTCCGCGTCCTGCGACGCGGGCCGCCAGGAAGTCGGCCTCCTCGCTGCTGTGCGCCCGGGCCCTGAAGTCGATGTCGTTCGTATCGAGGGCGATCCGGGCGAACTTGCTGTACGCGTACGCGTCCTCGACGGTCAGCCGGCCGCCCGTGAGGACACCGGTCCTGCCGCGTGCGGCGGCGAGCCCGGCGGCCGCGGCCGCCAGCGCCTCGGGCCAGCTCGCCGGTGCGAGGACGCCGTCCTCGTCGCGTACCAGCGGAGTGGTGAGCCGGTCCCGCTGCTGTGCGTAACGGAACCCGAAGCGGCCCTTGTCGCAGACCCACTCCTCGTTGACCTCGGGGTCGTTGGCGGCGAGCCGCCGCATGACCTTGCCGCGCCGGTGGTCGGTGCGGGTCGCGCAGCCGCCCGCGCAGTGCTCGCAGACCGACGGCGACGACACCAGGTCGAAGGGCCGGGAGCGGAAACGGTAGGCCGCCGAGGTCAGCGCGCCGACCGGGCAGATCTGGATGGTGTTGCCGGAGAAGTACGACTCGAACGGGTCGCCCTCACCCGTACCGACCTGCTGGAGCGCGCCGCGCTCGATCAGCTCGATCATCGGGTCGCCCGCCACCTGGTTGGAGAACCGGGTGCAGCGCGCGCAGAGCACACACCGCTCACGGTCCAGCAGCACCTGGGTGGAGATCGGGACGGGCTTCTCGTACGTCCGCTTCTTTCCGTCGAACCGGGAGTCCGGGTCGCCGTGCGACATCGCCTGGTTCTGCAGCGGGCACTCGCCGCCCTTGTCGCAGACCGGGCAGTCCAGCGGGTGGTTGATCAGCAGCAGCTCCATCACCCCGCGCTGCGCCTTGTCGGCGACCGGTGAGGTGAGCTGCGACTTGACGACCATGCCGTCGGTGCAGGTGATGGTGCAGGACGCCATCGGCTTGCGCTGGCCCTCGACCTCGACGATGCACTGCCGGCAGGCGCCGGCCGGGTCGAGGAGCGGGTGGTCGCAGAAGCGCGGGATCTCGATCCCGAGGAGTTCGGCGGCCCGGATGACCAGGGTGCCCTTGGGCACGCTGATCTCGATGCCGTCGATCGTCAGCGTGACAAGGTCCTCGGGCGGGAGCGCCGCCTCGCCGCCCCCGGAGGGCGCACTTGTGGTGACTGTCATGCGTTCACCCCCTGGTGAGCGTTCTTGTCGTCGGCCCAGGCGGTCGACTTGGCGGGATCGAAGGGGCAGCCCTTGCCGGTGATGTGCCGCTCGTACTCCTCGCGGAAGTACTTCAGCGAGGAGAAGATCGGCGAGGCGGCGCCGTCGCCGAGGGCGCAGAAGGACTTGCCGTTGATGTTGTCCGCGATGTCGTTCAGCTTGTCGAGGTCGGCCATCTGCCCCTTGCCGGCCTCGATGTCGCGGAGCAACTGGACGAGCCAGTAGGTGCCTTCGCGGCACGGCGTGCACTTCCCGCAGGACTCGTGGGCGTAGAACTCGGTCCAGCGGGTGACGGCCCGCACCACGCACGTCGTCTCGTCGAAGCACTGGAGCGCCTTGGTGCCGAGCATGGAGCCCGCGGCGCCGACGCCCTCGTAGTCGAGGGGCACGTCGAGGTGCTCGTCGGTGAACATCGGGGTGGAGGAGCCGCCCGGGGTCCAGAACTTCAGCCGGTGACCGGGGCGCATGCCTCCGCTCATGTCGAGCAGCTGGCGCAGCGTGATGCCGAGCGGCGCCTCGTACTGGCCGGGGCTGGCGACATGCCCGCTGAGCGAGTACAGCGTGAAGCCCGGGGACTTCTCGCTGCCCATCGACTTGAACCAGTCCTTGCCCTTGCTCAGGATCGCGGGAACCGACGCGATGGACTCGACGTTGTTCACCACGGTGGGGCAGGCGTACAGACCGGCGACCGCGGGGAAGGGGGGCCGCAGCCGGGGCTGGCCGCGTCGCCCTTCGAGCGAGTCGAGCAGCGCGGTCTCCTCACCACAGATGTACGCGCCCGCGCCCGCGTGCACGGTGAGTTCCAGGTCGAGCCCGGAGCCCAGGACGCTCGTCCCGAGGTAGCCCGCCTCGTATGCCTCGCGCACGGCCTCGTGCAACCGCCGAAGTACGGGGACGACTTCACCGCGCAGATAGATGAAGGCGTGCGAGGACCGGATCGCGTAGCAGGCGATCACGATGCCCTCGATGAGGCTGTGCGGGTTGGCGAAGAGGAGCGGGATGTCCTTGCAGGTCCCGGGCTCCGACTCGTCGGCGTTGACCACCAGGTAGTGCGGCTTGCCGTCTCCCTGCGGGATGAACTGCCACTTCATACCGGTGGGGAAGCCGGCGCCGCCGCGGCCGCGCAGTCCGGAGTCCTTGACGTACGCGATGAGGTCGTCCGGCGTCATGGCGAGGGCCTTGCGCAGCCCCTCGTAGCCGCCGTGCCGCCGGTAGGTGTCCAGGGTCCAGGACTCGGGCTCGTCCCAGAAGGCGGAGAGCACGGGCGAGAGCAGCTTCTCGGGGCCCGCCCCGCCGCCGTTGCCGCCCCCGTCGTTGATTTCGGCTGCCAATGTCATCACTCCCCCTCCTCAGCTGCCGGACCGGCCGGGTGGTCCGGGTCGGATGCAGAGGTCTGCTGCGGTGCGTCGTGGGAGCTGAGGTGCTCGGCGCCCGGCTGCGGACGGTCCTGCGGAGCTTCCGCGCGGGCTGACTCGCCACGCGGAGCGACGACCTTCGGGTGCAGCCCCTCGCCCTTCGCGAGCCGGAGACCGACGAGCGAGGCGGGTCCGGCGCCGCCGGTGGCCTCGACGGCACCGGGGCGCTGGTCGGGGAAGCCGGCCAGGATCCGGGCGGTCTCCTTGTACGAGCAGAGCGGGGCGCCGCGGGTGGGTTCGACGGTGCGCCCGGCGATCAGGTCGTCGACGAGCTGTGTCGCGCTCTCCGGCGTCTGGTTGTCGAAGAACTCCCAGTTGACCATCACGACGGGTGCGAAGTCGCAGGCCGCGTTGCACTCGATGTGTTCGAGGGTGACCTTGCCGTCCTCGGTCGTCTCGTTGTTGCCGACGCCGAGGTGCTGCTTGAGCCGGTCGAAGATGGCGTCGCCGCCCATCACCGCGCACAGCGTGTTGGTGCAGACGCCGACCTGGTAGTCGCCGCTCGGCCTGCGCCGGTACATCGAGTAGAAGGTGGCGACCGCGGTGACCTCGGCGGTGGTGAGGCCGAGCAGCTCGGCGCAGAGCGCCATGCCCGTACGGGAGACGTACCCCTCCTCGGACTGCACCAGGTGCAGCAGCGGCAGCAGCGCGGAGCGGCTGTCGGGGTAGCGGGCGATCACCTCCTTCGCGTCCGCTTCGAGCCTGGCGCGCACCTCGGCCGGGTAGGCGGGAGCGGGGAGCTGCGGCATCCCCAGACTGACTTCCTGACGTACTTCGGTCACCGGTCGACGCCTCCCATCACGGGGTCGATGGACGCGACGGCGACGATGACGTCGGCGACCTGGCCGCCCTCGCACATCGCCGCCATGGCCTGAAGATTGGTGAAGGACGGGTCGCGGAAGTGGACCCGGTAGGGGCGGGTTCCGCCGTCCGAGACGACATGCACGCCGAGCTCGCCCTTGGGCGACTCGACGGCGGTGTACGTCTGGCCGGCCGGGACCCGGAAGCCCTCGGTCACCAGCTTGAAGTGGTGGATCAGGGCCTCCATGGAGGTGCCCATGATCTTCTTGATGTGATCGAGCGAGTTGCCGAGCCCGTCGGGCCCGAGCGCGAGCTGCGCGGGCCAGGCGATCTTCTTGTCGGCGACCATCACCGGTCCCGGGGCGAGCCGGTCGATGCACTGCTCGATGATCCGCAGCGACTGGCGCATCTCCTCGAGACGGATGAGGAAGCGGCCGTAGGCGTCGCAGCTGTCGGCGGTGGGGACGTCGAACTCGTAGTTCTCGTAGCCGCAGTAGGGGTCTGTCTTGCGCAGGTCGTGCGGGAGTCCGGCGGAGCGCAGGATCGGACCGGTGGCGCCCAGCGCCATGCAGCCGGTCAGGTCGAGGTAGCCGACGTCCTGCATGCGGGCCTTGAAGATGGGGTTGCCGGTGGCGAGCTTGTCGTACTCCGGCAGGTTGTTCTTCATGGTCTTCACGAACTCGCGCAGCTGGTCGACCGCGCCCGGCGGCAGGTCCTGGGCGAGTCCGCCGGGACGGACGAACGCGTGGTTCATCCGGAGCCCGGTGATGAGCTCGAAGAGATCGAGAACCAGTTCACGATCGCGGAACCCGTAGATCATGATCGTGGTGGCGCCGAGCTCCATACCGCCGGTGGCGATGCACACCAGGTGCGAGGAGATCCGGTTGAGCTCCATCAGCAGGACGCGCAGGACGCTCGCCCGGTCGGGGATCTGGTCCTCGATGCCGAGCAGCTTCTCGACGCCGAGGCAGTACGCCGTCTCGTTGAAGAACGGCGTCAGGTAATCCATGCGCGTGACGAACGTGGTGCCCTGGGTCCAGTTCCGGAATTCGAGGTTCTTCTCGATGCCGGTGTGGAGGTAGCCGATGCCGCAGCGGGCCTCGGTGACGGTCTCGCCGTCGATCTCCAGGATCAGCCGCAGCACGCCGTGCGTGGACGGGTGCTGGGGGCCCATGTTGACGATGATGCGCTCGTCGTCGGACTTGACCGCCGACTCGACGACCTCGTCCCAGTCGCCGCCGGTGACTGTATATACGGTCCCCTCCGTCGTGGACCTGGCATTCGAAAGGTGCGTCCCGGAGGGATCCGACGAGGGGTGGGCGTGTGGAGTAGTCATCAGGAGTACGACCTCCGCTGGTCCGGAGCCGGGATCTGGGCGCCCTTGTACTCGACGGCGATGCCACCGAGTGGGTAGTCCTTGCGCTGCGGGAAGCCCTGCCAGTCGTCCGGCATCATGATCCGGGTGAGGGCCGGGTGCCCGTCGAAGACGAGCCCGAAGAAGTCGTAGGTCTCACGCTCGTGCCAGTCGTTGGTCGGATAGACCGTGACGAGCGACGGGACGTGCGGGTCGCTGTCCGGGGCCGAGACCTCCAGCCGGATCAGCCGGCCGTGAGTGATCGACCGCAGGTGGTAGACGGCGTGCAGCTCCCGGCCCTTGTCGCCGAGGAAGTGGACACCGCTCACCCCCGTACAGAGCTCGAAACGCAGGGCCGGGTCGTCACGCAGGGTCCGGGCCACGGTGAGCAGGTGCTCGCGAGCGATGTGGAAGGTGAGCTCGCCGCGGTCGACGACGGTCTTCTCGATGGCGTTCTCGGGAAGCAGGTCCTGTTCCTCCAGGGCCCCTTCGAGTTCGTCGGCCACCTCGTCGAACCAGCCGCCGTACGGACGGGACGTGGCGCCCGGCAGCGTCACGGTGCGGACGAGGCCGCCGTAGCCGGAGGTGTCACCGCCGTTGTTGGCGCCGAACATGCCCTTCCGTACGCCGATGACCTCGCCGGTCTCGTCGCGCGGCGCGGGTACGCCGTTGTTGTTCTGCTCGTCGCTCACCGCAGCAGCCCCTTCATCTCGATCAGGGGAAGCGCCTTGAGTGCCGCGTCCTCCGCCTCGCGGGCGGCCTCCTCCGCATTGACCCCGAGCTTGGAGCTCTGGATCTTCTGGTGGAGCTTGAGGATGGCGTCCATCAGCATCTCGGGACGCGGCGGGCAACCCGGCAAATAGATATCGACCGGGACAATGTGATCAACACCCTGCACAATGGCATAATTGTTGAACATTCCACCTGATGATGCGCAAACCCCCATGGAGATGACCCACTTGGGATTCGGCATCTGGTCATAGACCTGCCTCAGGACGGGCGCCATCTTCTGGCTGACCCGCCCTGCCACGATCATCAGATCCGCCTGCCGCGGCGATCCGCGGAAGACCTCCATCCCGAAACGGGCCAGGTCGTAGCGCCCGGCTCCGGTCGTCATCATCTCGATGGCGCAGCAGGCGAGGCCGAAGGTGGCAGGGAATACGGAGGACTTCCGCACCCAGCCGGCGGCCTGCTCGACAGTGGTCAACACGAAGCCGCTGGGCAGCTTCTCTTCGAGTCCCATGGTGTGCCCCTCAGCCCCTCAGTCCCATTCCAGGCCGCCGCGACGCCATACATACGCATAGGCGACGAAGACGGTGAGCACGAAGAGCAGCATCTCGACGAGCCCGAAGATCCCCAGGGCGTCGAAGGTGACCGCCCAGGGATAGAGGAAGACGATCTCGATGTCGAAGACGATGAAGAGCATCGCCGTCAGGTAGTACTTGATGGGGAAGCGGCCGCCTCCGGCTGGAGTGGGGGTGGGTTCAATACCGCACTCGTACGCTTCGAGCTTTGCTCGGTTGTATCGCTTCGGGCCGATTAGCGTGGCCATGACCACGGAGAAGATCGCAAACCCTGCCCCGAGGGCGCCGAGCACGAGGATGGGCGCGTAGGCATTCACGCTCCTCGCTCCTTCCAGTCGTCCTTGACCGTTGGACCGCATCGGGCGACCGGCTCGCCACCTCACCAAGATCGTGCACATGTGAGGCAGTTCACAAGCCCGACTGCCCCGCATCCTATGCCTGCCGTCCTGTGATCTGCGACACGGGGTGCTACACCGGCTTTGTGATCTCCACCACCCGGCGAAGGATCATGAAGCCGGATGAGAGGTGATCTTCGTACGCAAAGCGGCCGGGTGATCACGAGACGTGACATCTGATGTTGTTACCGCTGGTCAAAGCGATGTTCCTCTAACAATCAGACGCCTCGACATGCAAATTGGCAATGGACGACGGGGAGTGATAAGAGGATCCGTCCCGGTCTGGACTCACCCGCGCGAGGGGTTCACGGGGAGCGAAGTGGACGCGTGCACACATTCGCGATCTTCCGGTCGAAAGGCCACCCGCCCGGCGCCGTCGCGGCGCCGGGTGTTGTCGGCCGCTCGTATGCCCACCACGTAACAGTCATGCTGTGACCTGCGTCACTCCACTCGACCTTCAACAAAAGCGGGCTTGGCCATTGGTGTGAACGGATGGTAAGTGGCGGGCAATTCGGGCGAATTCCCGAAAGACCGTGATCACAGCGGTGATCACCCCTGCCTGTTTTGCCCGTTACGGCGTCAATAAGGGCCGCCAGAAAGCGGATTCATAGATTCCGTACGTAACTGTGTCGCAACACACGTTTCTTGAAGGGACCCCTGAGGCCCTGATAGCGCTAGTACTCATGTCCCACACCGCTCACATACCCAGCCACCGGAAGCCCCGCCGAAACGCCTCGAAGACGGCGCTGCGAGCCGGAGTTGCCGGTGGCGTCCTCAGCACCATCGCGGTCGCCGCGGCCGCCGGTCCGGCCCAGGCCGAGCCGGTGACCCAGACCATCGAGATGCCCACCCTCACCACCGGGCTCTCCACCGCCGTCGCCGCATCCGCCGAAGCCACGCAGCAGGTCGCCCTGGACCTGGAGACGCAGGCCCACGAGGACGCCGCCGCCAGCACCGCCGCAAAGGCCGCCAAGAAGGCCAAGGCCGAGGCCGTACGCAAGGCGGAGGCCAAGAAGAAGGCGGAGGCCGCCGCCAAGGCCAAGGCGGAGGCCGCCCTGCGCGCCTCCCGCTCCGAGGCCCGCACGACGCTCAGCGCCACCGCCGGCTCCGCCTCCGTCGCCTCCTCGTCGAGCGCCACCGGCTCCGCCGCGTCCGTCATCTCGTTCGTCAAGGCGCAGGTCGGCGACGCGTACGTGTCCGGCGGCACCGGCCCCAACTCCTGGGACTGCTCCGGCCTGGTCCAGGCCGCGTTCCGCTCGGTGGGCGTCGACCTGCCGCGCGTCTCGCAGGCCCAGTCGACCGCCGGCACCCAGGTCTCCCTGAGCAACCTTCAGCCGGGCGACATCCTGTACTGGGGCGGCGCGGGCTCCGCGTACCACGTCGGTGTCTATGTGGGCGGTGGCCAGTTCGTCGGCGCGCAGAACCCGAGCACCGGTGTGGTGCTCCGCTCCCTGGACTACGACCCGCCGTCGGGCGCGGTCCGCGTTCTCTGAGTTCCTCGAGTTCTCCGGGTTCGCCGAGTTCTCGGATTCACAAGCGCATGTGATCCGGCTGAGGGCCGTCACTCCCCGCTCGGGAGTGACGGCCCTCAGCCGTACGGTCCGCCCCGGCCGCCCCCGCGCTCACCCCAGGTCGAAGGTGTTCGGAAGCCCCAGCCCGAAGCGCACCTCGTCGATGCGCTTGAGGGGCTCCAGCTCGGGCGGCCGGTAGTGACCCCAGGTCGTGCAGCGCTCCGTGGTCGAGCCGTCGGCGTCGAGCAGAGCATTGACGGCGTGCCGGGCCGCCTCGTTGGCCCCCTCCATGGACGCCAGGTTCATTCCGGTACGGATGTAGTCGCCGGCCAGGAAGAAGTTGGGCACTGCCGTCCTGGCCGACGGCCGGTTGTAGAGCGAGCCGGTCGGGTGGATGAGCAGTTGCTCGCGGTTGGCCGGCTCGGGCCCGCCCATACCGGTGACCGCGGGGTCCAGGAACCAGCCCAGCCGGTCCTCGTCCTTCAGTCCCGGGTCGCCCGCGATCCCGACCGCGTCGGTGAGTTGGGCCCAGACCTCGGCCACGAACTCCTCACGGGTGCACTGCTTGGCTGTCTTCCCGTAGAGGATGCCCGGCTTGTCCCACTCGGAGGCGATCGCCGAGACGCAGTCGACGGCGCGTCCGTCCCCGTATTCGGCGGAGAAGTCGTGCGCGTCCCAGAACTGCGCCTGCCCGACCGCGGTGACGGACCAGGGCGAGTCCAGACAGTTGACGTGTCCGTTGACCATGGGGCTCGGGGTGCGCATGTAGAACTGCACCCCCACCATCCAGTCGGTACGCAGCGCGTCGCAGCGCCCGAGCTGGGGATCGGCGGCGCGCAGAGCCGCCCCCCACGTCGGTCGCGCGTGCTCGACGGGCAGCGCGCTGATGTAGTGATCGGCGGTGACAACCCGGTTGCCGGCGCCGTCGGCCGAGCTCACCCGCACGCCGGTGACCTGCCCACCGCTGTAGAGCACGTCGTGCACCCGCGTGGAGAGGACGAATTCCACGCCGAGTGAGCGCAGACGGGCCACCCAGGGGTCGAGCCATGCCTCGTTGGTCGGGCCGTTGAGCACCCGGTCGACATCGCCGTCGTGCCCGAGGCCCAGCAGCCCGAAGACCAGGAAATTCTCCATGTAGACGCCGGCGACGGTGCGGGTGGAGGACTCCTCCGCCTTGGTGGCGGTGAGGTTGCGGCTCTGCCCGATGCCGAAGAAGCGGCGGTACTCCTCGCTGAAGTCCTCCGCGCGGATGAAGTCCCACCAGGGGACCTTCTCCCACTGCTGGTCGCGGCGCAGCTCGCAGCTGGTGAGGAAGACGAGCAGCCGGTTGACGAAGTAGCCGAGCTCATGGGCGGGCATGTTGGTGGCCAGCTGGAGGGCGGCGAGCAGCTGGTCACGGATCCAGCCGGGAGTGATGTCCTGCGGCCGCGGCGGGGTGGTGACCCGGCGCAGCGGGAAGTGCAGGTCGGCGCGGCCGTCGGAGCGGGCGAAGAGGGTCTCGGTGCCGGCACGCAGATTGTCGTGGACGCCCTGCGCGTTGCCGGCGAACGGGATGCGGCGCAGCGTGTCGGGGAGGTTGCGGTAGAAGCCGGGGACGAACCGGAATCCGTGTTCACCGGGGAGCGGCTTGCGCCCGCCCTCGCCGGTGCCGGGCACATCCATGGAGCGTGCCTTGCCGCCGAGGACGTCGTAGTACTCGTAGACGGTCACGGCGTAACCGCGCTCGACGAGCTCGTGGGCGGCGCTCAGACCCGACACCCCGCCGCCCAGCACCGCCACGCGCTTGCCCTCGGCGTCCTCTGCGTCCCCTGCGGCCTCCGCACGGCCCGCCGGCCACAGCGCGGCGGTGCCGAGTGCCCCGCCGGTGCCCGCCAGGAACCGTCTGCGGGTATGTCCCTGAGTCATGAAGAAGCCTCCGCTTCGGATACGTCTGCCATGACTGCGTGAGGGTAGGGACGGGCCTTGCACACGGGAAGCCGGTGCGCGGGAAGGGCCACAGCATCCTCACCCACCGTTCGCACCGCGCCCGTGACGGCCGGTCTCGGTGGCTTCAACTCCCTTGCCCCGCACGTGAATACGCCCACCGGGCGAGGCGGGACGTAGCCCGCTGCCCGGCCGGTCCGGCATGCAGCGGGCGGTCATCCACCTGAAGCGCGAGGGGTTGTCCAAGGCGGATGCGCACCCGGCCGCGCCTCCCGGACAGCGGTGCGCCGTCGCCGACGAGGTCGCCGCGGCCCACGCCCTGGAGGACGTGGGCCGTCATCCCGGCTCAGGAGCTCGGGGCCACCTTCGCCAGGCCGTTGATGATGCGGTCCATCGCGTCGCCGCCCGTCGGGTCGGTGAGGTTGGCCAGCATCTTCAGCGTGAACTTCATCAGCACCGGGTGCGTCAGACCACGCTGCGTGGCGATCTTCATGACCTTCGGGTTGCCGATCAGCTTCACGAAGGCCCGGCCCATCGTGTAGTAGCCGCCGTAGGTCTCCTTGAGGATCTTCGGATAGCTGTGCAGTGCAAGTTCGCGCTGGGCCGGGGTCGCGCGGGCGTGCGCCTGGACGATGACGTCCGCGGCGATCTGGCCCGACTCCATGGCGTATGCGATGCCTTCGCCGTTGAACGGGTTGACCATGCCGCCCGCGTCGCCGACGAGCAGCAGACCCTTGGTGTAGTGCGGCTGGCGGTTGAAGGCCATCGGGAGCGCGGCGCCGCGGATCGGGCCCGTCATGTTCTCCTCGGTGTAGCCCCAGTCGGCGGGCATCGAGGCGCACCACGCCTTGAGGACCTCACGCCAGTCCAGCTCCTTGAACGCGGACGACGAGTTGAGGATGCCGAGACCGACGTTGGACGTGCCGTCGCCCATGCCGAAGATCCAGCCGTAGCCGGGCAGCAGCCGGTCCTGGGGGCCGCGCCGGTCCCACAGTTCCAGCCAGGACTCCAGGTAGTCGTCGTCGTGCCGTGGCGAGGTGAAGTACGTACGCACCGCCACACCCATCGGGCGGTCCTCGCGGCGGTGCAGGCCCATGGCGAGCGACAGCCGGGTGGAGTTGCCGTCGGCGGCGACGACGAGCGGAGCGTGGAAGGTGACCGGGGTCTTCTCCTCGCCGAGCTTCGCGTTCACCCCGGTGATGTGACCGGTGCGCGCGTCGACGATCGGGGCGCCGACGTTGCAGCGCTCGTACAGCCGCGCGCCCGCCTTCTGTGCCTGGCGGGCCAACTGCTCGTCGAAGTCGTCGCGCTTGCGGACCAGACCATAGTCCGGGTACGAGGCGAGGTCCGGCCAGTCCAGCTGGAGGCGGACGCCGCCGCCGATGATGCGCAGACCCTTGTTGCGCAGCCAGCCGGCCTCTTCGGAGATGTCGATACCCATGGAGACGAGCTGCTTGGTGGCTCGCGGGGTGAGGCCGTCGCCGCACACCTTCTCGCGCGGGAAGGCGGTCTTCTCCAGCAGGAGGACGTCGAGTCCGGCCTTGGCGAGGTAGTACGCGGTCGTGGAGCCGGCTGGGCCTGCCCCGACGACGATCACATCCGCGCTGTGTTCGGAGAGGGGCTCGGTCACGGTCGGATCTCCCGAAGACTCGAAATCGCGTGCCGCGCGGCACATGTCCCGTGCAGTCTATGGGGGCCCGCTGACCAACCTTCCGAAGGGCTCCCCGATGGCGGCCGCGGCCCCCGCCGCCCCCGTCCGTGCAGCTGCGTGTCCCGGCGGACGAGGCCGCCCTCTCCTGGCACCGGGCGTTCGACGACCCCGAGGTCGTGGAGTTCTCCGGCGGTGCGTCGGCGGAGCTCTCGCTGTACGAGGAGTGGGCCGCGCCTCCCCGGGCTCGCGACCTTCACGACCGAGCGTTCGGGACAGGTGGTGCAGTGCTTCCGGCCGGCGCCGGAAGCGTGACGAGCCGGATCAGTCGAGGTCGTTGAGCATCCAGGTGGACAGGGCGGTGTCGAAGATCTGCCGGGCGTCCGGCCAGTAGCGGTCGCGCTCGGTGGTGTAGATCGCGTACTCGGTGCCGTCGTCGGCGATGTAGCTCTGGTCGATCGCGTGGATCGTCTCGCCGCTCTGCTTGTCCTCGTACGTGTACTCCCAGATCGCGCCCTGGAGTCCCTGGAAGGTGTTGGCACCGAGCTGCAGCCGCCGGTAGTTCTTCTGGTTGGCGTCGGCGGTCCGCTCCAGGTTCCGGAAGTTCTCGTACGAGGTGTACGGGGCATTGCGGATGACGCCGACCTTCAGCTCGGCCCGGCCGGTGGAACCGGCGTACGTGATCTGATGGTTCTTCTCGCTCTCCCGGTCCCACCGGACCGGAACGGCGAAGGAGAAGCCGGCGCTGTCGGAGACCATGCGGTAGCCGTCGGGGACGGTGGGCGCGGCGGGGGGCGTGGTCGCGGACGCTGTGGGGGACGTGGTCGGGGACGGCGTCGGGCCGGCTTCGGGGGGCGCGCTGTCACTGCTCCCGGACGCCGCGGGCCTGTCGTCCTCGGCGGCCGCAGCGGGCGGCCGCCGGTCGTCGCTCCTGTCGTTCTTGAGGAACAGGACTCCGGCGGTGGCCCCGGCGCCCAGCACGACGGCCGCGACAAGGGTCACGCTCCAGACGACGACGGAGCGCCTGCGGGCGGCGGTGGCGGCCGTTGCGGTGGCTGCCACCGCGGGGCCGAGGTGCACGGTCCGCGGATCGTACGGGGCGTACGGCGCGGGCTGGGGGGTGGCCGTGGGGACGGTCGTGGGCGGTGTCTGCGGCGGCGGGTTCCAGGCGGGAGGCTGAGGCTGTGTTCCGGGGACCCACTCCGGCGCCGGCGCCGGAGTGCCGGCCGGACGCCCCACCAGCCGCAGCAGATGCGGCGCCACCAGCACCGCTCCCCCCACCCACAGCAGCCCGAAGAGCAGCGCGTCCGGCACGCTCGGGGCGATCTCCGCCATGCCCTGACCGCCCACACCGGCGACATCGCCCGAGAGCTCCGCGGACACCCCGCTCAACCCGGTGAGCAGCAGATACAGCACGAGGAACAGTCCACCGGTGATGGCCTGTTCGCGCCGCTCCACCGACCGGCGGGCGGCCGACACACCGGCGTACAGCGCGCAGACGAGGCCGGTCAGCACCGCACCGGTCACCGCCCACCCGTTCACCGCGTCGCCCAACTCGGGGAGTCCGAAGCCGCCGTGCTCCATCCCGGCGCCGAACCAGCCGAACTCGCCGCGCACGTCGTACTCGACCGGGGCGCCCCAGCTCACCCCGAGCACCGCCAGACCGATGTTGGGCAGCACCGGCAGTGCGAGCAGCATGGCCGTGCCGTCCACCCCGTCGGCGTTGGCGTACGCGACGAACCCGATCAGCGCGCAGAGCGCGATCACCGCTCCGAGCGCCCGGACCGCCGTGCCCGTCGCACGGACCACGGCATGCGCGGCAGGGCGCTGCGCCAGCCACTGGGCCGCCACGTCCTGCTGCAGAACGCCGCCGGTGACGAGCAGCGAGAGGACGAGCGCGCCGAGCGCCGCGAGCAGCGGGGAGGACGAGACCGAGACCCCGGCGATGTCCGGCTGGGCGAACAGTCCGAGGACCAGGATCGCGCCGGTGACCAGGGCACTGATCCGCACCGCCGCCTCCATGCCGCCGCCCTGCTTGCGGGCCGCCCGGGAGGCGAGCAGCAGCGCACCGACCCAGAGCACGGTGACGGTGAGCGGTACGAGGGAGAGCGTTGCGCCGGCCTGTCCGGCGGTCCCGTAGCCGGCGCCGAACGCGTCGGAACCCCCGGATCCGTCGGAACCGGAGCCGTACGGCGAGCCCGGCCCCGCCGCCCGGACCTCGAAGCCGCCGCCGAACGCCTGGAGCAGCATGGCGAGTGCGATCCGCAGCCGGTCGCTCCAGCCGACGACGACCTCGTCGCCCTGACCGTACGAGGGGACGGCCAGCGCCACCGCGAGCGCCAGGATCAGCCCGGTCGGCCAGGCGGCCGCCTTCAGCGACCCCGCCCAGTCGCCGCGCATCGCCCGGCCGAGGAACTCGCCTGCGGGCGACTGCCGGACGGGTGCGTGACCGGGCGGCGCCGGTTCGGGTGCGTGGCCGGGCTGCCGGGGCGGTGGGGCCATGGGCGGCAGCGCGGGAGGAACAGGGGTCCCTGCTCCCGTCGCGGTCGGCTGTTCCCGCCCGCATCTCATGCAGAAGCGCGCCCCTTCGGGCGCGGCGGTTCCGCAGTGCGGGCAGTAGGACGGCGGCATGGGAGGACTCCGGCGCGGCGACGGGGACACAGAGAACCGGTGACACACGGGAGCGGAGAAAACGCGTGCCGTATCAACGGACACATCTTCCCGCCCACCGGTTCCCGCATTCACCGAACCCGGCAACTTCCGTCCGCGCAGGGGCTCGTCCCGGTTCATCGCGGCAGCGCCGCCTCCGGGCCGCCTCGGTACCGTCGCGTCCCGACCGCCGCAGGCGTCAGGGGCGTACGCCCCGGTGCAGTGCCACCACACCGCCGGTGAGATTGCGCCAGGCCACCTTCGACCAGCCGGCCTTCTGCAGCAGCTGGGCGAGCCCGGGCTGGTCGGGCCAGGCGCGGATGGACTCGGCGAGATAGACGTACGCGTCGGGGTTGGACGACACGGCCCGCGCGACCGGCGGCAGTGCCCGCATCAGGTACTCGGTGTAGACCGTGCGGAACGGCGCCCAGGTCGGCTGCGAGAACTCACAGATCACCACCCGGCCGCCCGGCTTGGTCACCCGGTACAGCTCGCGCAGCGCCGTATCCGTGTCCTGGACGTTGCGCAGCCCGAAGGAGATCGTCACCGCGTCGAACGTCTCGTCGCGGAACGGCAGTTTCGTGGCGTCGCCCGCGGTGAACGGCAGCCAGGAGTGCCGCTTCTTGCCCACCTGGAGCATCCCGACGGAGAAGTCGCACGGCACGACGTACGCGCCGGTCGCGGCGAACGGCAGCGAGGACGTCGCCGTGCCCGCGGCCAGGTCGAGGACCTTCTCTGCCGGGCGGGCGTGCACCGCCTTCGCGACCTCCTTGCGCCACAGCCGGGCCTGGCCGAGCGACAGCACATCGTTGGTGAGGTCGTAGTTCGCCGCCACGTCGTCGAACATCGAGGCGACTTCGTGCGGCTGCTTGTCCAGGGTTGCTCGGGTCACCTACCCATTCAAGCAGCCCGGCCGGCGGCGCCTCGCGCCGGTCGGCACCCGACCCGCCGGAAGTCGGCCTCCCCCTGACCGGGCACCGGCTGGGGCATGGCCACGAGACGTGCCCGGAACCTCGACAGGACGGTGTGGCACCTGACAGGACCTCCCGACACGGGTGCCGGTACGCAGCGTCGGAGGCGATGCATCGCAAGGCGCAGGGGCGCCCTCATGGGCGTGTTCGGGGTTCCGGCAACGCGGCGAGGTGCCGTAGCTGTCGTCCTGCGCGCCGCCAGGGATTACGGGACGCCCCTCAGCGCCGCCGGTACACCAGCCGCCCGCCCAGCACCGTGGCCACACACGTCCCCGCGCCCGCCGCGCACAGCGCCGCCTCGTCGGGGACGTCGAAGACCGCGAGGTCGGCGCGGCCGCCGACGGTGAGCGGGCCGTGCGTCGAACCGGGCAGGTCGTGCCCCTCCGCGAACGGGTCCAGGCTCGGTTCGCCGACGAGGATGCCGGGGGCGCCGACGGCCGAGACCTCCGTCAGCCCCGAGCGGGCCACGGCGGTACGGACGGCCGGGTCGTGGAACCGGCCCGCGAGGTGCGTCGTCCCGTACCGCAGCATCTGCTGCAGCCCACGCCGTACGCTGCCCGCCCGCCGCGTCGCGTCCATCCCGGCGGCCAGCCGCTCGAACGCCTCACCCCACAAGGGCCGGTCGCCCAGCTCGTCCGCCTCGCGCGGGTCGGGGTGGTAGCAGCGGGTGAGGAGCCACAGGCCGTGCCACTGCCGCAGACCGGGGGTGATGACGCCGGGCCACCGGCGGACGCGGGCCGTCGGGTGGGCGGCCAGGACGTCGTCGTACGGGCCGAGCGCGACGATCCGGTCGCCGTCCACGGCCACCGCGCCCTGCCGGACGGCAGCCGCGCCGACCGGAAGGACCAGCGGCGCGGCATGAACGGTCAGCAATGCGGGCTCAGTTGGCGCTCAGGAGCTTCAGCTCCGGATGCGCGGTGCCGCCCTCGATCGCGGTGGACGAGATGTGCGAGACGACGCGCTCGTCGACCGGGTCGTTCGCCGGGTCGTCGTGGACGACGAGGTGCTCGTACGTCGTGGCGCGCTGCGCCGGGACGCGGCCCGCCTTGCGGATGAGGTCGATGATCTCCAGCCGGTTGGAGCGGTGCTTGGCACCCGCCGAGGAGACGACGTTCTCCTCCAGCATGATCGAGCCGAGGTCGTCGGCGCCGTAGTGCAGCGACAGTTGGCCGACCTCCTTGCCGGTGGTCAGCCAGGAGCCCTGGATGTGCGCGACGTTGTCGAGGAAGAGCCGGGCGATGGCGATCATCCGCAGGTACTCGAAGAGCGTGGCCTGCGTCCGGCCCTTCAGGTGGTTGTTCTCCGGCTGGTACGTGTACGGGATGAACGCGCGGAAGCCACCGGTCCGGTCCTGTACGTCGCGGATCATCCGCAGGTGCTCGATGCGCTCGGCGTTGGTCTCGCCGGTGCCCATCAGCATGGTGGAGGTGGACTCGACACCGAGCCGGTGCGCCGCCTCCATGATCTCCAGCCAGCGCTCGCCGGACTCCTTGAGCGGGGCGATCGCCTTGCGCGGCCGGGCCGGCAGCAGCTCGGCACCGGCTCCCGCGAAGGAGTCGAGACCGGCGGTGTGGATCCGCTGGATGGCCTCCTCGACGGAGACCTTGGAGATCCGGGCCATGTGCTCGACCTCGGAGGCGCCCAGCGAGTGGATCACCAGCTGCGGGAACGCCTTCTTGATCGCGGAGAAGTGCTCCTCGTAGTACTCGACGCCGTAGTCCGGGTGGTGTCCGCCCTGGAACATGATCTGCGTGCCGCCGAGTTCGACGGTCTCCGCGCAGCGGCGCAGGATGTCGTCGAGGTCGCGGGACCAGCCCTTGGCGGTGTCCTTCGGCGCTGCGTAGAAGGCGCAGAACTTGCAGGCCGTGACGCACACGTTGGTGTAGTTGATGTTGCGCTCGATGATGTACGTCGCGATGTGCTCCGTACCGGCGTAACGGCGGCGGCGCACGGCGTCCGCGGCCGCACCCAGTGCGTGCAGCGGCGCCGACCGGTAGAGGTCGAGTGCCTCCTCCGGAGTGATCCGCCCGCCCTCGGCGGCTCGGTCGAGGATGGGCTGGAGGTCGGCCTTCTCGGTCACCGGGCTGTCACCTTTCGGCGGTTTTTCAACGGATCTACGGACCGGTTCAGCCTACGCCAGCCCCTGTCGGGGTCAGCGGCCGGACCGGCTGAGCGTGCCGTACGGCAGGCCCGCGCCCCTCTCCTCCGACTTGAAGCGCAGTGTGCCGTCGCCGACCAGGGTGAAGACGACGTCGGTGGTGGTGCTCGTGCACAGCCCGGCGGTGTTGGGGCGGTCCGGATCGGTGCGTTCCCGGAGCGTCAGTTCCTTGGCGGTGCCCGAGGAGAGCCGGGCGATGCTGCTGCAGCTGACGGTCACTCCGAGGGTGGAGACCGTGGTGTTCATACGGACGACGTCCGTGCCCTTCTTCCCCTCGGTGAACACGGCGGTGAGGGTGCCGTGCGGTTGTCCGGTGGTCTTCTCGGTCAACGGCCCCTTCCAGGTGCCGACGAACGCCTTCGGCAGCGCGGCGACCTGGTGGGCGCTGCCCTCGTCCGCCGGGGTCGACGGCCGGGTGTCGGACGTGGTGGGCGGGGGCTGGGCCACGCCGCCGTGCCCCCCGGCGTCACCGCCACCGCTGCCCGGCAACAGATCGAAGAGGAAGGCGCTGCCCACGGTCACGGCGGCGAGCGCGCCCGCCACCGCGAGGGCGACGGTGCAACTGAGTCTGCGACCGTGGTTCCGGTCGGGGCGGGCGGGCCCGGAGCCGGCGCCGACGGTGAGGGAGAAGCGGGGGTCGGGGGTACGGGGGCCGGGCAGCCCGGTCGAGTTGTCCCCGACGCCCCCGGCCGGCCCATACGCCCGAGGAGGGAGGGCCGGCTCGATCGGCGGCCCGAACACCCCGAGCACAGCGCCGGCCCGGCCCGCGGCCTGCGCCTCGTCGCCACCCGGTGTCCCGTCGGCCTGGCCGTCGAGGAACGCGTTGCTGAACGGCACCGGCCCCGACTGCACGGGCGCGTCCTGCGGTTCCAGGTCCAGCAGCGCCACCGCGGCCCGGCTGAGCTCACGCACCAGGGTGCCGGGCAGCCAGCCCGCCGCCACCCGCGCGGCCGCCCCGTCCGGGGCCAGCCGCCGGGCCAGCTCCGAAGGGGTGGGCCGGAGCGCCGGGTCCTTCGCCAGACACGCGGCGATCACCTCCCGCAGTTCACCCTCGATCTCTCCCAGCTCCGGTTCCTCGTGCACCACCTTGTAGAGGAGCACGGCCGAGGAGTCGCCGAGGAAGGGTGCGAGGCCCGTCGCCGCGTACGCGAGCACCGCACCGAGCGAGAACATGTCGGCCGCGCCCGAGATGTCCAGGCCCCGGATCTGCTCCGGTGCCATGTAGCCGGGCGAGCCGACCGAGACGCCGGTGGAGGTGAGCGAGGCGGTGGCGTCGATGGCCCGGGCGATGCCGAAGTCGATCAGACGGGGGCCGTCCAGGGCGAGCAGCACGTTGGACGGCTTCACATCGCGATGGATGAGGCCCTGCCCGTGCACGGCTGCCAGCGCCTCCGCGAGTCCGGCACCCAGGGTCCGTACCGACTGTTCCGGCAGCGGCCCGTGCTCGGCGACCGCCCCCGACAGTGGCGGCCCGGCGACATAGCCGGTGGCCACCCACGGCACGGGCGCGTCCGGGTCGGCGTCCAGGACGGGCGCCGTCCACTGCGCCCCGATCCGCCGCGCCGCGTCCACCTCCAGGCGGAACCGGGCCCGGAACTGCTCGTCGAGCGCGAAATGCGGATGGACGACCTTGACCGCGACGGTACGTCCCCCCGCGCTGCGCCCCAGATAGACCCGGCCCATGCCGCCCGCGCCGAGCCTGCCGAGCAGACGGTAGGCGCCGATGGTGAGCGGCTCGCCGGCTTCCAGCGGCTGCATATGGACTCCCCCTGTGGACCGGCCGGACCTCCGACCGAAGCCTAGGGGGCGAAGGTCACGCGGTCACAGAGAAACCATCCGCCGATTTCGCCCCTATGGGAACGAACAGCGGTTTTCGACACAGCAAAAGGCGCGAATGTGTCGTTCACTCGAACGACTCCTGCACTCAACCGGGACGCACCCCGGACGCCGGCCGCTATTCGGATAAGGCGTGCGGGGTGGCCGGTCGCGGCATTCGCGGCATTCGCCGGAAGGGAATCCCCGGGAGGGAATCCCCCGGACCGGGCTATAAATACCGGGCTATAAATAACGCCGGCGCGGGCAGGGCGGGAAGGGCAGGAGAAGGTTCAGGATTCACCCATTGCCGGGCCCTTTCCCGTCCGCAAGGATCAGTGGTCGAGCAGCTCGACGTTCACATCTGCCGGGAAGCCGCTCGTCGGTCCCGTCCGGCGCGCGAACTCCCGTACACCCTCCAGCTGGGCCGCGCCGAAGCGGAAGTCCAGCGTCGTGAAGTACCGCTCCAGCAGTTCCGCGTCGAAGACCTCCCACCGCGCCGCGGTCTCCGAGACCTTGGTGACCTCTTCCAGGGACAGGTCGCGCGAGGCGAGGAACGCCCGGTGGACCTCGTTCACCATGGCCGGGTGGGCGGCCAGGTAGTCCTTGCGGGCCGCCCAGACGGCGAAGACGAACGGCAGCCCCGTCCACTCCTTCCACATCTGCCCGAGGTCGTGGACCTGCAGGCCGAGCCGCGGCGCGTCGTGCAGCGATGCGCGCAGCGCGGCGTCGCCGATGAGCACGGCGGCTTCCGCCTCCTGCATCATCAGGCCGAGGTCGGGCGGGCAGGTGTAGTAGTCCGGCGAGACCTCGTAGCGCTCGGCGAGCAGCAGCTGAGCGAGGCGTACCGAGGTGCGCGAGGTGGAACCGAGCGCCACCCGGGCACCGTCGAGCTCCTCCAGCGGCCGCTGGGAGACGATCACGCATGACATGACGGGTCCGTCGCAGCCGACCGCGATGTCGGGGAAGGCCACGAGCTGGTCGGCGTTGCGCAGGTACTCGACCAGGGTGATGGGGCCGATGTCGAGATCACCTCGGACCAGCTGCTCGCTGAGCTTCTCCGGGGTGTCCTTCGACAGCTCCAGGTCGAGCAGGGTTCCGGTCCGTGCCAGGCCCCAGTAGAGGGGGAGACAGTTCAGGAACTGGATGTGGCCGACGCGCGGCCTGCTGCGACGGTCGTCGCCTGCTGCGGGAGAGACGGTTGAATTGTCCACATCGCGAGGCTAGACCCGCGCGGGGAGCCCGGTGCCACCGGGGCTCGGAGGCTCACCCGATCCCGCTCTCCGGAGCGCCTCGGACCGCTCCGCGAGCACTCCCCCGACCGCCTCCCGAGCACCCCCTGGCCCCTATGTTCGTCAGCTCATCGGCACGGCTATCAAACGTCCGAGTGAAGTGATCTTTCCCTCTACCCCTCCGCACATGCTGCGTGCTAGGCTCAGCGCCAAGTTGCAGTTTGGTTTCCCTTGCAGTACAGAGCCTGCGGAGCATGTAACCCGCAGGCTTTTGTAGTTTTCAGACTTCTTTGCAGGTTCTGGAGCAGGGCAACCCTTTGGCCCAAGGAGGGCTTATGGCTACCGGAACCGTCAAGTGGTTCAACGCTGAAAAGGGCTTCGGCTTCATCGCCCAGGACGGCGGCGGCCCGGATGTCTTCGTTCACTACTCCGCGATCAACGCGTCCGGGTTCCGCTCCCTCGAGGAGAACCAGGTCGTGAACTTCGACGTCACTCAGGGGCCGAAGGGCCCGCAGGCTGAGAACGTCACCCCGGCCTAGTTGCCCGGGTCGGCCGATCGCGGCCGGCATGTAGTACCCAAGGAGCCCCGCTCCTCCGCTTCGGCGGGGGAACGGGGCTCCTGCCTTTTCGCCGCCCCGCCGCGGTGCCGGCGTCACGGACGAGAGGCTTGACCTTGACACCGTGTGAGGCCGTGCACTGGGAGACATCATGTTCACCATCGGAGACTTCGCCAGGTACGGACGGGTGTCGGCCCGGATGCTGCGTCACTACGACGCCATCGGACTGCTGCCTCCCGACCGTACCGACCCGGCCACCGGCTACCGCTTCTACGGTGCCGCCCAGCTCGCCCGCCTCAACCGCATCATCGCGCTGAAGGATCTCGGCTTCAACCTCCAGCAGGTGCAGGCCGTCCTCGACGACCAGGTCGGCCCCGAGGAGTTGCGCGGAATGCTGCGGCTGCGGCAGGCGGAGCTGGAGGCTGCCATGGCGGCAGCGGCGACCCGGCTGGCTCAGGTCGAGGCGAGGCTCCGGTCGATCGAGAGCGAGGGGCACATGCCCGCTGAAGAGGTTGTGGTCAAGAACGTTCCGGCCGTACGCGTGGCGGAACTGACCGGAACGGCGGCGAGCTATCAGCCGCAGGCCATCACTCCGGTGATCGGACCGCTGTACGACCGGTTGTTCCCGCTGTTGGAGGCGGCCGGGATCAGGCCCACCGGTCCCGGCGTCGCACGGTACGAGGACGCACCGGACGACACCGGAACGATCGTCGTGCACGCCGGCGTGACGGTTTCGGTGCCGGCCGGCCCGGTCGGCGACACGGGTGTCACGGTGGTGGAACTGCCCGCGTTCGAGGCGGCGACCATCGTCCACCGCGGCTCGATGGACGGGGTCCTGATCACCGAGCAGACGCTGGCCCGCTGGCTGGACGCCCATGGATACCGGTCGCTCGGCTACACCCGGGAGATCAATCTGGAGTGCCCCGAGGACAAGGACAAGTGGGTGACCGAGCTCCAGGAGCCGGTGACCAGGGCCTGATCCTGCGGGAGGCCACTGGAAACCGTGGGTGAACGTGACGACGGTACGGGTGTCACGTTCACCCACGACCCCGCATCCGGCCGCCTCCCACCGCAGCTCCCGGTGCTACGCCCCGGGCCCCGCCCACAGCCCGTCGGCCGTGAGCCCCAGAAGGTCGATCGCGTTGCGGCGCACGATCCGGTCCACCACGTCCGGGTCCAGGTGCCCCATCTGCGCCTCGCCGACCTCACGGGACTTCGGCCAGGTCGAGTCCGAGTGCGGGTAGTCCGTCTCGTACAGCACGTTCCCGACGCCGATCGCGTCCAGGTTCTTCAGCCCGAAGGCGTCGTCGAAGAAGCAGCCGTACACATGCTCGGTGAACAGCTCCGACGGCGGCCGGTGCACCTTGTCGGCGACCCCGCCCCAGGCCCGGTTCTCCTCCCAGACCACGTCGGCGCGCTCCAGGATGTACGGGATCCAGCCGATCTGGCCCTCCGCGTACATGATCCGGAGGTCCGGGAAACGTTCGAACTTGCCGCTCATCAGCCAGTCGACCATCGAGAAGCAGCAGTTGGCGAAGGTGATCGTGGAGCCGACCGCGGGCGGGGCATCGGCCGAGGTGGACGGCATCTTCGAGGAGGAGCCGATGTGCATCGCGATCACGGTGCCCGTCTCGTCACAGGCCCGCAGGAACGGATCCCACTCGTCCGTATGTATCGACGGAAGGCCGAGATGTGGGGGTATCTCGGAGAACGCGACGGCGCGCACCCCTCGCGTGGCGTTCCGCCTGACCTCATCGGCGGCGAGCTGCGCGTCCCACAGCGGGACGAGGGTGAGCGGGATCAGCCGGCCCCCCGCCTCGGGGCCGCACCATTCCTCGACCATCCAGTCGTTGTACGCGCGCACGCCGAGCAGTCCGAGTTCCCGGTCCTTCGCCTCGGTGAACGTCTGGCCGCAGAACCGCGGGAAGGTCGGGAAGCAGAGTGCGGACTGGACATGGTTGATGTCCATGTCGGCAAGCCGGTCGGGCACCGAGAACGAGCCAGGACGCATCTGCTCGTACGTGATGATTTCGAGCTTGATCTCGTCCCTGTCGTAGCCGACCGACGTGTCGAGCCGGGTGAGCGGCCGGTGCAGATCCTCGTACACCCACCAGTCGCCGATCGGGCCGTCGTCGCCCTTTGCACCCATGACCGGTGCGAACTTGCCGCCCATGAAGGTCATTTCCTTCAACGGGGCACGGACGACGCGCGGGCCGCGGTCGAGGTACCTGGACGGGAGCCGGTCCCGCCAGACATGAGCGGGCTCCACCGTGTGGTCGTCCACCGAGATGATCTTCGGGAAGGTCTCCATGCCTACCACGGTAGCGTCGATCTGACGAACCGTCAGCTACCTCGACCGGGGCCCGTTCCGGATCGTTGTCGAGGGCTTGTGCAGAGAGTCACCCACTGCTGACGTGTCCGCCCATGACAAGGCAGACTGTTGAGCGCGATAGCAACGGTAGGGCGTAATCCGGATCCACCCGGCGCACACGGGTGCACCAGCGGGCATTCCGGACAGAAACACCGGCGTGACCGGCAGGACTGGCGGGGCGAGCAGGACAGGGGGCATCAATGGACCGTGACAACGGGCCACGCGTGCGTGTTCCGGAGCAGCGGGCTCCGCAGCAGCAGACGGCCGACACCGACCTCCGCTTCGCCGTACTCGGCCCGGTACGCGCCTGGCGGGGCGGCGAACCGCTGCCCTCCGGCTCACCGCAGCAGCGCGCGTTGCTGATCGCACTGCTCCTGCGCGACGGCCGCACGGCCACCGCCGCCGAACTCATCGACGCCATCTGGGGTGAGGAGCCGCCGTCCCAGGCGCTCGCCGCCGTACGGACGTACGCTTCCCGGCTGCGCAAGGTCCTCGACCCGGACACGCTGATCAGCAACGCCGGCGGATACGCGATACGGACCCGGCCGGACGCGCTCGACCTCACGGCGGCCCAGGGACTGGCCGCTGACGCCGAGAAGGCACGGGCCGGCGGCGACCGGTCCCGGGCCCGCGCCCTGATCAACGAGGCGCTGGCGCTGTGGGACGGCGAACCGCTGGCCTCCGTCCCGGGACCGTACGCGGAGAACCAGCGCACCCGGCTGGAGGAATGGCGGCTCCAGCTCACCGAGGCCCGGCTCGACCTCGACCTCGACCTCGGCTGCCACGCGGAGGCCGTCTCCGAACTGACCGCGCTCACCGCCGCGCACCCGCTGCGGGAGCGGCTGCGCGAACTGCTGATGATCGCCCTGTACCGCAGCGGCCGTCAGGCCGAGGCACTCGCCGTGTACGCCGACACGCGCCGGCTGCTCGCCGACGAACTCGGCGTGGACCCGCGCCCGGAGCTCTCGCAGCTCCAGCAGCGGATCCTGCAGGCCGACGAGGAACTGGCCCACCCGGCCGACGAGGCTGTGCCCGCACCCGCCGCCGTCCGTCCGGCCCAGCTCCCTGCCACGGTCCCGGACTTCACCGGCCGCGCCTCCTTCGTACGCGAACTGAGCAACCGGCTGGCGACGGCCGAGGGTTCGGTCATGGCCGTGTCGGCGCTGGCGGGAATCGGGGGCGTCGGCAAGACGACGCTGGCCGTGCACGTCGCGCATCAGGCCCGCCCGCACTTCCCGGACGGCCAGCTGTACGTCGACCTGCAGGGCGCGGGCGCACGGGCCGCCGAACCGGAAACGGTCCTGGGCGCCTTCCTGCGGGCGCTCGGCACCGCGGACTCGGCGATCCCCGACTCCCTGGACGAACGGGCGGCGCTGTACCGCTCCACGCTCGACGGCCGCCGCATCCTGGTCCTCCTGGACAACGCGCACGACGCGGCCCAGATCCGCCCGTTGCTCCCCGGCACGGCGGGCTGCGCGGCCCTGGTCACGAGCCGCGTCCGCATGGTCGACCTCGCGGGCGCGCACCTGGTGGACCTCGATGTGATGTCCCCCGAGGAGGCGCTCCAGCTCTTCACCCGGATCGTCGGGGAGGAACGGGTCGACTCGGAGCGCGAGGCGGCGCTGGACGTGGTGGCCGCGTGCGGCTTCCTCCCCCTCGCCATCCGTATCGCCGCCTCCCGCCTGGCCGCCCGCCGCACGTGGACGGTCTCGGTCCTGGCGGCGAAGCTCGCCGACGAACGCCGCCGCCTGGACGAACTCCAGGCGGGCGACCTGGCGGTCAAGGCGACGTTCGAACTGGGCTACGGCCAGCTGGAGCCGGCCCAGGCCCGCGCGTTCCGGCTGCTGGGCCTGGCGGACGGCCCGGACATCTCCCTGGCGGCCGCGGCGGCGCTGCTGAACCTGGAGGCGCATGCGGCGGAGGACCTGCTGGAGTCCTTGGTCGACACGAGCCTGCTGGAATCGGCGGCGCCGGGGCGGTACCGGTACCACGACCTGGTACGGCTCTACGCGCGTGCATGCGCGGAGCGGGACGAGCAGCCGCCGGAGGAGCGGGAGTTGGCGCTGTCGCGCCTGCTGGACTTCTACCTGGCGACAGCGGCGGGGGTGTATGCGCTGGAGCGGCCGGGGGATCGGTTGGTGGCTCACTTGGAGCCGACGCAGCACGCGGGCCTGTCGTTCGCCGACCGGCACTCGGCACTGGACTGGCTCTACGCAGAGGCGGGCAACCTGCTCGCATGCGTATGCCAGTCGTCCGGTCCCGGCACCCAGCGCCGCGCCGTCGATCTCCTCTACGCCGCACTCGACCTGGGCGAGTCGGGGGCGAACTCGAAGCAGTACGAAGCAGCTGCGATCACGATTCGTAAAGCAGTCCAAGCGTGCGGCGATCCCCGGGCTGAGGGGCGAGCCGTCATGTCCCTGGCCAACGTGCACCAGCTTGCGGGGCGGTTCGACCACGCGGACCGTGAGGCCCAGGAAGCGATGCGACTCGCCGGCACGGTCCACGATCCGCTGCCGGTCTGCTGGGCGTCCAATGTTCGCGGCATGATCGCTCTCTACCAAAATCGGCATGCGGACGGCGAAGCCTTCCTGACCCAGGCGATCGAAGCGTTCCGGGGCGACAGGAACCGCCCCGGAGAAGCAAGCGCCCTGTGCAATCTGTCCCGCATACATCTGGCTACCGGGCGCACGAAGAGTGCCATCACTCTCGCCCAGTCCGGCATAGAGATCTACGAGTCCCTGGGCCACACGCTACGCAGTGCCAATGGCCGCTATGCCCTGGGACTCGCCCTCACCCAGAGCGGAAAGTTCTCGGCGGCGACGGACGAGCTGAACGAAGCCCTCGCCGTCTTCCGGGACAGCCGCCAGCGGCTGTGGGAAGGCATGACTCTGTTCCGCCTGGCAGAGGTCGACATCGCTGCCGGCCACCCCGCCCAGGCCGCCCGGTTCGCCGAGTTGGCCCTCACCGTGCTGCGTGGCATCGGCGGCGAGTGGCGTCGTGGGAACGTGCTCACGGTTCTGGGGCGAGCACTGGCCGGAATCGGACAGACCGGACGCGCCCAGGTCTGCTGGCGCGAGGCGCTGACCATCTACGAAGAGCTCGGCTCCCCGGAAGCGGAAGCCGTTCAGTCGCTGCTGGAACCTGCTGCGGCCGCCTGAGAACGGCGCGTTCATCATTCGTTTATCGCCCCCATGCATTCTCATACCTGTCGATCCGTCGCGTCGGGGGGCAGACGGGGCGACAGCGGCCCCACCACTAAGGTGAGCGGCCCGACAGAGGCCCGTCCGGCAGTCCACGGGGGAACAGCCGGGCGGGCCTCGCCCACCCATTGCACTTCGTGCGCTCAGAAGGAGTTGACCACCATGGCCGATGCCAAGAAGCAGGACCCGATCACCAAGCCGGCGGACCAGCACGCCACTGGCGAACCGGAGACGCCGGTCACCACGCAGGACCAGCACGCGACTGGCGAAGAGGTGACCACTCTGGACCAGCACGCCACGTCGGAGCCGTTCAAGCCGACCGTCTGAGCCCAACCTGCACGGGGGAACGGCCGCGGCGGCGCGGAGGGGGAGCCGCCGCGGCCGCCGCATGCCTGTGTACGGTCAGCGACCGGTCAGGCACCTCCTACCCCCTCCCCCGCAGCTCTCCCTTCACCACCTTGCCGCTCGCGTTCCGCGGAAGTTCGCCCACGAACTCCACCGCTCTCGGGACCTTGTAGTTCGCCATCTCCCGCCTCGACCAGGCGATCAGGTCGTCGGCCGTGAGCGTCGCGCCCGGGCGGCGGACCGCGTATGCCTTGCCGACCTCGCCCAGTCTGGGGTCCGGGATGCCGATCACCGCCACGTCGGCCACATCCGGGTGCAGGCCCAGGAGTTGTTCGATCTCCGCGGGGTACGCGTTGAATCCGCCGACGATGAACATGTCCTTGATCCGGTCCGTGATGCGCAGATTGCCCGCCTCGTCGAGGATGCCTACGTCTCCCGTGTGGAGCCAGCCGTCCGGGGTGATGGCGGTGTGCGTGGTGTCGGGGTCCTCGAAGTAGCCCTGCATCACGTTGAAGCCCCGGACCAGGACCTCGCCAGGGGTACCGGGAGGCGCCACGACGCGGACCTCCGTACCGGGGATCGCGCGGCCGGAGGTCGAGGAGATCACGTCGGGCCGGTCGCCGCGGCGGCACATCGTGACGATGCCGCTCGCCTCGGAGAGCCCGTACGCCGTGAGGACCGTCGCGATGCCGAGCTCCGTGCGCAGCCGTTCCACCAGCTGGAGCGGGACGACCGCCGCGCCGGTCACCACCAGGCGCAGGGCCGAGAGGTCGTGCGTGGCCCGGGCCGGGTGGTCCAGCAGGGACTGGTGGAGGGTGGGCGGGCCGGGGAGGACCGAGATGCGTTCGGCGGCGATGTTCGCGAGGACCGTGTCCACGTTGAACACCGGCTGCGGGATCATCGTCGCGCCCCGCATCAGGCACGCGATGATGCCCGCCTTGTAGCCGAAGGTGTGGAAGAACGGGTTCACGATCAGATAGCGGTCACCCGCGCGCAGGCCCGCCAGCTCGCTCCAGATCGCGTAGCAGCGCAGGGTCTGGGCATGGGTGATCACGGCGCCCTTGGGGCGGCCCGTGGTGCCGGAGGTGTAGATGATGTCGGAGGGCGAGGAGGGGGCGATCGCGTCCGCTCGCGCCCACACCTCCGCCGGGGAGATCCGCTCGCCCGTCGCCAGGAAGTCCTTCCAGGTGACGTAGGACTCGGGGGCCGCGTCCGCCAGCACCACCACCCTTTCCAGGTGCGGCAGTTCCACGTCCGCCCGGCGCAGCGACGCCACGTAGGACGTGCCGAGGAACGTGCCGGTGACGAAGAGCAGCTTCGCCCGGCTGCGTCGCAGGATGTACGCCGCCTCCGTGCCCTTGAAGCGCGTGTTGAGAGGAACCAGGACCGCGCCGGCCGTGACCGCCCCGAGCGCCGAGACGATCCAGTCCAGGGTGTTCGGCGCCCAGACCGCGACCCGGTCCCCCGGCTCCGCTCCCGACGCCATGCACGCGGCGGCGGCTCGCTCGACGCGGTCGCCCAGTTCCGCGTACGAGATGCGGGTGCGGCCCTCGACGACCGCCTCCCGGTCCCCGTACCGCCGCGCTGCCGTCCGTACCAGCCCCGGGATGCTGCCCCATTCCTCGTCGCCGCGCATCGCATGCCCTCCCGCCGAACCGCAATAGCTGACTATCCGTCAGATTAGCTGTAGCCTCTGCGGCTGTCAGCAGTCATGACGATCGCGGAGGTGGCGGATGGCGACGCTCAAGGACGTGACGGCGATAGCCGGGATCGGGCAGACGGCCTTCGCGAAACACCTTCCCGAGTCCGAGAAGACCCTGGCCTGCCGGGCGATCGTCGCGGCACTCGACGACGCGGGCATCGCCGCGTCGGAGGTCGACGCGTTCGCCTCGTACACGATGGAGGAGACCGACGAGGTCGAGGTCGCCAAGGCGATCGGGGCCGGCGATGTCACCTTCTTCTCCAAGGTCGGCTACGGAGGCGGGGGTTCGTGCGCGACGATCGCGCATCTGGCCGCCGCCGTCGCCACCGGGCAGGCGAGCGTCGGGGTCGCGTGGCGGTCACGGAAGCGCGGCTCGGGGCCCCGGCCCTGGAAGAACACCACCGTGCAGCTGCCGACCTCCGCCCAGTGGACCCGCCCGTACGGCCTGCTGCGTCCGGCCGACGAGATCGGGATGCTCGCACGGCGGTACATGCACGAGTACGGGGCCACCCGCGACCATCTCTTCAACGTCGCGCTCGCCTGCCGCAACCGCGCCAACCAGAACCCCGACGCGGTCATGTACGAACGCCCGCTGACCCGCGACATGTATATGACCTCGCGCTGGATCAGCGAGCCGCTCTGCCTCTTCGACAACTGTCTGGAGACGGACGGGGCGCTGGCCTGCGTCATCGTCTCCGCCGAGCGGGCCCGCGACTGCCGGCACAAGCCCGTCTACATCCACTCCGTCGCCCAGGGCCTGCCCGCCCAGCACCACGGGATGGTCAACTACTGGAACGACGACCCGCTCACCGGACCCGCCTGGACGGCTGCCCGGCAGCTGTGGAAGCAGGCCGACTTCGGTCCGGACGATGTCGATGTCGCACAGATCTACGACGCGTTCACCCCGCTCATCCCGCTCTCCCTGGAGGGCTACGGCTTCTGCGGTCGCGGCGAGGGCGCCGCGTTCACCGAGGGCGGGGCGCTGGAGAGCGGCGGCCGGCTGCCCATCAACACGGGCGGCGGCGGACTCAGCGAGGGGTACGTGCACGGTTTCAACCTCATCAACGAGGGCGTGAAGCAACTACGCGGCACCTCCACCGCCCAGGTGCCGTCCGCCGCCACCTGCCTGGTCACCGCCGGCGAGGGCGTGCCCACCTCCGCCGTACTGCTGAGGAGCTGACATGGAATCGCTGCTGCTGCCCGTCGTCGACGAGGACGGCGCGCCCTTCTGGGAGTACGCCGCCCGCGGTGAACTCCGCGTCCAGGCGTGCGCCGCCCCCGACTGCGGCAGGCTCCGCTTCCCGCCACGGCCCTGTTGCCCGCACTGCCGGTCGTTCGAGAGCGAGTGGCGGGCCATGAGCGGACGCGGGCGCATCTGGTCGTACGTGGTCCCACATCCACCGCTGCTGCCCGCGTACGCCGCACAGGCCCCGTACAACGCCGTCGTCGTCGAACTGGCCGACGCCCCGCACATCCGGCTGGTCGGAAATGTGGTCAGCGGACCCGACGCACCGCTGAACTCGGTCGCTCCCGAGAGGTTGCGGATCGGGGCATCGGTGAAGGCGGTCTTCGCGCCGGTGAGTCCGGAGCTGACCGTGGTCCGCTGGCAGTTGGAGCGGTGACGGCGAAGGGCCTGCGACGAAGGGACGACGATGACACTGCGGACGGAGACCGACAAGGAGACCGGGGTCGCCGTCGTCACCCTCGACCGGCCCGAGAAGCTGAACGCGATCGATCTGGCGACGGCCGGTGAACTGGCCGGTGTCTGGCGGGCGTTCCGCTTCGATGACGAGGTGCGGGCTGTCGTCGTGACCGGCGCGGGCGGGCGCGCCTTCTGTACGGGGCTCGACCGGGACGTGGAGGTGCCTCAGCCCTCGTCCCCGTACACGATCGACGATCCGCTGATCGCGATCGGACCGAAGGCGAACGACCTGTGGAAGCCGGTGATCGCCGCAGTGGAGGGGATGGCGTGCGGCGGGGCGTTCTATCTGCTGGGCGAGTCGGAGTTCGTCGTCGCATCCGAGGAGGCGACCTTCTTCGATCCCCATACGACGTACGGCATGGTCAGTGCGTACGAGGCGATCCACATGGCTCAGCGGATGCCGTTGGGGGAGGTGGCCCGGATGTCCCTGATGGGTACGGCCGAACGGGTGACGGCCCGCCGCGCCTACGAGACCGGGCTGGTCAGCGAGGTGACGGCGCCCGGCGGCGCGGTGGAGGCGGCGGTGCGGGCGGCGGGCGTGATCGCGTCGTATCCGACGGAGGCGGTGCAGGGGACGGTACGGGCGGTGTGGTCCGCGAAGGAGGCCGCGAGGACACAGGCGCTGGCCCATGCCCCGCAGCTGATCGCGCTCGGGAACCTGCCGGCGGAGCGGCAGGGGGAGCTGTTCAGGGGGCGGGGACGGGGCAGCGGGGAGTTCCGGCTGCGGTGAGGCGAGGCCGGAACTCCCCGCTGCAGTGACCGGAGCCCCCGTCCGCTGCGGTCAGTAGCTGAGTTCGGCCTCCGCCCGGCACTTCTTCACCCGGGACACCTTGCTCGGGCTGTCCATCCGCACGGAGACGGTCGCGCTGTCGATGCCCGTCAGTTCCACGTTCGCCTCGCCGGTGTCGACGGTGTTGCCGCGCGCGTCGAGGAAGGTGACATCGACCTGGTACGTGTGCGTGCCGAGCTCGCTCGAGCTCACCCGGACGGTGGAGGAGGTCACAGCCCGCCGCTTGCCCTTGCGGGGCTGGGCGCAGCGGATCACGGTCGCCGTGGGCGCGTCCGTGGCCGTGGCGTCGGGGGTCGCGGTCTCGTAGCCGGAGTTGTCGGACGAGCTGCTCGACGAGTCGTCGTAGCTGTCGTCGTCGTAGCTGTCGTCGTCGTAGTCGTTGTGGTGGTAGCTGCCGTTGCTCTTCTTGGAGTTGGAGCAGCCGCCTCCGCTGCTGCTCGAACCGTGGCTCCTGCTGCCCCGGCTCTTGCCACCGTGGCTCGACGTCGAGAATCCGGTGAGTGCGAGCACCACCACGACCAGGACCGCCGAAAGTTTCAGATGCTGCCGCATCATCGATGCAGCCCCCCTTGATTTGTTGTCATGTCGCTGTCCATAGACCGCGCGACACCGTAACGCATGGCCTGTGCAGGAAGAGGTGCCAGGCCGGTCCGTCCCTGGTGGCGAGGGCCAACGGCCGGGCGTAGCGTCGACGCCGAGAGCGGTGCAGATCCGCGACGCCGATCCGCACACCCGCAGGAGGCCGGAGATGATCCGCAACGTCCTCGGCTCGATCGTCGCTCTCGCAGGAGCGGCGGCCGTCGTGCTGAGCCCCTTCCGTGACTGGTACGACGGCCGTCTCGGGCGTCATTACCGGGTCACGGACCTCTTCAACGGCATCAGTGGCGCGCACCCGGGGCCGCTGGCCTCGATCTGGCTGCCTTTTCTGTTCGCGGCCGCCGTGGCGGTGGTGGGCGTGGTGCTGAGATCACGGCTGCTGGTCGCCTGCGCGGGAGTGATCGCGCTCGGCTTCACCGTGCTGTGGATGGTGCGGCAGGGGCAGGTGGGCGGGAGCCTGACGGTGGCGTCGGACGGGTCCGGGCTGCAGCTGGGGGTGGCGTACGCGGCGGGCGGCGGGGTGCTGCTCCTGCTGGGCGCGCTGCTGATGTCGGGACGGCACGGCGGTGGCAGCCGCCTCGGCCGCAGGGACCGCAACCAGCCGTACGCGACGCCCGGGGCGGAGGATCCGGATACGTGGCCGCCGACGCAGGAGCCGGGGCCGTCGGTGCAGACGAGTCCCTGGCCGGAGCCGGAGGTCGACCCGTACACGGGTCCTGACACGCACCCGAGGGACCGGGACACGGCGCCGTACCCCGTGCAGGACGAGGCCCCTGACAGGCGACGCCCGCCCCAGCCGTGACACGTCCCCGACGCAGGGTTCCGTCCTCGAACGCCGGACGGGCGGGACGCAGCCGCTGAGCGGCCGCCCCTACGTCCGCGCCCTGTTCCCCGTGCCCGTTCCCTTCAGCGCGTCCAGCGCGTACACGCAGCGGTCCTTGCTGCACGCGTACACCACGCCTCCCTGTGCCACCGGTGAACCCGTGATCTCGCCGCCCGTCGCCAGCTTCCATCTCAGCTGACCGCCGGCCGCGTCCAACGTGTACAGCACATGGTCGGCGGAGCCGAAGTGGACCCGGCCGTCGGCCACGACCGGTGCGCCGACCACCTCGCCGCCCGCGGCGAAGCGCCACTTCGGGGTGCCCGTCACCGCGTCCAGCGTGTAGAGCGCGTTGCCGCTGCCGACGTGCACGTTGCCCGCTGCCACCAGCACCGGTTCGATCGACTGTCGGGCCTCCGTCGCGATGCGCCAGCGGTCCTTGCCGGTCGACGCGTCCAGCGCGTACACCGTGCCGAGGTAGTCGGCCAGGTACACCCCGCCGCCCGTGACCGCGGGCCCCGGCGCGAAGGCCGGCGGCGAGAGGAAGACCGCGGGCGACTCGAAGTGCCAGCGCACCCGGCCCGCCGCGATGTCGACGGCGAGGACCCGGGTGCCGGCGGCGATGTACACATGACCGTCCGGCGCCGGGGTCACCCGGACGGGCACCCCGCCGCAGGAGGCCGCGTCGCCGATCGGGTACGACCAGCGCTCGATGCCCGTGCGGGCGTCGACGGCGCGCAGCCGGGCGTCCTGCCACAGGTACACGGTGCCTTCGTGGATCGCGGGCCCGGCCTCCGCCGTCTCGAAGTCGGTCTGTACGCCGCTCGTCTCCCACAGCTTCTCGCCGGTGGACGCCTCCCACGCCTGGACGCCGCCGCCACGCGTGCCGGTGACTACCGTGCCCCGGTCGGCCTTGAGGGAGTACACCCAGGCGTCCGTCTGCAGCCGCCACCGCTCGGCGCCGGTCAGCGCGTCCAGGGCGTACAGCGAAGGGCCGTCGGAGCCGTGGATGCGATCGCCGTCGAGCGCCATCGACCAGGCCACGTCGCGGGTCTTGAACTGGCGCCGGCCGTTGCCGACGTCCAGCGCGTGCACCTCGAAGGACGTCACGTACAGCAGGTCCCCGGCGACAACCGGCGTGCCCCACACGTCGTTCGACATCCGGAACCGCCAGGGTCTCCAGCGGTCCGGCCCGGCGGGTGCCGCTTCGGGGGCGTGCGCCGGCGCGGGCACGGGCGGGGCGGCGGCCGGGGCCGTGCCGTTCAGCCCGGCGGGCGGCCGCACCCAGCCGGTCGCGGGACCGGCCTCGACGCCGGCCATGGCACGTACGTCCCCTGCGCGCGGCCCGGGCCCGATCGGCACCTTCGCACCGCTCAGCCGCACCGGACCACCCCCGTCCGGAGCCTGAACGGGCGACCGGGAGAGGGAGGGTGCGGGGGACGGGGATCTCAGGTCGGCGCCACTGCGCCACGCCGGCTCCCAGTCCCTGCCCGGCGGGCGATGGGGCGGCGGGGGCGGCGGAGCAGGTGCCGGCGCGGGTGCGGAGGCCGCCGTACGGCCTCCCCCGCGCCGCTGCTCGATCATTGCCGTGGCCGAAGTCGGCAGCCAGGCCGACGCAGTACCGCTGTCGTCGCTGCCGGAGGCGAAGAGGTGCGGGGCCAGCTGGGCCTGCAGATCGGCGGGGCTGGGCCGCAGCGCCGCGTCCATCTGCATACAGGACTCGATCAAGGGCCGCAGATCGTCGGGAAGGCCCTCCACATCGGGGCCCTCGCGCAGCAGCATGAAGACCGTCTCGACCGGGTTGGCACCGTGGAACGGCGCATGGCCGGTGGCGGCGAACACCAGCGTCGAGCCGAGCGAGAACACATCGCTGGCACCCGTCACACTGCGCGAGTCCCGCGCCTGCTCGGGCGACATGTAGGCGGGGGTGCCGACCGCCACGTTGGTCATCGTCAGCCGGGTGTTGGAGACACCGGACGCGATCCCGAAGTCGATCACCCGCGGGCCGTCCTCGACCACCAGCACGTTCGACGGCTTGAGGTCACGGTGGACGAGGCCCGCGCCATGGATGGACTGCAGGGCCTCGGCGATCCCGGCGGCCAGCCAGCGCACCGCCTGGGTCGGCATCGGACCGCACTCATTCACTATTTCCTCGAGCGAGGGAGCGGGCACGTACGCGGTGGCCAGCCACGGCACAGCGGCGCGCGGATCGGCGTCCACCACGGCGGCCGTGTAGAACCCGCTGACCGCGCGCGCGGCCTCCACCTCACGCGTGAAGCGGACCCGGAACAGCTGATCCTCGGCAAGTTCTGTACGTACGGTCTTGATCGCCACCCGTCGGCCCGAAGCCGAGCGGGCGAGATAGACCAGCCCCATGCCGCCGGCCCCGAGCCGTCCCAGTACCTCGAACGGGCCGATCCGCCTCGGGTCGTGCTGCGTCAGCTGCTCCACCACTTACCTGCCACCTCCCCGTACGGACCTCAGCAACAGAGGCCCGCGAAAAACCGCCCCGTGCAGGGTCTCACCACTGGGCACCACCCGGCGGTGCGCACCCCGATTGTTCCTGGCTGAAGCGATGGTTGCGAACCCGGGGGCGGATCGGGGTGTCACATGCCACTCTGCCCTCTATCGGGACACCGGGGGCTGAAGTACGGCGAACTCGGCACCCTGATTGTCGTGCAGGACCGCCATCCTCCCGTACGGGATGTCGAAGGGCGGCACGGAGACCCGGCCGCCGAGGTGGGCGCCGGTCTCGGCCGTGGCGTCGCAGTCCGCGACGGCGAAGTAATTGAGGAAATAGCTGGGCATCTCGGCCGGGAACGCGTCGGTGATGACGCTGCGCCCGCCGATCGCGGTGTCGGGGCCCGGTTCGGTGCCTGCCGGGGACCACATCCGGAAGTCGACACCGGACACGTCTGCGCCCGATTCGCCGACGCCGGACCCGGGGGCCTCGGGCCCGGGGGTCCGCCGCGACTCACCCGCGCCGGACTCACCGGTCGCGGGCTCGGCGGTCGCGGGCCCGGTCGTGCCCGACCCGCCGGTTCCGGGCTCCCCCGTGCCGGACTCGCCACGGCCCGGCTCACCCGTGCCGGGCGCGCCGAGATCCGTTCCACGGAACCCGAAGACCTGCTCGTAGAAGGCGTCCACGCGGTCCTTCTGCCGGGTGTACACCTCGGTCCAGCAGAAGGATCCCGGCTCGTTCTGCTTCTGGAACCCGCTGCGGTCGCCCGCCTGCCAGAGTCCGAAGACCGCGCCTCCGGGGTCGGCGGCCTGCGCGAGCACCCCGGCGCCGCCCACCCTGACGGGCTCGGTGATCACCTGTCCGCCCGCCTTCCGGATCCTGGTGACGGTCGCGGTGATGTCGTCGGTGGCGAAGTAGATGCCCCAGGCGGTCGGCATCCGGCCGTCCCGCTTGGCGGCCAGTGCGGCAACCAGCTTGCCGCCGCTGAGGGCATCGACGCAGGGGCCGCCCCTGTCCACCTCTTCGCCGGTCCGGAAGGTCCATCCGAAGAGCTCACCGTAGAAGCGCTTGCCCGCTTCGAGGTCGGGGAGCTGCACATCCACCCAGCACGGCGCGGAGTGCGCGAATGCGGCCATGGGCCCGGATCCTTCCACAGTAGTGACGCTCGTCACACCCAAAGTAGCCGCGCACCGTCGGCGCCGCGCCGCGACGAACCATCGAACACGGTCTCGATATCGGAGTTCCTTGCCCATCGCGTGACGGAAAGTTATCCACGGAAGTTGTCCACAGGCTGTTGATAACACAATTCAAGCTGTGGATCGCACCCGCCGAAATCCGGCCACTTCCCCCGCATCACCCCACCGCACCTGCGGACCTCCCCATTTGCAGTCGGCCGAATCGCGCTCCGATCACCCCTCGGTAAGCTGACGGCATGACAGGACAAGTGCGCACCGTCGACGGCCGCGTGGCCGGTCGACGCGGACAGGCGACGCGGCAGAAGCTGCTCGACTGCCTCAGCGAGATGCTCAGCTCCTCGCCGTACCGGGACGTCAAAGTCATCGACGTCGCCCGGAAGGCAGGGACTTCACCCGCGACCTTCTACCAATACTTCCCTGACGTCGAAGGCGCCGTCCTCGAGATCGCGGATGAAATGGCCAAGGAGGGCGCCGGGTTGACGGAACTCGTCGCGGGCCGCTCCTGGGTCGGCAAGTCCGGCTGGCAGACCGCCGAAGAACTCGTCGAGGGATTCCTCGACTTCTGGCGGCGTCACGACGCGATCCTGCGCGTGGTCGACCTCGGCGCGGCCGAGGGCGACAAGCGGTTCTACAAGATCCGCATGAAGATCCTGAACTCGGTCACCAACTCCCTTACGGATTCGGTGAAGGATCTCCAGGCCAAGGGCAAGGTCGACAAGGACATCAGCCCCGCGGCGATGGCGGGCTCGCTGGTCGCGATGCTGGCCGCGGTCGCCTCGCACCAGAAGGGCTTCCAGACCTGGGGTGTCAAGCAGGCCGAACTCAAGCCGAACCTGGCGCTGTTGGTGCACCTGGGCATCACCGGTAAGAAGCCGACGAAGTAGCGCCGCCCCCCTTCCGCTCCGGGCACCGCACGGCCATCCGGGCTGCCCACGTCCTGTCGCGCCGACGGCGGACCACGCAATGTGGTCCGCCGTCGGCGTATCACCATGCCTTACGAAGTCGCGCGCCGCTCCAGCCGGAAGAGCCGGATCTCCCGCTCCACCCGCGCCTGGTACGTGGCGTACGGCGGCCAGAACATCAGCGCCGCCTGCCACACCTCCTCCCGTTCCGCGCCCTCCAGCAGCCGGGCGCGTACCGCGATGTCGTGGCCCTTCCAGTTGATGACGGCGTCGTCCGGATGGGCCAACAGGTTCGCGGTCCAGGCAGGATGACCCGTACGGCCGAAGTTGCTGCCGATGAGGACCCACGTCCCGTCACCGTGCTCCGGGGTGGGCATGCAGGCCAGTGGGGTGGCCCGCAGCTGCCCGCTCTTCGCGCCGCGCACCGTCAGGATCAGCCCCGGCAGCATCTGCGCGCTGAGCAGTACCTTGCCGCGGGTGAGCCGGTGGACGGTGCGGTCCATGGCCGGTATGACGTGCGGGGCGATCCTCGCGAAGGTGCGGGTCGAGGACACCTTCTGGATCAGCCGGACTCCGGGTGCCATCAGACCGCCACCTCCATGCGCGGCCCGTACCCGGGCCCCCGCGCCTGCCCGCGCCCCTGTCCCTGTGCGTCCTGCGTGAAGAGCCCGGCCTGCTCGGCCGCGTGGTCGCGCAGCCGGTGGACCGGGCCGAAGAGCAGTTCGTCGGCGGCGGCCCGCTTGAAGTAGAGATGCGCCTCGTGTTCCCAGGTGAAGCCGATCCCGCCGTGCAGCTGGACGGCCTCGGCGGTGGTGATCCGCAGGGTTTCCAGCGCCTGGGCCAGGGCGAGCCCTCCGGCCGCCGGGTCCCAGGCCGCGTAGTACGCCGCGGACCTGGCTGCCTGCACCCGCACGTACAGATCGGCCAGCCGGTGCTTCACGGCCTGGAAGGAGCCGATGGCACGGCCGAACTGCTCGCGCGCCTTGACGTATTCGACGGTCCGGTCGAGTGCGCTCGCCGCGGCTCCGACCGACTCCGTCGCCAGTACGGCTGCGGCGGTGCGCCCGACGGCGGCCAGGGCACCCGCCGGGCCGGCCACATCGACGGTGTCGTCCGCGCCGAGCAGTTCCGCGGCGGTGTCGCGCAGTTCGATGCGAGCCAGCGGCCGGGTCTCGTCCAGCGAGGTCTGCCGGGTGCGGGCGAGCCCGGTCGCCGTGTCCGCGCGGATGAGGAAGAGGAGCGTACGGCTGCGCGGGAAGCCGCCCGCGTGGGCCGCGACCAGCAGCAGTCCGGCGCTGTGCCCGTCGAGGACCCGCGCGGCCTCCCCGTACAGCCGCCACCCCTCCGGACCGGGCCGGGCCTGTACGCCACCGGCCCGGCCGCCGCCTGCCCAGGCCCCGCCGGTGGTGTCGCCGGTGAGACCCAGGGCCGTGGCCGGAGAGCCTCCGGGGACGGCGAGGGTCGCGGTCAGTTCACCCGCGGCGATGCGCGGCAGCAGGGCCGCGCGCTGGGCCCCGGTGCCGAGTGCGGCGATCAGAGGCGCGGCGAGCGCGGCGGTGGCGAGCAGCGGGGAGGGCAGCAGGGCGCGGCCGGTCTCCTCGCAGGCGACGGCCAGTTCGACGGGCCCGCAGCCGACTCCTCCGTATTCCTGCGCGAGCGCGAGCCCCGGCAGCCCGAGGTCCTGGGCGAGTTGCCGCCACAGGGCTTCGTCGTAGCCGTGCGCGGTCCGCACGGCGCTCCTGACTTCGCCGGGTCCGCAGCGTTTGACCAGCAGTTCGCGCAGGGTGCGGCGGATCTCGTCCTGCTCCGCGGTGAAGGCGGCGTCCATTGTCGGGCTCCTTCCCCTCAGGGGCCGTAGGCCTCTGATCTGACGGAGCGTCATGCTAGGCGTGATGTTGCGAGAAACCCAGAGCCGCGCACGTGCTCACCCACCCCCCACTTCGCCCTATCTGATGTACCGTCAGATTTATGCCTTCCTCACCCTCCTCCCGCCCGCGCAAGGTCGCTGTCGTCGGCATATCCCTCGCGGACTGCGGACGCGTCGACGGCCCCACTCCGTACGCCCTGCACGCCCAGGCCGCCCGCCGGGCGCTCGCCGATTCGGGTCTGGACCGCTCGGTCGTCGACGGCTTCGCCTCCGCCGGACTCGGCACGCTCGCCCCGGTCGAAATCGCGGAGTATCTGGGCCTCAAGCCCACGTGGGTGGACTCCACCGCGGTCGGCGGTGCGACCTGGGAGGTGATGGCCGCCCATGCCGCCGACGCCATCGCGGCCTGCCGTGCCGACGCCGTACTGCTGGTGTACGGGTCCACCGCGCGCGCAGACATCCGGGCCGGGCGCCGCACGTCGAATCTCCCGTTCGGCTCGCGCGGCCCGCTCCAGTTCGAAGTGCCGTACGGGCACTCGCTGATCGCCAAGTACGCGATGGCCGCCCGCCGCCATATGCACGAGTACGGGACGACACTGGAGCAGCTCGCCGAGGTCGCCGTCCAGGCGCGCGCGAACGCGGTGGCCAACCCTGAAGCGATGTTCCGGGACCCGATCACGGTGGACGACGTCCTGTCGGGCCCGATGATCGCGGATCCGTTCACCAAGCTGCACTGCTGCATCCGCAGCGACGGCGGGTGCGCGGTACTGCTGGCGGCCGAGGAGTACGTGCCGGACACGGCGAAGGACCCGGTGTGGATCCTCGGCACAGGCGAGTACGTCTCGCACTCCACGATGTCCGAATGGGACGACTTCACGGTCTCCCCCGCCGCGGTCTCGGGCCGGCTGGCTTTCGAGCGTGCCGGGGTACGGCCCGCCGACATCGATCTGGCCGAGATCTATGACGCCTTCACCTACATGACGCTGGTGACGCTGGAGGATCTGGGGTTCTGCGCGAAGGGCGAGGGCGGCGCGTTCGTCGAGAAGGGACGGATCGGTCGGTCCGGCGAACTTCCGGTGAACACCGACGGGGGTGGCCTTTCGGCCTGTCATCCTGGGATGCGCGGGCTCTTCCTCCTGGTGGAATCCGTCCGCCAGCTCCGTGGTGAGGCGGGGAAACGGCAGGTCAGAAGGGCGGACGGCAGCTTTCCAGAGCTGGCCGTGGCCTCGGGAACGGGTGGCTGGTTCTGTTCCTCGGGCACGGTTGTGCTGGGACGGGGCTGAGAAGCCCGAATCCCAGGCAGGCACTGCCTGAAAGCGCTCTCTCTATAACTTTTTGACCCGGGCACCTCAAACCTCTAGGTTCTGGCGTCCAGGCTCGGTCCAGCGAGGACGAGCCACCATCGTCCTTGGGGGGACAACATGCACTGGTATCTCGATGTCCTGAAGAAGTACGCGGTGTTCAGCGGCCGTGCGCGCCGCCAGGAGTACTGGATGTTCACGCTCTTCAATTACATCGCTTTCATCATCGCGGCTGTGCTCGACGCGGTGCTCGGCACGTCGCCGGTCATCACCGGCATCTACTTCGTCGCCATCCTGCTGCCCAGCCTCGGTGTCTTCGTACGCCGCCTGCACGACACCGGCCGCTCCGGCTGGTGGATTCTGTTCGGGATCATCCCGGCGGTGGGCGGGATCACTCTGCTCGTCTTCTCGTGCCTCGAGGGCGAGCGCAGCCAGAACGCGTACGGCCCGGACCCGAAGTCCGGCTACGCCGCGGCCTAGTGGCCCCGCCGTCGGCCCGCCGTCCGGCCGTCCGACCGCACGCATGACCGCATGACCGTGCGCTCACCGCTCTGAGCGCACACCACACAGGGCGTCGCCCGGCAACCCACTGCCGGCCGACGCCCTGTGGGCGTCCGGCCACAGCCACGTTCCCCGGGACCGTCGTCCCCACCCGGCCCTCGACACCGAAGAACTCGTCCGCCTCGCACCACCGCGGACCTCCCCGGCGGCCCCTCGCCCGGCGGGCATGATGGGGCCGCATGACCGATGTGACGCCTGATCCGCACTCCGCCCAGCAGGCCTTCCGGGACCTCCTGCACGCCCAGCGCGTATGGGACGTCGAGCTGCCCTCGTTCGATCCCGCCGCCGCGCCCCGCACCCCGCTCCCTCTCTTCCACGCCTGGTTCGCCGAGGCGGTGGCCGCCGGACAGGCCGAGCCGCACACCATGACGCTGGCCACCGTCGACGCCGAGGGCCACCCGGACCTGCGGACGCTGATGCTGCACGACGCTGACGACCGTGGCTGGCACTTCGCCACGCACGCCACCAGCGCGAAAGGCCGCCAGATCGCCGCGCACCCGCACGCGGCGCTCGGCTTCTACTGGCCCGCCCAGGGACGGCAGGTGCGGGTACGAGGTCCGGTCACCGCCTGCACCCCCGCCGAGAGCCGGGCCGACCTGCATGTCCGCTCGACCGGGGCGCTGGCATCGGCGCTGGTGGGACGGCAGAGCGAGGTGCTCGGCTCGTACGAGGAGCTGCACCGCGCGTCGGACGCAGCCTGGGAGCGGGCACAGGCGGAACCGGCGGCGGACGTGGCGAGCTGGACGCGGTACGTGGTCGAGCCGCGCGAGGTCGAGTTCTTCCAGGGTGACGCGAGGCGGCGCCACATCCGGCTGCGCTACCGCCGGACCGGCGGGGTGTGGGAGCACGAGCTGCTCTGGCCGTGACCGACCCCCGGCCCGCCCCGCTCACTCGTTCCATCCGGTTCCATTGCGTTTATCGGGTTCCAACGGAAAAGGGGCACTATGGGAGACAGGTGAGTCGCTGGAGGCATTCCATGACACGGACCCGTTCCCGCTACGCCCCCGACCACGGTCTGACCACGCGCATGGTCACCACCATGTTCCTGATCGGACTGCTGTACGTGATCCTGGTGGGCGTGCTCCTCGCGGTGCTGCGGGGTGCCTGGCCGATCATCCTGATCTTCACCGGCGGTCTGTTCATCGCCCAGTTCTGGTTCAGCGACCGCATCGCCGCATTCAGCATGGGTGCCCGCGAGGTCACCCCGGAGGAAGCACCCGAGCTGCACGGCACCATCGACCGGATCTGTGCCCTGGCGGACATGCCGAAACCCCGGGTGGCCATCGCGCGGACGGACGTACCGAACGCCTTCGCCACCGGCCGCGGCGAGAAGACCGCACTCGTCTGCGCCACCACCGGGCTCCTGCGCAGACTCGAACCCGAGGAGCTGGAAGGCGTCCTCGCGCACGAGATGTCGCACGTCGCCCACCGGGACGTCGCCGTCATGACGATCGCCTCGTTCCTCGGCGTCCTGGCCGGCATCGTCACCCGCGTCGCCCTCTGGGGCGGCTTCTCCCGCAACCGCAGCAGCGACCCCGTCGGCATCGCGATCATGCTGATCCCGCTGATCAGCGCCGTCGTGTACTGCCTGAGCTTCCTGCTCACCCGGCTGCTCTCGCGCTACCGCGAACTCTCCGCCGACCGCGCCGCCGCCCTCCTCACCGGCCGCCCCTCCGCGCTCGCCTCGGCGCTCACCAAGGTCAGCGGTCAGATGGCCAGGATCCCGACGGAGGACCTGCGGAAGGCGGAGCCGTACAACGCCTTCTACTTCGTCCCCGCGTTCTCCTCGAAGGAGAGCCTCAGCCGGCTGCTCTCCTCCCACCCGACACTCGAACAGCGCCTCGACCAGCTGGCCCGCATCTCCGCCGAACTCGCCCGCCCGTAAGGAACCAGGGAGTCCGCAGTGGGTCTTCTCGACACCATCCTCGGCCGCAGCAAACCGGTCCGCCCCGACCTCGACCAGCTCTTCGCCGTACCCTCCGCCGCCCTAACCCTCCAGGCGGGCGCCGGCTTCACCCCCACCGGTCGCGGCTCGGTCTGCTTCGCGGGAGTGGAGGGCGGCACCTTCGCCCGCATCCGGCAGGACGTACAGGAACTGCTCGACGCGGACACGGACCGGGGCGGCATCCCGGTGGAGTTCAGCCAGGACACGTACGGCTACACCTGGCTGCTCTCCCGCCGCTCACCCGACGATGTGGCCGCCCTGGTCAACGACCTGCACGCGGTCAACACCCTGCTCCAGGACGGCGGCTTCGGCCCCCAGTTGCTCTGCTCACTGATCGGCTTCCGGGATGCCGAGGGGCGAGCTCTGGCGCTGGTCTACCTGTACAAGCGCGGCACGTTCTATCCGTTCGCCCCGGTGCCGGGCGGGATCGAAAAGCGCGACAACCAGTTGGAGTTGCAGATCAGGGCGACACTCGGGGACGACCTGCGGGTCGAGAAGGATCTCTCCCGGTGGTTCCCGGTCTGGGGGGCGCCCGGACTGTGAGCCAGGCGCCGGGCCGTTCCGTATCATCAGGTTCATGACTGCTGAGCGCCCGAACTCCGTCAGTCGGCTGCGTGCTTCCGACGCCGACCGTGAGGCGGTGGTGGACCAGTTGAGGGAGGCCGCGGCCGAGGGCCGTATCGACCTCGACGAGCTGGACACCCGGCTGGGCCAGGCGCTGGTCGCCAAGACCTACGCCGAGCTGGCACCCCTCACCGCCGATCTGGGGCCCGCGCCGCAGGACGCGGGGAAGCCGCTGGTCCTCAAGGGCGGCATCCACGGCGCGGTGCGCACCGGGCGCTGGAAGGTGCCCGCGCACATCGATGTGGACGGCGGCATGGGCGGCGCCAAGCTCGACTTCACCCTGACCGACTGCCGGCTGCGCGAGATCGAGCTGGAGGTCAACGGGCAGATGGGCGGGGTCAGGATCATCATCCCCACAGGCTGGACCACGGAGACCGACGAGGTCGATCCCGGCCTGGGCGGCTTCAAGGACCGGACCAGGGACGAAAGGCTCCCGGGCACCCCGCTGATCCGCGTCACCGGCACGGCCGGCATGGGCGGTGTGGTCATCCGCCACCCCAACGTCTGGGAGCGGTGGAAGCTGCGGCGCGCGCAGCGGCGCAGCAGGTCGTTCTGAGTCGTGCCGGGTGAGCAGCGGAGCCCGCGCCGTCTCACGGCCGGAAGACCGGGACCGCCTCGGCGCCCTCCTCGCGCCGGAAGGTGACACGTAGTTCCATGCCGATGGCGAGGTCGGACTCCGCGCAGTCGACGATCTCCGTCATCATGCGCGGCCCCTCGGCGAGGTCGACGACGGCCGCCGTGTACGGGACGCGGGCGCCGAACGGCGGCAGGTCGTTCCGATGGACGACGGACCAGGTGTAGAGCGTGGCGCGGCCGCTCGCCCGCTCCCAGGTGACGTTCTCGCTCCAGCAGCGCGGGCAGAACTCACGGGGGTAGTGGTGGACCTTGCCGCAGGCGTGGCAGCGGCGCAACAGCAGCTGTCCCTCGGCGGCCGCGTCCCAGTAGGGCCGGGTGAAGTCGTCCGGTTCGGGCAGGTCGAAGCGGGGGGCGGCCTTGGTCATCCGAAAAGGCCGATCGCGTGGTCGAGGGACCAGACCTGCCAGGACATGGCGAAGAGTGCGACGAGGGAGATCAGCGCCATCATCGTGTTCTGCCCCTGCTCGGCCCAGTCGTGGATCATCAGCACCAGGTAGAGGAGGTTGAGGACCAGCCCGCCGAGGAGCGCGACAGGTGTCAGGAAACCGCTGACCAAGCCGAGACCCAGGGCGAGTTCGGCGTGGACGACGAGGTGGGCCATGAGCTTGGGGCGGGGTGCGACGACCCGCTGGAAGCCGGTCCGTACCGCCGCCCATCGGTGCTTGCCCGCGACGTCCGCCGCCCAGGCGATGCCCGTACCGCGCTCGAACCAGCCCTTCTTGTCCTTGTGCCGCCAGCTCTCCAGCCACCACAGGCCGAGCCCTATCCGGAGGACGGCGAGCCACTCGGCTCCGCCGAGCCAGATCGTCTGCATCGGGGCCCCTCCCACTCACCGAATCTGACGGTACGTCAGTTCACCTGATCCGGCAGCGCTGCGCAAGAGGTGCGCAGAACGCGGGTCGGACTCACACACTCGTGATCAATTCGCAATCGATTCCGGTCTTGACCGAGACCCATCAAGTAATCGGGCGATTACGCTCCGATCCATGCCCAACAGCACCTCCACCTCCGGCAGTAGTCCCATGCCCGCGCCCGCCCCCGCGCCAACCGACATCACGGAACACCGGCCCGTCTACGTCGTCGGCGGCGGCCCCGGCGGTCTCGCCGCCGCGGCAGCCCTGCGCGAGCAAGGGGTACGGGCCGTCGTGCTGGAGAAGTCCGGCAGCGTCGGCGCGTCCTGGCGCGGCCATTACGACCGGCTGCACCTGCACACCACCCGGCGCTGGTCCGCGCTGCCGGGGCTCGCGATGCCCCGCCGGTTCGGTCGCTGGGTGTCCCGCGACCACGTGGTGCGCTATCTGGAGAAGTACGTCGAACACCACGAGCTGGAGGTGGTGACGGGCGTCGAGGTGACCCGTATCGACCGGGAGGCCGACGGCACCGGGTGGCAGCTGACCGCGACCGGCGGCCGGGTGCTGACCGGGCGGGCCGTCGTCGTGGCCACCGGCTTCAACCACACCCCGCGGATCCCGGACTGGGCCGGCCGCGACTCCTTCGCCGGCGAGCTGGTGCACGCACGCGACTACCGCAACCCCGCCCCGTACGCGGGCAAGGACGTCCTCGTCGTCGGGATCGGCAACACCGGCGCGGAGATCGCCGTGGACCTGGTGGAGGGCGGTGCTTCCCGGGTACGGATCGCGGTACGCACCGTTCCGCACATCGTGCGCCGCTCGACGGCGGGATGGCCCGCACAGGCGACCGGCATCCTGGTCCGCAGACTGCCGGTGCGGCTGGTCGACCGGGCCGGCCGGCTGATGGCCAGGGCCGCCGTGCCCGACCTGGCCGCACAGGGCCTGCCGCGCCCGGACACGGGGCTCTACTCACGGGTCAAGGACGGCGCCATCCCGGTCCAGGACGTGGGGCTGATCGACGCGGTGCGGCGCGGCCGCGTGGTGCCGGTGGCGACGGTGGACTCGTTCGACGAGGACGCGGTCGTGCTGGCCGACGGGACCCGGATCACCCCGGACGCGGTGATCGCGGCGACCGGCTACCGGCGGGCCCTGGAACCGCTGGTCGGACACCTCGACGTGCTGGACGCACGCGGCCGGCCGGTGGTGCACGGCGGCCGCACGCCGAAGCACGCGCCCGGGCTCTACTTCACGGGGTTCACCAATCCGATCAGCGGCATGTTCCGCGAAATGGCCCTGGACGCACGGAAGATCGCCAGGAAACTGGCGAAGGACTCCGGCCGCCCCCGCCCCTGAACCGGATTGTTCCCGGCCCTCCGTCACATCTTTGCGTCGCGCTCCGTCATCGCTCCGAAGGACGAAAACGAACGGGTGTCACCACAGGCCCCGAAGATCCGGAGGAGCAGCATCATGGAAGCACGGATGAAGAACCCGGCCGCCCTCATCCCCGAGGCCATGCCCGCCATCCAGGAACTCCTGAAGGCCACCCGCAATCGCGGTGTGCCGGACTCGACACTGGAACTCGTCCACCTGCGGGCCAGCCAGATCAACGGCTGCAGTTACTGCGTCGACTACGGGGTCCGCAGCGCGAGGAAGGCGGGCGTGGCCGACGAGCAGCTGTTCACCGTGGCGGCCTGGCGCGAGGCGCCGTACTTCTCCGACGAGGAGCGTGCGGCGCTGGCGCTCGCCGAAGCGGCGACGCGGCTGAGCGACCGGGGCGACGCGGTGCCGGACGGGATCTGGGACGCGGCGGCCGATCACTACGACGAGCAGGGGCTGGCGGCGCTGACTCTGATGATCGGCATCACCAACCTGTTCAACCGCGTCAACGTCACGACCAGGCAGCCGGCGGGCCCGCCGACCTGGTAGCCGGTGCACGAAGAAGGGCAACCGTCGAGCCTTTGCCCTCCTACCCATTCCTGACGGGGCGTCAGTTCAGTAACCTGACATGGCGTCAGCTAATTGGACACGGGCGCCCCGACGCCCGGCCGGACCTCTAGCAGGAGTGGGCGGAACGATGCTTGGATCGACTCACGGCACCCTCACCACACACTTCCGCGCCCGGGTGGTGGCCTGCGGCGAGGAGCCGCACGCCGCCGTCCACAGCATGACGGCCGCCGCCGCGGAAGGCGATCTCGACGTCAGCGGCCGCCCGCTGCACGCGACCGTGCCCGACCTGGACCGGTTCTTCCGGCCCGAGTCCGTCGCCGTCATCGGGGCGTCCGACACCGAGGGCCGGCCCCGTACCGGCATCACCCGGCAGCTCGTCGCCTGGGCCGAGCGCGTCGGGGCACGCCTGCACCCTGTCCATCCCACCCGGGAGTCCGTCTTCGGCCGCCCCTGCGCTCCTTCCGTCGCGGACCTGCCGGAGCAGGTCGATCTGGCGGTGCTGCTGGTCGGCGACCCGCTCCCGGTGATCGAGGAACTCGGGCAGGCCAAGGTGAAGTTCGCGGTCGCCTTCGCCTCCGGGTTCGCCGAGACCGGCGAAGAGGGCGCCGCCGCCCAGGCACGGCTGGCGGCCGCGGTGGAGCGGTCGGGGGTGCGGCTGCTCGGGCCGAACACCAACCTCAACGCGTTCGAGGCGTTCCGGGACGACCTCGACGGGCCGGCGATCGCCCTGATCACCCAGTCCGGCCACCAGGGCCGCCCCGTCTACACCCTCCAGGAGCTGGGCGTACGGCTGTCGCACTGGGCACCCACGGGCAACGAGGCGGACCTGGAGACGGCCGACTTCATCTCGTACTTCTCGCAGCGCCCCGAGGTCGGGTCCATCGCCTGCTACGTGGAAGGGCTCAAGGACGGGCGTTCCTTTCTGCTCGCCGCCGACCGGGCGGCACGGGCCGGGGTCCCGGTCGTGGCGGTCAAGGTGGGGCGTACGGAGACGGGGGCCAGGACGGCCGCGTCCCATACCGGCAAGCTGACCGGCGCCGACCAGGTGGTGGACGCGGCGATGCGGCAGTTCGGCGTGATCCGGGTGGACGGCCTGGACGAACTCCAGGACACCGCGGCCCTGTTGGCCCGGGCGCGGAAACCGCAGGCCGACGGCGTCGTCGTGTATTCGATCTCGGGCGGCACGGGCGCGCACTTCTCGGACCTCGCAACGGGCGCGGGGCTTGAGCTCCCCACCTTGTCCGAGGAGAAGCAGCGCGAGCTGCACGAGTGGATTCCCGGCTATCTGAGCGTGGCGAACCCGGTCGACAACGGCGGGCATCCGGTAGGCGACTGGCGCGGCCGGAAGATCATCGACGCGATCCTCGCCGACCCGGACGTCGGCGTGCTGATCTGCCCGATCACCGGCCCGTTCCCCCCGATGAGCGACAGGCTCGCGCAGGACCTGGTGGACGCGGCGGAGACCACGGACAAGCTGGTGTGCGTGGTGTGGGGATCGCCGGTCGGTACGGAGGACGCGTACCGTACGACGCTTCTCGGCTCGTCGCGCGTCGCCACCTTCCGCACGTTCGGCAACTGCATCACCGCGGTGAAGGCCTATCTGGACCATCACCGGTTCGCCACCTCGTACCGCTCACCCTTCGACGAGGCGCCGCGCACGCCGTCGCCCTCGTTCCGCAAGGCACAGGCCCTGATGCGTCCGGGCCACCAGCTGAGCGAGCACGCGGCGAAGCAGCTCCTGCGGGCCTACGGCATCCGCGTCCCCCGTGAACAGCTGGTCACCAGTGCGGCGGCGGCCGTCCGGGCTGCGGGTCCGGTCGGCTACCCGGTCGTCATGAAGGCGTCCGGCGCGCGGCTGGCCCACAAGACGGAGCTCGGCCTGGTGAAGGTCGGACTCACCTCCGCCAGTCAGGTCCGCGACGCGTACCGCGAACTGACCGACATCGCCCGCTACGAGGGCATCGAGCTGGACGGCGTCCTGGTCTGCCAGATGATCGAGCGGGGCGTCGAAATGATGATCGGCGTCACCCACGACGCCCTGTTCGGGCCGACGGTGACGGTCGGGCTCGGCGGCGTCCTCGTGGAGGTACTGCACGATGCGGCGGTGCGGGTGCCGCCGTTCGGCGAGGACCAGGCGCGGGCGATGCTCGGCGAACTGCGCGGCCGGGCCCTGCTGGAAGGCGTACGGGGCGGGCCGCCGGTGGATGTCGACGCGCTCGTCGAGGTCGTGCTGCGCGTCCAGCGGATGGCACTGGAACTGGGCGACGACCTCGCCGAGCTGGACATCAACCCACTGATGGTGCTGGGGCGCGGGCAGGGCGCCGTGGCCCTGGACGCCCTCGCCGTCTGCCGCTGACCACCCACGCCACCTGCCGAGGAGCCGCCTCATGCCGTCCTCCCCCGAAGGCACCCCCGGGTCCGCCGGCCCGCTCGACCCATCGGTGCTCCACGCCACCGACAACGGCGTCTCATGGATCACTCTCAACCGCCCCGAAGCGATGAACGCCGTCACCTGGGACCAGCGGGAACGCCTCATCGCCCTCCTCGCCGGGGCCTCCGCCGACCCGGCGGTCCGGGCCGTCGTCCTGACCGCCACCGGACGCGGTTTCTGCGCGGGCGCCGACCTGCGCGGCGCCCCGTCCACGGGCGACCGGATTCCCGGCGATGTGGCCCGCACCATCCGGCTCGGCGCGCAGCGCCTGATCGCGGCGGTCCTGGACTGTGAGAAGCCGGTGATCGCGGCCGTCAACGGCACGGCGGCCGGTATCGGCGCACACCTGGCGTTCGCCTGCGACCTGGTGCTGGCCGCCGACTCGGCGAAGTTCATCGAGGTGTTCGTACGCCGCGGCCTCGTACCGGACGGCGGCGGCGCGTACCTCCTGCCCCGTCTGATCGGACCGCAGCGTGCCAAGGAGCTGATGTTCTTCGGCGACGCGCTCCCCGCGGCCGAGGCGGAACGCCTGGGTCTGGTCAACCGGGTGGTTCCGGGAGAGGAGTTGGCGGCGACGGCCCGCGCATGGTCGCAACGCCTGGCGGACGGCCCGACCCGCGCCCTCGCCCTCACCAAGCAGCTGGTCAACGCCTCCCTGGACGCCGACCGTGCGACGGCGTTCGCCGCCGAGGCGATGGCTCAGGAGATCAACATGACCACGCAGGACGCGGGCGAGGGCGTGGCGAGCTTCGTGGAACGCCGCGTACCGAAGTACCGGGGGCTGTGACGATCCGGGGCCCAGCCCTTCTTATCTGACGTTCCGTCAATTTAAATGGGAGATGTGATGGGACACGCAGGCATGGCCGCCACCGCCGTCCGGTACCTCAGGTCCGTCGGCGCCGCCACAACCGCCGGACCCGCGCCGGTCGATCCGCTGCCGCGCCCCGATCTTCGGGCCGTCGCCGACGACGAGCGGCTGCCCGTCGATCCGGCCGAGTTCCGGCGCGTGCTCGGTCACTTCGCGACCGGTGTCACCGTCGTCACCGCCCACGACCCGGACGATCCGGACGGCCCTGCGGGGTTCGCCTGCCAGTCGTTCGCTTCGCTCTCCCTCGACCCGCCGCTGGTCACCTTCATGGTCGCCCGCACGTCGACGACCTGGCCGCACATCGCCCGCGCCGGGGCGTTCTGCGTCAACATCCTGGGCGCGGAGCAGGGCGCGTTGTGCCGGGGGTTCGCGGTGAGCGGGGCCGACAAGTTCGCCGGGGTGACGTACCGGGCCGCTCCCGCGACCGGGTCGCCCCTGCTGGCCTCCGTACCGGCCTGGGTCGACTGCCGTATCCAGGCCGTCCACACGGGCGGCGACCATCTGATCGTGGTCGGGCGGGTGGAGGCACTGGGGGCGGCGGACGGGGCCGGTCCGCTGCTGTTCCACCGGGGGGCGTTCGGGCGCTTCAGCGGTTGAGTGGGCCTCGGTACCCGGCGCCACGCTTGGCCACGTCGCGCCACTCGACCGCGCCGACTGAGCCGGTCACCGAGCGACCACCACCGGCTCCGGGGTCTGCGCCTGCCGCCGGATCACCAGCGCCATCAGCGCCGCCGTCGCGCACAGCGCCCCCGACGCGTACCAGACCATGTCGTACGAGCCGAACACATCGCGCGCCACACCGCCCAGGAACGCCACCAGCGCCGCGCCCACCTGGTGGGAAGCGAGGACCCAGCCGAAGACGATCGCGCTGTCCTCGCCGTACTGCTCGCGGCACAGGGCCAGCGTCGGCGGGACCGTGGCCACCCAGTCCAGGCCGTAGAACACGATGAAGAAGACCATCGGCGGGTGCACCGTCGGCGCCATCAGCATCGGCAGGAAGAGCAGCGAGATGCCGCGCAGCGCGTAGTAGACGGCGAGGAGCCGGCGGGCGTCGAAGCGGTCGGTGAGCCAGCCGGAGAAGACGGTGCCGATGATGTCGAAGACCCCGATGACGGCGAGCAGCGAGGCGGCAGCCGTGATGGGCATGCCGTGGTCGTGGGCCGACGGCACGAAGTGCGTACGGATCAGGCCGTTGGTCGAGGCGCCGCAGATCGCGAACGTGCCCGCGAGCAGCCAGAACGGTCCGGTGCGGGCGGCGTCGAACAGGACGCGTACGGTACGGGCCGCCGCGCCCCGGGCGGGCACCGGCTTCTCCACGTACGCACCGCCGTAGGGGGCCAGGCCCACATCGGCCGGGTGGTCGCGCATCAGGAGCCAGACGAACGGGACGACGACGAGCGCGGCCAGCGCCACGGTCACCGAGGCCGGGCGCCAGCCGTGCTCCTCGACGATCCAGGCGCACAGCGGCAGGAAGACCAGCTGGCCGGAGGCGCCGGCCGCGGTGAGGATGCCGGTGACCAGGCCGCGCCTGGCGACGAACCAGCGGTTGGTGACCGTTGCCGAGAAGGCCAAGGCCATCGAGCCGGTGCCGAGGCCGACGAGCAGGCCCCAATAGATCATCAGCTGCCAGGAAGCCGTCATCCAGACACTGGCCAGGGCCCCCGCCGCGACCGTGGACAGAGCCACGACGACGACCCGGCGGATGCCGAACCGGTCCATCAGCGCGGCGGCGAACGGCGCGGTCAGTCCGTACAGCGCCATGTCGATCGAGACTGCCAGCCCGATCTCCCCGCGCGACCAGCCGAACTCCGTGTGCAGAGGGTCGATGAGGAGGCCGGGCAGCGAGTTGAACGCGGCGCCACCGATGATCGTCACGAATGTGACGACGGCGACGATCCAGGCACGGTGGATGCGCAGGCGGGACGGCGTGCGGTCGGCCGGGCGGGAGTCGTCCTGCGCGGGACCTGCAGCGGCGCTATCGGTTGTCTGGGTCACGTCACTCAGCATCCGGTCCCGGGGCAGGTCCCCACGAGTGGCCCGGAGGACATGGTTCGCAGGGATCGGGCCACAGAGGAAGGCGTACGATCATCCGTCGGCCGGGGCGAGCACTCACCCGGCCGAATGAGACGGACGAGCCGATCGAACCGGGGGATCTCATGCAATGGGTCGCGCGTCAGCAGTTCCATCACCGTTCCGCACTGATGCAGGCGTGGGGCGCCGGGCTGCTGCTCATCGCCACCGGGCTCTGGATCTGGCTGGCGTTCCTGCTGGTGGATCAGGCGGACGCGTACTGCTACCGCGTCACCATGGAGTGCACGGTGGTCTCGGAACTGCCCAAGCAGCTCACGGTCCTGACGGTCTGCGGACCGCTCTCCGTCCTCGGCGCCGCGCTGCTCGTCGGTGGCAGTGTGCGCAGGCAGACCAGCGCCCATGTATTCCAGGTCATCGAGATGCAGAAGTCCGAGGAGCGGGACCGCCAGAAGCGCTGACGGCCGTCGGCCCGGCCGGTCATGCGGCTGTCCGGGCACCCGCCACGCGGTGCACGACCCAGGCCGCACCCGCCCCCACCGCGTACCAGAACAGATCCGGCGCGTTGAACGTCGTGCCCAGCACCAGACGGGCAACCGTGCTGTGCCGGGAAAGTTCCCCCGGCACCCCCGTCAGCTGCAGCAGCTCCACCGCCCAGCTGAACGCCAGTGCGGCCCCGGCCGCCGTCAGTGGCCTCGCGCGGGGTGCGACCAGCACCACCAGGGCGTAGATCAGCACGGTGTAGAGCGCGTCCCCGGCGTACTTGGCCAGGTCGCCGGAGGCCGCCGCCCGGATTCCGAGCCCGGCCACGACCGTCAGCGCCACCGCCCCCGCCGCGGTTGCCCGGCTCACCCGATCCGCTCCAGGCGGCGGATCGGGCGGGCCGCCAGCAGCACCCCCACCACCAGCGCGTTGATCACCGCTCCGGCCAGCAGCACTTCCGGAGCGCCCACCGCGTCCGCGACCGGTCCCGCCAGCGCGCGGCCCGCCGCCAGCATCAGCAGGGAGCCCGCCACGTCGTAGGCGTGCAGCCGGTTCAGGGCCTCCGGCGGGACGTGCGTCTGCACCGTCGTCGACCACATCACCAGCCAGAACGCGAACACCGCACCCGCCACGAACTGCCCGACCCCCAGAGCGAACACCGGCATCTCGAGACCCAGCACCACCAGGTTCACGCACACCCCGATCAGGGCCGTCGCACCCGCCGCGAGCGGGCGTCGCGGTCTCAGCCGCAGGGCCAGCAGGCCGCCGACCACGCTGCCCGCGCCGTTCACCGCCATCATCACGCCGTACGTGCCCGAGCCGTGTGCCTCGGTGACCTCGACCGCGGTCAACGGGAGCATCGGGCCCATCACGGTGAAGCCGTACACCGTCCAGACCGCGATCACTCCCCACAGCCAGCTGCGCGCCCTGAACTCCCGCCAGCCATCGACCAGTTCGGCGACGAAAGTGCCGCGTCGCGCCTCGTCGGCCGGCATCGGGGCGAGGCGCAGCAGGAAGAGACAGACGCCGGATACGGCGAACGTCGACGCGTTCGCCGCGTACACCGCCCCGGCGCTCGCCAGCCCGACCAGCAGCCCCGCGAAGGCAGGGCCGGCCATGGTCATCAACGCCTCGGAGACCCGGAGCACCGCATTGCCGCGCTGCACGTCGAGCGCCACCCGGGGCACCGTCGACGCGACGCCCGGCTGGAAGAGCGCGGCGCCGACGCCGGCCACCGAGCTCAGCGCGTACACCGCCCACAGCGGCGGGTTGCCGGTGGCGAAGGAGACGGCCAGCACGGATGCCCCGACCAGTCGCAGCGCGTCGGCGATGATCATCATCCGGCGCGGGGTGAACCGATCCGCCAGTACGCCGCCGAAGAGCACGAAGAGCGCCAGTGGCCCCATCCAGGCGGCCAGCGCGAATCCCACGGAGGAGGGCGGCCGGCCGGCTCCGAGCAGACCCGCGGTGAGCGCCACGGGGATCATGCCGTCGCCGAAGAGTGCGGCGGTACGGGCGACGAAGAAGAGCCGGAAGTTGCGGTTCCAGAGCTCGCTCCCCGGCCGGTCCACGTCCCGCCGCGCGGCCAGGGGCGGCAGGGAAACCGTGGGGTCGAGGGAGGACGAAGGGGGTGGGGCGCTCTCGCGGATCGCGCCGGGAATGCACTCGTGCTCTGCTGACTTTTCCTTCACGTCAGTGACATGTATCAGTTTAAGGTCTATACCACTAGGGGTGAAAGGGGTCCGCCCATGCGGCATCGAGTCGTCGTCCTGGCCCTCGACGGGCTGCTCCCCTTCGAACTGGGCATCCCACAAAGGATCTTCGGCCTGGCACGCGGTCCCGAGGCCGGTGACCAGGGCCGGAAACTGTACGAAGTCGTGACCTGTTCCGTCCGCCCACCGGGACCGGTCGCCACCGACGCGGACTTCACCATCGCCGTCGAGCGCGGCCCCGAGACGCTGGCCACCGCGGACACGGTCGTCATCCCCTCCTCCTACGAACTCGGCCCCGTCTACGAGGAGGGCAGGCTGACGGACGCGCTGGCCACCGCGCTCGCGTACATCAGGCCCGGCACCCGGCTCGTCTCGATCTGCACCGGCAGTTACGTACTTGCCGCCGCCGGGCGTCTCGACGGACGCCCCGCCACCACGCACTGGTCGTCCGCCGACCACTTCCAGCAGCTGTTCCCGCAGGTCCGGGTCGACCCCGACGTCCTGTTCATCGACGACGGGGACGTCCTCACCTCCGCCGGGGTCGCCGCCGGGATCGACCTCTGCCTGCACATCGTGCGCCGCGACCACGGCACGGCCGTCGCCAATGACGTCGCCCGCCGCACGGTCGTACCGCCGCACCGTGACGGCGGACAGGCGCAGTACATCCGACGCCCCGTGCCCGAGGCACAGTTCGCGACCACGACGAGCGCGCGGGCCTGGGCGCTCGGGCGGCTCGACCGGCCGATCCTGCTGCGCGACATGGCGCAGCAGGACTCGATGAGCGTACGGACGTTCACGCGCCGGTTCCGTGAGGAGGTCGGGATCAGTCCCGGGCAGTGGCTCACCCAGCAGCGGGTGGAGCGGGCACGGGGGCTGCTGGAGGCCACGGATCTGTCGATCGACCAGGTGGCACGGGAAGCGGGGTTCGGGACGGCGACGTCGCTGCGCCAGCACGTCCAGGCGGCGTTGGGGGTGTCACCGACGGTGTACCGGCGGACGTTCCGGGCCGGGGTGGACGGTCGTTGAGGGCGCGGATGCGGCGCCCGAGGAGCTAGAACACCAGCACGCCGCGCGCCACTCTCCCGTGGTGCGCGTCGTCCGCCGCCTTCGCGAAGTCCTCCACCGGGTACGTCTCCGTCACCAGCTCGTCGAGGAGCAGCCGGCCGTCCCGGTACAGGTCCGCGTAGAGCGTGATGTCCCGCTGCGGGCGCGACGAGCCGTACCGGCAGCCCAGGATCGACTTGTCCAGGTACATCGACGAGACCAGGAACGACGCCTCCGCCGTCGCCGCCGGGACACCCAGCAGGATCGCCTGGCCGTGCCGGTCCAGGAGGTCGATCGCCTGCCGGATCAGCTCCGTGCGGCCCACGCACTCGAAGGCGTGGTCGGCGCCGGTCGGCAGGATTTCGCGCACGCCGTCCGCCGACGGCAGGAAGTGCGTCGCACCGAACTGCCGCGCCACCGCCTCCTTCGCCGGGTTGGCGTCCACCGCCACGATCGTCAGCGCGCCCGCGATCCGCGCGCCCTGGATCACATTGAGCCCGATGCCGCCGGTGCCGATCACGACGACCGTGTCCCCGAGGTCGACCTTCGCCCGGTTGAGTACGGCTCCGACTCCCGTCAGCACCCCGCACCCGATCAGGGCGGCGGACGTCAGCGGGATGTCGGTGGGGATCTTCACCGCCTGCACGGCCTTGACGAGGGTCCGTTCGGCGAACGCCGAGTTGGAGGCGAACTGGTACAGCGGCTTGCCGTCCCGCGAGAACGGCTGCCCGGGCATCCCGATCGCCTTGCGGCACATCGTCGGCCTGCCCCGGTCGCACTGGGCGCACGCGCCGCAGCTGGCCAGCGTGGACAGCGAGACATGGTCGCCGGGCGCGACATGCGCGACGCCCGCGCCGATCGCCTCCACCACGCCCGCACCCTCGTGGCCGAGCACCACCGGCAGCGGGAACGGAATGGTCCCGTCCACGACCGACAGATCGCTGTGGCACAGGCCGGCCGCGGCCACCGCGACGAGCACCTCGCCGGGCCCCGGGTCACGTATCTCCAGGTCGTCGACGACCTCGGTCTGCTTGCCGTCGAAGACGACGCCTCTCATCTCGGCTCCCTCGGTAGGCCGAGCACCCGCTCGGCGATGATGTTCCGCTGAATCTCGTCCGAGCCGCCGTAGATGGTGTCGGACCGGGTGAACAGGAACAGGTGCTGTGCCTCGTCGAGTTCGTACGGTGCGGTGGGCGACCAGTCGTCCGGGCCGACGGCTCCGGCGGCGCCCCTGATCTCCACGGCGAGCTCGCCGAGCCGTTTGTGCCAGCCGCCCCAGAGCAGCTTGGCGACGCTCGGGGCGCCCATGTCGCCGGAGCCTCCCAGGGTGCGCAGGGCGTTCCAGCGCATGGTCTTCAGTTCGGCCCACTGCCGGACGAGCCGTTCGCGCAGTACGGCGTCGGCGACCGCCCCGTCGGCGACGGCGGCCCTGACCACACGGTCCAGCTCGGCGGCGAAACCGATCTGCTGGACCAGGGTCGAGACGCCGCGCTCCAGGGCGAGCAGCCCCATGGCCACGGTCCAGCCGTCGCCCTCGCCGCCGACCACCTCCTCGGCGAGCGCGCCGTCGAAGAAGACCTCGCTGAACTCGCTCGTCCCGGACATCTGTCGGATCGGGCGCACCTCGACACGGCCCGGCTGGTCCATCGGCACCAGCAGGAACGACAGTCCGTGGTGGCGCTGCGAGCCGGGGGTGGTGCGGGCGAGGACGAAGCACCAGTCGGCGTCCTGAGCGAGCGAGGTCCAGATCTTCTGGCCGGTGACCCTGTACCGGCCGGCGCCGTCCGGCACGGCGGCGGTCCGCACCCCGGCGAGGTCGGAGCCGGCGCCTGGTTCGCTGTAACCCTGGCACCAGAGTTCTTCGCCCCGGGCGACGGCGGGGAGGAACCGCTGCTTCTGCGCGTCGGTTCCGTACGCGATGAGGGTGGGGGCGAGGAGGTTCTCGCCGATGTGGCCGACCCGGGCGGGGGCGGTGGTGCGCGCGTACTCCTCCGCCCAGGCGACCTGCTGGGTGAGGGTGGCGTGCCGGTTTCCGTAGCAGGCGGTCCCGGCGTCCCAGCCGAGGCCGATCCAGCCGGCGCGGCCCAGTTCCCGCTCCCAGGCGCGGCCGCCCTCGGCGGCGCAGGGCTGTGCGAGGTGGCCCTCCAGCCAGGACCGGGCCTCCTGGCGGAAGGCGGCGTCCGCCGCGTCGAACGCGAAGTCCACGTCCACTCCTTGGGGTCGGGCGGGAAATCCAGCCCCTCCGTCGGTCGAGGAGCGGGGTCCGGGGCGGGGCCCCGGCGGGAGGTCACGCGTTGGGCCTCGCCTTCGCCGCCGCCGCGGCCGCCATCGCCTCCAGCTGGGCCAGCATCGGCATCGGGTCCACTCCCACCGTCCCCGGCAGGAAGTCGGCGATCCGCTCCGGCGTCCAGGCCCCCTCCGCGTACCCCGCCCGCAGTTCCCTCGGCTGCGCCCAGACCGCGATCTTCGGGCCGGCGACCGTGTAGACCTGACCGGTGATCTTCTCCTCGCGGGCCCGGTCGCTCAGCAGGTAGACGACGAGTGCCGCCACGTCCTCCGGCTCGCCGATCTCCTTCAGTTCCATCGGGACGTTCGCGGACATCCGGGTCCGGGCCACCGGGGCGACCGCGTTCGCCGTGACGCCGTACTTGTGCAGGCCGAGCGCCGCGCTCCGGACGAGCGAGATGATCCCGCCTTTCGCCGCGCTGTAGTTGGCCTGGGCGACGCTGCCCTGATGGTTGCCGCTGGTGAAGCCGACCAGCGTGCCGCCGCCCTCCTGCTTCCGCATGACCGACGAGGCCGCCCGGAAGACGGTGAAGGTGCCCTTCAGGTGGGTGGCGACGACGGGGTCCCACTCCTCCTCGGACATGTTGAACAACATCCGTTCGCGCAGGATCCCGGCCACGCACACGACTCCGTCGATCCGCCCGAACTGCGCCAGCGCCGTGTCCACGATCCGCTGTCCGCCCGCCATCGTGGAGATGTCGTCGGCGACCGCTACGGCCTCGCCGCCCGCCGCCTCGATCTCCTTCACGACGGACTCGGCTATCTCGCTGCTCGGTTCGCCGCCCTCGACGGAGACGCCGTAGTCGTTGACGACGACCCGGGCTCCCTGTGCCGCCGCGGCCAGCGCGACCGCTCGCCCGATGCCACGGCCGGCACCGGTCACGGCCACCACCTTGCCTGCCAAGAAGTTCCCCATGCCCGGCCCCTTCCCGCGGTTTCTGACGGACCGTTAGATTTTACGGGTAGTCGGCTCCGTCAGCACAAGACCGGCGACCCATCGATTCCAGGAGGCCCCATGCCACTGCCGGCCGAGTTCCACGAGATCGCCAAGCGCGTGAACAACTGGGGCCGCTGGGGCGCGGACGACGAGATCGGGACGCTCAACCTGATCACCGACGCGGTGGTACGGGACGCGGCGGCGACCGTCCGCACCGGGCAGCGGATCCCTCTCGCGCTCGCCCTCCAGCAGGACGGTGTGCAGAGCGGGCTGATTCCGGGGCGGGTCAACCCGCTGCACACCATGGTCCAGATCAATCAGGAGATATTCGGCCCCGGCACGGTCGCCACCAGCGACGACGTCGTGACGCTCGGCCTGCAGGCGGCCACCCACTGGGATGCGCTCACGCACGCCTCGCACTCCGGGAAGATCTACAACGGCCGCCCCGCCGCCACCGTCACCGCGCACGGCGGCGCACAGTTCAGCTCCATCGCCGCACCCCCGCACCTCGTCTCACGCGGTGTACTGCTGGACGTGGCGCGCGCCCGCGGCGTGGACCGGCTGCCCGGCGACCACGCCGTCACACCGGAGGACCTGGCCGCGGCCGAGGAGTTCGGCGGGATCCGGGTCCGGTCCGGTGACATCGTCCTCGTACGGACCGGGCAGATCCAGGTCTATCTGGCGGGCGACAAGCATGCGTACGCCTATCCGTCTCCCGGCCTGTCGATCCGGACGCCCGAGTGGTTCCACGCGCGCGATGTCGCCGCGGTCGCCAATGACACACTGACCTTCGAGATCTTCCCGGCGGAGATGGAGGACCTGTGGCTGGGTGTGCATGCGCTGGACCTGGTCGAGATGGGCATGCTGCAGGGCCAGAACTGGAACCTGGAAGAGCTGTCCACGGCCTGTGCGCAGGCGAGGCGCTACGGCTTCCTGCTCTCCGCGATGCCGGAACCGTTCGTCGGCGCCACGGGCACCCCGGTCGCCCCGGTGGCCGTCCTCTGACTCCTAGGCGGGGTGGGTGACGACGGCGGGCGACGGCTCATGCACACCGGCCCCGGGCACCCCGACCTGCATCTGGACCTGCACCACGGGCGCCCCGCGGTCCACCTCGCACCAGATCTGCTTGCCGGCGCCTTCCGGCTGCCAGCCCCAGCGGTCGGCGAGGCCGTCGACCAGCTCCAGGCCCCGGCCGCCGGTGTCCTCGCCCGCCGCGTGCCGCTGCTGCGGCGGGCGGCAGCTGGTGTCGGCCACCTCGACCCGTACGGTCCCGGCCGTCCCCGCCGTCTCGGCCGCGCCGAACAGCATGCGCAGCACGGCCGGACAACCGGTATGGACGACCGCGTTGGTGACCAGCTCCGAGATCAGCAGGATGAGCGTCTCGGCCAGCGGCTCGTCGTCCCTTATCCCGGACCCGACCAGTCTCGACCGCGCCCACCTGCGGGCCCGCCCGACCTCTGCGGGATCCGGCCCGACCTCCAACTGAACCTGAAGCACCTGCACCGCTCACACCATCCGAACCGGCGGACACATCGCCTCGCGCCTCCTCAGGGTCACGGAACGTGATTCCCTTACGAGACAGCATGGTTGACGTACAGTCACCGCAACAAGCGCTTCGGGCATATTCCAGCGCGAAGGAGTACGCGTGGTGCATACTGTGCGACGCACGCTGCGGGGGGTCGAACAGAAGCACACGGAGGGCGCGGGAATCGCCCCACGGGCAGGCCCGGCGCTTCCGACGGGAACGCGAGCAGGGCGCCTCGTCCGCGCCGGAGTCGCCCCACGGGCCACACACGGATCGTCCGGTTCCACAACCACTCGCATCCAACGGAGCGTACCCGAGCCGACGGCAACTGCGGCCCGTGACGAATCACGCAAAGGACACAAGCCGGTATCGGCACTTACCGACTGCGCTGCGTGACTCCGCAGCGTGAAGCCGTGGGGTCTTTCGCGTGACGTGCATGCACTCGGCACTCATCGTCCGGCCGCAGCCGCACCCGTCCCCGATCAGCCCTCGGTCCGCCCCGCGCTCAGCACAGATCAGCCGCAAGCGCCTCCTCGGCCTCGGCCGCCGTCAGCCACTGCCCGGCCCGCAGCCACGCCCGCTTGAGGTGCAGATGCACGTCCGCCTCCCAGGTGAAGCCCATCCCGCCGTGCACCTGGAGACAGTCCCGTGCATTGCGGACGGCCGCCTCGTCGGCGAGCAGCTTCGCGCCGGCGATCTCGACCGGGTCCGCGGTCGCGGCCGCCGCGTACACCACGGTACGGGCCACCTCGGTGCGCACCAGCATCTGGGCGCACAGGTGTTTGACCGCCTGGAAGGCGCCGATCGGCGAGCCGAACTGCTCGCGCCCACGGGCGTGTTGAACAGCCATCTCGGTGGTGCGGGCGGCGCTGCCGAGCTGCTCGGCGGCGGCCAGCAGCACGCCTTCCCGCCGGAACCGCGCCGCCTCGGCCCCGGGCACGGGGTCCCCGAGCACGGCCGGAGCCGTCACACGGTGCAGCGGCGTGAGCGGATCGAGTGACCGTACGGGGCGGGCGGCGCCCCGTACGAGCTCGCGCAGCGCAGCCCCCTCCAGCACCCGCACCTCCCCTCCCACCAGGGCGATCAATGCGTCCGCCGCCCCCAGGTGGGCGACCGGGCGACCCTCGTCGAGCACCGCGACCACCGCCCCGCCCTCCGCCGCCCCCTTCACCGCACCGGCGGCGAGATGCGAGGCCGCCAGCGGTCCGGGCAGCAGCACCCGTCCCGCCTCCTCGAACAGCAGGACGGCTTCGGGCAGCCCGAGCCCCACCCCGCCCTCCGCCTCCGGCAGCCGCAACGCGAAGAACCCGGCCGCGCCCAGCTCTCCCCACACCACCCGGTCGACGTCCGTGCCCGCGTCGAGCGCCGCCCGCATCCGGTCCCTGCCGAAGCGGCCGGCGAGCAGCTCCCGTATCCCGGCCCGCAGGGCCCGCTGGTCGTCCGAAAGCTGGAAGTCCACAGTCCGCTCAGCGCCCCTTCGGCAGGCCGAGGATCCGCTCGGCGACGATGTTCCGCTGGATCTGCGAGGTGCCCGCGGCGATGGTGTACGAAAGCGAGGCCAGCCGGTCCAGGACCCACTCCCGGTCCAGATCGGCGCCGTCCGCGCCGAGCACCTCGGCCGCCGCGTCGTACAGCTCCTGGCGGGCCTGCGAGTAGCGCAGCTTGAAGACCGAGCCGCCGGCGCCGGGCACGCCACCGCTGCCCCCGGCCCGCTGCGCCTCGCTGACGTTCCATTGGGTGAGCCGCCACAGCGCCCGGAATTCGGCGTTCAGCCTGCCGAGCGTCCTGCGCAGCACGGGGTCGTCCCAGCGGCCGTTCGCCCGGGCCTCGGCGGCCAGGGCGGCCAGGGTGCGACGGCAGGCGACGACCTCGCCGACGAACGCCGTACCGCGCTCGAAGGAGAGGGTGACCATGGTGACCCGCCAGCCGTCGTTCTCCGCGCCGACCCGGTGGGAGACCGGTACCCGCACCTCGTCGAGGAACATCTCGGCGAATTCGGTGGACCCGGCGAGCGTGCGCAGCGGGCGGACGGTGACGCCGGGGGCGTCCATCCGCATCGCGAGCCAGCTGATCCCGCGGTGCTTCGGCGCGGCCGGATCCGTGCGTACGAGGAGCTCGCACCAGTCGGCGACCTCCGCGTGCGAGGTCCAGATCTTCTGGCCGCTGACCACGTAGTGGTCGCCGTCGCGGACCGCCCTGGTCCGCAGCGAGGCCAGGTCGGAGCCCGCTTCCGGTTCGCTGAACCCCTGGCACCAGATCTCGTCGCCGCGCAGGACCGGCGGCAGCCAGCGGGCCCGCTGCTCGGCCGTGCCCTCGGTGGCGATCGTCGGCCCGGCGTGCAGCAGCCCGACGAAGTTCGCGCCGACGTACGGCGCCCCGGCCCTCTCCGTCTCCTCCAGGAAGATCAGGTGCTGGGTGGGGGTGGCGCCCCGCCCGCCCGCGTCGACGGGCCAGTGCAGCCCCGCGTAGCCGGCGTCGTACAGCATCCGCTGCCAGGCGGTGTCGTACGCCCGCCGCCCCGGCCAGTCGTCGGGACGGGGCTTCGCGGGCAGGCCGGGGAGCACTTCGCCGAGCCACTCCCGCAGCCGCGTCCGGAACTCCTCCTCCTGGGGCGTGTACGACAGATCCGTCACTTGCCGCGGTCCCGGTCGAGGTCCAGGCCCAGCATCCGGATCGCGTTTCCGCGCATCAGTTTGTAGACGGTCTCGTCGTCCAGTCCCTTGACGTGATCGAGGGCGACCTCCTTCGTGTGCGGGAAGGTCGAGTCGACGTGCGGGTAGTCGGTCTCGAACGTCGCGTTGTCCCGCCCGACCACATCGAGCGACGCGACACCGTGCTTGTCGCGGAAGAAACAGCAGAACATCTGCCGGTAGTAGTACGTCGACGGCGGTTCGGGGATCAGATCACGCACCCCGCCCCACGCCCGGTGCTCCTCCCACACGTCGTCGGCGCGTTCCAGGGCGTACGGGATCCACCCCATCTGGCCCTCGCTGTAGGCGAGCTTCAGCCGCGGGTACTTCACCAGCACCCCGCTGAACAGGAAGTCCATCATCGAGGCCATCGCGTTGTTGAAGGAGAGCGAGGCCTGTACTGCGGGCGGGGCGTCCGGCGAGGCGGCCGGCATCTGCGAGCTGGACCCGATGTGCATGTTGACGACCGTGCCGGTCTCCTGACAGACCGCGAAGAACGGGTCCCAGTGGCCGGTGTGGATCGACGGCAGCCCGAGATGGGTCGGGATCTCGGAGAAGGTCACCGCCCGCACCCCGCGCGCGGCGTTCCGCTTGATCTCCGCGACCGCCAGGTCGATGTCCCAGAGCGGGATGATGCAGAGCGGGATCAGCCGGCCGCCGCTGTCGCCGCACCACTCCTCCACCATCCAGTCGTTGTAGGCGCGGACACACGCGACCGCCACTTCTTTGTCCTGCGCCTCGGCGAAGGTCTGGCCGCAGAAGCGCGGGAAGGTGGGAAAGCAGAGCGACGCCTCGACGTGGTTGAGATCCATGTCCTTGAGCCGTTCGACCGGGTCCCAGCAGCCTCGGCGCATCTCGGCGCGGGTGATGCCCTCCAGCGTCATGTCGTCGCGGTCGAAGCCGACTGCGGCGATGTTCCGCTTGTACGGGAACTTCAGGTCCTCGTAGATCCACCAGTCGGTCGGCGGGCCATCCGGATCCATGGTGATCACGTATTTGCCGCCCGTGTACGCCAGCTCGCCGATGCCCGCGGTCAGCGGCTGCGGACCGCGGTCGCGGTACTTGGCGGGCAGCCAGGTCGAGAAGAGGTGCGGCGGCTCGATCACATGGTCGTCGACGCTGACGATCCGAGGCAGTTCCGTCATGGTGTCCCCTTCGGCGCACACGGCTCGTACCGGACACGTGTCCGGTACGCATCCGATACATATCTGATGACCCGTCAGATTCAGTTCGGCTCCCAGGCTAGCCCCGCACCCCTGGACCGACAAGGCGCGGCGCTCTACGCTCTCCGCACGATCTGACTACCCGTCAGTTACGAGGGAACGGGGAACGCAGTGAACGAGACCGCACACGCCCTGGGCGCATCGGCCACCTTCTGGGAGCTCATCGAGCGCCGCGCCGCGCTGACGCCGGACCGCCCCGTCCTCCTCCAGGACGACCGCTCCCTCACCTTCGGCGAGCTGCGCGAGCGCTGCGAACGGGTCGCGGCCGGGCTGTACGGGCTGGGAGTGCGCCCCGGCAGTGTGGTCGCGTGGCAGCTGCCGACCCGCCTCGAAACGGCGCTGCTCTCCTTCGCCCTCACCCGGATCGGGGCCGTCCAGACACCCGTCATCCCGTTCTACCGGGACCGCGAGGTGGGGTTCGCGCTACGCGAGTCGAAGGCCGGCTTCTTCGCCGTACCCGGCACCTGGCGCGGCTTCGACCACACGGCGATGGCGCACCGGCTGGCCGCGGAGCTGGACCGTCCACCGCTGGTGTTCGAGGCGTACGACCAGCTGCCGGACGGCGACCCGGCGGTACTGCCCGCACCGCCCACCGACGGCACGGCGGTGCGCTGGATCTACTGGACGTCGGGGACGACCTCCGACCCGAAGGGCGTCCTGCACACCGACCGCAGCCTGATCGCGGGCGGATCGTGCCTGGCCCACGCGCTTCACCTGTCGGCCGACGACATCGGTTCGATGGCGTTCCCGTTCGCCCATATCGCCGGGCCGGACTACACCGTGATGCTGCTGCTCTACGGCTTCCCGGCGGTCCTTTTCGAGCAGTTCGCCATGCCCGGCGCGCTGGACGCCTACCGGCGCCACGGAGTGACGGTTGCGGGCGGCTCGACCGCGTTCTACTCGATGTTCCTGACCGAACAGCGCAAGGACACCACGGCCAGGGTGGTCCCCACCCTGCGGCTGCTGGCGGGCGGCGGGGCACCGAAGCCTCCGGAGATCTACCACGCGGTCGTACGGGAGATGGACGTCCAGCTCACCCACGGCTACGGCATGACCGAGGTACCCATGATCACCATGGGCGCCCCGGACGACATGGTGGAGCACCTCGCCGAGACGGAGGGCCGGCCGCCCGAGGGCATGGAGATACGGATCACCGACGAGGACGGCAAGCCGCTGCCGTACGGCAGGGACGGCGAGGTACGGCTGCGCGGGGAGGCCGTCTGCCAGGGCTATCTGGACGCGGCCGCGACACGGGACGCCTTCGACGGGGACGGCTTCCTCATCACCGGTGATGTCGGCCATCTCCTGAAGAGCGGCCATCTGGTCCTCACCGGCCGGCTCAAGGACATCATCATCCGCAAGGGCGAGAACATCTCCGCCAAGGAGATCGAGGACCTCCTCCACCGCCACCCCGGCGTGGCCGACGCGGCTGTGATCGGCCTGCCGGACATGGAGCGCGGGGAACGCGTCTGCGCGGTCGTCGAGCAGCCGGCCGGAGCCGGGACGCTGACACTGGCGGAGCTCGCCGGGTACCTGCGGACGGAGGGGCTCTCGGTGCACAAGCTGCCGGAGCAGCTGGAGGTGGTGGACGCACTGCCGCGCAACGAGACGCTGCGCAAGGTGCTCAAGTACAAGCTGCGCGAGCAGTTCTCCTGATGCGCGCACACGGAGCACGCCCGTGGGGCGCGGGAACCCACCCCGGCACGCCGGGATGGGGCCGGGTGGGGCCCCGGCGAGGAGGCCACGCACCCGGCCCGGTCGGTGACGCGCTGCGGACCGCTCCGAAGGAAGAGCCCTACGCGTCCGGCTCGATCACCGTGAAGTAGACGGCGAACGCGGCCACCGCGTCCTCCTCGGCGATCCGGCCATCATGGTCCGCATCCAGACTCCGTGCCGCCAGGCTCGCCGATTCGGCGCTCGCACCGAGCACCTTCAGCGCACGCTCCACCGCCGGCACCGAGGCCGCCCCGTTGTCGTCGTTGTCCGCCACGGCGATCGCCGCGCGGAGGAACGGACGAGCGATCTCCGCGAAGCGCTCGGGGTTGTCGCGCAGCCGTTTCACGGCCCCGCCCACGAACTCCTCACGGGTGACGCGCTGGTCCCCGTCGACGTCTGCGATGCCCGCCATGCCCTGCCAGAAGGCCTCGGCCCCGGTGTAGAGCGCCTGGCCCTTGTCGGAGCGGGCCGTCGTACCGAATTCGGCGAGCAGACGGGCCGCGGCGGCATTGAAATCGGCGCGATCGATGTATCCGTTGCCGTCCTGGTCGAAAGCGGCGAACCGGAAAGCGATCTTGCGCTCGTACTCTGCGCTGTCCATGCGGGGAGCGTACGACGCCGGACGGCGTCACGTGTCACTTACGCGCGCCACCGGTGTTACAACCTGGTCTTAACGCCGGGTGGCGGACACGTTTCAGGCCGAGAGCGGCTGGGCCTCTTCGTCGACGGCCGCGTCCCGGTCGGGGTAGACCTCGAACAGCCGGCGCACGCCGAGGGCGGCCAGCACCCGGTTGACGTGGGAGCCCTCCTCGGCACCCCGGGCAGGCAGGATCAGTCGCAGCCTGCCGCCGCAGGAGCGCATCAGGCGGCGCGCGGCGACCAGCACGCCGACGCCGCTGGAATCGCAGAACAGCACCTCGGAGAGGTCGAGCACCACATCGTGCCGTCCGACAGCGACCGCGTCGTGGACGCTCTGGCGGACGACCGGCGACGTCACCAGATCCAGTTCGCCGTATATGCGCAGTACGGTCCATGGGCCCTGCTCGGTTTCGGCCACTTGCAGAGTCACGCAACTCGGCCTCTCGTTCCGGGGATCCCAACGATCCGGAAGTATCCGTTCCTCCTCGCGGCTGCCCCGCCGCGCGCCCATGAAACACCGACCCACCGAGGAAGACACAGCTGGTTTCAGGCAGAAATGATCACTTCAGGTCCGATTCCAGCACCCTCGACGCCGCATTCCCTACCATCCAGGGCGTTCACGAGGGCGTACTTGCCGCAAAGAGACGTGCGTGGTCAGCACGGCCGACTACATTCGACGTGACGAGGGGTACAGGGCTGGGGGTCCTATGGCGAAAGACACACCACCCCGCTGGGACCGCAAGATGCAGCAACGGCTGGCACGCGGCGAGGCGGCGGCCCTCGGCGAGCTCTACGACCGTTTCGCCTCGCTCGTGCACAGCCAGGCCCACCGGATGCTCGACGACGAGTCGGCCGCCGACCTGGTGACCCGCGAAGTCTTCGGTTACGTGTGGGAGAACCCCGACGCGTACGACCCCAAGCAGGGCTCGATGCGGTCCTGGGTCGCCCGGCTCACCCACCGCCAGTCCGTGCGGCGGCTGCTCGGGACCGAGCCGTCCGCGTTCGCGCAGGGATACGAGGACGGGACGGACGACGACGGCGGCGAGACCGGCGGTGCGGAAGGAACCGTGGCCCGGGAGGAACTGGAGGAGCGGGTGCGGCGCGCCACGGCCGCGGCCCGCGCCGACTACATCGTCGCCTCCATGCCCGCACCGCTGCGGGCCGCGCTGGAGCTCGCGTACATCCAGCGCAGGGACTACCGGCAGACCGCGGCCGACCTCGGGGTGACCGAGGACGAGGCCCGCCGTCGCCTGCGGCTCGGGCTGCAGCTGCTCTCCACCGCCAACACCCGCGCGCTCGAAGGGTCCTCGCCACCCGGATACGGACGCGCCCTGTGAGCGCGAACGACGACGCGGACGGGCGCGACGACGAGGCGCAGGGCGCACGGCGCATACCGGGACCGCGGGCCGCCGCGGACGACTTCGACCTCGACGCCGTACCGCTGCCCGCCCCGCGCACGGACCCCACACAGCAGAGGACACCGGGGCCGGGAACGGAACCTGGAACGGAGCCCGAGCCCACGGCTGAACCGGCGGTGCCGCCGAGCCCGCCGGAGCCCACGGGACGCGCGACACCCATGGAACCCGCGGCACCGCCGGCCCTGGCGGCCTCGCCTGCCCTGGTGCTCCCCCACCGCGTCCTGAAGTCCCTGCTCGGCGCGTGGGCCCTCGCCGCCTGTTCCGCCGAGGAGACCGAAGCCGTCGAGGCGCACCTCACCGAATGCGCCGCCTGTGCGGACGAGGCGCTGCGGCTGCGCGACGCGGTCGGCCTGCTGCACACCGACGGCAGCCTGGACCTCGATCCGATGCTGCGCTCCCGGGTGCTCGACGCCTGTCTGAGCCGTCGCCCGGCCGATATCCCGGTACCGGAGTGGGCCGCTCCTTACGACGCGGAGACCGCCCGGCTCGATGCCCTGCTCCGTGACATCGGTCGCTCGGAGTGGCACGCGCCGGTGCGGCTGAAGTGGTTCGAGCGTGAGCGGGCGGTCAACCGGAAGACGACGGTCGCCGGCGTGATCGGCCATCTCATGACCGTCGACGGACTGGTCAGCACAGCCCTCGGCCTGGACGATCCGCTCGGCGTCGCCAGCGGCAGCCGGGGCGGGAGCGGCGCCGCGCCGGGCGGCGTCCCGCTCTCCCCCGGCGCGCGCACCGAGGCCTACTGGTCGGCCGCCCGGCGCCCGCCCACCCGGGCCGTCCGCGAGCCCTGGCGCGAGCAGAGCCACGCCCTCATCCGCACGGTGTCCTTCGCCGGCCGCGGGGCCGCCGAGCTCTCCGTGTCGTACGGGGAATTCGCCCTTCCGCTCCAGGACTCCATGCTGGACCGGGCCTTCGAGTGCTGGGTGCACGGCGGCGACATCGCGGACGCGGTGGACTATCCGTACGAGGCCCCGTCGGCAGCCCATCTCCACCGGATGATCGACCTGGCCGCGCGGCTCCTTCCGGCCGCCCTCGCCGGACGCCGGCGGGCCGGGCTCGCGGGGCCCGCCCGCCATCTGGTGACGGCCGGTTCGCCGGGCCGTTCGCTCCATCTGGAGATCGAGGGCTCGGGCGGCGGCGACTGGTACATCGCGCTGGACTCCCCGGCCGCGCTCGGCTCACCCGCCCACGCCGTCGCGCAGGTGGCACTGGACGGCGCCGAGTTCTGCCAGCTGGTCGCGGGCCATGTGTCGCCCGTCGAGGCGGCGGCCGGGCAGGAGGGCGACCGTGAGGCGATCCGCGATGTCCTGTTCGCCGCGGCGTCGCTCAGCCGCCTCTGAGCCGTACCGCAGCCGCCTCTGAGCCGTACCGCAGCCGCCGCTGAGCCGAACCGCCGGTGCGTGCTACGCGAAGATCACCGTGCGGCGGCCGTTGAGCAGAATGCGGCGCTCCGCGTGCCACTTCACCGCGCGGGCCAGCGCCTGGCACTCCACATCGCGTCCGATCGCGACCAGCTCGTCCGGCGTCACACCGTGCCCGACCCGCTCGACCTCCTGCTCGATGATCGGCCCCTCGTCGAGGTCGGCGGTCACATAGTGCGCCGTCGCGCCGATCAGCTTCACCCCGCGGGCGTGCGCCTGGTGGTACGGCTTCGCGCCCTTGAAGCTGGGCAGGAAGGAGTGGTGGATGTTGATGATCCGGCCGCTGAGCTGCTTGCACAGATCGTCCGAGAGGACCTGCATGTAGCGGGCGAGGACGACGAGCTCGACGTTCTCCGCGCGCACCAGCTCCAGCAGCTGCGCCTCCGCCTCCGCCTTGTTGTCCTTGGTGACCGGGATGTGCCGGAACGGGATGTCGTACGAGGCGACGAGCTCGGCGAAGTCCGTGTGGTTGGAGACGACGGCCGCGATCTCGACCGGCAGCGCCCCGATGCTGGCGCGGAAGAGAAGATCGTTGAGGCAGTGGCCGAACTTGCTGACCATCAGCACAACCCGCATGCGCTCCGAAGACCGGTGGATCTGCCACTCCATCCGGAACGAGTCCCCGACGGCGGCGAAGCTGGCCCGCAGCTTCTCCACGGTGACCGGGGCGTGCGCCGAGAAGTGGACGCGCATGAAGAAGAGACCCGTGTCGTGGTCGCCGAACTGCTGACTGTCCTCGATGTTGCAGCCGGTCATGAAGAGATAACTCGACACGGCGTGCACGATGCCCTGTCTGTCCGGGCACGAGAGGGTGAGGACGTACTGCTCCGGGATGGTCTCAGCAGGCTGCGGCGCGGTCATGTCCGTAGCGTGCCACACCGACCACGGTTCAGGCGGTCCTGGTCATGATGCGGAGCACGTCCAGTGAACGCGGCGGAACGTCCGGGTCCTCGCCGTCGTTCGTGGCGAGCAGCACATGGGCCTCGCGGGCGGCGCGCACGGCCTCCGGCCAGCCGTGGTGCTCCAGATAGGCGGAGACCAGGGCGTCCGCGCCGATCTGGTGCATGATGCGCAGCACCCGCAGCACGGCGACGTCGACGAGAGCGGCCTCGCCGGAGTCACGGAAGACCGTCCCGACGTACTTCTCGGCGGACCAGTTGTCCAGCCAGGTGTCCTCGACCAGGCGGTACACGGCGTCGGTGACGTCGCCGTACCCTTCCCGGCCGGCCAGCCAGCACTCGTGGTGGAAGACGGGGTCGGAGAGCATGTGCAGCGCCGAGCGCACGTTGCTGCGCCAGCGCCACCAAGGAACGTCATTGAGCGGCATGCCGCCCATGGTGGAGGAGCGACGGCCGCGACGGGAAGTGTTCTCCGAACCTTGCTGCACGGTTGTCGATCGTACGTTCCCCGCCGCCGGGCGCGCATCGGCCCCTGTAATTCACTTGGATGTCACCGAGCGTTGAGTGAAGCACACATCTGCGTTACCCGAGGCGCGGAAATGTTCATGCCCATGACCGGATGGCGACGCCTCACCTCCCCCCGTCCCTACAAACTCCTCACATGTACGGCGGCGGTCGGGGCGTTGCTGATGACCGGCTGTGGCGTGCTCCCTGGGGCCTCGGGGGACTCCAGGGAGCCCGTCACCGTCATGACCTGGGCCCCCAACGGCTCCACCGGTCCCGACGCGGCGAACATGGCCGGCATGACCGCCATGGCGCGGGCGTACGCGCGTTGGGTGAACAACAACGGCGGGCTCGACGGCCACAAGCTGCTCGTCGTCACGTGCAACGAGGGCGACACCTCGGTCGGAGCGGGGAACTGCGCCCGGCAGGCGGTCAAGGAGAAGGCCGTCGCGGTCGTCGGCTCGTACAGCCGGCACGGACAGGCCTTCATGGCTCCGCTGGAGGTCGCCGGGATCCCGTACATCGGCGGCTACGGAGCCTCCGAGGAGGAGTTCAGCAGCTACGACTCGTACCCGGTCAACGGCGGCCAGCCGGCGCTCCTCGCGGGCAACGCCAAGCAGCTCGCCCGCGACTGCGAGCAGGTCTCCGTGGTGCGGCCCGACACGCTGGGCGGCGAGAACCAGGCGTGGCTGCTCAACACCGGCCTCAAGGAAGCGCAGCGGCCGGCTGCGACGGACGTCCGGGCCGCGGAGGCGGCGACGTCGTACGACGAGGCGGCGGCTCAGGCGCTGCAGGGGGCGGGAACGGCCGACGGGTGTGTGACGGCGGTGCTCGGGGACCGCACGGAGACGTTCTTCGACTCCTTCCGCCGGCTCGAACCGTCGTTCGGGAACGTACGGATCTCCTCCGTGCTAGGCAGCATCGACCAGCCGCTGATCGACCGCACCGGCGGCCGGGACAGTCCGTTCGAGGGGGCGTACGTCGCCGGCTGGTACCCGGACGCGGGGGACGCCCGCTGGGACGAGATGCGCGAGGTGATCCGGAAGCACGCCTTCGGCGACAACCGGATCGACCCGGACGACACGGGTGTCCAGACGACGTGGATCGCGTACACGGTGCTGAAGCAGATCGTCACGGCGATCGACGAGCCGGAGATCACCGCGGGCAAGCTCACGGTTGCCCTGAACCGGGGAGCCCGGGTGGACACCGGCGGGCTCACGCCGGAGCTGAGGTGGCGGTTCGAGGACATGCTGGGGTCGTCGGCGTACCCGCGGATCGTGAACCGGAAGGTGACGTTCCAGATGGTACGCAAGGGGCGGCTGGTGGCGGAGAGCAAGGGGTTCGTGGACGTGACGAAGACCTTGGCGGACGCCAGCGCGAAGGGCTGACGGGCGGGGAACAGGCCACCTCCCTGCCCGATGCCCGGGGGCTGCGCCCCCGGGCCCCCTCCTCGAACGCCGGAGAGGCTGATTCTCGGATCAGAGATCGGTCGCCGATCGCCGGGTCAGCCCGTACTTCGTCGCGATCGAGTTCCACAGCCCTGACGCCTGCTGCTTCGCCTTGCTCGCCTCACCGCTCGCCACGGTGGCCTGAACCGTCTCGGACGTCCCACGGGCCTTCCCGTGCTTGCACACCTTCTTGCCGTTCTTGGCCTGGCGAGCCCACGCCGCGTAGTGGGCGTCGGCGGAGGCCGATGCCTGCCAGGCCTTCGTGAGCGCCTGGGTCAGCTGCGCGTGGTCGGGGAGCTTGTCGACGGACAGCCCCTGCAACCGTGTCACCAGCTCGCGGCGCTGCTGGGCGGCGCCCTGCAGATCCGTGACCGCCTGATCCAGGTCCGTGCAGGACTTGGTCTTCTCGACGGCCCCGATCACGGCGGAACGGCTGTTGTTGCTGTCCGCGAGCAGCTTGTCGAGCGCCTCGGCCTGCGGCTTCGCCGGGTCGGCCGCCGCCTGCTCGGAGGGCTGCGCGGCGGGTGAACTCGCCGCGGCCACCGGCTGCTTGTCGTCCTTGCCCTTGTCGTCGCCGCTCATCAGCGCACCCGCGCCGAGCCCGATGACCGCACAGCCGACCACGACCGCGGCGATCAGCGGGATGTGCGACGGCTTCTTGCGCTGCCCGGCCCGCCCCTGCGGCGGCTCACTGTGCTGCGGCTGCTGCGGCTGCTGGAACGGCGGTTGCTGGGCGCCTCCGTACGGCGCGGCTTGTCCCGGGTCGAAGCGGGGCATCTGCTGCGTGGCGCCCGCCGGCTCCTCACTGCGGAACAGGTTGTCGAACTCGGCGGGCGGCTGCCGCTCACCGGGCGTCCCGGGTCTGATGCTGTACGGAGCACCGCCGGGCACCGGCGGCATGTACTGGGTCGCCTCGGCGTCGGAAGCCGGCGCGGGCGACTGGGTGGGGGCCAGGAACTGGGTGGCCTCCGCGGAGCTCTCGGGCGGGAGACCGCCCGGCGCGGGGCCGGCCGGCACCGGGGCGATGTACTGCGTGGCATCGGCGTCCGCGCCCATGCCCGGCACGGCCTCCGGGGGCAACGGCTGCGCATACGGCTGGGGCATGGGCTGCCCCTGGGGCTGCAGTCCGTACGGCGGCTCCTGGCCGTACTGCCCCTGCTGGTCGTACTGCCCCTGCTGGTCGTACTGCCCCTGCTGGTCGTACTGGCCGTGGCCGTACTGCCCCTGTGACGCCTGAGGCCCCCAGGGCTGGCCCCACGGCTGCCCACCCGCCGGAGCGGCCTGGTCGGCCGCTCCGCCCGGTATCCAGGGCTCTCCGCCACCTGCGGGCAGCACGACACCTTCGTGCGTGGGCCGTACAGCAGGGAGCTGCTCGTCACCCTGTCCGCTCTGCGTCACCGGGACTCCTACGTGTAAACCTACGGAATCGTCGGCCCACGCTATCGGGTGGCTGCCACCCTTTGCCAAGCGCCCGTTGTCGCTCACCGCCGTTCCACCGGGGCAGTAACACACAGTGCCCTCACGGCGCAGTTAAAGGGCGCCCCGGTCAGGCCGCCTGGAGTTCGAGTCGAGCCCCGAACTCCCGTACCGCCGGCTCGTCCCCGTACGGCACGAGCCTCTGCTGCAGATCGTCCAGATACTCCGTGCCCCGGCTGGAACGCACCGTCCCCAGCAGCTCCATCGCCCGCATCCCCGTATGACACGCCTGCTCCACCTCGCGCAGCTGCACCTGCGCCGTCGCGAGCAGGACCAGGCCGATGCCGCGGCGGCGGGCCCGGGACTCCGGGTGGCCCTCCAGGGACTCCGTCGCCCGGCGGACGGCCGCCTCGGCCTGGCCGAGGTCGCGGTGGCAGTGCGCCAGCTCGTCGGCCAGATAGGCGTGGTCGAAGTGGGCGATCCACGCCGGGTCGTCGCCCGTGTCAGGATCGGCGTGCTCCAGGGCCGTCAGCGCCCGGCCCGTCACCTGCTGGCAGGTGCGGGCGTCGCCGAGCAGGGCGTGCCCACGGGCCTCCGCCGCGTAGAACATCGCCTCGGCGCGCGGGGTGACCCGCCCCCGCGCACCTTCCTGCGCGGCGCGCGCCAGCTGCGCGATCTCCCGTGGGTTGCCCAGCTGGGCGGCGAGATGACTCATCGACGCAGCCAGTACATAGCCGCCGTACGCCCGGTCGCCCCCCGCCTGCGCCAGCCGCAGCGCCTGGATGTAGTAGCGCTGGGCGAGCCCGGGCTGCCCCGTGTCGACCGCCATGTACCCGGCGAGTTCGGTGAGCCGGGCGACGGCCCCGAACAGCTGTCGCCCGACCGTTTCGCGGTACGCCCCCGCGAGCAGGCCGGAGACCACGCTGTTCAGGTAGTGCACCAGCACCGGCCGGACGTGCCCGCTGCCGAACCGGTGGTCGAGATCGACCAGCGCGGCCGTCATCGCCCGCACCGCCTCGACGTCGGACATCCCGACCCGGGCCCCGGCGGCCCGCGCCACCTGCGGATCGGCGGCGGTGATCAGCCAGTCCCGGCTGGGCTCGACCATCGCCGACGACGCCACCGCCGAACCGGACAGGAAGTCGCGGCGGCCGACATCGCTGCGCCACAGCTCGCAGACCTGCTCGATCGCGCCGGTCACGGTCGGTGCGAACTGCAGGCCGACGCCGGACGCGAGGTTCTTGCCGTTGGCCATCCCGATCTCGTCGATCGTGACCGTGCGGCCGAGCTTGCGGCCGAGCGCCTCGGCGATGATTCCCGGTGCCCGGCCGCGGGGTTGCTGTCCGCGCAGCCAGCGGGCCACGGAGGTCTTGTCGTAGCGGAGATCGAGGCCGCGCTCCGCTCCGACCATGTTGACGCGGCGGGCCAGGCCCGCGTTGGAGCATCCGGCTTCCTGAATGAGTCCCTGGAGCCGTTCGTTCGGCTGGCGGGCGACGAGAGGCCTGGCTGCCATGTTTCCCCCTGAGACCGCAGTGATCGATGGGCAGATCACTGCCCGGCGATTGCACAAGAAATGCACACATGAATCGTGTTGGTCGTTTCACGTTGTTCAGGGTGTTCGAGTACTCATCGAGTCATTGTCAGCTTTTGGTACGTATTCGCATGGGCGAACTGTTCCGGATTCCCCCAAGTGGCTACCCGTCCATCGACGCACCGCCTCACATGCGCCCCCGTCCATGCATCCATGCGCCCCATATGCGGGATCCGTGCACCGTGACCGCATTCACCACGCCCGTAACCCCAGGTGGTCGCGGCAGTTGAGGTGTTCGTGGAAGAGCCCGTCGAAGTCATGGAAGCCGCACAGATCCCCAAGCAGCGAGGAGAACAACTGCTCGACGCCGCAGTGCGGTACACGGAAGGGCGGCACTGGGAGGTACTCCCCGGCACCTGGCTCGAGCCCGTGGGAGGGGCGGAGCGATGCTCGTGCGGAGAGGCCGGCTGCGCCTCTCCAGGCGCTCACCCCACCCGGCCCGACTGGGCGGGCCGTTCGACCGGCAGCGGCGCCGCTGTCCGCCGGATGTGGTCCGAGTACCCCACGGCATCGGTCCTGTTGCCCACCGGGCGCACCTTCGACGCGCTCGACGTACCGGAGTCCGCCGGTTTCCTCGCGCTGGCCCGGATGGAGCGGATGAACCTGCCGCTCGGCCCCGTCACCTGCACCCCCGACCGCCGGATGCTCTTCTTCGTACTGCCCGGGACGGCGGCCGACGTGGACGGACTCGTACGGGGGCTGGGCTGGAGCGCTGCCGCGATCGGTCTGTCCGGCCGCGGCGACGGCGACTACGTGGCGGCGCCGCCGACCCGGATCGGCGGGCGCGGCGCGGTTCAGTGGGCGCGCCGCCCCACCCCCGCAAACCGGTGGTTGCCGGACGCGGCGGAGGTCATCGGCCCGCTCGCGTACGCCTGCGGGCGGGAAGCAGCCGCCGCGCGCGCACGCCTTTCGTAGGCTGTCCACCACACACGGGGACACCGAAAGGCAGTGCACCATGTCGGACCGGACAGCAGCGGAAGCGAGCGGGGCGGTGACGGCGCCGCCCGCCGTTCGCGTGCGGGGCCTCTGGAAGCGGTTCGGCGAGCAGACCGCGGTCGCCGGGATCGATCTGGAGCTGCCCGCCGGGAAGTTCATCGGCCTGGTCGGACCCAACGGCGCGGGCAAGACCACCACGCTCTCGATGGTGACCGGCCTGCTCCGCCCCGACCACGGGACGATCGAGGTCGGCGGACGCGACGTCTGGCGCGACCCGGTGGACGTCAAGGCCAGGATCGGCGTCCTGCCGGAGGGGCTGCGGCTGTTCGAGCGCCTCTCGGGGCGCGAACTCCTGGCGTACACCGGCCGGTTGCGCGGGCTTCCGGGCGCCGAGGTCGACAAGCGTGCCACCCAGCTCCTGGACGTACTGGATCTGGCGGGCGCCCAGCACAAGCTGGTCGTCGACTACTCGACCGGCATGCGGAAGAAGATCGGGCTCGCGGCGGCTCTGCTGCACAACCCCGAAGTGCTCTTCCTGGACGAGCCGTTCGAGGGCGTCGACCCCGTCTCGGCACAGACCATCCGCAGGGTGCTGGAGCGGTACACCGGCTCGGGGGCGACCGTCGTCTTCTCCAGCCATGTGATGGAGCTCGTCGAGTCGCTGTGCGACTGGGTGGCCGTCATGGCGAACGGCACGATCCGGGCCCAGGGCACCCTCTCCGAGGTGCGCGGCTCGGCGTCGTCGCTGCAGAACGCGTTCCTCGAACTCGTCGGCGCGGGCGGGCGGGACACCGGCGAGTCCCTCGACTGGCTGGGCGGCGCCCGATGAGCGTGCTCGACACCCCCGTCATCCCCGCTCCCCGCCCCTCGGACGGCCGGGGCGGTGAAGGACTCGTCTCCGTCTTCGTACAGCTCAAGCTGACGCTGCTGCGCAACGGGCTGCGACAGTCGTCCGGCCGGCGGGCCGCCTACATCTCGTCCGTCGTCGTCACCCTGCTGATCGGCGCCGGCCAGGTCATCGGGCTGATCGCGCTGCGCGGCAACGCCCACGCAGGTTCGCTCGTGGTGCTGCTCACAGCGGTGCTGGCGCTCGGCTGGGCGGTGATGCCGCTGTTCTTCCCCAGCGGCGACGAGACCCTCGACCCGAGCCGGCTGGTGATGCTGCCGCTGAGGCCGCGCCCGCTGATCAGGGCGCTGCTGATGGCGTCCCTGGTCGGCATCGGGCCGCTGTTCACGCTCTGCCTGGCGGTCGGTTCGGCGTTCGCGGTGGCGCACGGGGCTGCGGCCGTGGTGTGCGCGGTGCTGGCCGCGCCGCTGGCCCTGCTGGTGTGCGTGGCGCTGGCCCGGGCCGTCGCCACGGCCAACACCCGGTTGCTGACCTCCCGCAAGGGCCGTGATCTGGCGGTGCTCAGCGGGCTGGTGATCGCGGTCGGCATCCAGGTCGTCAACTTCGGTGCGCAGCGGCTCGGCCGGTCCGGCGGGCTGGCCGCGCTCGACCCGGCCGCGGACGTGGTGCGCTGGCTGCCGCCGGCCTCGGCGATCGGTGCGGTGGACTCCGCGGCGCAGGGGTCGTACGGCCGGGCCGTGCTGCAACTGCTGCTCTCCGTCGCGGCACTGGGGGCACTGCTGTGGCTGTGGCAGCGGAGTCTGGTGAAGCTGATGACCGCCCCGGACGGTTCGACGCTCGCCGCCGCCGAACCGACCCGCAAGAAGTCCGCGACGGCCGGCTCCTGGTTTTCCACGCTGCTGCCCGAGGGGCGCACGGGGACGGTGATGCGGCGCAGTCTGCGGTACGTCGCGCGGGACCCGAAGACCAAGGCGGCCTGGGTGACGGCGCTCGCCATCGGCCTGATCGTGCCGCTGCTCAACGCGGTGCAGGGCACCGGCTCGGTCTACTTCGCGTGTTTCGCCGCCGGGATGCTCGGCATCCAGATGTACAACCAGTTCGGGCAGGACACCTCCGCGTTCTGGATAGTGGCGCTGACGATCTCTTCCACCCGGGACGCGTACCTCGAACTGCGGGCGCGGGCACTGGCGCTGCTGGTGATCACCCTCCCGTACACGATCCTGGTGACCGTCGTGACGGCGGCGGTGCTCGGGGACTGGGAGGCGCTGCCGGGCGTCATGGGTCTCTCCTTCGCCCTGCTGGGCGCGATGCTGGCGACGGGCGCGGTGGCGTCGGCCAACTTCCCGTACTCGATCCCGCAGGACGGCGCGTTCAAGAACGTGGCGCCGGGGCAGGCCGGGCTCGCCTGGATCTCGATCTTCGGCGGCATGGTCTCGGCGGCGGTGCTGTGCGCGCCGGTGATCGTGGCGACGATCTGGCTGCATCTCGCCGATGCAGAGGACTGGTTGTGGCTGCTGGTGCCGGTGGGTGGCGCGTACGGCACGCTGATCGCCTGGGCGGGGCTTCGGCTGGCGGCTCCCCGAACGGCGAACCGGCTTCCGGAGATACTGGCGGCGGTCAGCAAGGGGTGACCTGAGCAGGTCCGGCCCGGGTGCGGCTCTCGTTACGAGGAGACGGGCTCGCGGTCGTCCTGGGGGTCCTCGGCGAACTGCTCGAGGAACGGCTCGACCGCGGCGCGCCAGCCCTCCGGCTGGTCGTAGTGGACGAGATGACCGGCGTCCGCCACCTCCGCGTACTGCCCGCGCGGCAGTACGCGGACCATCTCCTGGGCCTCCGCGCGGCCCAGTTCGCCGTCCAGGCCACGGACCACCAGCGTCGGGCACCGGACCTGCGCCAGCTCCTCCCAGTGCGCGTCGTGGACCCAGGTCGCGCGGGACTGGAGCATCTGGCGGCGGGAGAAGACCGGCCGCCAGCCGTCGGCTCGCTCGGCCATCACTTCGGCGAAGAACTCGCCGCGGGACGGGTTCGGCCGCTCCACCCAGGGGTCGTCCTCGCCGAACCACTTCCGTACGTCGGAGAGCGTCGCGAACGGCAGCGGCCAGGACTTGAACCAGTCCTCCCACTCCCGCTGCGAGGCGGCTCCGAGCGCGGAGGCCCGCATGTCGCAGATGATCAGGGCCCGGACGAGGTCGGGGCGCTTCGCGGCGACCTGCCAGGCGGTGAGGGCGCCCATCGAGTGGCCGACGACAGTGGCGGGGCCGAGGCCGAGCTGTTCGATCGCCGCCTCGGCGTCGGCGACGTACGCGTCGCGGGTGTACGGGCCTTCGGCCGGCTTCTCGCTGCGGCCGTGTCCGCGCTGGTCGAGGCCCACGGCCCGGTGCCGCTCGGCGAGCCAGCGGGCCGTGGGGGCCCAGTGGGAGGCCCGGCCCATCAGTCCGTGGAGCAGTAAGACCCCGGGGGCGCGCTCGCCCTCCGTGCGCCCCTTGGGCGGATCGGCGAACTCCCAGGCCGCGAGGCGTACGCCGTCGGATCCCGTCACATCGATGCGCCGCACCATATGTCCTGGCACCCCCTTCTGGTCCTCGATCACCGCTCGCTCACCGTGCGGTCGCGTCACGCCAGACTATCGAACCTTTATTCGAACAACGGGTTCCGGCTCGCAACACCCCTCGTTCGAGTGACAGCCACCAAGGATTGACGTCGGCCCCGGCGGGGAGATCTTCTTCGGGAGGCGGACCACTCGGGGATGAGGGCCCGCGGGACCGACCTTGAGAGCTCGGGGCTCCAGGTCGGAACAGGGGAGGACAGGCCCCGGCGCCGCGCGGCGCCGGGGCCCTCCCATGTCAGGGGGGCGTGCGGGGCGGTCTGCGCCGGAGTGCGGTCGGCCGGGACGACCGGGCCCGCGGGCGCCGGAGCGTGTGCGGGCGGGGCGGCGCGACCGGGCGCAGCCGTCGGGGCGGCCGGGCTCGTGGCAGTCACCTTCTGGTGCACATGCCAGTACGACGGGCGCATCTCCTGCTCCCTCCCCGACCGCGTGGCCAGGCGGCCGCCACTCTCAGGTATGCCTCAGCCACAGCCTGGCACGCGATCCGCCCGAGCGCTGCAATTCCGGACGGAAAAACGGAAAGCGGACGTTACGCTTCAGTATCCCGGTCAGCGCTTGGCGACGAAGACGTGCGAAGCGACCTCGGCGTCCAGCTCCGCCGCCTCGCCACTGCTGCCGACCAGCACCCCGCCGGGCGACTGGGTCACGCTGACCACGGAGCCGGGCTGCACGCCCGCCCGCCGCAACGTGTACATCAGCTGGGCGTCCGTCTGGATCGGCTCACCGATCCTCCGCACCACCACGGTCTTGCCCTCGGCCCCCGGGTCGAGCTCCGACAGGCTGACCATGTCCGCGTTGAGGAACGGGTCGGCCTCGGCCTTCTCGCCCAGTTCCTCCAGGCCCGGGATCGGATTCCCGTACGGAGACTCCGTCGGGTGCCGCAGCAGCTCCAGCACCCGGCGCTCCACGGCCTCGCTCATCACGTGCTCCCAGCGGCAGGCCTCGGCGTGCACCTGCTCCCACTCCAGGCCGATCACGTCGACGAGCAGGCACTCGGCGAGCCGGTGCTTGCGCATCACCCGGGTCGCCAGCCGGCGGCCCTCCTCCGTGAGTTCCAGATGCCGGTCGCCCGCGACCTGCACCAGCCCGTCGCGCTCCATGCGCGCCACCGTCTGGCTGACCGTCGGACCGCTCTGGTCCAGCCGCTCCGCGATCCGGGCGCGCATGGGGACGACGCCTTCCTCTTCGAGTTCGAGGATGGTGCGGAGATACATCTCCGTTGTGTCGATCAGTCCGGACATTCGTGCCCCTCGATGCTGTGACATGAAAAACGCCGTCAACGCCATGCGCTGGCCCTCAGCCAATTCTGACGCATACCTCCGACAACCGTGCCGCGCCGACCGAACCCTGGACCGCGTGTGCGGGCCCGGGCGGTATTGACAGGCCACTGGTCCAGACCGCAACGTGATCCGCGGCACAAACACCCCCCGGTCACCCACCCCGCCGAAAGGGCCTCCTCGATGAGCGACAGCAAGCTGGCCGGTCAGTTCCTCGACGCAGCGATCGGCCTGCTGGAGCGCGTACGCGACGAGGAGTCCGGCAACATCGCGGCCGCCGGGGCCGCGATCGCCGACACCGTCGCGGCCGGCGGCCGGCTCTTCGCGTTCGGCGCCGGCCACTCGTCGCTCGCCGCCCAGGACGTCGTCTACCGGGCCGGCGGTCTGGCCCTGATGAACCTTCTCGCCGTGCCCGGCACGCTCGGCGTCGACGTGATGCCCGCGACGCTCGGCTCGGCGCTGGAACGGGTCGACGGCCTGGCCGGTGCCGTGCTGGACTCCAGCCCGGCGCGCGCGGGCGACCTGCTCGTGATCATCTCGCTCTCGGGCCGCAACGCGCTGCCGGTCGAGATGGCGCGGGACGCCCGCGCGCTCGGCCTGACGGTCGTCGGCGTCACTTCGGTGGCGTACGCGGACGCGACACGGTCGCGGCACAGTTCCGGCGGATTCCTGCGGGACCACTGCGACATCGTCCTCGACAGCAAGATCGCGATCGGTGACGCGGAACTGACCGCGGAGGGCATCGAGGCACCCTTCGCGCCCGCCTCCACGGTGGTCACCAGTGCGCTGATGCAGGCGATGATGGCGGCGGCCGCGGAGCGGCTGGTGGAGCGGGGGATCGAGCCCCCGCTGCTGCGGTCCGGGAACGTCGACGGCGGGCACGAGTGGAACGGGCGCGTGATGACGGAGTACGCGGACCGGATCTTCTACCGCCGGTAGCGGAACCGGCGCCCGTCACGCAGCCGTTGCGTGCGGGCCCACGCACCGCGCTCAGCACCGGAGCGCCTCCGCCGGTGGGACCCGCGACGCCCGCCAGGCCGGGTAGAGACCGGCCGGCAGACCCGTCGCCAGCCCCAGTCCTCGCTCGTCCCGTTGAGTACGCCGATCTCGGCCTTGTCCGACGAACCGCGGTCCTGGGCGCCTTCCTTGAGTGCCGCGTCATAGGCGGCCATCTCCGTGGCGGCGGGCTTGTAACCGCGCTCCCTGGACAGGTTCATGTCGTGGTTGCCGTAACGCCAGTCGGTGAGCGTCTTCGGGCCCTGCCGACCTTCACCATCTGTCCAGCCCGTTCGGGCGATTTCGCCCCCGGTCCGGACCGGGCCCGGCTCAGCCGCCCAGCACCTGAGCCAGGTCCACCGCGCCCGCCACCCGGGCCGCAACGCTCTCCGCGTACGCCGCGTCCGGGCGCTCGAAGGCCGTGCGATGGGCGGCCCGCAGGAACGTCACCACACCCAGCGTCCGGCCCCGGCTGCGCATCACCGCGCACAACGCGTGCACCGAACCCTTCGGCCACTGACGCTCATCCGCCCAGGCCTCCGCACCTGGACCGGCGCTCGACCGCACCGAACCCGTCCGGTCCACCGCCTGCAGCGCCGGATGCCCCGGCGCGTACCGCAGAGGAAGGCCGCCGCCGGCCACCGGCAGACACGGACCCGGGGCATCGGCCGGCGTCGCCGCCGCCCGCACCAGCCGCTCCCCCACCAGCACATCGATCAGCACATGGTCGGCGAAACCCGCCAGCGCGAAATCCAGATACGACGTCGCCGCCTCCATCGGGTCATCGCACTCGGCCGCCGACCGGCACGCCCGGTACAGCTGATTCGACCGGAACCGCACCCGGTCCGCCTCCTGCGCCGCCAGCTTCTCCGCCGTCACGTCCTGGAACAGCCAGCCGACCCCCAACGGCACCGGGTCCTCCGCGAGCGGCGACGTCAGCTGCAGAAAGCCGCTGCGCCAGCAGCGCCGCCGGTCCCCGTCCGCCGACCGCAGCGTCACCCAGAGCTCGGTGGGCGCGGGTGGCTGCCCCTCGGCCAGGACGTGCTGCAGCGCACCCTCTAGCTCCTCCACCCCCTGCACGACCAGCTCGGCGAGCGGACGCCCCAGCAGCGTCGTACGCCCACCGCCCAGCGCCCGCGCCGCACACGCGTTGACGACCGTCGGCCGCAGATCCACATCGACGAGGACCACACCCCACGACGCGTCCTCGAACAGCGCCTCACTGAGCGCGATCGACCGCTCCAGATCGATCTGCGCATGCACCTCGCTGAACGCGCAGTACACCCCGGCCGGCTTCCCGTCCGCACCCCGCACCCCGGCCGACTGCATCCGCACAAGCACCCGCCCGCCGTCCTTGCGCAGCAACGCGAACTCATGCACCTGACGCCCCGGCGCATCCATGGCAGCCATCAGCCGCCCCTGCACCTCACCCACGTCCGCACTGCGCACCGCCCACCCCGCGAACCCGGGCCGGCCCACGGCCTCCTCGGCCGACCAGCCGAGAATCCGCTCCGCCTCACGGTTCCAGTGCGTGATCGCGCCGTCCGCGCCGAAGGCACAGAGCGCCGCGTCCATCCCGTCGAGCAACGCCGCAAGCAGCTCCGACCCGGGGATCGGGTCGGGGCCGAGGGCATCAGTGGTCCCACTGCTCGTGGAAGCGCTCATCCCGGACCCCCTGCAGGACGTGTCCGCCATTGCCGCACGTCAGACCATTGAACTCGAACGTGACCCAGCACACATCGACTTTCCGGAAAATCGGGACCTGCCGATCCTTCGGTAATTCGGTTGTGCGGTTCCGGCGGCGTTCCTAGGGTGTGTCGTACACGCGAAAGGAGGTGTTCCGGAAGTGATTTCTTCTCGGACTCGTGAGGTGGCTGCGGGCTGACGCCCGTCGTCGCGCTCTTGCAGTGCAGGCCGGTCGCCGGCCAATCCCAAGCAGTCACCGACCCGCGGGCTCGCCGGTAAGTCCGGCCGGCCCCTCCGCAAGGAGGGACCAGAGCCCGCGGGTTTCTGCATGTGCGGGGCACCGGTCACGGGGAGAGGCGCTCCACCCGCCAGCCGTCGCCCTCGCGTACGTATCGCAGCCGGTCGTGCAGCCGGTTCTCGTGGCCCTGCCAGAACTCGATGGTCTCCGGCACGACACGGAAGCCGCCCCACTGCGGGGGTGCGGGGATGCGTTCGCCCTCGGGGTAGCGGGCCGCCAGTTCCTCGTACCGGTCGATGAGCTCCTGCCGGGAGCCGATCACGGCAGACTGTTCGCTCGCCCACGCGCCCAGCTGGGAGCCGTGGGGGCGGGTGCGGAAGTAGGCGACCGTCTCCTCGCGGGCGATGCGGGCCGCGGTGCCGGTGACGACGACCTGGCGGGCCAGCGGGTGCCAGGGGAAGAGCAGCGAGACGTACGGGTTGGCGTCCAGTTCGCGGCCCTTGCGGGAGTTGTAGTTGGTGAAGAAGACGAAGCCCCGGGCGTCGTACTTCTTCAGCAGCACCGTGCGGGAGGACGGGCGGCCGTCGGGGCTGGCGGTGGAGACCACCATGGCGTTCGGCTCATAGACCATTCCACCCGCGGCGATCTGCCGGAACCAGTGGGCGAACTGATGCATGGGGTCGGTGGCGAGCGTGTCCTCGGTGAAGGCCTCGGAGCGGTACTGCTCGCGCATCGCGGCCGGATCGGTGGTGGAATCGGAAGGGGAATCTGCGGTGGGCACGGGGTCATCCTGCCGCAGCGGCCCAGTTTGCCCGGCGAGGAGGGGTGTCAACCACGCATCGGTAATGCCGGGTGCTGTGCGGGATGTCACGCTTCCCCGCGTCGTGGGAACCCGCCAATATCTTGGGGCAGGCCACTGTGGCCTCCGTACAGCCGCCGATTCGAGGGAGCCGCATGATGTCCGACTTCGTACCCGGGCTCGAGGGAGTCATCGCGTTCGAGACGGAGATCGCCGAACCCGACAAGGAGGGCGGTTCGCTCCGCTACCGCGGGGTCGACATCGAGGATCTCGTCGGTCAGGTGTCGTTCGGGAACGTGTGGGGTCTGCTGGTCGACGGAGCGTTCAACCCCGGTCTGCCGCCCGCCGAGCCGTTCCCGATCCCGGTCCACTCGGGTGACATCCGGGTCGATGTGCAGTCCGCGCTGGCGATGCTGGCGCCGGTGTGGGGTCTGAGGCCGCTGCTCGACATCGACGAGGAGACCGCGCGCAACGATCTGGCGCGGGCCGCCGTGATGGCGCTGTCGTATGTCGCCCAGTCGGCGCGCGGGCAGGGGCTGCCGATGGTCCCGCAGAGCGAGATCGACAAGGCGCAGTCCGTCGTCGAGCGGTTCATGATCCGCTGGCGCGGGGAGCCGGATCCGAAGCATGTTAAGGCCGTCGACGCGTACTGGACGTCGGCCGCCGAGCACGGCATGAACGCCTCCACGTTCACCGCGCGGGTCATCGCGTCGACGGGCGCCGATGTGGCGGCGGCGCTGTCCGGTGCGGTGGGTGCGATGTCGGGTCCGCTGCACGGCGGTGCGCCGTCCCGGGTCCTCGGGATGATCGAGGAGATCGAGCGGACCGGTGACGCGACCGCGTATGTGAAGAAGGCCCTGGACAAGGGTGAACGGCTGATGGGCTTCGGGCACCGCGTGTACCGGGCGGAGGACCCGCGGGCGCGGGTGCTGCGGCGTACGGCGAAGGAGCTGGGCGCGCCGCGGTTCGAGGTGGCGGAGGCGCTGGAGAAGGCGGCGCTGGAGGAGTTGCACGCACGTCGTCCGGACCGGGTGCTGGCGACGAACGTGGAGTTCTGGGCGGCGATCATGCTGGACTTCGCGGAGGTTCCGGCGCACATGTTCACGTCGATGTTCACGTGTGCGCGTACGGCGGGCTGGTCGGCGCACATTCTGGAGCAGAAGCGGACGGGCCGGCTGGTGCGGCCGTCGGCGAGGTACATCGGGCCGGGGCCGCGTGATCCGCGGGCGATCGAGGGGTACGACGACATCACGGGGTGAGCCGGCCGGGTGCCGGACGGATGCGGTGTCTCATCTCGGGGCGCCGCGCCCTTTGTGTCCGGTCGGGTCGGACTCGGTGCGGATGCGGCGGGCCGGGCGGGGCCGTCCCCGGCGGGGGAGCCGAGGCTGACGTACGCCTGGGAGCCGCTGCCCCGGCCTCAGTCCAGTGCGTCGTCCAGCAGGGCCGCCCACTGGGCGACGACCCTCTGCCGCCGGACGGTGTCGTCGGTCAGCACGTTGGCCAGGCCGAGGCCGCGGGCCATGTCGAGGAGGCCCTGGACGGTTTCGCGGGTGCCGGGACGGGATTCGTCGGCTTTCAGGAGCTCGACGGCGATGCGGTGGGTCTCGCGGCCGACGCGGGCTTCGAGTTCGCTGACGCGGGGGTGCAGTGACGCCTCGTTGGACGCGGCGACCCAGAGCTGGAGTGCGGCGCGGAACAGCGGTCCTGTGTAGAGGTCGACGAGGGCGGCGACGACGGCTGCGCGGCCTTGGACGGGCAGGGTGCGCAGGGCGGCGGAGCGTTCCTCGGCGACGTATTCGACGGCTGCGGTGAACAGGTCCTCGCGGGTGGGGAAGTGATGCTGGGCGGCGCCGCGCGATACGCCTGCGCGTTCCGCGACGACGGAGACCGTGGAGCCTGCCCAGCCGTGTTCGGCGAGGCAGGCGACCGCGGCTTCGAGCAGCCGTCGGCGGGTGGCGCGGCTGCGGTCCTGCTTGGGGGTCCTGTCGGTGGGGGGCGTCACAACACCCATGCGGGGTCCCGTCGTTCGTGAAATGCCGTCATCCCTTCTCGTGCCTCGGCGGAGGCGAAGAGTGCTGCCGAGCGGGCTATGAGGTCTTCGGCGTACTGGTCGAAACTTTCCCGCACAGTAGCTGTGACCAGCTCCTTCGATGCTGCCAGCCCCTGTGGTGAGGCTCGGCGCAGTCCGTCGAGCACGGGTTCGAGCGCCTTGTCCACGTCGTCGGCGGCGAGGGTGATCAGGGAGATCCGGGCGGCTTCGGTCGCGTCGAAGCGTTCTCCGGTGAGGTAGTAGCGGGCGGCCGCGCGTGGGTCGGTACGGGGCAGCAGGGGCAGGGAGATCACGGCGGGGGCGAGGCCGAGCCGGGATTCGGTGAGGGCGAAGGTGGCAGCGGGTCCGGCGGCGGAGATGTCGCAGGCGGCGAGGAGTCCGAGGCCGCCCGCCCGGACGTGTCCGTCGACGCGGGCCACCACTGGCTTGGGCAGGGTGACGATCTCCCGCATCAGGGCCACGAACGCTGCCGGGTCGGGGGGTGCGCCGAGGTCCGCGCCGGCGCAGAACGTGTTGCCCGTGTGGGTGAGGACCACGGCCCGTACGGTGTCGTCCTCGCCGTACCGGGCGAGGGTTTCACGGAGTTCGGCGACGAGCCGCGCGGAGAGTGCGTTGCGGTTCGCCTGCGAGTCCATCCGTACGGTGGCGATGCCACGTTCTTGGCCGGTGCGGACCAGTTTCATGCTTCTGCCGCCTTCTCGATGACTTCTTGGTCGGCCTGTTCCCGGTCGCGCAGTTCGCGCCGGAGGATTTTCCCGGAGGTGGCGCGGGGTACGGCGCCGATGAATTCGACCCGCCGGATCTTCTTGTACGGGGCGACGCGCTCGGCGACGTACGCCATGACGTCGTCGGCGGTGAGGTCGTCGGGGCTGACTCCCGCCTGCCGGACCAGATACGCCTTGGGGACTTCGTTGCCGTCGGTGTCGTACACCCCGATGACGGCGGCGTCCGCGATCGACGGGTGGCCGAGCAGCAGGGCTTCGAGTTCGGCGGGTGCGACCTGGTAGCCCTTGTACTTGATGAGCTCCTTGACCCGGTCGACGACACGGAGCCAGCCGTCGGCGTCGACGCGGCCGATGTCACCGGTGTGCACCCAGCCGTCGGCGTCGATCATGTCGGCGGTGGCCTCGGGCCGGCCGAGGTAGCCCTTCATCACCTGTGGGCCGCGGATGAGCACCTCGCCGTCGGTGTCGATGCCGGCGTCGCGGTCCGGGTCGTCGAGGGAGACGATCCGCATCTCGGTGCCCGGCAGGAGTTTCCCGACGGCGCCGGGTGGCGGGTTCTCGGCGGCCAGCGGGACGACATGGGTGCCGGGCGAGAGTTCCGTCATGCCGTACGCCTGCCGCACCGGTGGCAGTCCGAGGCGCCGGGAGCAGGCGGCGGCGAGTCCCGCGTCGAGCGGGGCGGCGGCGCTGACGATGTACTCCAGCGAGGACAGGTCGTACTGGGCGACGGCCGGGTGCTTGGCGAGGGCCAGGACGATCGGCGGGGCGACGTACAGTCCGCTGATCCGGTGCTTCTCGATCGCGGTGAGGAACTGGACGAGGTCGAAGCGCGGCAGGACGACGACGGTGGCACCCAGCCGCAGCGGGGCGTTCATCAGGGCGGTCAGCCCGTAGATGTGGAAGAACGGGAGCACGGCGAGGATCCGGTGGCCGGGGCTCATCGGGATGAACGGCCGCAGCTGCTCCAGGTTGGTGGCCATGGAGCGGTGGGTGAGCATGACGCCCTTGGGTGTGCCGGTGGTGCCGGAGGAGTACGGCAGTGCGGCGATGTCCTCGGCCGGGTCGATGGTGATCCGCGGTTCGGGGGCGGTGGAGCCCAGCATGTCGAGTACGGAGGTGTGTCCGTCGGCCCGGTCGCAGACGAATATCTCCTCTATGCCGCCGACGAGTTCGGCGGCGCGGCGGGCGGTTTCGAGGAGCGGGGAGACGGTGACGATCCAGCGGGCGGAGGAGTCACGGAGCTGTTTCGCGAACTCCTCCGCCGTGGCGAGGGGGTGCACGGTGGTGACGGTGGCGCCCGCCCGGGTGGCTCCGAAGAACACGGTCGGGTAGGCGAGGGTGTTGGGGCTGTGCAGGGCGACGACGTCGCCCTTGCGGACCCCGGTGGCGGCGAGCGCCGCTGCGATCCGGCGGTGGAACGTGTCGAGTTGCCGGTAGGTGAGCGTGGTGGTGCCGTCGGTGCCGTCGACCAGGGCGACCGTGTCGCCGTAGGTGCCGGCGGCCTGCCCGAGGACCGCGTCATGGATGGGGAGGTCGAGCGGCTGGACGTCTGCGTACTCGCTGCGGAACACGTTCACCATGGCGGGTCCCTTCGAACGGCGGCTGGAGGGACAGAGTCCCCTGTGTCAGTACGACTTGGGGAGACCCAGGGACTGGTGGGAAACGTAGTTCAGGATCATTTCCCGGCTGACGGGTGCGATCCGGGCGACGCGGGCCGCGGTGATCAGGGAGGCGATCCCGTATTCGCGGGTGAGGCCGTTGCCGCCGAGGGTGTGCACCGCCTGGTCGACGGCTTTCACGCAGGCCTCGGCGGCGGCGTACTTCGCCATGTTGGCGGCTTCGCCCGCGCCGATGTCGTCGCCCTCGTCGTAGAGCCTGGCGGCCTTCTGCATCATCAGGCGGGCCAGTTCGAGTTCGATGTGCGCCTGGGCGAGGGGGTGGGCGATGGCCTGGTGGGAGCCGATGGGCTCCTTCCACACCTGCCGGGTCCGCGCGTAGTCGACGGCGCGGCCGAGGGCGTACCGGCCCATGCCGAGGGCGAAGGCGGCGGTCATGATGCGTTCGGGGTTGAGTCCGGCGAAGAGCTGGAGGAGGCCCGCGTCCTCTCCCCCACTCTCGGCTTCGCTCGAGCGGGAGGTACCCCCTCCCACGAGGGCGTCGGCGGGCAGCCGCACGTCGTCCAGCACCAGCTCGAACTGCTTCTCCGGCGCCTGGAGTTCCATGTCGATCTGCGAGCGCTGGAATCCTGCGGCGTCGCGCGGGACGATGAAGAGGCAGGGCTTGAGCCTGCCGGTCCTGGCGTCCTCTGTGCGCCCGACGATGAGGGTGGCGTCGGCGATGTCGACGCCGGAGACGAACACTTTCCGCCCGGTGAGCAGCCAGTCCCCGCCGTCGCGGCGGGCGGTGGTGGTGATGCGGTGGGAGTTGGAGCCGGCGTCGGGCTCGGTGATGCCGAAGGCCATGGTGAGGGTGCCGTCGGCGAGGCCGGGGAGCCACTGCTGTTTCTGGGTGTCGGTGCCGAAGCGGGCGATGACGGTGCCGCAGATCGCCGGGGAGACGATCATCATGAGGAGGGGTGATCCTGCCGCTCCCAGCTCTTCCAGGACTATGGAGAGTTCGGCCATGCCGCCGCCTCCGCCGCCGTACTCCTCGGGGAGGTTGACCCCCAGGTAGCCGAGCTTGGCGGCTTCGGTCCACAGCTCGCGGGGGTGGCCGCCGTCACGTACGACGGAGGTCATGTAGTCGCGACCGTAGCGCTTTCCGAGTGCGGCGACGGCGGCGCGCAGGGCTTGCTGCTCTTCGGTTTCGAGGGCGGTGCTCATGGGGTCGGTTCCTCCTGTGCGTCTTGTACGACTGCGAGCAGGGCGCCGACCTCCACCTGGAGGCCGGTTGCGGCGTGGAGCGCGGTGAGGGTGCCGGAGGCGGGGGCGAGGATGCGGTGTTCCATCTTCATCGCCTCGAGCCAGATGAGGGGCTGCCCGGCGCGGACGGTGGTGCCCGGTGCGAGGCCGTCGGCGAGCCGGACGACGGTGCCGGGCATGGGGGCGAGCAGGGAGCCGGGTTCGGTGCGTTCGGTGGGGTCGGTGAAGCGGGGGAGGGCGGTGAAGGTGTACGAGCCGGTGGCGCCGTCCACGTGGACCCGGCCGTGGTGGGTGGCGAGGCGGAATCGGTGGGTGACGCCGTCGTCGGTCTCGAGGGTGACGTGGCCGGGGGCGGCGGTGAGGATCCGGGCACCGGGGACGTCGATCGCGCCGCTGCGGGTGGTGCGGTAGGCGATCTCGTGCTCGGCGCCGTCGGGTTCGCTGCGGTAGCGCCTGGTCTGCGGCTGGGAGGGGAGGTTGCGCCAGCCGCCGAAGCGGGATGTGCCGATGGCGTCCGGTTGCCGGGCCGCATGGGCGGCGGCCGCGGCGAGGGCCGCGAGGTGCCGGTCAGCGTGGTCGCCGGGGGTGCGGGTGAGGGCGTCCAGGTGGCGGTCGTAGAAGCCGGTGTCGGGACGGGCGCCGGTGAAGTCGGGGTGTCGCAGGGACCGTACGAGCAGCTCACGGTTGGTGACCGGGCCGTGGATGCGGGCTCGTTCCAGGGCGCGGGCGAGGAGCCGTACGGCCTGGGCGCGGGTGGGGGCGTGGGCGATGACCTTGGCGAGCATCGGGTCGTAGTGCATGCCGATGGTGTCGCCGCCGGTGTATCCGGTGTCGAGGCGCAGACCGGGTTCGTCCGGTACGTCCAGCGTGAGCAGTGCCCCGGTCTGTGGCTGCCAGTCGCGGGCCGGGTCCTCCGCGTAGAGCCGGGCCTCGACGGCGTGCCCGTGCGGGGCGGGGGGTGTGGTGGGGAGGGGATCGCCTTCGGCGACGGACAGCTGGAGGGCGACGAGGTCGAGCCCGAAGACGGCTTCGGTGACGGGGTGTTCGACCTGGAGCCGGGTGTTCATCTCCAGGAAGTACGGGCGTCCGTCGGCGGCGACGAGGAACTCGACGGTGCCCGCGCCCCGGTAGCCGACGGCGCGGGCCGCTGCGGTCGCCGCGTCGTGCAGCCGGGTGCGCAGCGCGTCGTCGAGGCCGGGCGCGGGGGCCTCCTCGATGACCTTCTGGTGGCGGCGCTGGAGCGAGCAGTCGCGGGTGCCGAGCGCCCATACGGTGCCGTGTGCGTCGGCCATGATCTGGACCTCGACATGCCGGCCGCGTTCGACGTAGGGCTCGGCGAAGACTTCGCCGTCACCGAAGGCGCTCGCGGCCTCAGCCGTGGCGGCCGCCATCTCGACGTGCAGCGCGGCCAGTTCACGCACGACGCGCATGCCGCGCCCGCCGCCGCCCGCCGCGGCCTTCAGCAGCAGCGGCAGGTCACCCGCGGTCGCCCGCGCCGGGTCGACGGGTGCGAGCAGCGGCACCCCGGCGGCGGCCATCAGTTCCTTGGCCCGGGTCTTGGACGCCATCATCTCGATGGCCTTGACCGGCGGGCCGACCCAGACGAGCCCGGCGTCCTGCACGGCCCGCGCGAATCCGGCGTTCTCGGAGAGGAAGCCGTATCCGGGGTGCACGGCGTCGGCGCCCGCCGTGCGCGCGGCGCGTACGACGAGATCGCCGCGCAGATAGGTGTCGGCGGGCGCGGCCCCCGGCAGCCGCACGGCGGTGTCGGCCTCCCTGACGTGCAGTGCGTCGGCGTCCGCGTCCGAGTACACGGCGACGGTGGCGATGCCCAGTGCACGGCAGGTGCGGAAGATCCGGCAGGCGATCTCGCCCCGATTGGCGACGAGCAGGGTGCTGATCATGTTCGTCCTCACATCCGGAAGATGCCGAAGCCGCCGCGGGCGCCTTCGACCGGGGCGGTGTGGATCGCGGACAGGCAGATCCCGAGGACGGTCCTGGTGTCGCGCGGGTCGATGACCCCGTCGTCGTACAGCCGTCCGGAGAGGAACATCGGCAGCGATTCGGACTCGATCTGCTGCTCCACCATGGCGCGCAGCCCGGCGTCGGCCTCGTCGTCGTAGGGCCGCCCCTTCGCGGCGGCGGAGGCCCGGGCGACGATGGACAGCACGCCCGCGAGCTGCTGCGGGCCCATCACGGCGGACTTGCTGCCGGGCCAGGCGAAGAGGAAGCGGGGGTCGTAGGCGCGTCCGCACATGCCGTAGTGCCCGGCCCCGTACGAGGCGCCCATCAGCACGGACAGGTGTGGGACCCGGGAGTTGGACACCGCATTGATCATCATCGCGCCGTGTTTGATGATGCCGCCCTGCTCGTACTCCTTGCCGACCATGTAGCCGGTGGTGTTGTGCAGGAAGAGGAGGGGGATGTCGCGCTGGTTGGCGAGCTGGATGAACTGGGCGGCCTTCTGCGACTCCTCGCTGAACAGCACCCCTTGTGCGTTGGCGAGGATCCCGACGGGGTAGCCGTGCAGCCGGGCCCAACCGGTGACCAGGCTCGTCCCGTACAGCGGTTTGAACGCGTCGAAGTCGGAGCCGTCGACGAGCCGGGCGATCACCTCGCGCGGATCGAACGGGATCTTGAGATCCCCGGGCACGATCCCGAGCAGTTCGTCCGCGCCGTACTTCGGTGGCTCGGCGGGTCCCGGATCGGCCTGTGCCTTGCGCCAGTTGAGCCGGGCGACGATCCGCCGTGCCTGGCGCAGCGCGTCGTGCTCGTCGACGGCGAAGTGGTCGGCGAGTCCGGAGGTGCGGGCGTGCATGTCGGCGCCGCCGAGGGACTCGTGGTCGCTCTCCTCACCGGTCGCCATCTTCACCAGCGGCGGTCCGCCGAGGAAGACCTTCGACTGCTCCTTGATCATGACGGTGTGGTCGGACATGCCGGGGACGTACGCCCCGCCGGCCGTGGAGTTCCCGAAGACGACCGCGACGGTGGGGATGCCGGCGGCGGAGAGCCGGGTGAGGTCCCGGAACAGTGCGCCGCCGGGAATGAAGATCTCCTTCTGGGACGGCAGATCGGCCCCGCCGGACTCGACGAGGCTGATGCAGGGCAGCCGGTTGGCGAAGGCGATCTCGTTGGCGCGCAGGGCCTTCTTCAGGGTCCAGGGATTGGAGGCGCCGCCGCGTACGGTCGGGTCGTTGGCGGTGATCAGGCACTCGACGCCCTCGACGACCCCGATGCCCGTGACGAGCGAGGCGCCCACGGCGTACTCGCTGCCCCAGGCGGCGAGCGGCGACAGCTCCAGGAACGGTGTGTCGGCGTCGACCAGCAGCTCGATCCGCTCCCGGGCGAGGAGTTTGCCGCGCCTCCGGTGCCGCTCGACGTACTTCTCGCCGCCGCCCGCGAGGGCCTTGCCGTGCTCGGTGTCGAGTTCGCTGAGCCGGTCGAGCATGGTGGCGCGGTTCGCGGCGTATTCGGGACTCGTGGTGTCGAGCCCGGTGGCCAGGACGGTCATGCGTGCGCCTCCGGTGCGTCGGTGGTTTCGAGCAGGGTCACGGGGACGGGGAGGTGCCGGGACCGCAGCCACTCCCCCACCGCCTTGGCCTGCGGATCGAAGCGGGCCTGCGCGGCGACGCCTTCGCCGAGGAGACCGTGGACGACGAAGTTCAGCGCGCGGAGGTTCGGCAGGACGTGCCGCACTACGGTCAACTCGGCTGTTTCGGGCAGCAGTTCCTGGAAGCGTTCGACGGTCAGTTCGTGCGCCAGCCAGCGCCAGGCGTCGTCGGTGCGGACCCAGACCCCGATGTTGGCGTCACCGCCCTTGTCGCCGCTCCGGGCGCCGGCGATACGGCCGAGGGGGGTGAGCTGAGTCAGCCCGGCCGGCAGTGGTTCGGGGAGAGCGGGCTCGTCCGCTTCCTCGAGCGCCGCCGTCCGTACGGGTGGCGCCACTCGCTCCCGCCGCCCGTCCGGCCCCACGGCGACGTGCTCGACGTCTTCCGCCGGTACGTACCTCGCCTCGAAGACTCCGTACGGCGCGCCCTTGCCGGGCGGGGCGGTGACATGAAAGCCCGGGTAGCTGCCGAGGGCCAGCTCGATCGCGGCCCCGGAGAACGGCCTTCCGACGGTCTCCGGGTCCTGGTCGCGGACGACGAGCCGGAGCAGGGCGGCGGCGGTCTCCTCGGTGTCGGCGTCGGCCCTGTCGGTACGGGCCAGTTCCCATCGCACCTCGTCGGGCGGCCCGGTGCGGGACCGGGTGAGCGCCTGCGCGAACTGGTCCTGCACCAGCTGCGCCTTGGCCTCGATGTCGAGCCCGGTGAGCACGAAGACGACCTCGTTGCGCCAGCCGCCGAGCCGGGTGAGCCCCACCTTGAGGGTGGGCGGCGGGGCCTCGCCGCGCACCCCGGAGATCCGGACCCGGTCCGGCCCTTCCTGGGCCAGGCGTACGGTGTCGAGCCGGGCGGTCACGTCCGGCCCGGCGTACCGGGCGCCGCCGGTCTCGTAGAGGAGCTGGGCGGTGACGGTCCCGACGTCGACGAAGCCGCCCGTCCCGTCGTGCTTGGTGATGACGGACGACCCGTCGGCATGGATCTCGGCGAGCGGGAAGCCGGGCCGGCGGATGTCGTGGCCGCGGAAGAAGGAGTAGTTCCCGCCGGTGGCCTGGGTGCCGCACTCCAGGACGTGCCCGGCGACGACGGCCCCGGCGAGGGCATCATGGTCGTCCGGCCCCCAGCCGAAGTGGGCGGCGGCGGGGCCGGTGACGAGGGCGGCGTCGGTGACCCGGCCGGTGACGACGACATCGGCCCCGGCGCGCAGGCAGGCGGTGATGCCGTGGCCGCCGAGGTAGGCGTTGGCGGTGAGGAACCCGTCGGGCACGGGCAGGCTGTCGCCCTCGACATGCGCGACCCGGACCGGAACGCCCACCTTGCGCGCCAGTTCGGCGACGGCCGCGGCGAGTGCGGCCGGGTTGAGCCCCCCGGCATTGGCGACGATCTTCACGCCGCGCTCGTGGGCGAGCCCGAGGCCCTCTTCGAGCTGCTGCAGGAACGTGGTGGCGTAGCCGCGGGCGGGGTCCTTGAGCCGGCTGCGCCCGAGGATGAGCATGGTCAGTTCGGCGAGGTAGTCGCCGGTGAGGACGTCGAGGGGGCCGTCGGTGAGCATCTCGCGTACGGCGTCGAAGCGGTCACCGTAGAACCCGGAGGCGTTCCCGATCCGCAGCGGTGCGGCGGTCATCGGGCGTCGCCCCGTGCACCGCCGCCGGGTGCACCACCTCCGGGCGCGCGGCCGGCTCCTGGTGGACCGGCGAAGGCCTGGGCGATGTCCAGCCACTGGTCGGCGTCGGCCCCGACGGCACGGACGGCGAGGTCGTCACGGTGGGCGCGCCGGGTGACGAGGAGGCAGAAGTCGTGCAGCGGTCCGGTGACACACTGTCCGGCGTCCTCGGGCCCGAATGCGATCACCTCGCCGTCGGGGGCTTCGAGTTCGACCCGGAACTCCTCATCGGGCGCCTTGATCCCCCGTACGAGGAAGGCGTAGTCACGGGTCCGCACCCCGATCCGGGCGATGTGACGCAGCCGGGTGGCCGGGGCGCGTACGGCACCGAGGGCGTCGGCGATGTCCTGCCCGTGTGCCCAGGTCTCCATCAGCCGCGCGGTCGCCATCGACGCGACGCCCATGGGCGGTCCGTACCAGGGGATGCGGGTGCCGGGCGGGGCGGCACGCAGGGCTCGTTGCAGCCGGTCGCGCCCGTCGCGCCAGCGTGCGAGCAGCGCGGCCGGCTCCTCGGCCACCAGCTCGTCGGCGGCCTGGTCGACGAAGCTGTCGGGTGCCGCCAGCGCCTTGGCGACCTCCGCGGCGAAGGCGTCCGGGTCGGTGACGGCGAGCAGGGCGACCTCGTCGGTCCAGGTCAGATGGGCGATCTGGTGGGCGACCGTCCAGCGCTCGGCGGGGGTCGGTCCGGCCCACTGTTCGGTACTCAACTCCGCTACCAGTAGGTCGAGTTCGTCGCTCTCGCTGCGCAGATCGTCGAGCACGGCTGCGGCATCGGACACGGTGCGCTCCCCTCGGGGCGTGGCGGTGTGCCCAGGAGCATGTCAGCGGACCAGGAAACAAGCAAGCATGCTTGCATTATTTGATGCCTCCGACTCCACGGCCGGGCCGGGACCCGGCTGCTAGCCTCCGCCGATGACTGACGAACCTCGCACCGCGGGTGTGCGTTTCGACGACAACAGGCTTGTCCTGGAACAGTTTCGGGACGAGACCGGCATCTACTACTCCTTCCCGGGTGTCACCCCCGGCTCCGCCCCGGGCTCCTTCCGCACCGGCGGCCGGACCACCGAGGGCACATCGGCCGCACTCTCCCTGACCGAGGCGCTGCACGCGCGGATCCGCCCGGTGGGCACGGCGGAGAACGTCCTGCGCGCGTGGTCGCAGGGAGCTGCCCCGCAGGACACGGCCGCGCTGGACGACCCGACGGCGGCCGAACCGACCCGGGTCCGCGGCGGCGCGATCGTCATCCGCGACCGGCGGATGCTACTGATCCACTTCCCCGGGGACGACGGCTGCCACTACGAGATCCCTGGCGGCGGCGTCGAAGCCGGCGAGACACCGGAGGTGGCGGCGGTCCGTGAACTCCGGGAGGAGACCGGCCTGCGCGGAACGGTCGTACGCGAGGTGGCCCGGATCTGGCGGGGCGGCACCCGGGGCCACTACTTCACGATGGAGGCGGACGGCGAGGTGGCCGAACCGGAGACCCTGGACAACTACGGGGGCGTCCCGGCCTGGGTACCGGTCTCCGAGCTGCCCACCACCCCGCTCTGGCCCCGCCGCCTGTCCTGGCGGATCGCCCACTGGCACACCTCCGGCTGGCCGACGTCTCCGGCGGAACTGGCGGATTCGGTCTGGGACCTGGACGCTGCCTGCGGGTGGTGACGGCGGAACCCCTAAGAGTTCGCCTTCGTGCGGCGGCCGGCGCCCACCTGGCTGCGGACCGCGCCCATGCTCGCCCCGATGACCAGCGCGATCGCCAGCGCGTCGGTGGCGGTCAGGGCCTGGTCGAGGATGAGGAAGCCGGCCGTCGCCGCGATGGCCGGTTCCAGGCTCATCAGCACGGCGAACGTGTGCGCGGGCAGCCGGCGCAGCGCCATCAGTTCCAGGGTGTACGGGAGCACCGAGCTCATCAGCGCCACCGCCGCACCCATCGCCAGCGTCGACGGGACCGCCAGCTTCGCGCCCGATTCCAGGATGCCCAGCGGCAGTGACAGCACCGCGGCGACCACCATCGCCAGGGCCAGACCGTCGGCCTGCGGGAAGCGCCGGCCGGTGCGGGCGCTGAAGACGATGTACGTCGCCCACATCGCCCCCGCACCCAGCGCGAACGCTGCACCGAGCGGGTCCAGCCGGTCGAAGCCTCCGCCGCCCAGCAGGAACACCCCGCCCAGCGCGAGCCCCGCCCAGACGAAGTTGATCAGGCGGCGGGACGCGATCACCGAGAGCGCCAGCGGGCCGAGCACCTCCAGGGTGACGGCCACGCCCAGCGGAATGCGGTCGAGAGCCTGGTAGAAGAGCATGTTCATGGCGCCCATGGCGATGCCGAACGCGACCACCGTGCCCCAGTCGGCCCGCGAGTGACCACGCACCTTCGGGCGGCAGACGACCAGCAGGACGACCGCCGCGACCACCAGCCGGAGCGTGACCACCCCGAGCGCACCGGCCCGCGGCATCAGCAGGGCCGCGACCGCCGAGCCGAACTGCACGGAGAGGCCGCCCGCGACCACCAGGGCCACCGGGGCGAGCGCCGCCCTGCGGCCGCCCGGACGCACCGGACGCGCGGAGCCCGCCCCGTCGAGGGCGGACACCGCCTCCGGTACGGCGACGGCTGCTGCGGCCGGCTCTGCGGCACTGCGCTGGTCGTTCACGTGGCGGCCTTCGTCCTCGAGGAGCTGAGCGGGATGTAGTGCACTGTATTGCACTTCGCGATTGAAGATACTGCACTCTTGCGGCATAGGCCGTTTCTTTACCGTAGAGACCTCCGCGCGGCGCGTGAAATGCCGAATGTGCTCCCGTTATGCTGCCGACGCATGAGCACAGCACAGGGCCGCAGCGTCGAACTGCGCCACTTGCGGGCCTTCCTCGCCGTTGCCGACGCGGGCAACGTCACACGCGCCGCAGCCGCCCTCCGCCTCACCCAGCCCGCCGTCTCCCGCACCCTCGCCGCCCTTGAGCAGCATCTCGGCGTCCGGCTCGTGGACCGCTCCACCCATCACCTCGCCCTCACCCCCGAAGGCGTCGTCTTCCGCGACAAGGCCGCCGCCGCGGTTGCCGCCTTCGACGAGGCGGTCGACTCCGGTGGCCTGCGCCACTGGCCGCTGCGGCTCGGACATGCCTGGTCCGCGTTCGGCCCGTACACCACACCGCTGCTCCGCGGCTGGCAGGAGCGGTACCCGGAGACCCCTCTCGAACTGCTGCGGATCGACGACCGCACGGCCGGGCTCACCCGCGGCGAGGTCGACGCGGCGCTGTTGCGTGGGCCCGTCGACGCGCCGGGGCTCGTCACCGAGGTGCTGTTCAGCGAGGACCGGGTGGCGGCGGTGACCGCGGACGGCCCGCTCGCCGCACACACCACGCTCCGTCTCGCCGATCTCGCGGACGGCACGGTCGTCCTGAACACCGTCTCCGGCACCACCACGGTCGGCCTGTGGCCGCCGCACGCCCGCCCCGCCGCCACCCTCACCGTCGCCAACACCGACGACTGGCTGACCGCCATCGCGGCCGGGCGCGGCTCCGGGGTGTCGGTCGCCTCCACCGCCGACATGCATCCGCACGCCGGGGTCGTGTACCGCCCGCTCGTCGACGCCCCTGCCGTGCCGCTGCTGCTCGCCCGCCGCGACGCACCCGGTCATCCGGCGCTGCCGAAACTCGCCGCGATGGCCCGCGAAATCATCGGAGAAGACATCACCGGATGAGGGAATTTCCCCGCACGGGGCAGTCGGTCCAGGAGCTCTTGGAGGAGGTGGGCACCGACCTGGTGGCGGGGCGGCGCCGGAGAACGAGCGGTTGGTGGCGGCGGTGATGCGGGCGGTCGCCGCGGGCTGACGGTGGGCAGGGCGGGTGGTCTGTCCGCCCGCCCCTTCCCGAACCCCGGGCCCCTTCCCGAACCCCGGGCCCCTTCCCGGACCCGGGGCCCCTTCCCGGACCCGGGGCTCCGCCGCGGAGCTCCGCTGCTCAATCACCGCAGGGACCTGGGTCGTGCCGCAGGGCTTGGGTCAGGTCGGTCGGGTGTCGGTACCGTTCAGGCCCTCTGCCAGCAGCTCCGCCAGGTGTCTCGACCGCACGCCTGCCAGCTGCGCCAGCTGGGTCCGGCAGGAGAACCCGTCGGCCAGGATGTCGGTGCCGGGCTCCGCACTCCGTACCGACGGCAGCAGCTGCTCCTCCGCGCATGCCACGGACACCCCCCAGTGGCCCCGTTCGAAACCGAAGTTCCCCGCCAGTCCGCAGCAGCCACCGGCCAGTTCCCCTTCCAGTCCGGCGCGTGCGCGCAGCCGTCGTTCCGCCGCGTCGCCGAGGACCGCGTGCTGGTGGCAGTGGGTCTGGCCGGTGACCGGACGGTCCAGGCGCGGCGGTTGCCAGTCGGGGGTGAACTCCTCCAGGTACTGCGCCAAAGTGCGCACGGATGCGGCGAGTTCCGCGGCGCGGGGGTCGTCGGGAAGGAGTTCCGGGAGGTCCGTACGGAGGGTGGCGGCGCAGCTCGGTTCGAGAACCACGAGCGGGTCGCCGAGGGAGGACCCCATCCGGTCCAGCGTGCGGCGCATGACCCTGCGGGCCTTGTCCAGCTGGCCCGTCGATACGTAGGTGAGGCCGCAGCACACGCCCCGCCCCGGATACAGGGCCGTCCGGCCCGCCGCCTCCAGGACCCGGACCGCCGCCCTGCCTACCTCCGGGGAGAGATGGTTGGTGAAGGTGTCCGGCCAGACCGTCACCGCCTGATCGCTCGACAACGGCACCGTCCCCCGGCGCCTGCGCTTGACCGCCCACCGGGTGAACGTCTCCCCCGCCAGCACCGGAATCGTTCGCTCCGCAGCAATGCCCGCGAGCCGTTTCCCCAGTGCGGCGAGCGGGCGGATCCGGGCCAGCGCGTTCAGCACGGGCGCGAACGGAGCCGTGAGCCGCAGCCACCCCGGCAGCCGGCCCATCACGTAGTGGGCGGCGGGGCGCAGCCGCCCCCGGTAGTGGTGGTGCAGGAACTCCGCCTTGTACGTGGCCATGTCCACGCCCACCGGGCAGTCGCTGCGGCATCCTTTGCAGGACAGGCACAGGTCGAGCGCGTCCCGGACCTCCTTCGACCGCCAGCCGTCCGTGATCACCTCACCGGCGAGCATCTCGTGCAGCAGCCGGGCCCGGCCGCGGGTGGAGTGTTCCTCCTCGCCGGTCGCCCGGAACGACGGGCACATGACGCCCGCGCCCGGCGCCTGCGCCGTCCGGCACTTCGCGACGCCGACACACCGCCGTACGGCCGCCGAGAAGTCGCCGTCGTCGTGCGGGTAGCCGAACGTGACGTCCACCGGTTGCTTCGGCAGGACGTCGAAGCGGAGGTTCTCGTCGAGGCGGGCCGGTCGGGCGAGCACCCCGGGGTTCATGCCGCCGTACGGGTCCCAGAGGTCCTTGAACCGCCCGAAGAGCGCGACGAGTTCGTCTCCGTACATGCGGGGGAGCAGCTCGGCCCGGGCCTGCCCGTCGCCGTGTTCCCCGCTCAGTGAGCCGCCGTGCGCGACGACGAGCGTGGCCAACTCCTCGGAGAAGCGGCGGAACCGTGCCACGCCGTCACCGCTCAGCAGGTCGAAGTCGATCCGCACATGGATGCAGCCGTCGCCGAAGTGCCCGTAGGGCGTGCCGCGCAGTCCATGGGCGGTGAGCAGGGCGCGGAACTCGCGCAGATAGGGGCCGAGGCGGGCGGGGGGAACGGCGCAGTCCTCCCAGCCCGGCCAGGCCTCGCTGCCGTCGGGCATCCGGGTCGCGGTGCCGGATGCGTCCTCCCGGATGCGCCACAGGGCGCGCTGCCCGGCCGGGTCGGTGACGACGGCCGCGTCCACCGCGTCGGCCGCCCGCAGGATCTGTTCGGCGCGTGCCCGCGCCTCGGCCGGGGTGGCGCCGCCCGTCTCGACGAAGAGCCAGGCTCCGCCGCGCGGCAGACCGGCCGGTACGCGTACGAGATCGGCGGCCATGCCCTCGACCGTCAAGGGGAAGTAGGGGAGGAGGCCGGGGGCGGCTTCGGCGGCCGCGGACTCGTCGGCGTACCCGAGTACGGCGAGGGCGCGGGCCTCGGGCGCCTCGACCAGCCGTACGGTCGCCTCCGTCACCACGCCGAGCGTCCCCTCGCTGCCGCAGAAGGCGCGGGCGAGGTCCGGTCCGCGCTCCGGGAGCAGCGCGTCGAGGGCGTACCCGGAGATACGGCGCGGGAGCTCGGGGAAGCCGGTGCGCAGCAGAGCGAGGTGGCTGCCGGCCAGTTCGCGCAGGCCGGCGGGGGCGCCGTCCCACCGGCCGCGCCCCAGCCGCAGCGTGTCGCCGCCGTAGCGGGCGACGGTCAGCGCTTCGACGTTGTCGGCGGTGGTGCCCCAGGCCACCGAGTGCGAGCCGCAGGAGTTGTTGCCGATCATCCCGCCGAGCGTGCAGCGGCTGTGCGTGGACGGGTCCGGGCCGAACGTCAGACCGTGCGGTGCGGCCGCCCGGCGCAGGTCGTCCAGGATCACGCCGGGCTGGACGACGGCCGTGCGGGCCCCGGCGTCCAGCTCCACGATCGACCGCAGATGGCGGGTGAGGTCGAGGACCACACCGGTGCCGGTGGCCTGCCCGGCGATGGAGGTACCGCCGCCGCGCGGCACCACCGGCACCTCGTGCGCACGGCAGACGTCGAGCGCGGCGGCGATGTCGTCGGCGTCGCGCGGGGCGACGACGCCGAGCGGTACGCGACGGTAGTTGGAGGCGTCCATCGTCATCAGGGCCCGTGCGGTGGCGTCGAACTCCACCTCTCCGCGCACAGCGCCGGAGAGGGCCCGCACAAGAGAGGTCCGCATCTGCTCGTCGGTCATACGCCCAGGATGCCGTCCGTCGTCCCGCCGGCCGGGCCACTGGAGCCGCCACCCCTCGCGTTTCCCCTGAATACGTCAGTACGTCGGAATACGTCGGATGCGTCAGCTCCGTAGTCGCATACGTAACAAAGAAAGACGCAAGCGCTTCCCAAACAGATCGTCAATTCTCATATAGTGACCCCGACTTGATTAGGAATTATCAGCTCCAGTTATCGCCTTCACCCTCTCCCGTGTCGAAGTGTCCGGATCCGCCCTGTCCGTCACCGTCCGCCCCAAGGACTCCGCTTGCGCTCCTCATCCCGGCCGACCGCACTGGCCCTGCTGGTCTCGGCGGCCGTCACCGGTTCCTGCTGCCTGTGGGCGGTCGTCGCCGCCCCCGCCTCGGTAAGGACCCCGCTGGCCTGGGGGGCGGGCGCCGCCGCCGTGCTCCTGTCGGTCGCCGTGGCCGCCACCGTGCACGCCCGGGTCACCATGCGTCTACTGCGTGCGCGTCACGCGGCGGAGGCCGAGCGGTTCACCGCGGAGACCTCGCGGCTGGTGTCGTCGTCCGCGGCCGAGGCCCAGCGGTTCACCGCGGAGACGGCCAGGATCAAGGCCGCCGCCTCGGCCGAGAACGCCCGGATCGCCGAGCAGGCGGCCGCCGAGGCCGCCCGGCTGGGCGCCGAGGTGGAGCAGCTGACCGCCCGCGCGGCCCGCAGCGCCACCGAGCGCTCCGCCGCGGTGGCCGCATGCGCCAATGCCGCGGGCCGGATGCAGGCCCTGGCCACGAGCATGCTCGCCGACCTGCGCGAGATGGAGCACCGGCACTCCGCCGAGGACATCCTCGGCGATCTGCTGCATCTGGACCACCGCACCGCCCAGGTCGGCCGGGTGGCCGACTCCATCGCCGTGCTGACCGGTGCCCGCTCCGGGCGCCGCTGGGCGAAGCCGATCGTGATGGAGTCCATCCTGCGCGGTGCGATGGGCCGGATCGGCGGCTATCAGCGGGTACGTCTCCACTCGACCAGTGATGTCGCGATCGCCGGTCACGCCGCCGAGGGTGTCATGCACGCCCTCGCCGAACTCCTGGACAACGCGGCCAACTTCTCGCCGCCCACCGCGGAAGTCCATGTGTACGTCGAGGAGGTGCCGGCCGGGATCGTGCTGACGGTCGAGGACAGCGGGCTGGTGATGAGCGATGTGCAGCTGCGGCGCGCCGAGCGCGCGGTGTCCGCCACCGACCAGGATCTGGCCGGACTGTCCGGCACCCGGCTCGGCCTGGCCGTCGTCGGCCGACTGGCCCGTAAGCACGGTCTTACGGTGTCGTTCCGGCCGTCCGCGCGGGGCGGCACGGGGGCATTGATGATGCTCCCCCAGGAACTCATCACCCGGGCCCCGGTGGGCGTCCCGGCACCCGCCCCGGCCGACGTGGCGACCCCCGCGCCGGCCGCCCGGCCGGAACCCGCCCACGACGCGACGGAAGCGGCGCCGAAGACCGACACCGGTGCCGGCACCGAACGCGACGCAGACACCGACACCGGCCCCGGCCCCGCGCCCGAGCCCGCCACCGACACCGGCGCCGGCCCCGCGCCCGAGCCCGCCACCGGCGACAGCGGACTGCCCAGACGCACCCGCGGCCGCACCCTCGCCGCCGCCGAAGCCCGCGCCCGGGCCGACGGCGCCACCGCAACTCCCCGGCCCCGTACCGCCGATCCCAAGGAACAGGCAGCGCGCTTCAGCAGCTTCCGCCAGGCTGTACGGCCCAATTCCCCGCACCCGGAAGGCAACACCCGATGACCGCGACCACCGACGAGAAGCTCAACTGGCTGCTGGAGGGGCTCCTGGAGCGCACCCCCGGCACCCGGCATGCCCTCGTCCTGTCCAGGGACGGCCTCAAGCTGTGCCGCACCCCCGAGCTCTCCGTCGACCAGGCCGACCAGCTGGCCGCGATCTCGGCCGGCATCCAGAGCCTGTCGCACGGCGCGTCCGTCGAGTTCGGTGACGGCACCGGCGGCGTACGGTCCGCGATGGCCGAGTTCTACGGCGGCGTGCTGTTCATCGTCGAGGCGGGCGCGGGCGCCCATCTCGCCGTCGTTGCCTCCGAGGACGCCGATGTCGGCCTCATCGGGCACAACATGAGCGAGCTCGTCGAGCAGCTCGGCGAGCACCTGAGCGCCCCGCCGCGCTCCGCGGACCCGGCTGCCACCATCGACGCGACCGCCGACGTATGACCCGCCCCCGACCCGGCCGGGACGACGGTCCGGACCGGCTGTACACCCTCACCGGTGGCCGCAGCCGGTCCGATTCGGACGCGTTCGACCTGGTGACGCTGGTGGTCGCCGAATGCGAGCCGTCCCCCGGCATGCAGTCGGAGCACGTCGCCATCCTGCGCATGTGCGAGCGCCCCACCGCGGTCGTGGAGATCGCGGCGGGCCTCGGACTGCCGGTCAGCATCGTCCGGATCATGCTGTCCGATCTGCTGGCCACCGGCCGGATCAGCGCCCGTCACCCCCGTACCGCCCGTGTCGCGGACCGGTTCCCCGACCCCGACATCCTGGAACAGGTGCTCGTTGGACTCCGCAACCTCTGACCGTTCCGCCCTGCAGGCGACGGCCGACAACGGACTGAAGATCGTCGTCGTCGGCGGCTTCGGGGTCGGCAAGACCACCATGGTCCGTTCCGTCAGCGAGATCCGTCCGCTGAACACGGAAGAGACCATGACCCGCGCGGGCGAGTCCGTCGACCGGCTGGACGGAGTGCACGCGAAATCGTCCACGACCGTCGCCTTCGACTTCGGCCGGATCACGCTCGACGAACGCTCGGTGCTGTACCTGTTCGGCGCCCCGGGCCAGGAACGCTTCTGGTTCCTGTGGGACCGGCTGTTCTCGGGCACGCTCGGCGCCGTCGTCCTCGTCGACACCCGCCGGCTCGCCGACTCCTGGTACGCGATCGACCGCCTGGAGCACCACGGCACGCCGTTCATCGTGGCGTGCAACGACTTCGGCGGCCCGCTCCACACCGAACAGCAGATACGTGAGGCGCTCGACCTCTCGGACGACGTACCCCTGGTGGAGTGCGACGCCCGGGACCGTTCGTCGAGCAAGTACGTACTGATCACGCTGGTCGAGCACCTCCATGCGCTCGCGCAGGGCAAGGTGCCCGTCCCGTCCGCCGCCCGCCCGGACACCACACCGCAGAAGACCCCGGAGCCCAGCTCGTGACACAGCCCCCGGCACCCCCCGCCGGCTGCCCCGTCCCGCACGGTCCCGCGCCGCTCTCCGGCCCCCGGTTCCAGACCGAACCGACCCGGCTGTACCGGGAGATGCGCCGCGACCACGGAGCCGTGGCGCCTGTCGTCCTCGACGGCGACGTACCCGCCTGGCTCGTCCTCGGCTACCGCGAACTGCACCAGCTGACCAACGACCCGGTGCTGTTCAGCCGCGACTCCGACCTGTGGAACCAGTGGGACCGCATCCCGGACGACTGGCCGCTGCTGCCGATGATCGGCCGCAGGCAGCCGTCGATCCTGTACACGGTCGGCCCGCGCCACACCGAGCGCGCCGCGATGATCAGCAACGCGCTGGAGGCCGTCGACCCGTTCGCACTCAAGCGGTACGCGGAGGACTTCGCGGACACCCTCATCGACCGGTTCTGCTCCAAGGGCGGGACCGACATCATCGCCGACTACGCGATGCTGCTCCCGGCGCTCGTCCTGGCGAAGATCTACGGCTTCGGCAGCGACACCGCATTCGAACTCGTCGGCTCGATCAACGACATGATCGACGGCCGGGAGCGGGCCCTCGCCGGGCAGCAGCACCTCGCCTCGTCCATGGCCCAGCTGCTGGTCGACAAGAACGCCGGGCCCGCCGACGACGTCGCCACCCGGATGCTCGCCGACCCGGGCGGCTTCACCGACGAGGAAATCGCCCAGGACCTGATGGTCATGATGGCCGCGGGCCACCAGCCGACCGCCGACTGGATGGGCAACTCGCTGCGGCTGATGCTCACCGACGACCGGTTCGCCGCGTCCCTGTCGGGCGGTCGGCACAGCGTCGCCGAGGCCATGAACGAGGCCCTCTGGGAGGACACCCCGACGCAGAACGTGGCAGGCCGCTGGGCGTCGCGCGACACCCACCTCGGCGGCCGCCACATCCAGGCGGGCGACCTGCTGCTGCTCGGCATCGCCGCCGCCAACGGGGATCCGCAGATCCGTACCGACGGCTCGTCACTGACCGGCGGCAACAACGCGTTTCTCTCCTTCGGCCACGGCGAGCACCGTTGCCCGTTCCCGGCCCAGGAGACCGCCGAGGTCATCGCCCGTACCGGCATCGAGGTGCTGCTGGACCGGCTGCCGGACCTCGACCTCGCCGTCCCCGCCGAAGAGCTGACCCGGCGCCCGTCACCCTGGCTGCGGGGTCTGACGGACCTGCCCGTGACGTTCACTCCCACTGCCGCCCTTGGAGGCCATTGATGACCCGGATCGCCCTTGACCCCTTCGTCACCGACCTCGACGGCGAGAGCGCCCGGCTGCGCGCGGCGGGACCGCTCGCCGAGGTGGAACTGCCTGGCGGGGTGCACTGCTACGCGGTCACCCACCACGCCGAGGCGCGGCAACTGCTCACCGACAGCCGGGTGGTCAAGGACATCAACGTCTGGACCGCCTGGCAGCGCGGCGAGATACCGATGGACTGGCCGCTGATCGGCCTCGCCAACCCGGGCCGTTCCATGCTGACGGTCGACGGTGCGGACCACCGCCGGCTGCGCACCCTGGTCGCGCAGGCGCTGACCGTGAAGCGGGTGGAGCGGCTGCGGGCCGGCATCGAGGCACTGACGACGGCGAGCCTGGACCGGCTGTCGGCGCTGCCCCGGGGCGAGCAGATCGACCTGAAGGCGGAGTTCGCGTACCCGCTGCCGATGAACGTGATCAGCGAGCTGATGGGCGTGGACGGCACCGACCACCCACGGCTGAAGGAGCTCTTCGAGAAGTTCTTCTCCACGCAGACGCCGCCGGAGGAGGTCCCGCAGATGATGGCGGACCTCGGCGCCCTCTTCACGAAGATCGTCGACGCCAAGCGCGAGAACCCGGGTGACGATCTGACGAGCGCCCTGATCGCGGCCTCCGAGAACGGCGACCACCTCACCGACGAGGAGATCGTCAACACCCTCCAGCTGATCATCGCGGCCGGTCACGAGACGACGATCAGCCTGATCGTGAACGCGGTCGTCGCCCTCCAGACCCACCCCGAGCAGCGCAAGCAGGTACTCGGCGGGGAGGTGCCGTGGGAGAACGTGATCGAGGAGACCCTGCGCTGGAACACCCCGACCTCGCACGTGCTGATCCGGTTCGCCACGGAGGACGTCGAGGTCGGCGACAAGGTGCTGCCGAAGGGCGAGGCGCTGATCGTCTCCTTCGGTGCGCTGGGCCGCGACGAGGCGCAGTACGGGCCGACCGCCGGTGACTTCGATGTCACCCGCTCCCCCAACCGCCACATCGCGTTCGGCCACGGCCCGCATGTGTGCCCCGGGGCGGCGCTGTCCCGGCTGGAGGCGGGGGTGGCGCTGCCCGCGCTGTACGAGCGGTTCCCGGATCTGGAGCTCGCCGTCCCGGCCTCCGAGCTGCGGAACAAGCCGATCGTCACCCAGAACGACCTGCACGACCTGCCGGTCGAGCTGGGCTGATCCGCCGTTCGAGGTGTTCCACAGGCCGGAGCGGGTGTCTCATCCGACGGACACGGTCCTCGACCGTGTCCGTCAGGTACTACGCTCCGGTTCGTGGCCGATATCCAGATTCCCGCTGACATCAAGCCCTCCGACGGACGCTTCGGCGCCGGTCCTTCCAAGGTGCGGACGGAGGCGCTCGACGCGCTGGCCGCCACCGGAACGTCTCTTCTCGGTACGTCCCACCGCCAGGCCCCGGTCAAGAACCTGGTCGGCTCGGTGCGTCAGGGTGTGCGCGACCTCTTCTCCCTCCCCGAGGGCTATGAGGTGATCCTGGGCAACGGCGGTTCCACCGCCTTCTGGGACATCGCGACGCACGGTCTGATCGAGACGAAGTCCCAGCACCTCAACTTCGGTGAGTTCTCGTCGAAGTTCACGAAGGCCGCCCAGCTCGCCCCGTGGCTGGCCGACCCGAGCGTCATCGCCTCCGAGCCGGGCACCCACCCGGAGCCGCAGGCCGAGGCGGGCGTCGACGTCTACGCGTTCACGCAGAACGAGACGTCGACCGGTGTCGCCATGCCGATCAAGCGTGTCGCGGGTGCCGACGAGGGCTCCCTCGTCCTGGTGGACGCCACCTCCGGCGCCGGTGGTCTGCCGGTCGACATCACCGAGACGGACGTCTACTACTTCGGGCCGCAGAAGTCCTTCGCCGCCGACGGTGGCCTGTGGCTCGCCGCGTTCTCGCCGGCGGCCCTGGAGCGCGCCGCGCGCATCCACGCCTCCGGCCGGCACATCCCGGAGTTCTTCTCGCTGCCGACGGCGATCGACAACTCCCTGAAGAACCAGACGTACAACACCCCGGCGCTCGCCACGCTGTTCCTCCTGAACGAGCAGCTGACCTGGCTGAACACCCAGGGCGGCCTGGACTTCTCGGTCCGCCGCACCGCCACGTCCGCGCGGAACCTGTACGGCTGGGCCGAGGAGTCGAAGTACGCGACCCCGTTCGTCACCGACCCGGCGAAGCGCTCGCAGGTCATCGGCACCATCGACTTCGCGGACGAGATCGACGCGTCGGCGGTCGCCAAGGTGCTGCGCGCCAACGGCATCGTCGACACGGAGCCGTACCGCAAGCTGGGCCGTAACCAGCTGCGTGTCGCGATGTTCCCGGCGATCGACCCGGCGGACGTGCTGGCCCTGACGGCCTGCATCGACTACGTGATCGAGAAGCTGTAACGAGCAGCTGTACGACTGCGAGGGGCCCTCGGTACGGATCCGTACCGAGGGCCCCTCGCCATTCCTCACCCCGCCGCCTCCACCAGGACCGTCCGGAGCCTGCCGATCCCTTCCTCCCAGGGTTCCCCGTGGCCGCCCTCGCTCCACAGCTCGAGCAGCTCGGACGGCTCGGTCACCACCCGGTCAAGAGCCTGAACCGCAAGACCCCGCAGCTCCAGGGGAAGCTCCGGAAGCGGCTCGTCCGGCCCGTACGCCGTCGTCACGGGCTCCCCGCCCGGGCACTGCGCGGCCACCAGGGCGGCCGCCGCCACGGCCACGACGGCCTCGTCGGAGTCGAGGTAGTCCTGCGTCCCGGCGACGACCGTCAGAGCCGCCCGGATCAGCTCGGCACGCTCGCCCTGCGAGGCGTCGTCCAGATCCCCCGAGAAGTCCGCCGCGGTGTCGCTGTCGAAATGACCGATGTCCCAGGTGCCCATGGCAACCCCTCCCTCAGTGATGCGGTTCATCGTGCCAACGACCACTGACACGGGCGTGTCCCGCTCGTTCACTCGTCCGAGTGGACGAGCACCGACGGGACATGTGGGGGCGCACCGTCCCACGATGATGCTCTGTTGGGGATCTGCTCAAGGCAGGGCAGCACCGGAGGAGGCGTCCGTGCGGCGCCACCGCCGCTCCCCGTCCTCCCACTCGTCGGTGGGGACGAGACCTGCCGCGGCGGCCACCGCCGCGGACGCGGTGTGGTCGGGGTGGATGTGCGCGACGACCGTATGGACCGTCCCTCCGGCCAGCAGGTGCGCCACCAGCCCTGCCGCCGCCTCCTTCGCGTAGCCCAGGCCCTGCCACCGGGTGCCGACCACCCAGGCGATCTCGGCCCGCGGGCCCGCCACCGTGGCCTGGACCCAGCCCACCAGGCGGCCGTCGGCGCGGACCCGGAGTACCCAGTTCCACCAGTGTTCGGCGGGGTCGGGGGAGCCGGATTCCCAGCGGGTGTACCGGGCCCGGAGGGTGTCGAGATCCTCCGGGGCGCCGCCCGTGTACGTGTGCAGGGCCGGGTCGGCGAGGACCGTCGCCATCTCCTCGGCGTGCGCGGCTCGCAGCGGAGTTGCGTCGAGCCGCTCGGTGGAGAAGGCCTGGGGCCCGTGGTTCGTCATAGCGCCCGACCCTACGTGCGGCGCACCGGGGAATGGCTGCGGGCCAGGGACGTGGCACCGAGCGGGCCGGGGGCGGTCGGTCAGCCGCGCTTGCGGCGCCGGTTCGTGAAGACGAGTGCACCCACGGCGGCGAGCACCGCCGCTCCGACCAGCGTGCTGCCCTTCATCTCGCTGCCGCCCGCACCCGCGCCGCCGGCGGACGACGCACCGCCGCCGTCCTTCGAGGGCGACTTGGAGTCGCTGCCGTTTCCGCGCGCTCCGGCGACGTCCACCCGTAGCACCTCGCTCCGCGCCCCCTCCGAGCCGAACATCAGCGCCGAGCCGTCCGCCGTGTACGTCACGGACTCGGCCTGCCCCTGCAGCGGCGCGTCCACGCGGTGGTCGGCGCCGAGCCGGCCGTCCTCGAACGCGTAGCCACGGGCGCTGAAATAGGACCGCAGCACCAGTTCCTTCCCGTCCGGCGAGAACGTCCCGTCCGTCACCCACGGCACCTCCCCGACCCGCCGGAACACATTGGTCCGGCCGGTGGTGAGCCGTGCGGGACCTTCGTAGAGTCCGCCGCCGCCCTCGTTCTTCGAGGCGATGTAGACGCGGCCGGTCTTCGGGTGGACCATCAGCGCCTCGGCGTTGCGCGCCCCGTCCGCGTACTTCACGTCGAACTGGGTCGCCCGGACCGTCGCGTCCTTCAGCACCTTCGGCTCGGGGAACCGGTAGATCCAGACGTGGTCCCAGCTGCCGTTCAGGTTGTCACCGATGTCGCCGACGTACAGGTTGCCGTCGGGGCCGAGCGAGATCGCCTCCACGTCGCGCGGCGCGCCGACCCCGCGCATGGTGATCGTCGCGACGGTCCTCCCGGTCCGGGAGTCCACGGCGTAGATGTACGGACCGTCCTCGCTGTCGTTGTGCGTCCAGTAGATGCCCGGGTGGGCGTGGCTCGCGGCGAGGCCGCTGGACTCGGTGATCCGGGGGTCCTCGATCGTGAAGCTGCGGTCGGCAGCTCCGTCGTCGGCCGTGGCCGGGGCCGCTGTCACGGCCGCGCCGGCGAGGACGAGCAGCGCGGCGGCGCCGGAGGCAGTCAGATACGAACGCATGGGGTCAAGTGTCCATCGTCACGTCGCAGCCCGGCGCGTTGATCCGCCATGATGTCGCCATGCGTTTCATGTTCGTCGGCGATTCCATGACCATCGGGCGCGCCGGCGACTTCACCTGGCGCTACCGCATGTGGCAGCACCTCGAAGCGGCCTTCGACGGCCCGTACGAGATCGTCGGTCCGCGCACCGAGCTGTACGACACCGTGACGAACACCCCGGTCTCGTACGCTTACGGCGACCCGGAGTTCCCCGCCGAGGCCCGCCGCCATCTGGCGGGCTGGGGCGAGGGGTGGCTGCACATGGCCCCGGTGATCGCGGACACGGTCACCGCGACCCGCGCGGACGTGCTGCTCGTCTCGCTCGGCCTGATAGACCTCGGCTTCTACACGGACAGCGAGCAGACCGCCCTGAACGTGAGGGCGTTCATCGAGGCCGCCCGCACCGCCGCACCGCACATCAGGGCCGTGCTCCTGCCTGTGATACCGAACGTCCGGGCCGAGTCCGACGCCCCGTTCGCCGCCGAGTGCGACCGCTTCAACGAACTGCTCGCGAAGGCCGTCGCCGATCTCGACGCGCCGAAGTCCCCGATCCTGCTGGCGTCGCGCCCGGCCACCTACGACATCCACACGGACACCTACGACGGTACGCACCCCGGCCCCACCGGCGAGCAGAAACTGGCCGCCGCGTTCGCCGATGCGATGCACCAGGCGTGGGCCCTCGGCGCTCCCTACATGTCGAGCCCGTCCGGCGATCGAGGGCAGCGGCGAACTGTCACGGCGAGCCCAGCATGATCAGGGAGAGCCGGGTCAGCTCATCGGTCAGCCAGTCGGGCGTGACCTGACGCGGACGCCGGCCGTGGTGGGCGAGGAGTTCGTCGACCGAGTGGGTCATCACCATGACCGCGACCCGCTGGTCGCCGTCCCCCACCTCCCCCCGCTCCGCGGCGCGCTCGGCCTCGCAGGTCAGGAACTCCGACCACATCGTCCGCCACATCGCGAGATGGTCGTCCACCGTGCGGCTGACGCCCAGCACTTCGACGAACGCCACCCGCGCGGCGCGCGGATCAGCCGTCACGGCCCGCACATAGGCGTCGAAGAGGCGACGGAACCGCTCCTCGGTCGAGCACTCGTCCATGCCTTCGGAGAGCAGGACCGCCTCGGACGCGCGCAGCCCGCGGGTCGCCACCTCGTCGTACAGCGCGATCAACAGCGCCTCCCGCGAGGTGAACTGCTGGGAGAAGGCCCGGACCGGCACCTTTGCCTCGGCACAGAGCTGCTCGACGGTCGTGTTCGCGTAGCCGTATGCGGCGAACAGCGCCCGTCCGGCCCGCAACAGCCGTCCACGCCACTGCGGACGGTCCTCGGCGATCGCATGGACCGTCCCGACCGCCTCGCCCGTCCCCGTTCCGCGGCTCACCAGGGCATCCACCACAGGTCCTCTTTCGTCGGCCCCGACATCCCGACTCGGGGCGGCAACCCAGGAAACGCCGCCCATTCTCCCCGTTTCGCCCCACAAGCAGAGGATCCGCCACGCCTTCGACGGCCGCCGATCGACAGACACTCCGCGGCCGCCCCAACGCCGTCCGTCCGCCGCGCTCCTGCCGCTGCGGACCGGCCCTTTCGTTGACAGGAGGCGGAGTTGTCACCGCCCCCATGACCGGCTCACACATGGGGGGCGGGTGCGACGCGGGCTCAGCCGCCCGAGCCGGAGGCGACGGCGTTGCGCCAGACGGTGACGTCCAGAGTCATGTACGTACTGGGCGAATCCTCGGCCGAGAAGCCCTGCACCGTCACCAGCCCCATGTGTCCCGTGCCGGTGGTGACGCAGATCTGCCGCCCCTTGGAGAGCTTGTTCACGTAGATGTTCTTGGTGAACCGGGTGTCCTCGCGGCAGGCGTCGAGCGATCCCTTCTGCCCCGGATCGAGCAGGACCAGGTTTCCGTCCTGGCTTTCCGCGTCGAGATATCCGCCGGTGTCGTAGGAGAGTTCGTACTCACCGTCCTCGCCCTGCACGGGCCGGACGTCGTCGTCACCGAGGGTCAGGTGGTACCCGGCTGTGAGGTTGATGCCCTTGTGGACGACGGGCTTCGCCGCGGGCTCGGCATCGGGCTTCCCGGCCGTCCCGCCCCCGCTGCTCTCCCGACTTTCCGGCTTGTCCTCCTTGCCCTGGCTGCCCTGTGACGAGCCGCTGCTCTGCGCCTGCCGCCCCTCGTCCTTGAGCAGGACGTATGTGCCGCCACCCGCGATACCGAAGACCAGTGCGGCGGCAAGGGCGATGACCACGCCCCGCCCGCCCGCGCCCTTCGAGGGCCGGGGCGCCGACGCAGCAGGCTGTCCGAAGTGTCCGGGGTACGGCTGTGCGTACGCCGGGCCCTGGGTCGGTGCGTGAGCGTGGGCATGGGCCTGTGCCTGTGCCGCGGTGGGCGTCCGGTACTGCTGAGGAGGCTGGTACGCCATGGGCGGGCCGAAGCCCGGGGGCGCGGCGGCCGGGCCCACCGGGGTGGTGGGCGAGTACGCCACGGACGGGGCGGAGTTCGGTGGTGGCGGGGTCCGGGCTGGGGCGGGGGCCGCCGCCCGCCCGGTGATGTCGGCGGCGACCGAGCCCGGCAGCCAGTCCTCCGGGCGCCGCAGCACCGTCTCCCCGTTCGCGGACTGGCAGAGCCCGATGACCTCGGTGACCGACGGCCTGGCCTCGGGATCCTTCGCGAGGCATCGCGTGACCAGTTCCGTCAGCCGCTCCGGGACTCCGCTGAGGTCGGGCTCCTCATGGACGATGCGGTAGAGCACACCGTGCGAGGTCCCCTCGCCGAAAGCCGGCGTCCCCGTCGCCGCGTACGCGGCTACCTGACCGAGCGCGAAGATGTCGGTGGCCGCGGTCACCCTGCGCCCGGCGGCCTGTTCGGGCGCCATGAACGAGGGCGTGCCGATGGTGACGCCGCTGCCGGTGAGCGAGGTCGCGTCCGCGGCGTGGGCGATACCGAAATCGATGACCCGGGGCCCATCGGCGGCGAGCAGCACATTGGACGGTTTGAGATCGCGGTGCACGATGCCCGCGCCATGGATGACGTGCAGGGCCTCTGCCATGCCCGCGATCAGCAGCAGCACCGTCTCGACGGGCAGCGCCCCATGGGCGACGACCGCGTCGGCGAGCGAGGGCCCCGGCACGTACGCGGTGGCCAGCCAGGGCTGCGCTCCGTCGGTGTCGGCGTCGATGACGGGTGCGGTGAAAAGACCCTGCACCCGCTGCGCGGACTGCACTTCCTGGGCGAACCGGCGACGGAACTCCGCGTCCTCCCCGAACTCGGGGCGGATCACCTTGATGGCCACGGGCCGCCCACCGGGCGTGTACGACAGATACACCTTGCCCATGCCGCCCGCGCCGAGCTTGGCGGCCAGCCGGTATCCGCCGATGGTTGTCGGATCGTCTCCCGCAAGCGGCTGGAAGACCGGAGACGAACTCCCCCGGTCCGGCTGCTGAGCATTCATGAACTCACGTCTCCCCCGAAGAACGCCACCGTCGACACGGCACCCTATCCAAGGCCGAGCCGTCGGCGCTCACCACGACGGGACGTACCGAACTCCGGCCAGGGGGACGTCAGTTCAGCGGCCGGTCAAGCAGCCGGCGAACGATGGCGACGTCACCGTGCCGTACCCGGCTCCCGCTCCACCACACGGACCGTCAGCTCGTACGGCAGCCCTGCGCCCGCGAGAGGCGTCCCGCCCCTGAGCAGTCGAGCGGCCACGTCGGTCCGTTCGGCGCGGTCACTTCGGCGTCCGCGCCTCCAAGGACCTCGCCGTCCCCCGCGCGCCCATTCCCCCACCGTCCGGGCGGACTTCCTCCCGTACGCCGCGCGGCAGCAGGGGCCGGCCGCGCCGGAGGCCGCGTCCCCGGCTGCCGGAACCGCTCCGTAGGGTGTTGGCATGTCCACCGAGTCGCCCCTGATCCAGAGCATGCGGACCGCTGTCGCCGCAGCTCCCACCGACGTACCTCTGCGCCTGCATCTCGCCGAGCTGTTGCTCGGTGAGGGTCTGAGCGAGGCCGCGGTCGCCCAGGCAGCCGTGGCGTTGCAGCACGCGCCCGGGGACACGGGGGCGCGGGCGCTCATGATGCGGGCGATGGGCCTGCCCGCACCTGCTGCCGAGCAGCCGGAGTCGGTGCCGCCTCCGGCACCGGAGACACCCCGGGCACAGGAGCCGGCACAGGAGGCGCCCGACGCAGCCGCGCCGCCCACCGGCTTCGACTGGGCAGCCGCCGAGAACGAGGTCGCGGACGCCGTACCGCCGCGGTTCGTGACCCCCGGCCCCGCCTCGACCGCCCCCGGGTCACCCCTCGCCGCGGACGGCGGCGGCGACCCGGGGGACGCCATGGTCTGGGAGGTCGACACCCCCGGTACCGTGACGCTCGCCGACGTCGGCGGCATGGAGGAGATCAAGGAGCGCCTCGAAGCCGCGTTCCTCGCCCCCATGCGCAACCCCGAGCTGGGCAGGCTGTACGGGAAGAGCCTGCGCGGCGGGCTGTTGATGTACGGGCCGCCCGGCTGCGGGAAGACATTCATCGCGCGGGCCGTGGCCGGTGAGCTCGGGGCGAGCTTCATGTCCGTGTCGATCAACGACGTGCTCGACATGTGGATGGGCAACTCCGAGCGCAACATGCACGAGGTCTTCGAGACCGCCCGCCGCCAGGCGCCGTGCGTGCTGTTCCTGGACGAGGTTGATGCGCTGGGAGCCAAGCGCAGTCGTATGCAGCACGGCGGGATGCGCAACACCGTCAACCAGCTGCTCACCGAGCTGGACGGCGTCGGTGGGGCCAACGAGGGCGTGTTCGTGCTCGCCGCGACCAACGTCCCCTGGGACGTGGACATCGCGCTGCGACGCCCCGGCCGGCTCGACCGCACGCTGCTCGTCCTGCCGCCGGACGCGCCCGCACGTGAGGCGATCCTCCGCTACCACCTGCGCGACCGGCCGATCGAATCCGTCGACCTGGGCAAGCTGGTCAAGGTCACCGAGGATCTGTCGGGCGCCGATCTGGCCCACCTCTGCGAATCCGCGTCGGAGCGGGCGCTGCTCGACTCGACCCGTACCGGGGTGGTCCGGATGATCAACATGAAGGATCTGCTGGGTGCGGCGAAGGAGATCCGACCGTCCACCGATCCCTGGTTCGCCTCGGCGCGCAACGTCGCGATGTTCGCGAACGAGGGCGGAATGTATGACGAGTTGCTCGCCTACCTGAAGAGGAAGCGCAAGCTGTGACCACTGCCGAGCACCCCCTGACCGAGCAGGCGGCCGCCCTCATCGCCCTGGACCGGCTGGACGAGGCGAAGGCACTTCTGACCAAGCGCCTCGCCGAGGACCCCGAGGACTTCCGGGCCTGGGTGCGGCTGGCGCGCTGCCATCTGCGCGAGCGGGAGTTCGAGGACGTCATCACCACGACCGGCGAGGCACTGCGGATCGCCCCGCAGGACTGCGACGCGTGGATCGTGCGGACGTACGGGCTGCGCAGGACCGGTCGTCGGGACGAGGCGCTCGCGGCCGCCCAGGAGGCGGTGCGGATCAGCCCCCAGACGTGGCAGGCGGTCAACGCGCTCGCGGAGGCGGTCATGGCCTGGCAGCCGCGCTGGCCCGAGGCGCTTGAACTGGCCCGGACGGCGGTCCGGCTGGCCCCGGAGGAGCCGGAGGTGTACCAGGGACTGTGGAAGGCGGCGCTGCTCAACGGGGCCTTCGACGTGCGGGACCATGCGATCCGCGAGACGCTGCGGCTCGACCCGACGAGCGCCTGGGCGCTGCGTGAGCTCGCCGAGAAGCAGGCCGCCGCGCCCGGCGCGGGTCCCGGGCGGCGGGCGGAGGTGTACGCGTCCGCGCTGGCCGCCGACCCCGGTTCCGACAGCATGCGCATGGGGCTGGACCGGGCCGTGTTCCAGATGCTGCGCGGCACCCGGTGGCTCGCCGTGCTGAGTCTCGTGCTGGCGGGTGCGGCGATCAACCTGTTCCCGTCCGACGGGGACGGACCCGAGCTGCCGCTGCCGATCGGTACCCGGCTGTACGTACTGGCGCTGATCGGGGTGGTCTGGGCGTTCGGCGCGTGGCGGCGCTACCGGAAGCTGCGCGCGGGGGTGCAGCTGAGTGTCCGGTCGCTGGTGCGGCGGATGTTCTGGGCGCGGCTGGTGCTGGTGCAGGCGGTGCTGGGGACGCTGTGCGCGGTGGCCGTCGTGGCGGTGCCATGGACGGACCGGGGTGTTCCGCAGGTGGTGTTCTGGGTGGGGCTCGGGCCGACGCTGCTGACGATCTGGTTCGACCGTCCGCGCACGCGGTAGCTCAGCGGGCCAGCCGGCCGAGGAGCGAACCTGCGGCGACGATGCCGAGGAGCGCGGCGGAGGCGAGTATCGCGAAGTCGAGCCCCAGGTGGGCCGGCGTACCGATGAGCAGCCCGCGCAGGGCGTCGACCTGGTAGCTCAGCGGGTTCACCCTGCTGATGGCCTGGAGCCAGTCCGGCATCAGGGCTACCGGGTACAGCGCGTTGGACGCGAAGAACAGCGGCATGGTGATGGCCTGGCCGATGCCCATCAGGCGGTCGCGGGTCAGGACGATGCCGGCGATCGACATCGACAGGCAGGAGAAGAACGCCGAGGCGAGCACGACGACCACGACCACGCCGAGCAGGCGCAACGGGTTCCAGGTCATGCCGACACCGATCAGCGCGGCGATCACGATGACGACCGCCGCCTGGATCACGGCCTTCACTCCGGCGGCGAAGGCCTTGCCGGTCACCAGGGCGGTCCGGGGCGTCGGTGTGACCATGAGTTTGGTGAGGACACCCGAGTCCCGCTCCCAGATGATCATGATGCCGTAGAAGATCGCGATGAACATGGCGGACTGGGCGATGATGCCGGGCGCCAGGAAGTCGAGATAAGGGACGCCGCCGGTCGGGATGGCGTGGATACGTGAGAACGTCACGCCGAAGATCAGCAGCCAGAGCGCCGGCTGTACGGCGCGGGTGTAGATCTCGGTGCGGTCGTGGCGCAGCTTCTGCATTTCGACGACGCACATCGCGGTGACGCGTGCGGGGACGACACGCCAGCCCGTGCGGGACGGCGGCGGGTCCAGCAGGAGAGCGAACCGTTCGTCGGGTGAACCGGGTTCAGCCGAGGCGTGATGCGGTGCGACGGGTACGGCGGACATCGCGGAACGCTCCCTTCCCTTCGTCGGAACCCGAGCCGGTGCCGGAGCCGGGGTCGTCCAGGCCGCTTCCGGAGTGGTACCGGAAGACGTCCTCCAGCGTCGGCTGCGGCAGGCCGGTCTCGCCGGACTCCCGGCGGTCCGCGATCAGTTCGGCCTTGAGCTCGGTGGGCGTGCCGAGCGCGCGGAGCCTGCCGAGGTGCATGAGGGCCAGCCGGTCGCAGCGCTGATCGGCCTCGTCCATGGAGTGGGTGGTGACCAGCACGGTCATCCCGGTGCCGGTCCGGATCTCGGTGATGCGGTCCCAGACACTGTCGCGCGCGATCGGGTCCAGGCCGATGGTCGGTTCGTCCAGGATCATCAGGCGGGGTGCGCTGACCAGGGCCTGGGCCAGTTCGAGGCGGCGCACCATGCCGCCGGAGTATGTGGCGGCGAGCCGGTGCGCCTGGGGGCCGAGACCCACCGCGTCCAGCGCCTGTCCGACGCGGGCCGCGCGCTGGCGGCGGGGCACGTCGAAGACGCGGGCGAAGAGGGCGACGTTCTCCCGGCCGGTGAGGCCGGCGTCGGCCGACAGCTGTTGCGGTACGTAACCGAGCAGGCGCCGTACGGCCATCTTCTGCCGGGCCGCGTCATGGCCGAACACCTCGATGACACCGGACGGCACGGGCAGCAGGGTGGTGATCGCGCGCAGGGTGGTCGTCTTGCCCGCGCCGTTGGGCCCGAGCAGGCCGAAGACCTCGCCGGGTCGGACCAGCAGGTCCAGCCCGTCGACGGCTTTCGACGTACCGAAGGAATAGGTCAGACCGGTGCAGCTGAGAGCGGGGGTCACGGGGGCTCCTCCCCTTCGCGCAATGAGTCGGCGAGTCTGCGCAGTGACGGGAGCGCGGCGGTCAGCGCGGCCCGGTCGGCCGCGTCGAGCTTCGCGACGTGTTCACGGAAGAGCGCGTCGCGCCGGGCACGCCATTCGTGCAGCCGCGCGACGCCTGCGGGGGTCGGGTACAGCAGCGCGGCCCGCCCGTCACCGGGGTCGCTCTCCCGTCGCAACAGTCCTTGCGCGACCAGACGGTTGATCAGGGTGCTGACGGAATTGGCCGCGAGGCAGAGGTCGTGCGCGGCGGCGGAGACCCGGATGCCGGGTTCGGCGGCGACGAGACGGAGCAGTTCGGCGTGCGCCCCACGCAGTCCGGGCGGGGGCAGCCCGCTCCACAGCCGCCGCCGGGCGAGCCTCTGGATGCGGGGCAGAAGTCCGGCGAGCTCATCAGGTAGCTCACCTGCCGCCATGTGTCCATTTTAGCTCTGTGTGCGAGGTATCGGCCCCGGCGAGGACTCGACCGCGCCGGCCTCACCGCTCCGGGAACCGCTCCCCGCACCTGCTGCAGAACACCGGTGCCGGATCCACCGAGAGGCGGCCGCAGTCGGGACAGACCCGGTCCAGCATGCAGGGCCCCTCACCGCCTTCGTGCGCCGCCGGGATCTCGCCCGAGGGCTTGATGGTCAGGCCCGGACGGCGGCGGTGGACGGTGAGGTACGCCAGGCCGTCCGGTCCGGCCGCGAGGGCGCGGCGGGAGGTGCGGGGCAACCAGAGGACCGTGGTGGGGGCGAGCTCCAGGACCTCTGCGCCCGTGACCGCCCGGCCGCTTCCCGCGACGACGACGAGAAGCACGTCGAGGACGTCCTCCTGATGCTCACCGATCTCGCCGCCCGGCGGCAGACGCACCAGGTTGGCGTCCAGCTCCCGCCCCTGTTCCGCCAGTTGCCAGAGTGCACCTCGCCGGTCGGGGGCTGCGGTGGCGAGCAGAGCGTCGAGTACGGCCAGAACCCGTGGGGTGGAATTCACGGCAGCCACGCTACGCCCCGCCATAAGGTGAGCTCTTCGGCCCGGACCGGAAGGACGCCGCCATGGACCGCGAGCCCGATGCGAAGTACCCGCCGATCGAACCGTACGACCAGGGCATGCTCGATGTCGGTGACGGCAACCTCGTGCACTGGGAGGTCTGCGGCAACCCGGACGGCAAGCCCGCGCTCGTCGTCCACGGCGGTCCGGGGTCGGGGTGCGGCGCGCACGCCCGGCAGTACTTCGACCCGGACCGGTACCGGGTCGTCCTCTTCGACCAGCGGGGTTGCGGCCGGTCGACACCGCACGCGAGTGACCCGGCCGCCGACATGCGGCACAACACCACCGCCCACCTCATCGCCGACATGGAGCGGCTGCGGGTCCGTCTCGGGATCGAGAAGTGGCTGCTGTACGGGGGGTCCTGGGGGTCGACGCTGATCCTGGCGTACGCCGAGGAGCATCCGGAACGGGTCTCCGAGATCGTGATCCCGGCTGTCACGACGACCCGGCGCAGTGAGATCGACTGGCTGTACCGGGGCGTCGGGCGGATCTTTCCGGAGGCGTGGGACCTGTTCCGGGCGGGCGTCCCGGAGGCGGCCGGGGACGGCGGTCTGGTGGCCGCGTACGCCCGGCGGATGGAGAGCCCGGACGCCGCGGTACGGGCGAAGGCCACGGCCGACTGGTGCGCCTGGGAGGACGCGGTGCTCTCCCAGGAGACGTACTCGGGACCGCCGCCGTACAGCGGCCGGCCGGGCAGGGCGCAGCAGGCGCTGGTACGGATCTGCTCGCACTACTTCTCCCACGGCGCCTGGCTGGAGGAGGGGCAGCTGATCCGGAACGCCGGGCGGCTGGCGGGGATCCCGGGTGTGCTGGTGCACGGCCGGTTCGACCTCGGCGGCCCGCTGATCACCGCGTGGGAGCTGTCGAAGGCATGGCCGGACGCGGAGCTGACCGTGATCGACGGGACGGGTCATCTGGGCGGACCGGCGACCACCCGGACGGTCCTGGAGGCCCTGGACCGGTTCGCCGCGCAGTAGGGGACAGGAGCCGGCGCAACACGGGGGCGGTCCGGTCGGCCGGAAAGAGTAATGGCATGCTGTGCAGCCCGCCGCACTGCGGTGGATCTTGTGCTCCTCTCGTCGGAATTCCCGTGGCGTTCCCCCAACGTGCCCCCGAGCCGACGGAACCTGACTGTCCAACCACTCTCCCAAGGGATACGACTTGAGATCGCGGCGAAGACTCTGGGCCACGGCTGCTGTTGCAACCACGGCGGTGGCCGGCGTCCTGGTGTTCCAGGGCATCACCGGAAAATCCGACGACAGCGCCGACAGCAAGGCAGGTCCGGTCCGGGCCGAGGTGCGCGCGGCGGCGCTGGAGGTGTCCGCCGACGGCAGTTCCGCGTCGCTCGGCCGGCGGGACACCGATCCGTTCAGCATGCTCGGCGTCACCTGGACCGACCCGGCGGCGAAGGTGACGGGAGCGGTCGAGGTACGGACCAGGTCGGTCTCGAAGGGCACCTGGTCGTCCTGGATGCCGCTGGAGACCGACAACGACGCCCGTACGGAGGCAGGCCGCTCCGGTGTCCGCGGGTCCACCGAACCACGGTGGGTCGGCCCGTCCGACGGCGTCGAGGTACGCGTCACCGCGGGCGCCAAGGTCTCCGCGAAGCTGCCCGCCGGGCTGCGGCTGGACACCGTCGACCCCGGCAAGGGCTCGTCGCTGCACGCGGCCCCGGCCGCCTTCGTCGCCGAAACCGAGATCCCGGCCGACCCGTCGTCGTCCGAATCCCCCTCGGCCGATCCGACGGCCACCTCGGAACCGACCCCCACGGCCACGGAGTCCGACACCGCCCCGGCGTCCGGGACACCGACCGTGACACCGTCCGGGACGGCAACGGACAGCCCGTCGCCCACGGCGAGCGACAGCTCCTCGCCGACCGCGAGCATCTCGCCGTCCGCTTCGCTGCCGCCCGCACCGCCGTCGACCGTGCCCAAGCCGCCCATCACCTCGCGTGCGGGCTGGGGCGCCGACGAGTCGATCAGCCCGGAGGCGCCGGAGTACAACGCCACGGTCAAGGCCGTCTTCGTCCACCACACCGCAGGGACCAACGACTACTCCTGCGCCGACTCCGCGGCGATCGTGCGCAGCGTGTACGCGTACCACGTCCAGAGCGAGCACTGGAAGGACATCGGCTACAACTTCCTGGTCGACAAGTGCGGGACGATCTTCGAGGGCCGTAAGGGCGGCGTGGACCGGCCGGTCCTCGGCGCACACACCTACGGCTTCAACCGGGAGTCGGCCGGTATCTCCGTCCTCGGCACCTACACGGATGCGGCCGCCCCCAGCGCGGTGACCACCTCGGTGGCCCGGATCGCCGCGTGGAAGCTCGGCCAGTACAAGGGCGACCCGGCGGGCAGCACCATGCTCACCGCGGGCGCCACCGGGTCCAACGGCTTCGGGAAGACCTTCACCGCCGGTACGCAGTACTCCTTCAAGCAGATCTCCGGCCACCGCGACGGCTTCAACACCGAGTGCCCCGGCACCAAGCTGTACGGGCAGCTGCCCGCGATCCGCAGCCTCGCCGCGGGCCCCGTCACCGGACTGGCCCTCAAGTCGGTGACCGGTGCCACGCTGTCCGGGACGTCGTACTACACCAAGTCCGCGATCACCGTGGGCTGGACGGCGACCACACCGAGCACCCTGATCTCCAAGTACGAGCTGCTGGTCGACGGCAAGAGCGTCGCCACGACCGGGGCCACCGCCACCTCGGCGAAGGCCGCGCTCGGTGCCGGCACCCACAAGATCCAGGTACGCGCCACGCACCAGTCGGGGAAGACGGCCGCGTCCGCGGTCGCGACCGTGATCGCCGATCAGACGGCTCCCACGTTCACCACCAAGCCGAACCTCGCCCTGCGCACCGGCACCGTGAACACCACCGCCGTCCCGCTCACCCTGAAGTGGAAGGCGACCGACGCCGCTTCCCTGAAGGAGGTCCGGCTGACCGCCCCGGTCGCCAAGACCTACGGGCCGACCACCACGAGCGCCTCGCACACCGCCAAGTCCGGCGTGGCGACCGCCTGGTCCATGACCGCGTACGACCTGGCGGGCAACACCGCGGCCGCCTCCGTATCCGGCACCCCGGTCATCCTGCAGGAGACCTCGGCCACGAAGACCGGTACCTGGACGACGAAGTCGTCGGCCAGCTATCTCGGCGGCAAGTCGTACTCGAGCTCGTCCAAGAACGCGAGCCTGACCTGGACGTTCACCGGCAGGTCGGCCGCCTGGGTGGTCTCGCGCGCCAGCACGTCCGGCCAGGCGTACGTCTATGTCGACGGCACGAAGGTGGCCACGGTCGACCTGAAGTCGTCCACCACCAAGTACCGCGACGCGCTGTGGACGAAGAGCTGGTCCACGAGCGCCAAGCACACGGTCAAGATCGTCGTCGTCGCCACCTCGGGACGGCCGGCGATCACCACCGACGGCCTGGTCTACCTCAAGTAGCCTCCACGCACGATGACCTGAGCCCGGCTCCGCGCGCTTGTGCCGCAGAGCCGGGCTCAGGTGTTCACAGAGAGGTTCCCCTGCTCACCAGGCGAAGGCCTCCGGCGACGGGCCGGGGCCCGGGAAGATCTCGTCCAGGGCGGCCAGCACCTCGTCCGACAGCTCCAGGTCCACGGCGCGCACCGCCGAGTCCAGCTGCTCACGCGTACGCGGACCGGAGATCGGGCCCGTCACGCCCGGACGGGTCAGCAGCCAGGCCAGGCCCACCTCGCCGGGCTCCAGGCCGTGCTTCTCCAGCAGGTCCTCGTACGCCTGGATCTGCGCGCGCACCGCGGTGTTGGCGAGCGCGTCCGCCGAACGGCCGGACGCCGAACGGGCCGCGCCGCCCTCACGCTCCTTGCGGATCACTCCGCCGAGCAGTCCGCCGTGCAGCGGGGACCACGGGATGACACCGAGGCCGTACTCCTGCGCGGCCGGGATGACCTCCATCTCGGCGCGGCGTTCGGCGAGGTTGTAGAGGCACTGCTCGCTGACCAGACCGTACGAGCCGAGGCGCTTCGCGGTCTCGTTGGTCTGGGCGATCTTCCAGCCGGCGAAGTTGGACGAGCCCGCGTAGAGGATCTTGCCCTGCTGGATCAGGACGTCGATGGCCTGCCAGATCTCCTCGACCGGGGTGGTGCGGTCGATGTGGTGGAACTGGTACAGGTCGATGTGGTCCGTCTGCAGCCGCTTGAGGCTGGCGTCGACGGCGCGCCGGATGTTGAGCGCGGAGAGCTTGTGGTGGTTGGGCCAGGCATCGCCCTCCGCGGCCATGTTCCCGTACACCTTGGTGGCGAGCACGACCTTGTCGCGGCGTTCACCGCCCTTGGCGAACCAGGTGCCGAGGATCTCCTCCGTGCGGCCCTTGTTCTCACCCCAGCCGTAGACATTGGCAGTGTCGAAAAGGTTGACGCCCGCGTCCAGCGCGGCGTCCATGATCGCGTGGCTGTCGGCCTCATTGGTCTGCGGACCGAAGTTCATGGTGCCGAGGACGAGTCGGCTGACTTCAAGTCCGGTGCGTCCGAGCTGCGTGTACTTCATGGGCACCAAGCCAACGCCTTCGAGTCCGCTCGAAGCAAGGGCTCAACGGGCGGTCTCAGCGGGTTCCGAGATCCTCGAGGGTCGTTGTCAGCCAGCTCAGTTCCGCTTCGCTCGCCGCCCGGGCGATCGTGAGAACGCCTCGCCGGAACGGGTCGCCGAAGGCCTCCGGGCCGAGCGGGCGCTCACCCCCGGAGCCGTAGTCGTAGAAGAAACTGCTCGGCTCCCGCAGGAAGGTCAGCCTGCGCCGCAGTACGGCCGCCTGCTCGGCGGGGGCCTGCAGGTGGCGGAGGAAGGCGAGGACGGTGAACCAGCGGTTCTCGTCGCTGATGTCGACGTCGTCGGCCTCGCGCAGCCGGCGGCGCAGCTCCTCGCGCCCGTCGTCCGTCAGGGTCAGCGTGTGGCGGGGTGCGGCCCTGCTGCCGGGCTCGGTCCGGCGGCCGAGCCACCCGGCGCGCTCCAGGCGCTTGATCGCCGGGTACAGCGTGCCGTCCGCGATCGGGCGGACGTGGCCGGTGAGGTGGGCGACGCGTCGCTTCAACTCGTAGCCGTGCAGCGGCTGCTCGTACAGAAATCCCAGGATGGCCAGTTCCAGCACCCGAGCATCCTCCCCTCTCGCTTCATACATCGGGACCGATATATGGTCTCGCCGATGGTTTCATGACCGGAGGGGAACGGGAGACATGAAGAACGCACAGGTGACTGCGGACGGTGCGCGCATCCGGTGGGTGGAGATCCCGGGCAGCGACGGACGGACCCGCGTCTATCTGCATGGGCTCGGTGCCTCGTCCGGTCCTTACTTCACCGCGAGCGCCGTCCATCCGCTCCTCGCCGGCAGCCGTTCGCTGCTCATGGACATGCTCGGCTTCGGCATCAGTGACCGGCCCACGGACTTCGACTACACGCTCGAAGCGCACGCCGACGCGATCGCCGTCGCGCTCAGGGCCGCCGGTGCGTACGACACGGACGTCGTCGCACACAGCATGGGCGGTTCGGTGGCCATCGTGCTCGCGGCACGCCACCCGGAGCTGGTGGCGCGGCTCGTCCTGGTCGACGCCAACCTCGACCCGGTCGCGCCCGACCGGCAACGGCCCGGCAGCAGTGGCATCGCCGCGTACACGGAGGAGGAGTTCCTCGATCAGGGCATGGCCGAGGTGCGCGACCGGGTGGGGCCCCACTGGTGGTCGACGATGCGGCTCTCGGGATCGGAAGCGCTGCACCGCAGCGCCGTGCACCTCGCGCGCGGAACGACGCCCACGATGCGCGAGCAGCTGCTGGAGCTGAAGATTCCGCGCACGTACCTGCGGCCGGAGAGCGACGGCCCACTGCCCGACGAGGACGGCCTGGTCGAGGGCGGGGTGCGGGTCGTGCCGGTCCCGGGGTGCGAGCACAACATCATGCTGGACAACCCCGAGGCGTTCGTGAAGGAGACCGCCCGGGCCCTGGGGCTCGGCTGACGGGAGCCGGTGTCAGCGCCTCAGCCCCCGACCGCGGCTGCCACGGCGACAACGGCGAACATCAGTACGAGCACAACGGCCATGATGCGGTTTCTGGTCTTCGGGTCCACCCGTCGAGCGTAACCGCACCGCTCAGTGCCCCAGCGGCCAGGAGGCCACCACCTCGTACCGCGGCTGCTCCCCCGGCACCCCGGCGACCGGCAGATTGCTGCGTACGAGAGCGACCTCGCCGACCTCCCACGGTGTGCCCTCGAAGCTGTCCAAGGCCTCCACGTAGGGGTGCAGGTCCGTCTCGGAGCGACTGCGGGCGAGGGTGAGGTGCGGGGTGTAGCGGCGGTGCTCGTCCATCGCTACACCGGCGCGGCGGGCTGCCGCGTCGGCGCGCTCGGCGAGGAGCCTCAGCGTGTCGAGTCCGCCCGCGGCCCCGGCCCACAGCACATGGCCGTCGAACCGGCCGCCCCGGTGGATGCGCAGCGGGAACCGCTCGGTTCGGCGGGCGGCGCGCCCCAGCCGCTCGTGCAGATCGGGCAGCAGCTCTTCGTCGACCACGCCCAGGAAGGCGAGCGTGAAGTGCCACGCGTCGGTGCCGGTCCAGCGCATGCCACCGGCCCCCGGAAGGGTGTGCAGCGGGGCGACGGCACGGCGGAGCTCCGCGACGGCGGAGTCGGGCGGCAGGACGGCGACGAAGAGTCTCATGCGGCTCATGGGCCGAGTGTCGCACCGTACCGGCGCGCACCCCGGTCACCGTGCGTATCGCGTTGTACGCGGGAAACGGCCCGAGTGCCTACGGGACGGCCCCGGCCGTATCCACCGGCCGGGGCCTGTCACGTCGCGTACGGGCGGTCCTCAGGCCGCCGTCGCCAGCTCCTCGCGGGGGACGAACCGCACATGCCGGTGGCCCGGCCGCAGGTCGACCTTGATGCGCAGCCCGCCGACGCGGGCCAGCATGAAGCCGACGCCGAGTGCGGCGAACATCGAGAACGCGCCGCCGACCGCCATGGCGGTCCGGACGCCGTACGTGTCGCTGATCCAGCCCACGATCGGGGCGCCCACCGGCGTACCACCGGCGAAGACCATCATGTACAGGCTCATCACCCGGCCGCGCATGGCCGGGTCGGCGGCCATCTGGACGCTCGTGTTCGCGCTGATGTTGGTGGTCAGGCCGATCATGCCGATCGGGAGCAGCAGGATCGCGAAGAGCCAGACGTACGGCGACATGGACGCGATGATCTCCAGGAGACCGAACACCGTCCCCGCCGCCACCAGCATCCGCAGCCGCGAGGAGCGCCGGCGGGCGGCCAGCAGTGCGCCGGCCAGCGAACCGGCCGCCATGAGGATGTTGAAGAACGAGTACATCCCCGCGCCGCCGTGGAAGATCTCGTCGGCGAAGGCGGTGAGCCAGATCGGGAAGTTGAAGCCGAACGTGCCGACGAAGCCGACCAGGACGATCGGCCAGATCAGCTCGGGGCGCCCCGAGACATAGCGCAGCCCCTCGCGGAGCTGCCCCTTGGCACGCGGCACGACGACCGCCTTGTGCAGTTCGCTCGTGCGCATCAGCAGCAGGCCGATGAGCGGGGCACCGAAGGACAGGCCGTTGAACATGAAGGCCCAGCCGCTGCCGACCGTGGTGATCAGGACACCCGCGACGGCGGGACCGATCAGCCGGGCCGACTGGAAGTTGGCCGAATTCAGACTGACCGCGTTCCGCAGCTGGGCGGGGCCGACCATCTCGGAGACGAAGGACTGGCGGGCCGGGTTGTCCACGACCGTGACCATGCCGAGCAGGAAGGCGATCAGGTAGACGTGCCACACCTGGACGACACCGGAGAGGGTGAGGGCGGCCAGGGAGAGCCCGCAGAGGCCGAGCGCGGCCTGGCTGACGAGGAGGAGCTTGCGCTTCGGGAGCCGGTCGGCGATGACGCCGCCGTACAGGCCGAAGAGCAGCATGGGAAGGAACTGGAGGGCCGTGGTGATGCCGACGGCGGTGGCGGACCCGGTGAGGCTCAGAACGAGCCAGTCCTGCGTGATGCGGGACATCCAGGTACCGGTGTTGGAGATCACCGCGCCTGTGGCGAACAGGCGGTAGTTGCGGATCTTCAGCGACGAGAAGGTCCCGCCGGGCTTGCTCTCGTGGGTGGACGTCGGTGCGGGGGCGGAGTCTGCTCCGGATCCCGTACTCAAAAGGGTTCGCCTCCTCGGGCGTGGACTGCGTGCGCTGACTGACGGGATGCGGCCGTACGGGCAGCACGCGGACCCAGGCCCGGCGTACCCCCCCGTACCGCTACAGGTGGGCGAGCTTCTCCAGCACTGGTGCCGCCTTGCGCAGCGTCTCCCACTCGTCCTCGTCCAGGCCTTCGGCGAGGGTGGCCAGCCAGGCGTTCCGCTTGGAGCGGCTCTCCTCGAGCATGGCTTCGGCCTGCTCGGTCTGGCTGACCATCTTCTGGCGACGGTCATCGGGGTGCGGTTCCAGTCTGACCAGCCCCTTGGCTTCGAGCAGCGCGACGATGCGGGTCATCGACGGGGGCTGCACATGCTCCTTGCGGGCCAGCTCACCGGGGGTGGCGGAACCGCAGCGGGCGAGTGTGCCGAGCACCGACATCTCGGTGGGGCTCAGCGACTCGTCGACGCGCTGGTGCTTGAGGCGTCGGCCCAGCAGCATCACGGCGGAGCGTAGGGAGCTCACGGCGGCGGCACTCTCGCCGTCGTGGATCAGGTCAGGCATGTTTGTTAGCGTAACTCATTACCTACTCTAAATACCACTCGACTGGTACACGCGCGGGCTATCGATCACCCAAATGAGTGAGTGAGATCCGGAAAGTGACGCGAAACGACCTCAAAGGCCGTATCCCTGCTTGCCATGGGATCGACAGTGCTCAGCCTGCGGATAGACGGTGAGCTGCTCGACCGGCTCCGGCAGCATGCCGCCAGACGCGGAATGAGCGTCCAGGACTATGTCGTCAGGACGCTCATCCGCAGCGATTTCGACGAGCGCTTCAAAGCCGCCGTCGAGGAGACGGAAAAGTTCTACGGGGCGGACGACCGGGTGAACTGATTCGCCCGGTCGTCCGCCCCGCAGAGGGCGACGCGTGAAGGGTTACGACGTCAGGCCGAGAGCCGGCATCGCGTAGTAGAAGACGAAGACCGCCGACACCACGTACATGGCCACCGGCACCTCGCGCCAGCGACCGGCCGCCACCCGCAGCACGGAGAAGGCGATGAAGCCGATGCCGATGCCGTTGGTGATCGAGTACGTGAACGGCATCATCACCATGGCCAGGAAGGCCGGGACGGCGAGCGTGTAGTCGCTCCAGTCGATGTCCCGCACCGACCCCGCGATGATCAGGAAGCCGACCGCCAGCAGCGCCGGCGTGGCCGCCTGCGACGGAACCATGGTCGCCAGCGGCGTCAGGAACAGCGCCACCGTGAACAGCAGACCCGTCACCACGCTCGCGAAGCCGGTGCGGGCCCCCTCTCCGACACCCGCCGTGGACTCCACGAAGCAGGTACTGGCGGAGGAGGAGCTCGCACCGCCCGCGGCGACCGCGATGCCGTCCACGAACAGCACCTTGTTGATGCCGGGGAAGTTGCCGTCCTTGTCCGTCAGCTTGGCCTCGTCACCGACACCGAGGATGGTGCCCATCGCGTCGAAGAAGCAGGACAGCAGCACGGTGAAGACGAACAGGATGCCGGTCAGCGCACCGACCTTGTCGAAGCCGCCGAACAGGCTGACCTTGCCGATCAGTCCGAAGTCGGGGGTGGCCACCGGGTTGCCCGGCCATTGCGGAACGGTCAGGCCCCAGGCCTCGCCCGGCAGGTCGGCGATCGCGTCGATGACCATCGCGACGACCGTCATGGCGACGATCGAGATCAGGATCGCGCCCGGCACCTTGCGGACGATCAGTGCGAGGGTGAGCAGCGCGCCGAGGATGAAGACCAGAACGGGCCAGCCGTTGAGGTGGCCGTCAGTGCCGAGCTGGAGCGGCACGGTGGTGTGCGCGACGTCCGGGATACGGGAGACGAAGCCCGAGTCGACCAGACCGATCAGCAGGATGAAGAGACCGATACCGATCGCGATGCCCTTGCGGAGCGACTTCGGTACGGCGTTCATCACGCGTTCGCGCAGCCCGGTCGCGACGAGCAGCATGACGACGATGCCTGCGAGGACGACCATGCCCATCGCGTCCGGCCAGCTCATCCGGGGGGCGAGCTGCAGGGCGACGACGGTGTTGACGCCGAGACCGGCGGCCAGAGCGATCGGCACATTGCCGATGACGCCCATCAGCAGGGTGGAGAACGCGGCGGTCAGCACGGTGGCGGTGACCAGCTGGCCGCCATTGAGCTGATGCCCGTACATGTCCTTCGCGCTGCCGAGAATGATCGGGTTCAGCACGATGATGTACGCCATCGCGAAGAACGTGGCGAATCCGCCACGGATCTCACGCGCGACCGACGACCCCCGCTCGGAGATCTTGAAGAAACGGTCCAGACCGCCGTGCGGCTGTGGAGCTATGGGCTGCCTGGAGTCGACCGAAGCGGTGGCCGAGGGGGACATGTATGACCTCAGTCGTGCGTAGAGGGGGAGAAGAGTGGTCAGCTTTGGACTTTTACACGAATAATTCGAGACAGCCGCAAGCAGATTCAGTATGAATACATAAGGCGAAGATCGCTATCTCCGCGCGTAGACCCTTGGGCCGACTGGCCCGACAGGCTTTACATAGGGCCGCATACACTGACCCCATGGCGAAGTGGACACCGACACACGAGGCACCCGAGCCCCTGGAGGGGCCCGTCGTCGCCACCATCACCGGCGGAACGATCCTCTGGTTCGTCCTCTTCCTCGTCCAGCTCCCGTTCTACGGCTGGTTCGACGAGCACGGGCACACCTGGTGGGTGTGGACGTGTCTGGCCGGTGCCGGGCTCGGACTGATCGGCATCTGGTACGTGCGGGGGCGCGACGCGGCGCTCAAGCGGGCGGCCGCCGCCAAGGCCGGAACGCCCGACGCGGCCGACGGCAGCCACTGACGCCACCGGCGCAAGCCGCCATCGCGAACCACCGGCGGAAACCGGGACACCGGCCGGCGCGTCGACCATCGGGGAAGTCAGGGACGCGACCCCGACTTCCCCGAAGCCCCGGACCGCGCCCACTCCTCCTGCGGTCCGATCTTCGGATCCCCGGCGGGTGAATCGGACGTTCCACCCGTACCGTCGGAACCATGACGCAGCGGGCAGTCGACTCCTCCGGGAAGCAGAAACCCCGCCGGCCCCGGCCGGCCCCCATCGACGCCGGTTCCGAACTCGACCCGGTCCACCCGATGAAGCTGCCGGACCCGGCCGTACGCAGCACCGGACTGACCGCCGCCGAGGTCGCCGAGCGGATCGCCCGGGGCGAGGTCAACGACGTACCCGTCCGCTCGTCCCGCTCCGTCGGCGAGATCGTCCGCGCCAATGTCTTCACCCGGTTCAACCTGATCATCGGCGTGCTCTGGCTGGTCATGCTGTTCGTCGCGCCGTTCCAGGACAGCCTCTTCGGTTACGTGATCATCGCCAACACCGGCATCGGCATCGTCCAGGAGTGGCGGGCCAAGAAGACCCTCGACGGCCTGGCCGTCATCGGCGAGGCGAAACCCACGGTCCGGCGCGACGGGGTCGCCGCCGAGATATCCACCTCGGAGATCGTCCTCGGCGATCTGGTCGAACTCGGCCCCGGCGACAAGGTCGTCGTGGACGGCGCGGTGGCCGAGGCCGACAACCTGGAGATCGACGAGTCGCTGCTCACCGGTGAGGCCGACCCTGTGGTGAAACAGCCCGGCGATCCGGTCATGTCCGGCAGCTTCGTCGTCGCGGGCGGCGGTGCGTTCTCCGCCACCAAGGTCGGCCGCGAGGCCTACGCCGCGCAGCTCGCCGAGGAGGCGTCGCGCTTCACCCTCGTCCAGTCCGAACTGCGCAGCGGCATCAGCACGATCCTCAAGTACGTCACCTGGATGATGGTGCCGACCGCGATCGGCCTGATCATCAGCCAGCTCTTCGTCAAGAAGACCGACCTCAAGGACTCCATCGCCCGGACGGTCGGCGGAATCGTCCCGATGATCCCGGAAGGCCTGGTGCTGCTCACCTCGGTCGCCTTCGCGATCGGTGTCGTACGGCTCGGCCGCAAGCAGTGCCTGGTGCAGGAGCTGCCCGCCATCGAGGGCCTCGCCCGGGTCGACATCGTCTGCCTCGACAAGACCGGCACGCTCACCGAAGGCGGCATGGACGTCACCGAGTTGCGGGCGCTGGCCGGTGCGGACGACCCGTACATCCGCCAGGTGCTGGCCAACCTCGGCGCGTCCGACCCGCGGCCCAATGCCAGCCTGCAGGCGATCATCGACGCGTACCCGTCCCCGAACGGCGAGGCGTGGCACTGCACGGAGGCGCTGCCGTTCTCCTCGGCACGCAAGTACAGCGGCGCCGCGTTCGACGAGGGCAGCGGCAAGGCGTCGAGCTGGCTGCTCGGCGCACCCGATGTGCTGCTCCCGGACCACGACCCGGCACTCGGCGAGATCGAACAGCTCAACCGGCAGGGACTGCGGGTCCTGCTGCTGGCCCGCGTGCAGGGGGAGCTGGAAGGGCCGCGGAGCGCCGCCGGAGCCGAACCGGCCGCGCTGGTCGTCCTGGAGCAGCGGCTGCGGCCGGACGCCGGGCAGACACTCCGCTACTTCGCCGACCAGCAGGTCGCCACGAAGGTCATCTCCGGGGACAACGCCGTCTCGGTCGGCGCGGTCGCGGGCAAGCTCGGCCTGCCCGGCGCCGAACACACCCTCGACGCGCGACGGCTGCCCACGGACCCGGACGACATGGCCACGGCCATCGAGGAGAACGCGGTCTTCGGCCGGGTCACCCCGCAGCAGAAGCGGGAGATGGTCGCCGCGCTCCAGTCCCGCGGCCACACGGTCGCGATGACGGGGGACGGGGTCAACGACGTGCTGGCGCTCAAGGACGCCGACATCGGGGTCTCGATGGGGTCCGGCTCGGAGGCGACGCGCGCGGTGGCGCAGATCGTGCTGCTCAACAACAGCTTCGCGACCCTGCCGTCGGTGGTCGCCGAGGGCCGCCGGGTCATCGGCAACATCACCCGGGTCGCCACCCTGTTCCTGACGAAGACCGTCTATTCGGTGCTGCTGGCGATCCTGGTGGTCTGCTTCCAGGTCGAGTACCCGTTCCTGCCCCGGCATCTGACCCTGCTGTCGACGCTGACGATCGGCATCCCGGCGTTCTTCCTGGCCCTCGCGCCCAACAAGGAACGGGCCCGGCCGCACTTCGTCCGCAGAGTCATGCGGTATTCGGTCCCGTCCGGCGTCATCGCGGGCATCGCCACGTTCGTGACCTATCTGATCGCCCGGCACTACTACACGGGGCCGGGTGCGCTGGACGCGGAGACCAGTGCGGCGACGCTCACGCTGTTCCTGGTCTCGATGTGGGTCCTCGCGATCATCGCCCGCCCCTACACCTGGTGGCGGATCCTCCTGGTCGCGGCGATGGGGGCGGCGTTCCTGGTCGTGCTGGTGGTGCCCTGGCTGCAGGGCTTCTTCGCCCTGAAGCTGGTGGGCACGGTCATGCCGTGGGCAGCGGTGGGGATCGCGGTGGTGGCGGCGACCGCCCTGGAGTTCTCCTGGCGCCTGGTCAGTCGCCGCTTCCCCGTATAGCTGTCAACGCACGTCGACGTAGTCGCCGGTGGTGGTGACGGCCGGGGTGGTGGACGTGCCGGCGAAGCTGTAGCGCCAGTAGCCGTCGACCGAGGCCTTCACCGTCGTCTTCAGGGCGCCGGTGCTGCTCGACCTGATCGTCTTCACCGTGGTGCAGGCGGTGCCGGTCTTCTTACGGAACTGCAGCTTCACCGGCTGGACGGTGTAGCCGGCGTAGGCGTGCGTCTCCCAGTTGGCGCGCGTCAGCTTGCCGGTGACCGTGATGGTCCTGCCCTTCTTGACGGGCTCCGGGGCGGCGTTGACCGTCAGCTTCGACAGCCGCTGCACACGGGTCGTGGCGAAGGAGTCGTACGACGTGCTGGAGCCGTCCTTGGCCTCGGCGCCCGCGAGGACGTGCCAGGAACCGGCCAGTGCGTTGCTGGTCAGGTCGGCCCTCGGGTCGACCGTGAGGGTGAGCGAGCAGGTGGCGGTGGTGGCGCTCGCGTTCTTGCAGGTGGCTTCCTGCGTCGGCACCAACGCGCCGTCCATGCCCTTCTCCAGGCTCGTCCCGTGCCAGAGGATCGCCCAGCCGGTGGCTATGCCCGAGGCGTGCGAGGCGGTGACGGAGACGGTGACCGTCTTCGGCACCGTCGTCCCCAGAACGATGTCCTTGCCGCCGTTGACGGTGACCTTGGAGAGGACGGGAGCCGTTGCCGCATGCGCGGCCGGCACGGCGAGGGCGGAGAGAGCCAGGGCGCCCGATACGGCGGCGACAGTGGCACGAATGCGCATGAGTGTCCCCAGGTGAGATCAGGAGTATGGGCCCCGCCGGCGGTGGCTCCGATGGCTCCGGCCTCGGCGGGACCCGATGAGTCGGTGGGTCCGCCGGGTAGCGGGACCTCGCTCGGAGATCCCGCTGCCCGGGTGGAACGTTGGTGGAACTTGTTGGTGGAACTGCTGCCGTGACTACTGCACGTCGACGTAGTCGCCCGTGGTGGTGACGGCCGGGGTGGTGGACGTGCCGGCGAAGCTGTAGCGCCAGTAGCCGTCGACCGAGGCCGTGACGGTGGTCTTCAGGGCGCCGGTGCTGCTCGACTTGATCGTCTTCACCGTGGTGTAGGCGGTGCTGGTCTTCTTACGGAACTGGAGCTTCACCGGCTGGACGGTGTAGCCGTGGTAGGCGAAGTCGTCCCAGTTGGCGCGCGTCAGCTTCCCGGTGACCGTGATGGTCCTGCCCTTCTTGACGGGCTCCGGGGCGGCGTTGACCGTCAGCTTCGAGAAGCGCTGCAGCTTGGTGGTGCCCAGGCCGTCCTGCACCGCGGAGTCGATCTGGGAGGGGTCGAAGGCGGGGTCGGACGGGTCCTGCCCGTTGAAGTCGAAGGCCCAGCCCACGGCCTTCCACGTCGTGGCGTCCGCGTTGCCGATGAAGTCGTCCTGCGGCCAGACGTCGATCTGCCCCTTGCAGGTGGCGACCGTCGAGGAGACGGTCTTGCAGGTGGGGGCCACGTCGCCGAACAGGTCGTTGGTCGGCGCGTCGAACGAACCGCGGTAGAGGTCGACACCCAGCTCGAAGTCGTCACCGAAGATGTCCACGTCGGCGGCGTGCGTCACGGTGAACGTGGTCGGCACGGTCACCGTGTTGGTGGTGCCGACGACGATCGGCTTGCCGCCGTTCACCGTGACCTTGGAGAAGGTGAGGTCGAGCGGGGCCCCGGCGGTTTCGGCGGCGGCGACGGAGCGCGCGCCGGTCTTCGAGCCGGACGTGGTGTGCGCGGCACGCAGGACGTCGGCGAGGACCGAGTGGTGCGCGTCGGCGGCCTGGGCCGCCGACGGTACGACGAGGGCGGAGAGAGCCAGGGCGCCGGTCACGGCGGCCACAGTGGCACGTATACGCATGTTCATTCCCCATGTGGAGAAGGGGGCCCGCGGAGGTCGTCCGTCCGTGGGGCCCAAGATCGTCTGTGAAGCCTGGTGGCTTCACGGAGCGAGATCATCGGGGCGGGTGAACGGTTGCGCGGCCAGGGAGATTCTTTACGCACGCGTGACCGGGCCCTGGCAATTGGGCCTGCGCCGTCAGTCGAACCAGCGGTCCCGGGCCAGTTCCTCCGTACGCGACGGGTCCTCCAGCAGCGCCGCGACCTCGAAGCGGCGCGGCCACTGCCCCGCCGCCCACGCCAGGCCCGCCGCGACACCCTCGAGCGTCGACGCGTGGACGACCCCGTCCGGGGTGCGGCGCCAGTCCAGTTCGACGCCGCCCGCGCGGAGTTCGCCGTGTTCGATGTACGTGTCCGGGGTCCCGGCGCCGAGCAGGATCCGTACCGGCTCCGGCACCTGGTGCTCCTCGCCCTCCGTCGTCACCTGCGCCTCGACGGTCTCGCCGAGCCGCCGCACCTGGAACAGCTCGGCCAGTTCGGCGGCGCGTGCCGGGGCCACCGGCAGCAGCGGAAGGCTGTCCGTCAGGGGCAGCAGATCGGGGGCGTCCGCGATCACCGCGTCCGCCGCGTCGACGACCTGCACCTCGCCGTCGACCACGGCCCGCAGTTCGTCGGGCAGCGTGACGTGTTCGGGGTCGAGGTCCGCCAGGGCCGTGTACAGCTCGTGGAGTTGCACGGAGCCGACCGGGCGGCTGCCGTCCGCGAGCCGGCCGAGGAGTTCGGCGGCACCGCCCGGCTCGTCGAGGAGCGCCGCGACGGACGTCCGTACGCCGAGCGCGCGCAGCACCTGGACGTCGTCGAAGCCGGTCGCGTCCGCGGAGTCGTACAGTCCGGACAGCCGCGGGTCGCCGCCCGCGGCCCGCAGACCCGCCGGGCGGCGGCCGTCGAGCACCGGGTGGTCGCGCAGCCACCAGGCGGTGTACGGGCGCACGGACCGGGTGGTGCCGTCCGGGAGCAGCACCCGCACCGGCTGCGTCAGTGCGTCGCGCAGCGGCGGGCGGGAGAGCAGGGCGAGCGCCTGCGGCCAGGCGTCGTCGTCGACGAGGTCGAGGTCGCGGACGGCGACGAGTTCGGTGGCGACCGGCGGCACCGGGGTGTCCGGCAGCTGGTCGAGGATGTCCTCGCACCACACGTCGACGGCGTCCAGCAGCCCCGCGTCGTCGGGCTCGGCGAAGTCACCTTCGCGCGGCTCGAGTTCGTCCGGGTCGAGGACGACGTCGGTGGCGCGGACGAGCGCGAAGGTGGCCAGCACCCCGCAGGCGGTCAGCGGCTGTTCGCCCCAGCGCGCGGTCAGTTCCTCGTCGCAGAGGGCGAGTTCGCCGTCACGCATGATCTGTGCGAACGGGCTTCCCGGCAGCACGAGTTCACCGGCCGGAGCGGGCTCGCCCTCCTCGTCCGGGAGCGCGAGTGCGCCGAGCCAGGGTTCGTCGCCGGGCGACAGGTCCGCGTCCCGGACCAGCGTGAGCACGGTCTCCGCGAGCTCTTCGGCGTCCAGCGCGTCCTCGTCCCACACCTCGCCCGCGTCCAGCGAACCGGCGACGGCGGCGCGCACCTGCGGGGTCGTCAGCACGGCGCGCGGGGTGGCCGGCAGGGCGCCCAGCTTCTCCAGGAGCGGATGGGCGGCGTCCGGATGCGCGACCTTCAGGCCGAGCCGGGCCAGCCGGCCGAGGACGGGGCCGGTGACCGCTTCGGGCAGCGGCAGCAGGACCTGACGGGGACCGATCGTGGTGCGTGGGGTCGCGATGCCGTCCGGCCCCTCCACCGCATGGTCCACCGTCCCGGCCAGCGGCACCGGCAGTCCGGAGAGCCGGTCCGGGTCGATGCCGGACAGGCTGTCGTACAGCCGCCGCCACCAGGCGGGATCGCGCTCCAGACCGGCGAGGCGGTCGATGGCCTCGGTCAGCGGCACCCTGGCCACCCCGAGCGTGCGCAGTTCGCTGCGGCGCTCGAGTCCCGCGGGCAGCAGGCACGGCAGCACCTCGGCGAGCACCCGGACGGTCTCGGCGCCGACCCCCTCCAGCACTTCGGCCTCGATGGGACGCAGCGCGGTGGTGGCCTCGTGGGCGCTCTCCGGCTCCGCGTCCCAGGCGTCCCAGCGGTCCGGTTCGGCGGCGGTGTCACGCGGGGCGGCGGGCTCCAGGAACGCGACGCGCGGCAGCCGTTCCAGGATCGCGCCGCGCAGCGCACCGTCCAGTTCGCCGCTGCCGAGCGGGCCGGGCACCAGGTCGATCGTTCCGACACTCACCGGCTGCCAGTCCCCGAGCAGTTCGGCGTAGGCGTCGGCCGCGCGCTGCACCAGGAAGTCGGTGAGCGGGCCGGGAGCGGGGTGGCGGCGGGTGGTGTCGAGCGGCAGCGACGCGATGAGCAGGGCGGGCACACCCAGGGGTTCGTCGGTGGGGGTCGGGGCGTGGACGACGGGAGCGGTACGGGGGTAGACCGGCGCCCCGTCCAGGTCCACGGGCACCGCCCAGGTCACCGACCAGTGCGGGCGCAGCCGTTCCTCGAGGGGGCGGTCGGCGAGCAGGGCCGGCTCGATCGGGCCGTGGTGCGCGACCGTGCGCCAGCGGTTCCTGCCGTGCACGGAGTCGTCGACGTGCGTGTACGGGCCGTGCTGGGAGCGGTGCAACGTCCGTACCCCGTCAGGGGTGTCGATGACGATCTCGTCGAGGCCGGGCAGCGTCAGGAGCAGCGCGTCGTCGACGGCGGCGAGCAGCCGGCCGACGAGATCCTCGGCGACGCCGTCGCGCAGCGGCAGGACGACGACCGTGTCGTACCCGTCCGGCGCGGTGCCCTCGGCGGGCAGCGGGAGCCGGAGCAGCGGTACATGACCGTCGCGGCGGCGGAGTTCGTCACCGAGGCCGGGGCTGCCGACGGCTGCCTGCCGGGCGAGGCCACGGGCCTCGGCGAGGGACCAGCGGACCCCACCGTGCCGGCCGACGACGGCGGGCTCGTCACTGACCGCGAGCACGGCGGCGAAACCGACACCGAACCTGCCCACGGCGGACTCGTGGCCCTCACGCTTGGCGGAGGCACGGAGTGTGCTGAGCGACTCGACACCGGTGGCGTCGAGGGGGGCGCCGGTGTTGGCGGCGGCGAGGACGGCGGTCCCGGCGTCGCCGGGGTGCAGGGTGAGACGGAGACGGCCGGGGACGCCGGCGCGGGCGGCGGCGTCGGCGGCGTTCTGGGCCAGCTCGACGACGAGGCGGTCACGGTAGCCGCCGAGCGCGAGGTCCTCCTCGGCGTTGGCGTCCTCCCGGAACCGGGCGGGACCGGCGCCCCAGGCATCGAGCACCCCGCGCCGCAGCCGTGCCGTCCCGAACGGATCGGCCCCCTCGGTCGCATTCATGCTCACGCTCTGACTCCGCTCTGTCCGGTGACGCGTTATCCGTGTGCGGCGGGGAGTGCGGGTGCACCCGTGCCGCCAGTGTGCGCCCGAAGGTACCGCGAGCGGAAAGCCGGTGCGCCGAGCCCGTGCGCCACGTTTTGTCCTCAGACGCCGGACAGGCTCGGGCCGAGCCCGTCGAACGGGTGCCCCATGCCCTTGAGGTCATGGGGGAGGTCGAGGAGGAAGCGGTCACCGGACAAAGCGGTCACCCGGTGGCCGGGTGCCGCAGACGGCCCCCCTGGCACCACAAGGCACATCGCGGGCGTCGTGGAACCGGATTCGGTGGCCGGGTGCCGCAGACGGCCCCCGGGCACCACAGGCCCGGATTCCCCGGCGGCCAGGAGCGTCAGGAGTGGCCGAGGTCCTCCGACGGCGCATCCGGCTCCGCCGGAACCGACCCGCCGTCCCTCGCCGGGCGCAGGAGATACTCGTCCACCTGCATCGTGTCCAGTGCGTGCGGCGCCGGCTTCGGCGGCTTCGGCATCACCGCGGCCTCCGAGTGCCCACCGCACCCGTACGACAGCGAGACGACCCGCCCGTCCGCCGGGCTGAACTCGTTCGCGCACACCCCGAACGCCTGCCGCAGCGATCCCGCGACGGGCACCAGGAAGGCACACGTGGCGCAGGACGCCGGTGCCGCCTGCGCCATCGGCGTCTTCGCGCCGAACGCCTCGTCCCACCGGTCGGCCGCCGCGTGCAGCCCGTACCGGGACAGCACCCGCGCCCGCCGCATCCCGAGCTCTTCGGCGACCGCCGCGATCGAGCCGCGGTCCGTCGCCTCCGGGCGCGTCGTCAGCTCCGCGTCCTCCGCGTCGACGAGATCGGCCAGTTCCTCCGACATCTCGGAGACCACCGAGTTCGGCGGCGGCTCGTCCTCACCGGTGTACCCGGGCTCCAGACGGAGATCCTCCGCCTCGGTGGGCAGCAGGTCGCCGGGTCCCATGTCGCCGGGACGCAGCCGCTCGCTCCACGGGACCCACTCGGGCGCGAGCAGCGCGTCCGTCCCGGGCAGCAGTACCGCCTCGTCGAGCGTGACGTTCTTGGCGCGGGAGGCCCTGGCGACCGTCACCGCCCAGCGCCAGCCCCGGTAGCCGGGTTCTTTGCACTCGAAGTAGTGCGTGACGACCCGGTCCCCTTCGGAGACCAGCGCCACATGCTCACCGACCACTCCTGGCGCGGCGGCTTCCTCGGCCGCCGAGCGCGCGAGGTCTACCGCCTCGGCGCACAGGCGGTCGGGGGCAGGGGTACGGGCAGTACGGCTTCGCGTCGTAGCAGCACTCACAGGTCTCGCTTCTCTCCATACGCCGTCTCACGAGCGCGCCAGCAGATCCATCGATTACGGCCATAACGGTTGCGGGCGGAGCGGACCTGGGGGCCGCGTCGACGTCCACACCCGTTGTGCCTGCCTCGGGCGCGCCTTCTGCTATCCATTCTGCGGGATCGCCGAGAGGCGCGCGGCCAAGAACAACCGCCGGTGGCGCGCTACGCACGCTACCCTCTCTGCCGCTCCCCGCCCACCTGCGCGTCCCAAACAAGGCCGTATCCACTGCCGTGTCCGTGTCAGAACGGGCCGGGCAGCCGCGACGAACCGGTGGCCGCGGTCCTCACTGACCCGACAGGGCGGCGCTCATCGTGCCTCGCAACGTTCTCGGTTCGTTACCGGTGTGACTGGGGCACTATGACGGGGTGGCTTCCGCCAGGTCGCACGACGGGTCCGGCCCGCTCCGCAGGACGGCCCGGACGATCGGTCATGCCCTGCACGTGCCGTTCACCGGCACGGCGAAGGGCATCCGCAAGGCGACCCACGCCCACGGCGCCGGCGAATCCGGGCTCGGCAAACTGATCGAACTGCATGCCGTGAACGGCGCGGGCGACGTGATGATCACCGTCGCGCTCGCCTCGACGGTGTTCTTCTCGGTGCCGACGGACGAGGCCCGCGGGCGCGTCGCCCTCTATCTCGCCATCACGATGGCACCCTTCACGCTCCTCGCCCCCGTCATCGGCCCGCTCCTGGACCGCCTGCCGCACGGCCGCCGCGCCGCGATGGCGGGCGCCATGCTGGCCCGGGCGCTGCTGGCGATCACCATGTCGAGCGCGGTCGCCACGGGCGATCTGGAGCTGTATCCGGCGGCGCTGGGTGTCCTGGTCTCCTCGAAGGCGTACGGGGTCGTGCGCAGCGCGGTCGTGCCGCGCCTGCTGCCCCCCGGTTTCTCCCTGGTGAAGGCGAACTCCCGGGTCACCCTGGCCGGGCTTCTGGCCACGGGTGTGGCGGCGCCGATCGGCGCCGGGCTGCAGACCGTCGGGCCCGGCTGGCCGCTGTTCGGCGCGTGCGTGATCTTCGTCGGCGGCACGGTGCTCGCCTTCACACTGCCACACAAGGTCGACTCGGCGAAGGGTGAGCGCCGGGCCCAGCTGGTCGAGCACCACGGGCACCAGCCGTCCGTCCCGGCCAAGCCGTCCAAGACCAACGGAAAACGGGCCAACGGCAAGAAAACCACCACGAGGTCCGGGCCGAAGGAGAAGCGGCCGGGGCTGCGGACCGTCGGGCCGTCGGTCCTGCACGGGCTCCAGGCGAACGCCGCGCACCGCGCCCTCTCCGGTTTCCTGATCTTCTTCCTGGCGTTCCTGCTGCGTGAGCAGCCGCTGGCCGGGCAGAGCGCCGCCGTCTCGCTCGGCATCGTCGGTGTCGCGGCCGGTGTCGGCAACGCCCTCGGTACGGCCATGGGGTCCTGGCTCCGGGCCCGTGGCCCGGAGGTGATCATCGCGTCGGTGCTGGGGCTGGCCCTCGGCGTCGCCGTCCTCGCCGCGGTCTTCTTCTCCACCCTGATGGTCGCCGCGCTCAGTGCGGTGGCGGGCTTCACCCAGGCCCTGTCCAAGCTGTCGCTGGACGCCACGATCCAGCGTGACGTGCCGGAAGAGGTACGGACCTCCGCGTTCGCCCGGTCCGAGACAGTGCTGCAGATGTCCTGGGTGGTCGGCGGCGGCATCGGCATCTCCCTCCCCCTCAACGGCGTACTGGGGATGTCTGTCGCCGCGGGGATCCTCGCCCTCGGCGCGGCAGCCTCCGTACGGGGTCTGCTGAGCGCCGCGCGGCGCGGCTCGCCGCACCCCCGCGTGGCGTGAGCCGGAGCGACCGATAACCTTCGGCCCATGACCGTTGCGTTCTTCTCCGGTAAGGGCCGTCGTATCGGCGTCGCTCTTGGTGCCGTGTCCGCGGGACTCCTTGTCCTGTCCGCCTGCGACAAGCCGACGCCGCTCGCCACCGTGACGGTCGGCGACACCTCGGTGTCCACCGAGGCGTCCTGCTACAACGATGGCGACGCCCTCAAGGACTCGCAGATCCAGGCCTGCTTGAACAAGAAGGCGGAGAAGTCCGTCAAGGTCGCGATGGACGACAAGGTCCGCTTCGGCGTCGACCCCGAGGTCGCGGACAACGGCTGGACGCTCTTCATCAACGGCCAGCAGGCCGAGCAGGAGCCGTACAAGAGGACCTACCGGTCCGTCCCGGGCAGCGCCTTCTTCTCCAGCCAGACCGGCGAGACCACGAACAAGACGCAGATCAGCATCGTGGAGACCAACGGCAAGAAGCTCACCGGCATCTGGCACTTCGAGCTCAAGAAGACCGACTGATCCCCTCCTGACCTGGGAGGGCCCTCCCCGTGCGTGTGCTTGTCGTGACCGCTGTCCCGGTGGAACGGGACGCGGTCACGCGTGCGTTCACGGACAGACCGCAGATCCTCGATGTGCCCGGCGCCGAGCTGCACCGCGCCGGCGCCTTCGATGTGGTCGCGGGCGGCGCGGGTCCGGCTTCCGCGGCCGCCGCGGCCGCCTTCGCCCTGGCCTCGGGGGCCGGGGCGGAGGCCGGTCCGGGCTCCGGGGCGGGACCGTACGGCCTGGTCGTCTCTGCCGGGATCGGCGGCGGGTTCGCGCCCGGCGCCCCCCTCGGCTCCCTCGTCGTGGCGAGCGGGATCGTCGCCGCCGATCTGGGCGCCGAGACCCCCGACGGCTTCGTGCCCGTCACCGCCCTGGGCTTCGGACGGGAACGGTTCGTGCCGCCGCCCGACCTGGTACGGGGCGTGGCCGCGGCCACCGGCGCGCTGACGGGCGAGGTCCTCACCGTCTCCACCGTGACCGGCAGCGCCGGACGCGCCACCGCTCTGCGCACCGCCCACCCGCACGCCGTCGCCGAGGCCATGGAGGGGTTCGGGGTCGCCGAGGCCGCCGAGCGTCTGCGCGTACCCGTGCTGGAGATCCGGGCCGTCTCGAACGCCGTCGGCCCGCGCGACCGGAACGCCTGGCGCATCGGCGACGCGCTGGCCGCGCTCACCGAGGCATTCGGGAAGCTCACCCCCGTACTGGAAGGCTGGACCACTCCCCATGACCGACACCGCTGACACCACCGGCGACGCCCTGCGCATCGCCTTCTCGCCGTGCCCGAACGACACGTTCGTCTTCGACGCCTGGGCGCACGGCCGGGTCCCCGGCGCGCCCGCCCTCGATGTCACGTTCGCCGACATCGACCTCACCAACGGCATGGCCGAGCGCGGCGAACTGGACGTGCTGAAGGTGTCGTACGCGGTGCTGCCCTGGGTCCTGGAGGAGTACGCGCTGCTGCCCTGCGGCGGGGCGCTGGGACGCGGCTGCGGGCCGCTCGTCCTGACGAAGGAGCCGGGTACGGATCTGGCGGGGAAGACCGTCGCCGTGCCGAGCGAGCGCTCGACCGCCTATCTGCTGTTCCGGCTCTGGGCGGCGGATGTCGTCCCGGGTGACGTCGGCGAGATCGTCGTCATGCCGTTCGACGAGATCATGCCCGCCGTGCGGGACGGGAAGGTGGACGCCGGTCTCGTCATCCACGAGGCGAGGTTCACGTACCGGAACTACGGCCTGCACAGCCTCGCCGACATGGGCGAGCATTGGGAGTTGACGACCGGCTTGCCGATCCCGCTCGGCGCGATCATCGCCAAGCGGTCGCTGGGCGCCGAGAAGCTGAAGGCGCTGGCCGAGTCGGTGCGCACGTCCGTACGGATGGCCTGGGACGACCCGGAGGCGTCGCGGCCGTACGTGCTGGAGCACGCCCAGGAGATGGACCCGGCCGTGGCCGACCAGCACATCGGGCTGTACGTCAACGAGTTCACCGCGGACCTCGGCGAGAACGGCTACGCGGCGGTCCGCGGGCTGCTGACCCGCGCGGCGGCCGAGGGGCTGGTGCCGCCCCTCGGCCCGGACGCGCTGTCGTTCGTCTGAGTGACCGGCGCCGGCCGGTCGGCGACAGGCTGCGCGGCCTGTCGCCGGTCCGCTATACGTCGAGCTGGTCGGCGACCGCGCGCAGCAGGCCGCCGATCTGCTTGCCGGCCGCCTTGTCCGGGTAGCGGCCCCGCTCCAGCATCGGCGTGATGTTCTCCAGCAGCGTCGTCAGATCCTGCACGATCGATGCCAGTTCGTCCGGCTTGCGTCGCTGGGCGGCCGCGACGGACGGCGTCGGGTCCAGAATCGCCACCGACAGCGCCTGATCACCGCGCTGACCTGCGACGACGCCGAATTCGACGCGCTGACCGGGCTTGAGGGCGTCCACTCCGTCAGGGAGCACCGACGAGTGCACGAACACGTCGCCACCGTCGTCGCGGGAAAGGAAGCCGAAGCCCTTCTCGCTGTTGAACCATTTGACCTTGCCAGTCGGCAAAGCACGCACCCCATCTCAACCTGTATGCCGGAACCAAGCCTCAGCAGGTCAGGCCGGACCATGGTCGTGCTCCCCTGCTGGCAGAAGCCTCCACAGGTGCAGTACCCCTCGTCAAGCCTGGTCATCCGGACTGTGTCCAGAAACGGCGCACTACGGGTGAAGAGGGGTTCTTCCGGGGTGGGAACTACCCTTGCGGGGTGAGTACTCCTCCTTCTGGTGCAGGCGACCGGCTCGTCCGGGTCGGCGCGATCGTCTTCTTCATCGGGGCGCTGGCCACTCTGGTCACAGTGGCCCCGCTGTTCCTCGGGACCGACCCGTTCCCGTCCATCGCGTACGCGGTGTGCATGTTGATGGGGGTGGGATTCCTGATCGCGGCGGCCGGCGTGGTGCGGTCGGCGTGGGCCGGGTCTCCGAAGCGGGACGCCACGCGGTAGAGCGAAGACCGGGGGCGGAGGGTGGCGTTGTTCCGCCGGACAGCCCTACGCGGCCCGGTAGGCGTCCAGCCAGGCCGGGAACTCCGTCAGGTTCTGCAGGATCACATCCGCGCCCGCCGCTCGCAGTTCGTCCGCGTCGCACGGGCCCGTCGTGACCGCCACCGACAGCGCCTCCGCCGTGCGGGCGCCGCGTACGTCCCCGGTGTGGTCGCCGACGTACACCTGCGCGCCGTGCTCGCGCAGCGCCCGCGCCTTTCCCTCCGCCCACAGGCCGCCGATGATCTCGTCGGCCTCGATCCCGAGGTGCGCCAGGTGGAGCCTGGCGTTCGGCTCGTGCTTCGCCGTGACGACGATCGTCCGGCCGCCCCGCTCGCGGATCGCGGCGATGGACTCCCGGGCGCCGGGCAGCGCCGGGGTCGGGGTGATGGCGTGTGTGGGATAGATCTCCCGGTAACGGTCGGCCGTGGCGGCCACGACGTCCGCCGGGAACCAGTTCGCCAGTTCGTCCTCCAGGGGCGGACCGAGCCTGCTGACCACCAGATCGATATCGATAGACCTCCCCGTCTCGGCGGAAAGCGCCTGGTAGGCGGCCTTGATGCCGGGCCGGGAGTCGATGAGCGTCATATCGAGGTCGAAGCCGACCGTCAGGGGGTGCGAAGCCATGCCCTCCATTGTGCCGAGGTCACGGATCTGCCCCTCGCCCTCCGGGCCCCATCGCACCCGGCCTAGACTAAGCCAAGCCTTACCTGGCTGTGCCGGCCCTGCGTGGCTGCACAGAGCCAGGTCGTCCAGTTTGCCGATTGGGTCCGATGCCAGCCGCCGCACCTCGCCGTCACAGACGCGCTCTCGCGACGGCGACGGCCGTCCTGGCGCTGCTCGTGGCCGTCCTGCTCAGCCTCGCCGTGGGCGCGCGCACCATCGCGCCTTCCGCGGTGCTCGACGCCCTGCTGCACGGCGGGCACTCCGACGCCGCCGAGGTGATTCGCCAACTGCGGGTGCCACGCACCCTGATCGGGCTGATGGTCGGTGCGGCACTGGCCCTCGCGGGCACGGTGCTCCAGGGCATCACCCGTAACCCCATCGCCGACCCCGGCATCCTCGGCATCAGCCAGGGCGCCTCGGTCGGCGTGGTGCTGGCCATCGCGTACGCGGGGATCCACACGCTGACCGGATACGTCTGGTTCGCGTTCGCCGGGGCGGCCGTCGCGTCCGTCGCCGTGTACGCGATCGCGTCGCGCGGGCGCGGCGGGGCGACGCCCGTGAAGCTCGCGCTGGGCGGCGCCGCGATCAATGCGCTGCTGGTGTCCGTGACGATGGCGGTGCTGACGACGAAGGCGTCCGCACTCGACGAGTTCCGCTTCTGGCAGGTCGGTTCGATCTCCGGACGGGAAGCCGAGGTGGCGCAGCAGATCTGGCCGTTCCTGCTGGCCGGCACGGTGCTCGTGCTGTCCGTGGCGCGAGGCCTCGATGCGCTGGCGCTGGGCGAGGACGTGGCGAAGGGGCTGGGGCAGAAGGTCGCGACGGTACGGATCGTCGGCGGTGTCGGGGCCACGGTGCTGACCGGGGTCGGGGTGGCCGCGGCCGGACCGATCGCGTTCATCGGGCTGGCAGTCCCGCACATCGCCCGCGCGATCGTCGGCAGCGACCACCGGTGGGTACTGCCGATGGCGGCGCTGATCGGCCCCGTGATGCTGCTGGTCTCGGACGTCATCGGCCGGATCGTCTTCCCGCCGAGCGAGGTCCCGGCGGGCGTGATGACGGCGCTGATCGGAGTGCCGTTCCTGGTCGCACTGGTACGTCGGAAGGCGGTCCCGGCATGAGCGGCACCCTCACCCGGACCCCGGTCCGGCCCGCCGGGTACAGCGTCGTGAGGATCGGGGCGCGCGGGCGGTTCCTGCTGCACCGGCGTGCGGCCGTCGCCGCGGCGGTCCTCGTCGTGCTGCTGGCGGTCGTCTGTGTCGCGTACCTCTGCGTCGGCGAAAGCTTCGTCGCGCCGGCCGAGGTCGTGAAGGTGATCCTCGGGCAGCCGTCGCCGTACGAACTGGTCGTCGGGACGCTGCGGCTGCCGCGCATGGTCGTCGGCCTGCTCGTCGGCGTGGCTTTCGGGATCGCCGGGTCGCTGATCCAGACGGTGGCCCGCAATCCGCTGGCCAGCCCCGACATCATCGGCATCAGCCAGGGTGCGGGCGCGCTCACGGTCGGCGCGATGACGTTCGGCGTCACCTCGTACACCGTGCTGCCGTATCTGTCGGTCATCGGCGGGGTCGCGGCGGCGGCGCTCGTGTACGTCTTCGCATGGCGCGGCGGGCTGCACGCCACCCGGTTCGTCCTCATCGGCATCGGCTTCGCCATCGCGCTGCGGTCCGTCACCACACTGTTCCTGACCAAGGGCGACTATCTGGTCGCCCAGCAGGCGCAGATCTGGATGACGGGCTCGCTGAACGGCCGCGGCTGGAACGAGGTGGCGCCGATCGGCTGGACGCTGCTCGCGCTGCTGCCGGCCGTCCTGTGGGCGGCCCGCGCGCAGCGCACCGTGTCGATGGACGACGACACCGCGACCGCGCTGGGGGTGCGGCTGGGCCGGGTACGCCTGGGGCTCGTCGCGCTCGGGGTGATCCTGGCGTCCGTGGCGACGGGGACCGCCGGGCCGGTCGACTTCGTGGCGCTGCTCGCCCCGCAGATCGCCCGCCGCATGACACGTACCGCCCAGATCCCGCTGCTGTGCTCGGCGCTGCTCGGCGCGGTGATCGTCGTCTTCGGTGATCTGCTGGCGCGCAAACTCTTCTCGCCCACCGAACTGCCGGTGGGTGTGCTGACGGCGGCGGTCGGCGCCCCGTATCTGATCTGGCTGATCATCCGCGGTCACGGTGGCCGTAATGGAGGCAAGGCATGAGCCCGACCCGTACGACCGATGCCGATGCCGTCGCCGAGGCGACGACCGGCCGTCTCGCCGCGCACCGGCTGACCCTCGCCTACGAGGACCGCACGGTCGTGCACGAGTTGGACCTCACCGTTCCCGACGGCCGGGTCACGGTCATCGTCGGCCCGAACGCATGCGGCAAGTCGACCACCCTGCGCGCGCTCGGCCGGCTGCTCAAGCCGCGCGGCGGGGCCGTACTCCTCGACGGCACCGAGCTGTCCCGGATCCCCACCAAGAAGATCGCCCAGTCGATAGGACTGCTGCCGCAGACCCCGGTCGCGCCAGAGGCGATCACCGTCTCCGACCTCGTCGCCCGCGGCCGTCAGCCGCACCAGCACTGGTGGCAGCAGTGGTCGGAGGAGGACGAGCGGGCCGTCACCGACGCCATGGACCGTACGGACATCACGGCGCTCGGCGACCGGCCGGTGGACGAACTGTCCGGTGGGCAGCGGCAGCGGGTCTGGATCGCGATGGCGCTGGCCCAGGAGACGGATCTGCTGCTGCTCGACGAACCGACGACCTACCTCGACATCTCGCACCAGGTGGAGGTCCTCGACCTGGTGCGCCAGCTCGCCGCGCCGGCGGCCGACGGCAGCCGCGGCCGGACGGTCGTCACCGTCCTCCACGACCTCAACCAGGCCGCGCGGTACTCGGACCACCTGGTCGCGATGAAGGCGGGCCGGATCGTCGCCGAGGGCCACCCGGCGGACATCGTCACCGCGGAGCTCGTACGCGAGGTGTTCGGCCTGGAGGCAGTGATCGTCCCGGACCCGGTGACGGGTTCACCCCTGGTGGTCCCGGGCGCCCCCTGGACCCCGTCCTCCTGAGCCCCACACCGGGCCGCGGGCGCGAGTGATGCCCGGGTGGGGCCGTGCAGGGGTGTCCCCGCAGGGACCGGCGCGCGCCCGTCCGGCGCTCGAGGACGGAATCGCCCACCCCGTGGACCCGAACCCGCCCGGACGAAACCGGCAGCCGGACACCGGCACGAACACCCCCGCCTACTCCACCCGCCTCCGCGCCCGCCACACCAGGAACAGCGCCGACGCCACCGCCGCCCCCCGCACCACCACCGGCCACACCCCGCTCAGCGCCTCGCCCATCCCGTCCTCCGGGATCGGCTCGCCCCAACGCCCGTCCAACCGCCCCCACAGCCAGACCAGGCCACCCGCCGCGACCGCCCCGGGCAGCCACATCGCGGCCAGTTTCGCCTCCGTACGCGAGAGCGTGCGTGAGCCGTACGCGAGCAGCCAGCCGCCCGCCAGGGCCACCCAGTACCCGGTCACCGCACCGGTGACCAGCAGCGCGGCGGCGAGCAGCAACAACGGGTGGGAGAACCGGAACCCGTTGTTCTCGCGGGGTGCACGCCGACGCGACCGGGGCCGCCACCGACCGCGCGGCGTGTCGTCCGCCTCACCGGGATCAGCACCGTCGGAGCCGGCCCCGGCACCGTCACCGCCCTCTTCCGCGTCGGCACCGGCGGCCCCCTCCGCGGTCCCCTCCACCGGCGGCCGCGGCGGCCTCAACAGCTCGGCGATCTCCACCCCGCCGACGAACCCCGGCACCTCCACGCCGTCCCCGAACGGCCCCGACTCGATGCGCCACCAGTCGGGTTCGCTCCCGGACGCGCCCAGTTCGTCCGTCCCCGCCATGTGCGGCGGCGACGGCACCCGCTGGGCCGGCACATCACCGCCCGAAGCCCCCGAGGTCCCCGAGATCTCCGGGGCCCGGGAGGCCCCCGCCGCCCCCTCCGACGCGCCCTTGCGCGAACTCTCTTTCCGGAGCGTCCCTCTGCGCGGCCGGGGGATCCCCCGCGACTGCGGATCACCCGCATCCGGAGCCTCCGCCGCCCCCGGCAACGTCACCGTTCCGTCGGCCGACCGGGCCGCCGCGGCGACCAGTTCGTCCGGTGTGCCGAGCCGCCCGATGATGCGGCGCACCGCCGCCGGTGTGTCCGTGGCCTGGCTTCCGCGCTGCCGGTCGATCTCGGTGCGCAGTGCCGCCACGAGCCGCATCCGGGTGCCCGAGGACAGCTGCTGCTGCTGGGCCAGATCCCCGACCCGGCTCAGATAGTCGTAGACGAGCTGGTCGCTCTCGATCCCCACGCGATGGTTCCCCTCTGACCGGCCTGCACCGACGGTAGCGCCCTCGGGCCTGTCCGGAGCGACTACCGTGGGACGGATGGGGATGACCACACCACCGCGGACGCTCGCCGAAGCTCTGCGCTCCCGGGACGACGAGTCGTTGGCCGGGCTGCTCCGCGCCCGCCCCGATCTTCTGTCTCCGGTGCCGAACGACATCACCCAGCTGGCGACGAGGGCCGGCACCCGGGCCTCCGTCGTACGCGCGCTGGAGCACCTCGACCGGTTCGCCCTGCAGACCGCGGAGGCGCTGGCCGTCGCGCCCGATCCGACCCCGTACGAGACCCTGCTCGCCCTGCTCACCGGCGACGGCCAGGACGACGGCACGGCCCGCGACGACGTGGGTACGGCGATCCGGAGCGCGGCACCCGGCGCCCTCGCGACCCTGCGCGAACAGGCCCTCGTCTGGGGCGAGGACGACCGGCTGCGGCTGGTGCGTACCGCGCGCGAACTCCTCGCCCCGTCCCCGCAGCACCCCTCCCCCACCGGGCTTGGGCCGACCGTCGCCGAGGCCACGGCCGGCATGTCGCCGGGCCGGCTCCAGGAGATCCTGGCGGCGGCCGGGCTGCCCGCCACCCATGACCCGGTCTCCGCGGTGGCCTCCCTGTCCGCGCTCTTCACCGACCGCGCCAGGATGGGCGAGCTGCTCGACACCGCGCCCGTCGAGGCCCTGTCGGTGCTGGACCGGCTGGTGTGGGGCCCGCCGTACGGGGAGGTGACCCCGAACCCGACGCCGCCCGTGAAGTGGCTGCGGGACCGCGGGCTGCTGCTGCCCGTGTCGACGCGCACGGTCGTCCTGCCGCGCGAGGCCGCCCTGCATCTGCGGGCCGGGCGCGCCCACCGCGTTCCGGAGCCGCTGCCGCCCGCCGTCGTGGCGGCCGCGACGCGGGATCCCCAGGCTGTGGACAGTGCGGCGGCGGGCCAGGCATTCCTGGCGGTGTCCACCGTCGAGGAACTCCTGACGAGCTGGAACGGCGGCGGGCCACCGATACTGCGCGCCGGCGGCCTCAGCGTCCGCGAACTGAAGCGCACCGCGGCCGTCCTCGACGTCTCGGAGCCGATCGCCACGTTCTGGCTCGAACTCGCTTACGCGGCCGGACTGCTGGCCTCCGACGGCGAGGCCGACGAGCGGTACGCGCCGACGCCCGCGTACGACGACTGGACCGAACTCCCCGTCCAGGACCGCTGGGTGCACCTCGCCACCACGTGGCTCACCGCCACCCGCACCGCCGGCCTGGTCGGCGGTCAGGACGCCAAGGGCCGGGCCCTGTCCGCGCTCGGCCCGGATCTCGACCGCTCGGCCGCTCCCGAGGTACGCCACCGCATCCTGGCCCTGCTCGCCTCGCTGGACCCCGGCACCGCCCCGGACCCGGAGTCGCTGCTCGCCCGGCTCCGCTGGGAGCGGCCGCTGCGCGGCGCCTCCACCTCCGCCGGGAACACCACCGACCTGCGGTCCCGGATCGCCCTGTGGACGCTGAACGAGTCCGAACTCCTCGGCATCACCGGCCGCGGCGCGCTCTCCTCCCAGTCCCGCGCCCTGCTCGACTCCGGGCCCGCGAAGGCCGCCGCGCTGCTCGCCCCGCTCATCCCGGAACCCCTCGACCACGTGCTGCTCCAGGCCGACCTGACGGCCGTCGCGCCCGGCCCGCTGGAACGCCCCCTCGCCGACACGCTGTCCGTCCTCGCGGACATCGAGTCGAAGGGTGGTGCGACGGTCTACCGGTTCACGCCGGGCTCCGTACGCCGCGCACTGGACGCCGGACAGTCCGCGGCCGATCTGCACGCGTTCCTCGCCGCGCACAGCCGTACGCCGGTCCCGCAGCCCCTCAGCTACCTCATCGACGACGTCGCCCGCCGCCACGGCCATCTGCGGATCGGCGCCGCGTCCGCGTACGTACGCTGCGACGACGAGGCCGTGCTCAACGAGATCCTCGCCGACAGACGCTCGGCCACCCTGCGCCTGCGCCGCCTCGCGCCGACGGCCCTGGCCGCCCAGATCGACCCGGCGTCCCTGCTCGAAGGGCTGCGCGAGATGGGCTACGCCCCGGCCGCCGAGTCCGCCGAGGGCGACGTCCTGATCACCCGCGCGGGCACCCGCCGCACCCCGCCCCGTACACCGCCCGCCCCCGTCCCCGAGGGCCCGCCGGTCCCCGACGGAACTCTGCTGGGCGCGGCGGTGCGGGCGATCCGCGCCGGGGACACGGCCGCGACGGTCGTCCACAAGGAGACGGACGGGACCGCCGCCGCCACGGCCGGCTCACTGCCCCGCACGACGTCCGCGGAGACCCTCGCCACGGTCCAGGCGGCGGCCATGACGGGTGCCGCGGTGTGGATCGGGTACGTCAACGCGGACGGCGCCGCCAGCCAGCGGGTCATCGCCCCGGTCCGGGTGGAGGGCGGCTTCGTGACGGCGTACGACCACACGGCGGACGAGGTCCGCACCTACCCGCTGCACCGGATCACCGGCGTCGCCGAACTTGCCGACGGCGCCACCGACTGAACTTCCGGCCCATCGGGAGGCACCGCCGGCGTGCGTTCCCACCGCCGGCGTGCGTTCCCACCGCCGGCGTGCGTTCCGCAGCCCGGCGGCAACGGCGTGCCGGGACACATCCCTACAGGACGGCGAGCGAGTGGCCGGACATCCCGCGCACCGTCACCTACGCGCCACCTACCCCGCATGCGGCACACTGGACGTTTGGCCGCACGGGCGGCCGCACCCCGTAGAAAGGGCCGAGACGCGTGACCGGACCCCTCATCGTCCAAAGCGACAAGACGCTGCTCCTGGAAGTCGACCACGACCAGGCCGATGCCTGCCGTCGCGCGATCGCGCCGTTCGCGGAACTGGAGCGGGCGCCCGAGCACATCCACACCTACCGGCTGACCCCCCTCGGACTGTGGAACGCACGCGCCGCCGGGCACGACGCCGAGCAGGTCGTCGACGCGCTCGTGCAGTACTCGCGCTATCCGGTACCGCACGCGCTGCTCGTCGACATCGCCGAGACGATGGCCCGGTACGGCCGCCTCACGCTCTCCAAGCATCCGGTCCACGGGCTGGTGCTGACCTCCACCGACCGGCCCGTGCTGGAGGAGATCCTCCGGTCGAAGAAGGTCCAGCCGCTGGTCGGGGCCCGGATCGACCCGGACACCGTGGCGGTGCACCCGTCCGAGCGCGGACAGATCAAGCAGACACTGCTGAAGCTGGGCTGGCCGGCCGAGGACCTCGCCGGGTACGTCGACGGCGAGGCGCACCCGATCGAGCTGGCCGAGGACGGCTGGGCTCTGCGGCCGTACCAGAAGCAGGCCGTCGAAGGGTTCTGGCACGGCGGCTCCGGTGTCGTCGTACTTCCCTGCGGTGCGGGCAAGACACTGGTCGGGGCCGGTGCGATGGCGGAGGCCAAGGCGACCACGCTGATCCTGGTGACGAATACCGTCTCGGCCCGGCAGTGGAAGCACGAGTTGGTGAAGCGGACGTCGCTGACCGAGGACGAGATCGGCGAGTACAGCGGTACGCGCAAGGAGATCCGGCCGGTCACCATCGCCACGTACCAGGTGCTGACGACCCGCCGTAAGGGCATCTATCCGCATCTGGAGCTGTTCGACTCCCGCGACTGGGGCCTGGTGATCTACGACGAGGTGCATCTGCTGCCCGCACCCGTCTTCAAGTTCACCGCCGACCTGCAGGCCCGCCGGCGGCTCGGCCTCACCGCGACGCTCGTCCGGGAGGACGGCCGCGAGTCGGACGTCTTCTCGCTGATCGGCCCCAAGCGGTTCGACGCTCCGTGGAAGGAGATCGAGGCGCAGGGGTACATCGCGCCTGCCGACTGTGTGGAGGTCCGGGTCAATCTGACGGATTCGGAGCGGCTGGCCTACGCGACCGCGGAGACCGAGGAGAAGTACCGGTTCTGCGCGACGACGGCGACGAAGCGGAAGGTGACGGAGGCACTGGTGCGCAAGCACCGGGGCGAGCAGACCCTCGTCATCGGGCAGTACATCGACCAGCTCGACGAGCTGGGCGAGCATCTGGACGCACCGGTGATCAAGGGCGAGACGAGCAACGCCCAGCGGGAGAAGCTCTTCGACGCGTTCCGCCAGGGCGAACTCAGCGTCCTCGTCGTGTCGAAGGTCGCGAACTTCTCGATCGACCTGCCCGAGGCGACCGTCGCCATCCAGGTGTCGGGCACGTTCGGCTCACGGCAGGAGGAGGCACAGCGGCTCGGCCGGGTGCTGCGGCCGAAGGCGGACGGGCACGAGGCCCGGTTCTACTCGGTGGTCGCGCGCGACACGATCGACCAGGACTTCGCGGCACACCGCCAGCGTTTCCTGGCGGAGCAGGGGTACGCGTACCGGATCGTGGACGCGGACGAGCTGCTGACGGACAACTGAGCAAGTGCGTCGAGCGGGTCCCGGCGCGGGCCGGGGCTCGCCCCCGCGCCGGATGCTCATACCGGCGCGCGCGGGCCCGGTGGCCTCGCCGTACTCACTGGTCGCGGCGTACGGCGTGGTCGTGCTGTTCTCGGTGGTCGCGGCGGAGGACGCCCGCCTCCTCCGCGTACTCGCCGAGGACGGCCACGCCGAACGCGGCGCGTGCGAAGACCTTCACGGCGCGCACGGCGTCGCCGACGTGGTGGGTGGGCGGGTGACCGGTGGCGGCCGTCGCGCCGTGCGCGGGACCGGTTCCGTGTGGGTTCAGGCTGGCGGTGCTCATGTGATCCATGGTGCTGCGCCCGTCCCGGATGGGCATCGGCCCACGGACGGAATCACTGTGGTCTTCGCATAGGCCTCCGGTCGCATGCCGTCCCCTACGGGGTGGGGCGGGGGACCGGGGGTGGGCCGGACAGCTCAATTCGTTCGACCCCGCCGATCGCGGTCGATACAATCGCCGGTCTGCCTGCCTCCCGCACCGTGGTACCGGCTCGTCGCCGGCAGCCGGGGGAGCGCCGCCGACCGGACGGAAACCGGCCGACAGTCGTACGTGCACCTGCGTGCGCACCCCGTGATCGATCCTCGAGCGGACCGCATCGCCCCTGACGGTAACCGGGAGCGAGCTGCGGTCCGCCGTCCTGCGTTGAAAAGCCGGAGGCAACACCGTGTCCGCGCACGAACACGAAAGCGACACCACCACCGATCCGCTGGCTCGCGAGCGCGCCCATCTCGCGGCGTCCCGGGCCGCGTTGCGCGCCATGCGGGAGGACGCCCAGGCCCTCGATATCCGCGATGTCACCGCGAACTGGGTCAACGCCGCCGTCCTGCAGGCCCAGATCAGCGAACGCATCAAGTCGCTCGCCGACCTCGCCCACACCCCGCTCTTCTTCGGCCGCCTCGACTATCTGCACCCGGTCGGCGCCGAACAGGCCGAGGGCGCGGAGGGCGAGCAGTTCTACATCGGGCGGCGCCATGTCCATGACGCCGACGGCGACCCCATGGTCATCGACTGGCGTGCGCCCGTCTCGCAGCCGTTCTACCGGGCCTCGAAGAAGGACCCGCAGGACGTCGGACAGCGCCGCCGCTTCGGGTACACCGGCGGCGAGCTGACCGCGTACGAGGACGAGCACCTCAGCGACCCCACCGAGGCCGCGCAGACCAGCAAACTGCTCCAGGCGGAGATCGAGCGGCCGCGCGTCGGTCCGATGCGCGACATCGTGGCGACGATCCAGCCCGAGCAGGACGAGATCGTCCGCAGCGGGCTCGGCGGGACGGTCTGCGTGCAGGGAGGGCCCGGAACCGGCAAGACCGCCGTCGGCCTGCACCGGGTCGCGTATCTGCTGTACGCGCACCGCGAGCGGCTCGCCCGCACCGGCACGCTGGTCATCGGGCCGAACCGGTCGTTCCTCCACTACATCGAGCAGGTGCTCCCGGCCCTCGGTGAGCTGGAGGTGAAACAGGCGACCGTCGACGATCTGGTGGCGGCGCATGTCGAGGTGCGGGGTACGGACGCGGCGGAGGCGGCCGTCGTCAAGGGTGATGCCCGGATGGCGGAGGTGCTCCGGCGGGCGATCCGTTCGCATGTGACGCTGCCGACGGAGCCGGTGATGGTGGTGCGCGGTTCGCGCCGCTGGCGGGTGCCCGCGTACGAACTGGAGGAGATGGTCACCGAGTTGCTGGCCCGCGACATGCGGTACGGCGCGGCGCACGAGGCTCTTCCGCAGCGCATCGCGCACGCCGTCCTGGTGCGGATGGAGGAGGCCGGCGAGGCCCCCGACGACCGGGTGCAGAACGCGGTGGCCCGTACTCCCGCGGTCAAGGCGGCCGTGAAGGCGATCTGGCCGGCCGTCGACCCGGCGAAGCTGGTGCTGCGGCTGCTCTCCGACCCGGAGTTCCTGGCCGCGCACGCGGACGGGCTGCTGACCGAGGACGAGCAGAAGACGATCCTGTGGACGAAGCCGGCCCGGAGCGTGAAGTCGGCGAAGTGGTCGGCGGCGGACGCGGTGCTGATCGACGAGGCGAGCGATCTGGTGGCGCGTACGCACTCGCTGGGCCATGTCGTCCTCGACGAGGCGCAGGACCTCTCCCCCATGCAGTACCGGGCGGTGGGCCGCCGCTGCACGACCGGTTCGGCGACCGTGCTCGGCGACCTGGCGCAGGGGACGACGCCGTGGTCGACCGAGAGCTGGGCGCAGGCGCTGCACCACCTGGGCAAGGGGGACGCGGTGGTGGAGGAGCTGACGGCGGGCTTCCGTGTGCCGAGGGAGGTCATCGCGTACGCGTCACGGCTGCTGCCGGTGATCTCGCCGGGCCTCGCGGAGGTGGAGTCGGTGCGTGAGTCACCGGGTTCACTGGCGGTACGGGAGGTGGCCGGCCCGGCCGCTCTGGACGCGGCGGTGCTCGCGGCGTGCGAGGAGTCGCTGACGCAGGAGGGGTCGATCGGCCTGATCGCGGCGGACGCCCGGATCCCGGCGCTGGCGGAGGCGCTGACGGCGGCGGGGCACGCGTATCTGTCCCCCGGTGAGGAGACGACGGCCGAGTCCCGGCTGACGCTGGTCCCGGCGTCGCTGGCGAAAGGCCTGGAGTACGACTATGTGGTGCTGGACGAGCCGGCGGCCGTGGTCGACGGCGAACCGGACGAACGCACGGGCCTGCGCCGGTTGTATGTGGCGCTGACCCGTGCGGTGTCGGGATTGACGGTGGTGCACGCGGCTGGGCTGCCGGAGGCGCTCGGGGGCACCGGGGGCCGGTAGTCGCCCAGCCCCGGTCGCCGGACGGGCTCGGCTGTCCCGCCCTTCCGGCGACCGAGGACGGAACCGGTCACTCCGGCGAGCCGACCCGTCCGTCGAGCCGCGCCCGCCACTCCCGTACCGCTGCCACGTCCACCGGCGCGTCCCATCCCTCGGGTCGCGCCGCGCCCCCGATGTGCACCGCGTCGATGCCGGCGGCCAGCAGGTCCGGCAGGTGTTCGAGCCGCAGCCCGCCCCCCACCAGGATCTGCGGCTCGTACCCGGGCTCGCCCTTCCGCTCCGCCTCGCCGAGCAGCGTCGGGATGCCGTCGTCGACGCCGAGCGCCGATCCGGCCGTGAGATACGTGTCGAGGCCGGGCAGGTCCGCCAGCTGCTTGCGCAGGGCGTCCCGGTCGGCGGCGCGGTCGATCGCGCGGTGAAACGTCCAACTGCAGCCGTCCAGCTCGGCGACGAGCCGTTCGACGGCGACGAGGTCCGCGTGTCCCTGCGCGTCCAGGAAGCCGAGGACGAATTCCTCGGCGCCCTCGGCCCGCAGCTCGCGCGCCTTCCGTACGAGTACGTCGATGTCACCGGCCGCGAAGCCGTCCGCCACCCTGAGCATCACCCGCAGCGGAATGTCGACCGCGGCACGGATCTTCGCGAAGGTCGCGCAGGACGGGGTCAGTCCGTCCGCCGCCATGTCGGTGACCAGCTCGAGCCGGTCTGCACCACCCGCCTGGGCAGCGACCGCGTCCTCCGCGTCGAGAGCGATCACCTCCAGGACTGCACGGTTGCTCATGGGCCCCATTCCTCCAGTAAACAGCTATAGGTCTAGTCCAATGGCCAGCCTACGGGTCGGTCGGCTGAAGGCGCAGCTTCCCTGCGGACGTGAAGATACGCGAGGTCAGAGCGGTACCCGGCGGCCGGACACACCCGAGTCCGCCGCTCGATACCGGATCCACCCTTGCGCTTGATAGGGGAGGGGGGTATACATGCATCAGTATCAGATACCCCCTAGGGGTATATATGCCAGGAGGACACCGTGCCCGCGCACACCGCCGCAACCGGCACCGGCACCACCGCAGAGGTCGAGCTCTCCATCGGCGGCATGACCTGCGCCTCGTGCGCGGCCCGCATCGAGAAGAAGCTCAACCGGATGGACGGCGTCACCGCCACCGTCAACTACGCCACCGAGAAGGCCAAGGTCAGCTACCGGGGCGAGGACCTGTCCGTACAGGACCTGATCGCCACCGTCGAGAGGACCGGCTACACGGCGCAGGAGCCCGCGCCTCCGGTGCGAACCGAGGAGTCCGCACCCGCCGCCGAGGACGAGGCCGGCGCGCTCCGCCCGCTGCGGCAGCGGCTGCTCACCGCCGTCGTGCTCGCCGTCCCGGTGATCGCGATGGCGATGATCCCGGCACTGCAGTTCACGTACTGGCAGTGGCTCTCACTGACCCTGACCTTCCCGGTCATCACCTACGCCGCCTGGCCGTTCCACCGCGCCGCCTGGACCAACGCCCGGCACGGCGCGGCGACGATGGACACACTGATCTCCGTCGGCACGTCGGCCGCGTTCCTCTGGTCCGTATGGGCGCTGTTCTTCGGCACGGCCGGGATGCCGGGCATGACGCACCCCTTCGAGCTGACCATCGGCCGCAGCGACGGCGCCGGGAACATCTATCTGGAGGCCGCGGCCGGAGTCACCGCGTTCATCCTGGCCGGCCGCTGGTTCGAGGCCCGCTCCAAGCGGAAGGCCGGCGCGGCGCTCAAGGCGCTCCTGGAGCTGGGTGCCAAAGAGGTCACCGTGCTGAGGGACGGTCGCGAGGTGACCGTGCCGACGGCTGACCTGCAGGTCGGGAACCGGTTCCTGGTCCGTCCCGGCGAGAAGATCGCCACCGACGGCACCGTCGTCGAGGGCGCCTCGGCGGTGGACGCGTCGATGCTCACCGGCGAGTCCGTCCCGGTCGAGGTCGGGGTCGGTGACGCCGTCACCGGTGCCACGCTCAACGCGGGCGGCCGGCTCGTCGTCGAGGCGACACGGATCGGCGCCGACACCCAGCTGGCACGGATGGCGAAGCTCGTCGAGGACGCGCAGAACGGCAAGGCGGCGGTCCAGCGCCTCGCCGACCGGAT